>NZ_CP029476.1:1130000-1683102 GCF_003150935.1 Lactobacillus apis | reverse complement strand
AGAGTGAAACTGACTTAGGATGCACGAGATATAATTTTGGAATTTGGCTGATTAATCATTAATTAGGTTTCTTTGACTTAAATGCAATTATTGAGCAAATGGTTTTAAGTGCGGAGCATTAAATATTTCTAGTCATTTTACCGTTGGCTTGGTATGCTGTTTCTTAAGTGAGTCAACCTATATAAAAGGAGGATTTTTTATGAACGATAAAGATTATTTAAAAATGGCATTACAAGATGATGGTAACTTGAAGATTATTCTAAAAGGATATGTAGAAACAGCTGATACTGAAAAAGTAGGAGTGGTCGGCGTGGTTTATGTTACTGATGATTCTAAAAAAGCTGAGCAAAAGTATTATGAACTTAATGCTACTAATGATGATGAAGCCTATTACATGGTATATAGTTGCCCATTGGATACTTTTCTACCGTCTCTTGGCCACTACCCATCACTTGAAATTTCAAAAGAAGATTTAGTGTAAATTTTCCTAAGGTAGGTTAGGTTGCGAACAACTAATAAAGGGTAGAAGCAAATAATTTAAGTTCTTAGATGTTTTTTACTTTAATCCTGGTATTTAAATTTTGTAACTAGCACATATTGGAGTCTAGTTTATAGAAGAGATACCAGATAAAGTTTAGGAAATGATTTAATCACGAAGCATCCATATCGTAATACCAATATTGTTTTTTCTATTCTTTTTATCTTGTTTACGGCAATAATTTGGTTTCGAAAGATTGATGGATCAGGACTTGCTCAAACAACAAGCTTGCGTTGGGCAGCTTAAACTAAGTAACAAATTATCCCTAAATTGGTAATTTACGACATCTTTTTTAGTTTTTCCTTGGTTTTTTACTTTAATCATGGTATTCTAGATACTAAATTGTGCAGTTAGCATATTAAAAATGGAGGTGTAGTTTAATGACAACTAAAAGAACTTACCAACCTAAAAAGCGTCACCGTTCACGCGTTCATGGCTTTATGAAGCGTATGAGCACATCAAACGGCCGTAAGGTTTTGGCTAGACGCCGTGCAAAGGGTAGAAAAGTCTTATCTGCTTAAACCACTGAAATCCCAGTGGTTTTTTTAATATCAAAGAGTGGAATGAAGCGTTTTGAGAAAGTCTTATCGAGTTAAAACAGAAAATGATTTTCAACGAGTTTTTAAATCTGGTAATTCAGTAGCAAATCGGGCCTTTGTTATCTATAAAATAGAGAAGCCAGAAAATGCTCACTTTCGGGTAGGTATTTCTGTCGGTAAAAAGGTCGGTCATACGGCTGTAGTCAGAAATCGACTCAAGCGTTATATTCGTGCAGTGCTTACTGAAAACAAAGCAAGAATTGAACCGCAAATCGATTTTTTAGTGATTGCGCGCCCGTATGTCCGTGATTTTAGTATGACTGAAATTCGGAAGAACCTGCTTCATGCACTCATTTTGGCTAATATCATAGAAGAGATACCAGATAAAGTTGAGGAAGATTAGAGTGAAAGACATTTTAACTAAAAAGAATGTCAAGCGAATACTTATTGTGCTTACAGTAATGATGGTCGCTGTCGTCTTAACAGGCTGTGCGACAAGTAACAAGCCTGCACCTATTTCGCATACTAGCGGCAACTGGTGGAATCGTTGGGTTATTTACTACATGTCAACGTTTTTACTATGGCTTGCTAAGATTATTGGCAATAATTATGGTTGGGCAATTATTATCTTTACCATTATTGTACGTATAATTGTGTACCCACTAAGTGCTATTTCAATTAAGAGTACAACTAAGATGCAAGGTATTCAGCCAGAAATTGATGCATTGCGCAAAAAATATCCTGGTAACGATACTGAATCGAGAACTTTGCTTTCACAAGAAACCAACAAGCTTTATAAAGAAGCAGGAATTAATCCTTATGCTGGTTGCTTGCCACTACTAATTCAAATGCCGGTTATGCTTGCATTGTATGGTGCGATTGCGCAAACACCACAATTGATGACTGGTCACTTTATGTGGATGGACTTAGGTAAACCAGATCAGTATTTTATTATGCCGATTTTATCGATGGTTCTAACTTTCTTGTCGACATATATCAGTCAATTATCAACTCCGAAGGAGTCACAAAACTTCTCGTCGAAGATTATGACTTATGGTATGGCAATTATGGTTGGTGTGATGGGAATCTATTTCCAATCAGCAATTGTTTTATACTGGGTAGTTTCTAACCTCTTCCAAGTAGTACAAACGTTTATTTTACAAAACCCAATTAAATATCGTCGTGAGCAGGAAGCAAAAGCTGAAGCTGAACGCGAGCGTAAGCGTAAACTGCGTAAGACATATAAACGGTTAAAGCGTAATAAAAAGTAAATATTCAATCTAAAGTGATTTAGATAAAGTAGTCAAAGTGCTTTATACATCATGGTTTATTCATGGTGTTATAATGCGCTTTTTTTATTGAAAAGGGGAAAATATCATGGCGCAAACTTTAACAGAATTTGATACGATTGCAGCGATTTCAACTCCAATTGGTGAAGGTGGAATTTCGATTGTTAGAATGTCTGGTGAAGATGCAGTTAAAATTGCCAATCAAGTATTTAAGGGCGGCAATTTGACCAAGGCTGCAAGTCATACCATTCATTATGGACACATCATTAATCCCGCAAATAAAGAAGTTATTGATGAAGTAATGGTTTCAGTTATGCTCGCACCTAAAACTTTTACACGTGAAAACATAGTTGAGATCAACTGTCATGGAGGTATTGTCGTTACCAATCGGATTTTGCAGTTACTATTAAAAACTGGTGCCCGAATGGCTGACCCTGGTGAATTTACCAAGCGTGCATTTGTTAATGGGCGAATTGATTTAACCCAAGCTGAAAGCGTGATGGATGTTGTCAGAGCTAAGACAGACCGAGCACGCCAAGTTGCGGAAAAACAGCTTGAAGGTGGATTGTTAGAAAAAATCCAAGGGATGCGCCAAGAAATTTTAAACGTCTTAGCAAACGTTGAGGTTAACATTGATTATCCTGAATATGATGCCGATACCGTAACGGCTAAGCAAATGATTGCAACGTCAAAGACTGTCATATCAGAAATAGATGCCCTGCTTAAAACTGCTGCAGAAGGAACGGCGTTACGTAATGGCTTAGCGACTGCAATTATTGGTCAGCCTAATGTCGGTAAGTCTTCTTTGCTCAATTATCTAACTAAGAGCGATACAGCCATTGTAACGGATGTGGCGGGAACGACTCGTGATACTCTAGAAGAATATGTTTCAGTGGAAGGAGTGCCACTGAAATTGATCGATACAGCTGGTATTCGTGATACCGATAATAAAGTTGAAAAAATTGGTGTCGAACGTTCAAGAAAAGCACTAGCTAAGGCAGATTTGGTATTACTATTATTCGATTCAAGTAAGCCTCTAACTGCTGAAGATCATGCTTTGATTGATGCAACTAATGATAAGAAGCGAATTGTCCTTTTGAATAAAACCGATTTAGGCCAAAAGGTAACGGTAGATGAAATCAAGCAATTGACTGGCAGTAAAGTAATTGCGATTTCAGTTCTACAGCAAAAAAATCTTGATCAATTGAAGCAAGCAATTAAAGAACTCTTTTTCAATGGGATTGAAAATTCAAATGATCAAGTATTGGTTACCAATCAGCGTCAGTCAGGCTTATTGGAAAAGGCCAAAGCGCAACTCAATGAAGTAATTAAGGCACTAGAAATTGATGTTCCAATTGATATTGCACAAATAGATTTTAATGGTGCCTGGGATACTTTAGGTGAAATTACTGGAGAAAGCAGCCCTGATGAGCTGGTAAACCAGTTGTTTAGTCAATTTTGTTTAGGAAAATAGGTGTAAAAATGATTAAAAGCTATGACTCGAATGCTTACGACGTAATTGTTGTTGGTGCAGGTCATGCCGGCTGTGAGGCTGCATTGGCAAGTGCTAGAATGGGGCAAAAGACATTACTATTAACGATCAGCTTAGATATGGTGGCTTTTATGCCATGTAATCCATCTGTTGGTGGTCCTGCAAAAGGAACCGTTGTGCGTGAAATTGACGCACTTGGTGGCCAAATGGGTAAGAATATTGATGCTACTTATATTCAGATGCGAATGCTAAATACGGGTAAGGGACCTGCAGTTCAGGCTTTACGTGCACAAGCTGATAAGTGGCAATATCATGAACAAATGAAGCGTGTAATTGAAAAAACACCTAATTTAACTTTGCGTCAGGCAACAGTTGACGAGTTATTGGTTGAAGACGGTGTCTGCCAAGGAGTAGTAACCAATACCGGTGCTAGATATCATGCTAAAAGTGTGGTTCTAACGACCGGAACATCAGCGCGTGGACGAATTTATATTGGTGAATTAAATTATTCTTCTGGCCCTAACAACACCATTCCAGCAATTAAATTGTCTGAAAATCTGGAGAAGTTAGGTTTCAAGTTACGCCGTTTTAAGACTGGTACTCCTCCTAGAGTAAACAGCAAAACAATTGATTATTCTAAAACTGAAGAAGAGCCCGGAGATCAGGTTCCGCGTCATTTTTCATATGAAAGTAAGGATGAAGATTACCTCAAAGATCAGGTATCCTGCTGGATGACCTATACCAACCGCTACACGCACAAAATTATTAATGATAATCTGACCCGCTCACCAATGTTTACAGGTGAAATCAAGGGTGTGGGACCACGTTACTGTCCTTCGATTGAAACCAAAGTGGTTCGCTTTGCGGATAAGCCACGGCACCAAATCTTTTTGGAGCCAGAGGGAAAAAACACCGAAGAAGTCTATGTTGGTGACTTTTCAACTTCAATGCCAGAAGAAGTTCAGCTTGAGATGTTACACACTGTAGCTGGACTTGAAGATGCTGAAATGATGCGCCCAGGCTATGCAATTGAATATGATGTAATTGACCCATGGCAACTGAAGCACACACTAGAAACTAAAAATATCAAGAATCTCTTTACAGCTGGACAAATGAACGGTACCTCTGGTTATGAAGAAGCAGCTGGTCAGGGACTTATTGCTGGAATCAATGCTGCTTTACGAGCATCTGGCCAGTCTGGCTTTACCTTAGGCAGGGATGAAGCATATATTGGTGTTTTAATCGATGATTTAGTTACAAAAGGGACCGAGGAGCCATACAGGCTATTAACTTCTCGAGCTGAATATCGCTTAATTTTGCGTCATGATAACGCCGATTTGCGCCTAACCGATTACGGTTACCAATTAGGACTAATTTCTGAAGAACGATACTCCAAGTTTTTAGCTAAAAAAGAGCAGATTATTCAAGCGGAGCACGCAGTTAAATCAATAACCGTTCATCCAAATGAAGAAGTGCAAGATTATCTTGCAAGTATTGGCGAGGAGAAGCTAAAGGCTGGGGTCAAAGCTGATGTCTTTTTGCGTAGACCAAAAGTCAAGATTGACGACATTGAAAAATTAACCCAAGAGCACATTTCCAATGAGCGCTATGTCAAGGAACAAATTGAAATTAATGTTAAATACGAGGGCTACATTAAAAAGGAACAGCAACAAATTAATCGATTACATCGTCAAGAAGCTAAGAAGATTCCTGTTGATATTGACTACCAGGCAATCGAAGGTTTAGCAACGGAAGCACGAGAAAAGTTTGAGAAAATTAGACCAGAGACTCTCGCACAAGCTGAGCGAATTTCAGGTGTCAATCCAGCTGATCTTGCCATTTTAAGCGTTTACGTGCAAAATGGTCGCTATTCAAAAATTAAATAGTAATTTTTGTAAAAAATTCAAGAAACAAAAATATTTTTTCGAAAGAGAATAAATCAAAAAAATTCACAAAAAATAGTGGAATGATCAGAGAATCACAAATTTAATTATTGCTGTTATCTTAAAATGACAATTTTCAGTGACATCTTTGTGAAGTTAATATTTTTGCACAGCGCTTACATCTCACTTACCACGTTGGTTTTACTCACTTGAAATTGTGAAATTATATGTTTTAATACAGTATGTAAGTAAATGTATTTAAGGAGATGCACTTTAAAAATGGCAAAAATTAATGGCGCAAATGCTATGCTCCAAGTTTTATTGGACTGGCATATTGATCATATCTATGGTTTCCCAGGCGGTTCATTCGACTCAACTATGAATGCTATCCACGACTTTAAGGGAAAATTAAAGTATATTGAAGTACGGCACGAAGAAGCTGGTGCTTTAGCTGCTGCAGCTGAATATAAATTCACTGGTCAAGCTGGTGTATGTTTTGGTTCAGCCGGCCCTGGTGCCGTTCACTTAATGAACGGTTTATACGATGCTAAGTACGACAAGGTTCCAATGGTAGCTATCATTGCTAACGTCCCTACTAGTCGTCAAGACATGGACTTCTTCCAAGCTTTCGATGAAAAGCCTTGGTTCGATCCCGTTGCTGTTTGGAACCACCAAATTAAGCGCGCAGATCAAATTCCATCAATGATGGATGAAGCTCTTCGTCAAGCTTATGCTAAGAAGGGTCCAGCTGTTTTAATCCTTCCTAAAGACTTTGGTTGGGAAAAGATTAACGATAACTTCCGTGTAACTTACAATTCATTGCAAGCTATCCCTAATTACGCAGCTCCTAAGAAAGAAGAAATCGACGCAGCTGTTAAGATTCTTGAAGAAGCTAAAAACCCAGTTGTATACTATGGTTTAGGTATGAAGGGTCACGGCGACGTTTTAGAGAAGTTCGCTGAAAAATTCAAGACTCCATTGATGTCTTCAGTTATGGCTAAGGGTATTGTTGAAGACAAATTCCCAGCATACATGGGTTCAATTGGTCGTGTTGCTCCTAAGCCAAGTGACGATATTCAAACACACGCAGATGCTGTTATTTGGGTAGGTAACGACTCACCATTCTCAGTATTCTTCTTTGATCCAAAGGCTAAGGTTGTTCAAATTGATGTTGACTCAGAAAAATTAGGTAAGCGTCACGCAGTAGATGTTCCAATTTTGGCTGACGGTGCTAAGACTTTGCAAGCTATGATTGATGCTGGTGAAGCTCGTGAAGAATCACCACTTTACAAGGCTGCAATGGCTGACCGTAAAAACTGGGAAGACTGGGAGCACAGCTTTGATGACTCAGACGAAATGCCAGTTCGCCGTGAACCAATCTTTGACATCATCAACAAATATGCTGATGCTGATGCACAATTTGCTATTGATGTTGGTAACATCAACATTGACTTCCAACGTTTGGTAAACTTGCACGATGAACAAACTTGGGCAACTTCAGGTTTGTACGCAACTATGGGCTTTGGCTCTCCAGCTGCAATCGCTGCTGCAACTGCACACCCAGAACGCGAAGTTTGGAACTTGAGTGGTGACGGTGGCTTTGCAATGATGAGTCAAGAATTATTGACTGAAGCTCGTTACAACATGCACATCTTAAACGTTGTCTTCACTAATGACACTTTAGGTTTCATCGAAGCAGAACAAGTTGATGAATCACACCAACCATTATCAGGTGTTATTATGCCTAATAACGAATGGGCACTAGTTGCTGAAGGTATGAACGTTAAGGGTGTAACTGTACGTACTAAGAAGGAATTCGAAGACGCAGTTAAGGAATTCAAGCAAATGGATGGACCAATGTTAATCGACATCAAGTTCACTCATGACATGCCTTACTCAACTGAATTGAATACACTTGATGATCCTGAATTCGTTAAGAAGTATCAAGCAGAAGCATTGAAGCCATTCAGCTACTTTGCTGACAAGTATGGTTTGGTTGAAGACGCTGCTTCAGGCGCTTCCGAAGCTGAAGAGGAAGAACCTGAACCAGAAGAAGAACCTGATACAACTTCAGGTGCTTCAGCACACTAATATTTAATATTAGAACTCAAAAAAGCGAGACTCTTGAAAGTTTCGCTTTTTTACTTTCTTACAAGTATAATAATAGAGTATGAACTTGAACGATGGAGGAATATATATGCAACAGTTCGGGATTATTGGTTTATCCGTCATGGGTAAAAACCTAGCTTTAAATGTTAGAAATAGTGGCTTCTCCGTTTCAGGCTTTAGTATCGATAAAAAAGAAGTTGATGCTTTTGCAGAATATCAGGATGATAAGCTAAAACCAACTTATTCTTGGGAAGAATTTGTTAATTCGCTTGAAAAGCCACGTAAAATTTTGATTCAAATTATGGCTGGTAAGCCAGTAGATGAAACCTTGCAAAAGTTGTTACCATTGCTTGATAAAGGCGATATTTTACTTGATGGTGGTAATTCAAACTTCCACGATACTAATCGGCGTTTCCATGAAATGGAAGAACACGGCATTCACTTTATTGGGATGGGTGTTTCCGGCGGTGAAGAAGGTGCTCTAAATGGCCCTGCTTTAATGCCTGGTGGCGACGAGAAAGCATACAAGGAAGTTGCACCAATCTTAGAAGCAATCGCTGCTAAGAACGATGATGGTCATCCTTGTGTTAGCTTTATTGGACCTGAGGGTAGTGGACACTATGTCAAAATGGTTCATAACGGTATCGAATATGGAATTATGCAAGAATTTTCTGAAGTTTATGATATCTTGCGTAAGGTTGCTGGAAAAACTAACGATGAAATGTCAGAAATTTTTGCCGATTGGAATCAGGGACTGGTTCAAGCATATTTGAGTGAAATTACCTCAGAAGTTTTGAAGCAAGAAGACGATTTAACACCAGATCATGTCATTGATCATATCTTGAACGTAGCTTCCTACAAGGGTACAGGTAACTGGATGCTCGAAGACGGTGTACATTTGGGTGTGCCAATTAGTGTGATTGCAGAAGCTGTTATCAGCAGATTTATGTCTAAGGCAACAACGCGTGAAGGTAAGGAAATTAAGTGGGAAGGCGAGGTTCCTGAAGACTTAATTGATAATCTTGGTAAAGCTTTGCAGTTGAGCCAAGCCGTTGCCTATGCTCAAGGTTTCCAACAATTAAAGATGGCAGCCGATGCATATAACTGGGAGTTGCGTTATCCAGCTATTGCTCAATCTTGGGAAGCTGGCTGTATCATTCGTTCATCTATGCTAAAGGATATTGAAAAAGCTTTTGCCGAAGGTAAACAACTTGATAATATGTTCCAAGATCCTTACTTTAAAGATTTAATGGAAAAGAACTTACCTGCATTGCGTAAGGTACTTGAATTAGCAACTAAGGCTGGCATTCCTACTCCAACTTTAAGCGCATCCCTTAATTATTTAGAATCCATTTTTAACCCAAGTCTTCCAGCTAACCTGATTCAAGGACAGCGAGATTACTTTGGTGCTCACACTTACTTCAGAAATGACCGTGACGGTGTATATCACACTGAATGGTATGAAGAAAAATAAGCTGTGTTACACGTGTAACAAAAAGACCAGTTAAGTTTCGACTTTGACTGGTTTTTTGCTAGGAAAAATATATAATAATCATCTTTTATAAATTCTAGAATACCGTAAAGAAAAAAGCCACTTCATTATGAAGTGGCTTTTTGGCTAGTCTAATTGAGCTACATGTTTGTAATCAAGAAAAAGATGACAAATACTACTAACAGCACGTACATCATCGGTGAGACCTTTTTAGCTTGCTTAGAGGCAATCATGGTGATTGGGTATGCAATCATTCCAAGTGCTAAACCGTCTGAAATGCTGTAGGTAAGTGGCATGCCAATAACTGTTAAAAATGCAGGAAAAGCAATTTCAAACTTATCCCAGTTAATTTTCTTAAGGTTACCAGCCATTAAAACACCTACGATTATTAAGGCGGGTGCAGTAACAGTAGTTGGAATAACTGCTAATAAAGGACTAAAAATCATTGAGATTAAGAAGAAAATACCAACAAAAACTGCGGTTAATCCTGTTCGTCCACCCATTGCAATACCGGCACTGGATTCAACTGATGTACCAAGAGGGGCAGTTCCCAAAACAGCCCCTTCAACCATTGCTAGGGAGTCAGAAACGAAGGCTTTACCAATACGTGGAATTTTGCCATCTTGATCGACCATTCCAGCTTGTTCAGTCATACCGATCAAGGTACCTGCAGTATCAAAGAAAGTAACTAGTAAAAATGTTAGGACGACCATGAACAGCTGAGGTGTATTAATATCTTTTAGATGAAAAACAGCTTGGCCAAAGGTTGGGGCAATGCTTGGAGCAGTTGAAATGATTGCTTTTGGCACTTCGACTTGACCAATAAGAATACCAAAGATAGCCGTCACAACCATCCCGATAAAAATTGAACCTGGAACATTCATTGCCATTAAAATGACAGTTAAGGTTAGCCCGAAAAGTGTAATCCAAACAGCTGGTGAGTTAAACTTACCCAAAGTTACTAAGCTAGAATCGCTGTTAACGATGAGTTTGCCGTTTTGCAAGCCAATAAAAGCAATGAATAAACCGATTCCGGCGGAAATAGCATACTTTAAGTCTTGTGGAATTGCATCGACTACTTTCTCACGTAGTTTTAAAACTGTGATTAAGATGAACAAGACAGATGCAACTAAAACAGCAGCTAATGCAGTTTGCCAGTTGATTTTCATTTCACCACAAACATTGTAAGCGAAGAATGCAGCACTACCTAGTGTTGGCGCAAGGGCTATGGGGTAGTTAGCCACAAAGCCCATAATGAAACAACCAATTGCGATTGAAACTGCAGTAACTGTGAAAGCAGCACCTTTATCAATCCCAGCTGCATGTAAAATATTAGGGTTAACAAAAAGGATGTAGGAGAGACTAACAAAAGTGGTTAAAGCAGCAACTAACTCACGTTTGATAGTGGTATGAGCATCGTTTAAATGAAAGACGTTATCTAGTGTCGTCATTTTTTCCTCCAAAAACTATCTTATAAAAGAACCAATAAAACTAGTTTAGCATAAGCAAATGGCCTTGGAATAATATTTCCTGGGAAATAAAAAAGCAAGCCCTTTCAAGCTCGCTTTTGAGATTACCACATGCCGATAACTTTCATCCATCCCAGTCCGATTACTCCATAAACTAAGATGTAGAAAATACCGAAAATAAAACTCATCTTCCACCATTCACTTTGTTTAACATAACCAGTTGAAGAAAGCACTGAAGATGCGGTACTAGAATAGTGAGTAGTTGAACCCATGATTGCAGAAAACAATGCTAAGAATTGAGCAGCCATAACCTTCGGTGCTCCAGCAGCAATTGCTACAGTTAAAAGTGGTAAGAACATTGCAGAGTTATGTGCAGTTGCACTGGCAAACAAGTAGTGAGTGTAGAACAATACAAGGGCCAAGATAATCAAAGTGATTAACCAGTTGCCGCCTTTCATGCTACTTGAAATAGTAGTTGAAAGCCAGCCGATGAAACCAAATTGAGTTAATTTTTCAGCCATAAAAACTAGAATAGAAAGCCAGATTAGAATGTTCCAGGCACCAGTTTCACCTAAAATATCTTTAGGAGTAAGAACACCTGTAAGGAGAAGCAACACAACAGAGATGAATGCAATCAAAGTTGCATCTATTCCAAGTGTGCTTGAAAGCATCCAGAGTGCTAAGGTAATTACAAAAATAATTGCCATCATTTTTTCAGGCAGTGTTGCTTTACCTAGTTCCTCAAGTTGCTTATTTGCCCATTCCTTAGCATTAGGAGTTTCCTTTACTTCTGGTGGGTAGATCTTGTAAACAAAATATGGAATTACAAGAAGACAGATTGCGGCAGGAACAAGTGCAGCCATAAACCACTGCATCCATGTAAGTGTAACGCCTGCTTTACCAGCAAGTGCTACAGCAATTAAGTTAGGTGCACAAGCTGTCATAAAGAGAGACGAAGTAATAATGTTAACCTGAAATTCCGTGAAGATTAGATAGGCTCCCATTTTCTTTCTCGAGGGATCATTTGGCTTAGAGTCGTAAGTTTCAGCCAATGATTCAATTAAAGGATAAACCACACCACCGGCTCTGGCACCATTGGAAGGTGTTGCGGGTGAAACAATTAAATCAATTGCACCGATTGCATAGCCAAGACCCAATGATTTTTGCCCAAACCATTTAATAAAATATAGCGAAATTCTGCGTCCTAAACCAGTTTTTACGATTCCACGTGAGATCATAAATGCCATTACAATTAACCATGCTGAACTGTTAGCAAAAGCGTTAATAGCACCTTTTTCAATTAATTTACCATTAACTACTTTATCGGCCAATGGTACGAGGCCAAGGCAGATTGTTAATGTAAAACCGATTAGTGTAACGCCACTAATTGCAATTGGTAATGTAATACAACCAACAATGGTGGCGATAAAGATTGCAAGCATGTGCCAGGCCTGGACGGTAACCCCAGCAGGTCTGATAGGTGCAGTAAACCAGAAAACTAATCCAAGTAAAACTGGAAAAATAAATTTTTTATAGTCTATTTTTTCTAGTGTTTTCATGACTCCTCTTTTCAAAAAGTTAAAAAATAAGATGATTGTTTAACACATTCATCTTATCATAATTTATTTTAGAAGTTCAGCACCCATAGGAAAATGATGAATACTACAAAGAGGACCCACATCATAGGAGTAACTTCTTTCCCACGTTTTGCTGCAAGCATACAGATTGGGTAAGTAATAAGGCCAAGAGCCAAGCCATCTGAAATTGAGTAGGTAAGTGGCATACCGGTTAAAATTAAGAATGCTGGCACAGCAATTTCCATTTTATCCCAATGAATGTGAGCTGTGTTTTGTGCCATTAGCACCCCAACGATTATTAAAGCAGGTGCCGTAACATGTGTAGTGAACAGACCAAGTAATGGACTGAAAATCATTGAAATTAAGAAGAAAATAGCAACGAAAACGGCAGTTAAACCTGTACGTCCACCAACAGCAATACCTGCACTTGATTCAACAAACGCGCCAACTGGAGATGTACCCAAGACTGAGCCGACCATCATGGCAGTTGAGTCGGAAGCTAAGGCTTTACCTACGCGAGGCATTTTATTATCTTTCATAAAGCCAGCTTGTTGAGCTAAGCCAATTAAAGTTCCCGCTGTATCAAAGAAAGTAACAAGTAAAAAGGTTAGAACAACAACCCACATTTGCAGAGTATTGATATCTTTAACATGGAAAATTGCTTGACCAAAGGTTGGTGCGATACTAGGTGCAACTGAAATGATTTTGGTTGGTAGAGCAATTTGACCAGTAACAACACCAAAAAGTGCGGCCAAAATCATACCAATGAAAATCGCACCTGGGACATTCAAGATCATTAGAACAACGGTTACTAAAAGTCCAAAAATTGTAATCCAAACAGCTGGATCATGAAGTGAGCCAAGGCCAACCAATGTAGATTTATTAGCAACAATAAGGCCACCGTCTTGCATTCCTAAGAATGCAATGAAAAGACCGATACCAGATGAAATGGCAAATTTCAAATCAGCAGGGATTGCGTTAATGATCTTTTCACGCAACTTGAACATAGTAATTAAAATAAAAATGATTGAGGCAACGAAAACGGCAGCTAGTGCTGTTTCCCATGAAACATGCATACCTACACAAACTGTATAGGCAAAGAAAGCATTGATACCGAGTGCTGGTGCTTCACCAATGGGATAGTTAGCAACAATACCCATTAAAGCTGTACCTAATGCACTTGCCAGTGCTGTTGCAGTAAAGACAGCACCTTTGTCCATTCCACTGGCACCCAAAACGCTTGGATTAACGAATAGGATGTAAGACATACTAATAAAAGTAGTCAGTCCAGCGAGAAACTCTACTTTAACACTGGTTTTATATTTATCGAGCTGAAAGTAGCTCTTTATAAAATTCATTTAATCTCTCCCACTATAATAATGTTCGTGTTTTATTTACATCTAACGACTATTTTAGTGTAGCATGCTGTTATATAAATGCAAATACGAATTATATATTGAAAAGCCTTACATTTGAGTGGGATTTATGAATGAACAAGTTTTCTGACAGATTGACCTCAAGGGGAAATAGTTTTTAAAATAAACTATCTTAGTAAGCTAATGAGTACAAGAAGGTCGGAGAAAAAATGGCTAAATTGTTGTTTTCAGATATTGATGGAACATTAATAAATACGGATTTAGAAGTAACACCTAAAACAAGAGATGCGATTAGACGGCAAATCATTAATGGCAATGTTTTTATCCCAGTTTCTGCAAGAATGCCGCAAGCAGTGATGACTGTGGCTGGCCAGATAACTAAGAACTGTCCAATGATTGCATACAATGGCGCTTTAGTCTTAGATGAAATGGGAAGGCCAATATCTTCGCGCTTCATGAAAGCAAGCGAGGCAGCTGAGATTTGTTCATATATCGAAAAGAAAAATAATCAGACTACTTGGAATGTTTATAGTGGCTATGACTGGTTTTATTTCCCAGGAAATAATGTTGAATTGGTAAAAAAAGAGGAGCAGATTGTTCAAGTTAAAGCGACACCAAGCTCAATTGCTGAAGTTGAAAAACTTAAAGGTGTTCACAAGGTCCTTATTATGGGCAATCCAGAACAACTTGATCAAGAGCAAAAAGATCTGACTGTCGAATATCCAGACGTGGTCTTAGTTAAATCGGCTCCCAATTTATTAGAAATAGTTGTTAATGGTGTATCTAAAGGCGAGGGAATTAAAGAACTGGCAGAAGAATTTAATGTGAAGCTGACTGTTTGTTGGGCATTTGGTGACAACTACAATGATGTTTCAATGCTAGAAACAGTTGGGCATCCATTTTTGATGGGTAACGCTCCAGCAGAATTGAAAGAGCAATTTGTAAATGTGACTTCTGATAACAACCATGATGGCATTGCTCAAGTTCTTGAGGAGCTTAGCTAATTACTTTTTAAGAAGTGGAGACTGTGCTTTATCCGCAAACCACTTATGATTAATTCGGTCTAATGTCCCATTTTTAGCAAGAATATCTAATCCGTGGTTGATCTTTCGCTGTAAAGTTATATCACTTTTGCGCATGCCAACGCCAAATTGTTCCTTTGGAAAAGAACTATCAATTTCAGTGAATCGTTCAGGATGCTTTTGACGCGAAATATAGTAATTAGCATACGAACTATCAATTAACAAGCCATCAATTCGACCTGCGTTTAGATCGATAAAGGCGTTAGTAAAGGAATCGTAGAGAATTGGATAGTGGTCTTTAATTCGGTTAGCAAGTACCTTTGGATAATCCATGATGTCATTGTAACCTGATGAACCAGATTGGGCGCCTAGTGCTTTATTTTGCATGTCTTTAATGCTGTTAATGTGATTTTTCTTCAGTGCAACTATGACCTGTGTTGTATCCAAATAGGTTTTACTAAAGTTAACTTTTGCCTCTCTAGCGGGAGTTTTACTGAAACCATTCCAAATTACATCAATTGTCCCATTTCTTAATTCAGTTGTATTCATTGACCAATCAATTGTTTGGAAGCTGACCTTGATACCATATAATTTAAAAACTGCATTAGCTAAGTCAACATCATAACCGATTAGTTTTCCGTTTTTTTGTTGAAAGTCCATTGGAACAAATGTGTCGTCAACACCAACAACTACATAGCCTCGATCCTTAATATGAGTCCAATTGTCAACTTTGTTAGCTTGTCTGTTAACGGAAATACCGCTACAAGCAGACAGAGTAAGAGTAAAAAAGATGGTGGCAAATAATGCCATTAGACGTTTGCATTTCACTTAATCCACCTTCTTAAAATCTAACGCTTTAACCGTGAAAATTTGATCAGCTACTTGATGAGCAAAATCCATATCGTGTGTAACAATAATTTGTGTCATCTTATTGTTGTTTTTCAGTTGTAAAATAATTTCGCCGACTTTGGTACGTAATGCAGGATCCAGTGCTGAGGTCGGCTCATCATAGCATAGAATTTGTGGCTTCATTGCTAATGCTCGCGCAATCGCAACTCTCTGCTTTTGACCACCAGACAGCTGATATGGATACAGTTCTTCTTTGCCAGTTAAGTCTAGATCGTGAAGCAATTGCTTAGCTGTCTGTAGAGCCTGGCTATTATCTTCTTTTAAAACCAATCTTGGTGCGAGTGTGATATTGTTAATGATGGTCAAATTGGGAAACAATTCGTAACTTTGAAAAACAACACCAGTAATTTGATTATCTTTACTTGGCTGAGTTGGGTCAAATTCTTGATTGCTCCAGAGAAACTGACCAGAATCGACTTTTTCTAAGCCACTAAGGCAACGTAGAAGAGTTGTTTTGCCGGCACCCGAAGGTCCGACTATTGCTAATATCTCTTGATCGGGAATTGTTAAGTTTAGCTTATTTAAAATTGTTCGAGAGCCAAATTTTTTAGTAATATTCTTTAATTCAAGCATGAATCATTCCCCTTATTATTTCCACTTAGAGTAACTGTGTTCGATTTTCTTTAAAATAAATGATGCAATACCGGTCATTAGTAGATAGATAATACCAACTAGAACTAAGGGCACAAGGGTAACGTCTCGTGCAGTTGCAACATTTCCTGCACGTAGGAGTTCACCCAAGCCAATAACATAAACAAGGGAAGTGTCCTTGACTAAATTGATTACTTCATTGCCAATTGACGGTATAACAATTTTGCTTACTTGGGGAATAATAATATGTCGCAAAGTTTGCCATTTTGTGAGCTGCAGAACGTGCGCACTTTCATATTGGCCGCCTGGCACAGACTGAAAACCACCACGGAAAATTTCTGCAAAGTAAGCAGTATAGTTTAAGATAAAAGCGAATAAGGCAGCATTGTATCGTTGAAAAATGATGCCAATGATTGGCAGTCCATAAAAAATAAAGATTAGTTGTAGTAACAATGGCGTACCACGCATAATCCAGATATAAAATTTTAAAATAGCACGTATAATTTTAAAATGTGAGATTAAACCCAAACTAACAATGATTCCAAGTGGGATAGAAATGATCAAGGTCCATAAGAATAGAATCAGGGTCATTTTAGCTCCAGAAAGTAGAGAAGGCATGATTGAGATTATATAATTCATCTTATTCTCCTTTAAAGCGTAAATTGAAATAATGAGCAAAAAATTACATTTATGACAGAATAGCACATATTTTTTTAATAATAAAATGGTAATAGTGTAAAAAGTTATTTTAGACTGCTCAGCAAGAAATTTAACAAAACAAAAAGCCGTTTTTTAGACTAAATATCTAAAAACGGCTTTTCACTACAATATGCAAGTTAATTGGTTTACTGATTATGCATCAAGTTCGACCTTGGTTGGCTTATCCCATGATTCAGGTAATTTACCAATCTCTTTTAATTTATCGACAATTTGATTTAAAACAATCTCACGATCATGTTCATTGGTCATAAAGTCAAGCTCATCACCATTAATTTCCATTTTAGGTGAATAATCATACTTTTCATACCAAGGCTTATAATAACGTAATAGTCGTTTGTAATAATCTTCAAGCGTTGAATCATAACTAAGCTGTTCGTACGGGCGACCACGCTTTTGAATACGTTTAAGCATCGTCTCGTATGAAACATTGATATGGACGAGCAAATCAGGGTTCTTTTTTGGCATATTTTTGAGCTCATTCATCATATTGTTTAAAAGCTCATAGTAAGTGTCAACTTCTTCTTTAGTTGCACGTCCAATATCGGCATTCATTTGGAAGAAGAGTGCATCTTCATAAATAGAACGATCAAGCACGTTATTATCGTCGGTTAATGCGTCCTTAATGCTGCGAAAACGTGTATTAAGGAAAAACACCTGAAGCAGAAATGCATATTTTTTAGGATCAGCGTAAAAAAGTGGTAAGACTGGATTATCGTCAACACTTTCGTAAAATGGCTTAGTTCCTAAATATTTGGCTAAAATACTGGTTAAACTGGATTTACCGGCTCCAATAGGGCCACTTAAAACAATAACTGTCATCACGTTCCTTCTTATTCTAGACTGCCAATTTCACGCAGCTTGCTATCTATCTGGCTTAAAACTTCCTTTTTAGCGTCTTCATCACCGATAAAGTCATACTTATCACCGTCAATTACAATCTTAGGTGAGGCATCATACTTTTCGTACCAAGGCTCATAATAGCGAATTAAGCGTGCATAGTAATCTTTCAGACTGGGATCAGTCGAGATTTGCTCATAAGACCGACCACGCTTCTCGATACGTTTTAGCATGGTATCTAATGATACACGGATATAGATCAAGAGATCCGGCTTTTTACTAGGATTTCCTGGGGTGTCTTCCATCATGTTTTCAAGTAAACTGTCGTAAATCTTAAATTCGGTAGGATCAGCGACATTGCTTTCCGCATTCATTTGGAAAAAGAGAGCATCTTCGTAAATAGAACGGTCAGAAACACTGTTTTTCTCTTTAACTGCTTGATTGATTTGCGCTAACCGGTGGTTAAGCAGATAGATGTTAAGCAAAAAAGTGTACCGTTTCATATCCTGGTAATATAAAGGAAGAACCGGATTACTATCAACGCCTTCATAAAAGGCTTGAGTTCCTAAATGTTCAGCTAAAATACTGGTTAAACTGGATTTACCGGCTCCAATAGGCCCGCTTAAAACAATAACTTGAATCACACTCTTTCTTAAATACAATATATAGATTAATATCTAGTTTAATACGAGATATAGTGGTAAACAAGAAGAAATTTAATTTGCATTGGGGCAAAAATGTCAAGTGATTTTGCATAATGCAGACCAAAAAATCTGCTTATAGTTTAATAAAGATATGTAAATATATATTTTTAGAAAAAAGATTTTGGAACTGTTACACGTGAAACTAAAAAACAAAAAAGTGAAGTGCACTGTTTGAAGCACTTCACTTTTTGAATAGATTGGTTAAGATGCGCTACTTAACGCGATCTTCTTTCTTTTCTTCTTTTTTATCTTCAGCCTTATCTTTTTGTTCGTCAATCTTTTCTTTGGCGTCTTGAGTGGCACCGGTTAGACGATCTTGCAGGCTGACAGAGTCCTTTTCATGCTCTTCCTTAGTCTTGATATCAACTACAGTAACGTTAACTTCAACAGTATCCAAGCCTGTCATTTCTTTAACCTTGTCATAAATCTTTTGTCTAATTTCATCATAAAGTTTAGGAATGTTAGTGCCATATTCTGCAACGATTTCAATATCGACAGCGACTTGTTTTTTACCCACTTCGACGTTAACACCATTAGTTACGTCATCACTGTTAACAATCTTATCAGCTAAGTTAGAGAAGAAGCCGCCATTAACAGTTAATAGTCCTTTAACGTCTGCCAAAGCAATGCCGACAATCTTTTGGATTACTTTAGAGTCATATGTTAAGTCGCCTTTAACTTCTTGTTTTGAGTTGTTGTTATTTTGTACCATAATAATTCAATTCCTTTCATTTAGTGTTGTTGTTTACTTACCAAGCTTTTTAACAGGGGCCAATAATGCCCAGCTAGAAAGCCTAATGCTAGTAACACAATGACAAAAATAGTTTTAAAAAAGCCTAATCCCAAAAAACAAAATGCTAGTAACAAGCCGATTACTGCACCGCATATTTCTGGGAGGTGTTCCTGCAAAATTTTATTCATTTTTGCCTCCTTTATTGAACGCGTGTCTCGGGCTTATCAGAGTTTTGATAGTTAACAAATTTAATTTTGATTTTTGGTTTCTGCTCGATTCCCAAAAGTTGACTAAGATTACCTTTAAGCTCTTCAAGGTATTGCTCAAGAACAGCGTTAACGTTGTCGCCATGTCCTAAATTGCCACTAATCCTAATTTTGATCTTATGATTAGTAAGCTTAGAATCAACTTTTGCTTTATTAATAAAAGGTAATTCAGATAAAGAATTCATGACGTAACCGTTAATCGCCTTACTATTAACTCTGACTTGTCCATCGCGCTTATGAATTAAGGTGAAGTAGCGCTGAACTGGCCAGAATAGAATGATTAATAAACTAATGATTAAAGCCAAAAGAACAATGGCACTAGCACCGATTAGATACCATTCGAAAATAGGATTTAATGTACCCAATTTGGGGATGCTAAGCCTTAAATACTTTTGCCAAAAACCGCTAGTTTCCCATAAGAGATAAATTGGCAGAGGCAGTAGTAAAAGCAGAAAAACTACCAGTAACCATTTTTTACTTCGTTTCAATTTATCACATCCTCTCATACTCTAACTTAATCATAATACGGATTATTTTGTTAGCGTTAGTGATATGCACCTGTTTATATACAGCGCTAACACGAAATATTAGTGGCACAAAAAAACGATGCAAGTTTGCATCGTTTTTAATCTGTTAGTTAAGTTGTCTAATTAGTTCTTTGATTCTTCACTGAGCTTGCTTGCAGCAGCATCGTCAATAATTAATGTGACATTAGAGTGATTTTGCAAAACGGAAGCAGGAACGTCTTCAGTTACAGGACCTTCGACCATTTTCTTAATGGCATCAGCTTTATTTTCACCAAAAGCCATAATAACGATTTCCTTTGCACTCATGATGTTAGCAATTCCCATACAAATTGCTGATTTTGGCACATCATCAATATTGCTGAAAAAGCGTGAATTAGCTTGAATAGTGCTCTCAGTTAACTTGACTTCGTGAGTGACAGAATCAAAAGAAGTGCCTGGTTCATTAAAAGCAATATGACCATTTTGACCAAGACCTAATAATTGAATATCAATTGGGTTTTCTTCAATAATCTTGTTGTAGTCATCAGAAGCACCTTGAGGGTCGTTAATAGCTTTAATACCGTCTGGAATATATGATTTCTTGAATGGCTTCTTGTCAAAAAGATTTTTTTGCATAAAGTAGTGGTAACTTTGATCATTATCAGGAGTTAAACCAGTATATTCATCAAGGTTGATACTAATAAGATTGCTATTATCAAGATCACTTTGAGTCCATTCGTTGTATAGAGCTACAGGGGTAGAGCCAGTTGCTAAGCCGATTACCTTAGCACCATTGTCAATGCTCTTTTTAAATAGCTTAAAGCCTTCAGTACTACCGTTTTCTTTGTTGTTTGTAATGATAATTTTCATAGTTGAGCCTCCAATTAAGTTAAATTCATTATAAATTGGTATATGCCAATTTGTCAATTAGCTTTATTAAATTTTTTAACTGCTGACGCGTTTTTAACTAAGGCCAATTTTGATAACAAAAAAGTCTCAAATAATGTTTGTTTCACATGTAACATTATTTGAGACTAATTAAATGAAATTAGCGACTATTCACTTCTTAGTGCAATTGCGGCATCTTTCTTAGCTGCCATTCTTGCAGGAAGATGTCCACCTAGCATCGTTAAGATAGTAGAAATAACAATTAAAATCAAGGCGTGCACAGGATTTAATTGAGCAACATTTGCTAAGTCAGTCATTGAATATAAAATGCTGTTGATAGGGAAGATGAGTAGTTGAGCAATTACTACACCTAAGACACCCGAGAATATGCCAAGGATAAATGTTTCTGCATCAAAGACGCGTGTGATGTCTTTCTTACGAGCACCTAAGGCCTTTAAAATACCAATTTCTTTTGTTCGCTCCAAAACTGAAGTGTAAGTTAAGATACCAATCATAATCATTGAAGTGACAAGTGAAATGGCTGCAAAGGCAATTAACACAGCCGTAATACCACTTAACAAACCACCTGTCATAGAGGTAACGGCACTAGACATGTCAGTGTAGATGATTTTATCTTGTTTCTTTTTACCCTTATTCCATTGATCAAGGTAATCTAAGACTTTGTCTTTCGAATCAAAATCATTTGGATAAATCATGATACCGGCAGGAAGAGAAGAACCGCCAATCGATTGCATCATCAGCTTTTTAGCACTGGCATTCATGTTTTGCCCAGTCATTACATTACGGTCAGATTTCTTTTGTGCCTTTACAATAGCTGAATTTTGATTCTGCTTGATAACCTTAACAGCTAAACGATCACTATATGCAATTCCGCTTGATAATAGAGCCATCGAATCCTTATTCTTTGGTCTTATTACACTAACAATGCGTAACTTGATTTTGCTATTGTTGTACATTGCCTGGTTAGGTTTTTGTGGCACAAACATACCAGTAGGCAGTTCTTGATAATAGTCATTATTGTCGACTACTTTGAATTCTTTACCAATTAACTTATTAAAATTAAGTTTCTCATCTGCCTTAACTTTAATGCCCAGGTTTTTCAGAATGTTAATGTTAAGGGAGTTCTTGTTATCAACGACCATAACTAAATCAGTTGGTTTGGATGGCCAAGCGCCAGATAGTAATTGGTAGTTATCCTTTAAGAAGTTACCTTTTTTCTTATCTAATGAGGTTGGAAAGACGGTTGACCCCATAAAGGACATGCTTGCTGCTTGAGACTGCATTTGCTCGTACGCTTGAGAAGCAGCTGTACCAGCAGGTAGCGGTGAAAACTGAACGGGCTTAACCTTACCATTTTCCTTACCAATTAAATTGAGGTTAACACCAACTTGATAAGAAATATTGTTAGCATATTCAGGATTAATCTTCTTTACGTAATCGACGTATTTTTGCGTAATTTTATTTTTATGTGCCGATTGCTGTAACTTGTCCTTTTTAGCAGTTAAATAGCCACGATTTTTAACGTTCTTTTCTGAATCATCACGGTCACTGATACTATTAACGTCCGTGGCCGTTTGCGAGATTGTAACAGGATATTTGGCAAGTGCCTTACTCATTGTGGTATCAATTTGCTTCTGAAAACCATTGGATAGCGATAAAACGATGGCAATAGAAATGATACCGATGCTTGAAGCAAAAGCTGTTAAAGTTGTACGACCTTTTTTGGTCATAATGTTGGTAAAACTTAACTTGATAGCATTCCAATAAGACATTTTAGTACGCTTCAAGTTGAAAGTGTCTTTTTCATCTTCTGGTGTGAATGGATTTGAATCATCTAAAATTTTACCGTCTTGGAAGTTAACAATCCTAGTTGCGTACTCCTTTGCTAGCTCCGGGTTGTGTGTGACCATGACTATTAATCGATCTTTTGACAAGTTCTGAATTAGCTTCATGATTTGTTTAGAAGTCTCGGTATCGAGAGCACCAGTTGGCTCGTCACAAAGTAAAATATCAGGATCATTTGCTAAGGCACGAGCAATTGCTACACGCTGCATTTGTCCACCAGATAGTTGGTTAGGATTCTTCGAAATGTGATCTTTTAAGCCGACTTGTGTTAAAGCATCAACTGCACGTTGGTGTCTTTCTGAAGCAGGAACACCAGATAAGTTCATTCCTAATTCAACGTTGGCAATGATTGATAGATGTGAGATTAGATTGTAATTTTGAAAAACAAAACCAACCGAGTTATTACGATATGCGTCCCAATCAGTTTCTTTGAAATTCTTAGTGGATTTACCATTAATAATCAAATCGCCGCTATCGTAACGATCTAGTCCACCAATAACGTTTAACATTGTCGTTTTACCAGAACCGCTGGGACCTAGAATTGCGACAAATTCTTGATTGCGAAACGAAATTGAGACATCGTCCAACGCTTTAGTCGTAGTATCACCAACGTGGTAAGACTTACGCAGGTTTTTTAATTGAAGCATGAGTTATTTCTCTTTTCCTTTTTATTAATTCATAAAAATAATTTGGCACTTATAAATAAGTAACACTAAAATTCTTATTATATTAAGCCAATTAGTTAAAAAAAGCCATCCTCATTTTAATTTTTTTAAATTTAGCAACTAAAAAAGTCTCTTAAACAAATTAGAGACTTTTTTCCTGAGTTATTGCGCGATTTTAGTATATTGTAATAGTGCATATACTAGGAAGAATAGAATTATTAAGCTAATCACTATGATATGACGCTTTTTGTTGGTAACCAAAATAGCTGCAAATTCGCGAACGATTGCATTGGGCAAGAAATAAAATCTTGTGTATGAACCAACTCCGTTTGCATTCAGCCCAGCCGCTTTAGCAAATAAAGCGGCACGAAAAATATGGTAGTTATTACTGAAAAATTTGGCACGATATTTTTCGCCGCCAAAGTCTTTTGCTGCTACTTTGGCTGAAAATTGCATATTTTGGTAAGTATTTTTTGATTTATCTTCTAATAAGATAGATTCAGGACTAATACCACGACCGATTGCGTATTCGGCCATTGCTTTGGCTTCCGGAATCTTTTCATCTCCTCCTTGACCACCAGACATAATTAATTTTGGCATTTTCCTTCCTTTGTCGACCTGTTTTTGCGCATATTGAATTGCTCGATTAATGCGACTAGCAAGAAGCGGGGTAACAGTCTCACCTTTTGCTAAGCCAGCCCCTAAAACAATGAGGTAGTCTTGATTATATTGACGTGGTACAAATTGGTAAAGTGCTAGGTTAATAAGAAAGTTATAAGCGACTAATAATAGGTAGTTTACTACTGCAGAAGGTGTATATATTAAAGTCTTTTGCCAGGAAGGCAGTTTGCTAAATGGCGCAATAAAAATAATTAACCAAGAAACAAGTAGTGCAATACCGATAAAGAGTGTCAGTAAATTTGATAGTGTATGTGCTTCTCTTTTCCAGACAAAGTAAGCATTCCACAAAAAGAAAAGCCAGGAAAAGGTGGTTACTAGCGTAATTATGGCAATTATCAATACAACAATGATTTCGTAGGTTAGAATCAACGGTCGCAAACTGGTTGAAAGAACGGCAACAGTTAACCAGACACCAAGCAAGAGAAGAAAAATTGTGAATAATATGCCATTAAGTAAACGGCGTGGTTCTTTAAGCCATGAAAGTAAAAAAATGGCTAAAGAAGCCAAAACAATTAGTGACAAATAAATAAAAGGCTTGTTTTGAGTAAAAAATTGGACAAAGTTAGACATATTTTCCTCCTACAAGAGATATTCTAACCTTATTATAGATTAGCTAGGTTAAAAGTCATAGTAATTGACTAGAGCAAAATACAGGTTGTGTTCACTTTAAAAATTATTCCCTAGGAAATATTCTGGTATACAAAAAACTGCATGGAATCTATCTAAGGTGACCTAATGATAAGATATTAACGTCAGCATATGATAATATTAGTAGTTAAAGTCTGAAAATCACCAACACTTAATGTATGAAGGAAGAAAATACTAATGAAGAGATTTTTTAATTTCCTGGGTAATATTATGACAATTATTGTGTCATTTTTTATCTATTCACTCATTCAACTGTTTTATTTTTATCCATTTAAACTGCAACGAAAATATCATTTGGATAGTAAGCTCTTTATTGCCATAACTATCTTATTCACTATTATTGGCATATTAATTGTTTATGGAATGTATCGCAGACAATTAAAAAACGAAAATGATTGGGGGTTTAATAGGAAACCTCATTGGGATTGGCATCGCCTTTTGCTTTCTTTTATCGGTGCCATCTTGCTGGTAATGGTTAACATAGCTGTTCAGGCTGCATTGGGACTTAGCACTAAGACAACATCAGCTAATCAGTCAGCGCTAGATACATTGGCGCGACAGGCAGGTGATTTTTATAAGCCCATGATTGTTTTGATAGCACCAATTTTTGAAGAGACCATTTTTCGGGGTATGATGTTCAACACTTTTTTTGCAAAAGAAACTCCTTTAAATAGATGGGTGGGAATAGTATTTAGTGGTTTTCTATTTGCCGTCCTTCACGATTCGGGCTTTACGAAGTATATTTTTGTTTATTGGGCGCTTGGGTGTGTACTTGCATGGATTTATACCCAGACAAAGGATTTGCGTTACTCAATTATTGCCCATATGCTGTATAACTCACTCGGTTTTCTCTAATTAGTTTTCTCTAATTAATGGAAGAAATAAAAAAGAAAGGTTAAAAACCTTTCTTTTTTTGCTTTAGTAGTAAGTATGTATTAGTTTTTAGTCAAACTATTCTTTAGCAACAAGACCTGTTTGTTTAGGATTTTTAGGCTTAGTTTTGGCTAAAAGAGCTAAACTAATTGAAATCATATCAACAACTTCTTGTAAGATGGCGCCCCAGAATGCTGGAATAACACCCGTGAATGCAACTAATTCGATAAGAATAACAATCGTGATAGCAGTCAAAACATCAACGTTTGCTACCTTCATTGTGTGTTTCGAAATTGCAACGGCGTCATTAATTTTGGATAAATCATTAACCATAATAATGGCGTCTGCACTTTCACTTGCTGCAGATGCACCTTTGGCACCCATCGCAATCCCAACATCAGCAGCTGTTAGACTAGGAGCGTCGTTAATTCCATCACCGGTCATAACTACAGGGCGATTATCCTTAGTTACATCTTTAATTGCTTCTATTTTTTGTGCTGGCAACAAATTAGAGCGAATATCTTTAATACCAACTGTTTGACCAATTTGATTGGCAACATCTTCATGGTCACCAGTTAGCATAATCATATGTGCATCACTTTGACGTCTTAAACGAGCAACTGTTTCAGCACTTTCAGGACGTACCTGGTCTTTAAAAGTAATGTAGCCAGCGTATTGTCCATCAATTGAGATATAAATCGCAGTAGAGTTAACCGATTTTGCGTGTTTTTCAGAAGTGACAAAACCTAATTTACCAACTTTGACTTCATGACCATCAACTGTTCCACTAACCCCTTGACTTGTTGTTTCTTTAATATTAGTAGCCGGTTTTAGCATTTTCTTGTCTGTTACACTAACGAGTGAATCAGCAATGATATGGCTGGATTGTTGTTCAACACTTGTAGCATAGCTTTGTAAAGTTTCAGCTGAAAAATCACTATTCTCTGCGGGTACGATTTGGTCGATTACAAGTTTGTTTTCTGTTAATGTACCAGTTTTGTCAAATGCAAAGGTTTTAGCAGTTGCAAGCTTTTCAATTGTCGGACCGGATTTAACAATAATATGGTGCTTTGACATTGAACTCATTCCTGAAACGAGTGCAACAGGAGCGGAAATTAAGAGTGGGCAAGGGGAGGCAACAACCATTACTTCCGCAAAGTTAATTGGGTTACCAGAATGAATCCAAGCAGCAATACCGATAGCTAAAGAGATAACTGTGAATGGAACAGCGTAGCGGTCAGCCATTTTAACGAATTTAGCTGGTTTAGCTTGTGAAGATTCAACAAGTGAAACAATCGTTTGGTATTCTGAGTCGCTCGCCTTTTTAGTAACAACCATTTTAACGGCAACATCGCCATTAATTGAGCCAGACATTAAGTCGTCTCCAACATTTTTTTGAACTGGGACTGACTCACCTGTAAGTGATGATTGATCAAAGCTTGATGCACCGTCAATCACTTTACCATCAACAGGAACCTGTTCACCGGGTTTGATTAAAACTTGATCATTGATTTCCAACTGATCAACGTCAACTGAAACCAATTCATTTCCGACAATTTTGTTAGCCGTGGTTGGAGAATTACTTAGTAATGAACGAAGCTCTTTGTCTGCTTGTCCGGTAGCGTAATTTTCAAGCGTTTCACCACCAGTCATCATTACTAGAATCATCCATTCTGCCCAGATGTCACCAATTAAAATGGTTGAAACAACGGCAATAACAGCTAAAATATCAACACCATATCGTCCTGACCTAAAATCATTGATGATTTCAAGGAGTAAGGAAAGTGCCATTGCTATTCCGATTACATCTATCAGGATAGCTTCGAAGGGAAATTGTAGATTACCGATTTGAAAAAGGCTTTTGGTATGAATACCAAATTGGCAGACAAGCCCAATTAAACCAATAAAAAGGACAAGGATAAATTTCCATTGTTGCTTAAAACTCATAGTTTGTTCCTCTCAATATAAAAATATAACTTTACGTCTTTAGATTTTAACACTAATTTTTTTAAATTAGAATAAGTCTAAACAACTTTGTTTAAAAATTTTTATTTGGCAAAGAAAAAAGCTAAACCTATTTCATAATTCATGGTAAATAGTAGAGTATGCTACCGGTTGCCAATGCATTGAAGCGAAATAGTTTAGCTTTAAACTAATAGTCCTTTAAATTAATGATATTGTCATTAGGATCTTCAGTTTTATCGTCTTTATCGGATTTATGAACATTTTCCCTTTTTGGTTTTTCATCAAGCGTAAAAGTTTTAGTACGCTCAATCGAATCGATTACATCTGTTGATGAGAGGGTAACGAAATTATCGTTATCACCGTGATCAGTTGATTCCTCAAAGTATTGGTTGATTTTCTTAATACCATTTTCTGAAAAATGCTCTTCGTGTGCCAAATCAAGTAGTAGTTTCTTTAAACGGCTTGCAGAAACAAGTTCGTGTTCCAAAATTTCTAAAACCCAAGAGAAATTAGTATCCATTGACCGAAAGTGTTTAACCACTCGATCTTTATAGAAGGCATCGGTAATCACTCTGGCGTCCTTTAGATCACTTGAATTTTCTGCCATTTTTTTTAATTGTTCGGCTAGGTCGTGTCGCTCTTTTTCTGATAGTTCTAAGCCCCCTGGGTAGGTACCATTTTCGATAATAGCCTTGACTAAAAATGCTAATTGCTCAGAAATAGTTTTATTTGTCATTTTAGTATCTTCCATTCTGATTAATAAAAGAATAATTGCGCAAATCGCATTTATATAATTAGTAAATTGTTATTAAATAAAATAACTAGCGAAAGCAGCAATTATAGTTATAAATATGTATATAAATACACAAATAAGCGTATAGATAACATAAAATGTACTAATTTTTATAGCATATAGACAAGCAGTGATAATAATATATTCTCAATAAGATAATTATATTACAGTTTAAATAAAAATGGTAAAAAAAGCTTAAAATAATTTCAATAAATAAAATAACGTTAGTGACTTAATTTTTGTCATCAATTTGTTTAACTTGATATTTCTTTTCATAATTATGAGCAACGTAATTAAATGCCTTAATCCACTCGCGGCGTGTTAATAAACCTTGGAAAACACCATAGTCGTCTACTACTGGCAGAAATGCATTATCGACCAGTAAATGCAGCTGTGTTTCAAGTGTTGTTTGAGCAAAATTAATTTTGTCAAAATTTGTTTGCATGACGTCTTTTACCTTTAATTCTGTTAAAGGATCAAGCGTAATTTTGTCGGTTACCATCATTTTATCGGTAATCATGGCGAGACTTAACAGACCAACAACACGATTCTTATTGTCAAGCACCGGAATTTTTGAATATTTGACACGTGTCAATATCATAAATGCATGGTAGAGAGGATTATCATCTTCCACAAATGCAATACGCGATGCAGGAATAATGAATGAGCCGGATTTATCTTCTAATAAACGTTGAATAGATGGTGAAAACATGTAATATGCCTTTCGTTAGTGAATAGTTGTCGTATAAAAATATCCTACAGCAAAGGAAAAAGGCCCGCAAATTATGCGAGCCTGTTAGTTTTCATCTACTTTGAAGGAGTAAGAATGAATGAAATAAAAAAGTGGGAGTATGTAGTAAGCTGCTATTACTTACTACATTTAGAATACTAACCCATAAATATGAAGTAAAGTTACAAAATATCTTATGAAATAGTAAAGAATTCCTTTAGAAGTTTTAAAGGCATAGAAAAACTCACGTAATGCACGTGAGTCGAAAGGGATAGATATGAAAACGACCGTAAAGGTCATTTCAAGTTTTTTCATTATTTATACTTGGAGGAGTATGAATGAAAAACAAAAAGTTGAGTATGATATGAGATGGAACCTCTTCTATCTCATATCACAGCTTTAGTATAGCTAGTAAATGTGAAAAAAGTATGACGAAAGCAAAAAATAGCATAAAATTTCTGATTTGCTAAAAATTGTTTGTCAAAGGTCGCATTGCTATAATTAGAAAAAAGTTTTATTAATTAGTTAGATTTAACTAGAATTCAAGAGGAAATATGGAAGAACAATCAGCTCGTAAAAAAATCGTTTTTTGGCTTCGTGTATCAGGCTGGCTTTGCCTATTACCAGCAGCCGCATGGCTTTATCTATTTAGAATAATGATCGGCCACCAGTATCTCTTTTTAATAGAAGTCTTTTTAATCGTCATCTTTGCATTTTATATTTTAACTACTGCTGATAGCGAGCGCTGGCAGAATCCAGACAACATTTTCAAATTAATGATGTTTGCAATTATTTTTGTCAGTGTAATTGACTTTTTTACTTTATGGTTTGCATACAATGCTAGTCGAAAACTGAATAAGCACTAGCATCTGTAAAATTTATTTAAATTTTGTAAAAAACTTCTTAATGGTGTATTATCCTTTTAAAACAGTAGTACTATATTTGATATAGTATTGTAATGCTGAAATAATAACTGTTGAAAGAGAATGAAGATATATGGTTAAAAAAGAAAGAAAAACTTCGCGGGCGCAACAAATTGGCAAATTTGTTTTAACGACAATCATTTATTGTGCTATCTTAATGGTATTAATTTATTTATATCAATATAGCGGCCTAACTTCGGTTCACTTTATTTACAACGAATTTTAAGGTGGTAAACAATGATTAAAGATGTAATAAAAAAGATTGATGAAATTGCCTTAAACGAACCGAATCGTATTGCGTATGACTATCTTGGTCAAACCAATACTTACGGTGATCTGAAAAAACGCTCGGATGCATGGGCATATCAAATTAACCAACTAGGCCTTTCTCCGGGTAGTCCAATAATGATCTGGGGTGGCCAAACATTTGAAATGATTGCTAGCTTTTTAGGCTGCGTTAAAGCAGGGCATGCTTATATTCCAATTACCAGCTATTCCAATGCGGATCGAATCTTAACTATCCAGGAAGTCTCTGAAGCAGAAGCAATTATTGCGATTGATCAGCTTCCTGATATTACTCTTCCACCAATGCAAGTTATCAAGCCAGATGAAGTCAAAAATGGTGACTTTACCCTTGATGTCGAGCAATTCGTTGAAGGGGACGATAATTTTTATATCATCTTTACATCTGGGACCAGTGGAAAGCCAAAAGGTGTTCAAATTAGTCATAATAACTTGCTCAGTTTTATCAACTGGGAAATGACTGACTTTGCTTTGCCGGACCATCCAAGTTTCTTATCACAGGCACCATATTCTTTTGATCTTTCGGTTATGAGCCTCTACCCAGCACTAGTTGGTGCGGGTAAGTTAGTGGTTCTGCCACATGATGTTACAGAAAACTTTGCCCAACTATTTGTGACAATGCCTAAATTGCAATTTAACGTTTGGGTCTCAACTCCTTCATTTGCCCAGATGTGCTTTTTGGACAAAACATTTGATGGTGAACATCATCCAGACCTTACGCATTTTCTGTTCTGTGGGGAAGAATTGCCACATACAGAAGCTAAGCTGCTAAAACAGAAGTTTCCAAATGCAAAAGTTTTCAACACCTACGGTCCAACTGAAACAACAGTTGCAGTAACGCAAGTGGAAATTACCGATGAAATTTTGGCTAAATATGATCGTCTGCCAATTGGTAAAGTCAAGGAAGATACTAGAATTACCATTGACAAGTCAAAGGGCGATCAGCCTAACCAAGGCGAAATTGTTATCGAAGGGCCAAGTACATCAAAGGGTTATCTAAATAATCCTGAAAAAACGGCAAAGGCATTCTTTAAAGATCCTGCTGATCAATATGCAAGTCACCGTTCAGGTGATGAGGGCTTCTTTGACGGCGAAATGCTATTTTACCGTGGCAGAATCGATTTTCAGATCAAATTTAACGGTTACCGAATTGAGCTTGAAGAAATCAACTTTTATTTGGGTAAAAACAAGTTAGTAAGCCATGGAGTTGCTGCGCCGAAATATGGCAAAGATCACACTGTTAAACAAATTGTGGCTGAAGTTGAACTAAAAGATGGCGTCAAAGAGCAGTACTCAGAAGAAGAAATCACCAAAATGATTCGTGCTGATTTAGCTGAGAACTTGATGCCTTACATGATTCCGCAGCGCTATGTTTATCGGGAAAAATTGCCGGTATCACAAAACGGTAAGGTTGACATTAAAGCTGTGATTGAGGAGGTTAATAAGTAGTGAATTTTAACTTCATTAATTTACAGCCTTACGGAAATCCCCACTACTTTATTTACCTAATGATTGGACTAATTCCAATTATTTTAGGCCTATATCATGGGCATCGTTTTAAGATCTATGAATGCATCTTTTCAGTTGTTTTCTTATTTCTTGTCTTTGATGCAGATAAATGGCAACAAGGTGTTAGTTTAATTATTTACCTGTTAATCGAGCTAGTAATTACATATTGTTATCTCTATTATCGTAAAAAGGGTAAAAATAAAACGTGGGTCTTTTACCTGGCTGTTTTCCTATCAATTGTTCCCTTAATAATGGTAAAAGTACAAACGGCTTTTCCAAAAGCAAAAATACCGGGTGTATTAGCATTTTTAGGGATTTCGTACATTACGTTTAAAACCGTTCAAGTAATTATGGAAATACGTGACGGTGCCATCAAAGAGGTAAATCTTGGTACCTATCTACGTTTTCTACTATTCTTTCCAACGTTTTCATCAGGTCCAATTGACCGTTACCGGCGCTTTGCTAAAGAATGTGATATTGCCCCTAAGCGTGATCAATATGTGAATGATTTGGGCTTGGCAACACGTTACCTGTTCCAAGGATTTTTATATAAGTTTGTCTTAGGCTGGTTCTTTGGCACTTACTGGTTACCGCGCATTTCGCGGATGGCACTAATTGCTGGTACTGCGAATGGTGGGCTGAAGCTGTCATGGTGGCTACTAGCTTACATGTACTGTTACAGCATGTATTTGTTCTTTGACTTTGCGGGCTATTCACTATTTGCTGTGTCAATTTCCTATTTTATGGGCATTCACACACCAATGAACTTTAACAAGCCGTTTCTGTCACAGAACATTAAAGAGTTCTGGAACCGTTGGCACATGACGCTATCATTTTGGTTCCGTGACTACATTTACATGCGCTTCACTTTCTTTGCAATGAAGAAAAAATTGTTCAAAAATCCAGTTAGACTTTCACAAGTAGCCTATTTACTTCTGTTTTTAGTAATGGGCTTCTGGCATGGACTGACTTGGTACTACATTGTTTATGGTTTGTTCCATGCGATTGCAATCATTATTAATGATTACTGGATTAGATATAAAAAGAAGCATAAAGACAAACTACCATCAAACAAATTTACCAAGTGCTTGTCAATTTTTGTTACATTTAACGTTGTTTGTTTCAGCTTTTTGATCTTTTCCGGCTTCCTTAGCCAGTTATGGTTTGGCTGGATGTAGAAAAAAGTTATTTAAGGAGATTTAATTATGAATACCAAAGAAGAAGTTTTAGCAATTTTACAAGATTTAACTGGTGAAGATTTATCAGATAAAATGGACGAAAACATTTTTGCCAATGGCCTAATGGATTCAATGGCTAGTGTACAAATGCTGTTAAACTTACAGGAAAAATTTGAAATTGATGTACCTGTTTCTGAATTTGATCGTGAAGAATGGGATACACCAAGCAAAATTGTCGCAAAGGTGGAAAGTTTAGAAAATGAGTAACAAACGCCGACTGTGGCAGATTTTTGGCCCAGTTCTTTGCGCTTTTATCTTGTTACTGGTTATCTTCCTATTACCTTGGGAACGTACTTTTTCACGGGACTCGATTTACCAGGCCGCCAATTCACAAACAACGACGGTTTTTAAGGGCTCGTTAATGAAGCAGGATGCATTTGAAAATGGTTATGTACCATTTTATGGTTCTAGTGAATTATCGCGTCTTGATCCACTTCACCCTAGTGTAATTGCCCAAAAGTACCAGCGAAACTATCGTCCTTTCCTATTAGGAGGACCTGGTAGTCAGTCACTGGCTCAATTTTTAGGGATGCAAGGAACAGCAGACGAGCTCAAGGACAAAAAAGCGGTAGTGATCATTTCACCGCAATGGTTTACCAAAATGGGGCAAAACCCCGATGCTTTTGCGCTATACTATTCGCCTTTACAAGCCTGTAATTTTTTACTAGGAATTAAGAAGGATAGTGTTTCCAGCCGTTACGCTGCCAAGCGCTTTTTGGCAATGCCTGAAGTTAAGGGCACCATTAAGCGAGGGATGAAGCGAGTAGCAGCTGGTGAAGAATTGACTGATGCGCAACGTTTTATCCTTGAAAATCAGCGGCGCATGCTTAATAACGAAGATAAATTTTTCAGTACATTCCAGTTACGTGACCGGATTAAAAAGATTAAGACGCGGGCTAAACTATTACCAGACACATATTCAGTTAAGGGTTTGAATGAGGTAGCAGACCAAGAGGCTGCTAAGAATACCAATTCAAATTCGTTTGGAATCAATAATCGTTTCTTTAAAACGCGCTTAAACAAGCGGAACTTAATGAAGTTGAAGGATAGTCAGCGTGACTTTGATTATACAAAATCAGTTGAGTATAGTGACTTTGAGTTGATGCTGCAACAATTTGCTAAGCAGCATACCAATGTACTATTTATCATTCCGCCAATTAATCAAAAGTGGTCAGAATATACTGGTTTATCAGAAGAGATGTACCAAAAATCTGTATCAAAAATTAAGTATCAATTGGCAAGCCAAGGCTTCAATAATGTAGAAGACCTCTCAATGCATGGCGGTGAAAAGTACTTCATGGAAGATACCATTCACCTTGGTTGGCGCGGTTGGGTTGCAGTTGATCAAGCGGTCAAGCCGTTCATGCAACGCCCTAATGGTCGTTATAACTATAACATTCATGATTATTTCTACACTAAAAAGTGGCAAAAGGAACCGCACAAGATTGGTTCAACGGATAAGAGCCCAATAAATTACAGCTTAAAAGGAAATTAGTGCGCCAGCAAATTGATGCTTTAGGCATCAAGGGTTCAGTTTTGGTCATCAGAAAGGGTAAGGTTTTACTCAATTATGCTGATAGCAATACTACTGACACTAGTTACTTAATTAATTCAGCACAAAAGTCGCTAACCGCGGCTATGGTGATGAGATTGGTTCAAGATGGTAAGCTAAGCTTACAAGACCGATTGAGTAAGTTTTATCCGGAGATTCCAGGTGCGAAAAAAATCAAAATTGAGCACTTGTTGGCAATGCGAGCAGGTTTGAGCCTCAAGCCGGGTGCCAAACTTGGTAGAAAACACTTTGTTTCAGACCAAGATAATATTGCCTGCGATGTGAAAAAGACTGTTTTTGACCCTAAGTTGTTAGGAAAATGGCATTATAGTTCACTTAATTATGTCTATCTATGCGGAATTATTACTAAGGTGACCAATAAGAGTTATGAACAGTTATTCCATGAAACTTACGTTGAGCCGCTAAAGCTGAAGCATACAGAATTCTTGTGGTCAAAGCCACATCGTATTTTGAAAAGCGGACTAGTGCCCGGGTTCTTTTATCGTAATGGGCATTATGATATTATCAAGCACGAAGCAGCTCTGCGGGATGCGCATAATGAACTTGGTGCAGGCTCAGTTGTAATGTCAAATCAGGATTTGGCAAAGGCAATTCGCTACGTCTTAACAGGTAACTTGTTAACTAAGAGGAGTCGTAAGCTTCTCTATGATGCACAACCGCCAAGTTACTATAATGGTGGCTTATATCACAATGACAAGCAGAAGACCAAACTGGCCAATGGTGCAGGTGAAGGCTATTATACTTTTATGCGTACCACAAATGATGCCAAAACAATGATCATTATTCAGTCGAATCGCACACGCAAAAACGAGTTCGATAAGTTGAAAAAGTCAGTCAATCAAGTCATGCGCCAACTGCTTGAAAGCCAGTAAGGCTGTGAAAATATAATCTGCCGTATCTTGTTTTTTAGTTAATTGCATGCTAAAATTTTGTTGTGTCGCCAGAGAAGAAGTACGAGTTTTCTCCGGTAGCGAAAATATAATACTTCTATATGTGGTCAGTAATGGCGGCACAAACACTGTGTGAGCTTAGTTCCGATGTTGGTGGAACTAGGCTTTTTTGATGCCTTTTGCTAACAGATGAAAAAAAGAGTAGAATATAATTAAATATGTCAATAACAGTAAATCATAAAGGGGATAAAATAATGACCAGAGCAGAACTAAAAACGGAGGCCAAAAATCAGCTTCGACACAATTGGGGTTGGGCTGTTTTAGTGACGCTTATTTTTACCGTCGTTTATACCATCTTTTTAGTGCCTAGTGTTAACCGGTCGCTCCAAACTACCAATGGCGTTAATGATGTTATGGGAGGCGCATCCATTGTTTCTATTCTTGCTCCTAATGGCTGGGCTCGTGCGCTTGGCGAAGATGTCCTAGACATTTTAAGTGGGTTCTTTTTTGTTAGTTTTCCACTTGTGTTTCTTCACTTCATTCATGGCGAAAAAATGGGCTATATTAAGGGACTTTTCGCTGTTTTCACTGATGGCCGCTTTATTCCTGAGTTTCTTAATTACTTTTTAAGCTACATTTTTCAATGGCTTTGGACGCTGTTGTTAATCATCCCTGGGATTGTTAAATCATACTCTTACGCATTAACACCATACATTGTTAATGATATGGTAGCTAGTGGGAAAGAAGTACACGCTACTACTGCCATTACTGCAAGTCGCCAGTTGATGAAAGGCCATAAGTGGGAACTGTTTGTCTTAGACTTAAGCTTCATTCCTTGGTACCTGCTCGGTATCATTACGCTTGGAATTGGCTATCTCTGGTTAGTTCCCTATATTTCAACGACTAAAGCCAATTTTTATCGCAACTTAGCAGGTGATCAATTCAGTAATTAAGGCTAAAAATTAGGCACTTAATGCAGGAATAACTATATTAGTTAGAATAAGCCGCGGATAATAATAGAGTATCTGCTAAGAAAGCCACTTAAGTAATTTTACTTAGGTGGTTTTTTAAGGAAAAAAGAGTAGTAATGCAAAGTATCATAATCATCTTTTGAATATCTTGATCATTTAGGATAAAATGATCAAGATATTAATGGGATGAGCAAGATAAAGTGGGTGATGGCGATTAAGAAGTTTGATTATCAAAAACTCAATAATTTTAAATATACAAACACATTAATAAACAAACTAACGCAGATTTACAACCTTAGCGGAAAAACAGACAGTTATGAAACTAATTATCGCGATACTTTAAATAGATTAGTTGAAGTTGCTAAAGTTCAGAGTACTAGTGCATCTAATAGAATTGAAGGAATCTATACCACTAATGAGCGACTTAACAAAATTATGGAAAAAAAGACCGATCCTAGGAATAGAAGTGAGCAAGAAATCTCAGGCTATCGTAATGTATTGGAACTAATTCATGAGCAATATGATTATATACCGATAAATTCTAATTCAATTTTAGATTTACATAAAAGATTATTCGCTTATACTGATAGCACTTGGGGCGGACAATTTAAAGATAGTGATAACCAAATTATTACTGAATATTCTGACGGACGGCGAGAAGCTAGATTTAATCCACTATCTGCACTTCTTACACCGCAGTTGGTACAGGAGCTGTGTGATTCTTATAATCAAGCTTTACAGGCTAATACTAATAGATTTTCTCCATTGATTTTATCGGGCGCATTTGTTTTTGACTTCGTATCGATTCATCCATTTCGAGATGGTAATGGCCGAATGTCGCGTTTGTTGATGTTGCTGACAATGTATAAAGCAGGCTTTGACGTAGGAAAATATGTTAGTATTGAAAAATCTATAGAAGATACTAAGTCAGAGTACTATCGAGTTTTAAAAGAGAGCTCGGTCGGTTGGATGGATAATACCAATGATTATTTACCATTCTTGGATTATTTTTTAAGTGTAGTTTTGGAAGACTATCGTGAATTTAATGAGCTAATGAGCATTATTAATCAATCAGATTTACCTGTCGATAAACTTGTTTTGAAGACTTTGAGAAAGGCCTTGCAGCCATTATCTATCAAGGAAATTAATAATAGTATTCCCCAGTACAGTGAGATAACAATTCGTCGCGCGCTTAAAAAAATGCGAGAAGATGGCAAAATTGAGAAATTTGGTAACGCACGTGCAACGAAATATGGTTTGAAGATTAATAATTATTGAGATAGTAGAACAATGTAGTCTTAGAATGGACATCCTTAAGCATGACTTTATTCATAATAAAAGACAACTAAGTTGATTATTTACAGCTTAGTTGTCTTTTCATTTTATAGATATTAATTAGAATCTGTTTAAATCGTCAAGATTAAACAATTTTCCCGCATATTCTGAACTGATATCATCAGAATCCTTTAGTGCTTCCTTAATTTGATTGGAATTTAAATGATCAATGAGATAAGCCTTTAAAGCAGCGTTGGTCAGGTCATCTAAGTCAGTTCCGGTAATCTGAAGATACTTTTCTGCCAGTTTTTCTACTTTTCCATTTAATTCAATTTTTTTCCTACTCATTTTTCCACCTTCTAGTAATCGTTTCTATTATAACATTTTCGCTAGGTTGCAAGACGGCAAATTAATCATTTGCTGCCACACTTAAAAAATTGAAGCCCTTAGACAATTGGAGTAATATTTTAATTCAAAGAGATACAACAAAGTAGGACTTACTCAATGATTAACTTATCTACTAAAACTATATTAAAAATCAGGCAGTGGTCATTTTTCCGCGCCACGCAAAGAACCCTGGTGATGTTAATGCCAATTGCTGTGATTGGAACATATTTTAATCTTTTTAATGATTTGATTTTCTCACCAGATGGCCTAATTTATAATATCTTTGGCCTAGATAAGATTATGACAGATCACTTTTGGTATGCAGGCTCGTTTGTTTGTCGTGGCATGATTGAAGTTACCTTTGGCGTTTTTGGTATTTACGCCAGCTTTTTTATGGCGCGATACACGGCGCGAATCTACCACAAAGATTCCACAATGTCGGGAATCGCTGCGGTTTTAATTATGCTTTTTTGCTCATATGCAACAAGCAATAGTCGGCCAAGACATGGCTCTTTTACAGGTGGTTTTTTACAAATAAATGCCCTTTTTATTGCGTTGCTTGTTGGCTTTGGTGTAGGGCAAATTTTTCATTTATGCGGTAAAAATTATCAGCAAGTGGAAAATGAGGACACGAAGTGGCTACGAAGGCGAGTTTGGAATGCTACCTTGCCATTTATGATATCTCTTGTTTTTGGAATTTTGCTCGGGATTGCTCGCTATGAGTTACAAATAAAGGTGCTTGATACGGCAAGCTTTAGTGAATTAGTTGGTCGAATGCAAACGACTAATAATTTGGCAGAAGTTTTGTTTTTGTCGGCAATAACGACACTCTTGAACTGGATGGGAATCGGCTATCCACTTCACGCACTTTCCGGTACGACGAGCAATGCATATACAGCCGAAAACTTGACCTATGCTTTTCAGAACGGTAGTTCTTGGAATGTGCCTTACAAATTTCTAGGTAGTTCTCTAATCAAAACATATGGCACGATGGGCGGTGCCAGTGTGATTTTAGCTATTATAGTTGTTTTGCTTATGCGGCGCACACAAGAAAACAACAAAATCAATGTTGCCGTTGCAAAAATCAATTTGTTACCGGTAGCGTTTGGCTCAAGCTTGGGTTTTTCGGCAGGCTTACCGGTAATTCTTAATCCGCTCTTTGTTCTACCTAGTGTCATTATTCCGTTGGTTAATATGGCATTGGCCGGATTAGCGATTAGTTTACACATGATTCCAGTGTGTGTTTACCCAATATTGAAAGGAACGCCTGGAGTGTTGCTTTCCTTTTTTGGCACTAATGGCAATTGGGGGACTTTATGGTTTACTATTGCGCTTTTTGTACTCGATGTTTGTATCATGTGGCCGATTATGAAAATTAATGAACAGGTTGAGGAAATGTTATGGGCTGGGAAAGGAAGACAGTTCTAATGCGGGTACGAAAGAATCCTAATTTTAAATGGCTGCTGATGCTAGTGGCGTTGTTAGTAGTGATTGCCATTCCCAGCTATTATTGGATGGAAAAGGAGAATAATGCGCACGCAGAGCGTAGTCGCTCGCTGCTTTCACCAGTCATCATGGTACCCGGCTCGAGTGCCACAACTGAGCGCTTTAATGAACTAATTGATCAGTTGAACAAAACGACAATGAATGAGCATAGCGTTCTTAAAGTTACTGTTTCACGTGAAGCAAAATTATCGTATAGTGGTTCGATTAATAAAAATGATCAGGAACCGATAATCATTATTGGTTTTGCCAATAATAAAGACGGTTATGGCAATATCAAAAAACAGGCTTTTTGGCTAGACGTTGCCTTTACATCTTTGATGCAAAATTATAAATTTAATAACTTTAAGGCGTTTGGGCATTCAAATGGTGGTCTTATTTGGACATACTGGTTAGAACACTACTATGCGCAGTATTCTGATGATGTAAGGATTAAGCGGTTGATGACATTGGGAACACCTTACAATTTTACCGAAAATAACATCAATAACCGTACACAAATGCTAGCCGATTTTATTAAAAACCGTACAGCACTTCCAGAAAGCTTGAAAGTCTACTCGTTATCTGGTGGTAAAAGCTATGAATCGGATGGAATTGTGCCAGAAACTAGTGTTGCCGCAGGTAAGTTTATTTTTCAAAAACAGGTCAAATCTTACACGGCAATGACGGTCACTGGCGAAAAGGCAGACCACTCGGATTTACCACAAAATAAACAGGTAATACAAGCCATTCGGGAGTACTTGCTAAAAAAACCTGATCGACCTGGGAGACCAGAGAAAAATTTAAAGCCAAGAAGAAGGAGAAGTAATCGATGAAATATCATGAACAGCCAACTAAGATTGAAGTTATCGGTGGCAAAGTTAATAACTTAAAGAATATTAATGTTGATATCCCACTACATAAGTTCGTGGCAATCTCAGGCTTGAGCGGTTCGGGGAAATCGAGTCTCGCAATGGGGATTCTTTATTCAGAGGGAGCACGACGTTATCTCGATTCACTTGCAGCTTATACTAAAAGGCGGATTAGTCAGGTCGGTAGGGCACAAGTGGATGAAGTACGTCATATTCCTTCTGCCCTTGCTTTGCGCCAGCGCCCAACTGTTCCTGGAGTTCGGTCAACCGTAGGCACAGTAACAGAGGTTTTTAACGTTCTACGTTTAATTTTTTCACGCTTAGGATCACCTGTATGTCCTAATGGTCATAGACTAGCGCCAACCATTAAAATTGCTGAAGCGATGGACTTAACTGGAGAGGCAATGGGACGTGTTACTTGTCCAACCTGCGGTGTTCAGTTTTATGCTTTTAGTGCTGAAGACTTTGCTTTTAACTCAGATGGTGCATGTCAAAAGTGTCAGGGGTTAGGAACCGTTGAACAAATTGACGATGATAAGATTATTGCAGATGAAAATCTATCATTGGAAAATGGCGCAGTTGCCACATGGCAAATCCCCGGAAGAAATTGGATGTGGCGTATTGCCCGTGAGCTAGGTGTTCGGACAGATGTTCCATATAAAGAATTGTCCGAGGATGAAAAAGAAATTGTTTTACACGGTGAGGAACGGAAAATACCAGTTGATATTCCAACTTCGACTGGGCGAGTTTATCACCTTGACGCACTTTATGAAAATGCCTATAATGCTGTCGCAAATTCACGCAAAACGACTAAGTCCGAACGCGGCTTAGAAAGAATCAACTCTTTTTATCGGTTCAAGCCTTGTCCACGCTGTCACGGTTATCGGATTGATCCAAGTCGTTGGAATCAGTTGGTGGCAGGGAAGAACATCATCGAGGCTGAAAAACTTACGCTAGGTGAACTAGCAGACTATTTAAAGAAAATTATGGCATGGCTTCCAGCAGACATGCATGATTTAGCTGAAAACTTAACTGGTGAACTGATGCATCAGGTTAAACCATTACTAAAATTAGGTCTAGACTACTTAAGCTTAGATCGTCAAGCTAATAGCTTATCTACTGGTGAATTGCAACGGATTCAGCTTGGTCGGACCTTGAGGACAGAGACGACGGGAGTGCTCTATGTTTTGGACGAGCCATCTGTTGGACTGCATCCAGATAATGTTGCCGGCTTAATTGAGGTCTTCCATGAGCTCGTCAACCAAGGTAATTCGCTTGTTGTTGTTGACCATGAAACTTCTATTATTGAGGCAGCTGATTGGATAATTGAAATTGGTCCTGGTTCGGGTTCAGAAGGTGGTCAAATAATTGCGCAAGGATCCCCGAAAGAAATTGAGCAAACTAATGCTTCATTAATAGGGGAATATTTAACTGGGGATGCACCGTTATATGTAAGAAAAAGTGCTAAACCTGATGATCTTTTTAAAGATGGCACAATTGCTTTAACTGTTAATAAACGCTTCAACTTGAAAGATTTCCATGCTGAGATACCAGTCGGACGCCTTACTTCTGTTACAGGCTTTTCCGGTGCTGGAAAAACGACTTTGATTCTAGACTCACTTTTACCAGCTCTGAAGGCTGAAAAAGAAGGCAGTGCTAAACCTGAGTGGGTGACTAGTCTTACAAGCAATGGCATCAAAAATGTGATCAGCGTCGACTCGTCACCCGTTGGTAAAAACCAACGTTCCACGGTAGCAACATACACAGACATTATGGATAACTTACGTAAGTTATTTGCCCAGCAGCCGCTCGCTAAAAAGTTGAAATATCGTGCCTCCCATTTTTCATATAATAATAAAGAAGGAGCATGTCCGGCATGTGGAGGAACTGGGGTAATTTCGCTTGATATTCAATATTTACCGGACATGGTGGAGACATGTTCTGTATGCGGCGGGCATCGCTTTAATCAGGACGTTTTAAGAGTTAAATGGCATGATTTAAGTATTGCGGATGTGTTAGATTATTCAGTTGATGATGCATTGAAAGAAAATCTTTTTGGGGATGAACCAAAAATTGCTAAGACGATTGAAACTCTGCATGATATGGGCTTAGGATACCTTCACTTAGGAGAATCAACGCCAGCATTATCAGGTGGAGAAGCGCAACGATTGAAATTAACCAGCCATATTCACCGCCAACAAAAGGGCAGCCTCTTTGTTTTCGATGAGCCAACCGTGGGCTTGCACCCAAGTGACGTTAGAACGTTGCTGCAGGTTTTTCAAAAATTGTTAGACCAGCATGCAACAATCATTACAATTACACATGACCTCGATATTATGGCCAATAGTGATTATATGATTGACATGGGTCCGCGTGGCGGATTGAACGGTGGAAAAATAATTGCCTGTGGGACACCTGTGGATATTTCACACCAGAAAGATAGTTTAACGGCAAAATATTTGCGTGAGCACATAAATTTATATCAAAAATAACCCAAAATCTAGGCCTTGTAGCAGTCGTAAACACGATTACTGCAAGGTTTTTTGCTACAAAAGAAATTTCACAAATAAAATGTGGAAAAGTTTTGCAAAAAGGTTGCATTCTGTGGATAACCTGTTAGAATATTATATGTAAGCAATTAGCAGTCGAAGATGTCGAGTGCTAATTACAAATTTTATCCTATAAAGGGGTGCATATTTATGGCATATTTTGACAACGAATTTGATAATTTATTTAACGAACTTAACAACTCTTTCTTTAACGATGATAATAATGGCTCTATCCCAGTTCACTATTCAAGCATGAACATTTCTCCACAAGGAATTAATCAGAGCGAACAAATGCCTGGTCAACCAAAAAAGGAGAAACCAATTGGTGTTGACTTGGTTGAACAAGCTAAAAACAATAAATACGATCCGGTAATCGGTCGTGATGAGCAAATCCAAGAAGTAATAGAAATTTTGAGTAGACGTAAGAAGAACAATCCAGTTTTGGTAGGTCCTGCGGGAGTTGGCAAAACTGCAATTGTTGAAGGTCTAGCTCAAAAGATTGCTCAAGGTGATGTTCCTGACAAGATGAAGGACAAGCACATTATTGCAATTAATATTAATGACATGGTTGCAGGTTCAAGTCTACGTGGTAGTTTTGAAGAGCGCCTGAAGAAAGTCATTGACGAAGCAAAGAAGAATCCTAACATCATTTTGTTTATTGATGAAATTCATAACATTGTTGGTGCTGGTTCAACAGATTCTGAAAACAATAGTGGTGATGCCGCAAACATTTTGAAACCTGCTTTGGCAAGTGGCGACTTAAACTTAATCGGTGCAACTACAACAGGGGAATACCGTAGAATTGAAAATGATGCTGCTCTAGCACGCCGTTTCCAACCAGTCCAAGTTCCAGAACCTTCAACTGATGTAACTGTTAAAATCCTGGAAGGGTTAAAGAAGAAATATGAAGACTATCACCACGTTAAATACAGTGACAGTGCTTTGCGTTTAGCAGTTGAATTGTCACAACGGTATATTCAGGGACGTTATTTACCTGACAAAGCAATCGACTTAATGGATGAAGCCGGTGCTAAAAAAGGTCTCGATAGCGTTCCAAGTGATGAAGCCACTCTGAAAAAGAGAATTAGCAGTCTTGAAAGAGAAAAAGCAGAAGCAGCTAAAAATGAAGACTATGCAAAGGCAAGCGACTTGAAGAAGAGAATTGAAAAACTTCAAGAACAGGCCGAGCATATTGATGAAACTGCAACACCAAAGGTAACTGATCAAGATATCTACGCTTTAATTGAAGCTAAGACCAAGATTCCAATGAGCGAATTACACGCTAACGAAAGTCAAAAGAATCTCAACTTAGCAGAAAAATTGAAGAAAGCTGTTATTGATCAGGACAATGCTGTTGATGTTATTACTGATGCAATTGCTCGTAAGCAAGTCTTCAAAGATAACAATCGTCCTACTGGTTCGTTCTTGCTAACTGGACCAACTGGTGTAGGCAAGACAGAATTGGCTAAACAACTTGCTATTCAATTATTTGGTGGTGAAGATCATCTAATTCGGCTTGATATGTCAGAATATCAAGATCAAATGGCAGTTAACAAGTTAATTGGTTCAGCACCTGGCTACGTTGGTTACGGTGAAGGCGGACAATTAACTGAAAAAGTTCGCCACCAACCTTACAGCTTAATTCTGTTTGATGAAATAGAGAAAGCTAACCCACAAGTCTTCAACGCATTATTGCAGATTATGGATGATGGGCGTTTAACAGATGCTCAAGGCAGAACTGTTTCCTTCAAGGACACAATTCTAATTATGACCTCAAACGCTGGTTACTCTGACAACTTGTTAAAAGATGGCAAAGTGGATCACGATAAGATGATTAAGGCCTTAGAAGCATACTTCAGACCAGAATTTTTGAACAGATTAGACGCAATTGTGCCATTTAATTCATTGACTGAAACTGACATGACTAAGATCATCGACATTTACCTAAAGAAGATGTCACATGTCTTGGCAAAGAAAGATGTTAAAGTTGAAGTTTCTGATGATGCTAAAGCTTACTTCGCTGAAAAAGGTTATGACAAGAAATTTGGTGCACGTCCTCTTCGTCGAGTAGTTGAACAAGACATGGAGACGCCAATCGCTAAATTATTGCTAAAAGAGCCAGATACTAAAGAAGTTAAATTTACTGCTGATGATAAGCATGTTTATCTCAATGGTGAAGTAATTTTAGATATTGAGCCAAAAGCTGATTCAAATGATGAGCAAACTGAAGCTGAAGAAACAAAAGAATAATCGTTGCTTAAAAGGCATTCCGAAAGGAATGGCTTTTTTGCTTTATAAACTTTTTTACGAGTAAATAAGGTGGTGTTTCACGTGTGACATTTTTGACGGAGAGACTCTTAGAATTAATCTTTGGAAAGCTGTTGACAGTAGTAAAATTATGGTTTACATTAGTTAACAATTAAATAATAATTAAAAGTTAAAAAGAGATTTTTAACTGAAGTTTTTAAGGAAAAAGTAGGAGCATTGCTATGAAACAAAAAGTAGAAGACCTTGACTGGAAAAATTTAGGCTTTGTTTATCGCGATTTACCATATCGTTATGAAGCCAAATATAAAGACGGCGAGTGGCAAGAAGGAAAATTGATTGAAGATTCTACTCTTGTTCTTTCCGAGGGTGCAGAAATTTTGCACTACGGTCAAGAAATTTTTGAAGGACTGAAGGCTTATCGTAGAGAAGACGGTAAGATTAACTTGTTTCGTCCCGATGAAAATGCGCATCGATTTGCGTTATCTGCTGAGCGTTTGGCAATGCCACCATTTCCAGAAGATCGCTTTGTTGAAGCCGTTAAGCAAGTAGTTTTAGCAAATAAGGAATATGTACCACCTTATGACAGTGGCGCAACACTATATTTACGTCCTTTCATGATTGGAACATCTAATGTTTTGGGTGTTCAAGCTGCTGATGAATATACCTTCAGGATTTTTGCTGTTCCGGTTGGCGCATATATTAAGGGGCTTAACCCAGCAGATTATATTGTTAGTGAATATGACCGTGCTGCTTATGCTGGTACGGGTCAAGCAAAGACCTCTGGTAACTATGCCAGCAGTTTGCTGCCATCAGTTGAAGCTCATAAAAATGGCTTTGCGGATTGTTTATACCTTGACCCACGAGAGCACAAATATGTTGATGAATTTGGTGGCGCTAATTTTTACGGTATTACCCAAGAAGGTCAATTTGTTACACCAAAATCTAAATCAATCTTGATCTCAATTACCAAGAGGTCACTGCTGGAACTAGCTAAAAAGCAGGGCTTAAATCCAGTGGAAAGACAAATCACTTTAGAAGAAGCCTTTAACATGAAAGAAGCTGGAGCTATGGGCACTGCGGCTGTTATTTCACCAGTAGGTTCGATCACTTATGAAGGTAAAAAGCATGTCATTTACAGTGAAACAGAAACAGGTCCTGTAACAACTAAGCTTTATAATGAGCTAGTTGATATTCAATATGGAAAGCAAGAGGGACCAGAGGGCTGGGTCCAAACAATTGATTAATTAAAATAGAAAAGGTGCCGAGATATCAAATCTCGGCACCTTTTTAATTGGCAATGTTCTTTAGAACCTGTTCTAACATTTTTGGAAAACTCTTATCAGCAGGTAGTGATTTATCCGCAAACCAACCAGTTCCAACATTTACAATATCGCCGATAGTTAAATCACGAAGATAGCGACTAGCAAGCAACTGCTGTTTTGGATCTGAGTATTCAGTAGCCAATAGTTGATTTATCAAAGAGCGTAGCTGCTCAAAGGCTGCAGTTACTTCGGGATAAGCATTAGTCCGAGGCATTTTTAGAACTAGCTGAGTTAGTTTGAAATGCTTAAGTGCAAGTGAGCGGAACTCTGTAGCCAAAGCGATAATGCCCTTGATTCCTGTTTGCCCAAAGATTTTTTGTTGAAGTTGCTGACTTACTTGGTTGATAGCCCAAGCAACGACACAATAGCTTAATTCTTGTTGATTAGAGAAATAACTATAAAGTGCTTGTGAGCGTGTACCTAATTGTTGGGCAACTAGCGAAAAACTTAGTTCACTGCCTGATTCGATTAAAGAAACGCTAGTTTCAATGATTTTTTGTTTGGATAAAATTTGACGTGGCATTATTAACCTCGAATAGACTTGACTGTTACAATGTGTAAACTATAATTACATATTGTAAATATAGTTTAGTGTTTAATATTTAAGAAGGCAAATATAATGAAAATTTTTCTATTATTGCTAATCGGTTTGGTGATAGGCACTCTTGTTATCCTGTTTGGTGGGGGTGGTGCCGCAATTTATTTGGGAATATTAACAGGTTTATTTGGCTTAAAAGCTGCAAGTGCCTCGGCAACTTCATTAATGACTGCTTTACCTTCATTAATTATTGGCGCATGGAGCTATTATCGTCAAGGAAAAATTAATACTAAAATTGGCAATCAAATGTTATTGGCAGCAATTCCTGCTGTAATAGTTGGTGCACTCTTATCAAAATATATTCCTGCTAATTTGTACAAATGGTTGATAGGCATAGTCTTAATTTTACTTGGTATCAACATGCTCATCCAAAAGAAAAATAAGACTTCGGATTCAATGCATAAGCAAGGCCATGCCAGATTGCAGGCAAGTTTATTCGGGATTTTTGGTGGACTAATGGTCGGTGTTGCAGGAATGAGCGGAGGAGCTGTAATTATTGCTGAACTGTTTTTGCTTGGCTTAAAGGACTTTCAGGCAACAGCAACCTCAACTTATGTTTTAGTATTTATGACCGCTACAGGTGCACTGTTTCACATTGCAGGAGGTCAAGTAGATTGGGCAGCCGGACTACCATTAATGATTGGTGCATTAGTAGGAGCAATCATTGCTCCTAAATTGGCGCAACTACTGGCAAAAACAAAGATCACAAAGTATATGAAGCCAACTACTGGGGTGTTATTAATACTGCTAGGTACTAAGTCTTTACTATAAAAAATCTGGGAAGCGCTTTCCAAAATAGTACAGATGTGCTACTATAAATTTACATTCAAGTTGGATCGTAACAGTTTAGAAACTGGCGAAACCGAAAAAGTATGCATAATTGTATGCTTTTTCGGTTTTTTTGAGCAATAAGGAGAGTAGAAATGGAACAAAGGCAGTATTCTGAAGAATTAATAACTGAACTACAGAAAAATGCAAGAGTAGAAGTTATTAACGGAGTAGAAGAATTAGTTAAACCGGTACCAGGTCAAAAGGGAGAAACAAGGTTAGATATCGTTGACCCACATGTCAAAACAATTATTCAGAAAAAAATGAGTGAAGGAATAGGTTCTAAACCATTTTCATTAAATTTTGATCGAAACCGACCTGAAAATATTACTTATGATTTAACAACAAGTGAAGTGAGCGAAGAAGAGCAACTAGTAGAAGTTGATCATGACCATTACGTCGATACTTTTGTCTTTAAAGCTGAGCATGCTAATAAAGCTAACCCTATTTTGGTTTATTTCCATGGAGGAGCTTTTATGACAGGCAAAATTGAAGAATTCGGTAAGCAAATGAAGTATATTGCTGAACAGGCACAAGCTACCGTTATTTTTCCGCAGTATCGATTGGCACCGGAAAATCCTTATCCAGCAGCAATTAATGATGCTATGGGGATTATTAAGTGGGCAAGTGAAAATCACGAACTACTTGGATCAAATAGTGAAAAATTAGTTTTGGCTGGTGACAGTGCGGGAAGTAGCCTAATCAATTCATGCATTGTTTTAATGAAAGATACCTCAATTATCGCTAGAGCAGTGGAATTATATCCTGCTATTGATAATGATATGAAACCTTATTATGATTGGAGCAAATTTGACGTTTGTCCTGAGGATGAACAGTATGCAAAAAATAGGGTTTGTCGAATGCTTAATTCTATTGATAATTTTGAAAAAAATTATTTACACTACAAGATAGATCCAAGGGACGAAGTAGTAGATTTCTTTAATGTTAGAGACTGGAGCAAAATACCACCAATAACTTTTATTTTAAATCAATATGATTTGATTACATTGGTGGCAGAAGAATTTATAAAAAAGGCACTAGAGCACGACGTACAGTTGAATGTTATTAAATATTTAGGGTGTGACCATGGAAGTCTCAACTTTTTTGGTTCGGAACCGCAGGCAGAAGACATGTGTATCGAGATTGCTAATATTATAAAAAAGCGCTTGCATGATTAATGTATAGCTGATAATATAATAAGCGAAAAATATGAATAACGGATCGTAACAGTTTAGAAACTGGCGAAACCAAAATAAGGATTATTAGCACGGACTTTTGCAGTGTTAAGGATTATTATTTTGGTTTTTTGTTTTTTAGGAGGAAAAATAATGGCAATTGTAGGAGCAAGAATTGATAACAGATTACTTCATGGTATTGTTGCAACTAGTTGGGCACCAGATTCAGGAGCTACAAGAGTAATGGTGATTGATGACAACGTGGCAGATGACCCGCAAAAAAAGCAGGCAATGAAATTGGGACGTCCTTCGGGAATGGCTGTATCTATAATTTCTAAGCAAACTGCTCTAGATAACTTTAAGAATCATAAATATGATCGGCAAAAGGTTTTCATCATTTCACAGACGCCAGATGTTTTTCTTGATCTCCTTAATCAAGGCGAGGACCTGAATGAGCTCGTGTTAGGCGGAACATTGACCTTTGATAATGCAATAAAAGTGACTAAGAGGGCTTATATTAAGCCTGAGCAGGAGAAAACATATCAGGCAATTATTGATAAGGGATGCAAAGTAATCTCTAAATATGTTCCACAGGATGACAGTGTAGATGTAGCTAAAGTTTTACGTAATAAAAAGGCTGGTGCTTAATTATGGGGTTTACAATTTGGCAAGTAATTTTAGTCACTATTTTGGCTTATATACAAAGATTAGATTTTGAAACAACACAAATAGTTCCAATGAATTATATGTTCTGGTCCTGCATTGTAGGGGCTGTATTGGGCGACTTTCAAATGGGACTTGTTGTTGGAGCAACCATCCAATTAATGTCATTGGGAGTTGCTGCCCTAGGTGGTAGCTCTGCTCCGGATTATGCGGTTGCTGCAATGATTTCGACTGCTGTTGCAATTGGTACTGGAAAAGGTATGGCAGCAGGACTGGCATTAGGTGTTCCAGTTGGAATGATTTGTATTCAGTTAGATGTTCTATTAAAGATTCTCAACTCATTTATTACTAATAAAGCACATGAATTGGCCAATAAGCGTCAATACCGTAAGATGCGGATGCTAATTCCTGTAATGACATCATTAATGCCTCTTGAGTCAGCTGTACCTGTTTTTATTGCCGTCTTATTTGGCAGGCCAGTTGTTAATGCTATTCTCAATTTTATGCCAACTTGGTTTACTGTCGGTCTGAACGTTGCTGGTGGAATGCTACCAGCGGTCGGAATGGCAATGCTTCTATCCTACATGCCATTGAAAAAATATGGTTACTGGTTATTGGTTGGCTTTGCCTTATCTGCTTATTTGAAGATGCCTGTTTTAGGAGTTGCATTAATTGGTATTGCAGGTGCAATACCAACATTTATGAACTATTCAACTAGTAGTAATGCAGGAACAAGTGCAAATGGTTTAAGTCAGGAGGATATGGAAGATGAGTAAAGAAAAAAATACTATACAAGAAGGAAGAGTTTTAAATAAAAAGGATATATGGCGTGCCATGAGACGACATTATCTAGCCATTAGTACTTACAACTATGATAGTGGGTTTGCAGCTACTCTTGTATGGGAATTGTTTCCAGCTTTAAGTAAAATATATAAAGACGACCCTGATGGTTTACAGGCTTCAATTGATAATCAATTTAAATTTTATAATTGTAATCCTTGGATGTCTCCAATCATTACAGGAGCGACTTTGGCGGTTGAAGAAAAAGGAAAAACCAAGTCATTACAAGCGGTTCAAGACTTGAAAACTGCTTTAATGGGGCCATTCTCGGGTATCGGTGACGCACTTATTTGGGTTCTATTTCCAACAGTACTTGGTGCAATTGCTGCCTCAATGGGCAAGCATGGTAACAGCATTGGTATGTGGATTTATTTTGCAGTCTATGTTCTATTCTTTTTCTTAAGATCTTTTCTTTATAAAGTCGGTTATGAGTCTGGTGCAACGCTCATGACTAGCATGAGCGATAAGCTATCTGCATTAACAGATGCTGTATCTGTCTGGGGTATTGCAGTGATTGGTGCAATCGTACCAAGTACAGTTAATTTTAAATTGGCCTTAAAATTTAGCCAAGCTGGTGTTTCTCTAACTGGTCAGCAGATTTTAGACCAAATAATGCCAGGGCTTTTGCCGGTATTATTAACTGGATTACTTTACTGGATGCTGAAAAAAGGGCGTAAAATGACTACACTAATTTTGATGGTAATTGTTATTGCAATGATTGGTGCAGCACTGGGGATTTTTAAGGCATAGTTATGAAACAAATAGTGATTATTTCGCACAAAACAATGTCAAAAGGAATGACTGAAACAATTAAGTTTTTTGCGGGTGATATAGAAAACTTACATTATATTTGTGCATATGAGAATGGTGAAAATGAATTTCCACTTAATCAGCTAGTCGGATTACTTAAAAAGTTTGATGAACTAGATCAAGTCTTCTTATTAACCGATTTGTTAGGTGGTAGTGTCAATCAAACATGCAGCCAGCTAATTAAAGACTATCATGTAAAGGTTATTACTGGCGTAAATCTCGCATTAGCTTTATCGATTGTTTTAGATCCTTCTGATCAGTTGACCGATGACAAAATTTTCGAATTAATTGAAGAAGCAAAAGGCCAAATGGTTTATATGAATAACTATAACGGTGATAATGAATCAGACGATGAATAGGAAATGGACATGAAAGTAATAAAAGTCTTTAATAATAATGTTGTTTTGGTCAGTGATGAAAAGCATGAGCAAGCAATTCTTTTTGGCAAAGGAATAGGCTTTAAAAAGCAGCCGGGAGATGAAATCTCAAAAGGCAAAAATGTTCAAACCTTTATTAAAAATATTAAAGATCCAGAGTGGCTCAATTCTTTATCAAATTTGTTAGAAAACGTTCCAGTAGAATATTTAGCTGTGTCTAAAAATATTATTAAACATGCAGAAAAGGATCTTAGTACAACTTTCAATCAGTTTTTAGTTATTAGCCTTGCAGATCATATCTACTTTGCAGTTAAAAGAAGTAGCAAGCAAGATGTGTCCTCACTTGTCAGTGTTAAGGAGGTTTATCCTTTAGAATATGCAGAGGCAGAAAAAAGTGTTAAAAGAATTAATACAGCTTTTAACGTTAAATTACCTCCAGGTGAGGCAGGATTAATTGCAATTCATTTTGTTGAAAATGAAATGAGTCCGATTAATGAAAATCAAAAGTTGGGTGAAGACTATGTGAGCTTACATTTAAGTAAGATTTTACAAATAATTATTTCTGACTTGGGGTATCCTGAACAGCCTGCAACACTAGAAAGACTAACAGTTCATTTACGATTTTTAATCACGCAAATTCAAAGCGATAATAAATATATTTCAGACGCCTCCCCAGACAATAAAAAAATATTGGAATCTTTTTTAAAACAATTTCCTGAACTAAGGACTACACTTAAAAAGATCCAAGACTATTTCTATCAAGAAATGAACTACAAGTTGAATAATAGTGAGCGTCTTTACTTAGTTATTCATTTGAAGCAAGTGGAAAATAGTTCAGAAGATGAATAGGATAGTACGGCAAAAATATTTCCTGGGAAATATTTTATAACTAATTTTTATAGCACTTTTTTAAAAAGTAATATAATAGGGTTAGATTAATGAAACTAAGAATGATTTATTTTGAAAAGAGTGCAAAATGAAAAAATTAGTTAGAGATAAGATACCGGAATTTGCCACAGAGGCTACATATCGAGAGCTGCCTAAAGAAGAAATTGAGCCAGCCCTTAAAAATAAGTTGATTGAAGAGACGCAGGAAGTTGTTGAAGCTAAGACAGAAGACAATCTGATTGAAGAATTAGGTGATGTCTATGAAGTCTTAACAGCATATTTGAAATTTAAAGGCGTCAGTCAGGAAGAATTTTTAAAACTAGTTGCAACAAAGCGTGATTATAAAGGTGGCTTTACTAAGTTCTTAGAAATGACAACTGAGGATTAATTATTGAAAAAGTGGACTTTAGAGATGACATAATCTCTGAGGCCCACTTTTTATATACACGTAGTAGCAAAATAACTAATAGTAATTAAGTAGGCTTAATAATAGGTATTTTAAATTTCATACTTTTTGTTAAATAATTGAGTGTATAAAAGATATAGATATTTTGATTTAGAGAAAGAAAATAAATGAAAAGTATTAAAAATCATTTTTTTGAAGGCGAACGGATCCTTTTTGGACTTAATGATGCAGAATTAGACGGAGTCACTTTTGGTCAAGGGGAGTCTCCACTCAAAGAAGCAAACAACATTAAAGTGAAAGATTCAATTTTCAAATGGAAGTATCCACTCTGGTACGATCAAAATGTTGAGGTGGAAGATTCTGTCTTTGAAACGATGGCTCGCAGTGGCATTTGGTACACAAAAAACATTTCTATTAAGAACTCTTCTTTACAAGCTCCTAAATTATTTAGACGTGCACAAAAAATTACGTTGGACAATGTTCATTTTGCTAATGCGGAAGAGACTATGTGGTCCTGTGATGGCCTTAAAATTACTAATAGTCAAATTAGCGGCGATTATTTTGGCAAAGACAGCAAAAACATTTACTTAGATCATGTCAGTATAATTGGCAATTACGCTTTTGATGGGGCAGAAAACATTGAAGTACATAATTCAACTTTTGTTGCTAAAGACGCTTTTTGGAACTGTAAAAATGTAAAAGTTTATGATTCAACTATTGATGGAGAGTACTTAGCATGGAACAGTGAGAATATTGAGTTTATTAACTGCAAAATCATTAGCAGTCAGGGCCTTAATTATATTAACAATTTAAAGTTAAGAGATACTCAGCTACAGCATACAGATTTAGCTTTTGAATATGTTTCAAATATAGATGCTGAAGTGACTTCGAAAATTGATAGTGTTAAAAACCCAATTTCTGGAAAAATTTCTACTCCTGTAATCGGCGAATTAATTATGGATAAGTCAAAAATAGATCCCGCTGATACAAAGATAGATTGTGATAAGATTGAATTGAACACAAATCAGTCAGATCGGAATCAGGAACCAAAGGATTAATAATGAAAGCTAATTACGATTTTGTTAATGTGCCAGATAGAAGAAAAACAGACTCTGTTAAGTGGGACGTTGCATCAAATGAACTACCAATGTCAATTGCTGACATGGATTTTAAAACAGCACCAGAAATCATTGATGCAATGAAGAAGAAAATTGAACTAGGTGTATTCGGTTATGAATGGCCTAAAGATGATTATTTTAATGCAGTGGCCAATTGGTATGCAGAAGAGCATGGACATCGTCCACAACAAGAATGGATGATTTTCACTACTGGTGTAGTGCCAGCAATTTCATCGATTGTTCGGCGAGTTTCACATATCGGTGATAACGTTCTAGTTCAAGCACCCGTTTATAATATTTTTTACAATTCAATTGAAAATAATGGGCGACATGTTTTGTCCAGTGACTTGGAATTTGATGATGAAAACTATGAAATTAACTGGGAAGACCTTGAACAAAAATTAGCTTTACCACTTACCACTTTAATGATTTTTTGTAATCCTCATAATCCAGTTGGTAAAGTATGGAGCCAAAAAGAAGTTCAGAAGGTTGCAGACTTATGTTTTAAACATCACGTAGTGCTCCTATCTGATGAAATTCATGGTGACTTGGTACGCAAGGGACCAGGGTATACACCTGCTTTTTCGGTTGAGGGTGCTTCACGTGAGGGTGTTATTTCGCTAGTCTCACCAAGTAAGACCTTTAATGTTGCAGCTTTACATGCGGCAACTGTAGTGGTGCCAAATGACAACTTACGTGAGACTGTTAATCGTGGTCTGAACAGTGAAGAACTTGCAGAGCCTAATTTACTAGCTATTCCAGGGACAATTGCTGCATATGAGCATGGTCATGATTGGTTACAAGCATTACTGAAGCAATTAAACACTAATTTTGCTTATACTGAGAAATTTATTAGTGAGAATATTCCAGAAATTAAGGTGGTATCAGGTAATGCAACATATTTAATTTGGCTTGATGTGCGTAAAATTACTTCGAATTCGCAAAAGCTAGCAGAATACTTAGATAAAGAAACAGGACTAGTTTTATCGCCAGGAAGTATTTATCGCGGCAATGGTAATGATTTTCTACGCATGAATCTCGCTTATCCTTTAGCAACGGTTAAAGATGGTTTAGGGCGACTTAAAGAGGGAATAGCAAAATATTCTAACAAAGCATAAAAAAGCGACTATAGCGTTGGCTGTAGTCGTCTTTTTGGTAGGTCTTAATATATTCTCGGGAGTACAACAAGTCTTTTAGTGTGACTAAAAGCTTTTGAAAAATATGCTGTTTCATGTGAAACACAGAATTACTGTTAAATGTCGAATTGCTAATAAGACTGAATAATCTAGTATTAGTTTTTAGACTTTTTGTGTGAAAATGCTTGAGCAAGCTGAATGGCAGTTGTAACGTAATCTAACATAGTAGTTACTGCTAACGCTATGTTCTTAAAGTTGACGGAATCTTCCAAAACCAGTGGCACCTTAGCGCCTAACGCAATAAACAAAACAATTATCAATAATTTGGTTGGTTCAATCTTACTGCTATTGCCAGCAAATCTATCTAATAAAGTATGAATTTTTTGAGTTGTTTGAGGTGAAAGCTGCATTTTACTAGTAAGTAGCTTTAAAAAAGTTGGATCTTTAAATATTGGAATTAATCTTTTACTAGATACTTGAGCAAGCTTCTTTAGCTGGATTGCAATTTTTTCATTATGTTTAGCACAGAATTGTAAAAAGCTTTGAACCTGCTCAAGGCCAGAAAGGTTCCATGAATACCTAGTAGAACGCAAAGCATGCCAAAACTGTGAAATTTGATCAGTCGATTGATCAAATAGTTTAAACAATTGCTGTGTTGGCTTTGTATGCAATAAATTTTGTGGCCAGTTTACTAGTTGAGTTTTTAGATGCATAAAATCGCTTCCTTTTTCTAATTATAGCAAGGGAAGAAAGTGGAATGGATTTATATGCTTTGGTAAAAGTGCTTATAGCCAAAAGTTCAAGTTAGTTTGAGTTTATATCGTCAACTAATAATAGGGACTTGATTGCTTCACGGCGGTCCATTGCCTCATAAGCCTCTTGAATTTGATCAAGCTTAAAGCTTTTGGTAAAGACTCTACCTGGATGAATTTTTCCATTTAAGACAGCATCTAGCAATATTTCACGGTCATAGGTGGTAACCGAAGCTGTACCCCCGCGAATACCAATGTTTTTCCAGAACATTGCGGAAGTATCAACATCGGAATTATGTGGTACACCGACACGACCAACAATTGCGCCTGGGCGGCCGATTGCTAAAGCCGTTTGAATTGATTGATTTGTTCCAACGCATTCTAAGATTGCATCTACACCGTTGTGATTAGTGAGTGACATTACTCGTTGGACAGCTTCTCTCCCACGCTCAGGGACAATATCAGTTGCTCCAAATTCAATTGCTAACTTTTGGCGGTCACGATGGCGGCTCATTGCAATAATCCTCTTTGCACCACGCAATTTAGCAGCAATGATCCCACATAAACCAACTGCGCCATCTCCTAAAACTACGACAGTATCGCCTGGTGTCACTTCAGCACTAGCAGCTGCGTGATATCCAGTTGCCATCACATCCGCTAAAGCTAAAAAGTCATTTAGTTGATCATCACTATAATCAGTTGGCTTACCGGGGATTTTGACTAATGCCCAATCTGCATTATGAAAGTTTAGGTATTCCGCTTGATAACCGCCATTTTTAAAATTGCCTTTGTTAAGACAATTGCCATCAAACCCAGCTAGGCAAGCAGCACATTTGCCACAGCCATGTGTAAATGGGACAATGACAAAGTCACCAGGGTGAATGTTATTAACGTTTTTACCAGTTTTTTCAACAATACCAAGTGCCTCATGCCCAGTGAGCGAATTCGCATCAATCTGTGTTATTCCACGGAACCACCATAGGTCAGAACCACATACGGATGAACGAATAATTTTTAATATTGCATCATTTTCTGATTCTAGCTTAGGCATAGGGTAATCTCCTAGCACTATTTTTCTAGGTTCAATAAATGTTCCTGCTTTCATATAATATCTCCTTAATAAACTGGTCGATCTGCTCCTTGAGTATCTGGATCGGCAATTCTAATATTATCCTTGACATATAAGTTAAGAATTAAATGTAACTTACATAGTTTTCTGCATATGTGCACTTGCAAAAGACACACCTCTTTTGGTGTCAGCTGTAAGTATAGTGGGTTCGAGTAGCTCTAAGTCAAATCTTTTTTGAAAATTACTTTTTGACTGAAAGTGTTAGTATTAGTACAACTTAAATTATTGAACCGCTTTAACTGAAAGGAAATAATATAATGAAAAAATATCGGATAAAGGATGTTAGTGATCTACTGGGAATTAGTACATATACTTTGCGCTATTATGAAAAAATAGGTTTATTAAAGTTTGTTAAGCGTGATGAAAATGGTGTTAGAGAATTTGAACCTGACGACCTTATGACACTCTGCACTATTATTTACTTGAGAAAAACAGGGATGCCACTTAAAGACATTAAAGATTATCTGCATTTGGCTGAAAAGGGCATTGATACGATTGATCAACGAAAAGAAATGTTCTTAAAGCAAAAGCAAAAAGTGCAAGAAGAAATGACGACTTTAGAAAAATCTATGGAAGTAATTGATCGAAAACTAAATTTTTATAGTGAAGCCAGCAAAAAGCATAGTATGAATGTTTGCCAAGATGAGCGTGAAAAATGGTTGAAGGATATACTAGCAGGTAAAGAAAAAGTGCAGTAATACACTAATGAAGTAACTTCTAAATGTAGTGGTTATTTTTATGGTTAAATTGTCAAACAAAAAAGTGAGTAAACATTTTTACTCACTTTTCTTTTAATTTGTTAATAAGTCACCCGGATACTTACCAATAAGAAGTATAGGTGTTTCTGATATATTACCGTACTTTAAAAAACGTTTTAATTGTTTTGCTTATTTTTACTAGCCATTGCCCTTAGTTCGAAAATAGGTTGCAAATCCTTATTAGGTAGATTTTTGTTATAAATATCATTCACGCAATTTGTATAGCACTTTATATTTACCACCCTTAGAAACCATCAGGAACGCAGTTTTTAATGATTGACGGCTTTTTGACCTTAAATAGTGTGGTTCTTAACAAGTTTCTTTAATACCTTTTAGTTGTATGGTTTACCGCCGAAAAGTACTTGAATAAATAAAAATTAAACCGAAAGCAACATAATACCTCTTTATTTTGACATACATAGTCTTGCTTGAAAGATTTGCATTTTTCTTCTAGTTCTATGGCCCAATTAACTTTATAAAACTAAGTGCGCTTTTGTAGTACTGAATTTAACCATAGTAAAACCCTCTAGATGGATTTTTGCTCCAATCTAGAGGGTTGAATTCATGCATTAAAAGCAGTTCTGCACTTTTTATCTCGCCATCGCAAAATGAGATGCTAATTATTCATAGTTATTAGCTTTTGAAGGTAGAAGCATTAAGATGATAAACCATAGCTGGCCGATGAAAGGAAGGATATTAATCAAAATCCACCAACCAGAGTGGTTAGAGTCGTGTAAGCGTCTGAAGCGTAGTGAAAGTGTGGCTAGCCAGACAATAAATGAAATGATTAGAGAACCAGTTTTGGCACTCCAGTCACCCCAAGTATAGATGTCTTCAATGGAGTGCCCCAAAATCTGTTGTACCAGTGCCATCAAAATAAACCCTAAAATATAGTTAATAATAACTGGAATCCAATATTCGCCTCGACTAGCAACGCCAGAAAAGTTGAAAATGTTACTCCAGAATTTTTTGTAAGCTTTAATCATTAAGCTCAGCCTCCTTGATTACAGTACTTTACACCATCATTGTAAAACCAAACCAATCTCCGTAGCAAAGAATATGATTTGTTTATACTTTATAAGCATATGTTTTGTTTTAAAAAATGAATCGCTGTAAATTGAAGGTGGATTCTAAAGAAGGGAGATCTTTACAATGGACAATAGTTTATCTGATCCGCTAAAACGTTATCACACTGGTGATTTTTCTAAACAATCACAGGAATATCCAGGTGTACAAAGCAAAATGGATCCAGTACCTGCTGGTGATATGGCTGATTACGAAGGACATGGCTTACTTGAAGGACGCCATGCCATTGTCACTGGTGGTGACTCGGGAATTGGTCGTGCTGTTGCAATTGGCTTTGCTAAAGAAGGAGCCGATGTCGCAATCCAGTATTTGCCTGAAGAAGAAGCAGATGCCAAGGAAGTGGCAGAACTAATTGAAAAAGCGGGCCAAAAGGCAGTTCTTTTACCAGCTGACTTCCGTAAGCGAGGTGAAGCAGAGCAAGTAGTTCAAAAAGCTGTCGATGAATTCGGTAGCTTAGAGCTATTGGTGATGAATTCCGCAATTCAACAGCATGTCTCAAGCTTGGATGAATTGACGATGGATCAAGTCCATGACACTTTTGAAGTTAATATTATTTCAATGTTTGAAATGGCTAAAGCTGCAGTGCCTCATATGAAACCGGGCAGTGTAATCTTAACTTCTACCTCTGTACAGGGCTTTAGTCCAACACCTATTTTGCTTGACTATGCCTCTACAAAGGCTGCGATTGCTAACTTTTCAATTAACTTGGCGCAAGAGTTAGCGCCAAAAGGAATTCGCGTTAATAGTGTAGCTCCCGGTCCAGTTTGGACACCGTTGCAAACATGTGGCGGTCAACCAACAGATGCGCTTTCAACTTTTGGTCAGGAAGAACCATTGAAGCGTGCAGGTCAACCCGATGAAGTAGCCCATGTTTACATTTTCCTAGCTTCTAATTTGGCTAGTTATGTTACAGGTCAAGTTTACGGCGTAACCGGTGGACAACCAATTAATTAAAAATATAGCTAAAAAACGTTTCTACATAGCTTAGTGCTTATGTAGAAACGTTTTTGTGTGGTTTGCTTTTTGAATTACCTTTGGGTATATTTGGTAATAATATAATGTAATAAGTTAATAAGGAAAACTCAAATGACAAACAATATTTTTAAAAAAATTGGCCAATTATCGCAGGCTAATGCAGAAATAATTGCCAATGATTGGCATTACGAGGGTGAATATTCTTTTTATGATATGGAAAATGATCAAGAAGATTATGACGAAATAATGTCTCAAGAATTAAGAAGCGATCACTATTATCAGGTTTTAGACGGTGACAATAAATTAGTTGCATTCTTTTGTTTAGAGCCAGATGATCAAGATTCAATGAAAGCTGAGATAGGACTTGGTTTGGCGCCATCTCTAACAGGTCATGGTTTAGGGAAAGAGTTTATAAAGGTTATTGAGGACTATGTGAAGCAAAACTTTGCTTTTAAAACTTATATTTTGTCCGTTGCGGAATTTAATAAGCGTGCAATTAAGGTTTATCAAAAAGCTGGTTACCAAGAAACTGGTTCGGAAAACGTTCATACCAACGGTGATAGTTACAAATTTATTATTATGACTAAAAGCGTTTAGCTTTTGTCAATTTATTTAGCTAAAAAGAGAGTATGATAATGGAGAAAAAAGTAGAACAATTTTGGCGTACCTTTTGTAAGAAGCATAACTTGGGAGAGGATACTAAAGTAGATGCGTGGTCATTTGGAGCAAGTAAGGAAGAAGCGAATGAATTAGCAGACTTAGTAAAAAGAGGTATTAAGACTGCAACAACTGCAGCATTTTTCCCAGAAAATGAGATGCCAAGTGTTGGTGACTGGAATATTATCCTTGATTGGAATGGTAATCCCGTTTGCGTGATTCAGGACAAGGTAGTTGAAGTTATTCCATACAATCAGATATCTGCAGAGCATGCATATCATGAAGGTGAAGGAGATCGTAGCTATCAGTATTGGCGTGAAGTTCATGATCAATTTTTTGAAGCGGAATTTGCAGAAAGTGGACAGAAGTTTTATCCTCAGGCACCAATGATCTGTGAGGTCTTTGAAAAAGTTGATTAAATTATAGCAAGCTTTACGTAGCATATTGCAATTCAGTTATTTTTACAAACCACTAGTCGATTAGACCAGTGGTTTTTGTTTTAAATAAAACTACATTATTTCCTAGGGAATAATATCCCAAAGAAATCGTTACAAACTATTAAAGTAATATATCAATCAAATCACAACATAGTTCAGTCTCGTGCATGTATAATATATTAAAAGTAGGTTAATTTTTGATTGGGGGAAAAAGATGAGTAAACCAATTATCGGCATTGCTGGTTCAGAAATAAGAGATGCAGAAGGGCCATTTTATGGATATAGACGTAGTTACGTTAATGAGGACTATGTTGATTCTGTCGTTCAAAATGGTGGGATTCCTTACATTATCCCCTTTACTGCAAATGATGAGGTTGTTATAGGCCAAATAGAACATGTTCAAGGACTTATTTTATCTGGTGGACATGATATTGATCCACATTTATATGGTGAAGAACTGCAACCAAATATAGGTGAAATTTGGCCAGCACGTGACCATTTTGACATGCTATTGTTAAAAATTGCGGAAGAAAAAGGTCTCCCAATTCTTGGGGTTTGCCGTGGGGCTCAACTAATTAACGTTGCTCACGGTGGTAACTTATATCAAGATGCAGGTTATCGCAAAGAAAAAACTTTAAAGCATAATCAAGGCCATACACCTGATTTACCAACGCATGGCGTTAAGCTTAAAGAAGGTAGTTTACTTGCACGGACAATAGGTAAAACTGAGTTCTTAGTTAATTCATTCCATCATCAGTTGATTAAAGATGTTGCACCGGATTTGCGCGAAGTTGCGACTGCAACTGATGGTGTCCCAGAGGGCTTAGAAAACGAGCAGGGCAATATTTTGGCAGTTCAGTGGCACCCTGAGATGCTGCATAAAAATCCCAACACGCCTTATATGAATAATCTATTTAAATTTGTTGTTGAAAATGCTAAGTAAGAAAGGCTAACTATCGTGAATACAAGTAAGGATACAGAACGAGCAAATGACAAACTAGGCTTCTGGTCAATTGTTCTTTTAGCAATCAATTCTATTATTGGCTCAGGTATTTTCTTAACACCGGGAAGTGTAGTTAGCCAAGCGGGTAGTAAATCTCTAGTTGTTTATTTAATTGCAGCAATTTTTGCCGCAATTCTGGCGATTTCTTTTTCAGCAGCGGCTAAATATGTGACAAAATCAGGCGCTTCGTATGCGTATTCCAAGGCGGCCTTTGGTGATAACGTTGGCTTCTATGTCGGCATCTTGCGTTACTTTTCTGCCAGCGTGGCTTGGGGCGTAATGGCTGTCGGTGTAATTAAGTCAACCATTTCGATTTTTGGCGGCAATCCTGATAGCGTTATGAACGTTACAATCGGGTTTCTAGTTTTGATGCTGCTAATAACAATTATTAACTTGTTTGGACAAAAATTTGTTAAGTTTGTAATGAATATTGCTACTGCAGGTAAGTTATTCGCTTTGGTTTTAATCATTGTTGCTGGAGTTGTACTATTACTTACAACAGGAGCCTCACATAATTTGGCGATGGTTGATCAAATTACGCAGAATGGCCATAAGATTGTTCCGACATTAACAACTACAGGTTTTGTGATGGCTATTGTGTCAGCTTTTTATGCTTTTACAGGCTTTGAATCTGTACCTTCAGGTTCGGATGATATGCAAGAGCCCGAAAAAAATCTACCAAGAGCAATACCATTAGCAATTTTTGTTATTGCTGCAATTTATATAGGGGTTGTTGCAGTTGGACTTGTTCTCAATCCGAAAGCTTTGATGACAACTAAACAGGTTGTGGCAATTAGTGCAATTTTTGACAATGAGATCTTACGAGACGTGATTTTAGTTGGTGCCTTGGTATCGATGCTTGGCATCAATGTTGCTTCCAGCTTCAATGCGCCGCGAATTTTAGAGGCAATGGCACGTGAAAAGCAGTTGCCGTCATCATTAACTAAGAGAACGAAAAACAATTTTCCAATTAGGACATTCTTTATTTCTGAAGCGTTAGCGATTTTGGTACCGCTGGCATTCCAATATAATATGGTTAACCTAATTACATTAAGTGCAATGGTTAGGTTCTTAGGCTTTATTATTGTGCCACTAGCAGTCATTTGCTTCTATTTTGGTAAAAATAAAGAGCAGGTTTTACCAGCACCAAAAAATGTTTGGACTGATATCGTAATCCCAATATTATCAATTATTGTCGTTATTTTCTTACTAGTTAAATATAATTGGCAAGCACAATTTGGCATTATTAAAAATGGCCAAGTTGTTGGTATTAACTGGTATGCGATTTTGATGATGGTCTTTGGCTTTATCATCTTGCCACTTTTGATGTTTTTATTTACAAAGAAAAAGAGGAAATAGCAAAGAAGCTAGTCACTTCTGAAAAACTAGCTCAAGAATCAATTTTCCAATTGAAGCAATGGATTGATAACAAAGTTTATGCTAATATTCCTACTCTTTTAATCGGTAATTTTTAATTTAATGCTGCTATCAAAGTGACTCTCTTATTAATTTGCAAAACACATGGAACAGCTTAAATTGAAGATTGAAATTTTTAAATAAGCTGAAATAAAGTAATTGGGCTAATTGTGAAATTACCTGATAATGAAAAGGAAAGACTGTTAAACCTGATGTAAGGTTTTAGCCTTATGGTTGTGAGTTTTGCAGAAACTTCATTTAATCTACACTATATTAAGTTTTGCTATAGTTTAAAATTAAAGCACTAATTTTTATTTTAAATGTTTTATTTTTTTAATATTTTAATATATACTAAGGCATAACCGAATAGACAGGAACAACTAGTGCCATTGGCTTAGCCTGTTTTATGAAAGTCAGAAGTGATTTGGGCTATATGAATGATACACATCCAAACAATTATCTTTATATGGATGTCAACCTTACAGGAATTTATACCATAGCAGCTCTTTAATCATAATTAACAGAAAGTGTGTTGAGCTTATGTCTGAATCAATAGGATACATAGCTTTTATAATCGCAATGTTTTGCCTTTCGCAAACTTATAAAGATAAGCCCTTCTTTAAATTTATGAAGCAAAATCGGGGTACACTCCTGCTTTCCTGCTCGTTACTAATCCTTTTCGGATTTGGAATGGTGCAGGGATTTAGCAACTTATTCCCGCCATTTACCACAATATTATTAGTGTTCATGCTGGTCGGTGCGTTCTATATTTTTAAAGACCGCAAAATAAGCTAGATTAAATTATAATTACTAATTCTATAGCAGTCTTTTCTAACTCAGTTAAGGATGATTGCTATTTTTGATATGAAAGAAGATTAGTTTGCAGCTATCAAATCAAGTAGGAGGTTCAACTTAAAATTTAATTCTTTTTGTTTAGATAATTTAGTCATAAAAAAGCCCCAAAAGGTGTTCAACTTTTGAGGCTCAGTACATTTTTACTTATTTAATTAATTATGCTTTTTCTTTAATTGGAAGTAATGAACAATGCTGTAGCAGAACAGAACTGCCATACCAATTCCAGCCATTGTCATGTCAGAACGAGGAGTTCCACCGCCAAAAGTTGTACCTAACCAGTTAACAATTGTTGGTGAAGCGGCACAACCAATATTAACTAGGATTAAGGTAATGGTTGTTGCGAAGTTAACGGAGTTCATTGGAGCTGCTTCATCAAGCCAGTTAAAGATATAAGGTACGGACAAACCGAAGCCAGCACCTAAAACAATAACGGCTACAACTAACATTGGTAGGTTAACTGCGTAAGCAATTGCCAATAAACCAGCAACTTGTAAGAATAAACCAATTGGTAAAATTAAATCCTTTAATTTCTTCTTTAAAAGACCGTAGCACATTCCAACAGGAATACCGATTAAAGTAACTACACTTGAAACAAAGGCAATTTGACTAACACTAGCAAGTTTTTGGCTTGTAGCAAGTTGTGGCAACTTGAATGACATTGGCATAAAGAAAACATACATAAAGAACATAATAATTGCTATTTCAATTACAGCACCATTAATCTTGTTTTCTTCTTTAGTAGCAGGTTGCGCTTCTGTATCGACTGTTTGTGATTGACTGGGCAATTTAACTACGAAGCCAAATAGCAATAGAATTGGCAAAGCAGCCAAGTAAATTGCAAAAGTGGCGTGCCAACCATTAACAGCTAATAAGCCAACACAGAATGAAAAGATTGCTGCACCGACACTACCCATTGAGTTTTGGAAACCAAGCATTGATGATAGTTCATCGCCTTGGTAAAACTTCGATAATAAACTAACGGCTAATGAGTTGAATAAACCAATACCAGCACCCAATAAGAAACGAGAGATTAAAATTGTTGTGTATCCCGTTGCGTACATTGGGTATGTTCCAGCTAATAGCGCAATTACTAACCCCGTGATAACAGTATTTTTAGTACCGATTAGCTTAATTAAAAATGGACTTATGATTAGTCCGATGACTATCCCGATGTTTGGAATTGTACTTAGTGTTTCAACAGCAGCCCGTGAAACGCCAGGAAATGACGAGTACATTAGGGGCAATACTGAGGAAATTTGCGGCGCAATCATCAATAATAAGGATATTGATAATAAGGCGACTTTGAACAACCCAGATTTTGGATTAACTTTTTTCATGTTAAGTTCCTCTATTCTCTAACTTCTATTGTATTCGCTAATATTATACTTGCTTTTTGATTAACAAATAGCGCTTTCAGTCACCTTAATCTGGCGCTGAGGAACCTTCGCGTATTTGTCTGCTGGTTTGTCCGTAATTGTTAACCATTGCACGGTTAAGCGATCTAACACCACTGAAACCATTATTCATGGCAACTGCAGTAAAGGTATTTGTGGTCGTAGTAAGCTCTTGGTAGGCTTTTTGTGCACGATAATTTTTGATGTATTCTCCTAAAGTACACCCCATATTTTCGCGAAAAATTCGTTGGAGATATTGACGTGCCAAATGACAAGAATCCGCGATCTCTTGAAGAGAAAAGGGTTCTTGATAGTGCCCTTGGATATAGTCAAGCGCGTTACGCAAATGTCCAGTGATGACTAAATTGTGTGACAACTGGCTGTTATTTTTACGAGGTTTCAAAAAGTACTTAAGTAGTGTTTCAAGAACTTGATAGCTAAGGATAGTTAACTCAATATTTTTAAAATCACTCTCTTCACCTAGCTTAATATCAGTAATTTGCGTAAGAAGATCTTGTAAATGGTGATATTGAGCTACTTGCTGAAGTGATAACTTGCTTAGTGAACCAAGTTCAAAAAAATATTGATCAATTTTAGGAAACACTTGTAAGACCAGTGGATAGGGGAAGAGAAGCGTCAACATTAAATCGTCCTTAGTGTGGATACGATTACGCACACTATGCACAATTTGAGTATTAACAATTAAAATCTCTCCAGGATGTGTTTGATGATCGACGCCACCAATTATAAAATGGTCAATTTGTCCTCGAATGGTAAAACTCAATTCAATGCTTTGATGCCAGTGAGCCGGCACCTCGGAATCATTGCGATGATGGTGGATTTTAATGTGTAACGGTAATTCATCTAGTTGAATTAGCTCGTGTTTGTCGCCTGCCATAAGTTCCTCCTAGAAAAAAGGTTGAACTATTTAGTTCAACCTTTATTTTACAATGAACCGAGCACTAATTGATGTACTTACGGAAAAAGTTAAGTTCATCCAAATTACACTGCTTAGCTAAATCATCTTTTTGATTAACGTTAAAGACGTGGCCACGACGATTATCTGGATCACCATAAAAATGAATTTCGTGGTAAATGCCTTTGGCGTGTAAGTAACCAGAAAGCATGTATGCATTGTCACGTAAGAAATCATCTGTACAAGTCATTAAGAAAAGTGGTGGCAAATCTGTAGTTAAAAACTGTTCAGCGTTTAATTGATCATGCTCTGTTAAACGAATTTCTGGACGGAAATATGCTTCTGGTGCGCCCACAATTGAACTAATTTTTTCAGTTAAGAAATATGCACCGCAATTTAATGCTGCAGCCTTAATTGTTAGGTCAGGAACAGAGTAACCAAAGTATTTACGATAGTCAGCGTTAGTATAAGCAGCTAAAATTTGCTCACCCATTTGACCACCGGCACTGTCCCCAACGATAAAGACATTGTCTAAGTCTAATTGATATTTAGCTGCGTTAGTTGGATCTGCTACCCAATGGAAGACGCGGTTGACGTCATCTAATTCACCTGGATAAACAACATCTGGTGCTAGGCGATAATTTGCATTTACTACTGCAAAACCCTCTTTAGCAAGTGCCATGCAGTAAAATTGATAGGTTTCTTTTGTGCCGTATACCCAGCCACCGCCGTGAATGTTAACAATTACCGGTAGTTTAGCGTCTGTGCGTTTGCTTGGTAAATAGACATCAAGTAATTGATATTTAGGATCTTTACCGTAAGCAATGTCATCAAAGCGTTCTACTTCAGGGATGCTGGTAGGTAAGCCTTCATCACGCTTATCATCACCATCTTTAAAAGCTTTGCGCATCTCATCGACTAATTTTTGATAATTTACTTCTGCCATTTTAATGACTCCTTTTTGTGAAATCGCTTTATTAAAAACATTGTACTTCATTGAAAGGAAAAAGAAAGACCAAAAAAGCACCTCAAACTGGCAAACAAGGCTTTTTGCTGAAGTGCTTTCAAACATAAATTTAGTTAGAACGTAATTTTTTATTAAAAAGTTTATATATCAACAGTAAATACAAAATAACTTGGAAGGTTAGTTAGCTTTTTTCGCAATAAAAGCTTGATAAGCTTCATCTTCTTTAGTTGGAGTAACTGAAAAATCAGAAAAACGAAGGAAAGGCTGATGTAATTCACCTTCGTCTACTTCAATTTCTGCCATTACAGTCGCATTACCAATTAATTCAACCCAATAGCTGTCATCTGTTTGATGAACCTTAGTTTGAACAAATCCACCAGGATTAGTAACAGTAAGCAAGCGCTCAAAAGCGTGTTCTTGCGGTTGAGTTAGGGCAAATACGAGACTTGCCGCGGACATTCCAGTACCACAGGCATTAGTAAAACCGACACCGCGCTCATAAGTACGGACAAAAAGATGATCAGAGTCTATTACTTGTGCCAGACTAACATTAACACCGTCAGGAAAGTAGGGGTTAGGTCGGTTTAACGCTGCACCCAAAGTTTTTAGAAAATCACTGTGTAACACATCAGCTGAAACTAAGCTGATAAGGTGAGGATTAGGCACAGCGACTGCTGTAAAGGTCAAATCATCATCAAAGGCAGGAACATTTTGGTCGATTAATTCATCAGTACCTAAATTGTTAAATGGTAAGTCTTTTGCTTTAAAGCTGATAGGACTAATTTCTACCCCGACTGCCTTAACATTTTCTGCCCAATCTGGTTGACATGTTACAGCAAGATCGGCTTGATCTGTTTCCACTTTGAAAGATGTTTTGTGGTATTTTTCCGCTAAGTAACGACCAACAGTGCGCAAGCCATTACCACACATCGATGCAAACGAACCGTCTGCATTAATTACCTGCATTCTCCCTAGAACATCGGGATGGCTGGATTCACTAATGACAAGTAAACCATCTGCTCCGTTCAAAAAGCTAGTTCGTCTATCTGTTAATTGACGTGCTAAGTTAACTAATTCGGGATCGATAAGTGGCTTTTCTAATTGAGTCTGATCTAATAAGAAAAATTGATTTTGCGAACCATGCACTTTTTGCATTTGAATCATGATTTTGCTACTCCTTTAAAAAATTGTTGATAAATTTGGCTAACAGCATTTGCTGCGTCTTCTTTCTTGGTGCCTAACATAATAGAAATACGTGATGCACCCTGATTGATCATGTGAATGGCAATATGCTCTTTGGCTAAAGGGGTAGTGATATTCTTCATTGCACCAATCTTATTCCGCATCCCTTCACCAACTACCATAATGATAGCATAATCATCAATCCATTCTAATTGGTCGGGATGAATCACTTTTTGAATTTCACTGCACATTTGCTCGCGCAGTTCTTCAGTAAACTGCCGTTTGTCAAAGATAACCGTTAGATCATCTATACCTGAGGGCATGTGTTCGTATGAAATATTGAACTTGTAAAATATTTCTAGTAATTTAAGAGTGAAACCAGTTTCTTTATTAAGTAGATATTTGTGTAAATATAAAGCGGAAAAGTGATTTGAGCTGGCAACACCTGTAATCGTACTTTTAGGATGAAAATCCTTTTCTGGAACAATCATTGTTCCTGGTAATTCAGGGTGATTAGTATTTTTAACATTGATGAAAACCTGGCCTTGAATTGCCGGAATCAACGCTTCGTCATGGAAAACTGAAAAACCAGCATAAGATAGTTCCCGTAATTCCCGGTAAGTCATGATTTTAATTGGATGAGGGTTAGCAACAATTCTAGGATCCGCGGCATAAATTGCATTTACGTCAGTAAAGTTTTCGTACAAGTCTGCTTTAATTCCTCTTGCCCAGATTGAACCGGTGATATCCGATCCACCGCGTGAAAAAGTGGCAATTTTGCCCTGAGTTGTAACACCATAAAAACCGGGAACTACTAATATTTCTGGCACTTCACGCCATCTAAGTAAATTTTGGTAAGTTTCAGGTAAGACTTGAGCGTCGCTCGCGGCACTGCTTACCAAAAAACCAGCGTCCTGTGGGTCTAGAAAGCGTGTTGGTAAACCTTGCTCTTGCAAAATTAATGCTAGTAACTGTGCGCAGAGTTTTTCTCCGTGTGCTTTGAAAGCTGCCATTAGGTATTCTGGCTCGTCATTAAAACCTATTGGTAAGTCAACCAACTCTTGGTGCAAGAACGCAAATTTTTGGGGCTCAAGTGCAAAAAAAGCGGCAATTTCTTGATACCTCGTCCAAATTTGCTGAATAACTTCAGTAGTGTCTTGTTGTTTCAGTGTCTTTTGAGCATATTCAATTAACAGATCTGTAACTTTTACATCTTCCGCAAATCTTTTTCCTGGTGCGGAAGTGACAATTACTTTTCTGGTTGGGTCAGCATTAATAATATTTAGCACTTTTTGAAATTGTTCACCGCTTGCAAGTGAACTACCACCAAATTTAACAACTTTCATTTTTGCAACACCTACTTGATTAAAATAATTTAAATTCGATAGTAACGCATTTTAACATTTTAATTTTTATCTGCAACTAAAACATAACTGCAGTCATGTTTGCAAAAAATAAAGTTAATTAATTATGAAAAAGCCGTTGACAAGTAATATTAATAATAATAATATTTTTATAAATTAAACGAAGAGGTCGCAACTAACAAAAGTACCTAGTGGAGTTTCTGCAAAAACGGTGAAGCTAGCGAAAGGGGCGGTTGCCGAAGCGTTAATTATTGCGGTAGTTAATCGGCTGGGACGTAATCTAATAAATTACGGACTGTCGCAAATTTAAATTTGCGGAGCGCTATCGCCAAAACTGAATCAGATCAAGGTTTAATCTGAAAGACTCTTTTGTACGCTATGCGCGTATTAAAGGGTCTTTTTCTTTACCAAAAAACGGGGGTTATTAGATGTCAACGAATGATTATTACCAGACGAATGATCAAGGTCACTTAATGATTGGAGGTGTAGATGCACTTAAGCTAGCCGAAAACTTTGGCACGCCATTGGTGGTTTATGATGTTGCCCAAATTAGAAAACAGTTCAATGCACTTAAGCAAGCTTTTGTTGCTGGACAGGTTGATTATGCCATCAGCTATGCTAGTAAAGCTTTTACCTCGATTGCAATCTATCAAGTAATCAACGAATTGGGTGGCCACATTGATGTTGTTTCAGGTGGAGAACTGTATACAGCGTTGAAAGCAGGCTTTTCAACGGAAAAAATCAGTTTTCACGGTAATAATAAAACAAAAGATGAACTCTTAATGGCCGTTGAAAATAATGTTGGGGTAATCATTTTAGATAACTTTCATGAAATTGAACTCCTGAAGCAAGTACTGCATGAAACAAACAAGAAAGTGCAAGTAATGCTCCGCATCACTCCTGGTGTGAGTGCACATACGCACGAATATGATCAAACGGGTCAAGAAGACAGTAAATTTGGGTTTGATGTTCGTTCGGGTCAAGCAGAAAAAGCCTTTTTACAAGTTGAAGCGGAAGAGCAAATGGAGTTGATTGGACTTCACGCTCACATTGGTTCACAAATCCTTGAAACTGAAGGTTTCAATCTTGAAGTGGAAAAATTGATGCAGCTAGTTCAAGAATGGAAGCAAAAGTATGATTATCAGCCACAGGTTCTAAATTTAGGCGGCGGTTTTGGTATAAGATATACCGCTATAGATAGCGTAATTGGGCTAGGTACATTTGTTGAACAAATCATTGCCAGTGTCCGTACATTAGCTGAACAGTATCAGTTAAACGTACCAGCAATCTGGGTAGAACCCGGACGCTCAATTGTTGGTGAAGCAGGATATAGTCTTTATACCGTTGGCTCCAGAAAGGATGTGCCAGGTTTAACTCCTTATGTGACTGTTGATGGCGGCATGGGTGATAACATTCGACCTGCGCTTTATCAAGCAGAATATGAAGCATTGGTTGCCAAGCGACCAGCGGCTGAACCAGTTGAAAAGGTCCATTTAGCAGGACGCTATTGTGAATCTGGTGACATTTTGATTGATCAGGCATATTTACCAAAAACTAAGCCAGGGGATGTAATTGCTGTTCTTGCAACTGGAGCATATGGTTACAGCATGGCTTCTAACTATAACCGTGTTCCAAGACCAGCAGTTGTTTTTGCAGAAAATGGACAAGCACAAGAAGTTGTTACACGTGAAACCTATGACGATTTAATTAAGAATGACCGTTTTTATCAAGAAAAGTGAGGATATCAAATGAAAAATATGTCAGCGACAGAAATTATTGATTTTATTGCCAATGCGCCTAAGAAAACCCCAGTTAAGATTTATGTTAAGGGCGACTTGGAGGACTTGAAATGGCCTGTAGAAGTAAGAACATTTATCGAGGGTAATTGCGGTGTTGTTTTTGGTGACTGGGATGATCTAGTACCATTTTTACGAACTAATGCGGCAAAGATCAATGACTATCAAGTTGAAAACTGCAGCCGTAACTCTGCAGTACCCCTTTTAGATTTAAAAAATATTCAAGCAAGAATTGAACCTGGTGCCTTGATCCGTGAACAAGTAAGTATCGGTAAAAACGCGGTCATTATGATGGGAGCGGTAATTAATATCGGTGCTGAAATTGGTGATGGGGCAATGATTGATATGAACGCTGTTTTGGGCGGGCGTGCAATTGTTGGGGCTAACAGCCATATTGGTGCTGGTGCCGTTGTAGCGGGTGTAGTCGAGCCTGCTTCCGCCGAACCAGTCAGGATTGGACAAAATGTTCTAGTTGGTGCTAACGCAGTGATTTTAGAAGGGGTTCAAGTTGGTGATAATGCTGTGGTTGCCGCAGGTGCCGTCGTGACAAAAGATGTTCCGGCTAATACTGTTGTAGCAGGCGTCCCAGCCAAAGTTGTTAAAAAAAGAGACGAACAAACTACTGACAAAACTAAGATTGAGCAAGATTTAAGAAAGTTGTGAGTTAATGTTAACTACTAGTCAACTGATTCAAATTCGTCGTGACTTACATCAAATTCCCGAAGTGGCATTGCAAGAGCATGACACCAAGCAGTATTTATTAAAGGTTATTCAACAATTTGATCAGCAATTTTTACAGATTAAAACTGTTCCTGAGTTGCCAACTGCCTTGCTGGTAAGAGTGCAAGGAAAGCGACCTAAAAAAACGATTGGTTACCGAGCTGATATTGATGGACTACCAGTAAAAGAAAAAACTGGGTTAGCATTTTCTTCAAAAAATGAGGGAAAAATGCATGCGTGTGGTCATGATCTTCATATGACAGTGGCATTAGGAATTTTGAATTACTTTAGTGAGCATCAACCACAAGATAATTTGCTTTTCTTCTTCCAACCAGCTGAAGAAAGCAAAAACGGTGGCAAACTAGCATATGAACAGGACGTTTTTACTGGTGAGTGGCGACCTGATGAATTTTTTGCATTACATGTTACGCCTGACTTACCAGCAGGAACAATTGGGTGCCGTAACGGAACACTATTTGCTGGCGCTGCAGAAATTAATATTGATCTGTATGGTCAAGATGGTCACGCTGCATATCCACAGCGTGCAAATGATATGGTTGTAGCGGCTGCGGCATTAATTAGTCAGATTCAGACAATTGTGGCGCGCAGCATTGATCCAATTGAAAGCGGCGTGATAACAATTGGCAAGGTTCGTGCGGGCACGATTAGAAATGCAATTGCTGGTCATGCGCACCTAGAAGGTACGCTTCGCGGCTTGACTCAAACGATGATTGAACAAATTGAGAAGCGTTTGCGTGAAGTAACAGCTGGTATTGGTCAAAGTTTTGCGGCTAGAGCAGAAATTGAAATTAACCAAGGAGGCTATTGGCCTGTCGAAAATGATCCTAAGATTACCGCTGAATTTATTGACTACATGAAAAATAACCCAGCAGTTAAGTATCAAGAAACTGAGCCGGCAATGACAGGTGAAGACTTTGGTTATTTACTTGCCAAAATTCCTGGAACAATGTGCTGGCTTGGCGTGGAAGATGACTCTCAACTTCATTCCGCTACTTTCAGTCCACAAGAAAGTGCAATTGAGGCAGGGATTAAAGCAATAGTCGGCTTTTTCGAAGAGCACATGTAAATGACTAATAATGAAAGGAAAAACTATGACAGATTTTACTAGCGCTGATTTACTAACTGCGTTGATCACACCATTTAATGAGCAAGGAGAAGTTGATTATCCCGGTTTAAAAGAACTAACAGAACTTTTGCTTGCCACAGGAAGTCGCGGTTTTGTAATTGGTGGTACGACTGGTGAAACGGCTACGATGAACCATGATGAAAAAATCGAGCTTTATACCCGCTTTGCAGAAATAGTTGCAGGTCGAGTACCAGTGATTGCAGGTACAGGTAGCAATAACACTGCTCAAACGGTGGATTTCACAGAGGAAGTTAGTCAAATTTCAGGCATTGATATGGCTTTGGTTGTTACGCCATACTACAACAAGCCCAATCAACGTGGAATCAAAGCGCATTTTGAAGCTGTTGCCAAAAAATCAAAGGTTCCACTAATGATTTATAACATTCCTGGTCGTACAGGTGTAAAAATTACTAAGGAAACTGTTGTTGAATTGGCTGCTAATCCTAATATTGCCGGCGTGAAGCAATGTACAGAAATAGAAGACTTGGAATATATCGTTGAGCATGCACCAAGTGACTTTTTAGTTTATACCGGTGAGGACGCACAGGCACTCAGCGCTAAAACTTTAGGGGCAAGAGGCGTAATTTCTGTTGCTTCACATATTTATGGCAAAGCAATGCGCCAAATGTATGATGAACTGGAAGCTGGTAATGTTGAAGCAGCTGGTGCACTTCAGCGAAAACTGACACCAAAAATGGCTGCATTATTTATGTACCCGTCACCATCTCCAGTTAAGGCCGTTTTAAATGCACAAAACTTACCAGCAGGGGGATGTCGCTTGCCAATGATTACTTTAAATGAAGAAGAGAAAAAGCAATTGGCACTACACTTGGGCTTAAATGAAACGGCATTACTACATGAGTTACCAGTAGAACTAGGAGTAGATTAATGAAAAGAGTTTTTATTGCTGGCGCGACTGGATCAATGGGAAAGCAGGTCGTGCAGTTAGTTGAAAAACAGGCAGATTGTGAACTGGTTGGCGTATTAGCGCCGCATGCCAAAAGCGAAGGGGATTTTGCTAATACTGTCCAGTGCTTTGACCAACTTGATGAGATTGACATTAGTGCAGATATTTGGATTGACTTTACAACTCCTCAAGCTGTTTTTGAAAACGTCAAGTTTGCTTTAAACCACCAAATGAGACCAATTGTCGGTACTAGTGGACTGACAACTGAGCAAACAGAAGACCTGCAAAAAATTGCAGAAGACCAACAGCTAGGCGGGGTTATTGCGCCGAACTTCGGGCTGTCTGCTGTCTTACTAATGAAATTTGCCCAAGAGGCTGCACGTTACTTTCCAGATGCAGAAATTATCGAAATGCACCATGCCGATAAGCTTGATGCACCTTCAGGAACGGCGATTAACACCGCAAAGATGATTGCCGAGGGTCGAAGCGGATCAGGTTCAACAGATACTAACAATGATGCAAGAGCTCGCGGAGATCTTTATGATGGCGTTCCCATCCATGCTGTCCGCTTGCCAGGTTATGTTGCCCACGAACAGGTTCTTTTTGGCGGACCTGGTGAAGCCTTGACCATTAGACAAGATTCATTTGATCGCTCATCTTTTATGAAAGGTGTAAAAGTTGCACTCGATCAAGTGATGAGCCTATCCAAACTGGTTGTTGGTTTGGAAAAAATTCTATCAATATAAGGAGGAAAAAATGCCACATTTAGCTTCAGATTTAACCCCAACTACAAGTGTTCCGCTGACTCAAATTCCAGCTTCAGGTATCCGTGCATTTGCGCAAAAGGTTGATGATATACCAGATTTAATTAAGTTGACACTAGGAGAGCCAGATTTAAATACGCCAGAGCACGTCAAAAAAGCGGCAGCTCAGAGCATTTTAGACAATGACTCCCATTATTCAGCACAAAAAGGAACTTTGAGACTTCGCCAAGCGATTAGTGATTTTCTAAAGCGAAAGCAAAATATTTCATATGATCCGGAAAATGAGATCGTTGTAACGGTAGGGGCGACTGAAGCAATTGCTGCAGCAATGTTGTCATTAATTCAGCCAGGAGACCAAATTATTGTTCCTACGCCTTCATATGCCTTGTACTTCCCACTGCTTCAATATGTAAAAGCAGATTTAGTTGCAATTAATACAGCGGATACGGACTTTGTCCTGACGCCTGAGGCCTTAGAACAGACTTTACAAAGCCATCCGCAGGCGCAGGCAATTATTCTCAATTATCCGACTAATCCAACTGGTCGTGAATGTTCAGAAGAAGTGTTAAAGCAGCTGGCACAAATCATTGAAAAACATCACTTATACGTAATTTCCGATGAAATATACGGCGAATTGACTTATGACTTTGAACACATCTCAATTGCGCGCTATATTCCTGAACGGACCCTAGTAATCAATGGTTTGTCAAAGTCACACGCAATGACTGGCTACCGGATTGGTTACATTGTAGGGCCAACAGAATATATTAGCTTGATTGCCAAAATGCATGCCTTTTTGGTTACTGCACCATCTAATCCAGCTCAGGCAGCTGCCTGTGAAGCATTAGAAAACGGTGATGAAGACCCAATTGAATCACGTCAAATTTATCATAAAAGGCGTGACTATATCGTTAATGCACTTAACGAGATGGGATTAAAGACGATGGTTAGTGAAGGAGCATTTTACGTTTTTGCCAAAATTCCTGAAGAATATGGAACAGATGATGAAGCCTTTGCATTAGATTTAGCACATGAGGCGAAAGTTGGTGGTACACCAGGAAGTGCTTTTGGAGATGGTGGACAGGGCTATATTCGCTTTTCATATGCTGCTAGTGATGAGGACTTGCATGAGGCAATGGCACGAATAAAACGATTTTTGGCAGAAAAGGATGATCATCAATGAGAGAATATGTTGTTGCAATACTGGGTGCAACCGGTGCAGTTGGTCAGCGGCTGATTAGTGAGCTTGAACAATCCAGTATACCGGTTAAAAAACTAAAACTATTAGCGTCAAAACGTTCAGCAGGTAAAAAGTTAAAATTCAAAAATCAAGAAATTACAGTTGAAGAAGCCCAACCGGATTCATTTAATGGTGTAGATCTTGTTTTATCGTCTGCTGGTGGCGCAGTTTCAAAAAAGCTGCTGCCAGAGGCAGTTAAACGTGGTGCAGTTTGCGTTGATAACACGAGTGCTTATAGAATGGAAGATGACGTGCCACTAGTTGTTCCTGGAGTTAATGATAAGGAACTAGCTAATCATCATGGTATTATTGCAAATCCGAACTGTTCAACCATTCAGATGGTTGCAGCTCTTTATCCGATTTATCAGCGGTGGGGAGTTAAGCAGATTATTGTTTCAACCTATCAAGCAGTTTCAGGTGCTGGAAAAGCGGCATGGGATGAAATGCTGAACCAAGCTCAGGCAAGACTGAATCACCAAGACTTGAAAGCTGAAATTTTGCCGACTGCAGCGGATAAGCGCCATTATCCAATGGCATTTAATTTGCTGCCGCAGATTGATGTGTTTGAAGATGATGGTTACACGCATGAAGAGTGGAAAATGATTCATGAAACTAAAAAGATTTTGCTTAATGATCAAAATGCGGGTGAAATTAAAGTAACCGCAACTTGTGTGAGAGTTCCAATTGAAATTGGTCACGGTGAAACAGTTTATTTTGTTGTAAAGGATTCGTCGGCAACTACTGCTGAAATACAAGAAGAGATTGCTAAAACATCCGGTTTAGTTTTGCAAGATGATCCTAGCAAACAAGTTTATCCGCAGCCACTTTTAGCAGCTGGTAAACGGGAAACCTTTGTTGGACGTATTCGCCAAGATCAAGAAAATGATGGTGCCTTTCAGATGTGGGTTGTTGCAGACAACCTATTGCGTGGTGCAGCTAGCAATACAGTCGAAATTGCAGAGTGTCTTGTACGCGATGACCTAGTACATCAAACAAATTAAACATTTATCAAAAAGCCACAGAAAAAACTGTGGCTTTTTATTGTTCGCCTTTAATGGTTATACATATATATTTTTATCTTTTATAAAAACTAGCAGAAATAAAATACAAACTTTTAAAAGCTATATAAATAAATATATTCGGATTTCATCTTGACAGAATGCTGAAAAATAGATAATCTAGAATCAATCGGAGGTAATATATGAATCGGAAAACCGCAGTTTGGTTACTAATACCTGCATTCTTTGGCGTCTTGGTTTTTACCTTTTTTCCATTAATTGAAATCGCAATTCCAACGTTCCAGAGTCAAGCAGGTTTTTTTGCGCTTTATACACAGTTTCTTAAAAGCTCTTATAACTGGACAGTAATTGGAAGAACATTTTTGATTGCAGTTTTAACAGTGATTATCGTTTTGATTCTTGGATTACCCATCTCGTTATGGATTGGAAGACAGAAAAAGACAGTTAGACAGGTACTAAACTTACTAATTCTCTTTCCAATGTTAACTAACGCTGTTGTTAGAAACTTTGCCTGGATCATCATCCTAGGTCGTGATGGCATAATTAACAAATTATTGCTCTCACTGCACTTAATAAAAGCACCGCTAAACATTCTATATACCAATACGTCGATTATTATTGGCTCGGTTTATCTGTTTTTGCCAATCATGATTAATACTTTGATTGGTAGTGTTGCAGAATTAAATGTCGAAATTGAAGAGGCTGCTGCTGTTTTGGGCTCCAGCCCATGGCACACTTTATTCAAGGTTATTATTCCGCAACTTGCTACAAGCATTTTAACAGGATGTATTCTGGTTTTTGCTGGAACAATGACGGCATATACTACTCCACAAATTCTTGGTGGTAATCGTCATTTGGTGATGGCCACATTAATTTATCAGCAGGCCATGACACTAGGAAATTGGCAAAATGCCAGTGTAATTGCCTTGATCTTAATCGTTATCTCAGCTCTTTCGATGTGGCTCATGAAACGGTTAAGCTATCGCCTAGACCGGAGGATGACTAATGCTTAATCGTAAAAATAAAACGTTAACCATTATTTCACTTATTATTCTGGCGCTGATTATGTTGCCACTAGTCCTAGTGGTTATAACTTCATTTAATAATCAAAGCTCGATTTCCTTACCAATCACAGGTTTTACCCTTTCGTGGTATAGCAATATTTTTCAGCAACCTGATTTTATTACTGGCTTTGAGTCAAGCTTATTGGTGGCATTAATCGCCAGCTTTTTAGCCTTAATTATTGGCATTCCTGCTGTATATGCTTTAACACGTTATAATCTGCAACATGCGGCTTGGTTCCAATCATTTTTTCTAAGTCCGACTTTAATTCCTGAAATTGTAATTGGCTTTGCGCTGTATCAAACGGCTGTTATTACCTTTAAACTGCCAGTTTTTATCAGCTTAATTATTGGACATTTTCTCCTGTGTTTACCGTATGTCATTCGGCTAATCACAGCCAGTATGTTGATGATGGACAGTCATATTGAGGAAGCAAGTTGGGTCTGCGGCTGTTCGCCTAAAAAAGCGTTCTTTTTGATTGTTTTACCTAATATTAAGTCTAGTATTATTGCGGCCTTCATGATGTGCTTCATCAATTCGTTCAATAATATTCCAATTTCATTATTTATGAACGGACCATCACTTACGATGCTGCCACCAGCAATTCTAAACTATTTGCAAAACAATTATGATCCAACTGTTTCTGCAATTTCAGTTGTTTTAATGGTCTTTACAGCGCTAATGATGTTTTTAGTTGAAAAAGTAATTGGTATTAGCAATATTACTAAATAGGGGTTTTGAGTGTGGCAAATTTAGAAGTAAAAAATTTAGCAAAATCATATGATGGTAAAACTAAAGTTTTGCAGGATATATCTTTTACAATTAAAAATGGTGAATTGGTTTCAATTTTAGGACCTTCGGGTTGTGGAAAAACTACAACTTTAAGAATAATTGCGGGTCTAATTCAAGAAACTGCAGGGCAAATTTTAGTTAATGGTAAAGATATTACCAAAACACCTGTGTATAAACGCAACTTTGGGATGGTGTTCCAAAGTTATGCCTTATTTCCACATTTAAGTGTTTTCGATAATGTGGCGTTTGGCTTAAAAATGCACAAATTACCAAAGCAGGAAATTAACGAAAAAGTGACCGGAATACTTGAAATGACGGGTTTAAGCGACCTAGCAACTCAATTTCCGGCACAACTTTCTGGAGGACAGCAACAACGAGTTTCCTTGGCAAGGGCGCTAGTTACCAATCCAGAGATGCTATTGATGGATGAGCCATTAAGTAACCTTGATGCTAAATTGCGTTTAAAAATGCGTGAAGAGATTCGTAAATTACAGCAAGAAATGAAGATGACAGTTCTTTTTGTCACACATGATCAACAAGAATGTTTTGCAATTTCTGACAAAGTTTTAATTATGAATCAAGGACGAATCGAACAATTTGACCGTCCCGAAAATATTTTTCATCATCCGCGTACTGAGTATGTGGCTCGGTTTATTGGTTACGACAACTTTATTCCAGTTAATGCAGACAACCGTGAGGATAGTTATCATATTGCAGTCAAGGGAACGAGATTAACAACTGAAGAAAATAATGAGAATGCAAAAGTTCTTACCATTCGCCCCGAAAACATTCAATTGAACGCAGATAGTACTGAAAACACTTTGACTGGTACGATTACTGGTCGTGAATATTTGGGACAAAGTTTTAAATACACTATTCATTCAGAATTGGGTGACTTCCAAGTTGAGGAAGCAAGACAGAAGATGCGAAGTTCAGGGGATGAGGTCAAACTTACACTCCCAGCTAAACATCTTCATCCATTGTCAGAGTAAATATTCAGGAAGGTTTTTTATTATTATGAAATTCAAAAAAGCTTGCTTGGCAGCTGCCAGCTTTATCGTTGCCGGAACTGCTATTGCAACCACGGCTTGTTCATCTAGTACAAATAGTGGTAAATTGGTTGTATCAACCTTTGGTTTATCAACAAAGCAAATGCGCTCAGATGTCCTTGATCCTTACGCTAAGAAAAATAATGTGAAAGTTTCTACGCAATTTGGTGATAGTTCAACTCGTTTAACGCAGATAGAACACAACCCTAATTCAACAGTTGATGTGATTGAGCTAGCACAAAATAATGCGATTACAGGTTCTAAAAAGAAACTGTTTAAAAAGTTAGATTTTTCAAAAATTAAGAACTTTAAGTATTTATCGAGTGATCAACAAAAGCTAGCTAAACAAACTAATACTGTGCCATACACTGTTAATAGTTTAGGGATCATTTACAATCCAAAGAAAGTTCAAATCAAAGATTGGAATGACTTATGGTCAAAGAAATTAAAGGGTAAGATTGCCGTACCAGATTTTGCAACAACTTTTGGTCCTGCAATGCTCTATGTTGCAGGTGACCATGCTAATGTTGATGTGACTAAGGATGATGGTAAGGCAGCGTTTCAGGCAATGAAACAGTTGAAGCCAAATGTTGTAAAAACTTATGCACAAAGTTCAGATTTGAGTAATATGTTTAAGACTGGGGAAATTACTGTTGCAGTTGTTGGTGACTATGCTGTTGGAATGTTGAAAGCAACAAATCCAAGTTTGAAGTACATGGTGCCAGCTTCAGGTACTTATGCAAACTATAACAATATTGCGATTTTAAAGAATAGCAAAAATGCAGACGCTGCTTACAAGTACATTGATTTTAGACTAAGTAAAGAAAACCAGAAAAAAGTTGCTGGTGCTAAATCACTTAATAATGCACCAGTTAACTCACAAGTTGAATTGTCACCTGCAGAGGCAACAAATAAGACTTACGGTGACATTGCTAAAAGAGCAAAGACAATTGATTTCTTCTATGTGAATAGTCACATGTCTTCGTGGATAAGTCAGTGGAACAAGATAATGAATCAGTAATAAGGAAAAATAAAAGAGTTGGCTAAAACCAGCTCTTTATTTATGGGAGGCAAAATGACACAAGTTGATCTGTTGATTAAAAACGGCCATATTTTTAATGTATTTCTGCGTAAATTTGTTGACACACAAGTAACAGTCAAAGATGGTAAGTTCTATTGGATTAATACAGATTTGCCAGGAATTGAAGCAAAGAAAACACTTGATTTAAAAGGTAAGTACTTAATTCCGGGATTTGTTGATGCCCACATGCACATTGACTCTTCAATGACTACGCCAGCAATTATGGGCCAAACGATTTTAAAATACGGTACAACGACCATTGTGGCGGATGACCATGAAATAACCAATGTTGCTGGTATTAAGGGACTCAAAAACTTTATTGATGAACCAGCACCAATTGATATTTTCTTTGGTATTCCTTCGTCTGTGCCTTCGACTAATCCAGATATGGAAACAACTGGTGGCCAGATAGGTGTCAAAGAAGTTCAGGAACTACTTAAAGATCCCCGATTTATTTGTTTGGGTGAGGTGATGAACTTTAAAGGGATGACATCACCACGTGAAACATTAATCAAAGATATTATCAAAACTTGCCGTCATGAAAAGCCTACATTACCATTAGAAGGACATGTTCCAGCATATGCTGGTGAAGATTTGGCTAAAGTTTTGTATGCAGGTATCACTACTGATCACACTCAACAAACGGCAGATTTAGTTAATGAAAAAGTTCGTAACGGAATGTTTGTTGAAGTACAGTTGAAGTCAATGCATCAAGAAGTAATTGACACAATTATTGAGCATAACTATTTTGAGCACGTGGCCCTTGTGACAGATGACTCAATGCCAGACACTTTACTGCACAGTCATTTGAACCATTTGGTCAAAAAAGCAATCAAAATGGGAATGACACCAGAAGAAGCAATTTATATTTCAACATATACACCAGCTCGTCATATGGGATTATGGGATCGCGGTGCAATTGCCCCTGGTAGAGTAGCCGACTTTGTTATTTTGGATAATCCAAAGACTTTGTCAATTGAAGCAGTTTACAAAAACGGGATAAATGCTGAAGATATTGAAGCAAAAACTGATTACCAGTTTTTACCGGCGTTACGCCATTCAGTCAATGCCCCTAAATTAACGAGTGAAGACTTTGTGCTTAAAACGGACTTGGTAAGTAATGGCGACGTATTGGCTAATGTCATTCAAATTAACCCAGTTGGTACTTTCACAAATCATATTCAAGTTAAGTTAGAAGTAGAAAATAATATTGTTCAATGGCAAAAAGCAGGCCTAGCTATGATTCTTGTACAAGACCGTTATAACGGTGAAGAAGGTCGCTATAGTGTTGGCCTGGTTGATCGCGGCATCCTCAAGGACGGTGCAATAGGCGCCACCTGGGCACATGATCATCATAATTTGATGGTAATGGGAACCAACACGAAGGCAATGCTAAAAATCCAACATCAATTAATTGAGCAGCAGGGTGGTTATATTGCTGCTAAAGGTGAAGAAATAGTTGCTGATGCTGAGCTACCAATTGGTGGAGTTGCTAGTGACCAACCAATGCAAGTGCTCGGTAGTGAAATAGGTAAAATCCGCAAGACAATGCAAGAACTAGGATATAAAAATACTAACGAGATTATGTCCTTCTCAACGCTGTCTCTGCTTGTTTCACCAAGCTTCAAAATTTCAGATAAGGGTTTATTTGATGTCAAAAGTCAGCAAAAGTGCCCTTTATTTGAAGAAGTTAAATAAGCGTAATTACTTAGAATTCTAATTTGAGTGATTATAATTTTCAAAAGTTAAAGTGCTCCATGATAGTTAGACACACAAGCTAATTATTATGAAGCACTTTTTTAATAATTATAAATTCCAGCTATAGCAATAGTAGCTTAAAGAACTAAGCCAAAAGTCTTAATCAATCCACGTTTTCTTTTCTTCTAGTTCCGCATTTTTCAAAGCTGTAAAAATTTTTTGAAAATAGGGCTTTTGCTCGTAGCCCTTTCGATAAGCAATGCCATTTTCAAACGATAACTTATAATTTAACAAAATAAAATCAAGTTTTTCGTTAACTTTATCGTAAAGAATACTTGGAACAATCCCTAAGCAACGATTACTGGCACAAAAAATTTCGAGTACCACTTCATCACTAATACTCTTGAAATTGAATTCCGGATATTTTAATGATAGTTCAAATTTAAAATGATTAATGAGAGGCAAAGGTGGAACTGAATTCCAGATATAAACATCTTGCTTAAATAAGTCTTTGATACCTATGGTTTTTTTCTTACTTAAAGGATTTTTCTTTGAGGCAATAACAGAAAGGCCAGACGAAAAAACAGGTTTAAAAGTAATTTCTTTTTTATCAATAAAAAAGTCGTTTTGATACAGAACAAAATCATATTTACCCTGAATTAATGAGGTTGAAATGCCGTTACCATCATTAGGATCAAAAATTTCAAGGTTAATTCGTGGTTGCAAACTATTATCTAGATCTTGAATAAATTTTGAAAGAAATTCTATTTCAAACAGTGATCCAGTAAAGGCTATAGTAATAGGTTCAAGTGCTTTTAAATTACTATTTTTAATATCCGTAACAGTATCATCAATGTCTTTATATATTCTTTTGGCTTTAACGTAAAAAAATTCTCCACTAGTTGTTAGCTCTATTCCACGTCGACCAGGCTTGATTAATTTTGTACCCAAAAAGGTTTCTAACTTATGTATATTTTTAGAAACTGTTGATGGAGAAACAAATAGTTGATTAGCAGTTTGTGTAATATTTCGAGTTCGGACTAATGATAAAAAGTATTTGATTTGATTAGTATTCATAATTTACCTGAAGATAATTAGCAGCTTTTCCAAAATGGAAAAGCTGCTTTCTGTAATGTCTGATGAAAGTGCTTAACTCAATGCTAACATAAATGTGATAAAAGTAATTAACAAAGGAGAAAGGATAAATGAGTAATAAACAGAAAATATATCCATGGCTAATGATAGTCACTACAGGACTACTTTGTGGTATCGTGGCGGGTGTCTTTACACAAGTTATGGGCCTATTTTTAACACCACTAGCTAACTCAATTGGCGGTGGAAAATTGGGCTCAGTTTCTTACTATTATACCGTATTAATTTTGGCAACAGCCGTTGGTACAACGCTAGTTGGTAAGTTTATTCACAAAGTTAATGTTTCAATGATTCTTTTAGGATCCATTGTAGTTGCAGCAGTTTCAACATGGCTATTTTCAATGGCTAATAGTGTTATTGCATTTTATATTTTAGCTGCGATTGTTGGTATTTGCTGTGGTTTCAGTGGTTATGTTGTCCAAGGTGTAGTAATAAATAATTGGTTTGTTAAAAGAAAAAACTTTGCTTTTACAGCAGGTGCTTTCTTTAACACAATTTTTTTAGCAGTTATTACTCCAGTTGCTTCACAAATAATTCAAAGTAACGGTTGGCGGAGAGCTTTCATCATTTTGGCAATCATAATGCTAGTTATCGGAATACCATGTTCTTTGTTTACTAAAGTTGAGCCAGCTAAATTAGGTCTGTTGCCTTATGGTGTCTCCTCCCAGGCTGAGTTGGCCCAAATTAACGATGATGCTGATGCAGAAGCTGGAAATAGCTCGAATACAAGTAAGGTGCTCTTCTCTTTATCATTCGTCTTAGTTCTAATTTTCTTCTGCTTCAATGAATTTGCGGGTAACATGACATCACTTTGGCCATCATTTGCTGAAGGAATCGGCTTTGGTGCAAATGTTGGTGGCTTAATTGCAACCATCATTACTGTAGCTGATTTAGCTATGACCCCATTATTTGGTGTAACAACTGACCACTTTGGCGGAAGAAAGGCACTTCCATGGTGGCTACTTCTAACTATTTTGGCACCAATTTTGATGATTATTGCTAACCAAACCAGAATGATTCCTTTGGCTTTAGCCGCAGCCATTCCAGCAGATGCAATTTCAGTTGTAATGGGCTCAGGTGAACAAGTTTTTGCCAAAGATATCTTAGGTAAAGACTTTGATGCAGGCTATTCATACGCTAGTTCTATTACTTATGTTGTTAGTGCGTTTGCTACACCAGTTTTAAGTAATATTGCAGATGCAACACACAATTGGAACATTGTAGTTGGAATTGTTGCGCTTTGCGAGTTAGTCGTTTTGTTAGCAGTAATTTATGGCGAAAATAGAGCAAAAAGATTAGCAGATTAGGAGAAATAAAATGAACACAAACGAATATGATGTAATTGTAGTTGGTGCCAGCAATGCTGGTGGCATGGCAGCATGTGCAGCTGCTGAAAAGGGTGCTAAGGTTTTAGTAATTGATAAAATGAAAAGTACTAACTTTTTATATCGCTTATCACTTGCTGCGGTCGGGACAAAAGCACAGAAAAAAGCAGGAATTGAAATTGATAAGTATCAATTAATCAATTACTTATCTGCTTTTGCCCAAGATAACGTTGACCAAAAGTTACTTTGGACATGGGTTAATAATAGTGCTTCTACAGTTGATTGGCTTGAAGACAATGTTTTAAAGCCTCATGGTGCTCACTTATATCCTGAAACAGACGCACATTATCAGACCTTAATTAATACAGCTTTTCCTACAGAACACGATGTTACCAATGATAAGCATGAGGATGTCTTTTATGGAGACTGGGTCGTAGAAAAAGCTAAAGAGCTTGGTGCAGAATTTTTGTGGCAAACTAAATTAGAGCATCTAATCACAGAAGACGGTACTGTAACTGGTGTATTAACAAAAAACACTAAGACATCAGAATTAAAAGAGTTCAAAGCTAAGAAGGGTGTCATTATTTGTTCTGGAGGATATGGCTCAAACGAGGCCTTAATGCAAAAATGGAATCCACTTGGCTTGAAGAAAAATGTTTACTCCGATAGTCCACGTGATGATGGTTCTGGTCAATTAGCGGCTGTTGAAGTCGGTGCTTGGCGTGATGAAGAACCAGCTGAAATCATTTTTGATCGCGGGTCCGTGCCAGTAGGAACCAATACAAACGAATATTACGTTAAGTCTTGGGAAGATATTGGTTATTTCTGGATGGGAAGCTACCCACTTTTGAAATTGAACTTAAATGGTGACCGCGTAGGTAACGAAAGTGCTCCTTATGAATTTGATATGAATAGAGCAACTAAGCAACCAGGCTATTTGCAAGTAGCGATTTGGAATGATGCAACAATGGATAATTTAGAACAGTTCCATACTTTAGGCTGTGCACGATTGAATTGGCCAGGTTTTTATAATACCGATGAAAACAAAGAAGAAATAAACACTAGAATAAAAGAAGGCTTTATTCAAAAAGCAGATACAGTTGAAGAACTGGCTAAAAAGTTAAACTTACCAGTTGAAAATCTAAAAAACAGTGTAGATAACTATAATAAGATGTGTGCTCAGGGTAAGGATACAGAGTTTGGTAAAGAGAGCTTTAGACTTCTGCCACTTACAGAAGGTTCATATTATGGTGCTGTGTATGGTGGACGCTTATTAGCGACATTGGATGGTCTTAGAGTAAACACAAAAATGCAAGTACTTAATACACAAGGAAACGCAATTCCACATTTGTACGCTGCAGGTAATGCTAGTGGTGGATTTTTCTGGGGGTCATATCCAGATCATGTTCCAGGCTTAACTGCTAGTCATGCTCAGACTTTTGGCAGACTAGCTGGACAACAAGCCGCTTTATAATTAGTTGTTTTTTTAAAAACAATGTTTATTGGAAAAAACATTAGGGAGTCCAAATTAGCTAGGATTTATCCGTGGTTAATTGTCTTGGCATCTGGACTGCTGATGAGTTTACTTGAGTATACTTACACTTTACTATTTAGTTTATTTTTAAATCCGTTAGTAGAATCTTTGAATAGCAGAATGTCAATAGTAGCGCTGTATTATACATTAATTAGCTTTTCAATTTCAGCAATGCTACCAATAATTAATCGAGTAATTGACCGAATTAGTTTGAGCAAAATCACCCTTACTGCCGTTATAGTTGGCACTATAAGCATATGGTTCTTTTCAAAAATTAATCGAATTTGGGAGTTATACTTACTTGCGATTGTTGTAGGAATTTGTAGTGCTACTTGTGGAACTGTAGTCCAAGGTATAGTTCTTAATAATTGGTTTGCTAAAAGAAAAAATTTTGCTTTTACAATGGGGTCATTTGTTTCGACTATTTATTTGTTGATTATGACACCACTGATAACTTATCTCATCAATATTTGTGGTTGGAGACAAACAATGCTAATTCTTGCGTGGATGACGCTAATATTAGGAGTGCCATGTGCATTATTAATGAAAGCAAGTCCACAAATGATTGGATTGAAGCCTTATGGGATAAGTGATGATGAAACAGGGAAAACAGATAAGGGGTATCTGGCCAAAAAAGTAGATCCAAAAAAGATAATTTTTTCGCGACCGTTTATAATTACACTAATCTTTTTCATAGCAATTACTTTTGCTTCTAATATGAGTCAACTTTTTCCAACCTATGCAGTTAAAGTCGGTTTTGGAGCTACAGTAGGCGGATTAATGGAAACAATTATGACAGGTGTTGATATTTTAATTACACCCTTGTTTGCAATAACTACTGAAAAATTTGGTGGTAAGAAAGCTCTCCCAGTATGGACTTTTTTGGGGTTATGCACTTTTCCTCTTTTAATCTCAGCAACAAATAAGCATATAGAAGCCTTTGCACTTATTAGTGCAATCGGTGCGGATATTCTAACAGATATTTATGGACCTGGTGAGCAGATTTTTGCTAAGGACATTCTAGGAACAAATTTTGCTAAGGGCTATTCGTATATTAATTCGATTACTTATTTGGTGGGTGCATTTGCAGTGCCGGCAGTTAGTCTAGTTTATGAATTATCATTGAATTGGAATTTTGTCTTTATGTTAGGAATAGGCTTATTAGTATTAATGCTAATAATGCTAGCATATGGTTATTGCAAAGTTAAAAATAAATAGAAGAAAAGGGGCTGCCCAGCTAATTACTGAGCACCCCTTTTTGTTAATGGTAAAGTTAAAGCTCCTGCTACGCCTTTACTATATTATCAACAGCATTTCTAGCTGAGTAGATACAGTAGCCTGCATGAGTTCCACTAACTTCAACACCATATGTGTCGCCATAGATGACTCCAGAGCCGTCACTTCCAATTGCATATAAATGCTTTATTTCATGTCCATCGTTGTCAATAACTTCATTGTTGACATTAACTTTCAGCCCATCACCCGTAGTGAAAGCACCAACTTCCATTTCTAATGCATAGAATGGCCCCTGAGTAATTGGTAATAAGTATTTTGCAGGTTTACCAAAATCAGTGTCTAACTCAGTAGCTGCCATTTTATTGTACTTATTAATGCTTTCAACAAGATTGGGAGCTGAAATCTTTTCAGCAAGGTCTGCTATAAAATCACTTACAGTAATGAAACTAAGCTTCTTGTCCAAGGCAACCTTAATTTCTTTTTTCAAATTAGGGTAATTAGGTAATTCATAAAAGGGATGTAAATCTAACGGAAAACTCTTTTCGGTGAAGTCATCAATCGTTTTTTGATCAAAAATAGCAAAAACCCGATCTTGACGTAGCATTGAGTTCCCTTCATTGGCCCAATTGGTCACGCAGTCATATTCATTAACAAAACGATCACCGTTTTCATTAATCCATAAAACTGGCTCATCACACACTGCACTACCAAGATTCCAGTCAGAGAGTTCGTAGGCTGGTACCTGATTAGTTTTATCATAAATTTGGCCACCAAAGTTCATTGTCATTCCGGTAAAGAACTTTCGTGCACCCACAGACCAGGCCATTTGTAAGCCGTCGCCAGTGCTTTTTCCAGAATTTACGGCCACAATTTTTTGAGGATTATACTTATGCGCATTGGCCATTAACTCAGGGTTGTTTAGATAACCTCCTGTTGCCAAAATGACGTCTTTAGCACTAATCGTCTGAGTCGAATTGTCGGTAACATTAATTAAATTAAGCTGAAAGCTTCCAGAAGAAGTAGTAGTTAGTCCTTCTGCACGTGTGAGCGTCTTAATTTCGACTCCTTTAGATTTAATATAAGGTTCCAAACCATCATGGATAGCTTTATCACCATATCCCTCAAAAAGATGCCAAGTCGAAAAACCGGACCCCATATTAACGACGTCTTTAAATTTTACTCCATGCTTTTCCAGCCACTCGATATTTTCTGCTGAATGTTCAATGTACTTTTTCCAAATTAAGCCGTTGGCTTCATAATGTGAATAATCTAATTCAGCTTGGAGAATACTTTCTGGTGTGATATCGATCCCTGCCTGCTTTTGCATTTTGGATTGAACTGCAAAAACACCTTCAACATAATTGCCAGTTCCACCGGTAGTGCGACCTTTTTCGACAAGTAATGTTTTAAGGCTTTTATCTGCTGCCTCTGTTGCTGCTGCAAAGCCGGACAAACCTCCACCAATAACTACAACATCATAATTATCTGTCATTTTGCTTTTTTCCTTTCTACTATTACACATTAATAGTATTCCCTGGGAAATAAGTTGGTTTTTAAAAATTGGAATATGCTATTACTAAAAGGAATAATAAAATGAATTTCACACAACTTCGCTGTTTTATTTACGTTGCTGATAATCTAAGTTTTACGACAGCAGCACGCAAACTTAATTTCTCACAATCAGCAATTTCCAAAAACCTTAACGATTTGGAAAAAGAACTTAAGACCCGTTTACTCGTCAGAAACCCTCATAAGATTGCTTTAACTTTAGATGGTGAGTATTTTTATCAAGTTGCAGTTAATATTCTTAAAGAAAAGGATAATGCAATTTTAAATATCACTAAATCGCATCAAAAGGAATTGTTTGGCAACGTGAATATAGGTCTGGATTATTCGCCTTTTGAACGGGCCTTTCTACCTACTTTGATAAGGCAATGTAAACCAACCAGTTTTGACTTTACAGTTAATTACTTAGGTGATTACGTTTCTCAACTAACAGATGGCAAGGTTGATATTGCTATTCTTTCCGATGATATTATTAAGAGTGCTTCAGGACTGAATTTTGTTTCTCTAATTTCTGGTGAGTTTGTCTTAATGTATAACGCAAATGCTAACTTTGATTTTGGCAAAAAGGTGAGTATTACTGAACTGAAAAACACTTGTGTATTAGTTCCTTTTACTGATCGCTCATATCCAAGTATTTACCACCTTAATCAAGTGCTATGCCAAAAACTTAATGCAGAAAATATTAAAACAGTTGATAATTATTTTTTGATGTACGATTATATTTCAGCTACAGTAAATCAAGTTGCAATTATGCCTAATTTTGTAGTTGACCTTAATAAAAAGGGATTTAAATACTCTTATTTAAACTATAGTGATCCTTTTTCCTATGGAGTGGCATATCCGATGCATAAAGAGAATGATACGTTATTTCAAAGAATCATAGCCATACTAAAAGAAATAGTACCCACTAATATACTGCCTAAATAAAGCTGTTTAGGTATTGGTGACTTTGATATTCTAACTTGAACAGTTTCTATAAAACCGCTAACATGGTGATAAGATTATGTAATGGGGAAATTAGCATGAATGTAAAAGAACAACTGCTAGAAATAATTAAGAACGAACATCAAGATGAAGATCATTATCTAACGACGAATCAATTAGCTGAAAAAATTGATATTAAGCGTAATACTGTCAGCCATTATTTAAATCAATTAGTTAAAGAAAATAAATTAATTAAAATAAATACTCGTCCAGCTATCTTTATTGATAAGGAGACTGCTGAGAAAAAAGCAAAAAGTGAGTTAAAAAATGAATATGATAGTATTCAAAGCTTACATAGCGAATATCAGCATCAAGATGTTTTTGCTAGTGTAATTGGGAATGATAAATCTCTTTATAGTCAAATAAAGAAATTGAAGGCAGCGGCCTCATATCCGGGAAGTTTGCCTGTACTAATAAATGGTCAAACAGGCACGGGTAAAAGCTATATTGCTAGAAAGTACTTTGATTATTGTGTAGCAGAGGGATATATTCCTGCGGATGGTAAATTTGTTAGCTTTAACTGTGCAGAATATGCTGATAATCCTGAATTACTAACTAGCACGCTTTTTGGCTATGTTAAAGGAGCCTTTACTGGTGCCGATGATGACCATCCTGGTCTTTTCGATGATGCAGATGGAGGTATGCTGTTTTTAGATGAAGTGCACCGACTTGATCCTAAAGGACAAGAGAAATTGTTTTCTTATCTTGATACGGGAATGATTTCGCCGTTAGGTGATGCTGGTAAAAATAAAAAGGTTAACGTTAGACTAATATGTGCTACAACGGAAAATGTTGAAAGTAATTTTTTAGCGACTTTTATCCGGCGAATACCAGTACAAATTACTATGCCACCGTTAAATGAACGGACAATAAATGAAATTAGTGCTTTAATTATTTATTTTTATATAGAACATGCAAAAAAAATAAATAAAGCAATCAAAATTAATAATCAAGTCTTTTCTACGTTAACCAATACAAGTTTCACAAATAATATTGGCCAATTGAAAAATGATGTGCTTTTGTCAGTAGCCAGTGCTCTTGAGAAGAATCCTCAAGCAGATACTGTAAGTATAAAGCTTGCCGACTTACCGCAATCTATTTTGCTTACAAGTGCTAATGAAGAAGAAGTGCTAACGCCTAGCAAAGCTGACCTGATTATCAGACCCAAAAGCAATGTTGCAGACTTTTTAGAAAATCAGCAGCGTGATAGCTACATCAAAAAAACAATTGAAAAAATCTTTCTGCTATATAGGCAGGAAGATTTTACAAATTTTAAAACCAAGGCCTTTGAGGCAATCAACTCATTATGTGATTATTTGATTTTTAAAAAAGATGATTTGAATATAGGTGAGTTACCGCTTGAATTAATCAAGAATATGCTTAACCGCAAGGTTGGGTATCTTCAAGATAACCTTAATAATGATTTCAATGGGAATATTATAGTTGCTATTTCTTATTATTTTTATTTCCGTCAGGAAAACCATTGGCAGGTTACTATTGAGGATAGTAAGTTAGTTGATGAAATAATCGGTAAAATGAATGAGGCGAATTATATTAAACCAGTTGTGCAGCTGATTATAGACACGATTGGTAACACCTTGAATTTATATACTGATGAAATTGATCAATTATTTTTGACCATATACCTTGAAAGCGTCCAACGCGAAAAGAATTCAGATCTAATTCACTGTATATTACTAGCACATGGATATTCAACGGCAAGTAGTATTGCGGACACGGTTAATAAAATAATTGGTGAGCCGCTACTTGATTCATTTGATATGCCTATTGATATTAAACCTGAAGACATTGCACAAAAAGTGTCAGATTACATTCATGTTCGTCATGTAAAAGATGGCATAATTTTAATGGCTGATATGGGTTCATTAGAAAAAATTCCTGAATTGTTAAAAACAGAAATAAATTTTCCAATTGTAATATTTAATAATGTTTCAACACAGTTAGCATTATTTGCGGCTGACTATATCAAAAAGAAAAAGCCAATTGAAGCAATGATTAAAAATATGAACGATAGTATTCATAATGATTATCGAATTATTTATCCTAAAATGATTAAACAGGATGTAATTATTGTTTGTTGCACAACTGGTGTGGGTACAGCAATCAAAATCAAAGATATGATAAAAGAAAGTTTGCCAAGCAAAACAAAAGTTGTAGTTAAAGCTTATTCCTATGATTCATTAAAAATTGAAGATCAAGAAAATGCAATTAAGCGTAAATACAACATCTTGACAGTTATTGGAACAGCTAACCCTGAATATCAAAACATTCCATTTATATCGATTGATCAGCTAGTGAACGGTTCTAAACTAAACGTACTAAAAGACGTACTAAAGGGCGACTTAAACAGTCAAGATTTATATGAGTTTAACGATTCTATACTTAGGAACTTTAGTATTGAACGAGTTATTAACTCATTAACAATTTTAGACACCACGGCAGTAATTAAAAATATTGGAACATGCATTGAACGGCTAAACAAGTGCTTGGATAAGAGATTATCTAATCAAACTGTAATGTCTCTATATGTTCATATTAGTTGCATGATTGAACGAATTATCCGCAATCAGTCATTAGAAAATGGTCCACGTGATTTTCAGGAAGACCAAAATAACAAAAAGGGGATGGCTGATATTCGCATGGCATTAAAGCCGCTTGAAGAGATTTATAATATAAAGATACCTTTAACTGAGATTCAATATATCTATGAATTAGTATTTAATTCTGGAAATCAATAGAAATAACTTTTGACACTATAGCTCTGCTTATTGAGACAGTGTCAAACCAGTAAACAAAAAAGAGAAACCAGCAGCATATAGTACTGCTGGTTTTTTTAGACACTAACTTGGCACGATAATTGCTAATAAAATGGTGAAAGCAATAAACATTATTCTTAAGGAGGAATAAGCATGAGTGTTGTATTAGCAAGAATAGATAATCGGTTGTTACATGGAATCATTGTAACGCAATGGGCGCCACAGTCAGGATCCAATCGTGTAATGGTAATTGATGATGATACGGCAAACAATGCGGTTAGCAAGGCAACTATGAAAATGGCTCGCCCAGCTGGTAATGCAATTTCAATCATTACAGAAGAAAAAGCACTAACTAATTTTAAGAGTGGAAAATATGATCCAGAGAAATTACTTATCTTGGCTAAGGAGCCTAAAACTTTTCTCGATTTAGTTAATAGTGGGATCAAAATTGACAAACTAATTATTGGTGGAACAACTGCACGTGAAAACGGCATTGAAATTTCAAAAAGGGCATTTGCAGACGATGCTGAAATTGCAGACTATGAAAAATTACTAGAAAAGGGTGTTGAACTAATTTCACAGTATGTTCCTGCTGATAAAGAAGTTGTTGTGACCAAAGAGTTTTTAGAAGATAGGAAGAATAAATAATATGCACTTTACAGTTTTACAAATAATTCTTTTAACACTTTTAGCTTTTATTAAGCATATTGATTACTACGGTATACCGATGCTATTTGTCAATTATCCTGTATTTTGGGGTTTATTTACAGGTATCATCATGGGCGATGTTCAAACAGGTTTATTAGTTGGTGGTACAGTTCAATTAATGTCATTGGGTGTAGCTGGCTTTGGTGGTTCATCAGTACCAGATTACGGAACGACTGCAATTATCGCAACTGCCTTTGGTGTTTCGATGGGTAAGAGTGCTGGTTTAGCAATCGGATTACCAGTTGGGATGTTAGGTGTCCAATTAGATGTTATCGTTAAGATTTTGAACGGTTTCGTTGCTAAAAAAGCTAAGAGCTATGCTGATGCACGTGAATTTAAAAAGATGAACGCCGTAACATGGTTAGGACCAATCTTCTTTGGTTTGTCTGCAGCTATCCCAGTTTTCATTTCAGTTACTTTAGGTCAATCAGCTGTTAACTTTATACTACAAGTTATGCCGAAATGGTTCATGAGTGGTTTAACAATTGCTGGTGAAATGTTACCTGCTGTCGGAATTGCAATGTTACTTAACTATATGCCTACCGGTAAATTAGTTAATTACTTATTAATTGGGTTCTTCTTGGCAGCCTTCTTAAAAGTTCCAATTATCGGTGCTGCAATTATTGGTTTTGCCGCTGCATTTTCAACTTACAAACAAGCTGAAAAAGAAGGTCAGGCTAGAGCAGCTGCTGATGCTGCAAATGTAACTTCTGGTATTGGAGAGGATGAATAGAATGAATAAGAAAAATCAAAAAGATGTTTATGGTCCAATTGTAACTAAGAAAGACTTACACAAGGCTAATTACCGCTGGCTGATGAGTGTTGAGACATACAATTACGAAACTCAACAAGGTGCTTCTGTAGCCTATGCATTGTCTCCAATTTTGCGTAAAATATATAAGAATGATGATGATTATGTAGAAGCTTTGGACAATCATTTCCAATACTACAATACTCAACCTTGGCTTGCTGCTATTGTTTTGGGTGCTTGTGTGGCAATGGAAGAAAAGCAAGGTTTAGCTGCTAAGACCGCAATTAACGATTTTAAAGTTGGTACAATGGGACCATTAGCTGGAATCGGAGACTCATTATTAATGACAATGATTCCAACGATTATGGGTTCAATTGCTGCCTATATGGCTTTACAAAATAATCCATTTGGAATTTTGCTTTGGGGAGTTCTAATTGCAATTATCTTTTTCCTTCGTATGCATTGTTTCGAGTTTGGTTATCGTCAAGGGTCAAAAATTATTACCGAATACGGTGATAAAATTAATTATTTAACAGAAGCTGCTTCTGTTTTGGGAATTACAGTTGTTGGTTCATTAATTGGCTCGGTTATCTCAGTTACTTCACCATTAAAATTTCAGTTTGGTAAAGTTTCAATGCAGATTCAACCAATGTTAGACAAAATATTGCCACAAATGATTCCGGCATTACTTGTTTTGTTAGCTTATAAGCTATTGAAGTCAAAGAAACTAAGTATGACTTGGGTTATTTTGTTATTTATTGTAATCGCAATGTTTGGAGCAGCTTTTGGATTTTTAAAGTAAGGAATACCTATGAAGAAAATAATTGTTATTACTCATTACACGCTGGCAAAAGGCTATCAAGAAACGTTAACTGGTTTAACAAGCGATCAAAAAATTGTCTCTTCGATTTGTGCTTACATGGATAATGAAGGAACAGATGAATTGAAGGATAGAATTAGCAAATTGCTTAATCCAGATGATGAGTTTTACTTGCTGACAGATTTGGGTTTTGGTAGCGTCAATCAAGTTGTTAGTCAATTCATGTCTGACAACGTTCATGTGATTACGGGCGTTAATTTACCCTTCACACTTGAACTCGCTTTAGCAGTAAAAAATAACCAACCAATCAATATTGCTAATATGGTTGATGAAGCAAGACAACAATTATTTCAGGTATCAACGATTGATTCAACTGGCGATGACGATGATGAATAGGTGAGATGATGAGCACTTTAGATGACGTATTACACTTTAAAAATGAAAAAAGCAGAACGATTTCTGCTGAGAATAAAACGGGTGCACCTGGTCAAGCTGCAATGGCAACTGGTAAGTTAGGGCCACAAAGAAAGGGTAGTGCTGATATTTCGCTAGAAGAAGGCGAGACGGTCACTTTAGCTGATATTGATGGTCCAGGTGAGATTCGTCATATGTGGTTTACCGTTACAGATAAAACAACTATGGGTAGCTTTGTACTGAGGGATTTAGTCTTAAGAATGTACTGGGATGATGAGGAAACTCCTTCCGTTGAAGTTCCACTAGGCGATTTCTTTTGTAATGGTTTTGGAACACGCTGTATTGTGAATTCTGTGCCAATTGTTGTTAACCCAATTGGCGGCATGAACTCCTACTTTAAAATGCCTTTCAACAAGCACGCTAAAATTACTATTACTAATGAGCATCCAGCATTTATAAAGCATTTTTTCTACACTATTAATTATGTAGAAAAGCCTGAACCAGAGGATGATTTATTGTATTTCCATGCTTATTGGAATCGTGAGGATCCAGTTAAAAAAGGCCAAGATTACACTTTGATTGATGGTGTTAAAGGTAAAGGCTACTATGTTGGAACCTACATGGCACTTTGTGCACTGCAAAGGTATTGGTGGGGTGAAGGCGAATTTAAATTCTATATTGATAACGATGAGCAATATCCAACGGTAACTTCAACTGGTACTGAAGACTACTTTGGAGGTGCGTGGGCCTTTCAAAAGCAAGAGTATGGTCATTTACCGGAGACGTATACTTATTCAACACCATATCAAGGCTATCCATTCCATGAAACTCAAGACCATACTAGAGATATGTTCAGTGCGGGTAAGCCTGATCCTAACTCAGTTCACGCTTGCGGAAATGATGGACTACCACAACACGGTTTGTATAGATGGCATTTGCCTGACCCCATTGCTTTTTCTGAAAGCTTAAAAGTTACTTTCCAGGATATCGGTAATAACGACATTACTTTGTATGAACGTTCTGATGACGTTTCAACTGTCGCATATTGGTATCAGAGCGAGCCGCACAATCCTTTCCGAAAATTTTTATCAAGAGAAGAACGGTTACCTAGATAAGATGTATTTATTAAGGCACTGGTATTATCGCAAGATAATGTCAGTGCTTTTTTATTGGAAAATGTGCACAAAAAAATCCCAGTACTGACTACCTAACAATACTGAGATAAATACCATTTTAACGGAAATACTTATTTAATGCCACTGCAAATTAATAATAACAATAAAAAATTATTATAATTATTTGTCACCACTCATAATAGTGTTTTTAACAATAACGTAATCAACTAATTTAATAGAACTAAGATCTTTTCCACCTGCGTAGGAGATAGAAGACTGTAAATCTTCTTCCATTTCTGTCAAAGTATCAGCAATTGACCCACGGTATGGCACTAGCATTTGCTTACCTTCAACGTTACGATAAGCGCCCTTTTGGACTTCTGAAGCAGATCCCCAGTATTGCTTATATGTTTTGCCATTGATTTTGATGACATTACCGGGAGATTCTTCATGACCAGCAAGCATTGAGCCAATCATTACCATTGTTGCACCAAAACGGACAGATTTAGCAATATCGCCGTTATAACGAATACCACCGTCAGCAATTACAGGTTTACTTGCAACTTTACTACACATTCTTAAAGCGGCTAATTGCCAGCCACCTGTACCAAAGCCAGTCTTTAGTTTGGTAATGCAGGCACGGCCAGGGCCAACACCGACTTTAGTGGCATCTGCTCCTGCATTCTCTAATTCGCGAACTGCTTCTGGGGTAGCAATGTTTCCAGCAGTTAAAAAAGTGTCAGGCAATTTTTCTTTGATGTACTTAATCATGTCAATGACATAAACCGAATGACCATGTGCAACGTCAATCGTGATGTATTCTGGAACAATGTTCTCTTTGGCTAGTTGATCGATAAAGTCGTATTCACCTTGTTTAATTCCTACTGAAATTGATGCAAATAGCCCTTTTTCGTGCATCATTTTAATGAAGTCAAGGCGCTTTCCAGGCTGAAAGCGATGCATTACATAGTAATAACCATTTTTGGCCAACCAGACAGCAAGTTCATCATTAATGACACTTTCCATGTTAGCCGGCACAACTGGAATTTTAAATGTTCGGTTTCCAAACTTAACACTTGTGTCTGCATCGTGTCTACTTTTGATGATTCCCTTATTGGGAACAAGCTGAATGTCATCATAGTCAAAAGCTTCCACACTAAAATAATTACTCATGAGTAAATTAGCTCCTATATAAATCTTGGTTTTGAACCAAATTACTATAATCAAAAAGCCTTTTTTTGTCAATATAAAAATCGAACTATTTAAAATAACCTTGTGGTTATAATTCGCATTTAAATTTGACTACATAGCTATAAATTGCTAGACTATTTACGTGATATTTGTAGATTTTGATGAGGTGAATGAAAATGACAGCAGTTGCAGTTGTTGGAAGCCAATGGGGCGATGAAGGAAAGGGTAAAATTACCGATTTCCTTAGTAAGGAAGCTGCTTATGCAGTTCGCTCGAATGGTGGTAATAACGCTGGACACACAATTGAAATTGATGACCAAACTTTTAAGATGCGCTTGATTCCATCCGGAATTTTTGCATCAGCTAAGGGTGCGGTTATTGGTAATGGTGTAGTAATTAATCCAGAAGTATTATTAGGTGAAGTAAAAAGCCTAGAAGAAAGTGGAATTGACACCAGTAAACTAAAGATTTCAAACCGTGCGCATATTATTATGCCGTACCATATTTTGCAAGATGAGTACCAAGAAGAGGCCAAGGGTGCAAACAAGATTGGAACTACCAAAAACGGAATTGGCCCGGCATATATGGATAAGGCATCTAGAGTTGGTATCAGAGTTTGTGACTTGCTTGAAAAAGACACCTTTGAAGAAAAACTACGGGCTAATTTAAAAGAGAAAAATGAACTCTTTACCAAAGTCTATGGTAAAGATGCACTTAAATTTGACGACATTTTTGACCAATACTATGAATATGGTCAAAAAATGAAGAAATACGTTACCGATACCTCAGTTTTGGTTAACGATGCGCTTGATAACAATGAAAAAGTTTTGTTTGAAGGTGCTCAAGGAATTATGCTTGATATTGATGAGGGAACATACCCATTTGTCACTTCATCAAACTCAATTTCAGGTGGAATTGCCAGTGGAATGGGTGTCGGCGCTAATCGCTTAAACACAGTAATTGGTGTCTGCAAGGCTTACACAACTCGTGTAGGTGCTGGCCCATTCCCAACTGAACTTAATGATGAAACTGGGGATTTAATTCGTGAAACTGCACATGAATATGGAACAGTTACAGGACGGCCACGTCGTGTGGGTTGGTTCGATTCAGTTGCTTTGCGTCACGCTAAACGTGTTTCTGGAATTAATGGACTTAGTCTTAACTTGCTAGATATTTTTAGTGGTTTTGATACAGTAAAAATTGCTACAGCATATGAACTTGATGGCCAAGAGATCGATTATTACCCAGCAAGCTTAAAAGAATTAGAGCGTTGCAAGCCAGTTTATGAAGAACTTCCTGCTTGGCAAGAAGATATAACTGGTGCAAAATCTTGGGATGATTTACCAGAAAACGCTCAAAAGTTTTTAAACCGCATTTCTGAATTAGTTGATATTCCACTAGTAACAGTTTCGGTTGGTCCTGAACGTGAACAAACGATTGTTTTACGAAATCCATGGGAAATATAATCTATGCTAGAACGTTACACACGCCCAGAGATGGGCAAAATTTGGTCAGATGAAAACAAGTATGCTGCTTGGTTAAAAGTTGAAATTGCGGCTACTAACGCTTGGTGTGAAGCAGGAGAAGTTCCAAAAGAAGATGCAGAAAAGATAGCTAAGAATGCTAGCTTTACTGCTGAAAGAGTAGCAGAGTTGGAACAAGTTACGCATCATGACGTTGTTGCTTTTACGAGAACGGTATCTGAAAGCCTTGGACCTGAGAAAAAGTGGGTTCATTTCGGTTTAACCTCAACTGATGTTGTTGACACTGCACAAGGATATATTCTAAAACAAGCAGATGAGATTATTCGTCAAGATCTGCATGAATTAAAAAAGACGATTGCTGAAAAGGCGCGTAAATATAAAAATACTGTAGAAATGGGCCGAACACATGGTGTCCAAGCCGAGCCAACAACTTTTGGCTTGAAACTTGCACGTTGGTATGCCGAAATTAATCGTGATATCGAACGTTTCGAGCATGCAGCCAAAGGTGTTGAATCTGGTAAAATTTCGGGTGCAGTTGGCACTTTTGCTAATGTTCCGCCAGAGATTGAAACGAGTGTTTTAAAGCAGTTAGGATTAACGCAACAACCAATCACCAGTCAAGTTTTACCACGTGATTTGCACGCTGAGTATATTGCTACTTTAGCATTGATTGCTACTAGTATTGAAAATTGGGCAACTGAAATTCGCGGTTTGCAACGTTCAGAGATCCATGAAGTTGAAGAGCATTTCCGTGCTGGGCAAAAAGGTTCATCTGCGATGCCGCATAAGCGTAATCCAATTGGTTCAGAGAATCTTTGTGGAATGGCACGAGTACTGCGTGGACATATCGTAACGGCATATGAAGATGTAACGCTATGGCATGAGCGGGATATTTCTCATTCAAGTGCTGAGCGTATCATTTTACCTGACAGCACTATTGCAATTGATTATATGTTAGATAGGTTTAACCGAATTTTGACTAACCTTGATATCTTCCCAGAAACAATGCTCAAAAACATGGACAAGACATATGGCCTAATCTATTCGCAACGCTTACTGCTGAAACTAATTGATGAAGCAGGTCTTTCTCGTGAAGATGCTTATGATATGGTTCAAAAGCTAACAACTAAATCATGGAATGAAGGAATTTCATTTAGAAAACTAGTTGAAGAAAGTAAAATAATGGATTATTTGTCAGAAGCTGATGTAGCGGATGCATTTGATTATCATTATCATTTACGTCATGTTGATGAGATTTTTAAAAAAGTTGGATTAGAATAATTAAAAAAGCAGTTCATATCACAATGAACTGCTTTTTGTTTGTCTATAATTGTCCACTTAGTTCGAGATAATTGCCACTTGGACAAAAAGGCTAGATTTAAAATAAAAATAATAGTTTAATTAAATCATTAAGTAATGAAGGGCAGGTGAGAATTGTGAAAATAAAAATAGAACTAAATCCTGATTTAGATGATGAAGATACATGTGTAACTATTAATGCTAAAGCTGTTACTCCAGAAGTTGAACAGATATATCAGCAATTACAGGGGATTAATAGTCATCCTGATCAAATTGAAGGAAAAAAAGAGAATGTTTCTTATTATCTGAGCTTGAACGAGATTTTATTTTTTGAAACTGAAGATAAACAGGTAATTGCACACACGTGCAGGGATGCATTTATTGTTGATTATAAACTGTATGAACTGGAGAAGTTATTAAGTAATCAGTTTATGCGTGTTTCAAAATCAACCATCTTAAATTTAAATCAAATTTATTCATTAACACGTTCAATTTCGAACTGCAAAATTAATTTTCGCGATTCTTATAAAACTGTCTATGTTTCGCGGCACTACTATCGTAATCTAAATGATCGACTCAATGAAAGAAGGTCTTAATAATGAGAAAGCATAAAATTAGAGAACTATTTTGGGGGTTGGCATTCGTTGCTGCAGCTGTTTTCTTAGTTCTTAACCAATTACATTTATTAACATTTCATTTGGGAATAGGCACAATTATCTGGACAATAGTCTTTGGTATTTGCTTAATTGAAAGTGCCGTAAATAAGAGCTTGTTTGGGGCAATTTTCTCAATTGCTTTTCTATTAATTGTTTATGCAAAGCCACTACATATCGTGAAGCTCGTTCCATGGACGATTTTAATCGCAGCACTATTACTTTACATTGGTTTCACAATGATCTTCAAAAAAAGCTTCTGGCCCAAATTTTATTTTGGCTATAAAAAAGATGATTCTGATCAAGGCGATTTTACTGAATCTAGCAACAGTACGATTGAGGGCGAAGACATAGTAATTAATCAGCATTTATCATCCGTTTCGCGCTATGTTCATTCACAAAGTTTACGTAGAGTTACGGTTAACTCATCTTTAGGCGAAGCCGAGATATACCTTGATCAAGCTAAACCTGCAGGCGCATTTATCACTATGGATATTAATGCTTCGTTAGGAGAAGTAGAGATTTACATTCCTAAATCATGGAAAATTGATAGCAGGAGACTAGATGTGACTTTGGGCGAACTAGAGATTAACGGGGAGTCAACTGGTGGAGGACCTACTTTAGTTCTAACTGGTCAGAGCAGATTAGGAGAGTTAGAAATTTACTATGTATGATGAGATATTAGCTGACGTTATTGAGGATAGGGAAATCAAGATTGCAACAAAGCAATATCCTCAAAACGTGAGAACTTATTGCCTGGGAAATAAAATAGTGGGTATAAGTACTTACTGGAAAAATGGATTTCATCCTTATTCTTTAAGTTTTGCGGCTTATCTCAGCCCTAACTTTTCCGCAGCGGAGTTAGAACGAGTTTATCTTCAAATTGTTGCAGACTTAACTAAGAAGGCGCAGCAGGAGAACTGCCAGGCTTTGATTACTTATGACTACGTGCCACAGTTACTTTTCAATTTTTTAGCGCAAGATGCTGGCTTCAACTTGATTCGGAAAACGGTTGAACCCAAAATGTCATTGCAAAGTGCTATGGAGGGCTTAACACCAATAAAGAAGAGTAACTTAAAAGCTATTACTTTACATCAAGTACAACTTGATTCTGAGATGCGTGAAAAAATAGCGCAAATTTCTTTTAGGGATTATCAGAGAAATCACTTAGCCAATCCAGTAGCTGAAATACCTCTAGCTGAATGGGATAACATGGTTTTTGCAGATCAGTTAGAAGATGCACCATTAGCATTGGTTTCTATGAATCAAATTGAGTCGTATTGCTTTTCTTTTGAAGATAATCCAAAAGAACTAACATTAGGTTGGATGGGAGCAGGTGACTTGAGTAGATTAATGGAGTTACAACAAATATTGTTACTGTGGGCAAACAAGAACTTTCAAGTTTTATCTGGAGAGTTTGATTCGACCGATCAGCTTTCAATGAAAACATATTAGCAATATGCATTTGAACTTTGTCCAGTTTATGAGACATATTTAAAACGGCTATAGAAAAAGACGCTATTACTTTGAAGTGAGCGCCTTTTTTCTATTAAAACTGATAGCGATATGAATAATAAGGAATTTCCCAAGTTTGCTTATTTGCTGGGACCAAATCATCACTGATTAAGTATTTTGGCAGAAGTGCTGTTGCTTTGCCTTGCTTCACTAGTTGCAAGATCATCTCGAGTGAATCAATTTCGATGATTTCGCTTTTATTTGATGCTAGCTGTAAAGTTAAATCTCGAAACGGACAATTGAAATCAGCGTTGATTGCGATAGGTATTTTATTGTTTTCAGTGCCTTTTCCAGTTAAAAAGCAGGACTGTAAGCTACTTTTCTCTGTTAATAGGTAGTTGGAGGAGCTGATTGGAACGAAAGTCATTACAATATCATAGGTCTTTTTAGTCAGCATTTCCTGAATCGCATCAGTATTTTTAATAATCACTTCGTAGCGATCAATTAAGAACTTGGTCTTCTTAGTAATCAGATAGCCAAAAAGAAGTTCAGCAATCAAGATTTGTGGTTTGCTGGTTGTTAAGCTCGCTTTTAAGTCCTGATAATTTTGTAAGGTTGTAGTTGCAAATTTATACATTTTTTCCCCACTGCTAGTTGGTCTAACACCTAAATTAGAACGAACAAAAAGTGGAGCATTAACTTCTTTTTCAAGGGCTTTAAGTCGTGCGGTAATATTTGATTGGGTATAGCCAAGCTTTAATGCAGCTTTGTTGATTGATTTTAGCTCATAAATTGTTTTAAAAATAGATAAATCGTTAAAGTTCATGTTACACCATATCATTAAAAGTGATAGCCCTATTATAATCTCGGATTATGCAGAGCGATTTTTGTCTAATATACTAATTTTGTAATCAAAGGGGGAACTTAATATGACTACAAAAATTGGTATCAATGGTTTTGGCCGCATTGGCCGATTAGCTTTACGTCGTATATATGACATCGATAGTAAAGATTTGGAAATCGTTGCAATTAACGATTTAACCTCACCAGCTATGTTAGCACACTTGCTAAAATATGATACAGCACATGGAAATTTTAAGCACGATGTTTCTGCAACAGATAATAGTATCGTGATTGATGGCAAGAGTATTCCAGTCTATGCTGAAAAAGATGCAGCTAAAATACCTTGGGTAAAAAATAACGGAATCGAAATTGTACTTGAATGTACAGGTTTCTATACTTCTACTGAAAAGGCTCAAGCTCATCTAGATGCAGGAGTAAAGAAAGTTTTAATTTCTGCTCCAGCTGGTAACATGAAGACAATTGTCTATAATGTTAATGATGACCAGATAAAGCCAGAAGATCAAATTCTTTCAGCAGGTTCGTGTACAACTAACTGTTTAGCACCACTTGCTAAAGCTATGAATGATGAATTTGGCATCAAAGAAGGAATCATGACCACGCTTCATGCTTACACTGCTACCCAAATGATACAAGATGGTCCAGATCGCGGAGGCAATGTGCGTAACGCTCGTGCTGCAGCTGCTAATATTATTCCGCATTCAACTGGAGCTGCTAAGGCAATTGGCTTAGTTATTCCCGAACTAGAGGGTAGACTTACAGGAATTGCTGAACGTGTTCCGGTAATTACTGGTTCATTAACTGAGTTAGTAGCAGTTGTGGAAGAAAAAGTAACCGTTGAAGAGTTCAACAGAAGAGTTAAAAAACATACTGAGAACAGTGTAACTTTTGGCTGTAATGAAGATCAGATTGTTTCTTCTGATATTATTGGGACAGAATTTGGTTCTGTCTTTGACCCAACCTTAACTCAAGTTGTTTCAGGTAAAGACGGAAGTCAAATAGTTAAAGGTTATGCCTGGTATGATAACGAATCAGGCTTTGTAGCACAAATGATTCGTACCTTGGAGAAAGTCGCAAAAACAAACTAAACTAATTTTAAAATCATATTCTAAATAAAAGTAAACTCCTAAACTGAGACCAACAGTTTTGGAGTTTTTATTGATTTTCCTAATAAGCAAAAATAGCTCCGAAAATAATTCGGGGCTATTTGTTTTCATTATATTTATGCGCTAACTCGTTCATCGTGCCAAGATAAAATCATTTTGACAATGGCATTAGCAACATTGAGATTTTTTAAGAGCGGACCATGTGAATAGGTTCCGATAAAATTGCGGTAGCGGAGCCCTTCAACATGATCTTGGGGATTATTGCCGTAACCTTCAATCATTTCACCCAGGGGATGCAACTTATCTGAATCGTCAAAGTAAGTCTGACCGGAGTGGTTTTCAAAGGCTCTAACTTCGCCCCATTCACTCATATAGCGGGTATCGCCAATCATTCGCTTATCTGCTTTAAAAACGGTATGAAACGGTAGAATGTCTAGGCCTTTAATTGTGACACCGGAATTAGTTTTGTAATAAGTGCCAACAAGCTGATAGCCACCACAAACTCCTAGCATCGGCTTACCGTCATTGATGTATTTAGTTAAAGTTTCCTTGTGTCTTGGCAAGTCCTTAGCAATGACAGTTTGCTCAAAGTCCTGACCACCGCCAAAAAAGACGAAGTCGTAGTCAAAGGCATTAAATTCATCACCTAAAGAGACGTTATCAATTTGGGTTGAATAGCCTTGCTTTTTTAACAAGTAGCGAATGATTTTGACATCTCCGGAATCACCGTAAGTATTCATCAAATCTTCGTATAAATATGCAATTTTAATTGTTTTGTTTGCCATAAAAACCACTCCAACTATTACTATCTCGTTAAAGTATATCTTAAAGGAGCAGGAGGGGCAAAAGATAATTACTTCGTATCTTCTTGTGCTGCGAAATGATTAATTGGACCATATTTTGAGCCGACTTCAATTGGGTGGGCGATTGCTTCATAAGTAAATTCCTTGGCAATCCTGACACTATCAAGAATAGAATTGCCTTTAGCTAATTCAGCCGCAATAACGGCAGATAGGGTATCTCCTGTGCCGTTAATTCTTTCAGTATTGATGAAAGGCTTGGTGAATTCGTAGAACTTACCATCTTCAGCTAGTAACACGTCAGTTACCTTAGACTGACTGGTATCGTCATGGCGGCCCTTCATTAAGACATTTTTAGCACCCATTGCTTGCAGTTTCTTAGCACCTTGACGTACTTCATCTGGTGTAGCTAATTCAAGTCCGGTTAATTTTTTCTGTTCATAAAAATTAGGCGTAATGATGTCAGCCAGTGGCATCAGGTCGTCTAAAAAGGCCTGATAAGCATCATCATCTAAGAGGGTATCACCATGTTTGGTCATAATAACGGGATCAAGGACAATTTTACCCATGTCATATTTACGCAGATTTTCAGCAACACAGCCAATAACTTCTTTGTTGGCAAGCATACCAGTCTTTAATGCATCAATTTTGAAGTCGTCATTTAAGACTTCAAATTGCTTTTGGATAAATGGAATAGGCATAACTTCTTGCGCAAAAATACCAGTAGTGTTCCCAGCAACTGCTGCAGTTAGTAATCCCATTCCGTACACTCCACGTGCGTAAAACGAGTGGAGATCGGCAGTCATGCCTGCACTACCATCGCTATCGTTTCCCGCAATGGTTAGAGCAATAATTTCTTTTTTCATTATTATGTATCCTCTTTTTAATCAAAACTTTATGTCCCAAGTATAACGTAAAACAGGTGTAATGTTATAATTATTTCTTGTAAAAAAAGCGGCAAATAGTAGAATTGTAGTAAATCGCTTTCTTCTAGGAAGGAAACACAACATGTTAAAAGAATACATTATGGCAATTGATGAAGGTACAACATCAACTAGAGCAATGATCTTTGATCATGAGGGCCACAAGGTTTCTGCTTCACAAAAGGAATTTTCACAGTATTTTCCGCAACCCGGTTGGGTTGAACATAAGGCCGAAGAAATCTGGCACGCTGTTCAAACTACCATTGCTAATACCATTATAAATTCGGGTATTCGCCCAGAACAAATTAAGGGAATTGGGATTACAAATCAGCGTGAAACGACTGTTATTTGGGATCGAAAAACTGGTAAACCAATTTATAATGCAATTGTTTGGCAGTCAAGACAAACCACAGAATTGGCGGAGAAGCTCAAGGCTGATGGTTATGGTGAAATGATTCATAAAAAAACTGGTTTAATCATTGACCCGTATTTCAGTGCAACTAAGATTCGTTGGATTTTGGATCACGTTGAGGGCGCACAAGAAAAAGCCGAAAAGGGAGATCTTCTATTTGGTACCATTGATAGCTGGTTATTATGGAAGTTAACTGATGGTGAAGCTCACATTACGGATTACACCAATGCATCAAGGACAATGCTTTTTAATATCCACGACTTAAAGTGGGACGATGACATTCTTGAATTACTCAACATTCCTAAGAAAATGTTGCCGGAAGTTAGATCAAACTCTGAAATTTATGGCTATACAAAGTCTTACCGCTTTTTTGGTGGGGAAGTACCAATTTGCGGTATTGCAGGTGACCAACAAGCAGCACTAGTTGGCCAGTTGGCATTTAAGAAGGGTATGGTTAAAAATACTTACGGTACCGGCTCTTTTATCGTTATGAACACTGGTGAAGAACCAACCGAGTCTGATAATAACTTATTAACTACGATTGCGTATGGTTTAGATGGTAAAATTAACTATGCACTTGAAGGCTCGATTTTTGTTTCTGGTAGTGCCATTCAGTGGTTGCGCGATTCGATGAAGATGGTTAAAACGGCTGAAGAATCTGAAAAAGCCGCTTTAGCATCCAAGTCAGAGGATGAAGTTTATGTTGTTCCAGCCTTTACTGGCCTAGGAGCACCGTACTGGGACTCAGAAGCTCGAGGAGCAGTGTTTGGTGTTACACGTGGAACAAACAAAAACGACTTTATTAAAGCAACACTGCAATCCTTGGCATATCAGACCCGAGACGTTGTTGACACAATGCAAATTGATTCAGGAATCGAAATCCCAACTTTACGTGTTGACGGTGGCGCTTCAAATAATGACTATCTACTACAATTCCAAGCAGATATTTTAGGAATAAAGATTGAACGTTCTCAGACTTTAGAGACAACTTCGATGGGAGCTGCATTTTTAGCAGGACTAGCAGTTGGCTATTGGAAAGATGTTGATGAACTAAAAGATATTTTTGTTGTTGGTAAGACGTTTGAAAGTAAGATGGAAGAGTCAAAACGTAAGAAGTTATACCAAGGCTGGAAGAGGGCTGTTAAGGCAACTCAAGTTTTTGCTCACGGTGAATAAGTGCGATAATTAAGTAAAAAGGAGTTGAGCAAATTGGCACATGATCGAATTGTAAAATTAGACGGACCATTAAACTTTAGGGACGTTGGTGGCTATCAAAATAAGGCAGGACAAGCTGTTAAGTGGAACAAAATCTATCGTTCAGATTCCCTTAGTTCTCTATCAAATGAGGATAAAGAGCACCTTACAGATTTACATGTGACAATCGACTGTGATTTGCGTTCGCAATACGAAAAGCAGTCTTCTCCTGATAAGGCTTGGCCAAATGTTCACTATGTTGACTTGCCTGTTTATTCTGAAAATCCAGAAGATCGGCCCAACGGACACAAGATGTTTCGCTTACTTCACCACATCCCAGATTTGAGCAATAATTTCATTGGTCGGATTTATCAGCAAACTTTATTAAGCGAGCACAGTCGAAAAATGTTTGCGCGCATTTTTACCGAATTATTGGAATTGCCAGAAGGGGATGCGCTTGTCTACCATTGCAGTGCTGGGAAAGACCGTACGGGAATGGTATCAGCTTTAATCTTGATGGCACTTGATGTTGATGATGATACAATTGCACGGGACTATTTACTGACAAATAAGTTATATGACTTTGCAGTTTCACGTCAGCTGCCAAGTAACGATGAAATAGCGCAAATGGTTGCAAAAATGAATGTCACCAAAGGAGAAGGGACAGCCATTAGAGGCATCACAGAAACCATCCGTGGTGGCTGGGGCGATTTTGCAACATTCTTTAAAAAAGAGCTTGGCTTTACAGATGCTGATTTAAGCCAATTAAAGGAAATGTATTTAGAATAAAAAGTATTAATCAAAAAGCTGCTAGCCAATTTATTATGAAGAAGGCTAACAGCTTTTTAGTTTAAAGTACTGATACGAAAGGAGACACATAATGTCCAATTTAAAAGTTATCCAAGCAGATATTACAGCCTTAAAAGTAGATGCTGTCGTAAATGCTGCTAACAAGACGTTGCTAGGCGGGCTAGGAGTTGATGGGTCAATTCATCAAGCAGCAGGTCCTCAGCTATTAGGAGAATGTCGTCAGCTTCATGGCTGTGAAACGGGACAAGCCAAGCTTACTAAAGGATATAACTTGCCCGCTAAATTTGTTATTCACACTGTAGGACCAATATACTCCGGGGCAACCAGCGATAATAATCTATTAAGTGATTGTTACATTAACTCACTTGAATTAGCTAAAAAGAAGGGGTTGCATAGTATCGCCTTTCCTGCAATATCAACGGGAGCATATGGCTTCCCAATGGAGAAAGCAGCAAAGATTGCTTTTGCTACGGTTAAAAATTGGTTAGAGTCAAATAGCTCTTATGATATTGAAGTTCTAATGTGTGCATTTGATAAGAAAACACTTGAACTATATCATAATGAATTGATTAAGTAGACTAATTTGAAATAATATAATATATATTCCTGCATTAACATTTTAGTTAATGCTTGAGTATACTAGCTATACAAAGGACAGCCCCCTCGTTACCGTTTAGGACAGATTTTATCTGACACGAGGGGGCTTTTATTAATGAAAAAATATGGGCAAGTTGAATAAAAATATAAACAAAAATGAACTCTAATATTAGAGTTCATTTTTCCTTTCATATGTAGGGATAAACGTCCAAAAGCAGGAAGAAAAGATTTTAAATAAAAGCACCAACTATGAATGTATAGTTGATGCCTTTGAAATCAGCAATTAGCTATTTGTCAGACTTTTTATTTCTTGCCCAAGCAAGTACTAAAGCACTAGTCAAAGTGATTGATCCAAGTGCAATGGTTGTTAATTGTGACTTTTTCTCAGAGCCTGTTTTTGGCAGTTGGTCGTCGGTAGGGGAGTTAGCTGAATTTAGGCTATCAGCATTGTTATCTAGAGAATTATAGCTACTTGGACTCGAAGTAAGGGCAGCTGCTTGACTATTATTTGCTCCATTAGCTATTTGATTATTGCCTGTGTTGGTAGGCTGTGCTGGGCTACCAGTAGTTTCACTTTCAGTTGGAGAAGCGTTTTTACTATAAATATAAATAATGCTCTGTTTAGTATTACTAAAGAACCCTGTAGCATTTTTAGGCCGACTCTTTAAAGTATAACCAGCAATTTCTTTAGCGGTTGAAACATAACCATCATTTAGATTACCGCTTAAAACTTCACTAGATGCAATCGCTTTGCCGTTTTCATCTTGATAATGGACAGTGACATCCTCTCCTTTGATAGGGGCGGAGGATTCAGGATTTTTAATGTAAATAAAGGTAAATTCTTTTTCTCTATCTTCATCGTTATCATAAATACCGGTAATAGGGGACTGACCAGCCTTTAAAGTATAACCTGCGACGTAATCGCCAATAATTGAATAGGGATCGCCAAGATTACCAGGGAAAATAGTATTTTCTCCAATTTTTTTACCTGATTCATCGACATGGTGAATAGTAATAGGTAAACCCATGCGGACATATGTTTCACCCTTTGTAAAATTACGTTTTTTACCATCTAGGGTTATGGCACGTGACTTCATTAATTGTTCAGAAGTAAATTGCTCTGTTCCTTCGGGATGAGTTGTTGTTCCCTTACCGACATTAAGCCAAATTCCTTCAGTATCTAATCCTACATCATCCAAGTATCCTGGAGGTATACTATCTATATCATCGATGTCGCCTCCATATACTGTTGTAAGGTCAGTGTCTTTCCCTAGAACAAGCGTATTTAAGTTAGGCAATCCGGCTAGCATAAGAATATACTCCGGTGCACCTGTAGCAATATTTTCAATATTAAGCTTACGTAAATTTGTACAGCCATAGAAAGTAAGGGAGAAATCAGACTCATCGATATCAGGTATATGGAAGTGTTCTAAATTTAGCTCGGTTAAACTCTTACAATTCATAAACATTTCATATAGGACGTAAAGTGAGGAAGTGTCGAAACTTGATATATTCAAGTCAACGAGGCTTTCATTTCCTGAAAACATACCGCCCATACTTGTCACTTTTGCAGTATTGAAATTAGAGAGATCAAGTGCAGTTAAAGCCGCACAGCCATTAAACATATACTCCATGGTAGTCACGTTAGCAGTATTAAAGCTAGACAGATTGAGAGTGGGCAAAGCAGAGCAACCACTAAACATAAATTCCATAGTAATCACGTTAGCAGTGTTAAAACTGGAAAGGTTGAGTGAGGTCAGGGAACTGCAGTCTGAAAAAATCTCATACATGCTCGTAACGTTAGTAGTATCAAAATTAGAGAGGTCAAGTGAAATTAAGCTACTACAACTATAAAACATGCGGTCCATATTTGTCACTTTTGCAGTATTAAGAGCTGAAACATCTAGGTAGTCTAAATTACTACAGTTGGCAAACATAGCTCCCATGTTTGTGACATTGGCAGTATTGAAACTGGAAATATCAAGTGAGAGCAAATTTTGACAGTTACGAAACATGAAAGCTGTACTGGTTGCTTGAGAAAGGTCGAGATATTCTAGACCTACAATTTTTGATGCATATGAAAAACCGTCGAACAAAAAGTTGGCGTTATTTGAATCATCAAGGCTTATTTTGCCAGTAATGATAATTTGCTTAGCACGTTTAAGCTTTATAGAATTTCCTTCGCTATTAGAAAGGGTATAGTTAGAAATACGATCGGCATAGTTGGTAATATTTGTATATGTTCCACCAAGAATGGTGAGTTCATCAGTGTCAAGATCGTACGAAACTTGTAGTCCAGCGGCAGTTCCATCAATCCGCTTTTTACCTATATCAGTCTCAGTAGCCTGATTTGCTACTGAATCTTGAACCAAAGCTGGTTCACTTATGTTTGTATCATCATTGATAACATCATCTTCTGATGGGGTTGGAATTTCATCTGTAGTATCTCTTTCCTGTGGTGTTGTTTGACTTGTAAGGTCACTATCTGCTTTGACTAATCGGGGATTAATGGAAATCAAACCTAGTAAAATAGCAGCTGAGCTACTAAATAGAGTTTTTCCTCTTAAGTTATTTGTCTTTTTCATTAGTAAAGGCACCTCATCAGTTATTTGTGTACATAGCTAGTTATTACATATGTACTAGTATATTTATATTATATTTGTGTATATGCCAAAATCAAGTCAAGAATTGGTGCACTTAAAACGATAAAGAAGAAAATCATTACAGTACAAGTGAAAATAAATAACACTCCATTTGTAAGAGAACCAATACATTTTCAATGATGATAAGAAAGTTGATTATCAAAAATAACTATACTCAACGTCGATGAAATGGTGCTTAGAATCTAAAAAACAGGTTTTAATATAAAAAATATTTTTCTCAAGAATGAATTGAGAAAATTAAAAACACCAACATAACTGTCCAATTATAGTTGGTGCTTTTTAGGGACAACGCGTAGTTATTTACTAAACTTTTTAATTTTTGTCCAAAGAAGTGCTAAAGCGTTGGTTAAAGTGATTAAGCCAAGTGCAATAGCTGCTAGTTGGGCCTTTTTTTCAGAGCCTGTCTTTGGCAGTTGATTGTTGGTAGAGTGGCTAGCTGAATGCATACTGTCAACTTTGCTACCAAGTTCATTTGTGCGATCACCATAACGACTTGAGCTGGAAGGAGTAGCACTATTTGTTCCATTGCTTTTGTTTACGTTATTCCTGCTTCTGTTACCCTTGTTATCAGTTTGGTCTCCTTCAGCCTTAGAGGAAATCTTACTATAGACGTAAGTAACATTCTGGGTAGCATCACTGAAGAATCCAGTAGCGTTTTTTGGCCGAGCCTTTAAAGTATAACCTGCAATTTCCTTAGCGGTTGAAACATAACCGTCGCCTATATTTCCGCTCAAAATCTCATTAGGTGCAATAGTCCTGCCTTGTTCATCTTGATAATGAACAATGACGTCTTCTCCTTTGATAGGAGTGGACGATTCGGGATTTTTAATGTAGGTAAAGGTAAACTCCCGTTCCTTGGCGTTATCATTATCATAAATACCAGTAACAGGGGACTGACCAGCTTTTAAAGTATAACCTGCAACGGAGTCGCCGATAATTGAATAAGGGTCACCCAAATTACCAGGGAAAATAGTATCTTCTGCAATTTGTTTTCCGGACTCATCGACATGGTGGATAGTAATAGGCAAGCCCATGCGGACATATGTTTCAGCCTTTGTGAAGTTCCGTTGTGTACCATCTATGGTTGCGACACGTGCCCTCATTAATTGCTCAGAGTTGTATTGTTCTGTTCCTTCGGGTCTAATTGTTGTACCGTTGCCAACATTGAGCCAAATTCCTTCCGTATCTAGTCCTACGTTTTCCACATGAGTATTGGGATCATCTATATTGGCTATATCTTCGCTGTATACTGTTGTGAGATCAGTGCTTTCACCAAGAACAAGAGTATTTAGGCTAGGCAATTTGGCTAGCATATCGTCGTACTCTGGAGCACCTGTATTAATATTTTTAATGTTGAGTTTCCGCAAACTTGTACAATGATAGAATGTTTCTTCGAAACTTGCCTCACTTGAATTTGGAATATGGAAGTTTTCTAAATTTAACTCAACTAAACTGGTACAGTTATTAAAAGTTCCAGTTAGGTCTACAGGTAAAGCGGTCTTGAGACTTGATATGTTTAAGTCGATGAGATTTTTATCATCTTTAAACATACATGACATGTCTATTACTTTTGAGATATTGAAACTAGAAAGGTCAAGAGCGGTTAAAGCTGTACACGCCATAAACATACATGACATGCTTGATACATTAGTGGTATCAAAGCTAGAAACGTTGAGTGAGATCAAAGATGAGCAATCACTAAACATATACGCCATGCTAGTCACGTTAGCAGTATTAAAGCTAGAAAGATTGATTGAAGTCAGAGATGAACAACCACTAAACATATACGCCATGTTAGTCACGTTAGCAGTATTAAAGTCGGAAAGACTGATTGAAGTCAAAGATGTACATTCATCAAACATATATGCCATGTTATCTACATTAGCAGTATTAAGGCTAGAAAGATCGAGTGAAGTCAAATCTTCACAATCCCGAAACATGGAAGCTGTACTAGTTGCCTGGGAAAGGTCTAGGTATTCTAATCCTACAATTTTAGATGCAGAACGAAAACCAGCGAATAAATAGGCGGCACTATTTGAAGGGCTAAGACTTATTTGGCCAGTGATAACAATCTGCTTAGCATAGCCAAGCTTTATGAAATTTCCTTCACCGTCAGAAAGGGAATAGTCAGAAAAACGATCGTCCAAAAAACCGATTTGTTTGTATGTTCCTCCCAAAATGATGAGTTCATCAGTGTCAAGGTCATAGGAAACTTGCAGTCCAGCGGCAGTTCCATCAATTCGCTTTTCACTTACGTTAACACCAGAATCTTGAACGGTTATTGGAGCTTGACTCACGGCGGGTTCATCAGTATTTGCGGCTTCACTAGCGATATCTTCTGATGGGGTTGGAATTTCACTGGTAGTAGTTTCTTCCCTAGAAGTCGTTTGACTAGTAGAGAAACTATCGGCTTTGACTAACTGAGGATTAACGGAAATTAACCCAAGCAAAACGGTAGCTGAACTACTAAGTAGAACTTTTCCTGTTACGTTGTTTATTTTTTTCATTATTAAATGTACCTCACCATTTATTTGTATACATCTCGTTCATTATATATGTATGCGTATTTCCACATTATATATTTATGTATGTAAAAATCAAGATAACAGTAAAAGGAAAAATTTCGATAATTTGATAACAAATTACAAAAGAAGCTCTTGATATCTCTGCAAAAATAACAAGCAATTATATATTATAGGTTGGTAAAATTATGTTTAGTAAGAACTTTAAAATTTTAAATAAACTGACTTGAAAGAATAGTTAGGCGAAAAATCACGGTAAAAAGGAAAACTATTATTTTGAAAAATTTTTCAAAAACAGTGATTTTCTGCTGTTTTTTAATGGAAGCTTAATACTTGTAAACTGAAAGGATAATTCAGAGCATTATATTAAAAATGGAGCAGTGGATTTGAAATTTAGAGTATAAAAGAGAATCGTATTGATTCGCTTTTTCATATCGTTTAATAACTAACTCAATTTCTTTCCCTTACGACTATTACGCTCCTATCAAACCTTCAAATATTGATAAGAAACCTAATCCTAGAAGAGCCAATTGCGAACTTTTGTTTTACACCCGTTTGTGGCAAACTCCGGCTTGCAGTGCTTAAAGCTGCGTTCTTTGCTTGTGATTTATAAGTTGTTAGGAGAGCTATCTTTGAACTAGTAACAACTGAGTTGCTCTTTTGCTAGCTGTATTTGCAGCATTGTCTGCTTTAATACCAGCAATGGCAGATTCGTTTAGAGCGTACTGGTGCTTTTGACTGCGAAATGCAAAATACTTTTAGTTAATATTAAAATTTGCATCATACCATTGCCTATATAGCAGAAGACTGTTCCGAAAAACTCAGGAGCAGAGTAGTTTTATTACTATTAATTAATAAATTTCGAAAATAACTAGTTACTATTATATTTAGATGTTATACTTTAACTGTATGCACAGAGCATCTCTTGCCATAATTACACATTAAGAGACTAATTTGGCGTCATGCTTGTTTTTTTATTAATAAGTATGAAAAATTTGATATATATTAAAAAGTCCTTCACTTTCTTTTTTAGTGAAGAATAGATTGTGTTTGGCTAATTGTTCACATAGTTGTTTAAACTGAGCGTACAAAAGTTACTGACAAATCAATAGCATAGGTAAAGGTATAATTATGAAAAAAACTAGTGATTTCAAAAGTAAAATTTTGCTGAGCACCTCAGCATCCATCTTACTTGGATTAATTCTCTCTAATCCTCGGTTAGCTAAAGCGGATAGTTTATCCACTGACCAAGATAACCAGTCTGATTCTCCTGCTACGCGCACAGTAAAGCCTAATAAGGCTGGGAAAAATACCATAAGGAAGTCTGATCAACGTAATCGGCCTAATTCTCCTGCTACGCGTACAGTAAATCTTAATAAAGCTGGGAAAAATACTGCAAGGGAGACTGATCAAAATAAGCAGCTTAATTCTTCTGCTACGCGCACAGTAAACCCTAATGAAGCTGGAAAAATTGCCGCAAGGGAGACTGATCAAAATAATCAGCCTAATTCTTCTGCGACTCCTGATACTCGCTCAATGAGCCCTGATGAAGTTGAAGAAAATAACGCAGTTAATACCGCTGACTCACAAATTGGTTCGACAGGCACCAGAGATACTGTCTCACAAGCTACTTCAGCCAGAACTGATACCGCCCAATCAGTATCCCCGCGTGAATCCAATGTGGTTACAGGTCAACTCTTTTTGGGTGGGGGGTCTAAGTACTACCCCAAAAGTGAACTTCAAGCCTCCTATAATTTCGAAACGGACGAGCTAACTATTTTTGGGGGGACATATTGTGATCCTAAAGTCTATACCACCGGTGTTAGCTATTATACTATTGCTGAAGGTTCTATTTGGGTCAAGACTCCTTGGGGCAATTATAATACGTACGAGCTTAAGAATACCAAAAAAATCAAAATAGTAGGCAAAATTAGTCCTGGATTAGAAATTTTTGATATATACTCTTTTGGTAGTCTGTTTGCTGACCTCACGGACCTAACAGAAATTGAGGGACTCGATAACCTTGACACAACAAATAGAACCAGATTTGATAGGATGTTTGCGGGATGTAGTAGTTTAACTACAATTAATCTTGATGAACTCGACACTTCAAATGTAACCAGCATAGAAAGTATGTTTGCGGTTTGTAGTAGTTTAACTAGTTTTGATCTGAACTCATTTGATACTTCTCGGGTCGAGAATATGTCGGGGCTGTTTTCCGGCTGTAGCGGTTTGACTAATCTCGATCTAAGCTCACTTAATACTTCACAAGTTACAGACATGTCTTATATGTTTGAAGATTGTACAAGTCTAACCCAACTGGATTTATCGAACTTTGATACGTATAAGACAACAGATTTAAGTTGTATGTTCGCGGGTGCGACAAGCCTAGTTGACGTAAATGTATCAAGTTTTACCTTCAATCTCAAAGAACAGATTAGTATGGAGCATATGTTTGAAGATTGTAGTAGCTTAGTTAATTTAGACTTGAGCAACTTTAAAACTCATAGGTCAGCTGAAGTTGAAGGTATGTTTCAGAACTGTACAAGTTTAAAAACTTTGAATATTAAGAATCTTGATCTAGGTTGTCTGTTTTTTGATGACATGTTTAAAGGAGTCAATAATCTAGAAGTTCTTGTTCTTGGTCATAGAACGCCCCTAATGAACGTGCAAGAATTAGAAGATTTAGAAAACTATGATCCTAACGATGACTGGGTACCAGGAGCTGGACTGAATATTCCTGGTATTTGGGCCAATGTTGGTAAAGGCACAATCGAAAATCCTGAAGCATCTACTCGCTGGACTTCCTTTGAACTTATGAAAAATCGCGCATGGTTTGAAGAAGATATTGAAGCTGGTCTAGATGAGGATCCCGATCCCGATGATCCTGATTATGATCCTGACTATAATCCTCTCGATGATTACGACCTTAACCCTGACTTGCCTGCCGAGACCTATGTTCGTGTGTGGGGGAAACCTGTAACTATTCACTATCAAGACGAAAACGGCAATGCTATCAAAGAAGATGATGTTCATCCTGGTCATGTCGGTGAAAATTTCTCTTTTTCCGCTGCTAAAATTCCTGGCTATGAATTAAAAGCAGATAGCCAGAGCACCGTTACTGGGCAGTATACCTATAATGAGCAAACAATAACTTTTGTCTATTCAAAAATAGAGGGCTGGGTCGATTCAGAAGGCTCGGACGGTTCGGATAGTTCCAACGGCTCAGACGGCTCGGACAGCTCAGATGGTTCGGATGGCTCCAGTAGCTCCGACGGCTCAGATGGATCTGACAGCTCGGATAGTTCGGATAGCTCCGACGGCTCAGATGGTTCGGACAGTTCGGATGGATCTGACAGCTCCGATGGTTCTGACAGTTCAGATGGCTCAGACAGTTCAGATGGTTCAGACGGCTCAGACGGCTCAGATGGTTCCGACGGTTCCGATGGCTCGGACAGTTCCGATGGCTCGGACGGTTCCGACAGCTCAGATGGCTCCGACGGCTCCGACGGTTCCGACAGCTCGGATGGTTCGGACAGCTCAGATGGCTCCGACGGTTCCGACAGTTCAGACGGATCTGACAGCTCAGATGGCTCGGACAGTTCGGATGGTTCCGACGGTTCCGATGGCTCGGACGGTTCCGACAGCTCAGATGGCTCCGACGGTTCCGACAGCTCGGATGGTTCCGACGGTTCCGACAGTTCAGACGGATCTGACAGTTCAGATGGCTCCGACGGTTCCGACAGTTCAGACGGATCTGACAGCTCAGATAGTTCCGACGGTTCCGACGGATCTGACAGCTCAGATGGCTCCGATGGTTCAGACGGTTCCGACGGCTCAGATGGTTCGGACAGTTCCGACGGCTCAGATGGCTCCGACGGTTCCGACAGCTCCGATGGTTCAGATGGTTCAGACGGATCTGACAGCTCAGATAGTTCAGACGGTTCCGACAGCTCAGATGGCTCAGATAGTTCCGACAGTTCCGATGGTTCCGACGGCTCGGACAGCTCCGATGGTTCAGACGGTTCCGACGGCTCAGATGGTTCTGACAGCTCCGACGGCTCAGATGGTTCAGACAGTTCAGACAGTTCCGACGGATCTGACAGCTCCGATGGCTCCGACAGTTCCGATGGTTCCGATGGTTCCGACGGCTCGGACAGCTCAGATGGTTCCGACAGTTCCGACGGATCTGACAGTTCAGATGGATCTGACAGCTCAGATGGTTCCGATGGTTCCGACAGTTCCGACGGCTCAGATGGTTCCGACAGCTCAGACGGCTCCGACGGTTCCGACGGCTCCGACGGCTCCGACGGCTCGGATGGTTCAGACAGCTCCGACGGTTCCGATGGATCCGATGGTTCCGACAGTTCAGACGGCTCAGACAGCTCAGATGGTTCCGACGGATCAGATGGCTCGGACAGTTCAGATGGCTCGGACGGTTCCGACAGCTCAGATGGCTCCGACGGCTCCGACGGTTCCGACAGCTCGGATGGTTCGGACAGCTCAGACAGCTCAGATGGCTCGGACGGTTCCGACAGTTCAGACGGATCTGACAGCTCAGATGGCTCGGACAGTTCGGATGGTTCCGACGGTTCCGATGGCTCGGACGGTTCCGACAGCTCAGATGGCTCCAACGGTTCCGACAGCTCGGATGGTTCCGACGGTTCCGACAGTTCCGATGGCTCGGACGGTTCCGACGGATCTGACAGCTCAGATGGCTCAGATGGTTCCGACGGTTCAGACGGCTCAGATGGTTCCGACAGTTCAGATGGTTCAGACGGCTCGGACAGCTCCGATGGTTCAGACGGCTCAGACAGCTCAGATGGCTCCGACGGTTCAGACGGCTCAGACGGCTCGGACAGCTCCGATGGTTCCGACGGCTCCGATAGTTCAGATGGCTCTGACAGCTCAGACGGTTCCGATGGCTCAGACGGCTCAGATGGATCTGATGGTTCTGACAGCTCGGATGGTTCCGACGGTTCAGACGGATCTGACAGTTCAGACGGATCTGACAGCTCAGATGGCTCAGACGGCTCAGACGGTTCCGACGGATCTGACAGCTCAGATGGATCAGACGGCTCCGACGGTTCCGACGGATCTGATGGCTCAGATGGCTCCGACAGCTCAGATGGTTCAGACAGCTCCGACGGTTCTGATGGTTCAGACGGTTCTGATGGATCAGACAGTTCAGATGGTTCCGACGGCTCAGATGGTTCAGATGGCTCCGACAGCTCCGATGGCTCCGACAGTTCAGATGGTTCCGACAGCTCCGACAGTTCAGACGGCTCAGACAGCTCAGATGGCTCTGACAGCTCAGACGGCTCAGACAGCTCAGATGGCTCCGATGGTTCAGACGGTTCCGACGGCTCAGATGGCTCCGACGGATCAGATGGCTCAGATAGTTCAGACGGCTCAGACAGCTCAGACAGCTCAGATGGTTCAGATGGCTCCGATGGTTCCGACAGCTCCGATGGCTCAGACAGTTCAGATGGTTCCGACAGCTCAGATGGCTCCGACGGTTCCGACGGCTCCGACAGCTCAGATGGCTCTGACAGCTCAGACGGTTCCGACGGCTCAGACAGCTCAGATGGCTCAGATGGTTCAGACGGTTCCGACGGATCAGATGGCTCCGATGGTTCAGACAGTTCAGACGGCTCAGACAGCTCCGACGGTTCGGATGGTTCCGACAGCTCAGATGGCTCCGATGGTTCCGACAGCTCAGATGGATCTGATGGTTCCGACGGCTCCGACGGCTCCGACGGATCTGACAGCTCAGATGGCTCGGATGGTTCCGACAGCTCAGATGGCTCCGACAGTTCAGACGGCTCAGATGGCTCAGATAGTTCCGACGGTTCCGACAGTTCAGACAGCTCCGACGGCTCAGATGGATCAGATGGCTCCGACGGTTCAGATAGTTCAGACGGCTCAGATGGATCAGACAGCTCTGACGGTTCGGATGGTTCAGACGGTTCAGACAGCTCAGATGGTTCCGACGGCTCAGACAGCTCAGATGGCTCCGACGGTTCAGACGGCTCAGACGGCTCGGACAGCTCCGATGGTTCCGACGGCTCCGATAGTTCAGATGGCTCTGACAGCTCAGACGGTTCCGATGGCTCAGACGGCTCAGATGGATCTGATGGTTCTGACAGCTCGGATGGTTCCGACGGTTCCGACGGATCTGACAGTTCAGACGGATCTGACAGTTCAGATGGATCAGACAGCTCAGATGGCTCAGACGGCTCAGACGGTTCCGACGGCTCAGACAGCTCAGATGGATCAGATGGCTCCGACAGTTCCGACGGATCAGACAGCTCCGACGGATCGGATGGTTCAGACAGCTCCGACGGTTCAGACGGTTCAGACGGATCCGATGGTTCCGACAGTTCAGACGGCTCAGACAGCTCAGATGGCTCAGACGGCTCCGACAGTTCCGACGGTTCCGACGGATCTGATGGCTCCGACAGCTCGGATGGTTCCGACGGATCTGATGGTTCTGACAGCTCAGACGGCTCAGATGGTTCAGACGGCTCCGACAGTTCAGATGGTTCCGATGGTTCCGACAGTTCCGACGGATCTGATGGTTCAGACAGCTCAGATGGCTCAGATAGTTCCGACGGTTCCGACAGTTCAGATGGCTCTGACGGCTCAGACAGCTCAGATGGTTCAGACAGCTCCGACGGTTCTGATGGTTCAGACGGTTCTGATGGATCAGACAGTTCCGACGGATCTGACAGCTCAGATGGCTCAGATGGCTCCGACAGTTCCGACGGATCAGACAGCTCCGACGGATCGGATGGTTCAGACAGCTCCGACGGTTCAGACGGTTCAGACGGTTCAGATGGATCCGATGGTTCCGACAGTTCAGACGGCTCAGACAGCTCAGATGGCTCAGACGGCTCCGACAGTTCCGACGGTTCCGACGGATCTGATGGCTCCGACAGCTCGGATGGTTCCGACGGATCTGATGGTTCTGACAGCTCAGATGGTTCCGATGGTTCCGACAGCTCAGACGGCTCAGACAGCTCAGATGGCTCAGACGGCTCCGACAGTTCCGACGGATCTGACAGTTCAGATGGATCTGACGGCTCCGACAGTTCAGATGGTTCCGATGGTTCCGACAGTTCCGACGGATCAGATGGCTCAGATAGTTCCGACGGTTCCGACAGTTCAGACGGCTCAGACAGCTCAGATGGCTCTGACAGCTCAGACGGTTCCGACGGATCAGACAGCTCAGATGGCTCAGATGGTTCAGACGGTTCCGACGGCTCAGATGGATCCGATGGTTCCGACGGATCAGACAGCTCAGATGGCTCCGACGGCTCAGATGGTTCAGATGGCTCCGACGGCTCAGATGGTTCAGACAGCTCCGACGGTTCTGATGGTTCAGACGGTTCTGATGGATCAGACAGTTCAGATGGTTCAGACGGCTCAGATGGTTCCGACGGATCAGACAGTTCCGACGGCTCAGATGGTTCAGACAGCTCAGACGGCTCAGACAGTTCAGATGGCTCAGATGGATCAGACAGCTCAGATGGTTCAGATGGTTCCGACAGCTCAGATGGCTCAGATGGATCAGACAGCTCCGACGGCTCAGACGGATCAGACGGATCAGACGGTTCCGACGGCTCAGACAGCTCAGATGGCTCCGACGGCTCCGATGGTTCAGACGGTTCGGACGGTTCCGACGGATCAGATGGCTCTGACGGTTCAGACAGTTCAGACGGATCAGACGGTTCCGACGGCTCAGACAGCTCAGATGGCTCCGACGGCTCCGACGGTTCTGATGGTTCAGACGGTTCTGATGGATCAGACAGTTCAGATGGTTCCGACGGATCAGACAGTTCCGACGGATCTGACAGCTCAGATGGATCAGATGGCTCCGACAGTTCCGACGGCTCAGACAGCTCCGACGGATCGGATGGTTCAGACAGCTCCGACGGTTCAGACGGTTCAGACGGTTCAGATGGATCCGATGGTTCCGACAGTTCAGACGGCTCAGACAGCTCAGATGGCTCAGACGGCTCCGACAGTTCCGACGGTTCCGACGGATCTGATGGCTCCGACAGCTCGGATGGTTCCGACGGATCTGATGGTTCTGACAGCTCAGATGGTTCCGATGGTTCCGACAGCTCAGACGGTTCCGACGGATCAGACAGCTCAGACGGCTCCGACAGTTCCGACGGTTCCGACGGATCTGACAGTTCAGATGGATCTGACAGCTCCGATGGTTCAGACGGCTCCGACAGTTCCGATGGTTCCGACAGTTCCGACGGATCAGATGGCTCAGATAGTTCCGACGGTTCCGACAGTTCAGACGGCTCAGACAGCTCAGATGGCTCTGACAGCTCAGACGGTTCCGACGGATCAGACAGCTCAGATGGCTCAGATGGTTCAGACGGTTCCGACGGATCAGATGGATCCGATGGTTCCGACGGATCAGACAGCTCAGATGGCTCCGACGGCTCAGATGGTTCAGACAGCTCCGACGGTTCTGATGGTTCAGACGGTTCTGATGGATCAGACAGTTCAGATGGTTCAGACGGCTCAGATGGTTCAGACGGATCAGACAGTTCCGACGGCTCAGATGGTTCAGACAGCTCAGACGGCTCAGACAGTTCAGATGGCTCAGATGGATCAGACAGCTCAGATGGTTCAGATGGTTCCGACGGCTCAGATGGCTCAGATGGATCAGACAGCTCCGACGGCTCAGACGGATCAGACGGTTCCGACGGCTCAGACAGCTCAGATGGCTCCGACGGCTCCGATGGTTCAGACGGTTCGGACGGTTCAGACGGATCAGATGGCTCTGACGGTTCAGACAGTTCAGACGGATCAGACGGTTCCGACGGCTCAGACAGCTCAGATGGCTCCGACGGCTCCGACGGCTCAGATGGTTCAGACAGCTCCGACGGTTCAGACGGCTCAGATGGCTCCGACGGCTCAGACAGCTCAGATGGCTCTGACGGTTCAGACAGTTCAGACGGCTCCGACGGTTCCGACGGCTCAGACAGCTCAGATGGCTCCGACGGCTCAGATGGCTCAGATGGATCAGACAGTTCAGACAGTTCAGACGGCTCAGATGGTTCAGACGGATCGGATGGTTCAGACAGTTCAGACGGATCAGATGGTTCAGACGGTTCGGACGGATCAGACAGTTCAGACGGCTCCGACAGCTCCGACGGCTCAGATGGCTCCGACGGCTCTGACGGTTCCGATGGCTCAGATGGTTCTGATGGCTCAGACAGTTCAGACGGCTCTGACGGTTCCGATGGCTCAGACAGTTCAGATGGTTCTGACGGCTCAGATGGCTCTGACAGCTCAGATGGCTCCGACGGCTCCGACAGCTCCGACAGCTCAGATGGATCAGACGGTTCCGACGGCTCCGACAGCTCCGACAGCTCAGATGGATCAGACGGTTCCGACGGCTCTGACAGCTCAGATGGCTCCGACGGATCAGATGGTTCAGACAGCTCAGACGGTTCTGATGGTTCAGACGGTTCGGACGGGTCAGACAGCTCAGATGGCTCTGACAGCTCAGACGGTTCAGACGGATCAGACGGTTCAGATGGCTCCGACGGATCGGATGGTTCAGATAGTTCAGACGGCTCAGATGGCTCCGACGGTTCAGACGGCTCCGACAGCTCAGATGGCTCTGACGGTTCAGACAGTTCAGACGGCTCCGACGGCTCCGACAGCTCAGATGGCTCTGACGGTTCAGACAGTTCAGACGGATCAGACGGTTCCGACGGCTCAGACAGCTCAGATGGCTCCGACGGCTCCGATGGTTCAGACGGTTCGGACGGTTCAGACGGATCAGATGGCTCTGACGGTTCAGACAGTTCAGACGGATCAGATGGTTCCGACAGCTCCGACAGCTCCGACGGTTCCGATGGTTCAGACGGCTCAGATGGCTCTGACGGTTCAGACAGTTCAGACGGATCAGACGGTTCCGACGGCTCAGACAGCTCAGATGGCTCCGACAGCTCAGATGGCTCCGACGGCTCCGACGGCTCAGATGGTTCAGACAGCTCCGACGGTTCAGACGGCTCAGATGGCTCCGACGGCTCAGACAGCTCAGATGGCTCTGACGGTTCAGACAGTTCAGACGGCTCCGACGGTTCCGACGGCTCAGACAGCTCAGATGGCTCCGACGGCTCAGATGGATCAGATGGATCAGACAGTTCAGACAGTTCAGACGGCTCAGATGGTTCAGACAGTTCAGACGGTTCGGACGGATCAGACAGTTCCGACGGCTCCGACAGCTCCGACGGCTCAGATGGCTCCGACGGCTCTGACGGTTCCGATGGCTCAGACAGTTCAGACGGCTCTGACGGTTCCGATGGCTCAGACAGTTCAGATGGTTCTGACGGCTCAGATGGCTCTGACAGCTCAGATGGATCAGACGGCTCCGACAGCTCCGACAGCTCAGATGGATCAGACGGTTCCGACGGCTCCGACAGCTCCGACAGCTCAGATGGATCAGACGGTTCCGACGGCTCTGACAGCTCAGATGGCTCCGACGGATCAGATGGTTCAGACAGCTCAGACGGTTCTGATGGTTCAGACGGTTCGGACGGGTCAGACAGCTCAGATGGCTCTGACAGCTCAGACGGTTCAGACGGCTCAGACGGTTCAGATGGATCAGACGGATCGGATGGTTCAGATAGTTCAGACGGCTCAGATGGCTCCGACGGTTCAGACGGCTCCGACAGCTCAGATGGCTCTGACGGTTCAGACAGTTCCGACGGCTCCGACGGCTCCGACAGCTCAGATGGCTCTGACGGTTCAGACAGTTCAGACGGATCAGACGGTTCCGACGGCTCAGACAGCTCAGATGGATCAGATGGTTCCGACGGTTCCGACGGCTCAGATGGATCTGATGGTTCCGACGGCTCAGATGGTTCCGACGGCTCCGACAGCTCAGATGGATCTGATGGTTCCGACAGCTCCGACAGCTCCGACAGCTCAGATGGTTCCGACGGTTCCGATGGCTCAGATGGCTCAGACGGCTCAGATGGTTCTGATGGCTCAGACAGTTCAGACGGTTCAGACGGCTCAGATGGTTCAGACAGTTCAGACGGTTCCGATGGCTCAGATGGCTCAGACAGCTCAGATGGTTCTGATGGCTCAGACAGTTCAGACGGTTCCGATGGCTCAGATGGTTCCGACGGCTCAGATGGATCAGACAGCTCAGACGGCTCTGACAGTTCAGATGGCTCAGATGGATCAGACAGCTCCGACGGATCAGACGGCTCCGACGGCTCGGACGGTTCCGACGGCTCAGATGGATCTGACGGTTCCGACGGCTCAGATGGATCAGACGGCTCAGACAGCTCCGACGGTTCCGACGGTTCGGACGGATCAGACAGCTCCGATGGTTCAGACGGTTCAGATGGCTCAGATGGCTCAGATGGATCAGACGGCTCAGATGGATCTGACAGCTCAGATGGTTCTGATGGCTCAGACAGTTCAGATGGTTCCGACGGCTCAGACAGTTCAGATGGCTCAGATGGATCAGACGGCTCAGATGGATCTGACAGCTCAGATGGTTCTGATGGCTCAGACAGTTCAGATGGTTCCGACGGCTCAGATGGATCAGACAGCTCAGACGGCTCAGACAGTTCCGATGGATCAGATGGCTCAGACAGCTCAGATGGTTCAGACGGCTCAGACGGTTCAGATGGCTCAGACAGTTCAGACGGTTCCGATGGCTCAGATGGCTCCGACGGCTCAGATGGATCTGACAGCTCAGATGGCTCAGACAGTTCAGATGGTTCGGACGGCTCAGATGGATCCGACGGCTCAGATGGTTCCGATGGTTCCGACGGCTCTGACGGTTCCGATGGCTCAGATGGTTCTGACAGCTCAGATGGTTCTGATGGCTCAGACAGTTCCGACGGTTCTGACAGCTCAGATGGCTCAGACAGCTCAGATGGTTCCGACGGCTCTGACGGTTCCGATGGCTCAGACGGCTCAGACGGCTCAGACGGTTCCGACAGTTCAGATGGCTCAGATGGTTCAGACGGTTCCGACGGTTCCGATGGATCTGACGGCTCCGGCAGCTCAGACGGTTCGGATGGTTCCGACGATTCAGATGGATCTGACAGCTCAGACGGTTCGGATGGATCTGATGGTTCAGACGGATCAGACGGTTCAGATGGCTCAGATGGATCAGACAGTTCCGACGGCTCAGACAGCTCAGATGGCTCAGATGGCTCAGACAGCTCAGATGGTTCAGACGGCTCTGACGGTTCCGATGGCTCAGACGGCTCAGACGGTTCAGACGGCTCTGACGGTTCCGATGGCTCAGACAGTTCAGATGGTTCAGACAGCTCAGATGGCTCAGACGGCTCAGATGGTTCTGACGGCTCAGATGGCTCAGATGGCTCAGACAGCTCCGACGGTTCCGACAGCTCAGATGGTTCTGACAGCTCAGATGGATCAGACAGCTCAGATGGTTCAGACGGTTCCGACAGTTCAGACGGCTCAGACAGTTCAGATGGTTCCGACGGTTCCGACAGTTCCGACGGCTCAGACGGCTCAGACGGTTCCGATGGCTCAGACGGCTCCGACGGTTCGGATGGTTCAGATGGCTCCGACGGTTCGGATGGTTCAGATGGCTCAGACAGCTCCGACGGTTCAGATGGATCTGATGGTTCAGACGGATCGGATGGCTCAGATGGATCCGATGGTTCCGACAGTTCCGACGGATCAGACAGCTCCGACGGTTCCGATGGCTCAGACGGATCGGATGGTTCCGACGGATCGGATGGCTCGGATGGCTCAGATGGCTCCGACAGTTCCGACGGATCAGACAGCTCAGACAGTTCAGACGGTTCCGATGGCTCAGATGGCTCAGACGGCTCAGATGGTTCTGACAGCTCAGATGGTTCAGACGGCTCTGACGGTTCGGATGGTTCCGACGGTTCAGATGGCTCCGACGGCTCAGATGGATCCGACAGTTCCGACGGATCAGACGGTTCAGATGGATCCGATGGTTCAGACGGCTCAGACGGATCAGACGGTTCTGATGGTTCCGACGGCTCAGATGGATCTGATGGTTCCGACGGCTCAGACGGCTCAGATGGCTCTGACAGTTCCGATGGCTCAGATGGCTCCGACGGTTCCGATGGCTCCGACGGCTCAGATGGCTCTGACGGATCGGATGGTTCCGACGGCTCAGATGGTTCTGACAGCTCAGATGGCTCCGACAGCTCCGATGGTTCTGACGGCTCGGACGGTTCCGATGGCTCCGACAGCTCCGATGGCTCTGACGGTTCGGATGGTTCCGACGGATCGGATGGCTCAGATGGTTCAGACGGTTCAGATGGATCCGATGGTTCCGACAGTTCAGACGGCTCAGACAGCTCCGACGGTTCGGATGGTTCCGACGGATCTGACAGCTCCGATGGCTCAGATGGCTCAGATGGCTCAGATGGTTCCGACGGTTCTGACGGTTCAGATGGCTCAGACGGCTCAGATGGCTCTGACAGCTCAGATGGCTCAGATGGTTCCGACAGTTCAGACGGCTCAGATGGCTCCGACGGTTCAGATGGCTCTGACAGCTCAGATGGCTCAGATGGTTCCGACAGTTCAGACGGCTCAGACAGCTCAAACGGCTCCGACAGTTCAGATGGATCCGATGGCTCCGACGGTTCAGACGGCTCAGACGGCTCCGACGGCTCCGACGGTTCCGATGGCTCAGATGGTTCAGACGGCTCAGATGGCTCAGACGGCTCGGATGGTTCAGACGGCTCCGACGGTTCCGATGGCTCAGACGGATCTGACAGCTCAGATGGTTCCGACGGCTCCGACAGTTCAGATGGTTCAGACAGCTCAGATGGCTCCGACAGTTCCGACGGTTCAAATGGCTCCGACGGTTCCGACGGCTCAGATGGCTCCGACGGCTCCGACGGTTCGGACAGCTCAGATGGCTCAGATGGCTCAGATGGTTCCGACAGTTCCGACGGCTCCGACAGCTCAGATGGTTCAAATGGCTCCGACGGCTCCGACAGTTCCGACGGCTCTGACAGCTCAGATGGTTCAAATGGCTCCGACGGTTCCGACGGATCCGATGGTTCAGATGGCTCCGACGGCTCCGACAGCTCAGAAGGCTCAGACAGCTCCGACAGTTCAGATAGCTCTGACAGCTCAGACGGTTCGGACGGATCAGACAGCTCAGATGGATCCGATGGTTCAGACGGTTCAGACAGTTCCGACAGTTCAGATGGCTCCGACGGATCTGACAGCTCCGATGGCTCCGATGGTTCCGACGGATCAGACAGTTCGGACGGATCAGACAGTTCCGACAGCTCAGACAGCTCAGATGGCTCAGACGGCTCAGACAGCTCCGACGGCTCAGATGGCTCCGACGGATCTGACGGATCAGACAGTTCAGATGGCTCAGACAGCTCAGACAGTTCAGATGGTTCCGACAGCTCCGACGGTTCAGATGGCTCAGATGGCTCAGATGGCTCAGACAGCTCAGACGGTTCAGATGGATCTGATGGTTCGGACGGCTCAGATGGTTCGGACGGCTCAGATGGCTCCGACGGTTCAGATGGCTCCGATGGATCTGACAGTTCCGACAGTTCAGACGGCTCAGACAGCTCAGATGGTTCAGACAGTTCAGATGGCTCCGACGGCTCAGACAGTTCGGACGGCTCAGACGGCTCAGACAGCTCAGATGGTTCAGACGGATCTGATGGCTCCGACAGTTCAGACGGTTCCGACGGATCAGACAGCTCAGACAGTTCCGATGGTTCAGATGGCTCAGATGGTTCCGACGGATCTGGCGGTTCAGATGGCTCCGACAGTTCCGACGGATCAGACAGCTCCGACGGATCAGACAGCTCAGATGGTTCCGACAGTTCAGACGGATCAGACAGCTCCGACGGTTCAGATGGATCTGATGGTTCCGACGGATCAGATGGTTCAGACAGTTCGGACGGATCGGATGGTTCGAACAGCTCCGAAGGCTCAAACGGTTCAGACGGCTCAGATGGCTCGAATGGTTCCGAAGGTTCAGACCCAATCGATACGAAACCTAATGTTGACGACAAAATTGATATTGCGGTACAGTATCAAGATGAAAATGGTAATGCACTTACTGCTGATGAAATTTTAAGTGGTAAAATTGGTGATGGTTATGTCACTGCCGCTAAGGAAATTAAAGGTTATGAACTAAAATCCAGACCAAGTAATGCCGTTGGCTTTTTCAGTAGAGATTCGAAGAGCGTCATATATGTCTACAGTAAGGTGAATACTGACTACCAGGAGGATGTTCCTGAAATTGCAACAAATGGTAAGAGTAATCATCAACATCAAAAGACTAGACAGCCTAAGATTACAGAAACCAGTTATCATAAGGTCAATAAATTTGAAGGTAATACGCCAAAAAGTAGTGGAGCTACAGCACAACAATTACCAAAAACTGGTAAAAACAAGACTGCGCAGCTTCTTACAACTGCTTTAGGTTTAATTAGTGCCACTAGTGCGGCCGCTCTGGCTTGGATTAAGCGGAAAAAAGACTAATTACCTTAAGTAACAAATGGCAAATTAAAAACCACTTAGTGTTATAAAGCTAAGTGGTTTTTATCTTGCACAAAAGCACTTGACCAGTTTTAATAAAAGAAGACAATTTATAATTAAAAGGAGCAAAAATGGGACTTAACAAACCACTTTTATTTGCGCTTAGTGATACTAAGCCCGGACCAAAAAATCTAATTACAGATGTTGCTGGCATTACAGTCGGCCATAAAACCATTGTTACTGACCGTCTTAGAACAGGCGTAACAGTAGTTAAACCTTGTCAGGACAATATCTTCCGCGAAAAAATGCCAGCAGCCGCTCATGTCATTAACGGCTTCGGCAAAAGCACTGGTCTTGTACAAGTAGAAGAATTAGGAACAATTGAAACACCGCTCGTTTTAACTAACACCTTAAGCGTTGGGACTGCTTCAATGGCTCTTGTCAAAAGAATGCTTTCCGAGAACCCTGAAATTGGCCTTTCAACTGGTAGCGTTAATCCAATTATTATGGAATGCAATGACAGCTCAATTAACCATATTCGCGATTTAGGGGTTACCGAGGACGATGTCAACGCTGCATTTGATGCTGCAACTACTGACTTTGCAGAAGGTGGTGTTGGTGGTGGAACAGGCATGCGTTGCTATGAACTCAAGGGCGGTATTGGTTCTGCTTCAAGACAGGTAGAAATCGACGGTAAAACTTTTACAATGGGCACACTTGTTATGTCCAACTTCGGTCTCAGCACTGACTTAAACATTTATGGTCATGCAATTGGTAAAAAGTTTGTTGAAAATAAAGATAGCAAAGAGAAAGGTAGTATCATTACTATAATTGCTACTGACATTCCGTTTAATTCACGTCAATTAAAACGAATTGCAAAACGCTCTAGTATCGGAATCACACGTAGCGGCTCATTCAGTGGTAACGGCAGCGGTGAAATCACCCTTGCCTTTTCAACTGCGAATCGCGTCAGCCATTTTCCTGAGCATGAATTAAGTACCATTCAGGCAATCACTGATGATAAGATTGACCGTTACTTCAGAGTTACTGTTGATATCGTCAACGAAGCAATCCTCAGCTCCCTGGCCCATGGTCAAACAACTCCAGACCGTGACGGCAAACCAATTCTAGGTTTAAAGGATGCTTTAATTCAACTAGGCAATGACGAAGAAGCATTACAATTACGAAAAGATTTAGGAATATAATTTATTAGTTAGAAAGCTCTGACATTTTATAAAATGTCAGAGCTTTTTTGCTATATTTGAAACACTAAAATTATGAGTCAGCATTTTCCTAGTTCATTCAAATTAACAAAAATTTGAAATCAGCAATATAAATTACGTACTATTACTTATATTTTGAAGCTAGAAATAATGTTAATTAACTAAAAGTTGATTATAAAATATACATAAATACTTTTTATATAACTAAAGTACTTATTAACAATAATCTAAAAAGTAGCACATGTTGTTATTTAAATCAGTAACATCATTAATAGGGAATCTATAATATTATTGCCATAGAAGTATTATTACTCAAAAACTAGCAAGAACGTTATTTTGGATTTAAATATTTGTTTGATAAATAATTGTCATGTCATGAAAGTAAGCAGATTATTATTATTTTATCAGCTTTTTTTATGTTTCCATTTTTTGTTCACAATGTTTTTGGCCAATGCTAATATTTAAATACACGTGTACAATATACATAAATATATAAACCAGCGAATTTAGATTAATAGTAGGAGGAAGCATATATAAATGAGCAAAAATCACGATATTTATAAAATGAGTGAAAGGCTATTTGTCACTAGTATGACGGCTGCTGCGCTTGGTGTACTTTGTCTTAAGCCACAAACTGCTAAAGCAGATAGTGTACCTAGGGATCAAACTGTAGTGAATCGAGAAAATGCTAGCGCCGGTCAGACAAATAATGGCGATGATGGATCTGTTAATGGTAACGAGCAAACTAATTCCAGTACTGTAGACTCAGATGATAATCAAGTCCTTTCCGATAATGCATCTCTGGATAGCACTTCAGGTAATACAAATGTTGCTACTAATGATCTTAGCGAAGATAGTAGTGACAATACTTCTTTAATTGGGCAAGGCATAACTGCAGATAATGTAAAAAATAAGGACAAGATTTCTGCAAGAAAATTAACTAAATCTGCAAAGTCTCAGACATTTGATTGGGGAAACATCAAAGTTAGTTGTGATGTAAATGATGATGATACTGCTGTTATCACAATTCCGGGCAACTCGAATTCTGAGCCATTTCAGTTTGATGAATCTCTTACAAATGCCTTAATGAGAGCGTATGGTAACGTTCCACCAAAAGTAACTAAAATAGTTATAACTGGTCCTTTAAAAATAAAAGGCTCGGCTGCTTACATGTTTGATGGCTTATACAATGAAACTAGTTATGATAAGCTCGAAAATGTGACGGAAATTGATGGACTAGAAAACCTTGATACTTCTGAAGTTACAGATATGTCGCACATGTTCAACTTTTTAACGAGTTTAAAGAGCATCAACCTTAGCAATTTTGATACTTCAAAAGTTAAAAGCATGGAGGGCATGTTTGAGGGCTGTAGAAGTCTAGAAAATATTGAGCTAGGGAATTTTGATACCAAAGAAGTCACTAACATGGCAAGTATGTTTGCATTTTGTGATAAGCTACAAAGCCTTGACCTTAGCAACTTTGAAACACAAAGTGTTACTGATATGAACCAGATGTTCTATAAGTGCCAATCCTTAGGAAGTATTAATTTTAATTCCAATAATTTTATTACTAAGAATGTTACAAACATGTCGCATATGTTTGAAGAATGTATAAGTTTGACAAATCTTGATACCAGCAATTTTGATACCTCAAACACTATTGATATGTCCTTCATGTTCTTAAACTGTGAGCAGTTGCCAAAAATTGATGTAAGTAGTTTTAACACTGAAAAAGTCCAGAACATGAAACGTATGTTTTACAACTGTCAAAAAGTAACTGAACTTGACGTAAGTCACTTTAATACAGATAAAGTGACAGATATGTCAGACTTATTCAATAAATGCTACTCTATAAAGAGTCTTGATTTACGTAACTTTAGTATGAATTCGTGCAAAGAAGATTCTAAGCATGCGGGTATGCTTAGTGATTTATTTAATCTGGATACATTAAAGTTAGGCAACAAAAACTTTACGTTGCAGCGCACAAACTTATACTTATACAATAAAGATGATGATTTTATTTGGATAAATATGGGAGAAGCTAACAATCTGCCTAAGCGACTCATTCAGTGGTCAAGCATTAAGTTGGAAAATTGTTATAATCCGCAATATGATTATGATACTTATAAGCGAATATCTACTGAAAATGCCTGTTCTGTCCATTACGTTGATGACAAAGGTAATTCTTTTAAAAGCTTTGACCATGTTGAATATGGTGAAGAAAAAGATGAAATTGATCCTCCTAAGTCTATTACAGGATATACTCTTAGTGCCATAAAAGTTGATGGTGAAACATACACTAAGGATTTAGATAAAGTAAGGCCCACATTTACAAAAGAAAAGCGGGATATTACTTTTGTTTATACGGCTAACAAGCAACCAGATGATCCAAGTACGCCTGTAAAACCTGATACGCCCGTAACTCCCAACCAGCCTAATACTCCTGATCATCAACGTGTTCAAGCTGGCAATGTTACTGTTCATTATCAAGATGAAAGTGGCAACACTGTTGCTCCTGATGATGTCATGACAGGGTACGTTGGTGATGGTTACGTAACAAGTGCTAAAAGCATTACTGGCTATGTGCTGAAGACGAGACCTACCAATGCTACAGGGTTCTTTAATAATTTTCCCCAAAGCGTTACGTATGTTTACAGTGACAGGAGTTCCATTACGGAAAACATTGGTGCATCGTCTGATCCAAATACTCCAACCAGTTATAATACAAGTAATGTAAATAGACCTTCTAAAGCTCCCAAATACCCTATTTATAACGCCTCAACTAGCTCAGTAGAGCCTGAGCACATCAACTTCAGACCAGCTTCAAAAGATCCGTCTGTTAATGAAAATAATTCGAAGGCATTACCCCAAACTGGTAATAACAAAACAGAAAAAACTTCTCTCTTTGGTCTCGGTTTACTCGCAATTTTGAGCAGTTTAACCAGCGGTTGGTTTACACACAAACGCAAAGAAAATTAATAACAGTGATACTTGAAAAACAAAGCTAGAATACGATTTCTTAATTTGAATTGTATTTTGTTGCCGTGTTTAAAGAGTTTATGGCAGAAAAGTAAAATAACTAAATGAATAATTATCACTATTATATGGTTATATATGAATATTAAAATGGGATTGATAAATATATGTAATATAGTATATAAAATAACGAAAAGCGCCTAAATCATTATCCAATAGCTAAAAACGTTCTTTGCACCTGTATATCAACATTTTTATATCGTGATTTTTGAAAATCTAGGTTTAATAAAATTAAGTTATAATGCAAATGTTTCAGTATAAGTACCCCAGTTTATACTAAACTGGTCTATACTCCTGCCACAGAGCCGTTCATCAGACTTTTAGTGTTATAAGTTACAAGTATTAAACTATTAACTATAAGTGTCTATTAGTTTATACTATACTTTTAAAAAAAGACGTGTTACACTTTAATAGTCATAAAAGTAATTTATATTATTCAAATTTTATTCAAATTTTGTTTATTTGAAAGAACAGAAAAGCAAGTGCATAAAAATGAATAGACAAATAAACGGGCATTTAAAATTTAAGAAATTACTATTGAATACCTTAGCAATGATGGCTTTTGGCACAACTTTAATTGGGACTAATCCTGTTTTTGCTACCACTATTGGTTCAAAAACTTCTTTTCCAAAAGTTTCCGACAGAAAATTAGCTACTTCTGGTGCAGGAAAAAGCGCCGTGCCTAAGAAGGAAAAATTAAGAAGAAGAACACTAAAAAAAGGTGAAAAAGTTGGTTCACAAACTTTTATCCTAGGTGCTTCTGACGGTACAATGACAGACACTGAGAATGCAGGTACTGTTCCAACTCCTAGTGACAAAGGATATGTTACCGTGCATTATCTTGATAGGGCAGGTAATCAAATTTTGCCTTATAAGACCTTGCAAGGCAAAATTGGTCAAAGCTATGTAAGCTACGCCCAGAATATTCCAGGATATACACTATCTAATCATCCAGAAAATGCAACTGGTATTTTCTCCGCCAATCAACAGTCAGTTAATTACATCTATAACTATACAGACAATAAAGCTAACCTTGATACAAAGAAAGCCGGAGCTGGTGTTAGGATTGCTAATTCTAACACCATCAATCACGATTCACAGAACTCCAAAAGCAGTATGCAAAGCTCTGTGGATTATGGCTCTCTACCGCACACAGGTATAAACAAACCTATGCAAGTAGCTATTTTAGGATCAGGATTCTTATCAATATTTGGAGGTTTGATAGGGATGCATAGTAGTCGTAAGGGAACGAACTAAGTAAGCTATCAAACATGAAAAGCATCGAGTAATTATTAAACTCGATGCTTTTTGCATGTTATCTTTATGACTAACCAATTTTCGGTAATCAAAACCTATTAATACGTATAAAAAGTTATTATCGCTTAAAAAGGCTTTAATCAGCAGTTCAGCTCTAATATCTTTAGGACTAGTTCCCAACCTCAACTAGTTAAAGCAAACAAAGCTGTTACTAATCAAATGATTAATAAACAAAATCCAGGTAATAAGGCTGCAGCAAATCTAGAGAGCCATTTCCATTCAAACGAGAACTGTGGTCGAAGAAAGTCAACCTGAATCAGCTAGTGACAATGACTCAAATAACATCTCGTCCCCCCTTCTAATGATAGTACTAACGAGAATCATACTAATCAACCTAATACTGCCCCTGAGAAAGATAAGATATATACTGGCAATATTAAGGGATGGGATTTCACCTTTAACAAAACCAAGGAATTGCTAAGCATACATGGGGGAACAATGGTAGCAAAAGAAAACTGGCCAATTGGTATCACAGATTGGTACATTGAAGCGCCCAATGAACCAGACAGCTACATACCACTTTATTCCGTTAAAAAATAGAAATTGTCGGAAAAGTAAAAATAATTGGTAGTGCATTTTCCTTATTTTTCGAATTGCCATATTTAGTTGAAATAAGCGGCTTGAATAATCTAGACTTTTCCGAAGTCGCTAGCATGCCACACATGTTCGAGTTCTGTTCCGCACTAGAAAAAATAGATTTGGAATCCCTAGATACTTCAAATGTTACTAATATGTCATACCTATTCCAAGACGATTACTCATTACGCGACATTAATATTGCTAATTTCGATATGTGTAATGTTATAAATTTTTCTGGAATGTTTGCTAACTACGCGAGCTTAAAAAAGCTAGACATAAGTAATATTAATTCTGTTGGTAGCTCAATAGATTCTATTTGGGAAATGCTATCGGACGTGGTTATTTAAATCCTCTAGTATTAGGTAGTAAAACGGCTCTAGTTTTAGAAAACAATAAGGTCCTAATTACTCGGAGCTAAATATTCGATGCACATGGCTAAATGTCGGTAGGAGTTTTCAGCATTCTGTCAAAAACATAAGTTATCTATTCAAAGTTCTACAGGTATCATTCATAACCAAGTTGAAAGTGGAAACACGATTGCCCTGGATAAAATCTTAAGTGGCAGCATTAGCGACGGTTACGTCACATCTGCTAAAAAATCAATGATTATATTTTTAAAAAACGTCCAGAAAATGCCACTGGTTTCTTTCATAGTAATCCACAAGGAATTATTTATATTTATTGTCCCTGCAATCATTAGCTCACCAATAGCGAATGACACAAAAGACTCCGCATAATCTTGTAAGTAGTACCAGATCTAGTCATATTCAGCATGTGGATAGCAACACTAGTAGCCAAAATCCAAATCATGTTTCTGTAAATTCACAATTGCCTGAAACGGGTTCTAATCGTAATCAACAGCTTTTAACACTTCCTATTGGATCTATTATTACAATAAGTACAGGGACCATTACTTTATTAAGCACCAAAACTAAAGTTTCTTAACACAGATTAGTATATATATATATATATATATACTAATCTGTGCTTTTGTGTGTTAGTCGTGTCTATAATTATACTTCAGTTCGTTGCTTGTTATACACTATAGCTTAAGCTTATCGGAAAAATATATTAAATTACTATTGATTAATTGGTAGTTAATTCCTAAAATATAATCATGGACATTTTACTTTTTAATTGTACTATCAAAAAGTAAAATAAATAGTCCAGCATTCATGAACATAAATAAAGAAGCACTTTTAAGCTGTAATATTGAATATCTATTTTGTTTTCAAATCGCAATAGTTTTTTGAGTATTCACTATTAAGTAACTAAAACTAGGCTACATGCTACATTGCTTAAATTACATGTTTTGTTTACATTTTCGCTTTTATTTGCGTATCTATACAAAATATAACTGGACAGAAAGGTACTATCCACAATGAGGAAAATAAATAATTCAAAGAGCAAACTACTATTTAGCAGTTCTGCAACCCTACTTTTAGGCTTATTTTTGACTAATCCTCAATTAGTCAAGGCTGACAAAGCAACTACTAAAGATTCCCAAACGCCAACAGAAGAAGTTGTAAATAATACCAACAATAGTGTATCTACAACTGAAACAACTACTAATAGTGCTACATCGCCGACACAAGGGGGCAATGATGATGCACCGGATGATGACATTGTCTATGATAGCTACCAAGGTATCAAGTTATACTACAATAATACTAGTAAAGTGTTAACAATTACTGGTGGGACTCGAGCAATTCAAGCTGGAACTTCTTTTTCTAATTTGGTTTTACATAAGGACAATAAAGACTACTCACTTAAACTAGCAAAAAAAATAAACATTGTTGGCAGAGTAGATCTTGGAACAGACGGAGCCAAGGAACTTTTTAGTGGTTTTGAAAATATTGAGAAAGTCACTGGAATGAACAAGTTAGACACTTCTAAGTGTACTAGTTTTACTTCAATGTTTTCATATTGTGAAAATTTAGTTGATATCGATGTTTCAGGTATGGACACATCCTCAGTAAAATATACATACCAGATGTTTTTTAAATGTCCTAAATTGCGTAGTATAGACTTATCAAGTTGGACCGCTCCGAACTTAGTCGATGTGCGTCAAATGTTCTGCTGGGATGAGAGCCTGGTTTCAGTTAAATTTATCAGTCATACTTCCGGTGCCTTAAGCTACCTCTCCGATCTCTTTTATGGTTGTAGCAGCCTGACTACTGTAGATTTAAGTAAAGTAGTTTTAAACAATAATCCTTTAACTAATCCCACGCAGACACTGCTTAGAGCATTTCAAGGTTGCACTAGTCTTAAAGAACTAGATTTATCTAGTTTAGATATGCGTAACATTGAAACTCCAGATATGCTGTATGATCTCCCTAAACTGACTGTCTTAAAACTAGGTAAAAAAACTAGGTTAGATAATGACTGTGGCTTAGAAAACCCTGGTACGTGGCTAAATGTCGGTAAGGGACACACTATTAGTAACCCAGAGGGTAAAAAAAGATGGAGTTCAAAAGAGTTAATTGCTAACTATTCTAGCAGTGCAAGCTCGTCAATGGATTTTGTTGAAGATACATATGTACTTTTTGGTGAACCAGTTACTTTACAGTATTTAGATGAAAATGGTTCAAAGATTCATGAAGACACTACTTCCTGCGGCATTATGGGAGAAGAAGGCGTAATTACTGCTGAAAAAATTCCTGGATATTTTTTAAAAGAGGGTCAGCCATCTTACAATATTACCTATACTGACAAAGCGCAAACCTTCAAATTGGTTTACACTACAACTCCACCAACAGGTGCTAATGTTACTGTTCATTACCGGGATGAAGCTGGTAAGGCCATTGCTGATGACGTGGTCTTATCTGGTTATTTGGAAAGCGAATATAGTTCAGAAGAAAAAACTTTCCCCGACTATGTTCTAAAAGACAAGCCTGCTAATGCTAAGGGATATTTTAGCACCATACCACAAGAAGTTACTTATGTTTACACTAAGAAGACCGTATCTAACGTTACTGTTCATTACCGAGATGAAAATGGTCAATCCATTGCTGATGACGAAGTCCTTTCTGGTAAACTCGACAGTAGTTATGAGGCCAAGTCTAAAGATATCGATAACTATGTGTTAGTTAAGACACCTGATAACGCTAAGGGACATTTTAGCAACGACCCACAAGAAGTAACGTATATCTACACTAAGGTAGATGGAGGCAACATCACTGTTCACTTTAGAGATAAAGCTGGTAAAACCTTGGCGCCTGATCAAGTTCTCACTGGTAAGCTTGATGATTCATATGAAACTAAGGCTGAGGAGATTAAAGACTACGAGGTAGCTGAGCAGCCTAATAACGCTACTGGTAAATTTACTCATGAACCACAAGAAGTAACGTATATCTACACTAAGGTAGATGGAGGCAACATCACTGTTCACTTTAGAGATAAAGCTGGTAAAACCTTGGCTCCTGATCAAGTTCTCACTGGTAAGCTCGATGATTCATATGAAACTAAGGCTGAGGAGATTAAAGACTACGAGGTAGCTGAGCAACCTAATAATGCTACTGGTAAATTTACTCATGAACCACAAGAAGTAACGTATATCTACACTAAGGTAGATGGAGGCAACATCACTGTTCACTTTAGAGATAAAGCTGGTAAAACCTTAGCGCCTGATCAAGTTCTCACTGGTAAGCTCGATGATTCATATGAAACTAAGGCTGAGGAGATTAAAGACTACGAGATAGCTGAGCAGCCTAATAACGCTACTGGTAAATTCACTCATGAACCACAAGAAGTAACGTATATCTACACTAAGGTAGATGGAGGCAACATCACTGTTCACTTTAGAGATAAAGCTGGTAAAACCTTAGCGCCTGATCAAGTTCTCACTGGTAAGCTCGATGATTCATATGAAACTAAGGCTGAGGAGATTAAAGACTACGAGGTAGCTGAGCAGCCTAATAACGCTACTGGTAAATTTACTCATGAACCACAAGAAGTAACGTATATCTACACTAAGGTAGATGGAGGCAACATCACTGTTCACTTTAGAGATAAAGCTGGTAAAGCCTTGGCGCCTGATCAAGTTCTCACTGGTAAGCTTGATGATTCATATGAAACTAAGGCTGAGGAGATTAAAGACTACGAGGTAGCTGAGCAGCCTAATAACGCTACTGGTAAATTTACTCATGAACCACAAGAAGTAACGTATATCTACACTAAGGTAGATGGAGGCAACATCACTGTTCACTTTAGAGATAAAGCTGGTAAAACCTTGGCTCCTGATCAAGTTCTCACTGGTAAGCTCGATGATTCATATGAAACTAAGGCTGAGGAGATTAAAGACTACGAGGTAGCTGAGCAACCTAATAATGCTACTGGTAAATTCACTCATGAACCACAAGAAGTAACGTATATCTACACTAAGGTAGATGGAGGCAACATCACTGTTCACTTTAGAGATAAAGCTGGTAAAACCTTGGCGCCTGATCAAGTTCTCACTGGTAAGCTTGATGATTCATATGAAACTAAGGCTGAGGAGATTAAAGACTACGAGGTAGCTGAGCAACCTAATAACGCTACTGGTAAATTTACTCATGAACCACAAGAAGTAACGTATATCTACACTAAGGTAGATGGAGGCAACATCACTGTTCACTTTAGAGATAAAGCTGGTAAAACCTTAGCGCCTGATCAAGTTCTCACTGGTAAGCTCGATGATTCATATGAAACTAAGGCTGAGGAGATTAAAGACTACGAGGTAGCTGAGCAGCCTAATAACGCTACTGGTAAATTTACTCATGAACCACAAGAAGTAACGTATATCTACACTAAGGTAGATGGAGGCAACATCACTGTTCACTTTAGAGATAAAACTGGTAAGACCTTGGTGCCTGATCAAGTTCTCACTGGTAAGCTCGATGATTCATATGAAACTAAGGCTGAGGAGATTAAAGACTACGAGGTAGCTGAGCAACCTAATAACGCTACTGGTAAATTCACTCATGAGCCACAAGAAGTAACGTATATCTACACTAAGGTAGATGGAGGTAACATCACTGTTCACTTTAGAGATAAAGCTGGTAAGACCTTGGTGCCTGATCAAGTTCTCACTGGTAAGCTCGATGATTCATATGAAACTAAGGCTGAGGAGATTAAAGACTACGAGATAGCTGAGCAGCCTAATAACGCTACTGGTAAATTCACTCATGAACCACAAGAAGTAACGTATATCTACACTAAGGTAGATGGAGGCAACATCACTGTTCACTTTAGAGATAAAGCTGGTAAAACCTTAGCGCCTGATCAAGTTCTCACTGGTAAGCTCGATGATTCATATGAAACTAAGGCTGAGGAGATTAAAGACTACGAGGTAGCTGAGCAACCTAATAATGCTACTGGTAAATTCACTCATGAACCACAAGAAGTAACGTATATCTACACTAAGGTAGATGGAGGCAACATCACTGTTCACTTTAGAGATAAAGCTGGTAATACCTTGGTGCCTGATCAAGTTCTCACTGGTAAGCTCGATGATTCATATGAAACTAAGGCTGAGGAGATTAAAGACTACGAGGTAGCTGAGCAACCTAATAACGCTACTGGTAAATTCACTCATGAGCCACAAGAAGTAACGTATATCTACACTAAGGTAGATGGAGGTAACATCACTGTTCACTTTAGAGATAAAGCTGGTAAGACCTTGGTGCCTGATCAAGTTCTCACTGGTAAGCTCGATGATTCATATGAAACTAAGGCTGAGGAGATTAAAGACTACGAGATAGCTGAGCAGCCTAATAACGCTACTGGTAAATTCACTCATGAACCACAAGAAGTAACGTATATCTACACTAAGGTAGATGGAGGCAACATCACTGTTCACTTTAGAGATAAAGCTGGTAAGACCTTGGCTCCTGATCAAGTTCTCACTGGTAAGCTCGATGATTCATATGAAACTAAGGCTGAGGAGATTAAAGACTACGAGGTAGCTGAGCAACCTAATAACGCTACTGGTAAATTTACTCATGAACCACAAGAAGTAACGTATATCTACACTAAGGTAGATGGAGGCAACATCACTGTTCACTTTAGAGATGAAGCTGGTAAAACCTTGGCTCCTGATCAAGTTCTCACTGGTAAGCTCGATGATCCATATGAGGCAACGCCTAAGGACATTACTGACTATGAGTTAGTTAAGATACCTGATAATGTTAAAGGACAATTTAGTAACGCCCCACAAGAAGTTACATTTGTTTACACTAAGAAGGCTGGGGCTGATGTTATTGTTCACTTCCAAGATGAAGACGGTAATACCATTGCCCCTGATGAAACCCTCTCCGGTAAACTCGATGCTAGCTATACAGCTAAACCTAAAGATATTACTGACTACGAGTTAGTTAAGACACCTATGAACGCTACTGGTACCTTTGGCCACAAAACTCATGACGTCACTTTTGTTTACACTAAGAAGGCTGGGGCTGATGTTATTGTTCACTTCCAAGATGAAGACGGTAATACCATTGCCCCTGATGAAACCCTCTCCGGTAAACTCGATGCTAGCTATACAGCTAAACCTAAAGATATTACTGACTACGAGTTAGTTAAGACACCTATGAACGCTACTGGTACTTTCGGTCATGATGCACAAGAAGTAACATTTGTTTACACTAAAACTCGTGTTAATCCTACACCTACTCCATCTCCTACACCAAGTAAGGGTTCGGATACCCCAATAGCTGGGGCAGATGTCACTATTTACCATCAAAATGAAGCTGGTAAAACCCTTGCCCCTAAGGAGATCTTAAAAGGTAATTTAGGTGAAGGATATGTCTCAATGTACAAGGAAATCGCTGGCTACATACTGAAAGTTCGACCGACCAATGCAACTGGATTCTTTGATTCTGTTCCTCAAAGTGTTACTTATGTATACAGTAAAGTTAAGTCTGTTGGTAACGCTTCAATAGCTGGTAAACCTAAAAAGAAGGCAAAGCATAAAAATAAACGTAAGCGTAGCGTCTTAAAAACTAAAAATAAAAGAACTCACAAGCAGAGTAGTTTTAAAAGAAAAAAGTAAGCAAGTGCATAAGTATTTACCTACTATAGCAATTGATGAATTTAAAACCCAGTTAGCCTTCCTTATAGAGCTAACTGGGTTTTATCTTGCACAAAAGCACTAGACTAATTTTAATAAACAAGTGGCGAGATTATATTTTTGCGATCAAAATTGGCTAGAGTCGAATAACTTTTATGATATTGATCACATTTGATAAAAAGCTAGTCATGTTACCAATAAACTGGGGACCTGAATTTTTAAGACAAACAGACTACTTGCAAGAAGCAACTACTTAAAATCGAAGCTTGTGCACAGTACGTAAAAATAGACAAACAAAAGAACACGATTCTGATTAAAAACAGAACCGTGTTTTTAAGTTTCAAATAACTATAAGATATTAATCTTTAAAGTTATTCTAGTTAATACAAGTAATTGGGGATAGACTAATCACTATTGTGTTTTTTCTTATCATCTAACTCAATGCCAAATAGACTACTTAATAATAATACACATAGACCTAATAATGAGAATGTATTGTCTTGCGTAAACCCAGTTTGAGGTAATGTCCTTTCTTTCGAAGAGGCGGTAGAAACTGAAGAGACTTGATCTTTTTGAGAATCAGTTTTTTGTGCACAGTGGCCTGAAATTGCTGACTTCTTTTGGCTAGCTTTATTAGTGGTGCCAGTCTTACTGTTACTTTTTGCCGGAACAACGTTTTCGTTCTCATTATCAGTGCCGATTTGGCCCGCTTTTTGATAAACATAAGTAACATTCTGAGGGTTGCCACTGAAAAAGCCAGTTGCATTATTAGGACGTTCCAGTAATACATAACCAGGAATTTCTTTTGTATTTGAAATATAACCATCGCCAATGTTGCCACTTAAAATTTCATCAGGACTAAGTGTTTTGCCGTCCTTATCCTGATAGTGAACAGTAACATTTGCTGCCTTACTTGGTTCAGGAACACTCGGGGTGCTTGGAGCAACTGGTGTTTCAGGCTTTTTAGTGAAGTGAATGTAGCGATCGGCATCTGTAGCTGGATTGTAGTTTGTTGTTAATTCGTCTGAAGACCAGTTTTTTGAAGCTTCCGGATTATTGTCATTATTATGTGTACCGTGACCTACGTTAACCCATTTTCCTGGCGTATTAAGCTTTGCATCCTTAATGTTGTTCTTATTACCCAATACTAAAATATCTAATGAGTCTAGGTCTTCCAACATTTCGTCAGAATTGGTTACAGCAGACATATCAAAGTTGTGAATATCTAATTCTTTTAAAGCATTGCTTTGATAAAACATCCATTTCATATTAGTGACTTTTGAAGTATCAAAGCTACTAAGATTAATTTTGGTTAGTTTAGTACTTTGGAACATGTATGCCATGTCAGTAACTTTTGAAGTATCAAAACTGCTTAGATCCAGTTCTTTCATATTTTGTAGATGATAGAACATTGAATTCATATTGGTAACATTCGTGGTTTTAAAGTTATTGCCAAAAGTTATGTCAGTTAAGTTATCACAAACACTGACTAAGTGGGACATATCAGTGACATTTCTAGTGTCAAAACTGCTTAAATCTAGTTTAGTTAAGCTATAGCATTTGCTAAAAAGTCCAGCCATGTTAGTAACATTAGCAGTGTTGAACTTACTCAAGTCTATGCTTGGCAGCTTTGCACATAGATAGAAAAGATGCTGCATGCTTTTAACACTTGAAGTATTGAAGCTGTTCAGGTCAATGCTAGTTAAATTAATGCATTTTTCAAACATTGAAGTCATATCAGTAACATTACTGGTATCAAATTTTGTGGAGCCATTAGCAGCTGTTAAAGTTAAGTTTGTTAGAGCTTCACAATCATAAAACATTGAGTTCATAATTGTGACGTTAGTTGTGTTTAGTTGACTAACATCAAGTGACGTTAGCTTTTGACACATACTAAACATGTGATCCAGGTTAGTAACGTTAGCAGTATTAAGCTGGCCTAGATTTAAACTAGTTAAATTAACATCATGATCAAACAAAAATGATATGTCGTTTACGTCAGAAGTATCAAGTTTTTCTAACCCATTGATTGTGGTTAAATTATCTAGCTCACTAAAAAGCCCTCTAATTGAACCACTTAACTTGATAGGGCCAGTAATATTAACTGTTTGAATTTTTGTCGTATCAATAGCACCTAAATTATCACGAATGCGTCTAGGGTCTGTTATCGTTTTAGAACTTCCAGGGATCGTTAGTGTTTTACTGACGTCATCATAGGTTACATCATCTATCCCATTCCAATTTACAGTTTGAGCTGATTGAGTTAGTGAAGAGACAGGAGTATCAGTTTCTGTTTGTACTTCTTGGTTATTCTCAGTTGGTGCAGTTGTTGGGCTTTGCGTATTTTCTGCTTGTTCTGCACTGGCTGAGTCAGAGTCTACTTTGTTTGCTTGATTGGCGGGTGCTGATTGACTAGTTGGCAAGCTGTCAGCTTTTACATGTTTAATATTAGTAGAAATACCAACTAATGCAGAAGATGCAATAGCGCCAAACAGTATTTTCTCTGCTTGTTGAACCTTGATTTTTTTGCTCATTTTAATATTCCCTTTACTTTAACTCCTAACATGTTTAATTTGGGCATTATTATATCATCGATGAGAATAAAGTGTTAGTGATTTGCATTTCATAATTGTATATAGACATATAAAAACAGCCCTTAAGCGATAAGTGCTTAAGAGCTGCTATTTATTTGTTTTATTAGAAGTTAGCTTTCTTAACATATCTGTTTTTGCCGACAATATAGAAACGTTTGCCGTGGATTTTTACAGAGCCACCATAAGTTACAACAGATTTATGCTTTTTAAGAACTTTTCTGTTAGCTCTTTTACCCTTTGCGTTATATAAATATGCATTGTGAGTTAATCTACGTTTAATACCAGAAATATTATTAGCCTTAACGAAGCTATTGTCTCCTAAAGCGTAGTATTTCTTACCATCAATTATTTTAGTGCCATATGTTGCAATAGATTGGCCAGCAAAGTATTCACCGTTTTTAAGAGCACCATTTTGATCATAAACGTAAGTGTTATGCATTACTGCGCGGTAAACCGGTCTCTCAATTGGTTTAGGAGTAGATGGAGTAGTTGGTTTGGTTTCAGTATTGTTGTTAGTAACAGGTGCGGTAACAGTAGGCGTTGAAGGAGAGGATGGGGTTACACTTGAGTGATCTTCAGCAACTTTGACATAAGTTACTGTCTTATCAGTGTCTTTATCATCATCTTGTTTACTATCAACAGGGTATTTAGCAAGTAATTGAGAAGTGGAGAGCTTGTCTTTTCCCGCAGGCTTTTCAGGAGTACCAGTACCTACTTCTTGCCAGATGGCTTTTGTATTAAAACCAGTTTTATTGAGATTATCATTTACATTGAACGTAAAGTTGGTTAGACCATCCAAACCCTCAAGCATGTTGCTCATAGTGATGGCTTTGCTTACTCCAGAAGAATTACCCAACTTAAATTTACCAATATCTAATGAAGTCAGGCTCTTGTCGCCAGTAAACATGTAATCCAGCATATCAACTGCTGATGTATCAAAATTGTTTAAATTCAATTTTGTTAGACTTGAGCAGCCATTAAACATACTAATCATGCAAGTAACTTTGCTTGTATTGAAGTGGGATAAGTCTAGGTTAGTCAAGCTTGAGCAGCCATAGAACATTGCTCCCATGCTAGTAACGTTTGCAGTATCTGTAAGGCCGTCAATTTCTTTTAAGCCTGAGCAGAAAGCAAATAGATTATCCATGTTTGTTACATTTGAGGTATCAACATTAGTAAGATCAATCTTTTCTAGTTTAGGAAGACTGCTAAAAAGCCCAGAAGCTGAACCTTTGATAGTTAATTTACCCTCAAAGTTAATGCTCTGAATCTCATCGTATTTAATACCATTAATTGCACTAATTGGTGTAGGATCAGAACCATCAGGAGCTGCTATTGTTCCTTCAGGGATGGTTAGTTCATGTGTCTTTTGATTATATGTGACTTTCAATCCATTCCAGTCTTTTACGATTGGTGTATCTTTGTCAGCATCCGCATTACCTTTATCTGCAGTGGTTTGCTCAGTAGTTTGAGCAGGTGCAGTAGTTTTGGCGCTGGCAGTGGTTGGACTAGCAGCTACCAATCCCAGTGCTGCTAGTGCCATACCGCAAAATAATAACTTTTCTTTCTTTTGTTGAATATTATTGTGATTATCCATGATATCCTCCTATAGAATAAAGTTAAGTACATTTACAGTATATTAGGACAGGATAAAACTAACCATTAAATTTCATAATATAATTTAAATCAAATTATAATTGACCAAATTTCTAATATCAGAATTAATAATTTGTCTAAATAAAATTTATGACTGACGAAAAAAGCCTGTTACTTTGTTGAAATTCCCAAAGTAACAGGCTTTTTGCCTTATTAATTTGATTTATTTAGCATTTTACTAATACACGTATATGAATAGCAGAAATTTTAGATTTCATTATTAATACACGTGTTTCAGCCAAATTATCTACGCCAAGTTCGCACTAAGCACCAGCAGATAATGATGAAAAAGATAATATTAAAGCCAAGTATACAAGCACTGATTACACTCATTTTTTGGAAAAAATGTGGGTGGATACGTGAGTGAACCTGAACGCGTTTTTTGACCACTTTCTTCTTATTTTTAACAGGTAAAGAAATTTCTTTCTTATTTTCTTTGGATTCAGAATTAGCAGTTAGTTCTGCAGCGGCAAGATTTGCTTTAGTTGCCTTAACTTTACTGATTAAGTCGCCCTGGACCACAGTTCGATGTTCACCATAGCCATATTTTGAAGTGTTGAAATCGGAACAGGTTATCAGTGTAATCATGCTTTTGTCATTAACATTATTTTCGACTTCAACCTGAGTAGGTTTGACTGCAAATGAAATACTTTTTGTTTCATAGGCATAAATATGATTAAGATCGGTTACGTAAATCAGGTCACCTATTTTGGCTAAATGCAGATTGTCTAAAACCGCTGGTCCATATGATCCCATGTAATGGCCGGCTAAAACGTAGTTGTTTTTGCCGCCCATCGTTCTGTCGGGCAGGCAGGTAACCACACCGTATTCTAAATTTTGATTTTGATCACCGTATCCGGCAAATAAAGGATTATGAATGTTAACGGCTGGAATTGAAATACGTCCAATTGCATAGGCCTTAACTTGTTTTGATTTTAGTATCCTGCTTGCGCTAATCGATTCTGTTTTGCTCGCATCATAGTTAGTCTTGCGCTTTTTGTTTTTGGTGGCTTGTTTAGGGGTTAATTCCGAAGTTGCTTTTTCAGCGTTCTGTTGGAAAAGATAGGAGCTACCAAAGCCTGAACCAAAAAAGATTAGGGTAACGCCCAAGTAAAAAAGGGCACCAATCAGAATAATTTGAATAGAAGACCATATTTTTTGTTTTAATGATGAAGAGTTTTGCTTTTTTTTAGCCAATTTAGTTTACCTTCCGCTATTTTTAATAATCACTATACTTTATTTTAGAGAAAAAAGCGCTATTTGCACATTTATTTGAAATAAATACAAGTACTGATAAAAAATCTTCAAATAATTGTTGAAATCGCTTTAACACTGTTCTATAATCATATACGTAAATAAGTGTGTTACTGATTCGATCAGGCATTAACCTATGAACAACAAGGATATAAGCCCATAGTGTTGTTCATAGGTTTTTTTATTGAAAGAGGAGTTTGCTGAGTGAAATTTATCAAAAATTTTAACAACAACGCTGCCTTGGTGTCGGATGAATCTGGTGTTGATTGGGTAGTAATCGGAAATGGCATTGGCTTTGGTAAAAAGCCAGGCGATCCGATTGATGAAGATAAAATTACCCGTCGCTTTGTTGCAGTTGAGAAGAACATGGAAATGATTGATAGTGTTAGTGATCTTGACGATCGAACATTGTCCTTAACAACCGATGTTATTAATCTAGTTAACAAGCGATTGGACGTAAAGTTTTCTGATTATCAGTATCTGGTTTTAGCTGATCACATCGATTTTATGCTAAAGCGAAACGATGAAGGTGTTGAACTTGGGCAGGATACGCTCGGCTGGGAATTAAATAAACTATTTCCAAAAGAGTATGCGGCTGCAAAAGACGCACTGAGGTTGATTGAAGGGGAAACAGGATTAGCTTTTCCAAAGACGGAAGAAGTTTTTCTTACTTACCACTTTATCAACGCCGGTTCAAATCAAGCTAAAATTCAAGACACAATCAAGATTACCAAGCTGATACGCGGTGTAGTTGAAATTATTGAATATCAATACGGCATGCAACTTGACACTGAATCATTTAATTTTAGTAGATTTATGACGCATCTTAGATCATTTATGGTACGCCATCTCTACCCAATAGATGACGAAGGTGATGGGAGTGAGCTTGATATTTCTTTACTTGAACTAATGAAAGTAAAGTATCAAAAAGCATACGAGACGGTTTTAAAAATCGGCACTTATTTATCTAAACAAGCTGGTTGGAAATTGCAACCTGATGATGAAGTATATTTAACGCTTCATGTATGGCGAGTTACTCATCGCCAGAAGAGTGATCATACTGATGATTCAGAGCAATCTTCAATTAAAAATTAATTACTAGTTTAAACGGTGTGTTACTGTTTACAGGCATTAACCCGAGAACTTAAAGATGAGCTATGTATTTTGCGTAACGTAATTTACAGAGCAGATTCTTTATATTCTCGGGTTTTAGATTTTTGGAGGAAAAAATGGCTTACGAAGAACTAAGTCGTGAAATTATCGCCAACGTTGGTGGTAAAGAAAATGTTGCCAGCGTGGTGCATTGTACAACTCGCCTACGCTTTAAATTGAAGGATACTTCAAAGGCAAATGACGAAAAGATGAAAGCAACTGATGGTGTTTTGTCACTAGTTAAATCTGGTGGACAATATCAAGTTGTTATTGGAAATAACGTTGCTGACGTCTACAATACTTTAATTAAAATTGGTGGCTTTGGAGATGGTGGATCAGTTCCTGATGACTATGTTGATAACAGTAACATGAGTTTAACTGATAAGTTTATCGACTTAATCTCTGGTATCTTCAATCCACTTTTAGGTGCAATGTGTGCTGCTGGTATGATCAAGGGCTTTAACGCAATGTTCTTAGCTTTGGGTTGGTTATCAGCAACCTCAGGTACCTACATTATCTTAAACGCAATTGGTGATAGTTTATTCTACTTCTTACCAGTTATTTTAGGTATTTCATCAGCTAACAAGTTTGGCATAAATACTTATTTAGGTGCAACTATCGGTGCTGCACTCTGTTATCCATCAATTGTTGCAATGACTGGTAGTAAGACTGCATTGTTTACTATCTTTAAAGGTACTTTCTTACAAGCCCCAATTCATATGACTTTCTTGGGCATCCCAGTAATTTCAATGAATTATACTTCATCAGTTATTCCAATCATTATTGCTGTTTGGTTTGCTTCTAAGGTACAAAAAGTTGCTCGTAAGATTATTCCTGACGTTGTTAAGACTTTCTTAGTACCATTTGTTGTTTTACTGATTACTGTTCCAGTTACTTTCCTTGTTATCGGACCAGTTGCAACTTGGGCAGGTAATGGTATTGCTGCAATCGTAAGTGCTATTTACAACTTTAGCCCAATTTTGGCCGGTGTATTAATGGGTGCTTTCTGGCAAGTATTTGTTATCTTTGGCGTTCACTGGGGCTTCGTTGCGGTTATGATGACCAACGTTGCTGCAATGGGCTATGACCCAATCGTTGGTTTATCATTAGCTGCATCATTTGCTCAAACTGGTGTTGTTTTAGCAATGATCTTCCAAACTAAGAATGAAAAGACTCGTAGTATTGCTATTCCAGCCTTTGTTTCAGGCATCTTCGGTGTTACTGAACCAGCTATTTACGGCCTTACTTTGCCACGTAAGAAGCCATTTATTATCAGTTGTATTGCTTCCGCAATCGGTGGTGGTTTAATCGGATTCTTTGGTACTAAGCTCTACATTATGGCCGGAATGGGTATTTTCTCAATTCCAGGTGCAATGGGCAAGAACGGTTTTGACAGTACTGTATACGGTTTGATTATTGCAATGGTTGTTGCAACTGTTCTTGGTTTTGTTCTTCAAATGATTTTTGGTAAGAACAGTGTTGACGAAACTTTAGATGAACAAGTTGCTCTTGCTACTGCTGGCACTGCTGCAGAAGCAGGAAACATTAAATCAGAAGAAGAAACAGAAACTGCTGCAAAGCCAGCAGCTCAAGCTTCATACAATGAAGCTCAAAAATTAGTTGCTCCATTAAATGGTACAATCGTACCTCTTAGTGATGTTAAAGACGAAGTATTTTCAAGCGGTTCAATGGGTCAAGGTGTTGCAATCGAACCAAAAGATGGCCAAGTGTGTGCACCATTTGATTGTGAAATTGCAATGACTTTCCCAACTGGTCATGCAATTGGTTTAAGATCACCTAAGGGTGCCGAAGTTATGATTCATATCGGCATGGACACCGTTGAATTAGACGGTGAAGGGTTTAAACTATTAACTGAGAAGGGTAAAACTGTTAAAGCAGGCGAACCACTCATCGAATTTGATATTGATAAAATTAAGAAGGCTGGCTACGAAATTACAACGCCAATCATTGTTACTAACACTAATAACTACCATAAAGTTAATGTGGTTGCTAGTGGTGATGTAACAGTTGGTGACCAATTGCTAGACTTAGAATAATAAGTATTTAAAGAAAGGAATATCTTTTATGAAGACTAATAATTTCCCAAAAGGCTTTTTATGGGGTGGCGCAACTGCTGCTAACCAATTAGAAGGTGCTTACCAAGAAGGCGGCAAAGGACTATCTCTTCCAGATGTTTTGCCTGGTGGAAAAGAGCGAATGAAGATTATCGCTTCACCTGAATTTGATTTTAAGATTGATCCTAAATATACTTACCCAAACCATGTTGGTATTGATCACTATCACCACTTTAAGGAAGACATCAAGCTCTTTGCTGAAATGGGCTTCAAATGCTACCGTTTCTCAATTGCCTGGTCAAGAGTCTTCCCTAATGGTGACGAAGAGCAACCAAATGAAGAAGGCCTTAAGTTCTACGATGCAGTTATTGATGAATGCTTGAAGTATGACATCGAACCAGTTATCACCATTTCACACTACGAAATGCCACTTCACTTGATTACTGAATACGGTAGTTGGACAAACAAGAAGTTAATTGGTTTCTATGAAAACTTTGCACGCACAGTTTTAACTCGCTATAAGGACAAGGTTAAATACTGGATGACCTTTAACGAAATTAATAGTGCAGCTCACTTCCCAATCATGAGTCAAGGCTTGACATTGAGTAATGGTGCCGGCGACAAGAAGAATATTTACCAATCATGGCATAATCAATTTGTTGCTGGCGCTAAAGCTGTTAAAATTGGTCATGAAATCAACCCTGACATGCAAATTGGTTGCATGATTTTATATGCAACTACTTACAGCTATGATTCTGATCCTAAGAATCAGTTAGCTACTTTGCAAAATAATCAAGCTAACAATTTCTTCTGTACTGACGTACAAGTTCGTGGTCATTACCCAGCTTACACTAAGAGCTTGCTTGCTCGTGATGGCGTTGAATTAAGTGACATTGACTACAATGATGAAGAACTTGATTTACTTGCTAAGAACCCAGTTGACTACATTGGCTTTAGCTACTATATGTCATCAGTAGTTGATGTAACTCACGAAAATCAAGAAACCACTAATGGCAACTTGATGGGTGGTGTTAAGAACCCATTCTTGAAGGCTAGTGACTGGGGTTGGCAAATCGACCCAACTGGTTTGAGAATTGCACTTAACGAATTATCAGATCGTTACGAAAAGCCATTATTTATTGTTGAAAATGGTTTGGGCGCGATTGATAAACCAGATGAAAATCACTATGTTGATGATGATTACAGAATTGACTACCTTCGTGAACATATCGAAGCAATTTCTGAAGCAATTTCAGATGGTGCTGAAGTAATGGGCTACACTCCTTGGGGCTGTATCGACCTAGTTAGTGCTTCAACTGGTGAAATGTCTAAGCGTTACGGCTTCATTTATGTTGATGAAGACGATGAAGGTAATGGTACATTTGACCGCTACAAGAAGAGATCATTTGACTGGTACAAGAAAGTTATCGATACTAACGGTGCAGATTTAGCATAATAGTTCACTTTGCGTAATAGCTCAGAAAACTATCAGTGAATTTGACGAAAAGGAAAAATTCTATGATGAAGACTAATAATTTTCCAAAAGGCTTTTTATGGGGCGGCGCAACTGCTGCTAACCAATTAGAAGGTGCTTACCAAGAAGGCGGCAAAGGTTTATCGATTGCAGATGTTTTGCCTGGTGGAAAAGAGCGAATGGACATTATCGCTTCACCTGACTTTGATTTTAAGCTCAATCCTAAATATACTTACCCAAACCATGTTGGTATTGATCACTATCATCACTTTAAAGAAGACATCAAGCTTTTTGCTGAAATGGGCTTCAAATGCTATCGTTTCTCAATTGCTTGGTCAAGAGTTTTCCCTAACGGTGACGAAGAGCAGCCAAATGAAGAAGGGCTTAAGTTCTACGACGCATTGATCGATGAATGTTTACAGTATGACATCGAGCCAGTTATTACCATTTCACACTATGAAATGCCACTCCACTTGGTTACTGAATACGGTAGTTGGAAGAATAAAAAGCTAATTGACTTTTATGAGAACTTTGCACGCACAGTTTTAACGCGTTATAAGGACAAGGTTAAATACTGGATGACCTTTAACGAAATTAACAGTGCAACTCATTTTCCAATCATGAGTCAAGGTTTGGTATTGAGCAATGGTGCTGGTAATAAGAAGAATATCTACCAAGCATGGCATAATCAATTTGTTGCTGGCGCTAAAGCTGTTAAGATTGGTCACGAGATTAATCCTGATATGCAGATTGGTTGTATGATTGCGTATGGAACTACCTATAGCTATGATTCTGATCCCAAGAATCAATTGGCTACTTTGCAAGATAACCAAGTTAATAATTTCTTCTGTACTGATGTACAAGTTCGTGGTCATTACCCAGCTTACACTAAGAGCTTACTAGCTCGTGATGGTGTTAAGTTAAGTGATATTGATTACAATGATGAAGAACTTGACTTGCTTGCTGAGAATCCTGTTGACTATATTGGCTTCAGCTATTACATGTCACTAGTAGTTGATGTAACTCATGAAAATCAAGAAACTGCCGCTGGTAACTTGTTGGGTGGTGTTAAGAACCCATTTTTGAAGGCTAGTGACTGGGGTTGGCAAATCGACCCAACTGGTTTGAGAATTGCGCTTAACGAATTGTCAGATCGTTACGAAAAACCATTGTTCATTGTTGAAAATGGTTTGGGCGCGATTGATAAGCCTGATGAAAATCATTATGTTGATGATGATTACAGAATTGACTACCTTCGTGAACACATCGAAGCAATTTCTGAAGCAATAGATGATGGTGCTGACGTAATGGGCTATACTCCTTGGGGCTGTATTGATTTGATTAGTGCTTCAACAGGTGAAATGTCTAAGCGCTACGGCTTCATTTATGTTGATGAAGACGATGAGGGTAACGGAACATTTGATCGTTACAAGAAGAGATCATTTGATTGGTACAAGAAAGTTATCGACACTAACGGTGCAGATTTAGCATAGTTACGAAAGATTTAAAAACCCCGAAATTAAGTTATCTTGATTTCGGGGTTTTTGCTTGTAATTATTGTGAGTACGTAACTTAAAACTTGGCTGAATACTCCATGTTTATTAACAGGAATGATTATACAGCAAGTTATCTATAAAATTCAAAGCACATATACTAATTTGTCGTCTTGATATTTTCATCAATCATTCTTTGACAGCTTTTGCTAAGCTCGGTCATACCAATTAGAGAAAGTTGTTCAACTTCTTTTTGGCAATTATCGATGTAGACTTGCTTTGGTTCATCGCGATACTTAAGCAGATTTTCTAAAATCAATAAGAGCATTTTGCTGAAACAAGTAATTGGTTTAGTTGGAACTTGCTTGGACATCTCAATTAGTTCCCAAGCATCAGTATACTTATTCTCGCTTATGCACATTTCAATCATATTAATTAAAATGCCTAAAACAATGAATTGAGTGTCCTCGGCATTACTATTTTTAAATTGGCGAAAAATTTTCTTAGTAATCACCAAATCGCTACCAAAATCATAAAAGTACATAAAGTTCAAAAAAATGGTTATTGTATCTCGATCGAAATTTTCGGCATTAAAGAATTTACTTTTTAATTCGCTCTTTTCTTTTGCACTTAGCTTTTCAGTTGTTTGTTCTATTATTGCTAACACTGAATCAACACGCAGCAAAAGCTCATCTTTATCTGCAAAAGTACTATTAATGATTGTTCGTTTAATTTCTTTTAGGTGTTTAAGGTCGCAATCATAATAAGCATCGGTGATTTGATTAATTATTTCTTTTTCTAGTGCATCATTTGATTTGGTTTGGTAATCAATTTCATCAAAAAAAGACGCAAGATCGACACGATTTCGTCTTAATAATTCAATTAAATCTTCCGCTGAAATACGGCTTAAGCCCTTTTCAACTTTTGAATAAAAGGACGGACTGATAATCTCACCAATCCATGAACGTTGTGTTTTACCAGCCTTAATCCGATACTCTTTAAGTAAATTGCCGATAGTCATTTTTAGTATATCCTTAAAAATATTGTTTCATATATGACACTTTTTAATTTAAAATTCTAACTCAAATATAATAATTGTAAAGAAGTATATTTAGGAGTGAAAAGATGATTGTTTTTTTAAGAAATAAAGAATACCGCAAGTTTTCGATTGCCAGCATCTTATCAAGTGCGGGAGACATTCTATTTTATTTGGCTTTAATGACCTATGCCAGTCGGTTAAAAAATTACTCACTTGCGTTGTCGTTAATTGCAATTTCTGAGTCTATTCCACGCCTTTTATCTAGTTTTGGCGGTTATTTTGCAGACCGCACAAACAATAAATTTTCTAAGATTGTTTGGCTGGCAATGATTAGAGGAGCGCTCTATTTATTGGTTGGTTTTCTATTCAGTCAAAATATTGCTGGCTGGAACTTAGTAATGACCGTAATTGTGATTAACTTTATTTCAGATACTCTTGGAACATATTCAAGTGGACTAAGCACTCCTTTAATTGTTGATTTAGTTAAAGAAGATGAAGTTGGTGAAGCAGAGGGTTTTACTACCGGAGTGTCGCAAGTAATTACACTGATTAGTCAATTTATTGGTTCAGGGTTGTTACTATTTATGTCCTATTCTGTGCTAGCTGTTATTAATGGACTAACATTTATCGTAGCAGGTTTGATTTATCTTAGTATTTCGCGGAAGCAGCACAAGGATACAGCACAAGACAAAGTCCAGGAAGTAGACGACCGAAGCTACTGGGCAACAATGGCTTTGGCTTTAAAACAAGTAAAAAAGGCTGGTGGACTTTTGACCACAGTTTTAGTTATTGCCTTACTGAATGGCGTTTTAAGTACGATTGAGCCTCTATTGTCAATCGTGATAGCTGGTAATCGTCAAACAATGCTAATCGGTACATATAGTTTTACAATTGCTTTAGTCGGTGCAATGGCAGGCGTTGGAGCAGCTTTAGGCAGCATTGCTGGAACTAGATTATTTAAAAATATTTCCCTTTATTTGGTTGTCTTACTTGCAAACGTTGCAGCTACCTTTGTCTGTATTTCAATTATGGGCAAACAATTAATTTGTTGCCTGATTACTTATTGTTTAATGGGCTTCTTTGCCGGAATTGCAGGTCCCAAATTAACGCAATGGCTAGTTACTACAGTTGACCGTAAAATTCTGGCATCATCGGTTGGCCTAATAAACACGGTTTTACTGGTTGTTAGCCCGTTAATGACAACTGCCTTTACAACTTTATCGGCTGCTACCCATGTTAACTACGCTGTGTTAGGTTTATTAATACTGAGTCTTTTAACTTTTGTAGTTACTATCATTGTAATGAATAAGACAAAAGCAAAACCAGCTGCAAAATAAAATGAATAATAAAAAAGCTAACCAGGAATTTCTGGTTAGCTTTTTACTTGCTAGTGTTTTTCTTTAAACTGAAAAAGATTATAAGCATAAAGTTGATTAATAGGGTGAAACCAGTTGTCCAAAAGACGGTTGCATAATTAAACAAACCTGAAATAGTTGATCCCATTAATGAACCAAAAACGGAACCGACAGCTTGGAACGATTGGTTGTAACTGAAGATTCGACCAAAACTTTCTGCTGGCGTATTAAGTGTCAATACAGTTTGAGCTGCAGGAAGCATTGCGGCACTGGCAATACCGAGTAGAAAACGTAAACCTGCAAGGGCCCAAGGAGAATTAGTTAAAGCCATTGGTACAAACAGAATTGCACCAACGATTAAGCCAAGACGTAAAATTTTTAGCGGGCCAATTTCATCCATTTTATGACCGATTTTTGAGGCCGCAAGTAAAGTTCCAAGGCCCGGAGTAGCAGCAACTATTCCGGCAACGAAGGCAATATTCTTACTGTTTGGCATCATCGATTTAACGTATAGCGAAACAATCGGGTCAATCGACATGTTGGCAGCTTGCACTAATAGGGTAGTGATGAACATTGCAAAAATCAATTTAACGTTAGGCAGGGTATGAATAATTTCCTTCATTGGTTTCATCTCTTCACGTGAAATTGGTGTAAATTTCTCTTGTACTAAAAAGGTTGAACCAAGAAAAACTAGTACCATTAAAAAACCAGTAATGAAGAAAGGAATACGATAACCCCAAGCACCGCCAAGCCAGTTGCCAAAAAAGTTTGATAGAACACCGCCAAGTAGTGGCCCAACGAGGTTACCAGCAGTCCCTGCTGTCATCATCTGGCTCATTACCCAACCACTTTTTCTATGCGGTGTTTCGCCAGCAATAAGTGCTGTTGCGTTGTTAATATAACCGGAAAAAGCTCCTTGAATGAATCTCATCACAATGATATAAATCGCGTTTGGTGCAAATCCGGTTGCCGTAATAGTTAAGGCCATGACGCCAGAAGCTCTCATACACATGAGTTTACGCCCCTTACGGTCAGCAAGGTTTCCCCAATAAGGTGACACTATTGCCTGGGCAATAAAGGTCATTGCAAATGCAAGACCGGAGTACATACTGATTTGAAACTTGCTGTAATGCCCAAGATCAGCGATAAAAAGCGAAATAAAGGGCATTGTCATGGAATACCCCATACCGGTAATAAAACAACCTAACCATAGGGTATAAAAGGCTTTATGCCATCCGTCGGGTAATTGATCTGAACTTTTCAAAATATCCTCATCTTTCTTTTTAAAATTTTCAAAAAAACAACATCTTTTTTTATTCTAGCACAATAAAATTGCTAAAAATTTATAAAAACGTGCAACCTCGAATTAAAAACGTGCTAGGATATTGTTTCTGAAAGGAAGAGGTGTTGTATGAGTCAGGATTCACACATGACAAGAAGTGAGTACCGTAAAAAATATGCGGGTGAACAGCAAGAAGTGCCTAATCGGTCCGCTGAAAACAAGTTGTCTGAACAGGATACTGCTTCGACAACACGTACTGAATATCGTCATTTAAAACTAAATTTCTGGGAAATTTTTTCAGATCGGCCTTATGTTGCTGTAGCAATAGTTGTTTTGGCTATTTTCTTTGTAATGGCTAAGTTATGGTGGCTATTGGCAATTCTAGCAATTATTGTTGGTGTGGGAATTTTTATTATCGGTCACAGTCATCATCCCGACCGCGTCCTCAGCCTTGAGTTTAAAATGAAGGCTTCACGTAAATTGAACATGTTACGAGCACTTCAATTTGGTGGCTCGGTTTTGATGTTTCTAGCTACTTATATGAAAAAAGTGGTGACGGTTAACTTTCCGGCCGCTGGTTCAACCGATGGCTTACAAGTGATTCAGGGCATTTTGTCTAACCGTGGTGGAGTATATGGTCAACAAGGTTCGTACTTGTTAAGTTTGCTCAATACTTTTACCGGGGGACAGCTTTGGGGTAAGTACCGTTATGCAACCAATAGCGCTCAAATGATGAATAGTGGCGCTGGTCGGTTGATTATTATGTGGGTTTTATTATTGATGATTGCACCTGCTTTTTGTGTTTTAGCGCAATTTTTTAGAGAACCATATTCCCGTAACACTGCTCTAGTTGCCTCAATCGTTGCAACGGTCAGCTTTGTTTTAACACCACATTTACTCAGTAAGTGGATTGTAGAATATGCAATGGAGAATCGGATGGCTAATGAGCAAGCAAAAGCAGCGATTAGCATTGGTCCGATGGCATATGTCGCAATGCTTTGTGCAGTTTTGGTCTTAGTGATTTCAATTTATCGGGCAATTAAAAGGGATCATTTTGAATAACGTAAAAAAGCAACAAACTAACAGATTTGCTAGTTTGTTGCTTTTTTAGTACTATACTTTATCAATTATCTTTTAGCACGATAGAAAATTATTTCGCGTGCTGCAACCATCGGACCGGAAGAGCGATAAACAGTTAAGCAAACTGATTTGGCGCGCACATCACGCAAACCAATTACCTTATTTTTACTGTCTGCTTTCCAGGTTACATGGTCCGCATACACATGGTAGTTTTCGTTATCAGTTGAAACTGCCAGACTAATTTCGGTTGGGTCACCTTCATGATCAATGTTGCGTGGAACAAAGGCCATGCGACTTAGTTTTTCAACGTCGCTAAATTTGAAAGTTAATTCTAAGGGATGCTCAGGGCTTACTGGTTCACTTGTTTGCCACTCGCTAGCTAGTTTTAAGTCTGTTAGGTAATCAAGTGGATGATTAGCTTTGCTGGTAAAATTGCTTGTAACAGAAATTTCTTGGATGGCATAGTCTTCTGCGGCATGTTTAGTAATTACACCAAAAAGATCTGACCATTCTGAAACTTTATTGCCAATTACGTAACGCATCCGAATGATGTAGCGCGTGTTAGGCAGCAATTCATGGAACGTGAAACTAGTGCCTTCGATTCCTTCATAGAGAAGATTGTTAATTTCAACTTGTACTTCAGCAGGATGAGTCCAAGCTAATTCGAATGAATGGGCTGAAATTTTGCTTGAAGCAACTGACGGTAGCTTAGGCGAAGGTAAAATGCCACTTGTGATTTCATGTCCCAAAACTTCGCTACTGTACGAGAAATCGCGGATAGTGACTTCAATTTTTGTAGTAGCGACCGCATGACTTGCTAACTTGATTTGAAGTGCAGTTTGTTTTGGCAGCTGATACTGTGAGAATTCAGGCAAACTATAGTTAGTATTGTAAAAAATTCCTTCACTTGCGTGAGCAAAAGCATCGAGTGTGCCGTATACCTGGAGGGGTACGATTTGATCATTAACCCTAACTTCAACATTTTCAGGATAAGCGTCGCACATCAAAGTTAGAGCGGTTGGTTGGTCACTTTCTAGCCCAGGATATTGGCCTTCAGTAGGCTCAACTGTGACAACCAATTTTTCTTCGTCAAACGAACTAGTGATTCTTGTCTGGCTGTGATTACTTTCAAAATCAACTGTGCCATTATCATCATAGGTCACACCATGACTAGTACCTTGTGGATAAATGACATAATCTCGTTTGCCAAAGTTGAAGATACTGCCACCACGGACAAAAACAGGTAAGTGCCAGGTTGGATATAAAAGATTATTGTAAACCCGACCACCGGCATATTTTTGGCCTGTAAATAGGTCAATCCACATTGTTTGCTTGCCCGGTAAGTAGAGATTGTCCTTAAGTGAATCACCTTGCTCATTTTCGCGCCCGCTGGTAATTGGTGCAATTAACAGGTTATCGCCGAGCATGAACTCGCTACTAAACAGCTCAGTATAATTGGTACGTTCTTCAGGGAAATCGATAAATAAGGGACGCACAATTGGCTGGCCCAGTCTTGCTAGGGCGTTGAGAGTATAAAGGTAACTTTGCAGGCGTTGGTGCAATTGTAAGTATGCGTGATTAATATCCGTAATTTTACGATTATAAGCAAACGGTGTTTTGCTGTATTGTCCTTGATCATCAAGATTGAATAGTAGAGGTGTAAATGCCTTCCACTCAAAATCACGTACAGTAATTTGGGCGTTACCACCACCAACTGTACCGTCTACTGCTGCACCAGCAAGTGGCTGACCTGATAAGTTAGAACCAACAAGACCGGCAACTTGAGTGGCAATGTTTTCCCAATTGCCACCAACATCGCCATATATGAGTGCGGCATCTTTTTGTGTGCCAACAGAACCACTATCACTGAAAACAATAGCACGTTTGTCTTGCAGCTGATTTTGTAATTTAGCCTTATCCGAATCAATTAAACCAGCATCTGATGTAAAGGCAAAAGCGGTTTTTTCTGGTAGGGCAAGATTATCTTGATGCCAAAAACCAGGAGCAACTTCTTGATTAACTGCATAATCATTGAAAAAGGCTAAAGCATCATTTGCGGCTGTGACATTATAATTAGGCACAAACCAACTTAACTTAAAGTGGGCTTTTTGATAGCGGTCAATCATTGCACGCGCTGAGAAATGATAGTTTTCTTCTCCATTGAGGGAAGCCTTATGGGATGCAAGTTCTTCGTTTTTGGTCCGTGTGTAAAAATCACCGTCAATTTTAGTTGCGTTACGAACGGCAGCCTTACTTGGCTGCCACATTGTTGTACAGAAGTTGCCAATATGTCCTAGACCTAGTGCATATTTTGGTAACATTGCAGGCTTACCGGTTAAGCGATAAAATTTGCTGAGTATTTCTTGTGGTGTAGAGCCTAATAAATAGAAGTTATCGAATAGCTGATCCTGGTGACTAATCGTAGTAATTTTAGAGTCAGGTTTACCAAAATCATAAGTTCCAGCTTGTCTAGTATTACGTAATTCACCGTAACCTCTGTTTGACCAGAAAAATGGCACTTCACTAATGACACCGCCTTTTCCAGTAATATGGTCGCGTTTAATTTTGATTTTTCTACCTTTATGACTGAAATAGCCGTTCTGCAAGCCGCCACCAAAATAGAATTCATTTTTATCTTGATCTAAAAATTCAGTCGTCTGTTGCGCGCTAACTTCAATTGGACTGGATTGGGCCATACGGGTTCCATGCAATGTTTCATCGAAAATACTCATAATAGCTGGTTTTTGCCAAAAAATGATTTGATAATTACCGGAATGAATAATTAAGGAATCATTTGTTGCACGGACACGTGATTTCTCAAAGGCATTGTTATTAAAATGTTCAAACTGAATAAAAGCGGAATTTTCTTCATTAAATTGTTGCTTTGAATCAAGTAAAAGACGGAAAATACCATCAGCCAAGATATAAAAGCGGGCAATTTCCCCTGTTTCAAAGTGCAATTCATAATAGTTATCACGCTTGCTTGCACCTGTTAAAGCTCCAATTTGATGTTTATCTGTTTGCGGTTCTTGTATCATATTTTTGCTTCCTGTTTAGTCTTCTTACACCTATTATAACTAAAAATCGAAAACTTTCCGTTATATTTATAATTCATCTGGTAATGACCAGTTTATTAGTCTAAAATTGATTTTGAAAGCGAATTTACAAGTTTTAAAAGAAAGGCAAAAATTATGACCTATTATATTCACGCAGATAAATTTTTCCTTGAAAATGTAACGGAAGATGGCGGCTATCTAGAAATCCAGGATGACGGCAAGTTTGGCTTTTATTACTCGGAAGATGAGAAGCCAGAAGGTAAAATTGTCGAATATACTGGTAAATGGATTGCGCCCGGATTAGTTGATACACATGTTCACGGTTCACTAAAAGAAGATGTAATGGTAAGTGAATGGGATGGAATCAACCGTCTTTCTGAAGGATTTTTACGTTCCGGTGTTACCAGTTGGCTACCAACGACATATACTGCTGATGAAGCTACTTTGACTAGAATTTGTCAAATGTTTGGTGCACATAAAGGTGAAGAGACTGGTGCAAAAATCCAAGGTTTACACTTCGAAGGACCATACTTTACTGCTGAACATGCTGGGGCAGAAAACCCTAAGTACTTACTAGACCCTAGTGTTAAGCAATTTAATGACTGGCGTGACCAATCTGAAGGTTTGCTAAATAAAATCTCACTTGCTCCAGAACGTGCAGGCGCTAAAGAATTTGTTCGCACAGTAACAAAAGAAGGCGTTGTTGTATCATTAGGTCACTCAAGTGCTACATATGATCAAGCTAAAAGATGTGTTGAAGCGGGTGCAACTATGTTTACCCATACTTTCAACGGAATGCCTGATCCATCACATCATGATTCTTCAATTTCCAATGCAGCAATGGACTTACACAATGTGACTGATGAATTAATCTGTGACGGTCATCACGTTAAGAAGGAAATGGTTCGCACGTTAATTAAGGTCAAGGGTCCAGAGCACATTTGTTTAATTACCGACTGTATGGAAGCAGGAATGATGCCTGATGGCGACTACATGCTTGGCGAATTACCTGTATACGTTAAAGATGGTATGGCTCGCTTAAAAGATGGCGATAATCTTGCCGGCAGTATTTTACAATTAAATACAGCAGTGAAAAATGTTGTTGACTGGAATGCAGCAACTCCTGAAGAAGCTATAATGATGGCATCTTATGTTCCAGCTAAAAGTGCTAATGTCCTAGACAAATGTGGTTCGATTGCACCTGATAAGGCTGCGGACTTCATTGTTTTGAATCCAGACATGACTTTAAGTGAAACTTATTTGAATGGTAAATCACGTTATAAGGCTTAAGCTCGAAAAATAAAAGCACCATGGTTTTAAAATCATGGTGCTTTATTTGTTAGGAAAATATTTGATTTCCCGAATCTGCTTTTTCTTTTATTCATGATTAGTACTCACTTTTCATTAAAGTTAACGGTACTAAAATTACACAAATAGTTTTAAATAATATTAATAGATTGATATGATTAATAATTAAAAAGTAGAGTTAATGTTAGTAGGAGAAAAAATGATTATCAACGTTTTACAGCACACCCCAAATGAAGGACCAGGCTCAATTGAAGCGTGGACAAAACAACATCATCATGATTTTTATGTTTATCATCCATACCAATTTGGTATCTTACCAACAGCGCAGCAAACTGACTTTTTAGTTATTTTGGGCGGGCCAATGAGTCCAAATGATGATTTACCATGGATTGCGCGGGAACGGCAACTAATTAAGGAGCTGTTAGATAAAGATGTTCCTATTCTGGGTGTTTGCTACGGTGCACAGCAAATTGCCAAAACACTAGGTTGCCAGATTATAAAGGCGCCGGTAAAAGAAGTAGGCTGGGCACCAGTTGAATTAAAGTCAGACAAGATTAGTGATTTGCCACAAGAACTAACTGTTTTACATTGGCATGAAGAAATGTTTGAGATACCTGAAGAAGCCGATGTGCTTTTTTCTAACGAAAACTTGACTAATCAAGGATTCGTTTTAGGTCACAAAGCTATCGGACTGCAGTTTCACTTGGAACCTGAACAAAACAATATCAATGAAATTGTAGTAAATGATGCACAGTACATTAAAGGCTCAGTCTTAAATCAAACAGCAGAGCAAATTATCAGTAAAGTAATACCTGCTGCTAATCAAGAAGCAATGTTTAGTATTTTAAATTATCTTGCCAAGGCTAATTAATTGTTATTGCAAAAATAAGATTTAAATTTGCCTTATTTTTATAGTTAACACAAAAAGCTCTATTTCACCGATAGAGCTTTTTTGTATGAATTCAGATGGATATCAAATCAATTATTCATGATTATTTTATCACGATGCGCATTAATATACAGCACCATCGTAGAAATTGAAACGTGCTTTGTCGAAGTCAAAGTCCTTAAGTTCGCTAATTTTAATTGCGTTATCACAAACGCCCCAGCTCATTAAGTTGATTGGCTTACCGTAATCTTCGTCAGGGATAACTAAGACAATGTATTTACCTTGGCTCATTGCATAACCAAGTTCCATCCCAAGACCAACATCTTCTTCTTCAGGTAAGTAAACACCAATCATGATGTCACTTGCCTTAATACCAGTTAAATCACCACGGTAGGTTGCAGTTGCCCATTCACGATCATGTAAGTATTCAGGGTGCTTACCAACATCTATTCCCTTGTATTGGTTGTCGAGTGGGATATAACTATTTTCAAGATCAATGGTTGGGTTGGCGTCTAAAGCTTTCATCGCATCTTGGTAAGCTTTATTTTGTTTTTCGTTGAACCAGCCAGCACCAAAGTAAACAGTCTTTGCTTTGTTCATTTGTGTCTCCTTTTTAATATTAATTAAGATAAATTTTACGCAACTTACTGATCTCTTCATCAGTTATTTTCATCATATCATGTAAATAGTTTTCAACGCCACCATAATTTCGTTGTAATGTTTCAATAACATGATCAATATATTCGGGATGCACAGTTTGTAAGTCTTTTAGGTTGCTTAAGCCTGCTTCGTTTGCGCCCTCATCTTTTGCTTTTTGAAGAAGACCGTTAACAAAGTCTGTTGTTGCGGCATTGGTGAAAAGATAGTCTTGCTTAATTGTGTCTAGCGGAACGCCTAAGGCAGTTAGTGCCAAAAGTGCCGCAAAACCAGTTCTATCTTTGCCGGCTGTACAGTGAAAAATCACGCTACGGTTTTCTTCATCATTTGCAAGCAAGACATCGAAGAACCTTCGGTATGCACGTTGAGCTGATTCACTTTTAATCATGTCATCGTAGGCGATAAACATATGATTATAGCCATCTTTAGGGTTTTGATTATCTTGACTTAAGACTTCATCAATTCCTTTTGATGACTCAGTCAAGTCCTCACTGAAAACAGGGTCAAAATCATAAGTTGCACCTTCTGGGACACGATCTGGTTCACGTTCAACTTCATCTTTACTTCTGAAGTCAACAACGTATTTTACGCCGTAATCTTGTAGATATTTAAGGTCATTTTCATCAAGTGATGCTAAGTTAGCGGTTCTGATTAATTTATGCTTCTTAATCGTTTTGCCGTCTTTAGTTTGATAGCCGCCTAACTCACGAAAGTTACGACCATTTTTGATGTTAAGTAATTGATTTTCTAATTTTATCGTCATTGCATTCTCCACCCTTACTTTCTGACATAAAATCCATTTTAACAATAAAGCTATGTCCAAACAATTATAAAAAAAGTAACTGCTAGCAAAACTATGTTAAAATAAGCTTAGAAAGAATTTCTAAAGGGTGAGGACACAAGTATGAAACAAGACAAAATTTTAGTTCCAGTTGACGGTTCAGAATCAGCTGAAAGATCCTTTGATAAAGCAGTTAAAATCGCAATGGCTGAAAATGCCCACGTTGATGTTCTAAATGTCATTGATACTAGACAATTTTTAGGGGAAATGCAGGATACACTAATTACCGGTGATACTGTTTATCAGATGACACAAGATGCAGAAAAGTATCTTAAGAGTCTGAAGACTTGGGCTCATGACAACCTAGGTTTTGATGATCTTGATTACCATATCCGCTATGGCAGTCCGAAAGCTATTATTTCCTATGACTTTATTAAAGATCATCATAATAATTTGATTATTATGGGAGCTACTGGTCTTAACGCGGTTGAGAGAATGTTAATGGGTTCAGTAACAGAATACGTTAACCAGCATGCATTGGCTGATGTACTTATTGTACGTACGGACGTTGATAATAAGCCACTTAAATAATCTTGAATTTAAAAATTTGAGGCATACACCTTGGTGTATGCCTTTTTGTATCGTAAAAAAGTTGCTACCTCTTTGTTCGTGATTGTTATATTTTTTAAACGATAATTTAAATATTATCGCTAATTTTGTATAAAATTGCGAATATTTATGATATTATTTTATTGCAACGAACGTAATGCTGCTTTTTGAGAAAGGTACCGAAAAATGAGAACAAAGAATGTAACAAATAAATTTTTTGGGCAACTACAACTTTTTTCAATGGCAGACTTATTTGTTCATTTTGCTAATAACAATATCAAACAGAGCTTGGTGTAGTCGGAAACACCGTGCTCTTTTTTGTTGGGATTTTTACCACTTGTGAAAGAAGATGAAGTAATAATAAGCATTAATCATCTGAAAAATTGATAACAAACAGATTGTCGAAAATATAGTTTATTTTAAGGAGTAAAAAATGAAATTGTCTAAAGTTAAGAAATTTCTGTTAGCATTTTTCTTATTGTTTTTAACCGCAGGTTTAACTGCCTGCTCAAGTGGTAAATCAACTTCAAAAAGTGACGGTACGCCGAAGTCGCTGAATGTCCAATTTGTTCCTAGCGTTGGTGCCAACAAGCTCGAAGCTCGGGCAAAGCCAATGGAAAAATTGTTGTCAAAGCGTCTAGGTATTCCAGTTCACGTTTCAATGTCAACTGACTATAACGGCTTAGTAGAAGCAATGAAGTCAAAGAAAGTTGAAGTTGGTTTCCTACCATCTGATGCATACATTTTGGCTCACAAGCAAGGTGCGGCTGACTTGCTTTTGCAATCAGTTCGTTACGGCATTAAACAACCTGGTGGTGTAGCAACCAAGAAACTGGTTAGTTCATACAGAAGTGAAATTTTAGTCAAGAAAGGTTCATCAATTAAGAGCTGGAAGGACTTAAAGGGTAAGTCAATTTCTGTTCAAGATGTTACTTCTGATTCCGGTTATGTTTTCCCAGTAGCAGAACTGAAGAAAAAAGGACTCGATGTAACTAAGAGCTGCAAGATTGTTTCAGTTAAGGGTGCAGACCAAGGCGTACTAAACGTACTTAACGGTGACACGGATGCAGCCTTCGTCTTTGAGGATGCCCGTAACAACGTTAAGGCCGACGAACCTAAGATTATGGAGCAAGTTGTGCCAATCTATTTCTCACAAAGAATTCCAAACGACACAATCTCGGTTATTCCAAGTTTGCCAAAAGCTTTCCAAAAGAAGCTAGCTAAGGCATTCATTTCGATTGCTCATTCTAAAGAGGGTAAGAAAATTATCGAAAGTGTCTATAATCAAGAAGGATATACCTACGCTAAAGACAGTGATTACGATATCATTCGTGAATATAACAAGATCATTGCCTCAACTAAAAAATAAACCAGACTAAGTTATTATTTGGAACGCATTTACCTCAAATTTGGTCTCAGACGAAGTTTTCTGATTAAATTACTTTTCTAAAGGAAACATTTCTGCTATTATTTGTAAGAATAATTTACGGACTGTCGAAAGGGGAGTTAGAGGCATGCAAAAGTATGGATTGCGTACAGCATTCATCAAAGACATTGTTGGCAGCTCTTTTCGTTCCCTTAAAAAAGAGGGTAATGTTCGTTTCTTAATTAATAATGTTATTACCAAAAGACTTAGTGTAATTCACGTTACGTGTTAATTAGATTAGGTCTTTTTTTATGTCTGGGAGGGCACGATGAAGAAATTTAAAAAAGTTTTAGCTGGTGCAGCTGTTATGCTAGTTGCATTGATGGCTACTGCATGTTCTGGTAAAAGCAAGAGCGATAACAGTAGTAGCAATGGCACACCAAAGTCATTGAACGTTCAGTTTGTTCCTAGTCAAGCTGCTACTGAACTTGAGTCACGCGCAAAGCCTTTGGAAAAGATGTTATCTGATCGCTTAGGCATTCCAGTTCACGTTTCAATGTCAACTGACTACAACACAGTTGTCGAAGCGATGAAATCCAAGAAAGTTGATGTTGGCTTCTTGCCACCAAGTGGTTATGTGCTAGCACACGAGCAAGGTGCTGCTGATGTCTTATTACAAGCACAAAGATACGGCGTTAAGCAACCTGGCGGCCGTCCAACTAAGGACTTAGTTAATTTCTATCGTGCTGAAATTTTAGTTAAAAAGGGTTCAGGAATTAAGTCATGGAAGGACTTAAAGGGTAAATCAATCTCCATCCAAAGCCCAACTTCTTCAGCTGGTTACGTTTACCCAATCGCTGAATTGAAGGAAAAAGGTCTTGATGTTAAGAAGAGCTGCAAATTAGTTACTGTTACAGGACAGGATCAATCAGTTTTGAACGTTTTAAACGGTGACACTGATGCAGCATTTGTCTTTGAAGATGCACGTACAATCGTGAAGAAAGACAACCCTAAGATTATGGATCAAGTTGTGCCAATCTACTTCACTAAGCCAATTCCAAATGACACAATTTCTGTTGTTCCAAGCATGTCTAAATCATTCCGTAAGAAGTTAGCAAATGCATTTATTGATATCGGTAAATCTAAGAAGGGTAAGAAGATTATCGAAAGCATTTATACTCATGAAGGATACGTTCCAAGTAAGGACAGCGACTTCGATACTGTTCGTAAGTATGACAAAATTGTCGCATCAACTAAAAAATAAGAGATAAAGGAAGTTTATAATGGCAGATTCTGCAGTTAAGCCAGTAATTGAATTAAAAAACGTTAAAAAGGTCTATGGCAAAGATGTTGTTGGTTTAAAGGACATCAATTTAACGATCAATAAGGGTGAATTTGTCGTTATTGTCGGCTTGTCTGGTGCTGGTAAATCAACACTTTTGCGCTCAATAAATCGGTTAATTGATATTACTGAAGGCGATATTCTAATTAATGGTGAGTCAATTACCAAGGCTAAGGGAAAAGAACTACGGATGTTGCGTAGAAATATCGGTATGATTTTCCAAAGCTTCAACTTGGTTAAACGTTCAAGCGTTTTGCGCAATGTTTTGACGGGTCGCGTTGGTTATTACCCAACCTGGAAGAGTACTCTCAACCTCTTTACTAAAGAAGACAAGCAACGCGCTTATGATGCATTGCAACAAGTTGACCTTGCAGACAAGGTTTACACACGCGCTGATGAGTTGTCCGGTGGACAGCAACAACGTGTGGCAATCGCACGGGTGCTAACGCAAGATCCTGATATTATTCTGGCTGATGAGCCAACTGCTTCACTTGACCCACAGACTTCGCGTCGTGTGATGCAAGACTTAAAGATGCTTAATGAAAAGCATGGCATGACCGTGGTAATCAACTTACACAGTGTTGAGTTAGCACAAGAATTTGGTAAACGGGTTATCGGTGTCCGTGCTGGTGAAATCATTTACGATGGCAAAATGAGTGAAACGCCTAAAGAAACATTTGATCAAATCTATTCCGGTGGTGATCAAGATGAGTAGTACTGAAGAAGAAACTCTAATGACACTGCCAAAGAATAAGTTCAAAATTTTGAACTTATTCTGGATTATTCTCTTTGTTGTTGGTTTAGTTGTTTCGACTAAAGTAACCAAAACCAGCTTAGGCGCACTTTTTGCTAACTTTGGTCAATTTGCGGATATCTTTTTGCAAATGTTGCATCCAAATTGGTCATACTTAGGTGCGGTTATTCCGTTAATCCTTGAGACCATCAAAATGGCAATCTTGGGTACAGTAATCGGGTCAATTCTTGCCTTTGTTTACTCGTTGTTGATTGCTCGCAACATTGTTAAAAATAAGGCGGTGACGGGCATCTTAAGAGTCATTATGAACATTATTAGAACGGTTCCTGACTTACTTTTAGGTGCAATATTTGTAGCAATCGTTGGTATTGGACCTGTTGCAGGTATCTTAGCTTTAGCAATCTGTACGTTTGGGATTGTTGTTAAGTTGTTCTATGAAGCAATCGAAACAATTGATCCTGGTCCAATTGAGGCCTTAACTGCGGTTGGCGCTAATAAGTTGCAAATTATTGTGTTTGCCGTTTTACCACAGGTTATGACTTACTTTATTTCATACTGCTTATACGCGTTTGAAATTAACGTTCGTGCATCGACTGTCTTGGGTTATATCGGTGCCGGTGGTATTGGACTTTACTTGCAAGAAACATTGCAGGTCTTCGATTACCCTAAGACCGGTACAATTATCATTGCAATTATTTTAGTCGTAGTTCTTATCGACTATGTTTCTTCTAAATCAAGGGAGGCGTTGATGAAATAATGGATACTTCAATGAAAAAACTGCCTCCTAAGCCAGTCGATCAGAAAAAGCGCATAGCGCATTGGGCATTGGCAATCGTAACTGTCCTTTTGATTGTTTGGTCATGCACTGGCATTGATTTTGGTGGAATTAAGCAAACTGCAGGTCAAATTGCAGGTGCCATTTTCTCTGGTATTTTCCACCCCGATTGGTCGTATGTCTATAACGGCACGGGTGAAGATTTGGTTTCACAATTGTGGGACACCGTCTGCATTGCCTTTTTAGGAACTTTTATTTCGGCAATTATCTCTTTACCGTTTGCCTTCTGGGCAGCACATACAAGACACAAAAAGTGGTATGTCTCACGGGTTGGAAAAATTGTCTTGGCGATTATTCGGTCATTTCCAGAAATTGTTTTGGCCTTGATGTTCATTAAGGCTGTTGGCCCTGGCTCAGCAGCCGGTGTTTTGGCCTTAGGTTTCCACTCGGTTGGGATGCTTGCTAAACTATTTTCAGAAGCAATTGAAAACTTGGAAGATGGTCCTAACGAAGCAGTTACTGCCGCTGGTGGTTCAAAAACCAATGTGGTCATGTTTTCGATTTTACCGAACCTCTTGCCAGCCTTGATTTCGAATACTTTATACCGATTTGATGTTTCGATTCGTTCGGCATCGGTTCTTGGACTAGTTGGTGCCGGTGGTATCGGCTATCCACTAATCATTGCCTTACAATACCGGCAATGGAATCGGGTAGGAATTATCCTGCTTGGTATTATCATCATGGTAATTGTCATTGACTGGATTTCCGGTTGGATTCGGAAGAAGTTAGTTTAAAAAAAAACGATTTAACCAATTAAAAAAGTTGGACTACTCAAAAAGTGGTCCAGCTTTTTGTTTAACCTTGATATTTAAATGAACAAGTTTCAAGGTGATCGTTAATTAAGCCAATTGACTGTAAAAATGAGTACAGTGTAATTGGACCAACAAAAGAAAAGCCGTCCTTCTTCATTTGTTTGGCCATTTGCACGGTAATTTTACTGGTGCTTGGTACTTCTTCGGCAGTTTGCGCATGGTGAACGATTGGCGTTTTGACAAATTGCTGCAAGTAATGAGCAAAACTGCCTTCTTTGGCATCAACTGCTAGAATCGCCTTTGCATTTTTGAGGGTAGCAGTGATTTTCATCTTGTTACGGACAATTGAACTGTCTTGCATTAAAAGTGCAATGTCATCATCAGTCATTTTTGCTACTTCTGCTGGTGCAAAGTTTTTTAAAGCACTTCGGAAGTTTTCCCGCTTATGCAGAATCATTGACCAATTTAGGCCAGATTGGAAAAGCTCTAAAGTTAACATTTCAAATAAATATTGCTCATCAAGATTGAGCTTGCCCCATTCGTGGTCATGATATTGCTGCATTAATGAGTCGTCTTTTGTGCCCCAAGGGCAGCGGATAAGTTCAGACATCGTAAGTCTCCTTTAAAAATATTTTTTTTGCTATCAATATTAGATACGTAAAAAGTTGTTTTTTCTTTTTTAGATAAATATTATTAGCTCTTATTTAGCGTGAGTAAAATCTGGTTTAAAAAACCCATTAACGAAAGGTAAAATTTTTGCTCACAAAAAGTGCAATAATAGTTTTTTTGGTATAATATAAAATGAACTTTAGGAGGATATCATGGAAAAGTTAGATACAATGACTCTGGCCGATAATTTGGCCGATAATCAAGAAAGTATTTTAAATCAAGAAATAGACTTTGATGCTGAGGCCGTTTATCGTGTGATTGATAATTTGCATGTATTGCACAAGCCAGTTAAAGACTATTTTGGCATGACCCAAGAGCAATACTATGAAACTGAAAGTGACCACAAGCTTACTTTGATTAACTTGTCAGAGCAATTAACTGATTTACATGACCGCATCTTAACTAACCATGTTGACGGTTACGTTGATCAGAATAAAATTAATCTGACTTATAATCATGAAAATCCCTATGAAGATGATTTTTATAATGAGTCAGTTGATTTACACGTGGTTACTTACAGCTTAAAGGTAATCGGTGCTGTTCAAGTAATTGCACCTAAAGTGTTACAAGAAGTATTGTCTAAAGATGCAGTTTTGTCAATCGGCTTAGCAGCCCACGCATTGGCAGATAACGCGTAGTTTCTGAAGCTGTGGCTGACCGCCCGGCTTTTTTCTTTGGGTTGAGGCACAATAATGAATGTTTTTAAGTATTCAATGGGATTATTTGATCGGAAAAATGGGGCTAAAATGCGCCGTCTTTTTAATAAAAGGAAAAATTCACTCGATCCAATGCAAGAATATGTAACGGTCGGTGAATATCATGTTGATGCAGCGCAACATACACCCCAAGGTCTGCCATATAATCTGACCGTTTATAAAGATGAGAATGATGTTTTGCATCAGGCACTCAGTTTAGAAAGTGCTGATAATTTAGCGCCAGAATATGTGCGTGAATTTAGTCCTGAATTGGAACGATACCGTGCGTTTGTTAATCGCAAAACGGGGCGTCGTTATATTGTGGAAGAATACCTTGATGAATTCATTAAACGTGTCAAGGAGCGGACGCATGAGGGTAAAAATTCTGTCAACGTTAGTGTGATTACTGATACCCACTATAAGGATAGTAATAGTACGGATTTTTACGGCTGGAATGGTTTAACTCATGTTAACGAATTTTCCTATCTTGATGATTCTGGCTTACTTGATCTCAAGGTGCATTTGGGTGACTGGATTGATGGCTCTGACACGGGCTTCTTAGGCGAAAGCGAACTAATTAAGTTACGTGATTCGTTTAAATCAACCAAAGTGCCATACTTGATGATTAAAGGCAATCATGACGAAAACGACAAGTATGATGAGCACCACGACTTAAAAGCATCATTCCCCGAGAATGAATTTGAAAAGATTATGTGGCCTGCAATGTATGCCCAGCCTGGTATGCACTATATTTCGCGCCAGCACGGCGTTTGTTACTATGATGTCGATGATATCCGCTTCATTTCAGTCAACACCACTGACTTGCCCTACATTTTAAATGCTCAGGGTCAAAAGTGTTACGATGCCAAAATCACTTTGGCTGTCAGGGAAGATCAGATGGAAGAAATCATCGAAATCTTGGAGCAGTCTTCTAATAAAAGCATTGTCTTTATGAGTCACGGCAATCCGATTAACCGTAAGGGCTCGAATGCGCTTAAGTATAACGGCCGGTCCCTTCACGAACTACTAGTGGCATTTAATCAGGGCGAAAAAGGACAAATGCATTCAAGCAGCGGTATCCCACCAGAATTTCGCTTAGCAAATGACTTTGATTTTACTAATGTGAAAAATGCCCGAATTATTGCTTACTTCTGTGGTCACCGCCACGTTGAAGACCAGTTCAGAATAAATGGTATCCAGTATATTTTGTTTAACTGCTCAGCTTTAATGGGACCGAACCATGTTTTGACGACTAAATATAATAAGAATTGGAATCGTCAAATCGATCATCAAACTGAATTTGCTGGCTACGTTGTAAACATTGATCTGCATCGGCACGTAATCCAGGCCTTTGGTTATGGGGCAGCTAGCAGGCGAAGAATCTTTTACATTTAGGTAAAATGGGTGGACAATTTGGAATTTGGCCGCCATTATCTTATAATGTGAAAGTTAAACTTAAAAACTAACAGGTTACTAACTAAGATTAATTAAGGAAGATAAATCTATGTGCGGAATTGTCGCATTTTATAATCCAGAAATAAATGATAAGCAAGCAGCTATTGGCAAAATGATGGCAGCGATCATGCACCGTGGTCCTGACTCAGATGGTTTTTACACCAACGATAAAGTTGCTTTAGGTTTTAGAAGATTATCAATCATTGATTTACGTGGCGGTAGCCAACCAATTTACAATGAAGACAAAACAAAGGCAATTATCTTTAATGGTGAAATTTACAACTTCCAGCCATTAAGAGACGAATTGATTAAAGCAGGCCATACATTTACCACTAAATCGGACACAGAAGTTCTGTTGCACGGTTTTGAAGAGTGGGGCATGGATGGCTTACTTAAGCGTATCCGGGGTATGTTTGCGTTTGCCATTTGGGATGATAACACTCAAACGCTGTATGGCGCCCGTGATTTCTTTGGTATCAAGCCACTTTACTACAGCGATGAGAATGGTCACTTGATTATTGGCTCAGAAATCAAGAGTTTTTTGCAGTTCCCTGGTTTTAAGCGTCGTCTTAATACAGAAGCAGTTAAGCCATACTTGATGAACCAATATAATGACCTTGATGAGACTTTCTTTAAGGGCATCAAGCGGTTCCCAGCAGGCCACTGGTTTGAATATAAAGACGGTCAAATGAAGACTCATCAATACTGGGACGCTGAATATAAGGCTAACACGCTTAGTTTTGAAGAGACGGTTAATAAAATCGACGAAGATTTGCATGAATCAGTTAAGTTGCACCATATTGCGGATGTTCCTGTTGGTGCCTTCTTATCAGAAGGAGTCGATTCCAGTTACATTACCAGCATCTTAAATCCTGATGATGTCTTCTCAATTTCCTTTGACAATGCAACTTATGATGAGGCATCTAAGGCTAAGGCTTTAGCTGACATGAATGACTGGAATTTCTATTCAGACAAGGTTAAAGCTGACGAGGCAATGCATGACTTCCCAGAAATGCAGTACCACATGGATGAACCCGACGCTAATCCGTCAATCATTCCTCTTTGGTACTTGTGCAAGATGGCGCGTAAGCACGTTACGGTTGCCTTATCTGGTGAAGGTGCGGACGAATTATTTGCTGGCTACGTTAACTACGGGATGCACACGCATAACAACGTTATTAAGGTCTTTACTTCTCAATGTAAAAAGTTGCCGAAGAAGACAAGGGTTAAATTGGCACATAAGATTAAAAAGATGCCAAACTTCCCTGGCAAGGTTCACATGTACACTAACTTGGCTGAACCAAGCGAATTTTACGTTGGTCAATCAGTCATCTATGACATGGATTACCCAACTATTTTCACTTCAGAAGACGCTAATGGCGTTTTGAAGCCATCATACCGCAACAAATTAACCGTTAATGGTATTTATCAAAAGGACTTTGAAAAGGTTAAGGATCTTGATAACGTTCGCCAAATGCAATACATCGATTTGCACCACTTTATGCTAAACGATATTGAACAAAAGGCCGACAAGATTTCAATGGCTCATTCGCTCGAATTGCGTGTGCCATACCTTGACCGCAAGGTTGCTGAACGTGCTAACTCAATTCCAACCGATTACTTGGTTAACAAGCATGATACTAAATATGCTTTGCGTAAGGCATCAGAAAAAGTGTTGCCAGACGAGTGGGCTAAGCGTCCTAAGCTAGGTTTCCCAACCCCAATCAAAGAATGGTTGCAAGAACCACGCTTTTATCAACAAGTGCGTGACTTGTTCAGCGAAGATTTTGTTAATGACATTTTTGAACAAGACAAAATTTTGCAATTACTTGATGAAAATTACAAAGGCGATGGATCACATCGTCGCCAAATCTGGACAATTTACACGTTCCTTGTTTGGTACAAATTATTCTTTGTTGATTACGATGAAACAGTTTCTAAGTATCAACGTGTGCAACCAGAAGTGGCTAGCTTGATTGAACAAGGAAAGCTAGTTTAATAGGAGCAATTTTAAATGAGTCAAGATTTTACACCTATATTACTCGGTAGTGATATTAACGTATATGGGATGGCAAGATCCTTTAATGAAGCCTATGGAATTAGCGTTAAAGCGTTAGCGGATACTCAGCTAGCCCCAACCCGTTATTCTAAAATTGTCAGTGTTGAGCTTCACCCAGGATTTAGTGAAGATCCAACTTTTATTGAAGTAATGCGTGAGCAAAAAAAGCTCTACCAAGATCATCAGGAACCCGTTATTCTGATTGCCTGCGGAGACGGCTACGCTGAGCTTCTTTCCAAGCATAAAGACGAATTAGCCGATGTCTTTGTCGTACCTTACATTGAATATGATTTGTTAGAAAAATTGATTTCTAAAGAGGGCTTCTACCAAATCGCTGAAGAATGCGGTTTGCCTTACCCTAAGACTAAGATTATTACCATGACTGACTTTAAGGCAGAAAACTACCTTGAATTGCCATTTGACTATCCAATTGAACTAAAACCAGAAGATCCAGTTTCTTGGCTTGATGTTCACTTTGAAGGACGTAAAAAGGCCTTCACAATTCACAACGAAACAGAATTGCGTGACATTGTTGGCAAGATTTATGGCAACGGCTATCAGGCCGATTTAATTGCACAGGACTTTATCCCTGGTGACGATTCCAATATGCGTGTTCTTAACGCGTATGTTGACCGTCATCACCATGTTAAGATGATGTGCTTGGGTCATCCACTCTTAGAAGACCCAACTCCACAAGCCATTGGTAACTACATGGCAATTTTGCCTGAATATAATGAAAAATTGTATGAACAGGTTGAGGCTTTCTTGGAAAAGCTCAACTACACTGGGATGGCCAACTTCGATATCAAGTATGATGCGCGTGATGGCAAGTACAAGTTCTTTGAAATTAACTTGCGTCAGGGCCGCTCAAGCTTTTACGTAACCTTAAACGGCTATAATTTAGCTAAGTGGTATGTTGATGATTATGTTTATGACAGCTTGCAAGACAAGGAAACAGTCTACGGCAATAAGCTTAAGTCCAAGCATGTTCTATGGCTTGGTCTACCTGTAAAAGTCTTTAAGCAATATGCACATGACAATGAAGCTAAACAGCTTGCCGAGGAACTAATTCACGAAGGCCGCTATGGAACAACTGTCTTTTATGATAAGGACCGTAACTTCAAGCGTTGGCTACTAATGAAATATATGTTCCATAATTATAATGGCCGGTATAAGAAATATTACCAAGAAAACAAAGGCCAATTTTTTGAAAACTAAATTAAGGATGATTACAGTTTAGACTGATAATCATTCTTTTTTATGTGTACCTAAATTCTATTCACCACCACGTTTTTAGGACTTTGAACTGTTAGGTGAGGGTGTTAATTTAGCGTACTTCTTGCTACACTGTTAAATGGAAATTAAAACAAGAAAGGACTGAATAAATGAAACTCACACACGGATCAAATACTGGAACCGAAGTTAAATTACGTTGGTTATTGCTAGGGGAACTAGCAACCTGGATCGGTTCAAGTTTTGTTTGGCCACTTACTTCAGTTTACTTAAATAAGCAATTACACATTAGCCTTTCAGTTATCGGGCTTGTACTTTTCTGCAACTGTGCAAGTAATGTTTTGGGGTCATTCACCGCAGGGCGCTTGTATGACCGCTTCAATCCATATCCGTTAATTGTTGCTGGACTAGGCACTGATGCTGTGGTCCTGTTTTTTATGGCCTTCTTTCATGGCTGGCCAGCTTACTGGATTTGGCTAATTATCACTGGGTTTGTTAGTGGTTGGAACGGAACAATGATCAATTCCATTTCCACCAGTATTAAGAAATATCCTGGGCGCTATGTGTTCAACTTGATTTACTTTGCCCAGAACGTCGGTACGGTTACTGGAACCCTGCTCGTTGGTTATCTCTATGATTTCTCAATTGAGTTCCTGTTCTTACTAGCTTCTTCATTATTTGCAATTGCCTGCGTTAATGCGGCAATTCACTACCGGCCAATTATTAATTATCATAAAGAACGCAAAGCTAAAAACAAGGGAGCAAGCGGTAAAGTTAAAACTGAACCAATGCCTAAGTACAACGTCATGTTGATGGTCGGCTTTCTAATTTCACTAGCAGTAACTTGGCTAATGTACATGAACTGGGAATCAAATCTATCGGTTTACATGGTTTCACTCGGAATTCCGTTTCATTTATACAGTTTACTGTGGACGCTTAACGGTGCAATTATTGTGACTGTCCAGGTTATTTTGGCTCGTTTTCCGCGCCTATTTAAAAATTTGTTCCAGCAAATAATATTTGGGACGACGATGTTCGCTCTTTCATTTGCGACACTTATTTTTGCCCACGACTTTGCCCACTTTGCTTTGTCAATGGTGGTGTTAACGTTAGGAGAAGCCACAGCGTTTCCTGCTGTCCCAGCGTACATTAACGACTTGTCACCGATGACAAGTAAGGGTAAGTATCAGGGGGCAATTAGTGTTGCGCGTGGAATTGGTCAAGCCTTTGGCCCACTATTTGGAGGGATGATGATTGATCATGCAGGTTACATTCCGTTCTTCATTACGGCTGCAATTTGCATTTTCATGATGGTTTTATTGCTAATTCCTCTTCATGCAAAATTGCGTAAACACATTAAAGTTTTCAAGTAATTTGTAAAGGCTTTTTAACACTTATCAATTGATTAAAATGATAATATTAATTTAGTTTATTTTTAATTTTAGAAAAAAGGGGAGGACTCTCTCAATGAAAAATATTTCGGCAATTCGTGGCGGTAGCGGCAACGTCATTGAACCAAAAGTTGGCACAAGACCTCAGGATAACTTATACCTAGCTGTTAACTCTGAGTGGATTGAAAAAACTAAGATTCCAGAAGATCGTTCACGTATGGCATCATTTGATGGCATTGACGTTAGCGTTGAAAAGCATTTAATGCAGGATTTAGCTGATTTTGCATCAGGTAAAAAGGAAATTCCTGATGTTCCTAACTTGGATGAAGCAGTTAAGCTCTATAAATTAGCATGCGATTTTGACAAGCGTAATAGAGAAGGTGCTGATCCAATTAAGGACGATTTAGCTATTCTTGACGGCATTAAGGACTTTTCTGACTACAACTTAAATGCGCCTGCCTTATCAACTTTTGCTTCAATCCCATTTGGCTTTGATGTTTCACCTGACATGAAGAATACTAAAGTTAATGCTTTGTATTTTGCAGGTCCAGGAACATATTTACCGGACACTACAACTTATCAAACTCCTGATGCACCAAAACTATTAGACATTTTACAAAAGCAATCGGTTAAGCTTTTAACCATGGCTGGTATTGATCAAGCTAAAGCAGAAAAATATGCAGAAAATGCTATTAAGTTTGATGCTAAGCTCTCTAAGATCGTTAAGTCTACAGAAGAATGGGCAGACTATCCTGCTACTTACAATCCAATGAAGATTGCAGACTTTGAAGCTAAGTTTGATCAATTCAAGATTGCTTACTACTTGAAAGAAGCAATTGGTGAAGAACCAGAACGAATTATTGTTGAAGAACCACGCTACTTGGATTACATTAACGAAATTATCAATGAAGAAAACTTTGATGAAATCAAAGGCTGGATGATTGTTAACTTTATTAATGCTGCAGCTCCTGCTTTATCACAAGAATTTCGTGAAGCAGCATTCCCATTCAGCCAAGCATTAAATGGTCAACCAAAATTAACAAGTGGCGAAAAGCAAGCATATCAATTTGCTAACGCAGACTTCAGCGAAGTTGTTGGTGTATACTACGGCAAGACATATTTTGGTGAGGATGCCAAAAAAGATGTTGAAGAAATGATTCATCACATGCTTGACGTTTATAAGGATCGCTTGCAAAACAATAGCTGGTTGTCAGAAGCAACTAAAGAAAAGGCCATTGTTAAGGTTAACGCTTTAGAGCTAAAGATTGGTTACCCTGACAAGATTGAAGAAGTCTACAATCGCTTAAAGGTGGTTCCAGCTAATGAGGGCGGTAGCCTTTATTCAAATGAACGTGCATTTGGCATTGTGGAGCAAAAGTACAACCTTGAACAATTGCACAAGGAAGTTGATCGGACAGTTTGGGCAATGCCTGGTAACCTCGTTAACGCATGTTACGATCCACAAAGAAACGACTTAACATTCCCTGCTGCTATTCTTCAGGCACCATTTTATGACTTAAAACAAGACCGTGCTACTAATTATGGTGGTATCGGTACTGTTATTGCCCACGAAGTTTCACACGCCTTTGATAATAATGGTGCGCAATTCGATGAAATTGGTAACATGAAGAACTGGTGGACTGACGAAGACTACGCTGAATTTAAGAAGCGTACGCAAGCTGAAATTGACCTGTTTGATGGTATCGAATATGGCCCAGTTACTCTTAACGGTAAGCAAATTGTTTCAGAAAACATTGCAGACCAAGGTGGTTTAACTGCTGCAGTCGAAGCTGCTAAGAATGAGAACGAAGACTTGAAGAAATTGTTCGAAAACTTCGCTCGCATTTGGGCTAACAAGCAATTGACTGAATCAATTAAGAGTCAAACTGCAGTTGATGTTCACGCTCCTGGTCCATTACGTGCAAACGTTCAGACTCAATGTCAAGATGACTTCTACAAGGCTTTTGATGTTAAGCCAGAAGATGGTATGTGGTTAGATCCAGATAAACGCGTTTATATTTGGTAATTAAAAAATATCGATTAGTTTTATAAAAAAGTTGGTAAGTACTAGACCTTGCCAGCTTTTTTTATTGTCTGCTAATTTAACATCATTTACGGTGTACTATTTTGGCTTATAAATAATCAAAAGCGCTAAAAATGCAATTATTAATGTTTAAAGTTAAGATCGTATAAAAGACGGTAAACTATTTTAAATTTTTAAATAATATAGCACAAAACTAGAAAATGGCAGTCCAACCATAGATATGCGTTTGATTTTGATCTTTAGCAAAGTTGATTTTTAACTTTTTCATTCTAAAGTTTATAATGTATTTATTGTATAAACTTGTTCTCAGTAATAGAAAAGAAAGTTAAGTTCATGAAAGATAACCAGCAAAGTAAAAAAGATTTCTACGATATTTTTAAGTATACAGTCGTTTTATTCATCGCCTTTGTCGTAATCAATTTTTTGTTAACCAAGTTTGTAATAGTTAAATGCTCTGTATCAGGCATTTCAATGCAACCAACTTTTGAAAATCAAGAGCGCGTCATTGCTTATCGCCATAGTGAACTAAAGCGTAACGAAGTTATCATTCTAAAAGCACCTGATGAACCAAAAGCGTTTTATATCAAACGAATCATTGGCTTACCAGGTGATACAGTTACTGCAAAGAACAATAAGATTTATGTTAATGGCAAAAAGATTGACCAGAGTTATTTAGAACCGGGCTTTAAACTGATAGACCATGAGTATGGCTTCAATGGTACGCATTACTCTGACACTGGAAACTTTTCGATTCGTTCGTTAGCAACTAAAAAAGACTATAAGAAAATTTATACGGCAGCGCAGTTGAACTTGATGAGAAAAACTAATAAGGTTCCGAAAGATTCATACTTTGTATTGGGGGACCACCGGAGTGTATCAAAGGATAGTCGTTACATTGGGGCAATTCCTAGAAGTAAAATTGAAGGTGTGGTCAAAGTTCGATATTGGCCACTTAACCGGCTTAGCGTTTATTAGCGATAACATGTTAGATTCAATTTCATCGACATAAAAAAGCACCTGAAGATTTTCTTCAGATGCTTCTTTGTTTCTTATTCAGTTTCCTGATCTTTTAAATTAGAGTAGTCCTTTGGTGCAACACGCTTAATGTGCAATTTTGTCTCAGGACGACCCAGAATTAATGGGACTTGCTCAACCACCGTATCAGTGTATTCCAGACCAAACCAAGATGCTGGATTGGAAGATAAGTTTTGTAACCAGATACGAGCTTTTAGCATTAGCTTTTCAAAGCCCTTAAGTTTGGTAAGTGGACTGAAGACTTCGTTAACGATAACGAATGAGAAGTCTCCAACTTGGCGACCAGGCGTAGTAGTGTAATCCTGCGGTTGTGCCTCAATTGTTCCATCCTTGATTAAGTCCTGAACGATTTGCCGTAAGTAAACATTCACGCTAGTTTGCTTTTTAAAACCTAAGAAAAGCTGAACATTGATGACATTTTTGGTGCCATATGTATTAACCGCATAGCGCGCTGTATAAGGCTCATTAGTAATGTTAACTGAAACGAACCAGTATGCAGCCGCTCTTTTTGGCCGTTTATCCAAAATGGAGTACATGATTTCACGTTTAATAAACTTGTTGTACTTCACTTTAGCCATATAAACTAAGTTAGTTGCATATACTGGGTAATCATCATCATGACTTAAGTCGGTTAACATATCAGTGTATTCGTCTAAACGGACGTAGGTTTTTGCTCCTTCATGTTTATCACGTACCTTGTTACCAAAGTACCAAATGAACATGATTACACCGATAAAGCCAGCAATTAAAACAGTTACGTAACCACCGTGCATAAACTTGGTTAAACTTGAAATCAAGAACATGCCTTCGATAAAGCCAAAGACAAGCAAGAAGCAAAGACGCAAAATAAGCGGGTGATGCTTAGAAGCCAAGTACTCGAATAAGAGTAGGGTGGTCATTAACATGGTAACCGTAATTGACAGACCGTAGGCGGCTTCCATGTGCTCCGAAGTACGGAAGAAAAGAACGACACCAATGGTTGCGACACAGATCATCTTGTTAACAGATGGAATATAAATCTGACCGTGTTCGGTGGTTGGATAGTTGATTTTCATCCGTGGTAAAAACTTCAAACCACTGGCTTCAGATACAAGTGTGAATGAACCAGTAATCAAGGCTTGTGAGGCGATAATTGCGGCAATAGTTGCCAAAATGATAGCAAATAAGCGTAAGTTAGCTGGTACAGCTTCGAAGAATGGGTTTAATTCGCCACCGTTTGTTTGGTAATTAGGGTTTTGTAAAATCCAAACACCTTGACCAAGATAGTTTAAAGCTAGGCAAACAAATACGTAAGGCCAAGATCCTAGGATGTTGCCACGGCCAACGTGACCAACATCTGAATATAGTGCTTCGGCACCGGTAGTTGCCAAGAAGATTGATCCTAGAATGAAGATACCGGCTTTGTTTGCAGGGCTGAATAAAATTTTGATTGCCCATACGGGATTAAGTGCTTCGATAATTGACCAGTCATGCGCCATATTGCTAATACCGATTACACCTAAAAAAGTGAACCAGACCAACATTATTGGTCCAAACGCTTTACCGATACTACTTGTTCCCAACATTTGAATTGAAAACAGTATCAGCAAAATGATAATGGTAATCACAATGACAGAGTTCTGATTGGGAACAGGAACACTACTGCCAAAATGCATATTTTTCAGACCTTCAATTGAGGTCGTAACGGTAACTGCAGGTGTTAGCGTCCCGTCTGCAAGTAGTGCAGCCCCACCAATTAAGGCAGGCATAACCAACCATTTGGCTCGCTTACGAACTAGTGCATATAAGGCAAAAATACCACCTTCACCACGGTTGGTTGCGTTAAGTGCAATTATGACGTATTTAACAGTCGTTAATAACGTAACTGTCCAAAAAATCAGTGAGATTGAACCTAAAATCAATTCGCGGTTAACGTTAGTGATGCCGCCGTTACCATTAACAATCGACTTCATAACATAGAGCGGACTAGTTCCGATGTCACCGTACACAATCCCAATTGTAATTAACAAACCGGCCGCGGAAATCCGCTTCTTCTTGTGATCCATAGTAATCTGATACTCCCATTAGACTATTTCAAGATTTTATTTAATTAAGTAAAAAAGAATGTCAATCGACATTCCCATTTAAGTACCTATTTTGTTCTTTTTTTCGTAATAGTACAAGTAAATTATGATAAAGAAGTAGAAATATTATTACGCCGGTCTTCGTACCAGTTGTTCCAATCGCTGTATGAAGTCATTTCTTCAGGCTTAATACTATCTTGCTTAACAATTTCGTCTACTATATTTTGGAAGTTGTTAGCGTGGTATTGCAAAGCATGCTTAACCAATTCATTACGTGAAAATTTGATGTTATCCATTACATAGTGGTTAATATCAACCATGTTTGAATCAGGATCATAAGTGTTCATGATTTCCAAGTCGCGCTGGTTGAATTTAGCAATGTAGAAGTCAGTGAAAACTCTTAAATAATCAGGTTGTTCAGCAAATTCTTCTTCAGGCATTGTTGTCCATTCAGCTTCAGGCATGACAACCTTTAATTCTTCATTTTCTTGTTCTTGTTCATTATCTTGCTCTTTGATATTTGTTTCTTTTTCAGTCAAAGCAGACACCCCTTTAGTAAAAATAGGAAACGTGAAAGTCAATAGTCATTTTACAGAGTTTAAGCGGTAAAAGCAACTATCAGTAGCTACTTGAGATAAACCTAGTAGCTCATTTCTTCAGTTAGTCAAATTATAGCATTATTGTTGCACATGATTAAATGGCTAAAAATGCCCAAGTTAAAAGCGTCTTAGCTAAAATACTTAGACGCTTTTAAAACTTTTCTTCATTATAAAGTATCAATTATGGTTTTAGATAGCTTTGCACATCATTCTTAGTAATTTGATCAGGATTTGCACGTCCAGATTTACGGTAAAGATCGATTAGATCTTGAGGACTCCATGCCATACCTTCGTAACCAAGTTTAGTTACACGTTTACGCAGTTGAGCAATTTGGTCATTTGTAACGGTTTGACCGTGAACCTTGTGGTCGCCCATTGAGCCTTCACCAGTTTTACCTGCATTACCAGTGTCACCGCTATTAGAATTAGCACTGTTAGAACTACTATTAGAAGAAGATTCAGCTTCATTCTTATTATCTTTAGCAGCCTGCTTGTTCTTATCAAGGCCATCGCTAGCTTGTTTCTTATATTTAGCGTAGTACTTGCCATCAATATAAGGTAAATCTAGCACCTTTTGGTATTGATCAGCAGCTTGATCGTATTGTTTGTTATCTTCGTTTTGCTTAGCAGCTGCAAAAATTGGCTTAATTTCGTGTTCATAATTATCTTGAACATCCTTGATGGTTTTAGTCAGCTTTTTACCGTGACTAACTAAAACGGAATAACCGTTGCTCTGCTTAATGACATCATTAGTCTTGGCAAGGGCGTCATCGTATTCACCATCTTTAGTTGCTTTAATTGCAGCCGTCATATTGTCAGCTTGTTCTTTATAAGCTTGTGCTTGATTGGTCTTCTTAATCGAAAGGGCCTTATCAAACGCGTTACTTGCTCTAGTGTAATTTTTGTCTTTAACGGCTTCTTTACCAGATTGAATAGCACTGTTATAAGAAGCATCTACTTGATTGCTATTTGATTTTTGGGTTGCGTAAAAGACGCCACCGCCGAGGGCAATAATGACCACGGCTGCGATCGTCCAAATCGTAGATTTTTTCATAATAGGAATTTATCCTCCTTACTAATTCTTACATTAATTATAGAGGGTTAATGTTGGTTTGACTACCGATACACGTTTTTTGCCAATAATATAAAAAATTCTCAAGAAATTTGTTACACTTTGCCGTCATAGTGTAAGACATCTAGCGCGCTACTTCTTACATTGTTAGTTTCAATAATTCAATCAAAAGGATGGTAAAAAATATGAGTTTAGATTTATTAGAGCAAACAATCCAATATACTTTCTACAATCAACAAGATGGCAAAGATAATATTAAGTCGCGTGTCTTTAAAAATGTGAAAAAAGGCGCGTCTGCCGCAGGTTTGGCTAAGGTGGGGGATGCACTTGCAAGTTTGCAAGGTGCTGATCTGACTGCTGCAACTTTAATTCAAAAGCAGGCAATTCCACTAATTGACGCCGTTAACTAAAAAGATTTTGTTAATTATATAGGAAAGAAAAGGAGCGAGATTAACTTGGTAACTAAATCAAAAACTTTACAATTAGTATTTTTAAATGGTGATGATAAAAAGGTCACATTGGCCTTACCGGATGCCGCTGATCACTTGACTTCACTTGAAGTTAAAACGGCAATGAAGACAATTGCAGATGCTGACGCGTTTGCAAAAGATGGAGTTGATGTCTATAAGATTCCACAATCTGCTTCATATGTTGAACGTGTGGTTACAAGTTTGTTCGATGATTCTGCAGGTAACTCAAAAAGGGCTGCAACTGTTCAAGCTCACAACTAGTTTGATTAGGAAAATCAAAAACTTTACTAGTCGAAGATAATTATTTATTAAAAAGTCATGCCTTGTTTAACTAGGTATGACTTTTTACTTTATTTCCTGTTAATTTGTTAATGTTTTGTAAAATTAATGTTGCATAAAATAATTTAAGAACACTGGCTGATTTTTAAAAGTGTAAAAATAATTGCTACATAAGCTTTTGCAAATTAACTAACAGAAAGAGCTTTTGCTTAAATCTGTAAGCGTTTATTACAAAAGTGTGTAAAATATCCGCACACCTTGCAATTTTAGCTAAAGGTAGGTACAATATGAAATGTGGTAAGTGATAGCTATGCTTCAGGCGCGTTAGTCTGTACGCATGCGCGTTCTTCAGCCTGAAAGCTACCTCATAAGAGTTATAAACTTATGGATTCGGCTTGAAGGATGTTGTAACAATGTAGGCTCTAAACGACTGAACCTATAGTCTATTACTATTTTGTATATACACAAGGAGGAAAGACCACATGAAGAAAAATTTAAGAATTGCTAGTGCTGCTGCAGCTGCTTTATTAGCTGTTGCACCAGTTGCTGCTTCTACTGTATCAACTGTTTTAGCTGATACTAATGTCACTGTTGAAGGTGGTACAGCACAAAGTACTACAAATAAAGCTACTTTGAAGTTATCTTTAACTAACCTTGCTAGTTTAGTTGTAAATGATCCTGCTTCAAAAGCTACTGCTTCACTTTCAACACCAGTTTTACCAGCTGGCGCAAACGTTGCAGTTTCAAAGGCTCAAGTTTATACTGCTGTTGCTGACGCTACTGGAAATGATAAAGGTAAAGTTGGTAGCGGTGAAGCTGTAAAGCAACTTGACAACACCACTACTACTTACTATGTAGCAGCTAAGGTTACATTAACTGGCTTATCAGCAAGCACTGATTACGCAATTACTGCTAATGGTACTACTGTAACTGTTAAATCAGATGCTACTGGTACAATTGCTAACTTTGGTATCGTTAGTGATGGCTTTACTCTTAACGATACATCTAAGCTTGGTGCTCCTTACCTTAAGGAAAACCGTACAGGCGGAAAAGCTGTTCAAAATGGCACAGTAAGTCTTGGAAATGGTCAATACAGCGTTGCTGCTATCGTAGCAGCTATTAGAGGCGCATATGCAGCTGATATTACAGACGCTTCTGCTAACAAAGCAACTGCTAGTTTTGCTCACTTAACTCAAGATGTACGTGATGCAGTTAAAGCAGCAGGAATTACAACTAAAGCAGATGCAAACGAAAGCTTTGACAAGCCTGCAGCTCCATTTAACGTTACTGTTAACTTAAGTGCAACTAATGGTAAGACTGGCTCAGCTGTTATTACTGTAGATCCTACTTCAAATGCAGCTGATACTACTTACCCTAGAATTAGCTACTACGTAAAGGGTACTACTGCAGCTACTAAAGTAACTGTTCCTTCAGCTAACGGTAAAGAAGCTTCAGCTTCACTTGATTCAATTGACAACCTTGTTGATTCATCAAACAAAGAAGTTAGCTTTAACTATGTACCAGTTAACGGAACTGTTGACACTGCAGCTATCAAGAGTGCTTTCTCTGCACAAGTAAGTGAAAACAACACAACTGTTTTAGATGTAAATGTTGATGCTTCTAAGGTTAACACTAAGGTTGCTGGTAAGTACCCAGTAGTTGTTAGTGCAACAAATGCTGACAAGAAGACTGCAAAAGTTACTTTCATGTTAACTGTTGGTGCTAAGGGTGCTACTTACAAGACTGTTCAATCAGATGGTGATGTACCTGTTTACAAGATTGAAGGTAACAACGTAACTGATTCTAAGACTGCTGTTAAGAACGGTGACCAAATTGCTATCTTTGGTGAACCAATCAAGATTGGTGACAAGTCATACACTCGTATCAACAGTGCTGATTCAGACCTTTACGTAGAAAGCAAATATGTTGATGGTACTTTCAAGCCAGCTGACAAGGTTGCTAAGAAGGTTATGCACAACGCATTCATCTACGACAAGGATCACAAGCGTGTTGGTACTAAGACTTTAGCAGCTTACTCAAACGTTAACGTTTATGGTGCAGCTACTAAACTTGCTGATGGTAGCTTAGTTTACCAAATCGGTGACAACGAATACGTAATGGCTGACAACATCGATGGTACTGTTCGTACTTTAACTCACAACGCTTACGTATACAAGACAAGTACTAAACGTGCTGACCGTCGTGTATTACGCAAGGGTGCTAAGGTTACTACTTACGGTTCACCATACAAATTCAAGAATGGTGTTTCATACTACCGTATCGGTGGCCCAGCTAAGCAATACGTTAAAGTTGCTAACTTTTAATTAATTAGTTAAATTAATTACAGAAACGGAAACGGCATTAGTCGCTTCCGTTTTTTGTTTACTCTTCTATGAAACCGATAACAATTTGTGTATAATTGTATAGAGAAAACTATATGGAGAGGACTGAATGAATGTTAGCAAAGAAGCAGCAGACCTTAAATCTACCGCGAGAAAAGGAACACCGTGTGTGGTCCAAAGATATTTTGCGACAAAAAGTTGGAGTAGATCAAACAATTAACATGTATCTTACAAAAGATGCAAATTATCAAATTAATCGGGATACAATTGCGATATATGAATTCCAGAAGGAACCGCTATTAGGTAAATATAAAAGCGTAATTTTTGATTGTCAGAAAGGGATAGTCTTATGTCAAAATAGTACACGCTCATTATTTACCGCTTTTGGACAGAAATGTCTTCTAGCTGGCTTGGAATTTCAACGTGATTTTGCTAGTAAATTAAACCTGACTAGTCGTAACATTATTGCTACGGGAAGACTCGCATATTTTTCATTACGCAGTTATAACTCAGGCAACATTGATTGGTGTCATTGCATCAGATGATTGGTTTTAGGGCCATTAATATTTCTTCAGTTGTATTTAAAACAGTACCGTATGGAGAAGTAAGCTACATTTTTGCTTATTATGATTGTAGCCGTTATGTGGTTGACCAGATTTCCAATAGTCTGGTTTATAATCATATCCTTTGTGAGCTATTAATTGCTCATTTTGAGCAGTCACTAGGCTGGCAAGTTCAGCGGCCTAAGGGAGAATCCTTAATCGATCAACCGGAGTATTTTCATCCACATGAGCCATACAATGACCTTGCAATTAAGCCATTATTACTTGAATTACAGGATAAAAGGCAGCAAAGATATGGTCGCTGTCTAGCTGATTATTTGGAATTACCACTGTTGACTGAATTTCATCAAGCTGTTTATAAAACCAGTCTACGTCGTGATACCCTGTTTTGATAAAAAAGCGAATTAGCACAAGTTAATTCGCTTTTTGTTTATCCTTTTTTAGTACGCTTTGTTGAATTAATTAGTCCTCAAATATCAAAGGGCTATGATTTATGCTTGAACAGAGAATGTGCTTAACTCAATTGTTACCGCTTTCGGCTCTTGTTTTTACGCAATACTAGAAACTTGCTAAGCTACTATATGCACAAGCGCTTGTGACACCAAAAATGAAAAGGAAAATGTCACAAATGGAAATAAGTCAACAAGCTTTTTTACAGGCATGGGAGAACCAAAAGTTAGTAAGAGGGGCATTAAAGTATGCACATGTAAGACAGAACTATACTAATTATGAGGATTTTTTACAGGAAGGGATTATTATTTATGCGCAAATGCTCACACAAAATCGAACCCTTCCGCGAGAAAAAGTCGACAGGAGTAGCTTTCGCAAAATAATCTGGCACACAACGGATTTGTTACGCAAGGAGCAACACTCATCTGAACGTGAGAGTGAACTAACAGACCTGCAAATAGCTGGAGACGAGCATAATTGGGATAATTATCTAGCATTAGAAGCAGAGCTACCATACTTGTCCGACATAGAACAAAAACTATTTTTAAAGCACCTGATTGAGCGTGAGTCGGTTCAACAGCTTAGTAGGCAGATAGGTGTTAGCAGGGGTCAATTACAGCGTATTAAAAGTCAATTATTAAATCGATTACAGGAAGTTTTAGAAAGATAACTTTTTCTTGTAATAAAAGTCGAGCTATATTACTTTTTGACTACAATTAAATGCTATCTATTGTTTCTCGTGAAATTGCTCGATACAATAAAGATGTCGATTAAGGAGGCAAACACACATCTATGAAAAAGAAACTAATCACTGGTTTTTCAGCTGCGTTACTCGCTGCGTCTGCTGTAATTCCAGTTACCAACAACTTAATTGCCGCTTCACCAGCTCGAGCTGATCAAGTCTCAGCTGCTACAGCAACAGAAACAACTTTTTTAAACACTGCTACCAGACAAGCACAGAAGGTCGCTAAGAAATATGGTCTATATCCTTCAGTAATGATTGCACAAGCAATTGTTGAGTCGAATTGGGGGCAATCTGGGCTTGCAGTTAATGCTAACAACTTATTTGGTATGAAAGCAGATGATAGTTGGCCAGGTGCTACTTATTCCGCTAAAACGCGTGAAGAAGATAAGAACGGCAAGAGCTACTATGTCACTGCTAAATTCAGAAAATACAATACTTATCAAGAGTCCTTCGATGACAATGGTAAGAAGTTGCGTCTAGGTGTTTCTTGGCAACCTGACCGTTACCAAGGCGCTTGGCTTGAAAATGCATCTTCATACACAGACGCCACCAAAGCATTGACTGGAACGTATGCAACAGCCAATAACTACAACACGATTTTGAATAGTCGTATTACTGCTTACAATCTTACGCAATATGATCCGACGATTTCTAACGCGTCTAAGTCCTACGTAGTGAAAAAAGCAGGTGCTACCTATGCTTGGCCAACTGACCATGCAGTTTCTGCAAAAACAAGTTCAGTAAATAAGGGCGATGCGGTAACTGTAACCAAGACAATTACTTTTTATAACGGCAAAAAACGGATGTACATCTCAGGTAAAGGCTGGGTTAATGATACATTGCTAAATGCTGGTAGTGCATTACCTCCTGCTTCTCAAGCACCTAAAGGCGATGAGAAGGTTAATAAGACTCTGATGCATACTTCTTACGTTTATGACGCAGAAGGTAAACGAGTTAAGGGTATGAAAGCAATTAAGGCTGGCGATGAAGGCAAGGTTATCGCAACTTATGGCACTAAAAAGATTAATGGCAAGAAGTATTACCGGATTGGTGAAGATCAGTACATAGCCAGTGGCAACATTGACGGCACTTTTAGAACACTAAAGAAGAATTCTTATGTTTATAACGATTTTGGCAATCGTGACAATAAGAAAGTCTTGAAGAAGGGACAGTCAGTTGCAACATATGGGGCTGCAATAACAATTTATGGGCACAAATACTACCGGATTGGTGTTCATCAGTATGTAAAGAAGGCCAATTTTTAAAACAAAAACCAGATAACAAAAAGAAATGAGGAATTAACGTTTAGAATGAAGATAAAGAAACTAATAACTACTGTTGCTATCGGAGTAGGTTTAGTTGCGCCTGTTTTTAAAGTCAGCCAGAAGACTCAGACAGTTGAGGCGGCATCGATTAATGCGGTTGCTAAGCAAAATAGTTATGTTGGGGAAACTTACTTGTACAAGATGTTGCAAACAGCCAACATCAAGTACAACAAGTTTTATGCCAATGGCAACATTATCAAGTACAGAAAAGGTAAGCCAGAAGGAATTGTAATTCACGAAACGGCAACGCCAAATGCTTCTGCTTATAATGAAGCCATCTACTTTAACCGTGAATGGATGAATATGTATTCCTATGTTCATGCCTTCGTTGACAGTAAACAGGTAATTCAGATGATGACACCAAATTATGGTGTCTGGGGTGCTGGTGCAGTTGCAAACGGTCGCTATATCCAGATTGAACTTTGCCAGGAAAACACTAGGGATAAGTTTGCTAAAAGTGTTAACAATGATGCAATTTATGCAGCTAAATTGTTGCACCGCTATGGCATCGTCCCAACTAATGCTTCAAACACTGGTCAAGGAACAATTTGGTCACACCACGCAGTTTCTCGTTTTCTAGGCGGAACCAATCACACAGACCCAGATGGCTACTTTGCTAAATGGGGTTACTCAATGGATGATTTTTTCTCCTTGCTTAAGTATTACTACAATCTTCAAGCTGGTGAAACAGATACCTCTACTGGTCAAGACGGAGTATCTAACAGTAATAGTACTGCTACTGATCCAGATCCTGTTTCACAAGCGCCAACAGGTAAGAAGAAGTTGATGCATGATGCCTATGTCTACGATGCAAATGGTCAACGCACTGCTGCACCACTGAAGACTGCTGGTATCGAAGTAAACGTAACTGCTACAAAAATGATCAATGGTAAGAAGTACTTACAAATTGGTGAAAATGAATATGTTGTTGCAAGTAACATCATTGGTACCTCAAGAGTTCTAACGCATAACGCATATATTTACGATACTACTGGCCTACGTGCTGACAATACTAAACTATTGCGTGGCACTAGTGTTCATACTTACGGTGGTAGAATTAATATTGATGGTCAAGTCTACTACGCAATTAGTGAGAATCGCTTTGTTAAAGCGGCAAATTTCTAATACGCTAGTTAGTTAATTTTTAAAGACTATCAAAAGAGCTAATCGCAAATTTCTATTGTGATTAGCTCTTTTTTATTTTGTACTTAATTTTTTGACAAACCTTTTTTGTTTTTTTAGACATTGATAACCCAGTTTTTCATAAAATGTGTGTGCAGCTACTCGTTCCTCTCCCGAACTCAATCTTATTTCATTGATACCGAGTTCTTGTGCAAGCTCTTCTAATCTGCTCATTAACTGAGTGCCAATACCTTTTCCTTGCGTTGAACCGGCAACAGCTAAAGCTAAGACATCCAATAATGGCTCGAAGTAGGTTTCTTCAAAAATTTCAGCGTGAAGATAGCCTTCTACTTGATGGCTTACTTCATCTTCATAAACTAATAGATAATGATGATTTGCATTCTTTAAAATACGTTGCAAGTTTTTAGTTGTTTGCTCAAGTGAGCAATCGTAACCTAATTGTGTCCGATTAATTTCTTGAATTGCTGAACTGTCAGTTACTTGTGCATTTCTAATCATTAAAACTACCTCCTAACGAAGCTTATTGTTACGATTACTTTAGCACAATGTGCTGGTTGATTAAGCTTTGTCTTCAATTTTTTTAAGTAATTAAATAGATTGCAAACTATTGCTAAAACTGCGTTGTTGTTCGTTTTGCTTGATACTATTTTCGTGTATAATTTTCACAGTATTTAAGGAGGCTTTTCATGGCACAGCTATCTTTATTTTTGGTTGTTTTGTTTGCCTTAATCGTACCGATTATGATGGCGCGACTTAAAGTAACGGCAATTCCAACTGCGGTGGCAGAAATCATTATTGGCATCATTTTGGGTGCTAGTGGCTTTAACTTTGTTCAGCCAACGCATGACTTAAACTTTTTATCCAGTTTGGGTGTAATCTTATTACTATTTCTGTCAGGGATGGAAATTGATTTTGAATTATTGAAGCCTGGCAAGAAAAAGTCAGATCAGCAAGTTGATCCTTTGAAAACAGCGATTAGTGCCTTTATTGGCGTTACTGTTTTGTCGGTGTGCCTGGCGCTTGTCTTAAAGATGTTAGGATTATTCAGTGACGTAATGCTTGCAACTATTATCTTTATGACCGTAGCCTTGGGAGTCGTAATTGCGACACTGAAAGAAAAGGATATTTTGGGGCGACCGGTTGGACAGACTATTTTGTTAACAGCTGTTTTGGGTGAAGTTATCCCACTGATTCTTTTAACAGTTTACGCTGCAATCAATGGTGGTAACACTAGGCAATTATGGCTGATTATTCTATTGTTTGGCGCAGCGATTTTATTATTGTGGCGTTTTAAGCAACCATATTTATGGTTTGCCAAGGTAACTAAGTCGACAACGCAATTAGATGTGCGTCTTGCCTTTTTCTTGATTTTTGCTTTAGTCACAGTTGCTGAAAAAGTTGGCGTGGAAAATATTCTGGGAGCCTTTTTGGCAGGAATTGTGATGAAGCTGCTTGAACCTAGTCATGAAACGGCAGACAAATTGACGTCGATTGGTTATGGCTTTTTCATCCCGATTTTCTTTATCATGACGGGAGTGAAGCTTAATTTAAGATCATTGTTTGCTCATCCTAATTCATTGATTTTACTACCAATTCTCGTTGTATTTTTGCTCTTGGCTAAACTACCGGTAGCCCTGATTTTTATGAAAAAGTTTGGTTCGCGTAATGGTCTTGCTGGTGGCTTTTTGACAGCAACCACAATTACAATAGTTCTGCCAGCGCTGGAAGTTGCACGTAAGCTAAATGTTATTTCTCGACTTCAGTCCGATGTCTTTATCTTAGCAGCTGTTATTGTCTGCATTCTTTGTCCGATTTTATTCAATGCTCTTTTTAAACTGCAACCTGAAGACCGCATAAAAGAAGAAGTTGTCATTATGGGGACTAATGCGCTAACTGTGCCAATTATGCATGACTTGCACGACAATTGGTACTCCGTAAAAATGTATACGACAAGCAGTGAACACTACGATATCTATAAGAGTCGGGTGCCCAACTTAACTTTGTTACCACATCTGGAAGAAACCGATCTTAATCAAGCCGGTGCATTCAGTGGCAATATTTTTGTCGCTGCTTTACGCTCAGATGAAACCAATTTACGTTTAGGTGAGCAGGCAAAAGCTAAAGGCAAGTTTAAGAGAATCATTATTTGTCAAAAGCGTGCGGATATTGCTAAAGTAAATGAACTACGGCAGAACGGAATGGAAGTTTATGATTTAAGTAACGTGACTTCATCGTTATTACGCGCACTGATTGAATCACCAGGGGTATACAGTGTACTAACAGATACCAAGAATGCTGTCTATTCAGTTGTTGTTCGCAATATGAAGTATTCAGGACGTGAATTAATGGACTGGGACTTAGCCAAAGATATTACTGTTAGCCGTATTCGTCGTGGGCAAAAGTGGCTGGTTCCACACGGCCATACTGTAATTGAGGCTGGCGATGAATTAATCTTTTCTGCTAAATATGAAGCTGCAGACCGAGTACGTCGAATTGTTGGTAAAAAATAATAAAAGTCCTATTTAGTAATAACTCTAAATAGGACTTTTATTTTAATGTGATTAATTTGCTACCGACTTTTTCGCTTGTGCCAACACATCCATGACCGTGATGCTATGATCATATAATTCATCAGCGGTTTTAGTGTCGTGGTTGTCAATGATCTTAACAAAGTCATTGAACTCACTAGCCATCCGGTGCTTGTAATGATTAAATTCAAAGCTATCAGTATCACCATTTCTCAACTCAATGCTGAAGCGATCAATCACGCCAGTTGAGCCGTCAAAGAAAATTGAACCTTTTTCTCCCTCAATAAAGGAACGTGGAGTAGTGTAGCAATCTTTTGAGGCAATTAGACTAGCCTGCATTTCAGGATATGTCAGATTTAGAATACCTGAAGTATCGATTCCTTTTTGCATCACAGGATAGTATTGCACGGCTTCTGGCTTGCCAAAAAGTCCAACGGCTAAATGAATATTATAGATATTTAAATCCATTAACGTGCCACCGTCTTTTGCAGGATCAAAAACTGGTGCGATTTTTCCTTCCAGGAAATCATCGTAGCGACTAGAATACTGCGTGTAATTAAGGCTAGCAATATGGATAGGCGCAATTTTAGAAAGAGCACGTTTAATTGCTAAGTAATTTTCTAAATGAATATTAGTGATTGCTTCAACGATAATGACGTGATGCTCATCAGCTAATTTTTTCAATTCCCTTGCTTCAGCAACCGTTGCAACGTATGGTTTTTCACAAATCACGTTTTTGCCATTCAAGATAGACTGTTTAACTACATCGTAATGTAAAGAATTAGGGACAGCAACATAGACAGTATCGACATTGGGATCACGATAGAGCTCGTCATTATCGGAAAAAACTTCAGCAATCTGATATTGCTCAGCTAAATCCTGTGCAATTTGCTTGCTGCGTGGAGTGGTTGAAATAGCTGCTAGTTCTAAGTCGGCTATTTTATCCGCAGTTGTCAAAAAATCATGAACAATTTTTCCACTACCAATAATTCCTAGCTTCATCGATATCCTCCATTAAATCTACTTTGATTTTGCCTTTTTGGCATTTATAACCTCATCGGGTAGTTTAAGATCATTATACCCATCAAAGTGATTTGTGGATATGGTCTCACTAAATTTCATTAATTTTGCCAATTTTAAGGTAACATTGCCAGTATAGCCAACAAGTTTTTCATCTTTAATTGTGTAGGCAAATTCGATGTTGGTAAACTTGACACTTTTCTTGAACTCCTTAATTTCTTTCTTACTAAATTTAGCTTTTTTGTAAAACTCTAGGAATAGCTTTTTCATTTTAGGTGCACTTACATTAACAGTTAGGGTGTACACGCCATCTTGATCCGGTCCAGACAATTCACTATTGTCATCTAGAGCTTTAATAAACAAATCACCGGTTTTGGTATATGTCTTAGGGTCGCTCAAGAGATTAAATAATTGAGCCTCTGCACCTTTAGGCTTCTTTTTTGAAGGCTTTGGTAAGGACGTGTATTCCCATTTACCCTTATTTTTGCTATAAAGACGATTAGTTTCTTCTGAAGTCCACATTTCCTCAGTTTTATTCGTCTTTTTGCCGTAGCTAGTCTGTAGTGTTACATGAGCTAGGGCAGGATTAATTTTTAATTCACTATTTATCTTGAATATAATTGGCTTTTCCTTGTTAACTTTTACATCAAAAGTAGCATCTAAGCCTGTACTTTGGGTTTCTGGAGTACCTTTTTTAACAATTGATACTGCTTGTTCTTTATCAAGAGCAGCCGAAACGATGTGTGTTTGACTTAACCCACCTGCTAGGAAGGTGAAGGTTAATAATATACTAGAAATAACCTTTTTAGTTTTCATAATTTTTCTCCTTGTTTAATCTTAATTTAATTCTGATTTTACAGTAATTAATTGGTCTAGTCTATTCTTTTCGAGAAAGAAACACTATTTCTTCAAGAAATAGTGCTCTTTTTTATAAATTTAAATTACTTTTTCTTATTTTCTTTTGGTAGTGGCTTACCATCTAGCGCATTGTTAGGAACCTTCAGGAAGTCGTGGCGACCCAAGTTACTATAACTTTGTCCTGCACTCATTTTCATCATCTTCCCAATTTTGAGGTTAACGGTATAACTGAAAGTGGATAACTTAGTGCCTTTTACTACCAGTTTCACGGTCATATCTTCAAATTTGCCTACCTTAGCTAACTTTTGATAGATTTTTTGCTGCTGCGGACTTTGGGTATTAGTTGTAAAGATTGGTGCAACTGCAGCTTTCATAATTTTTTTATCAGTGATTTTTGCTGTTAACGTGTAGGTTTTACCGGAACGCTTCATTTTATAAGCATCAGTTAAACCCTTAGGTGGATTCATTAACATTTCGTTGTTTAAAACTGCATCTAAAACGTCGGCATATGAGTGACCGGACATTTTTTCAATTTCAGTTTTATACCATGTGCTCTGACCATTGATGTAAAGATTACCGGTGTTGCTAATCCATTCATCCATGTTATGAGTTTTACCCTTAGCTTCGGTTTGGTAGTTAACGTGAAAGACGGTTGGGTCACCACCGAATGAATAGTTAGAAGCAACGACTTGACTAGAAGTGTCAGTTTTCAAATTGACAATTTGCTTTGCTTCACCACTCTTGAAGGACTTCTGTGATTTTTGAATGACTTGCGTTTTAGTTAAAATTGGATCAGCTTGCTTTTTTTGTTTAGAGCAACCGCTAGAAATTAGTGCAACGACAACGCCTATACTTAACAATACTTTTTTGAATTTCATCTTGGTTAGATATTCTCTTTCCTTATATTCATTAATATCTCTATTGTATCGTAAATCAAAAATTTAAAAAACGATTTTTAGCCCTAAACCCTATGAAAACAAAATTTAAATGTGTAAAATAGTAAGTGAAGCTTTTAATTTGCAAAGGAGATATTTTTTCATGTCGAAATTAGTTTTAATTCGTCACGGCCAAAGTGAATGGAACCTTGAAAACAAGTTCACTGGTTGGGTTGATGTTAACTTGTCAGAAAAAGGTGTAGAAGAAGCAAAGAATGCGGGTAAGTTAATTAAGGAGCACGGCCTCAAATTTGACCAAGCTTATACCTCAGTTTTGACTCGTGCAATCAAGACTTTGCACTTCGCTTTAGAAGAAAGTGGTCAACTTTGGGTTCCTGAAACTAAATCATGGAGACTTAACGAACGTCACTATGGTGGTTTACAAGGCTTAAACAAAGAAGCAACTGCTGAAAAATATGGTGACGAACAAGTTCATATTTGGCGTCGTTCATACGATGTTTTGCCACCAAAGCTTGAAGATGATTCAGAGTTTAGTCAAGTACATGACCGTCGTTATGCAGATCTTGACCCACACATCATTCCCCGGACTGAAAACTTAAAGGTTTGTCTTGAACGAGTAATGCCATTCTGGGAAGATCACATTGCACCAGACCTATTGGCTGGTAAGAACGTTATCATCGCTGCTCACGGAAACTCACTTCGTGCTTTAACTAAGTACATTGAAAACATTTCTGATGAAGACATCATGAACTTAGAAATGAAGACTGGTGAACCAGTAGTTTACACATTCGATGAAAAATTAAACGTTACTAACAAAGAAAAGTTAGACGACTAATTTAACTTTGAACTAAAAAGCCATTTCGAAATTATTTTCGAAGTGGTTTTTTGCTTAAATAATTTAATCATAAAAAGAGCTCCTAATAGACAGGCTATAGGTCTAAATATTAGGGGCTCTTTTACTTTTTACTGGTTATTCGTTAGTTTTTAGTCATCTTCATTAAGGTTTAAGACAGCATCGAAAACACTTTGAGGTAATTTAATATCGCTTTTGACCGCTTGACGCTTGTTTAAACTTTGCCGACGCAATAGTTGTTGCTTTTTAGAAATGCTCCGCTTTTCACCGTTAACAGCTGCATTTTTACGTAGTGGAGGAACGTCCACACGGGCAATTGATTTGTTTTCAACCATTGCTTGAACCGGCATTGGATAGAGACGACGTGGCACAGTGTATTTTAGTTTTTCAACCAGTTTATGGGCAATTCTATCTGCATTTTGGCGTGGCACAATGATGTCAAGTGCATCAACGGCTGCGTAGTTAATCTGAATTTGAATTTTGACCACATCAACAAGTTCGTAATCAAGAAATTCTGTATCTAGTGTTGCGTAACCGTGGGTAATTGACTTTAAGCTGTTGAAAAAGTTATAGGCAATTTCCGAAACAGGTAGCTTATAGGTTAATGTGACTAAATCCTGTTGGTTATCGAGGTCAACCATTTCACCAAAATGTTGGTCGCAAAGCTTCATTACGGCACCAAGATAACTTTCTGGCGTGGTGATGACTGCTTTAACATAAGACTCAGTCACGTAGTCAATTTCTGAGAAGTCAGGGAATTTAGCTGGATTAGTGATGGTCAGGTATTCTTGCTTTGGATCAGGTGACTTCAAATAGACGTGGTAAGTAGCGTTTGGTGCAGTTGTTAGCACCTCAACGTGGTACTCGTCACGCAGACGTTCCTGAATAATTTGTAAGTGGAAAATTCCGAGAAAACCGCACCGGAAACCGGCATCAAGTGCCTCTGATTGCTCAGGTGTGTAGTGAAAAGCTGAATCATTAAGTGCGAGCTTGCTGATGGCCTGCTTCAGTGCCTCATAGCTGGTATCACCTTTAGGGTAAAGTCCGGCGTAAACCATTGACTGTGCTGGCTTAAAGTTAGGAAAAGCTTGTGCTGTTGGAATAGCTGCATCAGTTAGGGTTTCACCTACTTGAACAGCAGCCACGTCCTTTAGACCGGTAACTAGGTACCCAACTTCGCCAGTTTCGAGTTTTTCAACGGGCTTCATATTAGGTGTAAAAATCCCAACGGCTTGAGCATTAAAGGTTTCACCTTGACTCATCAATTTCAATTTCTGTTGGGTGGTTAGTTGACCATCAATCATTCTTACTTCAGCGACGATTCCTTGATAAGGGTCGTATTGGGAGTCAAAAACAAGTGCCTTGAGCGGAGCCTTGGGATCACCAGTTGGAGCAGGAATCTTTTGATAAATTGCTTCCAGAACGTCATGCACATTTTTACCTGTTTTAGCGGAAATTTTCAAAATATCGCAATCCGCAAATTCGGGGCGTAGTGCGCGAATTTGCTTTTCAGTTGATGCAACGTCTGCGGATAAACTATCAATTTTGTTGATAACCGGAATAATGGTTAATTGATGCTTCACTGCAAGTCGCAGGTTGGCGATTGTTTGTGCTTGAACACCTTGAGTGGCGTCTACAAGCAAAATCGCACCGTCACTAGCGGCAAGACTTTTTGAAACTTCGTAAGAAAAATCAACGTGTCCAGGTGTATCAATCAAATTGTATTCATATTCCTGACCATCATCACCATGATAAAAGTTACGCACGGAACGCGATTTGACAGTTACACCATGCGCTTGTTCAACTTCCATGCTGTCTAATAACTGGGCACTAAGTTCGCGCTCGCTCACTGTTTCAGTTTGCTCCATTATTCGATCGGCAAGAGTAGATTTACCGTGATCAATGTGAGCAATAATGGCAAAGTTACGGATATTTGCAGTTTTCATTTTCAATTATCTCTCCAATTCTTTTTGCAATCCTTGTAGATAAAACTCGAGCAGTTGGTTTGCTTCTGTTTCTAAATCAATTTGAAATTCTTTAAAATCGACTGGCAGTTGGTCATGATGAAATTCATCAAGATTCATCATATTCATTAAGCCGCTAATAATCGCACTCTGAATTACAAAAATATGGCTAGCCTTTTTAGCCGATAATTCTGTAATACTATTTGCAATGGCCTGACCAAGTTCTTGACTGATTTGATAGAGAGCAGCTCTTCCGGCAAGCGTCTGTTCACGATCAGCAGCTGCTTCCAAGATAGGTGCGCGCAGTGCATTAAGCCGCAATAAATCAGCCTTTTCGTGAATTAAATAGTGATTTTCCTTTAATAAAAAAGCAGTTAATTGGCCCCAGGTAGTAATTTGGGAACCAGTTTGCCAATCGAATAAGACCTCTTTTAAGTAGTCTTGGTAGCCGGATAAAAGAAGGTACATAAAAATATTTTCTTTGGTTTTAAAGTAGTTAAATAGTGTACCTTTGGCTACACCAGATTCATTGGCAATTTGTGCCATTGAGATTTCGTTAAAATCGTGTTCTTGAAAAAGTTTGCTTGCAGCTGTTGCAATCAGCTGTTTTTTGGCTTGTTTTTCTTCAGGAGTTAAGACGTGCATAAGTGTCTCCTTTTTAATAATGACCAACGGTCATTTTACAAGTCGGTCGAAATTTTGGCAAGCAAAAATACCCATTAAAAGTCAAAAAATAAAAATTTAAAAATAAAACGTAAAAGATAAAAGTTTTAAAATAAAAAATAAAACGTAAAAATTAAAAAGCGCTTGACTTAAAGTGCACTTGAAGGAATATCGTAAAGTTGTTAAAAATAATAGGTTAACTAGGAGTAATGATGACTGCAAAAGAACATTATCGTATTGGTCAATTCAGTGAATTGACGCATTTGACACCATCGACTTTACGCTACTACGAGCAAGAAGAATTACTTGTTCCTAAAAGAGATAAAACAGGGCAACGTTACTATACAGATGATGATCTCAGCTGGCTTGAGTTTGTTTTGCATCTAAAAGGTACTGGAATGACAATTCCGCAATTAAAAGAGTACATCCAGCTGCGTGCCCAAGGGGATGCAACTATTCCACAGCGACTAGCTTTGTTAAAAGAAGTTCAAACTACTGCTGAAGAAAAGTTGCTGGAATTGAATAGCAATATGAAAGTGCTTGGACAAAAAATCGACTGGTACCAGGCAAAGCAGGATCACAGCATTGCTGACGACGAAACTTTTGCAGCTTATCTAAAACAGATTGGAGAGACCAAGAATGACAAATAATGAAGAAAGCGTCAAAAAAGGTTTGTTTCCTTTAGGCGAAAAGAATGAAACATATCAAAAATATTTCATTGGTCAAAGTTACTTAGAGAATTTAGTTGCAGATCCTGCATTAAATGTTGGTGTTTCAAATGTTAGTTTTGAGCCAGGATGCCGTAACAATTGGCATAAGCACAACAATGGTTTCCAGATTTTAATTGCAACTGCGGGTGAGGGCTGGTATCAAGAAGAGAATAAGCCAGCACAGAAATTACATCCTGGGGATGTAGTGGTAGTTCATGATGGTGTCAAGCATTGGCACGGTGCTACTAAAGATAGTTGGTTTGCGCATCTTGCAATTACAGCAGGAACGCCAGAGTGGCTAGAACCTGTAACAGATGAATATTATCAAGGATTGGAGAATTAATTATGAAAAAACAAACAGCAGGACGTGATAATTTAGGTGAATTTGCTCCTAAATTTGCAGAATTAAATGATGATGTTTTATTTGGTGAAGTTTGGTCTCGTGAAAAGCAGTTGCCAGCACGTGATCGTAGCTTGATTACTTGTGCTGCTTTGATGTCAAAAGGAGCATATCCACAATTAAAATCGCATATGGGTATTGCAAAAACTAATGGTGTCACCAAAGAAGAAATGGTAGAACTAATTACTCATTTAGCCTTTTATTGTGGCTGGCCCAATGCATGGACTGCCTTTGATTTAGCTAAAGAAGTTTACAGCGAATAATTATAAAAAAGTCTCTAAAATAAGGCGCAAAAATTCCGTTTTAATCATTTCAATCCGAGCTGTATAAATGTTAGAATTGGCTTAACCGCTTATAGCTAGGAGAGACGAATATGACAAAGAAAATTCTGATTTTGCATACTGGTGGGACTATTTCAATGTCTGAAGATGCAGATGGTAATATTAAACCGAATGACCAAAATCCACTTACTGCCATTCAGCTAGAGAATAAAGGCGAAGTTGAATTAGTAACGGAAGAAATTTTTAATGTACCGTCACCGCATATGACACCTCAAAGAATGCTTGAACTTTCTTTACGAATTCGTCGTGCTGAAGCTGAAGGCTTTTTTGGCGCAGTTGTTACTCATGGTACCGATACGCTTGAAGAAACAGCAATCTTTTTAGATTTAACTATTTCAAGTAAAATGCCAGTTGTGGTAACTGGTGCAATGCGCTCGTCTAATGAAGTGGGTAGCGACGGTTTATATAACTTTAGAACTGCGATTACAGTTGCCAGTTCACCTGAATCTGTGGGTAAAGGTGTAGTAGTGGTAATGAACGATGAGATTCATTCGGCCCGCTATGTGACCAAAACCCACACCACCAATGTTGCGACTTTCCGGACACCAACTTTTGGTCCAATTGGAATTGTTTCCGAAGGGCATGTTAATTATGTTCAAACGATTAAACCACAAGCGCATGAACCAATTGATCATGTTGTCTCAAATGTTTATTTGGTTAAAGCATATGCTGGAATGGGTACCGAGCTACTCCACGCATTAAACAAACCTGAAACTAATGGTATTGTGATTGAAGCTTTGGGTGCCGGAAATATGCCACCAGAGACTTTACCTGAGTTGCAGTCTTTACTTGACCACAATATCCCACTAGTCCTGGTATCACGTTGTTTCAACGGAATTGCTGAACCAGTTTACGACTACGAGGGCGGCGGCGTTAACCTTGCTAAAATGGGTATCATTTTCTGTCGTGGATTAACCGGACCAAAAGCTAGAATCAAACTGCTAGTTGGTCTTAGCGCTGGACTTAAGGGTGAGGAATTAAAGAAATATCTCAATAACTAACATTGAGTTTCGCTTAGATGAATATAAAAATATCTTGGTAAAAAGAAGGAAGATAACTTCCTTCTTTTTTGCATAGTTATAAATTGAAAAATATAAATACAATTTATGACAAAATCTTTGATGTAAGCGCTTATGTGATTTATGGAACAAATGACAAAAGTGGTTTTTTGTTTAAATAAGTAGGACAATTTTTTAAAATAAATCATTCCAAAAGTAATATTAGTGATAAAATTAACTTATTAATGAAAGTGATTACAAAAAAGAAGAAGGACAGAATCATGATTTATCAAAAAGATACTAAATGGGATGCTAATTACGATGTTGTTGTATTAGGCTTTGGTGGTGCTGGTGCAACTGCTGCTCGCTTTGCAGCTGATAGTGGCTCAAAAGTACTGCTTGTTGATGCAGCACCAGAAGGTCATGAAGGAGGCAACACACGTTATTCAGCCCAATTAATCGGAACTGGTAATGATTTTGATGAGTTAAAGAAGTACTACAAGAACTTGACTGCACCAATGTCACTTGATGAAGAGATGATTGATACTTACGTTAAAGGGATGGTTAACACACCAAACTATGTCACAAAATATTTAGGTGTAAAACCATGTAGCGCAAAGCAATACGCACCTGAACGTTTGCATCATGCTTACGAAGAATTTCCTGAATTTGAAGGATCAGAATCCTATGATTTCACAACTGTTCGCGAATCTTGGTTTGACGCAGCTTTATGGAAAATCCTAAGAGCAAAAGTAGTTGAACGTAAGGATAACATTGATGTTATGTACAGCACACCTGCCAAGGAACTGATTCAAGACCCTGAGACTCGTAGGATTGAGGGAGTTTTGATTGAACGCGAAGGTAAACTGCTTAAGGTTCAAGCTAAAAATGGTGTGGTAATGACAACCGGTGGTTTTGAAAATAACCAAACCATGGTTGAAGATTATCTTGGCGCTAAGAGATTAGCACCTTTAGGTACTCTTTATAACAAAGGTGACGGTATTAAGATGGCTGAACAAGTTGGTGCAGACTTCTGGCACATGCACAACTTTGAATCACTTGGCTTACTTCACGGAATGGCTTTTGCAGTACCAAAGGGTGAACGTGGTCGTTTGATGCTTGGTGCACAAAATATTGCTGTTGCTCATGGTAGTTCATTTGTTATTGGTGATGATGGTACAAGATACTTCGATGAAGCTGAAGAAAACCGTCATGGTCACATTAAGAATCACGGTCAATGGAAAGTGCCAATTAATCAGGAACACCCTTACTTAATTTTTGATGAGGCTAAAAAGGCAGAATTGGATGCAGACCCAATTATTGGTAGTTATCCAGTATACAAGGAAAATGTAGTTAAGGCCGACTCTGTAGAAGAACTAGCAGATAAGATTAAGGTAGATCCTGCTATTTTAAAAGATTCATTGGAACGCTTCAACAAAGCTGCTCAAACTGGTGATGATCCTGAGTTCCGTCGTGATCCAAAGACCATGCGTGTGTTTGCTGATGGCCCAATTTATGCTATTCAAATGGAGCAGACAATGCTTAACACCCAAGGTGGTGCAAGAAGAAATGCTCAAGCTGAAATTTTGGATACTAAGGGTCAACCAATTCCACATCTATATTCAGCTGGTGAATTTGGTGGTATTTGTGCAAATCAATATCAAGGTGGTAACAACATTGCTGAATGCTTGATTTGGGGTAAGATTGCCGGTGAAAATGCTGCTAAGGCTAAAGACGATGTTACTGTTGATGCAGCAACTGGTGCTTCTAGTCATGATGTTCACTTAACTTCTGACCTTAACCATGAAACTTTTGAAACTGGCAAAGATCAATACATTGGTAGAACCAATGGCGGTATGGGCGGCGAAATCGTCGTTCGTGTTACTGCAGACAAGGACAAGAACTTGAAGAAGATTGAGGTCCTGAAACAAGCAGAATCCGAAGACTACGGCTTAAAGGCAGTCAAGACATTACCTGAAGAAATGGTTAAGCAAAATAAAGTTGATGTTGATGCAGTTTCTGGTGCTTCAAGCACAAGCCGCGGACTAAAAGATGCGGTTAATGACGCATTAAGTAAAATCGATAAATAATTCAAAAATGAAAAGGCCATTTGTTAGGATGGCCTTTTTCTGTACAATTACTTTAATACCACTCCAATAACTTATATTAATTGAATGGACAGGAAAATGAACTTTACTCAATTGCGCTGTTTTATTAAAGCAGTGGATAATTCAAGCTTTACAATTGCTGCAGAGCGACTCAATTTTTCTCAATCTGCGGTCTCAAAAAATATCAAGGATCTTGAGGATACAATTGGTGTGACGTTAATTAATCGTGCACATCATCGTATTTCATTGACCAACGCTGGTAAGTATTTTTACCGTGTTGCACGCAATGTTGTTGATGATATGGATTATACGGTAGCGTATTTGCAAAGTAAGAAAAATGATCCAGAAACGTTGCTGCGAATCGGAGTTTGCGATACACCTTTAGAGCAAAAAATTTTACCAATCTTTTTGCGCAAGCTTCGTGAATCTGGTAGCAATATTAATGTCCAATTTGTCTTTGTCCTTAATAATTCGATTGGCGAATTATTAAACCATCACGTTGATATTTGTGCGATTGCACGTGACGACGTTGATATTGTTGATGACGTTTTGTTTGAGCCACTGATTATGGGAAAAGTGGTTATTGCATGCCCACAAGATTCTGAACTTGCTCAAAAAAAGCTAGTTACAATAGCTGATTTAAAGGACAAAAATATTTTTCTGCTAGATCCTAACAGCTCATTGAATGTTCAAATGAACTTTCAAACTACCCTAATTAATAGTTTGGGAATGGAGCATATTAAATTTGTCCAAGACTTTCTCGCGATGGATATCTATGTGCGTGGAGGCTGGGGTTACGGCATTTTGCCGAACTTCATTGCTGATTCACAATCTGAGGGTATTACTTATGTTCCGATTGATTATCACGATATTTCTCCTTATGGAATTGCGTATATGGACTCTTTTTCAAATAAATCAGTTTTGGAAGAAGTACTAAAGACATTGGAGAGTGCAGTTAAAGAGTATTCACAAGTAAATATAAATAAGTAACTCACAAATATAAAAATAATGAAAAGCACTTGTATTTAACGCTGAAGCGTTGGAATATAAGTGCTTTTTTGATGACAACTAAATTAGAAAATAGTTGAACATTCCATTTAGTAATCTTCAATTCTAAAGATGGTGCAGAGATTCACTTGATTAGCAGTATGATGAAAGCGGTTAGAAGAATTGCTTTAAAAGTGAGGGATAAAAAATGGATAATACTTATGACGTTATTATTGCAGGAGCAAGCAATGCTGGTGGAATGGCAGCATGTGCAGCAGCCGAAAAGGGTGCTAAAGTCCTGTTAATTGATAAACAAGGGAGTTCCCAATTTCTCTACCGTTCATTCTTTGCAGCACTAGATAGTAATGCACAAAGAAGAGCTGGCATTAAAGTTGATAAAGCTAAACTGATGAACTTTTTGACGTTGTTTTTCCAAGATAATGTTGATGAACGTTTGTTATGGACCTGGGCTAATCACACGGATGAAACAGCTAACTGGCTGGAAGATAACATTTTGAAGCCTAATGGTGGAGTCTTAAGACCGCAATCTGACGCTCATTATGAAACGATTGTTAACACCGCGTTTAACACCGAATTGGCAATCGCAACACCTGATAATGGTTGGGCTCATTATGGTGATTGGATGATTGATAAGATTAAAGAGCTAGGAGTAACGCTTAAATATAATACTAAGCTTGAAGAATTAGTAACGGATGATAGTGGTGCTGTTACCGGTATCATTACAAGTGACCGTTCTAGTGGTGAAAAAACTGAATACCATGCCAATAAGGGAGTCATTATCTGTACAGGTGGTTATGGTGGAAACGTTGAATTAATGAAAAAGTGGGATCCACTTGGCTACAAGAAAAATGTTTATTCAGATGGACCTCGTGATGATGGTTCAGGTATTCTAGCTGGACTTAAAGTGGGAGCTGCTCGCGATGAAGAACCAGCAGAAATTATTTTTGATCGTGGTGCTGTGCCAGTCGGTACTAATGCGGAAGAACACTATCAAATCGACTTTAAAGATCCAGGATACTTCTGGATGGGTGCTTATCCGTTACTAAAAGTAAACCTTAATGGTGAACGTTTTGGTAACGAAAGTGTTCCTTATCAATTTGATATTAATGCAATGGCTAAGCAGCCTGGTTACTTGGAAGCACAAATTTGGTCAGAAGACACAATGGATCATTTGGCTCAATTTGATACCCAGGGCTGTTCACGTTTGGGTTGGCCTGGCATTTACAATACTGAGGAAAACAAAGAAGAGATTAAGCGCAGAATTGATGATGGTATGATTCAGAAAGCCGACACAATTGAGGAATTAGCTGAAAAACTGGAATTACCAAAAGAAAACTTGGTTGCAACTGTTAAACGCTATAACGAAATGTGTGAGCAAGGCGAAGATACAGACTTTGGTAAAGAAAAGTTCAGATTATTCCCAGTTGATAAGGCACCATATTACGGTGTCATTATGGGCGGTCGACTTCTCGCAACACTTGATGGATTACGCATCAATACCAAGATGGAAGTTATCGATAAAAAAGGTAAGCCAATTCCGCATCTTTATGCAGCTGGTAATGCAAGTGGTGGTTTCTTCTGGGGTAGTTATCCTGACCGGGTTCCTGGCCTTACTTGCAGCCACGCTCAGACTTTCGGTCGATTAGCTGGGCAATACGCAGCTGAAAATTAGTTTTTATCAAAAAGGAGTTAAAGAATCATGGAAGAAAAACAATTACCGAAGCTTTCGAATTATCGGTGGGTAATTTTGGCAATTGCTGCTTTGCTTGATGCAACAAGCAGTTACATTCAATTTCAAATTTCTGCTTTAGCCGTTCAAATTATGCCAGCTTTGCATATTTCACCAGCACAACTGCAGAGTTTAGTAATGGCACCAATGTTAATTGCAGTTTTCTTGAGTATTCCTGCAGGATCACTTGCGGATAAATTTGGTGCAAAAAAGATTGTTTCAGTTGGACTGGTTATTTCTGTAATAGGTGCATATGGCCGTTTAATTGCAACCAACTTCGTTACACTAATGATTATGTTGCTATTATTTGGTGTTTACATGGCACTGTTAAACGCGAACACTTTAAAGATTTTCGGTACTTGGTTCAAGCAAGATACTAATACCGCTATGGGTGTTTTCTTTGCCTCAGCCAGTGTTGGTATCATGCTTTCCCAAGCTACCAGCTCAATGTTCCCAAGCGTTCAAATAGCATATACTTTTTCATCTACTGTTTTATTAGTTTTAGCAGTTTGTTGGATGATTTTTGTAAAAGATACTCCAGAAGGAGAAGAAATTCCTCAACCACAAGTGGAAGATGGAAAGGCTGAGTCTTCACTCGAATTCTTTAAAGCTGCTGCTCACAGTAAGAAAACTTGGTATGTTGCTTTGGCTGTTGGCTTCGGAATGGGTTCTAGTGAGGCCTTTTCAAGCATTATGCCACAGGCTTTTGCCGCTAGAGGTATGAGTCCTGCTCAAGCTGGTGCAGTTGCGGCTGTAGCTACAATCGGTAGCTTATGTGGTTCATTATTTGGACCTGCAATTATTAATAAAGCTAAAAAGGCAAAACCATTAATGATTCTTATTACAATCTTAGGAGGTTTATTAATGGCAGTTACTTGGTACATTCCTTTAGGAATGCCACTAACAATTGCTTTGATACTCGGTGGTGTGTTTGGTGCCATGACCGGACCTATCATGCAAGCAATGCCTATCACATTCCCTGAAATTGGACCTAAAAATGCTGGTAGTGCCGGCGGTTTAGTAGGTACTGTTTCATTACTTCTTTCATATGGAGTTCCGGTTATTATTTCAGCAATTGCCGGTGCAAATTATGCGTTAACTTTTATTATTCAAGGTGTTGTTTTTATGATTCAAGTAATCGTGCTAGCAATTTTACCAGATCCAAATGCTGCTCGTGAGCACGAATAGATTACATTAAAGGTTATGGCTTAGAAAGGAATAATTCTTATGACAAAGGAAATTACAAAGATACCTGGTAAATATACAGGTTCTGGTCAAGGCAAAGAGAGCGAAATTAACCTTGAGGTTGAAGTTGGCTCTGACAAAATAGTTAATGTAAAACCATTAGATAAATATGCACCTGATAGCTTGGCAGATAATGCCTTTAAGAAAATGGCGCAAAAAATTGTTGACCATCAATCAGTTGATGTTGACGTTGTTTCAGGCGCTTCTGAAACTTCACGTGGAATTATCGAAGGTGTAAAAGAAGCTTTAGGCAAAGCACAAGTTGATTTTGCTGCTTTAAAAGAGAATAGCTCGCATTCTAACGCATCTGGTAAAAAAACAGTGGATGTTGATGTAGCAGTTGTTGGAGCAGGCGGTGCTGGTGTTGCTGCAGCTCTTGCTGCACGTCAACATGGTGCAAGTGTGGCTTTAATTGAAAAGACGATTTCACCTCTTGGTGCAAGTACTTTTGCTGGTGGTATGTTTGCTGGTGATAGTCAACAACAGAAAGAAAAGAATGCGGTTGTATCTAAGAAGTGGCTCTATGACGAATACATGGACGCTTCTCAAGGTTATATGAACTCAATTTTAGTTCGTCGCATTATTGATGAATCTGGTAAGACAGTTGATTGGTTAAACGAAAATGGTGCAATCATGAAGTTAGTAGATGCCGGAACGGGCGGTAGTTATGACCATATCGGCATGCCCGCTACATTGCATGGTTACCAAGAAGGCGGTACAAAAGCTGTCACTAAATTAATCGAAAAGTTTAAGTCTTTAGGCGGCAAAATGTACTTTGGCTTTGCCGGTCAGAGACTATTGCAAGACGATAACGGCAATGTTACTGGCGTTGTTGCACATGGCGATGATCAAGTTTTACATGTCAATGCTAAAAAGGTAATCATTGCTACTGGCGGTTTTGGTGGTAATCCAAAAATGCGTAAGGAGTACTTGGGCGATGTAAGTACACAAGGCCAAGTTTTACAAAATACTGGTGATGGCTTAAACATGGCATGGGATGCCGGAACTGCCCACCATATTAATGGTTCTACGCATTACTTCTGGCAAACTTTTAGTGATGAAGATATTGGTGAAATGGCTAAAATTGTTGGTCCTAATTGGATGCCAATCAATGCGCTAGCTGATTTTCCAAACTTACGTGTTAACAATCGTGGTCAACGTTATGCCAGTGAAACTCATGCACTCGACTTTGCAGTTCACGGAGCTGAATTGTCAGAGCAACCACAACAAACCGAATTTGTTGTTTTGGATCAAGCAATGCTTGATAAGATCAAAGAAGGCGGAACAGTAGCAATCGAAGATCACTATGGCAAATGGAAAGATCACCGTGAATTCTATATGGAATTTAATTTCCCTACTGACACTGACGAAGCAATCAAGCGTGAGCATGAAAAAGTTGATTTTACGACACTTTTGGATAAATTGTCTTCAACCAATGTGGTCTTTATTGGAAAGACTATTAAAGAATTGGCCCAAAGAATGGGAGTTAACGAAGAAAACTTGCAAAATGCAGTAGATCAGTATAATAACGCTAAAAAGAAGGGCGAGGATGATCTGTTCTTCTCTGATACTAAGCGCATGATTCCAGTAGAACAAGGTCCATTTTATGCCGTTAAATTCATTGCACGTAACTTAGGTACACTCGGTGGTGCAACAATTGACGAAAAAATGCATGCACTTGCTCCAGATGGTGAGCCCGTACCGAACTTGTATGTTGCTGGTGCTGATGCGTCTGGAATGTATGGTAAAGCTTACGTTGATTTCGAAGGCGGAACTTTAGGATTTGCTTACATTTCTGGCCGACTGGCAGGAATTGATGCTGCTGAGACAGCAAAAGCTGGTAAGTAATTATTAGCCAAAAAGGAGAATAGTGATGGCTGAAGAAAAATATGATGTAGTAATTGCTGGTGCTGGACTTGCAGGCTTTGCAGCAGCTGCTGAAGCGGGGGAACAAGGCTTAAAAACGCTGTTAGTTGAAAAAGGCAAGACAACCGGTGGTACTGGTAACTATGTTGAAGGTGTTTTTGCAGCTGATTCTGCATTGCAACAAAAAGACAATTCTGCACTTGATAAAGAAGAACTTTTAAAAGAAGAGTTAAACTATTCGCACTACAAGGCTGACGGTAAAATGTGGCAAAAGTACATTGATCAAGCTGGTACTAATGTTTCTTGGCTTGAAGACCATGGTGCCAAAATTGCGATGGTTGCCGGACTTGGTGATGGCGCTAAAACATGGCATTTGTTTGAGGGCAAAGGCCATGATGCAATTCATAATGGTTTAGAGCCATATGCCAAAGAAAACGGTGTCGAAATTAAGACATTAACTAGAGTTACTGATCTTCAAAAAGCTAAGAGTGGTTCCTTTGAAGTGACTCTGACTAATGTTGAAGATAATACCGATACTGTTGTTAAAGCTAAAAATGTTGTTTTAGCAACTGGTGGCTACTTGAACAATTTAGAGTTAATGGAACAAACACCACATCAAAACCCTGATAATGTTATTCCAGTAAATTCAGGCAAGAGCACAGGTGATGGCTTGAAATTGGCTTGGCAACTTGGTGCTAAACAATTCTTTACAGGGATGTCAATGATGTTTGGTGGCCAGCTAAAAGATCGCACAGTTCCATCATTTAAGTTATGGGGCACAGCAATTTGGAGCTCAGTTTGTGATCAGCCACAAATGTGGGTTAATGAATTAGGTGAACGTTTTGTTGATGAAAGTGCTGCGGTCGTCAACTGGGCTAATGAAGGTAATGCAATGAACCGTCAAGAGCGTGTCTTCTGCGTCTTCAGCCAAAAAATTCTGGACGATTTTACCGATAAGTCCTATCCAAGGTCAATGAAGCCATTTGTACCAGAAGATCGCTATCCAACCTTGCGTGATGATATAGAGCAGGCCGAAAAAGATGGCCGCGAGTACTTACACAAAGCTAACACCCTTGAAGAACTGGCTGAAGAAATCGATACACCAAATCTGGTTTCATACGTAAAACATTACAATGAAATGGCAGCAAACGGTGAAGATACAGATTTCCATAAACCTGCTAAATATCTATTACCTGTTGATGGCAATGGTCCATTTTATGCAATTGAATTAGGTGTCGGAGCCTATACAACTGGTGATGGCTTAAGAGTCGATACAGATAATGAAGTTCTAGATACTAAAGGCAGACCAATTGAAGGACTATATGCAATTGGTAGTGATGGTTCCGCGATTCTCTATGGCGATACATACGGTGTCAACGTTCCAGGAACACATGCCGGATACTGTATTTTCTCAGGTAGAAATGCAGTTAAAGCAATTGCAGATAAGGCGTAAACATAAGTTAGTTTTAATTCTATATTCTCTCAAAAAAACAACTTCTAAAAAATGGAAGTTGTTTTTTTATTGGTTTTGATTTTTATTTTTATTTACTAAACTTAGCAACATAGGAATCAATTTCTGCTAAGTAGAGTTCTTTTTGCTTTTGGCTAATCCAAGAAGATTCAAAAGAGTTTTTGGCTAATCGAACAACTTGTTCTTGCGATAGCTGATACTTTTGTGCAAGTGCATAGTAATTATCACTGATGTAACCTTTAAAATAGGCAGGATCGTCTGAATTAATTGATACTTTAACTCCTGCTTTTAAAAGAGAAATTATTTCTTCACCTTTCATTTCTGGAGAAACAAAACCATTTGATAGTGGGCATGAGGTTAAACCAATTTGCCTTTTAGCTACTAATTCAACTAAATCAGGATCTTCAACAATGTTTGTTCCGTGGTCAAGACGTTCAACTTCCATAATTTCTAATGCTTGTTGAATGTGCTCAATGGAATCTTTTTGGTCAATATCACAGTGAGTAGTCAAGTGAAGTCCTGCAGCAGCAGCATCTTCAAATTGACGTGCAAATTTTAGTGGTGGATTGTTATGTTCGTCTGAATCAAGTCCAACCCCGATGATCTTATCGCGATATTTCAGACCTTCTTGCAAAGTTAGGCGTGCAGATTCTTTAGAGAAATCACGTAAAAAGCACATGATTAAGTGAGCATCAACGTTTAATGCATGAGCGTCAATTGTTGCTTGATATAAGCCATTGATAACCGTCTCAAAAGGAATACCACGGCTGGTATGAGCTTGAGGATCGAAAAATATTTCAACGTGGCGAACGTTGTTAGCCGCAGCCTTGGTCAAATATGCCCAAGCTAAGTCATAAAAATCTTCTTCGGTTTGTAAAACATTCATAGCTGGATAGTAAACAGCTAAAAATGATGCTAAATCATGGTAATCATATGTTTTTTGGACATCTTCAATAGTTTCTTGTCCAATATCAACATTATTGCGTTTAGCCAGTTTTAACTTTAGTTCTGGTTCTAGTGTACCTTCAATATGCAAGTGCAATTCTGCCTTAGGCAAACCGCGGGTAAATTCTGGCGTCACAGTTGAACTCATTTTATTCCTCCTGAAAATAATGTTCACTTTATATATAACATATTTAAATTTTAACATAAAAATTAGCTCATAAATACAATTTATCCGAACTATTTTGTTAATTTATTTTTATAAAGTACGCCTTTACTCGAAAAGAAGAAAAGAAAAAACCAGCTCTTATCAGCTGGTTTTACAAAACTTTTAGTTTTAAATACTAATCTGCATGACGCCATTTTGGATCTGTTAGAATTCGGGCAGTTAATAATCCAATTGGCAAAGCATTAATAATCATTAGAGCATTCATGATCCAATATGCTCCGATATTAATATTAGTTACACCAAAATTAAAAACTGCTCGATACATGTAGAGCCCTGGAACCATGATAACAATGGCCGGAACGGTAATGGCGATTCGCGGGAATCCAACTTTATCACGGACGAAGCTAGCAATTAAGCCGGCAATCAGTGCACCAATAAAGGCTGCTAAGGCAGCTGGTAAATGATTAAATTCGACTAAATTTAGACGTAAAGTGTTAGAAAATGCGCCGATAATTGCTGCAACTGCAGCCATTGATGGCTTGGCGTTAAACATGATTGAGAAACCATAAACACCGCAGAAACTGGCAATTAGTCTAAAGATGGTTAACGCAAGTGGATTAAGTTGCAATTCAGGAATAGAGCCAGGCTTTAAACTTAAGGCTGTTGCCATGCCCCAACCTACCATAGTTGCAATCAAAATAGTCAAAATGGCGTAGGCTAATCGCTCAAGCCCAGACCTCATGTCTAGTTTTGACATATCAAGTCCAGAAGTAATAAATGGAAAGCCGGGAATAACATAGAGCATAGCCCCGATATAGCCATAAGCATGGCTGTAACTCCAGCCGAAGCATAACTGTCCTAGTTTAAAACAGAGGAAGTAAACAGCACACGAAACTGCAACTCCAGCTGCAATTTTAGCAACTAAAGTTATTTTCTTTTTTCCCATGTATTCACGTAAGTAATTACCAATAACTGCACCAAAGAAAGTACAAATCATTTCTGGCAGTCCGCCGCCGAGTAGAAAAATGAAACTAGTACAAGCGATGCCTGCACTTAAAGCAGAAATAGCAATAGGATAGGTTTGCGTATGACGTTCAATTTGATTAAGTTCATGATGAACGCCCCCAATTGTCCAATATTCGTTTTCTGTTTCAAAGCGGCGTACGAAATCTTCTAATTTATTGAGTTTGTTCATGTTGACGCCAGTAGAAGGCAAAGATAGGGTTTGGGAGTATGACTTGTTATCAACGTCAAAGCAGGTGTAGCTAATAGTCAGCAGTCCAATGTCGGCAGAACAGGTGACGTCCAGTGCCCGTGAGATTGTGTTCATTGAATCGCGCACGCGCCATGCTCCTGTTCCACATTCCAGTAGCATCAGTCCAATTCGGCCAACTAGCGAGCCCTTTTCCACTAGCGTTGTATCCTTTATTAAAGTATCATCTGGACTTTTAAAGAACTCTTTCCAGTGAATTCTCATATGATGATGGCCAGATATATGATGCTCTTCTTGACTTGTGCTATTTTCGTCCATTACTAAATGCATAACCTTTCTAAATGCTAAATTACAATGTTTTCATTGTAGCACAAATGAAAATATGAAAATTATTCTGAAATCACTTACAGTGATACGTAAAATTCCTATCTTAAATTGCAAAAATAATTTTGTGTAGTATACTACACAAATGAGGTGAGGGAAATCATGAACGTATATTTAAACCGAATTGGTCCTAAAATCAAAGCTGCGAATACATTAATTGAAAAACAACTAAATAATCAGTTTGGAGAAATGTTCAAGGACTATTCTTTAACTGGTGCACAGATATCGTTAATGGTTTTTCTGTATGATGCCAAAGATAGAACGGTGACGCAAAAAGAAATAGCGGATATGTTTGTGCTAAGTCATCCAACAATCAGAGGAATTGTGCGACGCTTGGAAGAAAATGGTCTGATTTATACAGCCCACCTTGAAACTGACCAACGTCAAATAGTTTTGCAATTATCTGACAAGGGCTTTGCTCTAGTTGATAAGAACATTAACAAAATTCATGCAATTCTTGATAACACTAATGAACAAATCACACAAGGTTCATCAGTTGTTGAAGTTGAGCAGTTTGAAGCTTTTCTCGATCAAATAATTGAAGGTTTTAAATAAAGTCATGCTTTATTTCTATTAAATGTAGCTTGCTACATATTATAAAAGGGAGAAAAAATGGAAAAAGAAGTGAAAGAAATTTCTGGTAAAAAAAGAGCGCTGATGATGGCGGTGCTACTGTTCGGTGCCTTTGTTTCATTATTGGCTGAAACTTTTTTAAATAATGCATTACCGTCAATCATGAAGTCGTTTAACGTGGGACAGGCAACAGCTCAATGGTTAACCACGGCATATTTATTGGTAGTTGGGTTAATGATTCCGATTTCGGCTTGGATTTTTGAGTCATTTAGTCTCAAAAACAATTTTTTAACTATGATGGCAATCTTTTTTGCTGGCTCGTTAGTTTGTCTGTTTGCGCCAAATTTTGAAGTTTTGCTACTGGGACGTATTATTGAAGCCATTGCCGCGGGAGGGCTGATGCCATTTATTCAAAATGTCATTTTAATTCTATTTCCACCAGAAAAGCGTGGAATGGCAATGGGAATCACTGGATTGGTAATTGGTTTTGGACCAGCCGTTGGACCAACCATTTCAGGCTTGATTTTGAAATATGCAGAATGGCAAATGCTATTTATAATTTTAAGCTTTGCCAGTGCTTTAGTATGTGTACTTGCCTTTTTTACAATTCAAAATATCACTGTTGCTCATTTAAGCTCAGTCGATGTGGTTTCTTTTCTGGAATCAATTGTAGGATTTGGGTTGATCTTGTATGCACTGTCAGAAATAGGTAATACTGGTAAAATCACCGTAACTTTAACTTTGATTTTTATTATTGGTATTGTAATTATTTGGCTATTTTGTCGTCGCCAGTTGAAGATGTCTAAACCTTTATTAGATATCAGAGTTTTGAAAAATTCAGGCTTTGATCTGTGTACATTGCTTAGCACAATTAGTAACATTTCAATGGTAGGAATAGAGTTAGTTTTGCCATTGTATTTACAAACAACGCGTGCGGAAACTGCATTAACTTCTGGCTTAGTGATGATGCCTGGAGCCTTAATAATGATTATCTGCAATCCGATTTCAGGTACTTTATATGATAAATTTGGCATTAAAAAACTGTCTTTGTTTGGCTTTGGGATGTTGTTGTTAGGTACTCTACCAATGTTGATTTTCAACACTAAAACAAGTCTAGTTTTAATTAGTTTATGCTATGCGCTAAGAATGATTGGTATTTCTTTCACCATGATGACTACTTTTACTGCTGGAATTAATCAAGTGGATACAAATATGACAGCTCATGCGAATGCTGTTTCATCAACCATTAGACAAATAGGTGGTTCACTTGGGACTGCTTTGGCGATGCTAGTTATAACATTAGGAGCAACTGGCAGCGGTGTAAGCGAAGCAATAAGGTTGGATAATGGCTATCGCTTAGGCTTTATCATGATGTTAATTTTTGCAATTATTGGGTTTGTTTGCTCATTTATTTTGCCGTCTGCGCAAAAAGAACTACGTAAATAGTGAAGAGAAAGCTGTGATGCTAATAGCGTACAGCTTTTTTGTTGTCTTTAAGGTTAGGAGTTAAGAATAGGCTGCTTGTTTTTGCGTAAAAGTGAATGATTTTGAGTAAAAATGATTGATTTTGAATGGAAACGCGCATAAAATACTCTTCGGAGGTGAGGGAAGATGCTAACACAGGAACGTCAAAAGTTGATTGAAAACTATGTTAATCAACATGAACTATGTCGTGTTTGCGACTTGTCCAAACTGACGGCAACGTCAGAGTCGACGATTCGGCGAGACCTAATTCGAATGGAAGAAAAAGGTTTAGTTCGAAGAGTTCATGGTGGTGCACAGTCGGTTAAGAAACTTGCTCATGATGTTTCGCAGCATATTCGCTTCACAATGAATCACGATGATAAGGTTCGAATTGCACGCTACGCAGTTGAGCATTACGTGCATGAAAATGATTATCTTTTTATCGATGCAGGTACAACTGCTTATGAAATGGTTCCGTTTCTTGCCAATGTAGCAGGTATAACCATTGTCACTAATGGAATTGAAACAGCACTAAGTGCTGTTGGGCATGGCATTAACACCATGCTTTTGGGTGGCAAGATTAAAGAAGATACTCATGCTGTGATTGGGCAATTTGCGATTGAACAATTGCAGAGCATGAACTTTGCTGCCAGCTTTATTGGAACTAATGGAATTGATCACAATGGTAATCTGACAACACCGGATCCAGAGGAAGCAGCCATTAAGAAGCAAGCAATTGCCTGTGCAGATCATACTTACGTTTTGACGGATGAAACTAAAATTGGTGAACGTAACTTCGCTGTTTTTGGCAACGTCAAACACCTCACCGTGATCACAAATAAACTTAAGGTACAAAACAAAAAGATTTTACCTGCAAAGGTTAATTTGAAGGAGGCCAAATAATGATATATACGGTAACCGTTAATCCTGCTTTGGACTATGTCATTCAATTAGACAAAGTGGATAGCGGTAATGTTAACCGTAGCAATAATTGCTCATTTCTTGCTGGGGGTAAGGGAATCAACGTTTCCCAAATTCTAAATCAGCTTGAAATTGACAATACTGCTTGGGGCTTTGTCGGTGGTTTTACCGGTAAAGAGTTGGTGCGTCAACTAAATCAACGCCGCATTGTTAATGACTTTGTGACTATTTCAGACGATACGCGCGTCAATGTGAAGGTTCATGCACAAGACGAAACCGAGATTAATGCTGCGGGACCAAATATTACAGATCAAGAAATTACTGCTTTCAAGTCACGAATGGGTGATTTACAAAAGGGTGATATTGTGGTCTTAAGTGGATCACTTGCACCAAGTTTGCCAGTAGACTTCTACAAAGAATTATTGCCAGAAATTAAGGAAGCTGGCGCCGAGTTTGTCATTGATACAACCGGTCAGGCACTACTTGACACACTGAGTTACAAGCCATTAGTAATCAAGCCTAACCATCACGAACTTGCTGAGCTGTTCAACACTACCTTTGATTCAGATCAAGATATGCTTGAATGTGCACGTAAGCTACTTGATATGGGAGCGCAAAACGTGATGGTTTCAATGGCTGGCAAAGGCGGTTATTTGATTACCAAAGATCATTTCTATCACGCTAAAGGAGCTGTGGGTACGGCTGTTAATTCAGTCGGTGCTGGTGACTCAATGATTGCTGGTTTTGTTGGAACTTATGTTAAGACCAATGATCCAGCTGAAAGCTTCCGTATCGGAATGGCATGTGGTGCAGCTACCGCCTTTACCAAGGATATTGCTGTGATGAGTCAGATTGAAGCTGTTTTACCACAGATTAATGTAGAACAACTATCGTAATTAAGGAGAAGAACTAATGAAAATTAAAGATATTTTAGCTCCTGAATCGATGATTATGTCGCTTAATGCGACTAATAAAGAAGATGCTATTAAGGAAATGGCCGATTTAGAGGTCGAAACAGGCATCGTCAACGATGAAGATGAATTCATCAAATCGATTTGGGCACGGGAGAATGAATCAACAACCGGTATTGGTGACGGAATTGCAATGCCTCACGCGCGCAACAAGTCTATCAATAAGGCACGTGTACTTTTTGCTAAGAGTGCACAGGGAATTGACTACAACTCACTTGATGGTCAACCAGTTAACCTCTTCTTTATGATCACTGCTCCTGATGGTGCAGACAATACTCACCTTGAGGCTTTGGCAAAACTTTCAGGTTTACTAATCAATCCTGATTTAGTTGCTGCACTTAAGGAAGCAAAGAATCCAGAAGAAGTTATTAACTTATTCGAAGAAGCTGAACAAAAGAGCGATGCAGATAAGAAGGCTGAAAAAGAACAAGCTGCTAGTCCTGCTGCTTCAACTGGTGAAGAAAAGCCATTAATTGTTGGTGTTACTGCATGTATTAACGGTATTGCTCATACTTACATGGCTCAAGAAGCTATTATTAAAGCAGGTAAAGCACGCGGTGCGGATGTCCGCATTGAAACTAATGGTTCTGAAGGTGTTAAAGATAAATTGACAGCTGATGAAATTAGTCGTGCTAAAGGTGTCATTATTGCTTCAGACAAGAAAGTGGACATGCCACGTTTTGATGGTAAGCCATTAATCAGTCGTCCAGTTGTCGATGGTATTAACAAGCCAGATGAATTAGTTGAAACAATTTTAGATTCAAAAGCTAGTGTTTACCACTCAGACGGTCAAGCAAGTTCTGAAACAAGTGATGATTCAAAGAAGGGATTCTGGGGCTCAATTTACCAAAACCTAATGAACGGTGTTTCGCACATGTTACCATTCGTTATCGGTGGTGGTATCTTAATGGCCATTTCCTTCATCGTTGAAAACTTTGCCGGTGGACCAAAATCACCTGCTTTCATTTTCTTAAACAATGCTGGTAACATGGCCTTTGCCTTCATGGTGCCAATCCTATCAGGTTATATTGCTGAATCAATTGGTGACCTGCCTGCCTTAATGCCAGGTTTTGTTGGTGGTTTCATGGCTACCGTTTATAGTGGAGCATACGGCGGTGCTTATGTTGCTAATGTTGTAACTAATGCTAAATCACCAGCCGGTTTCTTAGGCGGGCTTGCTTCCGGTTTTATTGCTGGTTACTTAGTAGTTGGCTTAAAGAAGCTGTTTGCTAAATTGCCAAAATCACTTGAGGGAATGAAGCCGATGCTCATTTACCCAATTTTGAGTTTGCTGCTGATTGCCTTAATTATGTACTACATTATTAACCCAATCTTCAGTGCAGTTAACTTTGCAATTACTAACTTCTTAAACCAAATGGGGACAGGCAACTTAGTAGTCTTAACAACTATTTTGGCTGCGATGATGTCAATTGATATGGGTGGACCTTTCAACAAGGCTGCTTACGTATTTGCATCAGGTGCCTTTGCTAACGACCCTCATTCAACTGTTGCCGCTGTAATGATGGCTGCCGTAATGGTTGGTGGGATGGTTCCACCATTTGCTACTGCAATTGGTACTACCTTCTTCAAGAACAAGTACACTTTGGATGAGCGTCGTGCAGGTTTAACTAACTGGATTTTAGGTTTCTCATTCATTACCGAAGGAGCTATTCCATTCGCTGCTGCAGATGCAGGTCATGTTATTCCTTCATGTATTATTGGTTCTGCTGTCGGTGGTGCTCTAGTAGGCCTATGGCGGATTGGTGTTCCTGCACCTCACGGTGGTCTATGGGTATCACCACTTGCTAACCATATTGTGCTTTACTTTGTAGCCACTATTATTGGTTCAATTGTTGCTGGTGTAATCTTAGGATTATGGAAGAAGCCAGTTGACAAGCAAGAACAAAAATAATTAGATAAATTAACCAAGTCTAGTAATGGGGATATTGTCCCTGTAAAAATGAAGAGACATCACACTTTTGAAGTGAGTTGTCTCTTTTTTGTTATCCAACAGTTACTGCTTTAGGATGGTAATAGTGAAAGAAATAATAGGTAAAAAATGAATAGTACGTCGAATGAAGAAAAGAAAAAGATAACCAAATGTACTGAGCCTAAAAATTGACCAGCTTCTGGGCTTTTATGATGAAAGTATATTATAAAGCTTAGTTATTTACTTACTTTAAAAGCGCGCAAAATTTTCGTACGCTTTTTTGTTTACTAGGAACTATCAGAGCTGATTTTGGTTATTATTTGTAAGTGACTTTAATTGCTGTATAATGGTTATTAATAGTAAGTGAAAATACAAATCTACGACTTACTATGTGATAACGGGGTAAAAGCCGATTATTAAATTGAAAGGTTTTTTAACAAGATGAAATTTGAAAAATTGAAGAAATTTTTTGCTGTAACTGTTTTATTTAGCGTGGTAGCAATCACCCTGGGGGCATGTTCGCAAAAGCCACAGAAGAGTAGCAAAAAAATTTCGATTATGACAACCACTAACGTTTATGCAGATATTGCGCAAAACGTTGTTGGAAGATATGGTAAGGCAGAAGCCCTCATTAAAAATCCTAGTGCGGATCCGCATGATTTTGAGCCAACTACTAATGATGCCAAGGCTCTATCAAGTGCTGATATTGTAATAGAAAATGGGCTAGGCTACGATAGCTGGATGGATAAACTTGCGTCTTCTGTAGAAAAAGAACCAATTAAAGTTGGTGAAGACCTAATGGGACGCAAAAAAGGTGATAACCCGCATATCTGGTTTGATTTGAACATGCCAAAAGAGTATGTTAATTACTTAATTAAGCGGCTAAGTAAAAAGGATCCGAAACATGCTGATTACTACCGTGAAAATGGATTGAAGTATTTAGCTAAGATTGACCGAATCAAAAAAGATGCGGCAAAAATAGATCATCAGGTTGATAAACCGGTTTATGTTAGTGAACCTGTTTTTGATTATGCCTTATCTTCTGTTAATATTAAGGTAGCAAACCAGGACTTTGAAAAAGCAATTCAAAATAATACAGATCCTAGTGCTGCGACCGTTCAAGAAATGACGCATGGAATTGAGAAGCGCAAGATAGCCTTCTTTGTTGATAATGAGCAGACTTCGAGTACGACGGTTAATAATTTTATTAAATTGGCAAAAAAGAATAAAATACCAGTTTTAAAAGTTAGAGAAACGATTCCGACTAAGATGACTTACCTTGATTGGATGACTGAAAGTTATCAAAAGTTGGCTGATGTAGCCAAGAAATAGTTATTGAAAGGGAATAAAAATGAGGAAATTAGTTGCTGCTATGGCTGTAGCTGTAGGAATGGCGGTTCCGCTTACGGCGGTCGCAATGGCAAATGATTCTGCGGTCGTTCAGGCAAGCTCGATTAATGATATGGCTAAACAAAATAGCTATGGTGGTATAACTTACCTTGATCAAATGCTTCAGCAGCAAGGCATAAAATATAATGATTTTTATGCCAGCAATCCTTTGAATTACCGCTACGGTAAGCCCGAAGGTGTGGTTGTTCACGAAACTGCTACACCAGGAGCTTCCGCATATAACGAAGCAATTTATTTTAACCGTGAGTGGATGAATATCTATTCTTATGTTCATGCATTTGTGGATAAAACTGGTGTAATCCAGATGACTTCACCAGATCATGGTGTTTGGGGTGCTGGCCCAGTTGCCAACAGCCGTTTTTTCCAAGTTGAACTGTGTGAAGATAATAATTTGGCTGACTTTGCCAAAAGCATCAATAATGATGCAATTTACATTGCGCAAATTATGCGCCAGTATAATCTTGCTCCTGTTAATGCTGTTCATACTGGTAAAGGAACCGTTTGGTCACACGCAGCAGTTTCTAAATTCTTAGGCGGGACAGATCATGGCGACCCAGATGGCTATTTTGCTAAATGGGGCTATTCAATGGATGATTTCTTCGACCTGATTAAATACTATTATGATAATGGTTCAACTGGTTCTACTACACCGGCGCCAACTCCATCAAAACCTGTCACACCAGCAAAACCTGTCACACCAGCAAAACCATCAACGCCTAAACCGACGCAACAACCAAAGCCGATTGATACTAAGCTATTGATGCACAATGCTTTAGTTTATGATGGTAATGGTGAAAAAACTAAGCAACCTACTAAGAAGGCTGGAACAAAGTTAAGCGTTTATGGTACCAAAACTATTAAAGGCAAAAAGTATTTCCAAATTGGGACAGATCAATATGTTGTCGCAACCAATATTGAAGGAAGCTTGCAGCTTTTAACACATAATGCCTATATTTATGATAGGGAGGGCAAGCGTGTTGGCACTGGTAAATTCAAACGTGGCAGTTATGTTAGAACATATGGTGGCCGAGTAAAGATAGACGGTCGTAAGTATTATATTATTGATGAAGATCAATACATTAAAGTGGGAAATTTTAAGTAAAAGATATTATTAAGGAGAGAAAATTGTCTGACATTTTAGAAGTAAAAAATCTCTCAATGAGATTTGATAAAAAGACTGTTTTTTCGGACCTCAATTTTAATTTAGAAAAAGGTTCAACAACAGCTCTTTTAGGACCAAACGGTACAGGCAAAACAACCTTAATTAGTATTTTAATGAAAATGCTAGCACCAACAACAGGCTCTTTTAAGTTTGCAGATGGTGTCAAGCTAGGTTATGTACCGCAGTTTCGAAATATTGATGCGGAATATCCACTATCAATCGAGGCTTTTGTTGGTTTAAATGCATCGACTTTTAAAAAACGTGAAGTTAAAGAAGCCATCAAGAACCAATTACAGGAAACTAATTTATATGAAATTAGGCACACCAGGATGGGCGAAGCCTCTGGTGGACAGAAGCAGCGCGCTTATTTAGCACAGGCGCTACTTGATCACCCGAACGTAATTATCCTTGATGAGGCAACGGCAAGTCTGGATCCTATGGCTAAAGACGAACTGATGAAGCTAATTAGACATTTAAATGAAAAACATAATATTACTGTTTTATTTGTTACCCATGATGTTGCATTAGCACAAAAATATATGCAGAACTATTTGTATTTAATTAATGGGCACATTGAACAAGGCGAAATGGCTCAATTTAAGGAGGCGTATGAATAATGTTTGCTTTTGATTTTATGCGTAATGCCTTCTTGGCCAGTACCTTTATTGCAATAACGTGTGGTACCGTTGGTGTTTATGTAGTTGCCCGTAATTTTAGTTTTTTGGCGCACACATTATCTGAGATTGGGTTCGCAGGTGCAGCTTTTGCTGTGTGGCTTGGAATTGGGCCACTTTGGGGAATGTTACTGTTCACACTCCTTGGTTCGATTAGTGTTGGCGAATTATCACTTCACAGTGATCAAAAAGAATCATCAATTAGTGCGATTTCGGCACTTTTTACAGGACTAGGAGTGCTATTTTTAGCAATTTCTGGTGCAAACAGTAACTACGCAACTAATATTTTATTTGGAAGTATTGTTGGTGTTGACAAGCAGGGGGTTATCCAGCTGGTAGTCTTGTCAGTAATTGTTTTACTAATGATTTTTAGTATTCAGAGGTCACTCAATTTTGATTCATTCGACCATATTGGAGCGGTAGCTCACGGAGTAAAAACTGGTTTAGTCAGTGTGATTTTCTTAATTGCACTGGCAATGTCTGTTTCGATTGGTGCGCAAATTGTTGGTTCCTTGCTAGTTTTCATTTTGCTCACCTTACCACCCGCAACGGCCAATTATATTGGTAAAACAATTGGCTCGATGATTGCATGGTCTGTTTTCTTTGCTTTAATTGGGGTCTGGCTAGGATTGTATCTTGGTTTTATTACTAATTTACCTGTAACTTTCTTTATTGCAGTGATTGAAGTAGTAATCTATCTTGTTACTTACTTCACCCATTTAATTAAGCGTAGCCTATAAGGAAAATAATAAAGAGGAGTCTATAATAATAGATTCCTCTTTTTGTTTGTGAAAAAATGAACGCTGTAAAGGCTGATATTTTAATGTTTCTTAACAAGCGTCACTAACTTTTGTAAGTGTTTGCATGTATAATAGATGTATGACATTTTAGAGTTAAAAAGGAGTATTTATAATGACATCATATTATAATGGATTTCCCCAAAGCGATCGGGATGAAGCAATCGACATGATTAACCTTGATGAACTTGAAGAGCGTGCGAAAGAAGTAATGCCAGAGGGTGCTTACTACTACATTGCTTCAGGTTCTGAAAATGAATGGACATGGCGTAATAATATTGCTGCATTTAACCATTTCCAAATTGTGCCACGTGCATTAACAAATATGGATAATCCACAGCTTGATACTGAATTCATGGGAATGAAACTCAAGACGCCTGTCATGATTTCACCAATTGCATGTCATGGTATTTCTCACAAGGATGCAGAAGTCGCCACTCAAAAGGGTGCAGCAGCGGCTGGCGCACTCTTTTCATCAAGTACATATGCTAATAAGAGCGTTGAAGATATTGCAGCAGCAGCTCCAGATGCACCACGCTTTTTCCAACTTTACTTAAGTAAGGATTGGGACTTTAACGAGATGGTCTTTGAAGCAATCAAAAAAGCTGGATACAAGGGTATTTTCTTGACGGTTGATGCACTTGTTTCTGGTTATCGCGAAGCTAACCTTAGAACTAACTTTGCCTACCCTGTACCACTAGATTTCTTCACTCGTTACCAGGGCGGTAAAGGTGAAGGTCAAACTGTTGCGCAAATGTACGCTTCATCTGCACAAAAGATTGGTCCAGAAGATGTTAAACGAATTAAGGAAATGTCCGGCTTGCCAGTTTTTGTCAAAGGTGTAGTTTGTGCTGAAGATGCATATCTAGCAATGGGTGCCGGAGCTGATGGGATTTATGTCACTAACCACGGTGGACGTGAAGTTGATTGTGGTCCAGCTACTATCGATATGTTGCCAGAAATTGCTAAGGCAGTTAACCATCGTGTACCTATTGTCTTTGATTCAGGTGTTCGCCGTGGTTCACATGTCTTTAAGGCTTTAGCACTTGGTGCAGACCTTGTTGGTGTTGGTCGACCATACCTTTACGGTTTAGCTCTTGGTGGTGCTAAAGGTGTGCAATCAGTAATTGAACAACTCAATAAGGAATTATTGATTGATATGCAATTGACTGGTTGCAAGACAATTGAAGATGTTAAGCACGCTAAAATTACGCACATCAACTACGCAGCTGATAACTTGAAGTCAAACACTGATCCTTCAAGAATCAAGCCATACCCTGTAACTGCAGAAAATCAAATGAAAGAAAGTGCAGCTGATGCAGTTTCAGGTGCTTCACACCATTAATAATTAAATAAGATTATCAAGGAGCTTTGTCTATATTGGGTAAATCGATATGCGACAAGGCTTTTTTTTGCGATAAAATATGATAAATGAGAAAATAACTCAAATATATCGTTGTATTCTAATTTTCATATTATTATAATTGCAATAACTATACTAACCTCGGAGGGCAGGAATAATGAAAAAAGCGTGGAAATGGCTTGAAGCGCTTTTGGTAGCAATGATGATGTTGGCGTTAGTGCCACAAACTGTCAATGCTGCCGAAAGTACGCAAGCCCCAAAAGTAACGGATAATTATTTGAAAAAGGTCAAGGAAAAGGGCGAGTTGGTTATGGGAACTAGCCCCGATTTTCCTCCTTATGAATTTGTCCAAAATGTGAATGGCAAATCCAAAGTAATGGGTATGGATATCGAAGTTGGCCGCAAAATTGCCCGAGACATGGGGGTTAAGCTAGTCATTAAAACGATGGACTTTGATTCATTATTGGTTGCCCTTGAGACAGGTAAGATTGATATGGTCATTTCTGGAATGACCGCAACACCGAAGCGGGCACAAAGTGTTGACTTTAGTCAAACTTACTATAAAAGTGGACAGGATCTAATCATTAGAAAGTCCGACAAAGGTAAATTCCATGATTATCGGTCTTTTAGTGGCAAAGCGATTGGTGCACAAACTGGTAGTATGCAAGCCACACTGCTTAAGGAACAAGCCAAAAAGTCTAAAATCAAAACAATGGATAAGACCAACGATCTTATTTTAGGCCTGAAAACTAACAAGTTTGATGCAGTCTTAGTTGATACTGCATCTGCTGCTGCTTTTGCGAAAAATACAGATGGCATAACATCAATACCTTCTGGACTTAAAATACCTTCTCAAGGTAGTGCTGTAGCTTTTCATAAAGGCGCTAAAAGTTTAGTTAAGTCTGCTAATAAATCAATCGATGAAATTAAAAAGAAGAAATTAGTAACTAAAGTATATTTACCTAATGTTGGTAAATATATTGCTAAAGGCAAAACTAAAAAAGAGGTTAAGGCTTCTAACTCGATGTGGGCCTACAAGGACTTCTTTATTGCTGGTGTTGGCTATACGCTATTTATTTCGGCAATTTCAGTTTTCTTTGGCTTTCTTTTAGGAGCAATCCTAGCCTTAATGCGCTTAAGTCATAATAAAATTGCACACTCAATTGCTACAGCATATATTGAATTCATTCGTGGCACACCATTAATGGTGCAATTATTATTCATTTACTTTGGCTTAGGCTTAGTTATTAATATACCTGCACTTTTATCAGGAATCATTGCGGTCTCACTGAACTCGGCGGCCTACGTTGCTGAAGTAATTCGGTCAGGAATTAGCTCAATTTCAGTTGGGCAAACCGAAGCTTCTCGCTCATTGGGACTGTCTAAGACAGCTACAATGCGCTATGTCATCATGCCGCAAGCAATGAAGAATATTTGGCCAGCACTTGGTAATGAATTTGTTTCCCTAATTAAGGAAAGTTCCATTGTATCGGTTATCGGTGTGAAGGATCTGATTTACCAATCAAGAATTGTCCAAGCTGATACTTACCGTGGAGTCATGCCATTAGTAATCACTATGATTTTGTACTTCATCATAACCTTTGGCTTGTCTAGCTTAATGAAAGTTTTTGAAAGGAAAATGAATCATGACTAAAAATGCGCCAGTGTTGAAAGTTGAACACTTGAAGAAAACTTTTGGCAAAAATGAAGTTTTAAAAGACATTAATGCAGAAGTTAAAGATGGCCAGGTTATTTGTTTAGTCGGACCATCAGGAGCTGGTAAGAGTACTTTTTTGCGTTGCCTTAACTTATTGGATCAACCAACTGCAGGCAAAGTGCTGTTTGAAGATAAAGAATTAACTGCTTTAAGTGAAAAACAGCTTGATACCTTGCGTGAAAAAATGGGCATGGTGTTCCAACAATTCAATTTATTTCCACATATGAATATTATTGAAAATATTAAGTTAGCACCAATGAAAGTTAAAAACGCTAGTGATGAGGAAGCAACTGCTAAAGCTGTTGAACTTTTAAAACAAGTTGGACTAGAAGAAAAAGCGATGGCTTTTCCAGCTAATTTATCAGGCGGACAACAACAACGTGTAGCGATTGCACGTGCATTAGCAATGGATCCAGAAGTAATGCTTTTTGATGAGCCAACCTCAGCATTAGATCCTGAAATGGTCGGGGAAGTACTTAAGGTTATGCAGGACTTGGCTCAAAAGGGGATGACAATGGTTGTTGTTACCCATGAAATGGGCTTTGCCAAAAACGTTGCAGATGAAGTATGGTTTATGGCAGATGGTTATATTCAAGAAAAAGCAACGCCACAAGAGTTCTTTGAGCACCCAAAGACTGAACGTGCGCAAGACTTTTTAGCTAAGGTACTTGAAGCATAAGAGGGGATAAAGCTGTGGAAAAAGAACGAGCACTTAAAATTTTGACCGATTTAATTGCGATTGATTCGGCTAATGATCATGAAAGTTTAGTTGCAGATTACCTAACAGATCTTTTTAAAGGATATGACGTAGAAATAGAACGTGTGTCTTATGCTCCAGGACGTGATAACCTGGTTATTACAATGGGAAGCCACGGCCCCTTGCTTGGCTTTTCAGGACACGAAGATGTTGTTTCCGCAGGAGAATTAGAGAACTGGCAGTATCCGCCTTTTGAAGCGACTGTTCAAGATGGCAAAATTTATGGCCGTGGAACTAGCGACATGAAATCAGGCCTATCTGCCATGGTTGTAGCCATGCTCGATTTATTAGATAGTGGAAAAGAACTACCAGGTCGAATTAGGTTGTTAGCTTCCGTTGGCGAAGAGACCGGTGAATATGGTGCAGCCCAGCTAGCAAAAGAAGGCTATGCAAACGACTTAGATGGATTAATAGTCGGTGAGCCATCCAATTTTGACGTCCGCGTCACGCACAAAGGTGTGATTGACTATTATGTTACTTCTAAAGGTCTTTGTGTTCATTCTTCTACACCTGAAAAGGGCCGCAATGCAATTATGCCATTGGTCACTTTTGCCCAGCGTGTACAGGAACTAATGGATTGTCATGACCAAAAAGATCCAGTCTTAGGTTCGCTTACCCATGTCATTAGTCAGATCCAAGGTGGTAGTCAAATTAACTCGGTCCCTGATAGTGCATGGCTTTCAGGAAATATTCGGACAACGCCACTTTATTCTAATGATCAAATTTATCAGGAATTAGAAGATTTAATTGCTGAACTCAATAAACAGGGTGCGGAATTAACAATTCGCTATAGTTTCCCTGAAGTTCCACTCCCAAGTCAGGCAGGGACAAAGCTTGCTAAATTGGCTCAGGAAGTTGTTCAAAATGATTTTAATCGCTCCTGTGATTTCACTGCAGGAACTGGCGCAACAGATTCATCAGAATATATTCAGGCTGGCGCTTTTCCAATCATTATTCTGGGACCATCTGATGGTCTAACAGCACATCAGCCGAATGAATTTGTTAAAGTTGATGACTATCTCGTGGGATGTCAGCTTTACCAAGCAATTGCACGGAAATTTTGGCAAGAATATGCTTAGGCATGCAAAAACCACTTCAAAATATGAAGTGGTTTTTATTTTTATTTAAAATCATTTTTGATGATGTCTTTAAATTCGGCTAGGCGCTTTTTAAAGGTTTCAAAGGCTTCTTCCAGATAATCTGGTTTAGTCATATCAACTCCGGCTTTCTTCATGATTTCGACTGGGTAATCACTTGAACCTGATTTTAAGAAGTTAATATAAGCTTCTCTTTGTTCTAATGTGCCGTGCACAACATTATTGGCTAGTGCAGTTGCTGCTGCAAAGCCAGTTGCATATTGGTAAACGTAGAAATTGTAATAGAAGTGTGGAATTCTTGCCCACTCTTTAGCAATTTCACTTCCTGGTTCAACCGCATCGCCATAGTAACGCTGGTTTAAGTCACCGTAGAAGTCGTCAAGCATGTCTGCAGTTAATGGCTCACCTTTGGCGTCTAAATCATGAATGTACTGCTCAAATTCAGCGAATTGAGTTTGTCTAAATAGTGTTCCCTTAAACGAATCAAGGTAGTAGTTAAGCACAAAAGCACGTGTTTTTGAATCCGTAATATGATCTAAAAAGTACTCGGTTAAAATATTTTCGTTGGTAGTTGATGCAATTTCAGCCACAAAAATAGGATAATCGCCATAAACATAAGGTTGAGTTTGACGTGTGTACATACTGTGGACAGAGTGGCCAGTTTCATGAACAAGGGTGTAAAGTGAATCGATATTATTTTCCCAGTTCAAAAGCTCATAAGCATCTGTATCATAAGAGCCACCAGAATAAGCACCAGTAACTTTATTTTGTGATTCAACGACGTCAATTACACGGTTATTAAAAATATAATCAACTTGCTTTAAGTAATCTTCTCCTAATGGAGCTAGGGCTTTTTTAGCCTCTGCTTTTGCCTGCTCAAAAGTATATGACAATGACGGTGTTCCAGTTAGTGGAACATACAAGTCCCACATTTGCAGATCATCAAGTCCAAGAATTTGTTTGCGCAAAGCAACGTAGTCATGAAGTAAATCAAGGTGACTGTCAACTTCACTAATCAAAGTATCATAGACAACAGTAGGTACGTGATTTTCTGCTAAAGCTGAGCTGCGTGCAGAGTCATAATTATGAACTCGAGCCAAGTAATTATGCTGTTTAACAACTCCTGAAAGAGTTGAAGCAAGTGAATTTTCAAATTGGCCATAGGTAGCATACATTACATCAAAGGCATTTTTACGCACTTCACGGTTTTGCGATTGAATGAGGTTGGAATAAAGTCCGTCTGACAGCTGAACCATTTCGCCATCATCTGTTTCAACGTAACCATATTCCATATCTGAATTTGTCAAAACGTTGAAGGTGTTTTCTGAAGTGCCAAGGGCATCCCCAGCATCAGCAATTATTTTTTCTTCCTGTGCCGAAAGAGTATGCGGCTTTTGCTGCATAATTTGTTCAAGCATATGAGCGTAATTGTTTAGCTTGGGCTCATCTTCCATAAACTGTTTTAACTCTGCTTGCGAGAGCTCTAAAATTGAAGGGTTCATAAAGGAAGTTGCTGCTTCAAATTGGCTTACTAAGGTTTGGGCTTGTGCTACATAGCCAAGATAGTGTGAGTCGCTTGAGTCAACGTCACTGGACATTGTTGCATAAACATAGACTTTTTCTAAACGGCGACCAACTTCTAAAATTTTGGTTAAGTCATCGTACAGATGATGACCATCCTTAGTAAAATCTTTCTTAAGTTTGCTTAAGTCTTGCACTTCTTTTTTGATAAGAGTATATTCTTGTTCCCAGTCATTATCTGAACTAAATACTCTTGTTAAGTCCCATTTAAGTTCTTCTGGGACTTCTGTTCTTTTAGGTATAGCCATAAAAATCTCCTTACATGTGTTAATAATAGTTATGCCAAATAATAAAAAATAAGATATTATTAATTATATTTGGTAATATTCTAATTCAACTTTGAAAGTGATACAAATAAACTTGGATAATTATGAAGGGAATTGAATAAAGGTATGGAACCAAGTTCAAAACGTAGAGAAGATTATCGTAAACATCAATCTTCTCTAAATCTTCACCGCAATCATGTTTTTGCTTCACCAGCACAAAAAATGACGGGTAGTGTAATTGCTCGAATTTGCGGTATTGTAGCTGTCTTATGCTTAAGTTGTGGACTCGCTTGGGCAGCTCATATGTACTTTGCTTTGCATAGTGCCATCGATGGGCAAGACGGTAACACCGCTACCTCTGCTCGAATCGCTAATCGGCAACCTATTTCAGTTCTAATTCTTGGCGTTGATCAAGGGCTTGAAGGACGTCATGATAAAGGTAATTCTGATACAATTATTTTAGCAACGGCTAATCCAGGAAAAAATAAGGCAACAATGACCTCGATTCCGCGAGATACGTTAGCCAACATTTTGGGCGATCCAGGGGACAAATATAATATGTTTAGGGTTAACTCAGCTTACGGTATCGGTGGCAGTAAAGCGTCAATGAGTACCGTATCTGCGTTGTTAAATGTACCGATTAACTATTATGTTGAAGTCAACATGAAGGCCTTAAAGAGTCTAGTTGATGCTGTTGGTGGTGTCGACGTTAATGTTCCATTTAAGTTCTCTTATGACTGGTGTGATTTCCATAAAGGAAAGCAGCATTTGAATGGTCGTCATGCTGTGGCTTATGTCCGTATGCGTCATGACGATCCTAGAGGAGACTACGGCCGCCAAATGAGGCAACGACAAGTAATTAATGCTGTCGTACACAAGGCTGTTTCTGTTGATTCAATTGCTAACTACCGCAAGTTAGTTAAGATTTTTAATAAATATGTCCGAACTAACTTAACCTTCAATGACATGCTGGCTTTGGCGTTAACTTACCGCGGCTGTTCGCAAAATATTAGTAGTGGGTACATTCAAGGTCACGATGCATGGATTAATGGTTCTTCAATCCAGGTTGCATCAACTGAAGAATTACAAAAAGCTTCAAACAAAATGCGTGCTAATTTAGGGTTAGAACAACAAGTTTTGGATAATGATGAAACTAAGCTCAATAAGTTGAATGAGCAAAACAATCACATTAATTGGAAGGATCCTAATCCGTTTACTAATTATCAAATTTATCATTCTGTTGTTACTAATGAAAGCACTGATAGTACCAATAATACTAATGGCTCTTCTGATACTGGGAATGGCACAGGCAGTGATAATTCTACTGGGCAGTAAGTCTTTTGAAGTAAGTTATTTAAGTGGAACTAAGAGGAGAACGAAATGCAAAAGAAGGCACTTTTCCCCATTATTTATGGTGTATTGTCTGCACTAATTGGCTTTATTGCAGCATTCTTTATTTGTCTGCGATCATTCCATTTGACGCTCCCTGTCTCTGTCATGGTTGCTGGGATTTTCGCATTATTCTTCTTTGCTCTTTCATGGTTTCGTGGGCATGCTTCCTATGAAATTAAGCGGATTGCACGTGAATTTCATTTGTCAGATGAAGATTTGGCGAAAATAACAGGGATGAAAGCAAGTGATTTTCCTATCTATAATGATAAATTGCAGTTAATCTTGCCTAAACGCTACTGGCCTAAAGTTCTAGATGCTCTGCAAAAGTATGAGCAGGAACGAAAATAAAAAGATGTCTGACGAAAAGTCAGACATCTTTTATTTATGACCACCTTTAAGACACAAAATTTTACCAATCAAATGTATTCTTTCTTTGTGCCAACTGCAACGGTGCTTTGGATAGTCTTGACTTGATTTAAGCAATAATAGATAATTATGAAACAGTACGCAGACTATTAATAAGACAAAAAATTTTGACTTAAGACTAATTTTGGCTTATATGCAGCTAATAGTCTAAAACAGACAGCTGTTATTAGGGATGATTAAAAATCCTAGCAATTACAACTAAAGAAAAGCACTTGGAATAAGATGAAAATAAAAGGGTGGGCAAGACGTCCACCTTTTTATTTCGGATGTAATTAATTAAAACTGCAAGCAAAAAAGATTACTTTACTATATAATTTGATTAACCCAAAGGAGATGCACAATGAGCTTACTAACAGTTAAAGATTTAGGTCAGGGCTTTGAAGATAAGACTTTGTATCAGGATGGCAATTTTGTGCTCAATAAAGAAGACCACATGGGAGTCACCGGCCAAAACGGAGTTGGCAAATCAACTTTAATTAAAATTTTGACTGGTGAAATTCTTCCTGATGAGGGCCAGATTAAATGGCAAAATCGTGTGACGGTTGGCTATTTAGACCAATATGCTAAATTAGCACCTGGTGTGACCATTCGACAGTTTTTACGTACAGCTTTTGAAAAGCTATACCAAAAAGAGGAAGAATTAAATAAATTGTATGAGGAATATGCGGAAGACGGCAACGATGAGTTACTGGAAAAAGCAGGAAAGATTCAAACATACTTAGAAGAAAATAACTTTTACGGAATTGATACTGAAATCGAACGTGTTGCTTCTGGCTTAGGGCTAGCAGAATTAGGCTATGAACATGATGTTAGTCAGCTTTCAGGTGGTCAGCGATCGAAAATTATTTTAGCCAAGTTGCTACTGCAAAATCCTGATGTTCTTCTTTTGGATGAGCCAACTAACTACCTTGACGTGTCACACATCGATTGGTTAGTCGATTACTTAAACGAATTTGCCGGAGCATTTATTGTTGTCAGTCACGATTATGATTTTCTTGGTCGAATTGCCAACTGCATTATTGATATTGACCTCGGCACAATTACTCGCTACACGGGTACATTGAAACAGGCAATGCGTCAAAAAGAGGCTAATCGTGAAACTTACCTAAAGGCCTATACTAACCAGCAACGAAAAATCGCTAAGACTGAAGCCTATATTCGAAAAAATAAAGCAGGTACCCGTTCAAAGAGTGCCAAATCACGTGAACGTCAACTGGCTAAAATGGACGTATTGAATCCGCCTAAGGGTAACCGCAAACCACATTTTGAATTTCCTTATGTAGCGACTGCTGCCAACTTGCTTTTACAAACCCAAGACTTAGTTATTGGTTATGATGAGGCAATCGTAAAGGAGCCATTTAATTTTTCAGTTGGTGGTAATGAAAAAATTGCAATTACTGGTTTTAATGGGATCGGTAAGTCGACTTTATTAAAAACGTTACTAAGTCAAATAGAGCCAATCTCTGGTTCATTTAAACTGTCAGAAACGGCAAAGGTTGCATATTTTAAGCAGGATTTAGCTTGGCCAAATAAGAATATGACACCGCTACAATACTTGCAGGAGATTTTTGAACGAATCAAGCCTAAAGAATTGCGTGGGGCCCTAGCTAGACTAGGTGTAACTGCGCAACAGGCAATGAGTCCACTGAAAAAGCTATCCGGTGGGGAACAGGAAAAGGTTAAGTTGGCTAAAATGCAGTTCGAACCGGCTAACCTGCTATTTTTGGATGAGCCGACCAACCACTTGGATCGTGATTCAAAAGATGCACTTAGGGATGCAATCGTGAAGTTCCCAGGTGCAGTAATTATCGTTAGTCATGAGCGTGATTTTTTCCAAGGTAATTGGATTGATAAGACGATTGACATTGAGACAATGAATAATAATTAGAGGAAAAATTATGTCTAGCAAGCAAGATAGCTCTTTTTACCATGATTTACTAGATACATGCTTAACAGTTGGCGAGCTAATGATTGAAGGCGGTAGTGAGATGTATCGTGTTGAGGACACAATGGTGCGAATCGCAAAAACCGCCGGTGAACCTGATCCACGTGTCTTTATCGTACCGACAGGGATTTTTATGAGCCTTGATCGAGGGAACTATTGCCAAAGCATTTTGGTTCATGAGCGGAATATCAACTTGGAACTAGTTGACCGCATTAATTCATTATCACGTGATTTTGCTGCACATAAAATCACTTTGCCACAAGTAAAAGAGCAGGTTTATAAAATTGCCAATGGTGATTTTCCAGTTTTTCCTTTATGGGTACAAGTAATTGGTGCTGCTGTTTTAAGTGCGACATTAATGGTAATGTTTATTGAAAACTACGATTGGCTTGATTTCCCCGCTGCTGCAGTTGTTGGTGCAATTGGTTTTGTCTCAGCATATTACTTTAAACGATTTACAAAGGTTAAATATTTAGCTGAATTAGTCGCGGCGATGATTATGACGACAGTCGCGGTTGGAATAGTTCACCTTTTTCCGGCAATGATTATCGACAATATTTTAACAGGAGCACTGATGCCACTAGTGCCAGGCTTGTCCTTAACAAACGCGCTACGTGATTTGTTTAAGGGTGATCTGTTATCCGGGATGGTTAAAATTTGTGAAGCCTTGCTTACCGCCTTTGCACTTGGTGGCGGAGTAGGTATTATATTGAAATTTTTGGGAGCTTAAAAATGCCATTTTGGTTAGAGTTAATTATTAATATCTTATTTGCCTACCTTGCTTCTGTTGGCTTTGCATTGACCATTAATGTTCCGCATCGGGTGCTGAACTTGGCGGGAGTGAGCGGAGTAGTTAGCTGGATTATTTATTGGTTAGCAATGAGAGCATCAATGGGAAGACTGATTTCAAACCTTTTAGGATCATTTGCAATTGGAATTTTGGCAATTGTTTTTGCTAGAAGAAAAAAGTGTCCTGCATCTGTATTTTATATTCCGGCAATTGTTCCATTAGTTCCAGGTGTTCCGGCTTACCAAGCGGTTAGGGAATTAACAGCTGGAAATATCAATGGTGCGAGTGATTCAGCACTAAGAGTGATTATTGTTACAGGCTCAATCGCGCTAGGGATGTTACTGTCTAATATGTTTGTCGAGATTTTTTTCAGAGCAAAAAAGTTTTACAAAGAGAAGAAAAATTCGTATAATAATTAATACGAGTCGACAAAACGCGAGATGCGTATTTGGATGAGGACACCAGCCTTAATTGGCAGACACGGGAAGTGTTGGTGCTTGACCAACCTGATGTGAACAGAAGTAGTCACCTATTTTTTAACGGGCCTCGATTTAAAAAGAGCAGATTCTTAATTGAATCTGCTCTTTTTGCTTATAAAAAACGCAATCCCATATAATCTGGGACTGCGTTTTTAGTTAATGTAGATAGCCTGTTTACCTTGCTGAATATAACTGCTTTCCAAGTTCTTCCATGAGACTACTTTGTTTTTATGTCCGAACGGGTCATTTACGAGTACTGTACCGTTTTTCTTATTAAAACCTGTAATTACACATGCGTGTGAAGAAGGGGTTACATGGACCTTTCCTTGAGCAGTGTCCCAAGTTTGCATGTCATTAACACGGTTAAACTTGATTGTGGTGATAATTAAAACAGGATGGCCCTCAGAAACACGCTTCAGGACCTGAATAAAGTCATGGCCGGTATAGTTTTGCACCCGATTAGTGTATTTACGTGCAACCTGTTCAAGAGGCTCATTATAAACGCACCAGCCAGCGTTAGCTTGGCTCATATATCCGACAAAGCCAACATGGGGATTACCACGATATTGACCATTATCTGTGTATGAAGCAACGTGTTTGATATTTTCTGATAAATCCAGCTTATTGACCTTGATGCCATAATATTGCAATAGCATGGATAGCGAAGTAACTTCACAGCCATTTGGCAGGTCAGGGTACTGATTCTCTAGCGGTACATCAAGTTTTTGTTCTGACTTCAAGGTTAACCAGTCGTAGCGATCTTGAAATGCTCTTGAGTTAAGAACTGCAAAAACCAGTCCTAAAAAAATTACACCCAAAAGTAGATACATAATTTTTCGGGTAAGTGTTCTTTTCTTTCTCATAGGGCTATTTAACCACATGATAAAGAAAAAAAGCAAAGGAATTTGCTAAATTTCATAACAAGTCCAAGCTATTTAGGGAAATTTTAACCATTATATTTTGGAGAAAAGAAAAACCACTCAATTGCTTGAGTGGTTTTAATTGATTTATGCAAAAATAAATTAATTAGTGATGACTTGCACCTGAAGTAGCGTCTTCGTGGCTAGGTTCTTCATGACTAACTGGAGCTTCTTCGTGATGTTCTTCATGGTGGCTGTGGCTAGCACCTGAAAGTGCGTCTAATGAGTGGTCAACACCCTTAACAGCCATACCTTCAGTATCCATACCTGGGCAGTAAACTTCATCCATAGGAATACCCTTTTCTTCTGAGAAGGCCTTAGTTAAAGTTTCCATGTCCATCAATTCATATGTCTTATCTGGATCTTTTGGATCAACGATTTGAATTTGAGCCATCATACCTGCATCTTCGTGTTCGATGATGTGGCAGTGGTACATGAAGACACCAGTGTTTTGGAAGTAAACCTTCAAACGAACAGTTTCTTGTGGGGCAACTTCAACAGTGTCCTTGTAAACGCCCTTTTCGTTTGGATATGGTTCTTCACCATTACGTGAAACGACTAAGAAGTGAGCACCGTGAATATGGAATGGGTGTAACATACCGTTAACCTTGTCGTTAGTGTTAGTGACGTCCCAGTATTCTGCGTTCATTAAGTCTTGCTTCAAGTCGATACGTTGCATAGCAAACTTCTTACCGTTGATCATGTTGTGGTTGTCCATAGTAACATGAGGAACTGGTGAGTTAGGGTTAACAACTGGATCATATGGCTTGAATAAGGTGTCAGGAATTACGCTGTCATCTTTTTCGTAGTTATGAATTCTAAATTCAACTAACTTGAAGTCATCAGTGTAAAGGTTAACAACGTCACCTTCTTTGTAGTTGCTGAAGTCAACAACTACTTGTTGACGTTCACCAGGTCCGATTAATACTTTAGTCATCTTAACTGGATGCTCCAAGAATGAATCGTCACCACCGATTTGAGTCATTACCAAATCGTCACTAAAGTGTAAACGCCATTCACGACGGTTAGAACCACCTAAGAAGATTAAACGAACTTTTTGAGTTGTAACATCAACGTAAGGACGAACAACACCGTTGATAATTGGAGTATCACCAAAGATACCCATTGCGTTGTAGTCTGCCTTGTAGTCAAATTGGTTATCTTCATGGAAGATTCTATCTTGCAAGATAATTGGGAATTCGTCTTTACCATAAGTCTTAGGAATTGGTAATTGTGCTTCATTAGCATCAGTAACAACAACACCCATTGCAAGTCCCATCCAAACTTGTGAAGCAGTTGATGGACATGGGTGAGCGTGAAGCCAAGTAAGTGCGGCTGGTTGGTTAACAACGAAGTCGATTTGCTTTTCTTCGCCTGGGTATACAGGTGAGTGACATGCACCATCGTTACCAGGACCGGAAACTTCCATACCGTGCCAATGGTAAGTAGTTAATTCTGGCAAGCTGTTTTTCAAGGTTACATGTACATGTTGACCCTTAGTTAAAACCATTGTCTTACCAAGAACTGGGAAATTATAGCCCCAAGTATGAGTCTTCTTACCTGGCAAAAATTGGAATTCACCTTCTTGAGATTCAATGGTGTACCAAACATCATTGTTTTCTTGCTTATCAGGCTCTAATACTGGAGGAACGATTAAAGGCTGAGCCTCTACTCCTTCTGGAATATGAAGTTCTTTGTAGCCCATACCATGATTTTTGTCAAAATCATCTGAGTTATAGAAATAATCTGTGTAAACTTTTTCTGACATATTTGTCTACCTTTCAATTTAAAACTTTAGCTAAAAATTTTATATTCAAGTTAAATTTTATTCTTTGTGAAAACGCTTGTAAAGTGCGGGAAGTAATGTTTTTTAAGCTTGAAAAATATAAAAACGCTTTTTTGATTTTTAGACTGGCAGAGTGTTATTTTATCTTATTCACAAATAGCTTGAGCGCAAGTGATTGTAAAGAAAATTGGATAAAAAGAGGAACAAAAGTTCACTTTCTTCAAACAATTGTTCTTTAAAAAAAAATTTTAAAGAAAGAAAAATAAATTGTTTTTAATGATGAATTTGAGTATCGTAATAGAAGACTGATAACAAATTGATTAACTTAAAAGGGAATTTTTATTTTGAAGATTAACTTAACAGACTTAGCAGAGAGAATTGAAGAACAAAACTACCTGCAAGATTTAGAAACCGTTAAATACGCTGACATTAGTAAGTCCAAAGCCAAGCTTAAGGAACTAGCGACGAAAATGGTTAAGGAAACAGTTGCCGCAATCAAGCATGATTCTTTAAGCCATGTTGCCCTTGAAGTAACAGGACAAAGACCAGTCACTTTCATTTTAGAAAATAATATTATCAACTTGCCATATAGCAATTACAAAAAGGTCAGTAACTTTTTTGAAGAAGGCAAAGACTACCCAATCTATGTTTACTTTGAAACACAGTCAGAATTTTTGAATGCATCGAATTTTCGGATTGATCAATTAGCTACTGAAGATGAAATTATGCAATCCGAAGATGAAGTCACCGCAAAGCTAGTGGAAGCAATCGAAGAAAAAATCACGCAAGTAAGAGAATATGCTAAGCCTGAGCCAGCACCTGCTAAAAAGCCTGCCGCTAAGAAAGCTGCTACGAAAAAGAAAACTACAAAAACCAAGAAAAAATAGCCCGATTATTTATGAACAGGAGATAGTTTAGGCTTTTTTTACTATTCAAAATCAAGTTTTTACAATATAATGAAAGCAATTACAGGAGGGTGTTATGTTTAGTTGGAATTTGCTCGGCGTCTTATTGTGGGTCTTTGTCATTTTATATTTTATCTTTGTCATTCAGAACATTCGCAGACGGCGAATTACAATGATTATCAAGGAGCACCGCAAATTTAGCTGGACTAATTTTTTAATTGATCTAGTTGAAGTGGTGATTTTTTTAGTGGCACTTATTTGGTTATTTGATCGCACAATGCTTGATAATCCAGACCTTGAGGATACGAGCAAAATCACGTCAACAGTAACCTATGAACCACTGGTAATGAACACAGGTGAGGGTAATTCTTCCTATGTAACGATTAATTCAAAGAAGAAAAAGATTGGCACCCAAACATATACTTATTTCCGTAATGGTAGAAAAGCGCAAGTTTCAAGCGACTTTGCAACGGTAGCATATGGTAAAAATCCAATCGATCTTAATGCTACTAGGATTCCTTATGACAAAAAGCAACTAGAAAAAATGGATCGAAAATATCAGCGTGCGTATGTGGCTGTTTACTCTGCCAATTATAAAAAAGTTTGGCAAAATGGCATTGGCATGCACGCTGGACATAATGCTATTAGATATTATCTAATCAGGATTCCAGACGCGTCATTTATCAAAGAAAAGTAAAATTAATTTTAATAATAAAAAGGGTTCTGAAAGTTGTTTAGCTTTCAGGACCCTTTTCGTTATGCGGTAGCTTTAAGGATATTATTAAGTTATAAAAAGCCTTACCAAGAATTAGGGCATATAATAAATTTCCAACCTCACTAAAGGTAAGGATTATCATCGCAATCAATTTCTTGCTGTCCAGAGTTTTTGGGAGTCTAGATTAGTTAATTTGCTTCTGCGCATTCTTTTGCTGTGAGGCCAATAATTGAAGTGTTCTATTACGGCTTGGAGTATTTTCAACTTTAATTAATTTCGCAATCTTGTCAATATTGGCCTCACTTTGCGCTTGAATCATTTCTTCGTTTTTTCTTGGATAATCAATAATTTGACCATGATTAGCTGCGTATGCAGAAAGGAAAACTTTGCAGCTACGACCATTGCCTTCTCTAAAGGGATGCATAAAGTTAATTGCGTCTAATAGTTCAGCATAGTCTTTAGCAGATAAGAGCGTTGTTTTGGGATGCTTATGTAGCATACTATTGATGTCTTTTTCAGCGAAATCAAATCTGGTGAAGTCAAAAAACTGATAGCCATTTTTACTAAAATTACCTGGGCGATATTTACCAGCCCAATCGTATAGTTCGCCAAATAAGAATTGGTGAATTTTTTTAAGGTCATTGATATCTTTTATCTGCGGCTTTTTTTGTAATAGGAATAAAGCATTTCGAGCAGATAATTCATTCTCTTTTTTCTCTAATTCTGCTGCATCATGAACATGGAGCTTGTTTTTTAATACACCATTTGAATACAGAGTTTTACTAATCCAATCATTCACTGTTCTTGCTCCCAAACTTCTTCAAAACGTTTAGCTACTTGAGGATCGGGATTGATTGCTTCATCTAGCAGTTCCTGAATATCTGATTTTGTTGGATTCCATCCTTCTAGGTGGTTAACTTCGACAACAGTTCTAATTTGCTGATAAGTCTCTTTATCAGCAATAAAAACTCCTTGGATAGTTTGCGTCTCATCATTTATATCTAAAATATATGGTTGCGCTTCTAATACGTTTAACAAATCTCCTGGTCTTTCTCCTAAGCCAATTGCAAACGCATTAAGCACACGGATTGACCAGGTTTCAATCGGTTTAACGATTGCATTTCTTAAGGTACTAAGTGGAACATTACTAATTTCAGAAACTTTTGTAACACTCATATTTTTGCTTTCAAGCAGTTTAACAATTGTTGCACTCATTTTAGAACCCCCAGTGTTTTGTCTCGATTTTACCATATTTAGACACTTTTTTGATGATATATGGGATAGAGAGCATGACACAGTATATTTTTAATTAACTAAAAAAACCTAACAAAAGTTAGGTTTAGTTATTATATCTATCACGAGTCTTTTCAATTCTGATTTAAATTGATAGTCGTATTAGTTTTCGTTTTTCGCACCTGTAGTAATAAGTTTCCTTCAATGAATGCGAAGATAAAGCTGGCTGTTAGGAAGTCCATTACGTTGCCTGAATAAAAAGCTGCAAGCAAGATAAAAGCGCTTGAGACAATTAATGAACTAACCAGATAGGTTCGAGCTGATTGATACCTGAGCCAGCGATAAGCAGCATAAAGTAGTATTGCCAAGTAAGGTCCGACAAAGATTAACATGCCAATCCAGCCTAAAGAATAAATCTGAGCCGCGAAGTCACGCTCTAAGTTGAAAATGTTGTTTTCACGAACATAGGAAATACCTAGGAATTTGTCTAGCTTATTGTCATTAGTCTTAACAACTTGATTCAGCATAGCCTTTTCAAGATGGCGATTTTCCATACGCGTTTGACCGGGCTCGTTAATAATTTTTAACCAAAACTCAGGATCATACTGGTAAGGATAGCTCTTGAAGACGAATTTTGGATTGAGTGCATAGGCTTGGTAGTTTTCCTTAATAAAACTTCGTAAAAAGTCTTCTCGCTTTTGACCAGTAGGATATTTTTTAAGGCCAGCATTCAATTCACGTGTTTCGTCGGATAAATCATGGTCAGATTGCTTTGCCAAATATATTTCGTAATTATAGCGATGAATTGCTGGACCAAAAGGTAAGATTGCAATCGAGCCTGCTCCAATTAGCAAACTAACTAAAACGGCAAGCATATTTTTTTTCGCATTCTTAAGGATATAGCGGTGGAATAGGTAGAGCAGAAGCCCAACTAGAATTCCGCCAATTAAGCCGATTGCGGCAACCTTAGTTCCGATTTCAATCATTGCTAAAGCCTGAACAACGTTCAATGTGATTGTGCTCCAGTTGAAATCAGTAAATAGATAATAAATAAGTAACGGTAACAGCATAAACAAAACAGCTGAAATCATGTTGGTGAAATTAAAGAAACCTTTCGAAGCCATATGCGAATAGCCGATATTTGGATTGAAAAACCACTCGAAAATATTAGCGCTGATTACGCCTGTTTCATAAGATTTCAGTGAAATTACGAACAAGTTTGATAGGACAATTGTGCCTGAAAAAAGTCCAGAAACGCCCTCGATTACTTGCTGTAACTGTTTTGTGCCAAAATTAAGTTCTTTGGTTAAATAAATAATGACGAGTGGCAGACACATGCGAATCAAATAGAATAGCTCACCACTAGTGGAGTAACCGTAGTTAGTGGGATTAACACTGGTAAATGTCCGTACGTGCACTAAATGCAGAAAGCTATAAATAATTAATAAAATTAGATAGGCGATTAACCATTTTTGTGTACTCAACTTCTGCCACGACTCTTTTTGGCTAAAAAATAGACAAAATAAAACAGCTACGGCAATGAGTCGAATAATGGTCGGCAATGTAAAAGGTAAAATAGTAGCAAGGCTGCCATGGTAAAACCAGTACAAGTCAAGAAACGGTTGAACAAGGATAAACCAGAATAAAATTTTTTTTGCTTTTTCTTTCACTGTTTTTCTCCCAAAATGCTAAGTAATATGTAAGCCTAATTTTAGGCAAAAATGAACGAAAAAAAAAGAGTTTAAAAGTTTAGCTGAGCTAAAATTAAGCGGATTTTTATATCTTATCCACTAGATTAGCTATATACTCAGAAAAGTATCATATATTACGAGAATTGACTTGTAACTTATTTGATGTGATAATTGTATTGAATTTATTAAAATTAAATTAAGTGATTCAAGCTGAAGACGTGTTTTAACAGTTACGACTACTTGTTAATTGAAGAGGATTTATTATGAAAAAAGGCACTTTAAGTGATAAACAAATTCTAGAAAGTTTACTTGTATTCTTTTTCTTATTAATTGCTATGCCTAAGCCATATAATATACTATTGAAGGTAGCTATTATTGTTACTTTGATTCTTTTGTCTTTCATGCTTATTAAAATATATAAGAATGAAAAGGGCGCTTAAATCAAGCAGCTGGCCATTTATAGTAATTTAAAGGGTGTAGAAGCATTTTGGCTTGTACATCTTTTTAATTATTTGCGAGTGCAATAACAAATTACTTTCAATGAATGAGAAGATTAACATATAAATATGGTTAAACTTTTCTAAATTTAAACTAAACTAATAATGAAGTAAGTACAATTGTTTATAATTATCATTATAAGTCAGAAAAAGTCATACTATGTCAGAATTCGGGGAGTGCTTTGAGCAAATGCTGCATCAGTCATAATGGAAGCTGATAATTGCAGTAGTAATTCAAAATAAGTACATTAAAAGGAAGAATATATGAAAAAACTATTTTATTCTATTATTGGTATTATCGCACTCGCAATTGCAGCCTTGGTAGTTATACCTAATCAGTATACGGATTACTTTAATCCTCACATTAAGATGGAAACCGATTATGCAAAGGTACCGAAGAGCACACAAAAATATTACAATGTTCAGGCAGTTGACCGTAATGGCAAAAAACTCCCTTATAAGATAATGTATGTTGGCGGTTATGATCCGTCACAGGAGTATATTGCAATTCATCATAAGAGACAGTATGTAAAACTAATTGAATATATCTCTAAAAACAAAATGCCAAAAAATGACTAACTGGAAAAATGTCCAAACCAAAAGGTTTCATTACGATATGAGACCTTTTTAATAGCAATTATACACATAGTATTTAAACTCTCCTAAATTTAAATTAAGTTAATGCTGATGTTTCTATAACTATAGTACAATTAACTAAATTGTGATTTTAAGCAAAAAGTACGGGTATTAATAGACTGTGTTTTTTGTATATTAGAAAGATAAAACATGTTACGGAAATTAAAAATTATACTTTTTTCACTAACCACAGTTATTGCAATTGGCTTATTTGCTGAGAGTATTCACACTTATGATGATGAAACACTGCCAAACAATCAAACTTGTATAAATGTTTATGCCGCCAAGCCTGTAAAAAATAGTGCCCCTATAAATCAAAAAGTTACTAAGAAGGCATTTTTTGATAAGCTTCGGGGAATAGCTGACGATAAAAATGTTTCTTTGATTAAATTACGGATTAATAAGACTAACGGACGTACAAGCAAACTAGTATATAATCTTGGCTCCAAAAATGAAACTTATGCAATTTATAAAAATGCAGCAATAAAAAAGCTGACAAATAATGAATTTCAATTAGAAGATATATACGGCTTATATTTTACCAATGCTAAAGGTGAGGCTTTAAATCGAATAGTTTCATTCCTACGTAAAGAAGACCTGAAAGTAGAAGTCAGAAGCACTGCCCCAACTCCCAGTATTTTATTAAGCTCAACTCTTAGTGGCTTTCCGCAAGGTACAGCAACTATTTTTATTAGTGTTATTAGTATCATATTTATTATTATGATACTGGAAAAAGTATACCGCTTTAAAGCTTATGCCATAATGAAGATCCATGGCTTGAGTAATTGGCAAATAATCAAGTCTGATTTCAAAGATGAAATGCTATGGTTTTTGTTGACACTGGGTGCTATTGCTATGATAGTGATTGCAAGGAGTTTATATGTGTTTACATTTGCAGGCTTGCGAATGTTCTTACCGTATTTACTTATATTTTTGACGATTTTCTTACTAGTTTTTTTATGTTTAGACACTCTATCATATTCAGTTTTAGTATTAATAAAACCATATCAAGTGATTAAAGGAATAGGAAATTCACGCCCATTTTTATTAATTGGTTATGCGTTAAAGATATTATTGCTTGGGATAGTAGCACTTAATGCTATATCTCTACACAATAGTCATCAGGCTTATGTAAGAGACACAAAAATAATTCAAGAAATCCATTCCAAGAATAATCGTTATTCACTTGGGCTTGTGTGGCAACTGTCAGACAAACAAGTAGATAGACGAGTAGCAAGACTGGTACATAAACTGGTCGTGCAAACACCGAACGTAATAGTTGCGCAAAATTCACAGGAATATCTTCCACCTAGGCGCTCTACTCATCCTGACAATGGCAATGTAATTATTGCAAACGATAATTTCATTAAGAACAGTGAACTTAAGTCTCAACGACTCAAACTTGACAGTAAGAAAGTTCTTTTACTAGTACCGAGCAATCGCTTAGATCAGACCAAACGCGCTAAAAAGCAGTTGATAAGCTATCTTAAATTCAGGAACTCTCTCCCTAATTATTATCAAAAAAAATCAAATCATTTACCGTCCATTCAAGTTGTACCCATTGACAGCGGACAAAAAATATTTAATTACACAGTTGGATATGATGATATTACGACGGCAATCTCGATAGACCCAATAATCGTAGTTGCAAACAATAAGCTACTATCAGATGATTTTTATTTGGCTTCCGTTAGTCAATCAAAAACGGTATTTTCTGATCTCAAGTTACTTAAAAAAATGATCAAGAAGTTGGGATTAAGGCCGTATTTTTGGGGCATTACCAGTCAAAGGGCATTAACAGATAATTATCAGCGAAATGCTAATCGCCATTTACTGATGCTAACAATTACAATGATTTTATCTATTCTCCAGCTTAGCTTTGTTATTATGTTTGTTAGCTCAACTTTTCTACAAAGCCAGAGGCATAAGATGGCAATTTATCGAGCATTTGGTAAATCAAATGCTAAATTATTGGTAGAATTTTTGGTTTTCAATCTGGGCTTCGACTTATTGACAATTAGCTTTATTTTAATAAAGCATAGTTACTTGAGCTTGATTCCATTTGGTTTCGGCTACATTTTACTGGAAGCAGTTATTATTTTATTAACATACTATAGAGCCCAGCAAAATATATTAATCACACTTAATCATGGAAATTAGGAGCTGTAATTTGATTAAAATAAGGAATCTTACAAAAAAATTTAAAGAAAAAACCATTTTTGAAGATGTTAGCTGTACTTTAGAAACGGGGAAAAGCTATGCTATTGTGGGCAAAAGTGGGGCTGGGAAAACTACTTTTCTAAATATTTTGAGTGGCTTAGAAAAAGCTACCTCAGGTAAAGTGGAATTTAATGACTTGAATATTAACTCAAAAAATAGAAAAAAACTATATCGTGATTACTTTGGCTTCGTTTTTCAAAATTTTGCTTTAATTGATACTGAGACAGTTAAACAAAATTTGCGCCTGGGACTAACTAATTCAAAGCTGTCTAAAACGGAAAAAGATAATAAAATGCGGGCAGCTTTGGCCCAAGTTGGACTTGGAAAAATGCAATTACAGCAAAAAATATACACTTTAAGTGGTGGTGAACAGCAAAGAGTAGCACTGGCGCGAATAATATTAAAAGAGCCTAAGGTGATTTTTGCAGATGAGCCAACTGGTTCGCTAGATGCTGAAAATAGTCAACTAGTACTAAGAACTTTGTTAACTAGCTTTGATTCAGATGCAACAGTCGTGATAGCAACACATGATCCAACGGTTTGGCAACAGTGTGACTATGTAATTGAAGTTGAGAATCAAAAAATAAAAATAACTAAACGTAAAACTAATTGAATATATCCCTAAAGATAAAATGCCAAAAATAACTAACTGAAAAAATGTCCAAACAAAAAGGTCTCATTATGATTATGAGACCTTTTTAATATCAGTTTTTAAAAACTGCTTCTTGTTAGACTACTTTTCAGCTTTTTGTTCATCCTCCGTTTCATCTGCTACTTTGGCAATTTTTTCCACCTTAATATCACTTGTAGCCTTAGCCTGAATTTCTTTGATTTTGCGTTTAGGTGCCTCTTTAAGGTTTTTAAAATTAACTACGATTTTTTGGTTAAGGTCGCTAACTGCAGTATCATCAACCTCATCATAGTCGATAATTGTCAACAGGGCAGAATTCTCGTAAATTTTTTCCACCTTACCTATAAATGGTTTGGTAAGTTCTTCTTCGGATTTTGCGCTAAGAATGTCATCTATTTTTACATCTGATTTTTTCATGATGAGTTTTACTTCCTCTCTTACCCATGTTTATTTATAATAGAAAGATATTATTATAAAAAGCAATTGTTTTCAAGTAAAGGAAGCCTGGATATTGCGAAAATTAATTTTGATTGCCGGTCCGAGTGGAGCAGGTAAAACGACAATTTCGGATTATTTAACCAAGGAATTTGCTATTCCACGTGTTGTAACACATACTACAAGACCAATGCGTAAGGGAGAAAGTCCGGATAAATCTTATTATTTTGAAAGTGAAAGTAGCTTCAAAAAGCTTCACTTTTTTGAGCATGTTAAATATGGGTCATATCAGTATGGCTCAAGTAAGGAAGCACTTGATGCTGCTTGGAAAAACCATCAAGTAGTTTCACTGATAGTTGATATCAAAGGTGCTGCTTCCTATATTAATGCACTAAAAGAACAAGTTTATTTTTTATATGTTACGACAAGCACTAGAGAGGAATTACGCCAGCGTTTATTGGAACGTGGTGATACTCCAGAAAAAATCAATGAGCGTCTTAGTGGCAGTGAACTAAATGCCTTGCCAGAAGAATTAAAGGCAGATGCACACATTTTGATAAATGATGATTGGGCACAAACGCAGCAAAAACTGCGTGAAGTTGTTACAAATTGTCAAGTTTCATAATAAAAATTACATAAATACCGTCTTTCCTATAAAATTTCTAAATGTTTTGTAGCTCGTTTGACATGAACGTGTAACATTCTGTGAGTAGTATATAGACTGTTGAGAACGAAATAGATTTGATATAGGAAAGAGATTAATTTTGAAACACGGACATAGACAGAATTTAGTTAAATTAATTGCTTTAGTAGCTTTATTTTTCACAGGTATTGTCACTGTCGGTAAGGTATCTGCAGCAACAGCAACTGAAGTTGAAGCAAGTACTGTTACACAAAAACGTAATTCAGTTGCTAAACTTGCAAAAAAACAAGTTGGTAAGGGTTATGTATATGGTGCAACTGGTCCCTATGCCTTTGATTGTTCTGGATTAGTCCAATATGTCTATAGGAGCTCCGGTGCAGCTGTTTTACCAAGAACAACATATTCACAAGTTGCTTTGGGTAAAAAGGTTTCAATGAATAAATTAAAAAAGGGTGACTTGCTTTTTTGGGGCTCTGTAGCTTCACCATACCACGTTGGCATTTATGTTGGTGATAATCAATATGTTCACGCTGCAACACCTGATCAAGGAGTAATAAAGCAATCAATTAGCACCTACTTCTATCCTTCAGCTGCAAAGCGCGTCATTCAGTAAATAGTTTCCGTTCAAATAAATCTTTTTCAAAAAATTATTAACAACTCAAGCCTCGCAAACTAACCTTTGGGAGGTTTTTTACGTTTCAGTATTGTTTTTGTAATGGTTCTGTAACATAACTGACGTAGAATTAAACTTGTGATATTAAAATAATAATTAACTAATTTAAATAAAATACAGATAAAAACATGGGGGCAATTTGATTTGAAAGTTAAGAGCAATTTAGTAAAATTTACTACGGCTGTAGCTCTGACCATTACTGGGTTAGGAGCAGTAAATGCCGTTAATTCAAATTCCACCACTAACCGTGTACAAGCTGCAACAACTAAAGTAAAAATCAATTACGTTCCAGGTTACGGCATTAACATTTGGGACGATTATAATAATCCAAGCTTTACCGGCAAACGAATCCAACACGGTGAGACAGTAGATGTTCTAGGTACTGCGGTTGATGCTAAAGGTAAAACATGGTACCAAATTGGTGAAGGAAAGTGGATTCAAGCTCGATATACTGTTGACGCTAATAAAAAGGTTAAGCAGCAGGCTGAGCCAGATATTGCAAATAGTGTAATTTCAACTTCAAAGCAAGCAAACAAAGTTGTTAATGTTGCAAATTCAACGGTTGGCAAACCTTATACATGGGGTGGAAATGGTCCTAGTGGCTTTGACTGCTCAGGGTTAGCACAATATGTATATAGTAAAGCTGGTCTTGACATTAGTCGTACGACTTATTCTCAAGTTAAGCAAGGTAAAACTGTTTCAATGAAGAATTTAAAACCAGGAGATTTGTTATTCTGGGGTTCAGCCTCCTCACCTTATCATGTTGGCATTTATGTTGGTGACAATCAATATGTTCATGCAGCAACTCCTGCCCAAGGTGTTGTAAAAGATAATATTAGCTCCTACTTTTATCCATCTGTGGCCAAACGTGTTCTTAACTAATTTAGATTAAAGAAATAAAGCATTCCGATATTACATCTGAGTGCTTTTTATTTTGTATTTTAACCAGTGTAGCTTGATAAATTAATTTAACCAGTTAAAATAAAGGGTGAAGTACTAATTTATGACCACATTAGCTACCAAAGGAGATTAAATTTAATGAGACGTAATTTCTTGAAAATAGGTCTTGCAGCGGCGATGACACTGACAGGAGTCGCCACAGTTGCACCACAAAAAATAGTGAATGCAGCTACATTGAAAGCGCCAATCAAACGCGTCCAAATAGATTACTTACCGGGTAAGGACGTTAAAATATGGACAAATTATCAAAAAGGCCAGTTGATTAGCTTCCGTGCCAAAAACAATAGCAAATGGAATGTTGCTGAAACTGCTGTCGATAAAAAAGGCAACTTATGGTATAAAATTGGCGACAATGAATGGATTGAAGCCCGCTATACTAAAGATTTAGATGGTGAGGCTGTTGATTCTGACGATCAGCCAGCTAAAAATCAGCTAAAAGATTTGGCTAATAATAAAAAGGATAAAAAAGACAAAAAGACTAAGAAGCAAAAGCAGCCTAAACAGACAAATAAAGAGGTTACCCCACAACCAACCAATGTGACAAATAAACCTCAAAAGCCTAGTCAAGCTAAGAATAATCCTAGTTCATTACCTGCAGCAACTGCACCAGCAGCTACTGGCAGTACAGCACAACGTCAACAAGCAGTTGTTAAATTGGCTAAAAGCCAAGTCGGTAAAGGCTATGTCTGGGGCGGAAATGGTCCTGATGCTTATGATTGTTCTGGATTGGTGCAATCAATCTATAGTAAAGTAGGTGGAGTGCAATTGCCCCGCGTAACTACTGATCAAGTAAAAATGGGTACAACAGTTTCAATGGATCAATTGCAGCTAGGCGATCTGCTATACTGGGGCTCAGTCGATGCTCCATATCATATTGGAATTTACATTGGAAATAATCAGTATGTTCATGCTTCTACTCCCGATAAAGGTGTAGTCCTTGATACAATTAGCTCATACTTTTACCCTTGTATTGCTAAACGTGTCATTCAATAAAAATAAAATAATAAAAGGTCACGCATTTGCGTGACCTTTTTGTGTCTTCTAAACAATATATTGGTGAAACTGAGCCTGCTTTTCAGGAGCCAATCTGGCAGTTACATGAACTCCATCAGTCTTATATTCTTCTAGAATAATATGGGCGTATTCATGCAGGTTAGCCAGTGCCTTACCATCAGCCAGTGGAACAACCAAATTAACCTTCTGATAGCTTGCAAAAACACGCTTAGTAATTAGTTGGGCGAGCAGCTTAATCGATTCAGAATCAGTCGCAGAATATAAAATGCCGCTGCCCTCAATTTGCGGATAATTTCGGTCGGTTTTATCAGCCTTGTTATATGCGGTAATCATTGGCACATCCTTAACGTCAATTTCGCTCAAAACGTTCTGCGTTGTTCGAATCATTTGAATCATGTTTGGATCTGAAGAATCAACAATGTTAATCAATAAATCAGCATCCTTAACTTCCTGTAAAGTTGCCTTAAAGGATTCGATTAGATTGTGTGGCAATTTAGAAATGAAGCCAACTGTATCAGAAAGAATGAAGCTGAAGTTATTACTTAGCTCAATTCGCCGTACGCTAGTATCAAGTGTTGCAAATAACATGTCTTTAACAAAAACTTGCTTTTCATCATTTTCTTTAGAAAACTCTTCCAGTAAACCGTTCATCGTGGTTGATTTACCAGCGTTTGTATAACCGACTAAAGCAACTTTGGGAATATGAGTCTGGTTGCGGCGTTTTGCTTTGATTTCTTCTTGCCCCGAAATAGCGTTAAGCTCTTTTTTAATTATCGTAATTTGCTTACCGATTGTTCTTCGATTTAATTCCAATTTTGATTCACCGGCACCACGGTTGGCAAAGCCACCACCACGCTGCTGGTCTAAATTGTTTTCTGATGGGTGCAATCGCGGCAACTCATACTCTAACTGAGCCAACTGAACTTGAAGTTTAGCCTGCTTTGTACGAGCACGACTTGAAAAAATTTCTAGAATAAGTTCGGTGCGATCAATAACACGTAATTTTGTCATTTTTTCCAAATTGCGAATCTGCACTGGGGATAACTCATCATTTAAAACAAGCACTTCAGCTTTTAAGCCATGTGCCATATCTTTTATTTCATTGATTTTTCCAAGACCGAAATAAGTACCTGCAACCACATGCTCTAAGTTTTGTCTTGATTGTCCGACAACTTCCATATTGGCAGCTTGAGCCAGGTTAGCAAGCTCGGTCATATAGTAATCAAAATTCGAATCATCTAAATTAACGCCGGCGAGATAAGCTTTAACTTTACGAGGGGTATTATCAATCATTTGTTCCTCTTTCTACGTAAATCTTTAGTTTGTTTATTTAATATTCGCTGTTTTAATTTTAATAATCCACATGATTGCTATCTTCCTTCTTTAATTAGGTTAGTTTAATTGTAATACAAATGTTTGGGTTTACAAATAAGTAAAGTTTAGTTACACACATGTAGTTAACAGTGTGCACTAAAAACAACTCCTTTATTTGACTTCTTTGCTTTTTTACAGCGTGCTTCAATAATTGTTGGCAAGCTAGTATTAATGAATTAGAGGAAAAAAAGCAATGTTAGAGAAGCTTAAAAGAGAAGTTTATGAAGCAAATATGCAGTTACCCAAATTAAATTTGGTCACTTTTACTTGGGGAAATGTCTCAGGAATAGATCGAGATAGTGGATTATTCGTTATTAAGCCATCTGGTGTCAGCTATGAAGAACTAAAGCCAGATGATCTTGTGGTAGTTGATTTAAATGGACAAGTTGTTGAAGGAGAAATGAATCCGTCTAGTGATACGCCAACACATACAATTCTTTATCGCGAATTTCCTAAGTGTGGCGGAATAGTTCACACTCATTCTCCTTGGGCTGTTTCTTTTGCTGCAGCACAGATGGATATTCCAGCAATGAATACGACTCATGCCGATACTTTCTACACCGCAATTCCAACAGCTGAGGCTCTAAGTAAGGAAGAAATAGAATCAGATTATGAAGGTAACACGGGACGAGCTATCGTACGCACTTTTAAAGATCGTGGACTCGACTATGAGGCAACACCTGGTTCACTTGTTAGCCAGCATGGTCCATTTTGCTGGGGTAAAACGCCTAAAGAGGCGGTTTATAACGCTAAGGTTTTAGAAGTAATAGCTGAAGAAGACTACCATACTTTACAATTAACAAGGAAGAATTCTGAATTACCGCAATTTTTACTTGATAAACACTACTATCGAAAACATGGTCAAACAGCTTACTACGGCCAAAATAATGCTAAGTCTAAGGAATATAGCAAAGCGAACCACAAGATTAGCTAGTTCAGTACTTGCACTGGTATTTTGTGTTAGCGGTTACTTATATAGTATTAACATAAATGCTTAAATGAAAAAGTAAACAAAAAGTAAAGGGGGTGGCTAGATGAATTTATTAAGTCCTCAGTTGGTTTTTGCACAAGTTGATTTTAATAGTGCAGATGAAATTATTCATTTTTTAGCAGAACAGTTAAAAAAAGAAAACAAAGTCAAAAATACGTTTGAGCAAGCAGTCAAAAGCCGCGAAGCAGTCCATCCTACTGGATTGCCTAGTGGCGAAATTGCGGTTGCGATACCACATACTGACGTTCAGTATGTAAACGCACCTGCAATTACATTTGCGACCTTAAGTCATCCAATAAGTTTTCATAATATGGCTGTTACAGAGCAAATTTTGAATGTACAGATTGTTGTTATGCTTGCTTTAAAGGATCCACACAGTCAAGTGGAGATGCTTCAGAAGCTAATGGCTTTATTTCAAGATCAGGAATTATTAAGCAAGTTGATGCAAATATCAAGTGATGAAGATCTTTATAAAGCTGTTTCTAAGCATATACAATAAAAAAGTTTGGAGGGAAATTTATGAAACCGGTAATTGATTTCATTATGTATATTGTTGGCTTAGGTCCAACTGTTTTAATTCCAATCATCATGTTGATTTTTGGATTGTGTGTTAGGGTTCCATTTACTAAAGCATTACGTGGCGGATTAATGGTAGGTATTGGCTTTATCGGTCTGAATGCTACAGTTTCGATTTTGACTGACGTAATGAATCCTGCAATTAAGAATATGATTCAGGTTATGCACTTGAACTTACAGGTAATTGATGTTGGCTGGCCTTCAGCATCTGCTATTGCATATGGTACTGCCGTTGGAGTAAGTATGATTCCATTAGGAATTGCCATTAATATTTTGATGCTTATTACCAGAACAACTTCAACTATTGATGTTGATATCTGGGACTTCTGGCACTTTGCTTTTAGTGGTTCACTTGTTTATGCTCTAACTAAAGACATCATTCTTAGTCTGTTTTTAGCTAGTGTAAACATGATTGTTATCATGGTAATTGCTGATAGAACAGCCCCACTTTCAGAGAAATACTTGGGTCTACCAGGAATCTCAATCCCACACGGTTATGCAGGATCATTTGTTCCAATTGCAATCGTATTTAACTGGATTATTGATAAGATACCTGGAATTAACAAGATTCACATGGATGCAAAAGACTTTAACAAGAAATTTGGTTCTTGGGGTGAACCAACTCTACTAGGTTTTGCAATTGGTATTATTATCGGTATTTTAGCTTATGGCTTTATACCAGGGATGACAATTGCCACAAAGCTTGGGAAAATAATGCTTATGGGTGTTACTTTATCTGCGGTAATGATTATTACGCCAAAGATGGCTGCATTACTTTTGCAAGGAGTAGTACCAGTCTCAGATGCCATTCAAACTTTTATCCAAAAGAAATTCGCTGGAAAAAGAAAAATTTATATTGGAATGGATACCGCAGTAGGTATTGGTAGTCCAGTAGTTTTAGCTTGTGCTACATTAATGATTCCAGTTGCTTTGCTTTTTGCATTTATTTTGCCAGGTAATCAATTTTTGCCAACAATTGGTTTGGTTGGATTCGTCTTCATGTTCCCACTAATCGTTTCGGTTACTCATGGTGACTTTTTCAGATCATTCATTATTGGTGCGATAAATGTTGTTATCGGTTTATGGATTGGTACTAATTTAGCACCTTTAATTACTAAATGTGCTCGCGCAGCTCATTTTGCAATTCCAAAAGGCTCATCACTTATTTCAAGCATCGACTATGGCTCAAACCCATTCCCATGGTTAATTGTACAAATTGCACCATATAAGATTTTTGCTTATGCAATTGGTCTCATTTTAATTATTGGTTTATGTTGGTGGAACAGAACAAAAATAGTTGCTTCAGAAAAGCAAGATAATGCTGCAACAGACAGTAAAGAATAGAAATTAAGGAGAATAATCATGAAAAAAATTTTAGTCGCATGTGGTGCAGGTGTTGTTACCAGCACATCAGCTATGAACAAATTACAAGAAGAATTAGCTAAACGTGGAATTTCTGAAGATAAGTATACTCTGGGTCAATCATCAGTTGCCCAAGTAGAATCTTTGGCTCCAGAGTACGATTTAGTTATCACAACAACTCAGTATGATAATGATGCTATCAAGGTACCTGTTATTAATGGTTTGCCACTTTTAACAAATATTGGAATTGATAGCGTAATTGATGAAGTAATTGATAAATTAGATCTTTAGTTTGAAATTATGTACTAAATAAAAAGGGTGATTAAGCGTGGTAGCATTTAACTCTACAGAGGTAATCAAAGCCCAAAATTTGCTTAATTATTTGACAAAAGCATCTGGTTTTGTGAGCTTAAAGGAAATACTCGAAACTTTTAATATTTCTCGTCGAACTGCATTTAATTGGCTAAATTCAACGAATAAAATATTACGCGAAAACAATTTAGATGAGATTGTCAATATCCCTAACTATGGGTACAAAATTACTGATCGAACAAAAAGAGAATTGAATTCTAATCATGAGATTATAAAGTCAGTCAACCAATCAAGTATGAGCTCAACTGACCGGAGAACAACGATCATCTTGCTTTTGATGAGTGAAAGCAAGGACGTTTCAATTAATAAATTGTCTACTAGATTTAAATGCTCACGAAATACTATTATTAAAGATTTTAAAGCCATTAATGATCTTTTCCCTAATTTGAAAATAGTGAGTTCTAGGTTGGGGCATAAAATTGCAAGCGATGAAGCCTCAATCCGAATAACAATGTACGAGCTTTTACTACATCAAAATAAGGTTGCACATACATTTATTAAGAATTTAGATTATTCAATGACCGAAACTCAGCAAGCAGTAGTCAATATTCAGAGAAAGCTCCATATAAGCTTTTCAGGAAATTCCATTCAACAGTTAACGTATTTATTGGTTTTTACGCAGTGGCGGATAGCAAATAAAAAGTTAATTAATGACAGTTCAAATTTACAATGGATTGCTGATAATACTGATAATGTTTTAGCAACGTGTGAAGAGTTACTTAACTTTTTGACAAAGCAGAAAATAGAAGCTGCTGAGGTGGTTTTTATTAGTAAAATAGTTCTCTGTTCTCAAGCAACCGAAGTGGATTGTGTTAATAAAAATTTGTATAGGGACTTAGATAATATTGCTCAAGAAATAATTTTTCGCTATGAGCAGCTAACTGAACAACAAATTTCTTATAATTTGTTTACTAAAGTTCTACGTAATCATTTATATGCTACTTTTTTCCGTGTCAAATTCGATATTCCATATACGTCTAGTGAGGTAGACGAAATTAAAAAGCAGTATCCTGAGCTAATCAAATTTACAGCTATTGCTTGTGCTCCCCTCGAGCAATATTTGAATAAAAAATTACCAGACTCAGAAATTGCATTAATTTGTCTTTATTTTGGATCAGTAAATGCAAAAGGTTACCAAGACTTTTCGAATATTGATAAGCTGAAAAGAGCATCACTTGCTGAAGTTTTAGTAGTGTGCTCAAGTGGAATTGGAACTTCGGCCATGCTATACCAGAAGCTTAGCAAAATGTATCCATTAATTAAGTTTTCTTTACCGCTTGAAATAAAAGATCTGTGTGAAATATTTAAGCATAACTATCAAGCTAGATTAATTATTAGTACCGCAATTTTGCCCAGCTCAAAATATCCGATTCCTGTGGTCAACGTTAAAGCAGTGCTAACTAAAAGTGATCAGAATCTTGTTGAAAAGTACTTGCAAAAAGAGATGCCAAATAAAATTGGGCACAATACAAGTGCTGTCAACAATTTAGTGTCAATTATAAATGAATATGCAGATGTTAAAGACGAAAAAGGGCTAAGACTAAGTTTAGATCGTTTTATATCACCTGAAGCGAAGCAAGTCGATAAGCGCGACTTACCCTCTTTAATGAGTTTGTTACCAGAAAGACGCATTAAACTTATTCACAATGATGATAGTTTGAATTGGAAAGACGTTTTACAAATGGGATGCAAGCTGCTAGAAAAAGATCAGGTGATTGATGATCATTATTTTAAAAAAATCGTTAAACTAATCGATCAATACGGACCGTATATGCTGATTTCCGAAAATATTTTTTTAGCCCACGCGGCTCCAAGTGAAAGCAATAAAAATATAGGGCTATCTTTAATAGCTTTAGATCAAGAAATAGAAATTGCTTCACGTAATCAACATGTACTCGTGACTTGTATATTTGTGCTATCACCTGGCCTTAAAAGAGAACATGAAAAAGCTCTAGAACAGCTTATCGATATCGTTAGAAATAAAAATAATGTTTCATGTCTAGTTAATGCTAAATCGTCTAAAGAGATACGTAGATTTTTACTTTCTTTTTGTTAAGCTATCTATAAGCATAATTAAAAGTTAAAAAGCAACTATGCAGCTATGTATAGTTGCTTTTTAATTTGTTCAATAATTAAAAGCTTGGTGCTTCAAGTGTGAATCAATTTTTTGCAATATATAAGTTAGGCTACTTCGTCAGTAGCCTTAGTTTTTAACTCTGGTTATTTAACTAAGAGCATAGGCAAGTAAGAACTAGTAGCGCTATTTTAAACAAAAAAGTAAAATTTAACTTATTTTTCTACTTGGCACAAAAGAAAATAAGAGTATAATTTAACTCATTAAGGTACCTAACTAAATTTAAAAATTGAGAGGATCTGTAAAAATGACACAAGCTTTGAGTTATCAGACTGACGAAAAAGTGCAAAAAAATAGATGGTGGATCTTAGTGGCAGTCGGTTTGTTTACCTTCATGTCAACTCTAGATGGAACGATTGTTAATATCGCTTTACCAGTCATTAGTAAAAATTTGAACATTTCGATGAGTCAGTCCGAATGGGTTGTTTCATTATATTTAATTGTTGTTTGTAGTTTTATTCTATTCTTCGGTAAATTGAGTGATCTTCACGGGAAAATTAAAATCTTCCGTCTAGGTGCCATCTTCTTTATTGCTGGTTCACTTTTATCGGGATTTAGAGTCAACTTGGTATTTTTGTTAGTTTCACGTGCGATTCAGGCTTTTGGTGCTGCAATGACAATGGCAACCAATAATGGAATTATCACTGAAATTTTTCCATCAACTGAACGCGGGAAAGCTTTAGGAACAATTGGTTCATTTGTTGCCTTAGGCTCAATTGCTGGTCCTGGTTTGGGTGGCTTGATTTTGAGTCACCTGTCATGGTCATACATTTTCTGGTTGAATGTTCCTGTTGGCATTATTGCTGCAATTATTGGCGCAATTTTCCTGCCAAAAGATATTACTTTTACCAATGCAGCATTGGACAAGAAGGGCTCATTTGGCTTTGCATTAGGGATGATTACTTTATTCGGTGGTGTCTTCTTAGGCCAACAATTAGGTTTTACTTCTGTACCAGTTCTAGCAATGTTAATAATTGGACTAATTAGTTTCATTTGGTTTGTTTATACTGAAAATCACACAACTAATCCATTATTACAATTCAATCTGTTCAAGAATCCAGACTTTTCAGTTAGTTTGTTATGTGCATTGTTAATCTTCATTACAAACTTCTTCTTTAATGTAGTAACGCCTTTCTATTTAGAAAATGCGTTACACTTGGCACCAAGTCAAGCTGGTATTATCTTAATGATTTTACCTGTAGTTCAATTATTTGCTGCTCCAGTTGCGGGTACACTTTCAGATAAAATTGGACCAAAATTGATCACTTTTATTGGACTAGTATTACTATTAGTTAGTCAAATTGGTTACTCACTATGCAATCTGCACTCATCAATCTGGCTATTTATTATCAGTATTGCAATTATGGGACTGGGTAGTGGTATTTTCAGTTCACCAAATAACTCTTTAGTAATGAGCTCAGTAGAACAGAAGGATCTTGGTGTTGCCGGAAGTATTAACTCGCTTTCACGTAACCTCGGAATGGTAATTGGTATTTCAAGTGCAACGACAATCTTGTTTGCGGCAATGAGCCATGCAAAGGGAGCACGTGTGACCGAATACCTACCTAAGCAACCAGAAATTTTTATTTATGGTATGCATGTTGTATTTATTATTTCAATGATCATCTGTTTAATAACTGTTGTTCTAAGTGGCTGGCGTCTATTTAAAAAAGACGAAAAAACGGCTAAATAGTCTATTATTAAAATAAAACTAAAAAACGTTATTGCATTATTAGCAATAACGTTTTTCTTTGTACATTAAGCAAAAAAACTGTGAAAGCTTTATTTATCAACATTCTAATTGAGAAAAATAGCCAATATAAAACAAAGGAGTAAATAAAAATTTCATAATTTTTTCTTATTTCGCTGTTTTTGGGTATATGATGGTATTAAAGGAAAAGCTATGAACTATAACTAAACGATAGGGAGGTTGGGTAAATGGATCATCGAATTGTTACGTATCCGGCAATTTTTAAGCCGCTAGAAAATGATGTATATGTGATTCACTTTCCAGATATCAAAGGTGGTATCACAGAAGGTGAAGGTCTTCGAGAAGCGATGAAAATGGCTGCTGATACTTTGGCAAGTAGACTATACAATAAGTCAGATTTGCCGAAATGCAGTAAAGCAAGTGAAATAGAGCTTCCTGATGATGGATCCTTTGTTGCACCAGTTTCCGCAGATTTGACAGAGGCATCCCATGATCGGATGAATTACGAGATATAACAAAAAAGCACCCCAGTTGCTTGAGGTGCTCTTTCTTATTAACTTGTTCCAAAAACTAATTATATTCTCGGGAACAATAGTATTATAGTATATTATAACGAGATTTGCTAATAATTTAGGCTGATTTTTTTAAAAAAATCAGTTGATAAAGGTGGTTGAGCGCTTGCAGTAAAAGCTTAACCGACCTTTTTAATATAACTGATATTAGTTTTGTAGTATAATCCTTGCACATTGAATTTCTCAGTTAAACTTAGCTAAAAGCGGGATTCTAAGCTCGAATTGACATTAGTGTTAGTTACATGCTATTTTCTATAAGGGAGAAAGTTTGGAGTAAGCTATGCAAACAATAGAAAGTTCTATTTTGCGTGCTGCTGTCGATGAAAAGGATGCAAAATTAGTTAATTTTGTATCTCAACATGATCAAATTGATTATTTCAAAGATGGCGACATGCAAAAGAAATTAGGAGTTACCTTTTTAGGTGACGGCCAGGGTGAAAATTGGGCGAAGCTCTTGCCTTGGACAGTTGTAGATAAAGGAGACTCGCGGGTCAGTTTGGCCTTAATTGATGATAGTGAAAGCTATAAAAAGTTTCCGTATCATTTTGAAGTGATCTTAACCTATATTCTGGAAGGTAACCGGATTGATGTTAAGTACTACCTCAAAAACAATTCACATAAAGAAATGCCTTTTTCAGTGATGTTCACGTTGCCGATTATTGAGGGCTGGGTTAAAAATAGAAATGTGAATGAGATTGAGTTAAGTAATGATGAAGTTAAATTAAAACTTGCCTCATCAAGTTTTGACCTAGATGTTAAAGACCAGCAAGTTGTTGCTTTACTTGATAAAGCAACACTTGAAGGTGATAGTGATGAAGAATTCACACTAACTTTGACATTAAGCTAGATAATTAATGATTTTAATAAGATAATATAGACAAACCGCAGATGGTTTGTTTTTTGTTATAATGTATTCATTGTATTTAAATTAGGTAAGTAAGAGAATATGGATCACAATCATAATCATCCGGACAAGAGTCGGGTAGAAATACATGTAAAAGATTACAACAAAAAGAAGAAATTGATAGCATGGCTATGTGGATTTATTTTTCTCATAGCCGCTGGTGTTGCTGCTTACTCGTCTTACGTTTATTTTAAAACTAAGAATGCGGTAGACAATACCTATGATAATAATACGCATGTTCAAGTAAAAAACGGCGAATTTAATGGTAAGAAAAAGTTTGCCGTCTTACTAATGGGTACCGATACTGGAGCACTTGACCGTAAGGAAAAGATTGGCAATACTGATACGCTTATCATTGCAGTTGTTAATCCACAAAAAAAGCGCTACTCACTAGTGTCTGTTCCCCGCGATACAATGGCGCAAATGGTTGGTGCTGAGCAGTTCCAAGTCGAAAAAATCAATGCGGCCTATCCAATAGGTGGTGCTAAGATGGCAATGGACAGTGTCTCTGAGCTTGTTAACGTACCAATTAAATATTATGCCCTAGTTAATATGAAAGGTATCATGCGTCTTATTCGCTATGTAGGTGGAATAAATGTCAGACCTACACTTAGTTTTGAATATGGTGGTTATGTTTTCAAGAAAGGACAGCTGACTCATATGGGTGGCGGCGGTGCCCTTGCATATTCACGGATGCGCTACGACGATCCTGAGGGTGATTATGGCCGTCAGGAACGGCAAAGACAGGTCATTACGACGCTTATTAAAAAGGCCGTTTCATTAAACACATTGACACAGCTTGATTCGGTTCTAACTTCAATTTCTGGCAATGTTAAAACTAATTTACCATTTGATTCATTGAAGGAGATTGCCTTTAATTACCGCAGCTCGACTAAGAACGTTAAAAATGACTATCTTCACGGGCATAACGCAATGGTTGATGGTGCATCTTATCAAGTTCAGTCAACTGAAGAGCTTCAACGAATTTCTGACTATCTTCGGGCTGAATTAGGCTTAAGTCCCAAAAAGGTTGATAATAATGAAACTTACCAAAACAAGCGAAATAAGGAACACGGCTTTGATTTCACTGATCTTGCAACGCAGGACTATAGTATCTTTAGTGATTATGAAGGACAATAATAAAAGAAGGTGACGATTAATGACGAGACTGCTTGCCGTTTTAATCGGCTATGCATTCGGATGTATTTTATTTGCCATGCTAGTGGGTCGTTTCTGGCTACATCAAGACCCGACTAAAGTTGGATCTGGGAACCCAGGAACCGCCAACGTTGGTGCCGTTTTTGGTAAAAAATGGGGTATAATTACTTGCATTGGTGATATTTTTAAAACACTAATTTGCTTACTACTTGTACACTATTTTTTAGGAAAAAAGGTAATGTTGACCTATGCAGGTTTAGGACTAATTTTAGGACACTGTTTTCCTTTTTGGGATCATTTTCGAGGTGGCAAAGGAGTAACAGTTGCTGTCATTTTAGCGGCTATTTATGATGTTAAAGCTGCGGCAGTAACGCTTTTAATTGCACTTATTTTGACTATTATTCTTAAGAACTTAACGGTTCCGCCGTTAGTTTTTATTTTATTATTTAGTCTATACGAATTGACTCAACTCAGGGAAGCTGGCATTGTATTATTAATTATTACCTTGATCATGACTTTTAAATTTAGATATGATTTACGGGACTTTTTTACTGGAAAAGGGAAAAAAGTAGATATTTTATACTCAATTAAGAAAAAATTGGGTATAAAAATGCAGTGATTGATAGCATCATTTTTTAGTGAGGACAGATACTAGAAACATGAATAAAAACAAAAAATCGTTAAAAGTCGTGCAGGAGATTTGCATATTAGTAGCAACTCTCTTTATGTTAATTCAAATGTATAGTTTGAAGGGTGTTGCTGCGAGAGCACATTACTCATTCGTGCGTTTTATGCCTAACATGATGCATAACGCAACAATGATGATTGTACCAATGGTTTTTGGTGCAGTTTATAGCAGGAAAAAACAAAGTGTAAGTGAAAGCTTTAAGTATTGGCTGATGGCCTTCGTTACGCTAGTTGTTTATTACGTCCTATTTTTCATTAAGGTACCTGCGCGCTTTAACATGTGGCGTGTTTGGGGGATGTTGTTCCCAATTATTACCAGTACCTCGGTTTTATTTTCTGGCTTGTTTTTCAGTTTACTGGCACAACCACGGATTTATGATTTACAACATAAGCTGACTAAAAAGCAAAACTTACTAGTACTTAGCTTATTAAGTCTTCTTGGCTTTGCCTTGAGTGCCGGAAACTTATCCTTCCAATATTCACTCTATGGTTTATACCTTATTTTGTTCTTTGCATGGGGGATGTTTTTAGCTGGCGTTAAGGTTAATGGTAAGCTCTTTGGTCTAGCTTTATTTAGTGGGATTGCTTCATTCTTTGTTGTTGTAATCGGTGTTTCTGGTTTTGATGCCGTTTACTGGTCACAAATCATTTCCGGCAATGGTGGTGGTGACTGGAACAGAGAATTTTTGAACAATCCATCTTCACCATTTATGCTCCTGATGGTCCTAGCGGCATTCTTATTGTTTAAAAAGGTTATTATGACCTTCAATGAGAAGCAAATGCGTTACTTTATCCCAGTAATCATGTTCATGGATGCGCCAATTTCGACTAGGTTCATGAACGATTTCCGCTTCACTGGCTCATCTGTTGCTAACAAGCTAATCATGATTGTTGTCATGCTGCTTGTTGCTGCAATTTGGGATATGGTACTGGAAAAGTATCTATTTAAATTTAAGCCAGTTACTAAGATAGTTAGGTACTTAGATCATGAAACTAATTTAGCTAAAATTTGTGAAAAAGTTTGGACAAAATTCACTAAATTTATTGTTGCCAACAGAGTTAACTTACTCACTTGGGCTTGGTTCTATGTTTTGAGTTTCGGTTCATTTTTAATTGAATCTGATAACTTAAGAATCCAAATCAGTACTGCAGCGACAATTAATGCGATTGTTTACTTACTTGGCACCAAGTTCTTTGCCATTATTTTAACAACTATCTTCCTTGATGCGTTATTCTCAATTTTCTACTTTGTGACTACACGTTATTGGACATCCAATGTGCTAGTCAGCCTAATTGGAATCGGTTGGGCCATTGCCAATAAGATTAAACTGCTTCTTCGTGGTGAACCAATTTATCCAACTGAAATCAGTGAAATCGTCAATTGGAAGACGCTTTTACCAATGATTGGTAAAACAACAGTTATTGCTATCCTAGTTGCAATTGTAATCGTGATTGCACTGGATGTTTTCTTAGAAATTAAGTTTCCAATTAAGAAACGCGGCTCATGGAAAAAACGTGGTATTTGGGCACTATTGAGTTTAGCGCTATTCATGACACCATTCCGCTTCAACCATGATGGTGGAGTTATTTACCACATTAATCGTGGATTCGATAATAGACAACGCTTTAGAAACCCAGAACGTGATATCCAGGTTAACGGTCCAGTTCTGAATTTCTTAAACTATATTGACTTGCAAATCATGGATCAGCCAGCGACAGGCTACTCCGCTTCGACTATCAAACAGTTGAATGATAAGTATGCTAAAGTTGCTAATAAGATCAATAAAAATAGAAAGAATAAACTTAGTGACCAGACAATTGTCTTTAATCTAAGTGAAAGTTTCGTTGATCCGAATACTTTCCCAACCATAAAGATAGAACAGTCTGCACCAAATCCAGTTAAGTTTATTGAATCAATGAAGTCACGCTCTTCATACGGTACAATGCTTAGTGCTGGTTATGGTGGTGGTACGGCTAACATGGAATGGGAAACCTTAACGGGATTGAACATGGGATTGTTTAAGTCTACTTTGACACCATATGTTCAGATTGTTCCTAACTATAACTTCTATCCAACAATTGGGATGAACTTTGATTACAAGTCAGCGATTCACCCATTTATTGGGACATACTACTCTAGACGTGAAGACTATCGTCGCTTTAAGTTTGATAAGTTCGTCTACACTGGTTCGAAGTATAAAGTTATTGATCAAAAGAAACTTGGTAAGAGTGGCTATAACTCCGACTTTACTACTTATGCTAATGGATTGCAGCAAATTAACGCACGTAAAGATGGCCAGTTCATCAATCTGATTTCAATTCAAAACCACATGCCATATAACAATTGGTATCCACACAACGAATATATGGGTAAGATCTCGGGTGATCTATTCAATACCCCAGCAGTTCGTGAACAAATGGCGACATATGTTAAGGGTACGCAATACACTGATAAGGCAGTTAAGCAATTTATTGGTCAAATTGATAAGATTAAGAAACCAATTACGTTAGTCTTCTACGGTGACCACTATCCAAGTATTATTTCGCAGAGTTACACTGCTAAGTATCCGGTTGAAATGCACTCAACTCGTTACTTCATTTACTCGAATAAGTATGCCCGTGAACATGGTGCCAAAACGCACTTACCACGTAAGGCCAACAATTTCGTAAGTTCAAGTGACTTTATTGCGATGATGCTTGAGCAGACTGATTCAAAGGTTACACCATACCAAGCACTCCTTACTGAAGTTCATAAGAAATTGCCTGCAATTACAATTAACTTCAAGGGTGATAAGGGTTATGAATTAATTGGACGTAAGGGACAAGTAATTGAACCTCAGTACCTAACCAAGGAACAACAAGATCTCTTGGCTGATTATGAAACTATCCAATATGATATGACTGCTGGTAAAGCTTATGGTTTACAAATTAAGGGCTTCTACAAATAGTATCTGGTGTTGACTTATTAGAAAAAAATGAGTATTATTCATTTAGATATTTTAAGTAGCGCTTCAGTTCAGTGTTCAGAGAACTAGCGGTTGGTGTAAGCTAGGCAGGCTGAAGTTTCGCGAAATACATATCGGGTGGTTCCGCTAAAAACCGAACTTGAGGTGCTAATAAGCGCAAACGTGGGTGGTACCACGGCTAAAAAAGTAATTTAGTCGTCCCTGGATTTCTTAGGAAATCCGGGGACTTTTTTATTGGAGGAAAAAGATGGCAAACTTTGATATTTTAGAAGATTTAAAATGGCGTGGAGCAATTAACCAGCAGACAGATGCAGAGGGGCTAGCTAAGTACTTAGAAGAACATGATGACTTAGCACTCTATTGTGGTACTGATCCAACCGGTGATTCACTTCACATTGGCCACCTAATCCCCTTTATGATTTTAAAGAGATTCCAATTAGCTGGTTACCATCCAGTAATTGTTATTGGTGGTGGTACTGGTACAATTGGGGACCCATCAGGCCGTAGTACCGAAAGAGTTTTACTTGATGCTGAAAAGCTTCATCAAAATGAAATTGCTTTGACTAAGCAAATGGAGAAGCTGTTTGGTACTGATAACTTTGAAATTGTTAACAACGCAGAATGGCTAGACAAGCTAAGCTTAATCGACTTCTTACGTGATTACGGTAAACACTTCCAAGTAAACAACATGATTAACAAGGACGTTGTTGCTAGTCGCTTGGAAAATGGCATTTCATTTACTGAATTTTCATACCAGATTTTGCAAGCAATTGATTTTTACCAATTAAACAAAAACCACGGTGTGCAGATGCAAATCGGTGGTAGTGATCAGTGGGGCAACATTACAGCAGGAATTGACCTTATTCATAAGTTGATGGGATCTGATCGTGAAGCATTTGGTTTAACTATTCCATTAATGCTTAAAGCTGATGGAACTAAATTTGGTAAATCAGCTGGTGGAGCAATTTGGCTTGATCCAGAAAAAACCAGTCCTTACGAGTTCTACCAATTCTGGATTAACCAAGACGACCGTGATGTAGTTAAATACCTGAAGTACTTTACTTTCCTGAGTCATGAAGAGATTGATGAGTTAGCAGAACAAGTTAAGACTGAGCCGTGGAAGAGAACGGCGCAAAAGACTTTAGCTAAGGAAGTAACCAAGTTTGTTCACGGTGAAGAGGGATTGGCTGAAGCGGAAATGATCACAGACTCTCTATTCTCTGGTAATGTCAAAGACTTAACTGTTACGCAAATTGAGCAGGGATTAAAGAGCGCACCAACTGCAGAATCAGGCTCGGCTGCTAAGAATATTGTTGACTTTTTAGTTGATACCAAAATCGAATCGTCTAAGCGTCAAGCACGTGAAGACGTTGAAAACGGTGCAATTTACATTAATGGTGACCGTGAACAATCAGTTGATTTTGAAGTTGATCCAGCAAAAGCATTTGATGGTAAGTATGTAATTGTTCGTAAAGGAAAGAGAAAATATACTTTGGTTAATATCAAAGACTAATTATATGAATAAAAGTCTGGTAGATTATGTATCAGACTTTTTTTATAAAGTGAAAAAAGCAGATGTCAAATAGTAGAGATTAAAAATAAGGGGGCTAAAAATGAGAGCACGAGTTGTCTTATATAATCCGGAGTTAAAAGCTATTTTATTAATTCACAGGCTGAAAAACGAGCGCGACTATTGGGTCATTCCTGGTGGCGGTGCAGAAAACAAGGAAACGCCAATTGAAACCGCAATTAGAGAAATCAATGAAGAACTGAAAATTAAGTTGTTACCGGAAAAGCTTAAGCAATTGATTGAAATTGACGATGAGGTATTCTTTTTAACCCAAACTGGGCAAACTAAAGCACCTCAAATTAGTGGGGAAGAAAAAGAACGCTCGAGCACTAAAAATATTTACGAGCCGGCTTGGGTTGGCTTAAAAGATCTCACTACAATTAATTTAATGCCACCAGAAATTGCTAAACAGCTTTTAGAATCTATCAAATAATATGATACTTTTAAGCAATATTTGACAAAATATCAGGCTATAATTCATAATCTATTTAAGGCAATAATTATTTATTGCTATAAATTACCCCGTTTTAGGAGGAAAAGAAATGTCTGAAATATTAGTTACTACTACGGAAAATATTCCTGGTAAAGAGTATGAGATTATTGGTGAAGTTTTTGGCTTAACCACTCAATCTAAAAATGCTTTTAAAGATTTTGGCGCTGGCTTAAAATCAATGGTGGGTGGAGAAATCCGTAGCTACACTAAGATGTTACAAACATCTCGTGAGCAAGCTCTTGAACGCTTACGTCAAGAAGCTGAAGAAAAAGGTGCCGATGCAATCGTGATGATGCGTTTTGACTCGGGTACAATTGGCGGTGACATGCAGTCAGTAGTTGCATACGGTACAGCAGTTAAGTTCGTACAGTAAATAATTAAATTTAGCATCCACTAACTAAGGTGGGTGCTTTTTTGTTAAAATTAATTTGCCGCTTTAGCTCAGGAGGTAGAGCACCGCCGTGGTAAGGAGGAGGTCCTCAGTTCAAATCTGGGAAGCGGCTTAAGACTAAAAAAGGAGTGATTAAAATGGAAATAACAAAGGTAATCGATTTTGTTCAAAAGCAATTAGAAGGTGAAAAAACGGGTCACGATTTTTATCATGGTCAGCGTGTGGCCCACTTAGCAAGTCAATTATATTTACAGGATAATCCTGATGCACACGCAGACAGCCGCATGGTGGCGATTATCCAGACAGCAGGGTATTTACACGATACGATTGATGAAAAGATCTGTGCGGATCCTGAGCAAGTTGTCGAGCAAATTAAGCACTTGCTACCACAGGTTGGCTTTAGTGAGCTTGAAGTAAAGGATATTCTTTTTACCATTCAACATATGTCGTTTTCACAAAATATTGAACACCATTATCAATTACCAGTTTCTGGTGAATATGTTCAAGATGCTGATCGCATTGAGAGCTTGGGTGCAATGGGAATTGCACGCGCATTTACCTATGGCGGTGCTCACGGTAATGTGATTTATGATCCAAAGATTAAGCCTGAAAAACTGGTTAGCCATGATCAATATCGCGAACACACCGAAACCACCATTAATCACTTTTATGAAAAGCTGTTTCAATTAGAAGATTTAATGAATACTGATGGTGGCAAAAAAGAAGCACACAAACGAACTGATTTCATGCGTGCTTTTGTTCAAGAATTTATGGATGAGTGGAATGTTTAACTAATTCTGGCGTTCGAATTGCAGTAAAGCCTTTTTACGTTCAATTCCACCAGCGTATCCAGTCAATGAGCCGTCACTGCCAATTACGCGATGACATGGGACGATTAGTGTGATTGGGTTATGACCAATTGCACCGCCAACGGCGCGCGCTTTATTGGTTTTGATTGCTTGTTTTGCTTGTAGTTTGTCAGAGAGCTCACCGTAAGTGGTTGTTTCTCCATAAGGGACTTTTTGCAATTCATGATAAACTGCTTTTCTAAATGCTGTAACTTCTGGTCTAATTGGAATAACGAAAGGATCAGGGTTCAAACCAGCAAAGTAGTCATTGAGCCAGCGAAGAGCTAGCTTAAGTGGGATGTTTTTAACATCATCTGCTTGGTCCAACTGATAGTTTGCACCGAAAAATTTCTGATCCGCAAACCATAAGCCTAGTAAGGCCTTCTCATCACTAAGTAAGATCATGTCATCTAATTTTGACTGGAAAACTGCTCGATGTAACACTTTAATCACTCCATACTAATAAATTATGAAAACCATGCGGTTTCACCGGATGGTTTTTATTTGCGCATTATATTATTCATTTTAGCGTGCATTAATTTATTTTAATAGCGAACAACTTAAAAGCTCATTTTTTCAAAAGCTAGTTTTAATAAACATAACACAAGTAAAAAAGTTGAAAAAATTTTCCTTGTTATATACAAAGCTCGATGGTTTAAGAGCCAAGCGCTAATTTGACAAAATCAAAAAGGTTGTTACATCAACACTCTATGTTGTATTATGACTTTGACGTGAATACTAAATATTGATATTCTAGTACTAGAAATTATATGGGGGTCATACATAACTATGAAGACTAAAATCAAGAAAATCCTATCCTTTGCTACCGTAACATTTGCGGCTGGTGTTGCACTTACTGCATGTTCCGGTAAAAAGCAGGGTGGAAGTGGTAACTCAACTGATAGCGCAAAGCATTCAATCGCGTTGATTACTGATACTGCGGGTGTTAATGATAACTCATTTAACCAATCCGCTTGGCGTGGCTTTAAGGCATATGGCAAAGATCATAACTTAAAGCGTGGTAAGAACGGCTATCAGTACTTCCAATCGAGTAGTGCAGCTGACTTTGAACCAAACTTTGACCAAGCTAGCAAAGCAGGATACCAAACAATTTTTGGTATTGGTTATAGTCTGAAAGATGCTGTTAGTGCAGCAGCTAAGAAGGACCCTAAGAAGAACTTTGTCATCGTTGATGAAGTAATCAAAGGCCAAAAGAACGTTGCTTCAGCTAACTTCAAGAGTGAGCAAGCTTCATACTTAGCCGGTGTTGCAGCAGCAACTCAAACTAAGACAGGTGTCATTGGTTTCATCGGTGGAGCTCACGGTAACATTATTGATTTGTTTGACGCTGGCTTTACTAAAGGTGTTAACGATCAAGCTAAGAAGTTAAATAAGAAGGTTACACTTCTAAATCAATATGTTGGTAACTTTACAAGTGCTGACAAGGAAAAAGCTATCGCACAATCAATGTATGCTAAAAAAGCTGACATCATCTTCCACGCTTCTGGTTTAGCTGGTAATGGTCTTTTCCAAGAAGCCAAAGCAATCAACCAAAACCGTCCTGCTGATAAGAAAGTTTGGGTTATCGGTGTTGATGTTGACCAATCGTATTTAGGTAATTACAAGAGTAAGGATGGCAAGAAAGACAACTTTGTATTAACTTCAGTAATCACTGGTGTTAATGTTGCTACTCACGATATTGCTAACCGTGCATATAACGGTAAGTTCCCTGGCGGTAAAGAATTAGTTTACGGTTTGAAGACAAACGGTGTTTCCATTACCCGCGGCCATATCGAAGACAAGGCTTGGAAATACTCACGTGACGCACGTCAACAAATTATTGACGGTGAAATCAAAGTTCCAATTCACCCTTCAAAATAGTTCGATTTTGGAATAACAAAAGTTTTTATATGCAAAGTCGAATAGATTCATCTTGTCTTTTTACGTATTTTATAATAAAGTAATAGATGAAAAGTTCGTATTTTTGTGGAGGATAAAAACTAACAATGGGTAAAAAACTTGCGAGACTTTTGTCATTAGGAACTGTGGCTGCTTCAATTACTTTATTAATGAGCGGTTGTTCTGGAAAGAAACAGAATTCAACCGGTGAAAGTAAAAAGAATAGCATCGCCTTAATTACTGATAGCAACGGCGTAAACGACCAATCTTTCAACCAAGCTGCCTGGGAAGGCTTTAAAGCTTATGGTAAAGAACAAGGTCTTAAAAAAGGAAGTGGCTATCAATACTTCCAGTCAAACAGCGCAACAGACTATACGCCTAACTTTAACCAAGCGGCTAAATCAGGCTACAAAACTATTTTTGGCATTGGCTACTTATTAAAAGATTCGGTTAGCGAAGCTGCCAAGAAAAATCCAAAGAAGAATTTTGTAATTGTTGATGACGTAATCACCGGGCAAAAGAATGTTGCTTCGGTAACTTTTAAGAGCAACCAAGCTTCATACCTTGGTGGTGTAGCTGCTGCTTACTCAACTAAAACTAACAAGGTCGGTTTTGTTGGTGGGGCTAAGTCAACCATTATTGAAAGCTTTGAAAATGGCTTTAAACAAGGTGTTGCAGATGCCGCTAAGGCAATGCATAAGAAGATAACAGTTGACGCACAATATGTTGGTAACTTTACCTCAACAGATAAAGCGAAATCAATGGCACAATCGATGTACGCAAACAAGTGCGATATTATCTTCCAAGCTGCTGGTTCAGCCGGTAACGGTGTTTTCCAAGAAGCCAAAGCTCACAACCAAGCACATGCTGCCAGTCAAAAAGTTTGGGTAGTTGGTGTCGACGTTGACCAAGAAAACATGGGACAGTATAAAGACAAAGATGGCAAAAAAGACAACTTTACTTTAACTTCTGTTTTAAAGGGCTTGGACGTTGCAACTAAATCTTTAGCAGATGATGCGGTTAAGGGTAAGTTCCCTGGTGGCAAGCACCTTGTTTATTCTTTAAAGGGTAACGGCGTTTCAGTTACAAAGGGTAATTTATCATCAAAAGCTTGGAGTGCAGTTCAGAAATCTAGGGCTGATATCTTAGCTGGTAAAATTACTGTAGCCGGAGATTAATCGCAAATAATCAAGTAATAGGAAACTCTTTGTGTTTTAATATACAAAGAGTTTTTTATAGAAAGAAATATAAGCAAAATGGAAAATACGACGAATGTAATCGAGATGAAGCATATTGTCAAAGATTTTAATGGCTTTAAAGCAAATAATGACATTAATCTAACTTTGCGCAAAGGAGAAATCCTAGCTCTTCTTGGTGAAAATGGTGCTGGCAAGTCAACCTTGATGAGTATTTTGTCTGGTTTGCTAATGCCAACTTCTGGTGAAATTGATGTTCGTGGTCAAGAAGTTGAAATTAAAAATCCGACTGTTGCCAAGAACTTAGGAATAGGAATGGTTCACCAGCACTTTATGTTGATGGAATCATTCACGGTTTTAGAAAATATTATTTTAGGTCATGAAATCACTAAGGGACCAAAGCTAGATTTTAAAAAAGCGCAACAACAAATTGAGGAGTTATCGCAACGCTATAATTTGAACATTGACCCTAAAAAGAAGGTTAGTGAAATTACGGTTGCACAGCAACAACGAGTAGAAATCCTTAAGGTGCTCTACCGTGGTGCTGATATCATGATTTTTGATGAACCAACTGCCGTTTTGACCCCGCAAGAAATCACGGAATTTATTCAAATTATTAAAGAACTGGCTAAAGAAGGTAAGTCAATCATTCTGATTACGCATAAGCTTGAAGAAATCAAGCGTGCTGCAGATCGGGTTACGGTTATCCGTGCAGGTAAGAGCGTTGGTACTTTTGATGTTAGCGGTGTAACTAATAACCGCTTGGCTGAATTAATGGTCGGCCGTCACGTTAACATGAAGCTGGATAAGCCTAGTGCTGAAGTAGGGAAAACTACACTTAAAGTTAATGACCTTAAGGTTAAGAACAAGCAAGGTATTCTCGCATTAAAGGGATTGTCATTTGACCTGCGTGCTGGTGAAATTTTGGGTGTTGCCGGGATTGATGGCAACGGACAAGATGAATTAGTACGAGCTTTGACAGGGATGCAACATGTTGATTCTGGCAAGATAAGCATTAATGATGAAGATATGACCAATCAAAAGGTACGAAAAATCACCGAAAAGGGTGTTTCGTACATTCCTTCTGATCGGCAAAAATATGGTTTAATTTTGCCATTTTCAATCTCGGATAATTTGGCGTTACAGAATTATTATCATCAACCGTATTCAAGTCACCATGTAATGCACTACGATTTAATTCATCAACATGCTGATGAGTTGATTAAAAAGTTCGATATTAGAACGACTGGTAGCAGTTTGCCAGTAAGTGACTTATCAGGTGGTAATCAACAAAAGGTAATTATTGCACGTGAATTAGATCTCGACAGTGATTTGATTATTGCCTTTCAGCCTACTCGTGGCCTTGATGTTGGTGCAATTGAATATATCCACCAGCAACTCTTGCTTGAACGGGCAAAAGGAAAAGCAATTTTGCTAATTTCTTATGAATTAGATGAAATTATGCAATTGTCTGATCGAATTATTGTTCTTCATAATGGCGACATTTCTGGTGAAGTTAAGCCGGAAGAAACAAGCGATGAAGAATTAGGCTTGTTAATGACTGGCATTAAGAAAGAAGGCAACGCTCTTGCTTAAAGTAACACCAAAAACGAAAAAAATCTTAGTACCACTAATTTCTATTTTTGCTGGTTTTCTAGTTGGTGCATTGATTATGTTGATCTGGAGCTATAATCCGTTTGAAGCATATTCATCAATGTTCTCTAGTGCTTTAGGCAACATGAATGGAATTGGTGAAACAATCCGTGAAGCGACGCCGCTTATTTTTACTGCAATTGGCTTTGCCATTGCTTCAAGTGCTGGCTTCTTTAATATTGGTTTGCCTGGTCAGGCACAAGCTGGTTGGTTAACCTCAATTTGGATCGTACTTGCTAATCCAAACATGCCAAAAGTTATCTTACTGCCATTAGCAGTTATTGCCGGTGCCCTTGCTGGTGCTGCTGTAGCTAGTGTTGCCGGTTGGCTGCGTGCACAATTTGGAACAAATGAAGTTATTACTACTATCATGCTGAACTACATTGTGCTCTATTCCTGCCAGTACTTGATGCAACAAGTTATGTCTAGCAAATTGAGAATTGATACCGACACAACTAAGACAATTACTGCTAACGGTAGTTTGAAAATTGATTGGTTGAGTTCAATGTTTGGCGATTCTAGAATTAACGCAGGTATTTTCTTAGCCTTAATTGGTGTTTTCGTTTACTGGTACTTAATGAAAAAGACAACAACTGGTTTTGAGATTCGCTCAGTTGGTGCTAACCCTTATGCGAGTCGCTATGCCGGAATGTCAACGAAAAAGAATATTATCTACTCAATGCTTCTTTCAGGTGGCTTTGCTGGCTTAGGTGGTGTTGTTCAGGGACTTGGAACTTACCAAAACTACTTTACCCAGACTACTAGTTTGGACATTGGTTGGGATGGTTTGTCTGTTGCGCTACTTGGTGGCGGAACTGCAATCGGTATCTTGCTGGCAGCCATTTTGTTCTCAATTTTGAAAATCGGTGGCCTAGGAATGCAAACGATAGCAGGTATTCCTTATGAAATAGTTTCAATTGTAATTGCGGCAATTATTTTCTTCGTAGCAATTCAATATGTCATTGGGCTTCTATTTAAGTCCCGCAAAGCATCAGTTGAAGAGCCTGAACAAAAGACAGACGGCACTAATACTGCAAATACAACGTCAACTGAAGGAGGACAAAGGTAATGAATTTAGTTGGAATATTATCTTTATTGGTTTCGTCAACTTTTGTTTACTCTACGCCACTAGTTTTTACAGCTCTAGGCGGGGTTTATAGTGAAAACTCTGGTATTACTAACGTCGGTCTTGAAGGTATCATGACGATGGGCGCTTTTTCTTCAGTTGTCTTCAATCTGACCTTTGCTTCAACTTTTGGTAAGTTGACACCATGGTTAGGTTTACTAGTTGGCGGCGTTGTTGGATTGCTATTTTCACTATTGCATGCTGTAGCAACGATTAATTTCCACGCTGACCACGTAATCAGTGGTACTGTGCTTAACTTAATGGCACCACCACTAGGCGTCTTTTTGGTAAAGGCAATTTATGATAAAGGTCAAACTGAAAATATTACTCAAAGCTTTGGTTACTTTAGTTTTCCTGGTCTTGCTGATATTCCAGTCATTGGACCAATTTTATTTAAGAACACCTCTGCTCCTGCTTGGGTAGCAATTATAGTTTCAATTATCCTTTGGTGGGTATTGTATAAAACGCGCTTTGGTTTGCGTTTACGTGCCTGTGGTGAAAACCCACAAGCAGCCGACACAATGGGTGTTAATGTCTATGGGATGCGCTATGCTGGTGTTCTGATTTCTGGCTTTTTAGGCGGAATTGGTGGTGCTGTTTTTGCTCAAGCAATTTCCGGTAACTTTTCAATTTCGACCATTGTAGGTCAAGGATTCATGGCTTTAGCAGCAATGATTTTTGGTAAATGGAACCCAATTGGTGCGATGCTTGCATCACTGTTCTTTGGTTTTGCTCAGAGTATCAGTATTATTGGTAATCAATTACCATTTTTCAACCATATTCCATCCGTTTACATGCAGATTGCACCATATGTAATCACGATTGTGATCCTAGTTCTGTTCTTTGGTAAGTCAGTTGCACCAGCTGCTGATGGTCAAAATTATATTAAGTCGAAATAAGGAGAAAAATGAAAGAATTCTATTTCAATCACGATGGTAATATCGATGATTTAGTATCATACCTATTGTTTTTACAAGCACCAGAAATCAAGTTGCTTGGTGTTGGTGCAATCGATGCCGACGGTTATGTTGATCCATCAGTTGAGGTCTGCCGTAAGTTAACCGATCGTTTTAATACGCGCGGTGATAAGCTAGAAGTTGCTAAGTCAAATTCACGTGCTGTTAACCAGTTTCCTGAAGCTTGGCGGACAGCATCGTACTCTTTCAATTCATTACCAATTCTCAATGAATCAGGCAAAATGGTTACCAAGGAAGCAGACCAGCCTGCTCACTTAGACATGGTCACTAAGCTCGAAAATGCTACTGCGCCTGTAACTGTTGTTATGACAGGTCCATTGACTGACTTGGCTCGTGCCCTAGATGCTGCGCCTGAAATTGAATCAAAAATTGAAAAACTTTATTGGATGGGTGGCTCTCTTGATGGTCACGGAAATGTTGTCCAAGTTAATGCAGATGGCACACAAGAATGGAATGCATTCTGGGATCCATACGCTGTTGAGCGTGTACTAGCTTCAAATATTCCAATGGAAGTCATTGGCCTAGAAAGTAGTGAAGAACTACCGCTAACAAATGAATTGAAGATGCACTGGGCAGGTTTACGCAAGTATCCAGCTGTTGATTTAGCTGGTCAAGCTTATAGTCTTCTGGTTAATCCACCAATTCAAACAGCTCAACTATACTTTTGGGATATTTTAACTGTTATCAGTGCACTTTATCCTGAAGTTGTTTTAACAGCAGAAAAACGTAAGGTAAAAGTCATCACTAAGGGAACTGCTGCTGGCCGAATGGAAGAAGATCCAAATGGCCGTGAAATAACTTTAGTAACTAAAGCAGACAAAGATTTATTCTTCAAGAAGTTTGACGAATTACTTATGCGTGCAAAATAATAAACAAAAAAGAGTGAAGTTCATAATTTGGAACTTCACTCTTTTATTTTGCCTATTTTTAGTTTAAGCGATTGAATCCCAAGCAGGAAGATCTGTAATTGGGCCTTCTGCCAAGGCAAGTTGTTCAGAAGTTAAGTACTTCTTGTGTACGACAACTTCGTAGACGTAGTCCTTGAACCAGTCATTATTCATAACGAAGAAGCCCTTGTCACCGTTTTGTTCGCCCCATGAGTTTTCAACTTTCCATTGACGAATGTGACCGTTATCTTCATCAACACCGACTAGCGTCATAGCGTGAGTAGCTGAACCAGCACCAGTACGCAATCTGTCAGCCTTAGACATTGTTAAATCAACGCCAAACAACTCGTTGAATTTGTATAGATTGTTATCAAGGTAACCTGCCTTACGGTCACTTTGTATACCAACATCATTACCAAACCAAACAGCTTCACCGTCTTTTAATTGGTTAACTGCGTAAGTTTCCAAAAATTCCATTGGCAAGTTTAGGAACTTGATGCGGCAGACACCTTCAACATTGTCAGCGAATGGTAAACCATAGAGCTTGTTGTATTCATGATCAGGTGCATTTGTTAATACAACGTAGTCATCAAAGTCAACATCGCCCATGTACTTGTGCAAAAATTCGAGTGGGGTTAAGTCTTTATCTAAGTGATATTTCTTATCGTCATCACGATATTCCAAATCGAATTTCTTTGGTGGTTCACCAACGGCAATTGCTGTCATTTGGTAAACTTCACCTAAAAATTGTTCACGTGCTTTTTCGACTTCTTCGTCTTTTCCTTCTTGCTTTAATTTACGCAAAACCAAAGCGTCTTTCTTCAACTTGTCACCCAAAGCCTTACCCAGGGCACTGGTGTTATTAGCGTTGAAACTTTCAGGCATTGCATAAGAAGGTACAACACCGTATTTTTCAATCAAAGCAGCTCCCATGTGGAAATGACCACCATCTTGACCGGCACCTTCTAAAATAGCTCTAACTGTCCGTGAGTTGAGGGGCTTGTCTGCTGTGTCCAAAATGTTGTCATAAAAAATGTTTGCACGCTCGATTTTGTCCCAGAAGAAGTTATAACTTTGTGAGAAAGTAAAATTCTTACAGTTATGCTTTTTACCAAAGTTGTGGCGCAAAATATTTAATGTGGCGAATTCCCAGCAACGACCAGATTGACGCTGATTAGTAACATTTTCTGTGTCTAATTCTGTAGAGAAAACACGAGTTAGTTCACCTTGTACACGTTCATTGTAAGCAGCAGCTAACACACCACTTTTTTGCGTTGCACGTGCAACTACTTGATTTTTAGGGTTTTGATTAAAATTGTCCGTAAACTTTTCTAGTTCTTGGACAGTAACTTGATGTCCCATAGATAATTCTCCTTTTTTAATCTAATTTTAAATTACTTTCTATTTTAAGCTAAAAGAAAAGTGGGTTCAATAGCTGAACCCACTTTAGAGAATTATTTGTATTGGCAACTTATCTAGAACTTCTTGCAATTAAAATATAAATAAGCTAATCAATTTGAATTGAATTATCACTTTGATCAGAACTTTGTTTTGGTAAAGTAATAGTCAATACACCATTATCATACTTTGCACTGATCTCACTTGCAACTACATTTGGTAATCTAAAGCTACGAGAAATGTGACCATCGATTCTTTCACGATGAATAAGGCTGTTGTCCTTGGACATATCTTTAAATGATTTTCTTGAGCCTGAAACGCTTAAAATACCATTATTGTAGCTTAGATTAATATTGCTCTTATCCATTCCTGGCATATCAACTTTAATCACATATTCTTTATCGTTTTCAATTACATCTGATTGCATTAATTTGGCAACATTAGTATCGTCAAAAAACTTTCTAGGAAGATCAAACCAATCATTCATTGCATCAAATAAGTCATTACGACGATTCATCATATCATTTGCCATAATTTAAAACTTCCTTTCAATTTTTTGTTTTCAATTTAGTTAAATATGTAAGTGAAGACTTTCATTTCTTCCTTACAATTAATATTATAGTACCATTATTCGAAAAGTGAACAACTTTTTAGCACTTTTCTTCGTCGAGTGCTAAAAATCGAAGGAAAATGCTGATATATCAAGGAAAAAACTTGTGGAAAATTTTTATAAAAAAGTAAAAAAGGAGATAAAACTTTGGTTTATTATCAGAAAATGACGCCAACAGGCTACCAAAAAATTGAAGAGGAAATTGCTCGTTTAAAAAAGGACCGACCAAGACGAATCAAAATTTTGCAGGAGGCCCGATCACTTGGTGATTTATCGGAAAATACCGAGTATACAGAGGCTAAGAGAGACTTGGGGCACCTGCAAAGTCGTTTGCGCTACCTTGAAAAGCAATTGAAGTATGCTGAAGTAATTGAAAAGAACGATGATGGCAAAGTTGATTTAGGTAAAACAGTAACGCTTCGTTTTGATGATGATGAAGAAACAGAAAAGTATCAGATCGTTGGACGAATGGAAGCTGATATTGCCGAAGGCAAAATTTCCTTTGACTCACCTTTGGGCCAGGCAATAAATAAAAAAGAAGCTGGCGCAGTAGTAAATGTGGCAGCCCCTGCGGGTGAATACCAAGTGACAATTCTTGCAGTCGAATAAAAAATTCTTGCCTAACCGAACTTGCGTTTGTATAATTTATAATACAAACAAGAGTTCGGAATGGAAGTGGTAAAAAATGTATGATTATCGTTATGAACCTCATAATGTTGTGTTTATGATTGATAATAAATCGTTTTTTGCTAGCTGCGAAGCAATTGAATTAGGTCTTAATCCAATGAAGGCGGTATTGGCAGTTGCGTCTCATCAGCAAGATGAGGAAAGTTACGGTTCTGGCTTAATCATGGCTGCTTCGCCCTTAGCTAAGGCAAAATATGGTCTAAATAATGTAATGCGGGTTCGTGATGTTCCTAGCAAAAAAGAGGCACCTGACTTAATTTTGGTGCCTCCGCATATGAACTTATATATTAGGCGCAGTACGCAGATACTTGAAATCTTTCGTCAATTTGCGGCTGATGAAGATATTCATCCCTATTCCATTGATGAAAGCATGATTGACATGACAAAATCGTGGCATCTATTTGGCGATGATCCATATTTAGTTGCACGTAAGATACAGCTTGAGATAAAAAATAAACTTGGTTTCTATACCACATGTGGAATAGGGGAAAATCCATTATTGGCTAAATTATCAATGGATATCTCAGCTAAGCATCGTCACTCAATGATTGACTATTGGCACTACATTGATGTTCCAGATACTATCTGGCAGATTAAAGACATGGAAGAAGTTTGTGGTATTGGCAAACGCACAGCAAAGCATTTGCGCCGGCTTAACATTAATAATATGTATGAACTAGCACATTCAGATCCTGCAATTCTAAAAAAAGAGTTTGGCGTAATGGGCGAGCAGTTATTTGCAATGAGTTGGGGGGTTGACCGAAGCATTATTAGAGAACAGTATTTTCCAAAAATGAAGAACTATGGCAATTCACAAATTTTGACAAGAGATTATACGGATCAGCGTGAAATAGAGATTGTCTTGCGTGAAATTAGTGAACAAGTGGCAGCTCGGATTAGATCACATAGAGTGCAGACGGGATGCATTAGCCTAATGGTGAACTTTTCAAAATATCGGCTTAAGGGCAAACGAAAATGCTTTAACGTTCAGCAAAAAGTTTGTCCAACTAATGATAATGATGCAATTGCAGCAGAAGTGCTTGCCCTTTTTCGCAAAAATTGGCGTGGAGAAAGGGTTCGTGCTTTAGGGGTGAGTTGTGGTGATTTGCATCCCGATAATTACCAACAATTGACCTTCTTTGTGCAACCAAGTCAACAGATTAAAAAGAAAAAAATTGATCAAACAGTTGATCAAATAAGACAAAAATATGGTTTTACAAGCTTAGTCAAGGCGTCAAGTCTGCTTCATGGCGCAACTGCAATTAAACGTAGTAGCTTGGTTGGAGGCCATAATGGCGGTAATGCTTACGATTAGTGCTTAGCCTTTCTTAAATGAAAAATCGTGCTGGTGTTTCATAAAGTAGTCTTTTTTTGCTATAATATGGAATTTGTAGGGTACACAAAGAGATAGGGGTAATTGATAGTGAATACACCAGCATCAAGACAGGGTAACCTAATACGCTATATTTTCTATTTAATTGGTTACTTAATGGTTGCCGGCGCGTTCAAACTGGTTACGATGAATTCACCAATTCACATCTGGGATTTGATTTTGTTTATAACCATTTCTTTGATGGTGTTGCTATTTTTCATTTACCGGTTTAATCGTGAGCAACGCTTTTTCGATAGAAGCTATTCTGGTTCCTGGCTTAATAACTTTGGCTTAATTATTGCTTCAACAATTGTTATAACAGTTTTACGCATTTTTGTTTCGTGGTTGCAATCAACTGGAAAATTAAAAATGTATCATTTTCAGATTGCTTATTTGCATCATGAATCGACTTTAGCCTATTGGTTTCTCTTATTGGCGTTGGGTGTGGTTATACCAGTTTTGCAGGAATTCTTAATTACTGGTTTCTTGTTTAATTATGCTTTTCGCCAAAACACAGTAATGACAGCAGTTTTGGGTATTATTGTTTCAGGCGTTTTGTTTAGTTTGCTAAACTGGCAAGATTCAATTGCGCTTTTGCTAGTTAATGCGCTTTTTGGCGCAATATTTGCATGGTCGTATCTGCATACCCAGACAATTTGGATGCCAATCTACTTGGCGGTCCTAAATAGCGTAATTCTAATTATTATGACTTAAGCAAAATAACATAAAACAAAAAAGGCAACGATGATTAATCGTTGCCTTTTTCTTGTTAAGCGGATAGCGTGAATCGAACCCGCATCTTCAGCTTGGGAAGCTAACGTTCTACCATTAAACTATACCCGCATTACTCAAATAGTTTACCATGTTTCTTTTTTGAAACCAAGCACAGATTTGGTAATTAGCTTATGAAGAAGTTGAAGTTATTTTAAAAAGATACTTACTGCCGTTGAGGAAGCTTGGCACTTGTGAGCTGAAAGTGACTACGATCAACGAGGGATGAAAAGTCCTGAAAGAGCCATTGGCGTAGTTCACTAGGTTTGATCACTAGCGGCATCCGATCGTGCACTTTGGCATATTCTGCTGACGGCTGCGTAGTTACCATTGAAAAATGGTCTTTTTGATAGATTCCGGCAATCAGCGTTAATGGCTCATTAGCAGTTTGAAAATAGTAGCGTTCGTGATATTCATGGTTGTTAGCAGCAACATAAGTTTCATGACTGGATTCAAAAAACTGGCTAGCAATAATGATGCACCGATATTTAGCAAAGGAAGAATCCCACATTGACTTCTTTTGCTCAAAAAACCGTTCAACGCGTGCGTTAAAAAGCACCTTTTGGTGGTCAAATGGACTAGGGTAACCCCAAGCTTTTGACTGGAGTTGAAGCTGATCATTTTGGTATAGCAACACTGAAGCGGCCCCTTTTGGAAAAACTGCCTGATTTTGTGGTAAGTTCTTATCGGGTTCAATTAATGGTAGGTTTAAGTCATTTACTAAGTATTTTTTAATATCTGCTAAGGTAGGCAGCTGAAATTGATTGCACATTTTATCCTCCATGTTTAATCATTGCTTGATTTTTGGTAGAATTAACTATAATTATTACATTAAAACAGTTTTTAAGTTTTCAGAAAGGTAAAAACCATGGCTAAAAAAGTTATTTTGACGGGTGACCGCCCAACCGGAAAGCTCCACGTTGGGCATTACATCGGTTCCTTAAAAAATCGGGTAATGCTACAAAATTCAGGGGAGTATCAGCCTTATATCATGATTGCTGATACACAAGCATTAACTGATAATGCCCGCGATCCCGAAAAAATCCGTAATAGTCTCATTCAAGTTGCATTGGATTATTTGGCTGTTGGCATTGACCCTGAAAAATCAACTATTTTTGTGCAATCCCAAATTTCTGCTCTATTTGAATTGACAGCATATTATATGGACCTTGTGACTGTGAGTCGCTTGGAGCGTAATCCAACAGTTAAGGCTGAAATTAAGCAAAAGAACTTTAATGATTCCATTCCGGTTGGCTTTCTGAACTACCCAGTTTCGCAGGCAGCCGATATTACGGCGTTCAAGGCAACACTAGTGCCAGTTGGTGATGACCAAGAGCCAATGCTTGAGCAGGCACGTGAAATTGTTCGTACGTTTAACCGCGTTTATGACTGCGATGTTTTGGTTGAACCAGAAGGTTACTTTCCTGAAAAAGGCCAGGGTCGTTTACCAGGACTTGATGGTAACGCCAAAATGTCAAAATCTTTAGGTAATGCGATTTATCTATCTGATGATTCTGAAACTGTTCAGAAAAAGGTCATGTCAATGTACACTGACCCTAATCACATTCATGTTGAAGATCCAGGCAAGGTTGAAGGCAACACTGTTTTCACTTACCTCGACATTTTCGATCCTGATAAAAATAAGGTAGCGCAATTAAAGGAAGATTACCAAAAAGGCGGCTTGGGTGACGTCAAAATTAAGCGCTATTTAAATGAAGTGCTTGAAAACGAATTGGCACCAATTCGCCAGCGCAGAGCAGAATATGAACAAAAGCAAGATGAAGTCTATGAAATGCTAATCGAAGGCTCGGAAAAAGCCAACCAGGTTGCAAATCAAACCTTAAGTGAGGTAAGGGATGCAATCGGTCTGAACTATTTTAAGAGGTAAAAAAGATGCGTGATCGGATTCCTTGGAAGCAATATTTTATGATGCAGGCGTTGGTAATTGCCCAACGTTCCACCTGTGATCGTGCGCTTGTTGGTAGTGTTCTGGTTAAGGATAATCGGATAATTGGTACGGGCTATAATGGCTCTGTTACGAATGAACCACACTGCGATGATGTTGGCCACCAGCTGGTCGATGGGCACTGCGTCCGCACCATTCACTCCGAAATGAACTCGCTTATTCAGTGCGCTCGTAATGGCGTTTCAACTGATGGTACGGAGATCTATGTCACGCATTTTCCATGCTATAATTGTGCCAAGTCGCTGGTTCAAGCTGGAGTTAAGAAGATTAATTATTATTTTGACTATCACGACAGTCCGTTAACAATTGCACTGTTTAAAGATTGTGGGGTTCCTTATGAGCAAATTAAAATCGACCGAAATTACGTGGAGCAGTTGGCACGTAAATTGGAAGATGCTGAAAACTAAGCTAGTAGCAGTTATTGCACTGATCGGTCTTTTTCTAACAACGACCGCTTTTTCAAATCCAGATTTACACGATAACTGTAATTTGGTAGAAAAAGAAACTAGCAAGTTAATTAAGGAGAAAAACAACCGCTATTTACAAACCAGTGAGCAACCCAAGATCATTGTAAAAACAGTCAACCGGGTTGATCATTTAACACCTAAGAAATTAAGTAAGTATAAGCGCACTGTCTTTATTATTGTGGGTTATAAGGATAAAAAGAAAAATGTTCAGATTTATTCCAGCAAGGATCTACATAGTGCCTTTACTGCTGACATTAGGGGTAACATTATTCGGTCACAATCTGATCAGCTTCGTAGTAACAATAAAAAAGAGTTTAATAAGGGCCTGCGGTTCGTTTTTAGAGCTTGCGCTACCACAATTGATCAGCGCTACCAATATGCACTAGATAAATATGATTTATCAAACGATGAACGGACACAGCTTACACATCCGCGCCGTCTGGCATTACCGATTGCCTTGGCACTAGTACTAGTAATCGGTGGCTTATTATATTTCTTCAAGAGTAATATGCAACTAAAGAAATAAATTAAATAACTTGACTTAGCATAGTTTGATATATTACACTCAATATGAAAATTAAATAGCAACAAATAAACTGTTAGGTGAGACTCCTACGTGAACATATGCTATCGCCCGGAAACATCCAGAGATGCCAACGAGTCAAATAGTTTCCGTCGACATAAGGCGGCAACCAGATAGCTAGCTCTAAGCTTACGTCACGTAGTGTTAAAACTGAACGACGAGTATTAATGATACCTTGTTTTAAAGGGGTCGCCAGCGGTATGTAGGCGGTCCCTTTTTAGTTTGTTTGAGTTCTTTGAAAAAAGGAGTGAGAATGATGCTGAGAAAACCAAATGAGGCAACCAGCAACAAGGATTTAGAACTGGTGAAGGCAATTGCCAAAGAAAGCAGGTCTGAAACTTTAGCTAGACTACATGCAAGTAGTGAAGGCTTATCCACTGAGCAAGCAGAAAAAAATCGTGAGGAGTATGGCGCAAATACAATTGAGTCCACACAACACAATTCAAAATTGCGCTTTTTGGTAGAAGCCTTTATTACACCGTTTACACTGGTAATATTAGTTTTAGCTGCTTTGTCACTATGTACAGATTATATTTTTGTACCAGCAGGTGAAAAAGACTTAACTACTGTTTTAATCATGTTAATCATGGTATTTATTTCGGGAGTAACTAGTTTTATTCAAAATGTTAGGTCATCAAACGCGGTCGATTCGCTGCTCAAGATGGTTTCTGTAACAACAGACATTATCAGAGACGGTAAGGACCAAGAAATTGATACCAGCGAAGTGGTCGTTGGCGATATCATCAGACTGGCTGCAGGCGACATGGTTCCTGCAGATATGCGTCTTTTAAATAGTAAAGACTTGTTCTGTTCATCCAGTTCACTAAACGGTGAATCGAATCCAGTAGAAAAGATTGCGACTAAGAAACCAAAAATTGGTGCCGATCGAGATTACCTCGACTACCCTAATGTTCTTTACGAAGGGACCACAATTGTTTCTGGTTCCGGACTAGGTGTGGTTTTTGCCACTGGTGAACGAACCATGTTTGGTAAGTTAGCCCACGACATTTCACACAATGATGTCAAAAACACAGCTTTTGATGACGGTATCAAAAATGTTTCTAAGCTGTTAATTATCATGACGGCAATTATTGCACCACTTGTTTTCATTATTAACGGCTTAACAAAGGGTGACTGGGTTAGTGCATTAATCTTTTCAATCGCAACTGCCGTTGGCTTAACGCCGGAAATGTTGCCAGTAATTGTTACAACCAATTTGGTTAAGGGTTCAATCGAAATGTCTAAAAAAGGCACGATTGTTAAGAAGATGAATTCAATCCAGAACTTTGGTTCAGCTGATATTCTATGTACTGATAAGACCGGTACATTAACTCAAGATAAAGTGGTTTTAGAGCGTCACTATGACCTCAACTTGCACGAAAACCAACATGTTTTGGAGTTAGGCTACCTGAATTCATACTATCAAACAGGAATGAAAAACTTGATTGATAAGGCAATTATTGAAGCTGCCGGTGATGAACTAGACATTAATGAAATTCAACGTGACTACAACAAAATTGACGAAATTCCGTTTGACTTTTCTAGAAGAAGAATGAGCGTGGTTGTGGAAAATTCTGACCGTGAGCACGGTGAACACCTTTTGGTAACTAAGGGTGCGTCCGAGGAAATGATGGCTGTTTCCACTAAGATCGAGGTTGACGGACAGATTTTGCCACTTACTGATGAACGCAAGAAAAAGGTAATGGACAAAGTCAATGATATGAACGATGATGGCTTGCGGGTTATCATGATGGCATACAAGCGCAATCCAGCACCCGTTGGTGAATTCTCTGTTAAAGATGAGAGTGATTTGATTCTATGCGGCTTCCTTGCCTTTCTTGATCCACCAAAGGAAAGTGCTAAGGCTGCCCTTGCACGACTCAAGGATGATGGAATTACCGTTAAAATTCTAACGGGCGATAATGAAGCTGTTACCAGAACAGTTGGTTTACAAGTTGGCTTGAATGTTGACACTGTCTATTCTGGTGCAGACTTAGAAGGTAAGAGCCCTGAAGAATTGGCAAAAATGGTGGAAGAGTGCAACATTTTTGTTAAGTTATCTCCAGAAGACAAAACCAACATTATAAACTTATTGAAAGACAACGGTCACACGGTTGGCTACATGGGCGATGGCATCAACGATGCCCCTGCAATGAAAGCCGCAGACGTTTCAATCTCAGTTGATACAGCAGTTGATATTGCTAAGGAATCAGCTGACATTATCTTATTACACAAAGATCTGAACGTACTAGAAACAGGTGTTAGAATTGGGCGTAAGGTCTTTGGTAACACGATGAAGTATATTAAGATTACCTTATCATCCAACTTCGGTAATATCCTGTCGATTATGGTTGCTTCTTCATTTTTGCCATTCTTACCAATGCTGCCATTACAACTGTTAGCACTAGATTTACTGTATGGAACTAGCTGTCTATCGCTACCATTTGATGATATGTCTGATGAATTCTTGCGTGAGCCGCGTACTTGGTCAACGAAAAAGCTGCCAAAATTCATGTTCTACTTCGGACCAACTTCATCCGTTTTTGATATTTTGACGTTTGCACTGCTGTACTTCGTCATTTGTCCACATTTAGTTGGTGGCAGCTTTACTGCAATTGGGCCAGCTAAACAAGCAGCGTTTATCGCATTGTTCCACACTGGCTGGTTTATTGAGTCACTTTGGACACAAGAAATGGTTATTCATGCTTTACGTGATCCACGCTTACCATTTATTGGCCAGCACGCATCGCCAAGCGTTACTTTGTCTACTTTTGGCGCAGGGGTAATTGGAACATTGATTCCATTTTCCTTCCTTGCACAAAAATTAGGCTTTGGACCAATGCCAATTTCCTTTATCTGGATTGTTTTAGTGATTTTAGTTCTCTATATCTTGTTGACGATGATTGTAAAACACTTCTACATGAAAGATGAAAAATTCTTAATTTAAATAGGCAAATCTTTATAATATATCTAAAAAAGGGAACTCCGTGAGGAATTCTCTTTTTTATTGATGTAGTATAATATAATGAAATTAAACGAATCTTAAGGAGAACAGAATATGGCTGATAAAAAAACTTTTTATATTACAACCCCAATTTACTATCCGTCCGGCCGTTTAACCATTGGTAATGCATACACAACAATTGCTGCCGATGTAATGGCACGTTACAAGCGTAGCCAAGGCTATGACACTTTCTTTTTAACTGGTACTGACGAACACGGCTTAAAGATTGAACAAAAAGCAGAAAAGCAAGGAATTAAGCCACAAGAGTTTGTTGACAACATGGTTGTAATATACAAAAAGCTATGGAAGAGCCTAGATATTTCATACGATAAATTCATTAGAACTACTGATGAAGAGCACGTTAAGGGTGTCCAGAAAATTTTTGAACAACTATTAAAACAAGGCGATATCTATCTTGGTGAATACACTGGCTGGTACTCAGTTGAAGATGAAGAATATTTCACTGAATCTCAACTTGCAGAAGTTTATAAGGACGATGAAGGCAATGTGATTGGTGGTAAGGCGCCATCAGGTCATGAGGTTCAACTAGTTAAGGAGCCATCATACTTCTTTAAGATGAGTAAGTATGCTGATCGACTTTACCAATATTACCAAGACCATCCTGAATTTATTTTGCCTCATTCTCGTGAAAAAGAAATGGTTAATAACTTCATTAAACCTGGTCTTGAAGATTTATCAGTTACTCGTACTACTGTTTCCTGGGGAATTCCTGTCCCAAGTGATCCTAAGCACGTTGTTTACGTGTGGATTGATGCATTGTCTAACTATATTACTGCATTGGGTTATGGTTCAGATGACGACTCACTCTTTAAGAAATACTGGCCTGCAGATGTTCACCTAGTAGGTAAGGAAATTGTTCGTTTCCACACAATTTACTGGCCAATTATGTTGATGGCACTAGACTTGCCTTTACCTAAGCACGTTATTGGTCACGGCTGGGTATTAATGAAGGACGGTAAGATGTCCAAGTCTAAGGGTAATGCAGTTTATCCTGAATCTATCATAAATCGCTATGGCGTAGATGCTTTACGCTACTACTTAATGCGTGCATTACCATTTGGTTCTGATGGAGTCTTTACACCGGAAGACTTTGTTGAACGTGTTAACTACGATTTAGCAAATGATTTAGGTAACTTGCTTAACCGGACAGTTTCAATGATTAATCAATATCAAAATGGTGAAGTGGCGCCTGTTGCTAAAGACCAAGATGAGTTCGGTCAAGAGCTTGCTAGCGTTGCCACTGAGGCAATTGCTAATTATCAAAAAGATATGGATAAACTTTACTTTACCCAAGCAATTGAAGATATTTGGAAACTAGTTAGCCGTGCAAATAAATACATTGATGAAACCACTCCTTGGGAACTAAATAAGGAAGGCAAAAAAGAGGACTTGTCGCGTGTAATGTCCAACTTAGCTGAAAGCTTAAGAATCATTGCCTTATTAATTGCACCAATTATGACTAGAACACCAGTTGAAATGTTTAGACAGCTGGGACTTGATTGGGATAATTCTGAACAAAAGCAACTTGGTTTTGGCGATTTTGCTTGGAATGTCAAAGTTATCAGTGATCCAAAGCCAATTTATCCACGTTTGAAACCAGAAGACGAAATTAAGTACATCAAGGATGAAATGGCTAAGGCAAAACCAAAAAAGGAAAGCCGCAGTGAGAAAGTAAAAGATAAAGAAATCTCAATTGATGATTTTGACAAAGTCAAAATTAGAGTTGGAAAGATTCTTTCAGTTGAGCCTGTTCAAGGATCAAGTAAACTATTAAAATTCCAACTTGATTTTGGTAATGGTGATGAACGTCAAATCTTAAGTGGTATTCGGAAGTATTATCCAAATGCTAGCGAGTTACTGGATAAAAAAGTTTTGGCAGTTACTAACCTGAAACCACGTAAAATGCTTGGTCAATTAAGTCAAGGAATGCTTTTATCAAGTGAAAAAGGTGGCACAGTTAAGTTAGCAATTGTTGGCGACGAACATGAAATTGGGGCCGAATTAGGTTAATGGAATTAATTGATAATCATACGCACTTGCAAGATGGGCCTTTCCAGGGTAAAGAAGAATTTTATCTTGATCGCGCACGCCAATTGGGTGTTAATAAGATGATTTGTGTTGGTCAAGATCCAGAGTTTAATCGGGGCGCAATTGAACTTAGTCAACGTTTTGAGCAGGTTTATGCAATGGTCGGGTACTGTCCTGATGTTGCTAAAGATTACGACCAAAAGGCTGAAGATGAGTTAATTGAACAACTGCAAATACCTGGTGTTGTTGCAGTTGGAGAAATCGGCCTTGATTATTACTGGGATGAATCTCCGCGTGAACAGCAGCGCGAAGTATTTGCACGCCAGATTGAGGTTGCACATGAATTGAAAATGCCCGTAGACATTCACACAAGGGATGCCTTTGCAGATTGTTATGACATTTTGAAGAACAGTAATCTAGAATACGGGGCAGTTTTGCATAGTTTTAACGGTGATGTTTCTTGGCTTGAAAAGTTTTTAGATTTAAACGTCTGCTTTTCATATTCTGGTGTTGTTTCTTTCACCAAAGCAACGGAGGTTCATGAGGCCGCAAAGAAGACACCAATGGACCGGTTATTAGTTGAAACGGATGCACCATTTTTAACACCTAAGCCATATCGCGGTAAGCAAAATGAACCTGGCAATGTTTATTACGTTGCAAGAGCAATTGCTGAATTGAAAGACATTCCGTTAGAAGAAGTTGCCAAGGCAACTTATGAAAATACGATGAGGGTATATGGTCTTAACTAAAAAACAATTTAATGCCGTTGTAGTGGTAGAAGGTAAAGATGATACAATTCGCCTAAAACAGTTTTTTCCTGGCATCGAAACAATTGAAACCAATGGCTCTGATGTGCCACCGGTGGTCTTGACTGAGTTAAAAGAATTATCAAAGAAACGTGAAATAATTGTCTTAACCGACCCAGATCTTAATGGTGAGAGAATCCGCAGATTAGTTACTGAGGCGGTCCCTAGTGCTAAGCAGGCCTTTATTACACGCAAAGAAGGCGATCCTCATAAAAAAGGAAAGGGCAATTCACTGGGAGTTGAGCATGCCTCAAAGCAGGCACTTGTTAGGGCTTTGAGCGACTTACATGAACAGCAGGCTCCTTCTAGTGATATTAGCAAGCAAGCTTATCAAAAACTGGGTTTATCAAGCGGGCCCAATTCGCGAAAATTACGTGAGCAAGTGGGAATTAGCTTGCGTATCGGTTATGGCAACGCAAAACAGTTTTACAACCGGTTATGCACATTTGGTATTACGCTTAAGCAACTTGAGCAGGCCGTTAAGGAGGCAAAAAATGAATAACGAAATTCCAATTGGTTCCGCGGTTCGGACTCAAGCAATTATTAATCGCTACTTTATTAAGGCGAAGAAGAACCTAGGACAAAACTTTTTAGTTGATCTAGATGCAATTAAGGGGATTGTTCAGGCAGCTGGAATTCAACCTGGTGATCAGGTGATTGAAATTGGACCAGGGATTGGTTCGTTGACGGAGCAGCTCTTGCTTGCTGGTGCAAAGGTCTTTGCCTACGAAGTTGATGAGAGTTTACCGGAAATTTTACATAGTGAACTCCCTGCTAAAATAGATGGCGCCCCACTTGATGACCGCTTTAAACTAATGATGAAGGACATTTTGAAGGCAGACTTTCCGGCAGATTTTGAAGATTTCCTTGATGTAAAAAAACCAATTAAGGTTGTAGCTAATTTACCATACTATATTACAACTCCGATTATTTTCTTTTTGAATCAAGCAAACTTAAATTTCACTAGTTTAACTTTAATGATGCAAGAAGAAGTTGCCGAGCGGCTAGACGCTCAGCCAAATAGTAAAGCTTATGGTCCTTTGACAATCGCGGTTCAAACGCAAATGACAGTCAAACTTGCGCTAAACGTAAAAAGCAGTTCATTTATTCCGCGCCCTAAGGTTGACTCAAGTGTAGTTGTTTTGACTCCTTTGACAGAACAGATGGATGTTGGTGATCCGAAACACTTTAATTGGGTAGTGAAAATGTGTTTCAGTCAAAGGCGTAAAACTTTAAATAATAATTTAAAGAATTTAGTACCAGATCCTGATCAACGAAAACAGTTGGTAGATTCTTTAGGAGTGGATCCACGTATTAGACCGGAACAGCTCACAATCAAGCAGTTCATCCAGATTGCAGCCGCGATTTCACCGCAAAAATCATGAAAAGCTTCTGGGCTACCACTTAAAAAGAATTGAAAAAATGATAATATTGTAGTAAAATAGAGCTCCAAAGGAGTTGTTAACAGTGCCAACATCTATTACTACTATTAAGCAGAAATTAGATTCACATTTGGGTGATTCTTTGACTGTGGTTGCAAGAGCAGGACGTAAAAAAGTTACCAAAAGACGCGGGGTCTTGAAGGAAACATTCCCAGCTGTTTTCGTTGTTGATTTGGATCAGGACCAAAATAACTTTGAACATGTTTCATATAGCTACACGGATTTGTTAACCAAAAATATCACATTAAAATTTGATGATGCGGCTGAATAAGCTAGATTAAAAATAAAAAGATCATACTTTTTGGCATTAACATTTTGTAAAATGTTAGTGTCTTTTTTTGTCGTTCAGTGTATAGTAGAAGCAGGCAAAAGACAAACATTAGAGAGGGGATTTTATGAAACGTTCAGAGAGATTGGTCGATATGACTAAATATTTAATGGAACGCCCACATGACTTGATACCATTACCATTTTTCGCTAAGCGTTATGGAGCTGCTAAGTCATCTATTTCAGAAGATTTGGCAATCTTAAAGCATACTTTAGCTAATAATCAGGATGGTATCTTAGAAACTGTTGCGGGTGCTTCAGGAGGTGTCCGTTACGTTCCTTTTTGGGGTAAAAAACATGCGCAAAATTATTTAACTGATTTAGCTGCAAGAATTGAGGACCCGGATCGGATATTAGCGGGCGGCTTCGTTTATCTTTCTGATATTTTAGGAAATCCGCAAGACCTTGAAAAAATTGGTAAGCTGATTGCTACACGTTATGCATATTCCAAAATTGATGTGGTAATGACAATTGAAACCAAGGGTATTTCACTAGCTCAAGCTGTTGCGCGCCATTTAAACGTACCATTTATTATTGCACGCAAACGTTCAAAGGTGACTGAAGGCGCAACGGTTTCTGTTAACTACATTTCTTCTTCGCTTGATCGTGTGTCCAAGATGGAATTACCTACAAGGGTTTTAAATGAACACTCTAATGTTTTGCTAGTAGACGACTTTATGATGGCCGGTGGTACTTTGACCGGTATGCAGCAACTAGTTAGAGAATTCGATAGCAATATTGCTGGTATCTGTGTTTTATGTGAAGCTGATTTTGAAGATGAAAAGCTAATTGAAGGTCACCTTTCATTAGTTAAAATTAAGCGTGTAGACGGTAAAAAGAAAGTCATTATTGCTGAGCCAGGAACCATAATCGCACATACCGATTATGATCGCTTTTAGTTTGAAATAAAAGTAGGGCAAAATCCAAAATTAGAAGAGGCTAAAAAACATTGAAAAAATTTGTTATTGTTCTTGCTGCTGGCAAGGGTACAAGAATGAAATCTCAGCTATACAAGGTTTTACATCAAGTGTGTGGAAAAACAATGGTTGAACACGTTGTTGAGGCTGCACAAGGAATCGAACCTGATAAGATTGTAACTGTTGTTGGCACAGGTGCAGAAGATGTTAAAAAGGTACTAGGTGGAAAATCAGAATTTGCACTGCAGAAAAAGCAGTTGGGAACGGGTGACGCCGTTTTAACTGCAGAAAAAGAGTTAGCAGGAAAAGATGGTGCCACTTTAGTTATTACTGGTGATACGCCATTGTTTACTAGTGAAACCTTTAAAAAATTGTTTGATTACCATCAAACTAAAGGTAATGCAGCTACTGTTTTAACTGCGCAAGCACCTAACCCATACGGCTACGGTAGAATTATCCGTGACGATCAAGATAACGTCTTAAGAATTGTTGAACAAAAAGATGGCAGTCCTGAGGAATTGAAGACCAAAGAAATTAATACAGGTGTTTTTTGTTTCGATAATAAATTGCTGTTTGAAGCACTGAAACATGTTAATAATCAAAATGCACAAGGTGAATATTATCTGACTGATGTTCTGGAAATTTTGCGCAATGAAGGTCAACGAATTGGAGCATATCGCATGCGTGATTTTAGTGAGAGCATCGGTGTTAACGACCGTGTTGCGCTCGCGCAAGCAAGTAAAATCATGCAAAAGCGGATTAATGAAAAGCACATGTGCAATGGCGTTACCTTTATTGATCCTGATACAGCTTATATTGATTCAGACGTGAAAATTGGTTCGGATACAGTTATTGAAGGCAATGTTGTCATTAAGGGCAAGACAGAAATTGGCAGTGATTGCTTGATTACTTCTGGCTCACGGATTGTTGACTCATCTATTGGCGACCATGTAACAGTTACTTCATCAACAATTGAGAACTCACAAATGTTTGAAAACACTGATATTGGACCAAATTCGCATTTGCGGCCTAATTCAATCATTAAGAAGGGTGCACATATCGGTAACTTTGTTGAAGTTAAGAATGCCGAAATTGGCGAGAACTCTAAGGTTGGTCACTTGACTTATGTTGGGGATGCAACTTTGGGTAAAGACATTAATGTCGGTTGTGGCACAATCTTTGCTAATTATGATGGTATAAAAAAGGATCATATTAATGTCGGTGACCGTGCCTTCATTGGCTCAGGAGCCACTTTAATCGCACCGGTAAATATTTCAGATCACGCCTTTGTTGCTGCTGACTCAACTATTACCAAGGATGTAAACAAGTATGATATGGCGATTGCACGTGGACGTCAGGTGAATAAGCCCGACTATTGGCACAAGTTACCGTTATCAAAAGATGAAAATTGGGAGTAAACCTGTTTTTCAGGATTAAATTTAGAAGACAACACAAATGTAATTAAATAGTATTAAGAAAAGGTAAGATGTTACCATCTTGATTGGTTTAATTGCATTTTCGGTATACAATAAATATATTAAAATAGTTTTTTAATGAGGTGTAATAAACAAATGAAACTAAGTCATAAATTAATGATGGTATCAACAGCTGCACTTATTGGTGTTAGTCCAGTATTGAGTGCGAGTCAAACTGCAGTGGTGCAAGCAGCTCATAAATCTACAGCAAAAAAGACTTCTTCTACTAAGAAAAATACTTCAAAGAAGGGCACAATTAAATTAAGCCACAATTCTTATGTATATGATAAAGACGGTAAGCGTCTAAAGACTTATATGGGAAGTTCAAAGAACACCACCATAGGTAAAGGCATTACTCTTAAATATAAAGACAAAGTGCTAATCGATGATATTGAATTTTACGATATTGGTGGTGGTGCTTTTGTCAAAGCAGCTAATGTTGGCTATGTTGACGGTAAGAAGGTTACCAAAGCTAACGCAACCACTTCTACTGCAAGTGCTAAGATTAAGCACAATGCTTACATTTACGATGCTAAGGGCAAAACTGACAAGAAGAAGATCAAGAAGGGTCAAATAGTTACCTTTGATCAAGCAATTTACATTGGTAATAAGCTCTACTACCGCATCAGTGGCCAATCTAATCAATTTGTCAAGGCAGCTAATGTTGGCAAATTATCTGGTGCAAGTTTAAAACCAGTCAACGAGGACAATACGCCAAGCGATAACCAAAATGATCCTACTGTAATTACTTTGAACCATAATGCATATATCTACGATGATCAAGGTAATGCAAGCAAGACTTTGCTTAAGAAGGGGCAACAAGTTCAAGTAGATAAATTACAGTATATTGACGGAAAATTATACTATCGTATTAGCGATAGTAAATATCCTGGTGAAAATCAATGGGTTAAGAAGAGCAATGTTGGTGTAATCACCGGTAAGCAATTAAAACCCGCAAATGAAAAGCCAGTAGACAATCAGAATGAAACTTTTGCTACTATTGCGCGTGACACTAATGTTTATGATGAAAAGGGTGTTGCTCAGCCAACAAAGACCTTTGCTAAAGGACATGTTGCTCGTGTAAATGAACTGCGTTATATTTGGGTTCAATCTGAAAGCAAGGCTGTTTTGTTCTATAAATTACAAAGTGATAAGAATGGTTTTATTAAAGAGAGTGATGTTAACACTGTAAGTGGACATAAACTTACTCCAGTTAACACACCAGAAACTGCTAAAAGTCAGACCGTTACTGCTACTGATACAGACAAGAAGCCACTACAAGATGCTTTAGGTCAAGCAGCAGCTGTTAAGGCTAGCGATGCATATAAGCTTTCAGCTAAGTCATTACGTGATGCCTACGATGCAGCTATTGCAACTGGTACACAAGTTAATACTGCAATTTCAACTGTTGCACAGGTAAATGATACTTTAAGCAAAATAACTTCTGCTAAAAATGCTCTTAACGGCAAAAAAGTTGTAGTTAACGACTTAAAGAACTTAAGTATTAGTGAAGCTGATCAAATTGTTCAACTTGCTGCTACAGCAAATGGTGTGGACAAATCAGCAATTCAATTTAGCAACAACAACACTGTTCTAACAATCACTAGTGCAAATGGTTTCCAACAAACTTTGAACATTACTGATTACGCAACTACAAACAAATAGTTAATGCGTTTATATCAAATGCCACCAAATATTTGGTGGCATTTTTTATTGTCAAAGATAGCTTACTAATATGTCAGTTAAGTGGCAAGAAGCTTTACTTAATAAAGATGTTTTACTATAATATATTGAAACGTTTCAAAAATATTGAGTGAGGTATGAAAATGAATAATCAAGCGTTACCTGATAATTTTATGTGGGGTAATTCAACTTCAAGCATGCAGACGGAAGGTGCGGTCCATGAAGGTGGAAAAGGCGACTCTGTTTATGCAAACTATCGATCAGAAGATGGCTCATCAGTATGGGATGAAGCAATTGATGAGTACCATCGATATCCAGCTGATTTAGATTTGATGGCTGATCAGGGAATTAATTGCTATCGTTTTCAAATATCATGGAGTAGAGTAAACCCAACGGGTGACGGTGATTTCAACCCAGAGGGAATTAAGTTTTACTCGGATCTAATCGATGAACTGTTAAAAAGAAAAATTCAACCAATGATTTGCCTCTATCATTTTGACATGCCACTAAATCTAGCTAAGAAATATAATGGCTTCAGTAGTAGGTATGTAGTTGACGCTTTCGTTCGATACGGTAAAAAGATGATCGACTTGTTTGGTGACCGTGTTAAATACTGGATTACTTTTAATGAACAAAACCTTTATTTTATGCCTGGTGCAGCGAAAATTGCAGGCTCACTAAAAGAAGAAGAAACGCTGACGGATATTTATACCATTAGTCACCACTTGATGCTAGCTCACGCTAGAATTGCTGCTTACTTACATCAAACAACGGACTGTAAAATTGGGGGCATGCTCGCCTACAGTGAAGTTTATCCTGTTTCTGCACTTCCCAAAGATGTTTTGTATGCACGTCAATTAGATGAGTTCTTTAACAAAAATTTGTTAGATGCGTTTGTTTTTGGACATTACTCAAACGAAGTGATTAGTTTTGTTAAAAATAATAATCTTAATGTGGATGTTTTACCTGAAGACCTTAAAGAGATTAGTAAAATGAAAAGTGATTATATTGCTTTTAGTTACTATCAAAGTGCAACAATTAGTAGTAGTTTGATTCCAGACAAAACTGCGCCAAATTATTACCTTCAATATGGCGGTAAAGAAAATCCATTTTTGCAAGTAAACGAGTGGGGCTGGTCAATTGATCCTACTGGCTTTAGAGACATTTTAACCAAGACGTATAATCAGTATCAACTGCCAATGTTTCCGATTGAAAATGGAATAGGAATTAGAGAGAACTACCACGGAAAAGAAATTGATGATGACCTTCGGATTAGATATCACAAAGAACATATTCAAGCATTAAAAGACGCAATGTACATCGATGGTGTCGACATTATTGGCTACTTAGTTTGGGGACTTATTGATATACCAAGTTCTTCAGGCAACATGGATAAGAGATATGGCATGGTTTATGTTAATCGTACTAACAAAGAAGTCCTTGATCTCAAACGGATTCCTAAAAAAAGTTACTGGTGGTTTAAAAAAGTAATTCAAAGTAATGGTAGGTACTTGGACTAAATACTAGGAGAGAAAAATGAAATTAGCGGTTTTCGATATTGGTGGCACCAATCTTAAATGTGGATATTTCGGTGACGATTATAACATTACGTGTCAAAAAAAGTATGAAACACCTAAAACATTCAAAGGACTGGTAAAACAGATGCATCGCTATCTTGATACACTACTGGATATAGATGGGATTGCTATCAGTGCTCCAGGAGCAGTTGATGACACAAGGGGTGAAATTGATGGTATCAGTTCAGTACCCTATATTCATAATCGGCCAATTTTTCATGAGCTTGAAGCAGAATTTGGGCTGCCAGTAACTATTGAGAATGATGCTAATTGTGCTGGCATTTGCGAAGTTAATATTGGTGCAGGTAAAAACTTTACCAATGTAGCTTTTGTTGTAGTTGGTACTGGTGTCGGTGGTGCAGTTTTTATAAATAGAAAATTATACAAAGGTAGTCATCTGTTTGGAGGCGAGTTTGGTTTAATGTCGACTGCTGATGGTTCAATCTTGAGTATGCAAGCAACAATTGTTAAGGCAGCAGCCAAGTATGTTGCTCAAACAGAAGCCGATGATGTAGATGGAGAAAAACTGTTTTTATTGGCTGATCAAGGTGATAAGTTGGCAAATGAGCTGATTGACGAAGTGTATGACTGTTTAGCTATGGGACTTTATAACATTCAAGTTTCGTTCGATTTTGATGCAATTATTATCGGTGGTGGTGTTTCAGCGCGTAGCAGTTTTAGTGCTGAAGTAGCCAAGCGTCTAAAGGCACAACTTGTGGAAAAGAAAGTTGAAAAGATCATGCCTGTTGTTGAAACGTGTCAATACCATAATGACGCTAATTTATATGGTGCAGCCTATAATTTTATTGAAAAACAAAAAAAGAGGTAAAAATGGTCACGATTAAAGATATTGCCAATAAGTCAGGTGTGTCTGTTGGGTCTATTTCACGCTATTTGAATGGTGTTCATTTAAAAAAAGCAAATGAGGAAAAGATTCAGCAAGCAATCAAAGAACTGCATTATATCCCAAATCAAACGGCAAAAGCGCTGAAGATGAATAAATCATTTTCAATTGGGATCTTAGTTGATAATATGGATAACTTTTATAGCTCTCAGCTGCTGGCAGCATTAGAACAACTATTTGATCAGGCTGGTTACTTTTTGCTTTTAACTAGTCACCGAAACGACAAGGAAACTTTTGAATACAAGCTGAAAAAACTGATTGAACGGTCAGTAGATGCATTAATTATTTTGAAAGCTGAAACTAAGTGGGATGCATTTCAAGAAGTAGGTCAGGTTGGGATTCCTGTAATCTCAGTTGAAGCATCTTTAGCAGACAAATCAGTTCCAGAAATATTGAGTGCCGATCAACAAGCGTCTCAAGAAGTTGTGGAACGAATGTTGAAAAAGCGAAAGAAAACAGCATTCATCATTCCAACTGAAAGCGATTATGTACTTCAACAACGATTAGCAGGAATTAATGCGGCATGTAAAAAAATGTCAGTTAAAATTTCATCTGATCAAATAATTTATGTTGACTATGGAACTACTGAAGCGTATGAAGCTGTATCCGAGCTAATAAAAAACGGCTTTGATTCGATTTTTGTTACCAATTATACGAATGCAATTCAAGTTGTAGAAGGAATTCGTGATGCTGGCATGGAAGTTGGAACACAGATTGCAGTTGCTGGATTTGGTTACTCTCACCTACTCCAAAACATGAAGCTACCGATTACATTAATTAAGCAGCCTGTGGATAAAATTGCGGAAAAAGTGGCAGACTCAACTTTAAAACTTCTCGACAATCAAGAAGTGAATAAGCAAGTATTTATTCAGGATAAGATTTTTTGGCAAAAGGAGCTAGAAAATGAGTGAAAACAAGAAACGACAGGATATTATTGAAAACAAAGCAACTCAGCAAGAAGCCTATCAGGATTTGCCAACTGAAATTATTGACAAGCTTGAGTGGTTCCAAGATCAAAAGCTTGGCATTATTTTTCACTGGGGCCTATATTCACAAGCAGGAATAGTTGAATCGTGGCAATTATCTAAAGAAGATGACTGGGCTCGCAAGCATGGTGCTTGGAGATCAGATTTAACCACATTAAGGCATGACTACTGGAATTTGAATAGGGAATTCAATCCAGTTAAATTTAATCCGAATGATTGGGCAAAAGCAGCTAAAGATGCGGGTTTTAAGTATATGTTATTTACAACTAAGCACCACGATGGCTTTAATATGTACGACACAAGCTATAGTGACTACAAAATAACGGCAGCAGATTCTGCGTTTCATACTAATCCACAAGCCGATCTTTTAAAGTATGTGAATAATGCATTTCGCAAAGAAGGGATTGCGACAGGTGCATATTATTCCAAGGCTGACTGGCATAGTCCTTTTTATTGGGAGCCTAATTCAGACCCGCAAGGTCGATATGCTAGTTACGACCCTGAAGAGAAACCAGAATTGTGGCATCAATTTCAGCAGTTCGTTGAAAATCAGCTATTAGAAATTTGTCAAAATTATGGTCCAATTGATATTTTATGGCTTGATGCTGGTTGGGTTAATAGTATGCATCATGAGCAACTACCAATGGATGAAATTGCACAAAAGATTTGGCAGATTAAGCCAGATACTTTAATTGTTGATCGAACAATTGGTGGGAAATATGAAAATTATGTTACCCCGGAGCAAAAAATTCCAACAGTACCACCGAAAAAAGTTTGGGAAAGCAATCTTACTTTGGCCAAAAACTGGGGCTATGTTCCTAACGACCAGTATAAGAGCTTTGACGAAATTTTAAGTAGTATCGTAAAGATTATTAGCTTAGGCGGGAATGTGATTTTAGGTGTTGGGCCTAAGCCAGATGGGACCTTACCAGAACCCGCACTAGCTCTAATGAAGCAACTGGGTGAATGGCTAAAAGTGTTTGGGGAAGCGGTCTATAGTACACGTGGGTGTCCCGATTATGCAAAAAATCAGCTATATCTAACTAAGAAAGATGGTAATCACTATCTGTTTTACGAGCAACAACAGGGTGGTGAACAAAAATCTCTTGCTGATTTAGCTTTTTCTTATAAATCTGTTGAGAACTTAGAAACAAAAGGAAACATCCAGTCTTCTGGTTCTAGGATCACTTTGCCAGAAACTGCATTTCCTTTTGGAGTATTAAAACTAAAAGCGGGTAAGTAATTAAACTAAAGTAATCTGTAAAAGCTTTCATTTTTATATTGAAACGTTTCCAAAAACATTGTATAATAGTGTTATTGAAACGTTTCAATAATTGAATCCTTTAAGTTAGAAATTTCAAAAATAGTTAAGGGAGTAAAAATGAATATTTCTGAAAAAATTAATAAGCTTGTTTTACCTTTAGCAAATAAAATTGGTAATCAGCGACATTTAGTGGCTATTCGAGATGCCTTTGTTGACATTACGCCAATAATTATGGTTAACTCGCTTTTCCTATTATTAAACTCGCTAGTTCTAAATCAACCTGCGGTTTTAAAGGCATTTCCTTATGCAGCTAAATTGACTGAAATGGGAACGATGGTAAACAACGGTACTATGGGCTTTATGACCATATTTGTAACGTTTATAATTGGCTACCGGTTGCTTAATTCTTATATTGCTGACGGTAGAATTGGTACGAACGATATTAGTCCAATTCATGCGGGAATCTTAAGTGTAGCTACTGCCTTAATTATGTTTCCGTTGAATAATCCTGCAATGATAACTGGTACGGTCAAAACAGTCACAGTTGCTGGGGTCTACGCACAATCTCTAACTTCATCTGGTGGGATGTTTGTGGGCCTGATTGCGGCAGTTCTAAGCACAGAACTATTGTTGTTTTTCTACAAAGCGAAAAAGTTAAGAATTAAAATGCCAGACGGTGTACCGCCTGCAGTTGCGCAGTCTTTTAATTCGCTGATACCTGAGTCACTTGTAGTTATCGTTTTTGCGGTTATTACTTTTGCTTATGTCCAAATTTTCCACCAAGGAATAACCGACTTAGTTCAAGCAGTAATTTCCCAACCTTTGCAAGCAGCAATGGAGTCATGGATTGGTTGCTTCGTTATTCAGTTTGTGACACAGTTCTTGTGGTTCTTTGGTTTGCACGGACAGAATATCGTTGCATCGGTGACCTCTCCACCAATGATAGCAGCAATTCAGCAAAATATGGCTGCCTTTGCTGCCCACAAAGCCGTTCCGAATATCGTTACGAATCCTTGGATTGGTATGTACACTTTGTTTGGCGGAACCGGTGCAATTTTGCCGTTCTTAATAGCAATCTTTATTGCTTCCAAGCGTAAGGAATATCGTGATGTAGCCAAATTAGGCTTGCTTCCAAGTATCTTTAACGTTTCTGAACCAATTATGTTTGGGATTCCAATTGTAATGAATCCTTACTTTGTAATTCCATTTATCTTTGTTCCACTGATTAACCTTGCAATTGCATATCCGCTAACCTTATTAGGGGTAGTGGCAAAAAGCGTTGTTATTCCTGCTTGGACAATTCCTCCTATTTTAACTACATGGGTGACAACCGCAGGAGATATACCAGCAACGATCCTCTCACTCTTACTGTTCATTTTGGATATTTTCCTATATTTACCATTTGTTTTGGCAAGTAATAAAGGTGCCAAGTTAGAAGAAAAACAAAGCTAGTAACAGTTATGAAAATAACTAAAGGACTAATTTTTAATTAGTCCTTTTTTGGTATTATTAAAAATTATGAAAGGCAAAAAATGATAATGTTTTTCGTATAATACTGTTATTTAATAATTCTGAATAAGCTGTTTTCCGAAATTAAAAGCTAGTATTTATGGTTTTATACATATAAAACTATACAGAGACCTTGTTAAATGCTATTATTTAATGCGTTTTTTTTTACTTTTTCTAAAGCGATTTCATCTACTATGGTATAATACAAGTGTAGTTAAAAATAGTAGGAGGAAATTAAAATGAATGCTTTAATTAACTGGTTAAATAAGCATGTCGTTCCCGTTGCTGCAAAGATAGGTTCGGTTCGTTGGCTTGTAGCCTTGCGTGATGCTTTCATTTCTATCATGCCATTGATTATGGCAGGTTCTGTAGCTAATGTTATTAATGCGTTAGTAAGAGATCTACCAAATCAATTCGGCTGGACCGGCTTTGTAAATTCAATGCAATGGCTAATTGCCATTAATGCATTAGTCTGGACAGGTACAACCGCTGTTCTAGGTTTGCTATTTGCATTTACATTTGGTTACCAAATGTGTGTTCAATACAAAGTTGAACCAATTGCTGGTGGTTTAGTTACCTTAGGTACTTTTATCATGGGACTGCCACAGAGCTTCTCACTTGATTTAAAAGCTGCTTTAACAAAGGGAGATGTTAAAGCTATCACTGACGCTGGTGCAGCTGTAGCTGGTAAAAACGTTAGTGCATGGGGTTACTTCAACTTTAACAAGTACTTTGGTGCTTACGGTTTCTTCACAGTAATGATCATGGGCGGTATTGCTATTGCCGTATACATCATGTTGATGAAGAAACATATTACAATCAAGATGCCTGCTAGTGTTCCACCAGCAGTTTCTAACGCATTTACTGGAATTATTCCTGCTGTTGCAGGTTTGTATGTTGTCGGTATTATTAACTATCTATTCCAACTCAACAACACAACTGTTATTGACTTTATCTCAAAGACAATTCAAGAGCCTTTGATGAAAGTCAGTCAAGGTTACTGGTCAGTATTATTGATTACCTTCTTGGTTCAATTATTCTGGTTCTTCGGTATTCACGGTACCAACGTTCTTGCACCAGTTACCGAAAGTATTTGGACTACTGCGTTGATTGCTAACGTTAATGCCTACCACAACGGTAAAACATTACCTTACATGTGGACAAGAACAGACTTTGATCTTTATGTTTGGATTGGTGGTGCAGGTTCCACCTTACTATTGCTATTAGCAATCTTGATTTTCTCAAAACGTGAAGATCAACGTGCTGTCGCAAAAGTTTCATTAGTTCCTGGTATCTTCAACATTAACGAACCTGTAATGTTTGGTATGCCTGTTGTTTTGAATCCAATCTACTTCATTCCATTTGTTCTTGCACCATTAGTTATGGTTTCAATTTCATATGCTGCTTTGAAGTTTGGCTTGGTTAACCCAGTTAGAGCACAAATAACTTGGGCAATGCCACCATTCCTCAACGCATTTTTAGGAACAATGGATTGGCGTTCAATTGTGTTACAGGCTGTTAACATGGTTATAGGTTTCTTTATCTATGTACCATTCGTTATCGCTGCTAACAATATGAAACCTGAAGCAGAATAGTCCTAGTTTAAGGAGTAATAAAAATTATGAAGCAATTAGGTATATCACTTTATCCAGAGCAAAGTACTTTTGAACAAGATCAAAAGTATATGGATTTGGCTCATAAATATGGTTATAAGCGCATTTTTACATCGCTATTGCAGTTAAAGAGCGATGATGGTGAAGATTTATTAGCTAAGTTGAAAAAAGATGTTGCTTATGCAAATAAGCTAGGCTTTACGACTGTTGTTGATATTAATCCAGGCTTATTCAAGGAATTAAACATTGACTACAATAATTTAGTCTTTTTCCATGACTTAGGCGTTTGGGGCCTGCGCTTAGACGAAGGCTTCAGCGGGATGGAAGAAGCAGCAATGACTCATAATCCATACGGATTAAAGATTGAGCTTAATATGAGTCGTGGTACGAATTACCTTGATAGCATTATGTCTTATGATCCAGAGCCTGATAACTTAATTGGGTGTCATAATTTCTATCCACAGGAATATACTGGTTTGAGTGAAGATATTTTTATGGAATATTCACTTAAATATCGTGAGTATGGTTTACACACCGCTGCATTTATTTCTTCAAAGAATGCACAATTTGGTCCATGGCCTGTTCATGAAGGCTTACCAACAATTGAAAGTGATCGTCAAAGAAACATTGCTAGCCAAGTGACACACTTACGCTTAAGCAAAATGATTGATGACATTGTCATTGGTAATGCGTTTGCTAGTGAGGAAGAACTTGCCGCAGCTGCTGAAGCCTTCAATAGTCCATTTCCAGTTTTAGGAATTGATTTTGAAGAAGGTGTTCTACCAATTGAACAAACAATTTGTTTAAAAGATAAGCATCTATACCGTGGTGACGCCTCTGAATACTTATTACGTGACACAATGCCACGTGTGGTTTATTCCGATGAGGACATTCCTGCTCATAATAATGAAAAGTCTATCTTTGATTTTGGCGATGTTGTAGTTGTAAATGACAAGTATCCTCGCTATAAGGGCGAGTTACAAATTGTTTTAACTCCATTTGAAAATGATGGTAGGCGTAATCTGGTTGGCCACTTGAGAAAGGATGATCTTGATTTACTTGATCTAGTGGAACCATGGAGTACATTTGTACTTGAAGAAAATAACTAAAACTAGTTTTCTGCAAAAGAAAAGGCTATAGGTTTAACCTATAGCTTTTTTGCTTTGATATCGCTTTCAAAAAAATAGTATAATAAAAATAACAGTTTTTTATGAAGGAAAGAGAAAAAATGCTTGGATTTTCAATTTATCTGGATCATGACCTAACAGCCGCTGATTATAACTACTTATTGGCAATGCGTAATGCTGGTTTAACGACAATTTTTACTTCTCTAAATATTCCTGAAGATGATGATAGACTAGTTTTAAAGCGCTTAGGGGAATTAACTAAGTGGTGTAGTAATTTGGATATAGATTTAATTGCGGATGTTTCTAAGGCTGGCTTAGAGAAATTAGGTGTAGCAATTACCGATATTGATCAGGTTAAAAAGTTGCATTTAACAGGATTAAGGATAGATTCAGGAGTTGATTACAGCACAATTGCAAAGCTATCAAAAGAGATGCCGATAGCACTAAATGCAAGCACGATTGAAAAAGAGGATGTTACTGCATTGCGAAGTTATTGTGCTGACTTTACCCATTTACAAGCTTGGCATAATTATTATCCACGACCAGAGACTGGTTTATCCACAAATTGGTTAGCTGCCAAAAATGTTTGGCTGCATGAAATGAACTTGCAGACGATGGCTTTTGTTGCGGGAGACGCAAAAAAGAGAGGTCCAATTAATGAGGGCTTGCCGACAGTAGAACAGCAACGAAAAGAAAATCCATTGGCAGCGATGCTTGAATTGAAAGAGCTCGGCTGTGATCACGTTTTTATCGGTGATGCTGACTTATCTCAGGCATCACTGAGAAGCTTTAAAAACTACATTAAAGAGAATGCAATTACGTTGCGAATAAACAAAGATGTACCAGAGCTATTTAGTCACGAATGGCACAATCGAAGGGATTGTGCAGAAAAAGTTATTCGTTTAGCTGAAGGACGTGAACGGCAGCTCTTTGGAACAACTCCTAATAGCGAAGCTCTGGCACGTCCTAAAGGATCGATTACCTGTGATAATAGCTTATATATGCGTTATCAAGGTGAGTTACAAATCACAAAATGTGATTTGCCAGCTGATAAACGGGTTAACGTTTTAGCGCAGGTGATACAAGAAGATTTGCCATTATTAAATCAAATAGAAGCGGGTAAAAAGCTATTCTTTACATCGGATGAGTAATTTATCTTACAGCGAGTAATAAAGTTTAGGTTGAATACCAACAATATAGCGTTATAATAAAAACGGTTTCAAAGAAATGTTTTTAGTTGAGAGGATAATTATGTCAGCCGATAATTTATTGTTAGTAGTTGATGTTCAGGAACAAGCGATGCACTTTTCGAGCAAGAAGGCAAAATTGCTTGAACGGATTAACCGTGTCATTAAAAAGTTTGAAGAAAATAATGATCCAGTTATTTACGTCAAGCAGGAAAACCTTGGTGACTTTTCTTCTAAGTTGAAGGTCGAGAGCTCGGCACCAGTTTTCACTAAGAACGAACCAAGTCCGTTTACGCAAACAAACTTTGCTCAGAAGGTACATGATCTTAATCCTAAAAATGTTGTTGTGGTGGGGTTAATGAATCATACCTGTGTTCAGGCAACAGTAAAGAGTGCATTGAGTCGCGACTACTCAGTTACATTAATTTCGGACGGATATGATTCTTCTATTAAACCAGTAACGAATCATTATAATCACTTATTAACTAAATTAGGTGCTCATCGGTTAACGACGGATGAATTTTTATTAGTTCAATAATTTATGTGAGCCACGGATATACTGAAAAAGTATCTCCGTGGTTTTTGTGTTCTAAAAGCAGTAATATTTTGGTAACTAGCAAGTTATTTTTTTAAGCAAGGAGGCTTAAATGAGTATAGACAAGTATACAGATTTGGGACAAAAAATTTATGACCAGATCGGTGGAATCGAAAATGTTAAATCGCTGTATCATTGCATGACAAGGGTACGAATTTCGATAAGAGACAGAAATAAGGTTAACTTAGCCGGACTTAAGAAAATAGATGGTGTCATTGGAGTTGTTGACGGTGAAACTTTAGAAATTGTTTTAGGACCAGGGGTGAATACTAAAGTCGCTCAAAGCATGGTTGATGCTGCCGGTGTAAAAGAGAATGATCCTTTCCCAGCTACCGCACCAAGTTCGTCAAGTACCGAGACATATCAACAAGATAAATCAGAGGTAATGCAAAAAGCACAAATAGTTCATAATGCGCAAAAAGCTAGTTTAAAGCAAACTTGGTGGAGAGCAATTTTACAACATATTTCTGCTATCTTCATTCCACTTATTCCTGCCTTTGTTGGTGCGGGACTGATTTCTGGTGTGGCTGGGATGCTGAGAAACTTGATGACAGCTAAAATATTGCCACCAAGCTGGAATCTGGGCATAACTGTTTTAGGTGTAATTTCTTCTGGTTTATTTGCCTATCTAAACATTTATGTTGGTAGTAATGCTGCTAAAGAATTTGGTGCTACACCAGGTTTAGGAGGCATTATTGGTGGAATTATTATGTTGCCAGGTGTATTACCGCCAGTTACTATTCCGAATGTGTTTGATGGCAAACCACTTGCTGCAGGACAGGGTGGTATCATTGGAGTTTTAATATCTGTATGGCTACTTTCTTACGTAGAAAAGTTTTTCCACAAGCATATAGCTGATTCTGTGGATATTATTTTCACACCATTTTTAACGCTCTTAATAATGGGTTTAGCTACCATCTTTATTGTCATGCCTTTTGCGGGTTGGATCTCAAATTCACTAGTTAACAGTATTAATTGGGTACTTAAAGTTGGTGGTCCAATTGCCGGTTTTATTTTAGGTGCAGTATTTTTACCAATGGTTCTTTTTGGAATCCACCAAATTTTGACGCCGATTCATATTCAAATGATTCAAAAAATGGGCTATACTCCACTTCTGCCGATTTTAGCTATGGCTGGTGCAGGCCAAGTGGGTACGGCAATAGCTTTATGGATTAAATGCCGCAAAAATAAAGCGTTAACTAAGTTAATAAAAGGGGCATTGCCAGTTGGAATTTTAGGTGTTGGTGAGCCCTTGATTTATGGAGTTTCGCTCCCGCTTGGACGCCCATTTATTACTGCTTGTCTTGGCGGTGGTATTGGTGGTGCAGTCTTAGGTGCTTTTGGTAATGTAGGATCAACGGCAATTGGTACCTCAGGAGTTGCGCTGATACCATTAATTGCGAATAACAAGGCTCTATATTACTGCATTGGCTTATTAGCAGCTTACCTTGGTGGATTTGTTTTAACTTATTTATGGGGCGTTCCTCAAGATGCAATGTTAGCCAAAAATGAAGATGGCACTTTAGCAAACCAGGTTGAGGAAACAAATGAAGTGAAAAATAGTGTTTCAGTATCTTTAGCTAGTCCAGTTAGTGGTCAACTTGAAGCGTTAACTGCCGTACCTGATGATGTGTTTTCGCAAAAAATGTTGGGTGATGGTTTTGCTGTTATTCCAGATAGTGATGAGATTGTTGCACCAGTTGATGGGCGAATTTTAACAATAATGGATACCAAACATGCGATTACGATGGAGTCAGCAGAAGGACCACTCGAAATAGTTCTGCATTTTGGAATAGATACGGTTGAACTTAAAGGTGAGACATTTGAAATTAATGTAAAAAGTGGTCAGCATGTAAAACAAGGAGACTTAATTGCCAAAATGGATGTTGCAGCAGTTAAAGCGGCCAATAAGCCTACAGATGTGATGACCATTGTTAATAATATGGAAGATGTAGCTCAAATTAGTCCTATTTCTACTAAACAGGTGAAGGCAGACCAAATTGTTACAACTGTTACAACAAAGTAGAGGATAAAAATGGAAATTAAAGAGTTAAAAACTGAAGAGCGTAATCCTGCAACTAGTGAAATTGATAGAATGTCAACACTAGAAATGGTTAAGACGATTAATCAAGAAGATCAGAAAGTTGCTCAAGCAGTAAGACAGGAAAATGAGCAAATTGCCCAAGCAATTGATGCAGCAGCTAAAAATTATTCTAATGGCGGTCGTTTAATCTATCTTGGTGCTGGAACTAGTGGACGGCTTGGCGTATTAGATGCTGCAGAGCTAGTGCCGACTTATGGCATTAAGCCCGAAAGAGCAGTCGGACTAATTGCTGGTGGAAAAAGTGCAATGTTTTCAGCTGTAGAAGGCGCCGAAGATTCGGCAGAACTGGGTGAAAAGGACTTAAGTAATTTGGCTTTAACTCAAAATGATGTTGTACTTGGCTTAGCTGCAAGTGGCCGAACACCATATGTGATTGGCGGATTAGACTATGCCAAAAAGCAAGGTACCTTAACAATTGCAATTGCCTGTGTAGCAGATTCTGTCATTGGTCAGCATGCAGATATTGCTATTGAAGCGGTGGTTGGTCCTGAAGTAGTCACTGGTTCAACTAGGATGAAGGCCGGCACAGCTCAAAAAATGATTTTGAATATGATTTCCACAGGCGTGATGATTAAGCAGGGAAAAGTATATTCAAATATGATGATTGATGTACAGCCGACTAATGAAAAGTTGGTTGATCGAGCATGTCGCATCATTAGTGCAACTGCCGATATTGACACTAAAAAGGCACTACAGCTCTTAGAAAAGGCCAACAAAAATGTGGCTCAAGCAATTGTGATGGCTAAAACTGGAAAGACTGAACATGAAGCTGCCGCATTACTAAAGAAATATCATGGTAATATTCGTAGTGTCTTAGATCATGAATAAAAATTTCTTTTAAAATAAGTGGAAAACTTACGCATTATCTGTGCATTCTAGCATTCGGGGCTTGAATGTCGTCCGCTAAAGTTGAATAATAGTATAGGAAAAAGCTTTTTCGGACAACTTTTGGTAAAATAATAAGTTGTTAACATTTTAATACGGAGGAAATTATGTCTTATAAAGACAATATGATGTTGTTTGCCCTCAATTCGAATTTGCCGCTAGCACAAAAAATTGCGGACCGCGTTGGGATTCCACTTAGTAAATCTAGTGTACAACGCTTTAGCGATGGGGAAATTCAAATTAATATAGACGAATCTGTTCGTGGTAAGGACGTATATTTAATTCAATCAACGAGTGTACCAGTCAATGATAATTTGATGGAATTGTTGATTATGATTGATGCTGTTCGCCGCGCAAGTGCACAGACGATAAATATTGTAATTCCATATTATGGCTATGCTCGTCAGGATCGCAAGACTCGTCCACGTGAACCAATTACAGCCAAATTAGTTGCTGATATGTTGCAAGAAGCAGGTGCCACTAGACTATTATCACTAGATTTACATGCACCTCAAATTCAAGGCTTCTTCGATATACCTGTAGATAATTTAATGGGTGCACCATTACTTGCAGATTACTTCTTAAGAAATAATCTGGAAAAGGATGCAGTTGTAGTTTCACCAGATCATGGTGGTGTTACTCGTGCTAGAAAGCTTGCAGAATTCCTAGGCACTTCAATTGCAATTGTTGATAAGCGTCGACCACGTGCTAATGTTGCCGAGGTGATGAACATCATTGGTGACGTTAAAGGTAAGCGAGCAATCATTATTGATGATATGATTGATACTGCTGGAACTATCACATTAGCTGCACAAGCATTGATTGATGCAGGTGCAACTGAAGTTTATGCCAGTGCTACACATGCTGTTTTATCTGGTCCAGCCATTAAACGTTTAAATGATTCTCCGATTAAAAGCTTGGTATTAACAGATTCAATTAACCAGCCTGCTGAGAAGAAGTTGGATAAGACTTCGCTTGTTTCAGTGGGACCGTTAATTGGGGATGCAATTAAGTGTATTCAAAAGAATGAACCACTTAGTCCTTTGTTTAATACCAGATATGAAAAAGATAAGCACTAAAATTTAAAATGACACGTAATAAAAACCTGAAATCAAACTGATTTCAGGTTTTTTTCTATATACTAAATTATCTTACTAATAAAATATGTGTCACTTAGTTGGAAAAAATGACCACTTAATTGAATAAGATTGAATTTAAAATAAAATTAGACTTTAATAAGAAATATGAAATTAAGGAGGCTTGAGACCATTGACACTAAAGCAATTATTAAAGACTAGCATACCAAGAACAATTTTAATTTTATTAGTTTTCTTGGCTTATGCATTAAGTGGTACTGCAACAACATATTTTTTCAAATACATAACTAATGATCTTAGTAATGGAAACTGGAGCGGGTTTGCTTTTTGGATAGTTTTAGAACTTATCATTTCAATTTTTACTATTCTTCTACTACCACTAGGAACATTTTTGTTTAACAAGCAGATTCAAGAATATTTGCACGAAATTCGCGCCAAAATAATGAAACACTATTATGCCGCCGAACCAACTAAGGTTGCAGATATGCAGAATCAATTGGGAAATAATCTCAAAGTTTTGTCCGACGATTATGCGACGCCATGGATAAAAATCTGGATTAACTTATTAAGCATCATTATGGCAATAGGAACACTATTAACATTGCATTGGTCATTAATTTTGATTGTGACCGTAGTAACGATTATTGTTCTTTGTTTACCTCAAATCATGACCAAAAAATTGTCCAGTTCAGCTGCTAAAGCAGCTCAGAAGAATGCGCAATTTTTAAATACAATTGAGAACTGGTTTTCTGGTCTAGGAGAATTACGACGTTATGGTGCTGGTGGCCGTTTAGCCAAAGCGCTTGGTCAAGATAACCAGAAACTTACAGATGCCAATGTAAATAGTAATAAAATGAAGTCTATTGCAATTGCAATTAATGGCGTGGGCAACTCAATCGGTCAAGTGGGAACAGGTCTCTGGGCTGGTCTACTATTTTTCAGACATATAATATCTCTGGGTGACTGGGCCATCGCTAGTAGTTTTGCTTCAACTATTTTTAATGGCTTATGGGAAATCATTAGTGCAATTACCCAAATTCGTTCAACAAAGGAATTGCGTGCTGATGTTACTAAACTCATTCATCCGTTACCTGAAAGAAAGCCTAAGGCTGCAGTATATGGCTTAAAATGTCGCAACCTAGAGGTTCAATATCAAAATGGTGAAAGTATCACTTATCCCGATTTCACTATTAATCAAGGCGACAAAGTTCTACTCACAGGTGATTCTGGCACTGGAAAGTCAACACTTTTCAAGGTTCTATTGGGTAAAATTGAGCCCCAAAACGGAGAGGTCTATTTTATTGATCAAGCTGGTAACAAACTACTACCTAAGCAAGCTGAATTAGGTTATGTGGCTCAAGACGCTACGCTTTTCCCAGATACGGTTGCTAATAATATTACGATGTTTAACCAAAAACTAAGTTCTAGATTAAGTGGAGCCGTTCAAAATGTACAGCTGGCTTCAGACATAGCAAACTTTCCACAACAAATTGACACTAATGTTGATTTAGATCAAGGAAACTTATCTGGGGGGCAAAGACAGAAAGTTGTTTTAGCAAGGGCTGAAATACATGACAAACCATTTCTTTTATTGGATGAGGCAACAAGTGCAGTTGATAGCAAGACAACTAATAAAATCATTAGTGAACTGTTGCGAACAGATAAAACAGTCTTGCTAATTGCACATAATTTTAGTCCTGATTTAATGGAAAAATTTGATTATCAAATCTGCTTAAAAGCAAAGAAAAAGGAGGTCAAGTAATGACTATTAAAGGTTTTTTTAAGCAAAACCCATTACGCTTTGTAGTGATAATGGTAGTGCTAATTAGCTTTTATGCACTTATGATTGTTAACTCATTAATTGTAATCATTGAAACTACAGCAATTCAGCAAGGTAATTTTAGGACTTTCATGTTTATGGTTCTTGCCAGTTTTGTATTCATCCTGATCGATTATTTATTGCAAGGACTGCTACGTTACCTTCAATCTAAACAAGAGGAACAATATAAAGCTGCTATCCGTCAAAAAACAATTGACCATTTTTATAAAGATCAAAAGGAGCACCCTGTAGCCCAGGTCCAGAATGGATTAACTAATGACTTAGTTCAAAGCCAAGAAAATTACTTAGAACCCTTTTTCAATTTGCTCGGTGGTGTAGCAATTATCGTGTCTGTTGTTGCGTTATTAATTTCATTACACTGGAGTTTACTTCTAGCGGTCACTTTGATGGTGATTATTTCGTTAGCTGTGCCTAAATTGCTTGAAAAACCGTTACAGCAGGCAACAACTCACATTTCTGAAAGTAATCAAAAGTATTTGGATTGCTTAGACAAGTGGCTTAGTGGCTTAGAAGAAATACAACGCTATTTTGCCGGTGAAAAATTATTTGCGATAACAGATAAGGCAGCCAAAGACTTGGAGGATGCAAATGTTAAACAAAATGGGGTCATGCAACTGCTGTCTATTGTTAATGGGTTAATTTCAGTTTGCTTTTCAACAATCTTATTTTTATTAGCTGGCTACTTATTTCAGCAAAAACTAGTTGCTTTTGGTGTTATTATCGGTGTTGGAAACTGTCAATATTATCTAAGAATGGGCGTTGAAGAAATCGTTAATTCATACGGCCAGATGAAGGGTGCCCAATCTTTAAATAAAAAAATTGCTGAGGAAACTGAAAGTGTTGAACAGCCTAAACTAGAACAAGTCTCAGCACCTGCGGAACTGAGTGTTCGTGACCTTAGCCTACAATTTCCAAATGGTGAGAGTCTAAAATTCCCTGATATTGATATTAAAGTAGGTGAAAAAATACTATTAACTGGGGATTCAGGTGCAGGTAAATCAACTTTATTTAAACTTATTCTAGAACAGCTTAAGCCGACTACGGGAAAGATTGTTTTCAAGAATAAAAATGGCGCGCCAATTAATCCTGATATGGAGAAAATTGGTTATATCCCTCAAGATCCTGTTCTCTTTCCAGCAAGTATCGCTGACAATATGACGATGTTTGCTGACAAACTAAAAAATGCTTTACCTTCGCTTGTAGAAAAAGTTCAGCTTGATGGAGATATTGCTAAGTTTGACCAAGGACTGAATCAGCAAATCGATTTGAATAAGTTGAATATTTCTGGCGGACAAAGGCAAAAAATTGTTTTAGTACGTGCATTAGTTCATCACAGTGAATTGATTCTAATTGATGAGGGAACTAGTGCGATTGATCAACAAGCTACGATGGAAATTTTGCGTGAAGTAACTGCAACCTCTGCAACGGTAATCTTTATAGCTCATAACTTTAATGAACAAATGAAGCAGTTATTTGACCGTGAAATTCATATAGTTAAAAATACAGAAAGTTAAGTAAACGTATAACCTAACAAATAGCTCCCCAAAAAAAGATCGAATTCAATCAGAATTCGGTCTTTTTATTTTTTACTAGTTTTCGGTTTTCGCAAATAGCGCAGCTTACCGTTTTTGACATAACGTTGGAATTGTTGGTAAAGCGGGTCAAAAATTTGTGGTTCGTCGCTATTGGACATCATGATTTTAGGGAAGAAGAACCGCTCGTCACCCTGAATTGTTCCATTAAGTGCACGAACTAACGGACTTAACTGTGACAGCTCAATTAGCTGACCGTCAGCTTGCATGATTTCAATTTGACTATTAGCGTTTTTCCCGCTTGGTTTATACGCATCATAGGGCTCATCAAAAGCGGAATTGGTGTCTGTATAATAGAGTGGATCAAACCCAGCTTGCTTAATTAGGTCCTTTAATTTAGGTAATAAGCTTTTAGTTTCGTCATCGATGCAAATACTTGCTAGTGGTTTTCGGTACAAATAGCAATTTGCTAAATCAGCTAAAATTGGGTCGCTTGCCTTTGTCCACATGGAGAAGTTTGTTTCCATGACTCCATCGTCTAATTCAAGGTAGTCACTGAGCGTCCAGTCGCCAGCTAAAAACTTGGCTAAACTTGGTGTGACTTGTAGGGTACCTTGCTCATAAACGACTTTTGCTCGTTCAAGTAAATGCTGCAAAATGACTTCCATTGAACGGCCTACACGGTGGAAGTACACTTGCTGATACATTTGATAGCGCGAAACGATATAGTCCTCAACTGCGTGCATTCCAGCCATTGTGAAGCAAATGCCACCTTGATAAGGTCTTATTTCTTGTAAAATTCGCGACAAATCAAATTCGCCGTATGTAACGCCAGTGAAGTATGCATCACGTTTAAGATAATCCATTCGGTCAGCATCAGCCTGACTGGAAATCATTTTAACGACTTGAGGATTAGGATAAGTTTTGTCAATAACACTAGCCACTAATTCAGGAAAGTTTGGCGCAACTTCGCGCAAAACATGGTTAATTTCTGTATTAGGGTCAGTAATAATCTTTTGGCCAATCTTTTCGTGGTTTGTACCAAATAGATGCTCAAAAGTATGTGAGTATGGTCCATGTCCGATATCGTGGAGTAAACCGGCACATTCAACTAATAAGCGGTTATTGTCATCCCACAGACCATCCCCCGAATTATGAGATGGGTACTTTTCTGCGAAAATATTACAGATTTTTCTAGTTAACTCGTATACACCTAGATTATGTTCGAAACGGGTATGAGTTGCTCCAGGGAAAACATATGAAAGAGGCCCGAGTTGTTTGATACGGCGCATTCTTTGGAATTCTTCTGTTTTTAAAATGTCCAATATGACTTGATCTTCAATGTGAATGTAGTCATGAACAGGATCACGTAAAACAACTTCTTTAGTTAATTTTTTACTTTGAAATTTTGGCATAAATATTCCTCGAAGTTAGTTTATAATGTAAGATTAAAAATTGATTATTTACTTGATTATAGCAAATTTGCAATTTATAGGGCACTTTGAATATTCAAAAGGATCAATTTGTTAAAAACAAATAATATTTTTGAATGTTTTTCTGATTAGTGACCATAATATTTTATATGGAATAAAAAGGGATGATAATTATGAATCGTATTGGGAGCAAATTAAAAAAGTTACGTCATGATTTAGGTTTAACCCAAAAGGAGATGGCCGCTGATGTAATTTCTGTTTCGTTTTATTCAAAGGTTGAACGTGGCTTTCATGATATCGGAGCAGAAGAGTTGATCCAAATTCTTGAAAAACATGGGGTTAGTTTTCAAGAGTTTTTTGCTGAGCCAAAAAAGAATGATTTTAATACTAAAAAGCTTAATGCGTTGGTAAATGATCTTGTTAAGGCGGCAAACGAGGATAATGATGTTGAGATAACAAACATTACTAATCAATTAATGCAAATTGAACCTCAAACAAGTGTAACAGAATCACTTATTTTACAAGCAAAGGTTATTTCTAGTACACATAGTAAAGATTCATTAAAAAAACTATCAAGTACGGAAAAAAAGAAAATTAAGCAATTAGTGTTTCAAAAAGATATTGATGAAAATGGATATCTAAGAATTGTTTTGATAAGCAATGTGATGGAAATTTATAGTATAGATGAATTAACTTTTCTAATAAAAAGTATTATTAGAAGATATCAAGATGTGACTAAGCTAGAAAAGGAAGTACTATTGGCACTGAGTGTACTGATGGTAAACTATATAGACTTTTGCTTACAGCAAAATAAGATAAATCTATGTAAAGACCCATTAAATTATTTAAAAAAGCTCCCTTGCATAGTTGAACTAGCGCTTACTAAAATATTAGGCAAGTACTATGAAGATATAATAGATGGTAAAAAAGAAGAAGCAGGTAAAATAAAAAAAGTTCTAACTATTTCAGGCTATAAAGCAAATGTAGAAAGAATGAAAAGATGATTTTTCGAATATGAAAATTGTATTGTAAATAATGTAATAGGGGGTATTATTACTGTAAAAAGTTCGATTTATATAGGAGAGAAAAAATGGATTTATTGAGAACAGTAATTATCATTGTTGCATATTAAAAATTAATCATTTAAGAAGTAATATAGTATAAATTAAAGTAAAAAATAGCTAGCCAAGTATAAAACTTGAGCTAGCTATTTTTTATTCTCTCTTTTTGAAGTCAAATCTATTTTTAAACTTCAAACCAATTCCAAGTTGACGAGTTTCTACTTACTCCTCTGTTCCCAGATAGCTTTGATTCGTGCTAGCTCTTTGGGGTCAGGGTTCATTGCATTAGCCTTCAATTTCTCAATATCATCAGAAGATGGTTCCCATCCATCTAAATGTGTAGCTTGAACTACACCTCTAATTTGCTGGAACATAGTCTTGTCGGATATAAAAACGCCTTGAATAGTTTGCTTCTCGTTGTCAATTTCTAAGCTGTATTGTTTTAAGTTTGACATGTTTAGTAAATCTCCTACATTTTGAGCTGGTAAAAAATAGTGGACTCTTAAAAGGTCAATTTTTAATTGGTTTTCTTAAGTTCCAATGATAGTATAGGATCATCACAATTCATCTTTTAATTGGTTGCAATTATGTTATGAGTTACTATCAGTATAGTTATATTTTATCAAATTTTGCTCATTTAATGGGCGGGTTCTGGCCATAATCAGAAATATTGATGGCCCAGTTTCATCAATTGCGTCAGGTATAATTTTTGATTGTGTCGGTGAAAAAATCATTTATTTTTTTGCGCAAGCTTGATTGCAATAGGTCGGATCAACATTTTGCTGGCAATACCACCGAAAAAGGAATTGGAGTAATTACTGGTATAAAAAAATAATTTGTTTTATAATGTTTTCTGCTAAAATTAAGAAGGATATTAAGAGTTATTGCTAATCTTGATGGTTAGCTTTTTTATTGCAAAGAATCAAATATATGACTAAAGTAAAAATTGATTTTACTAGTAAAATTGTTCAAGAAAAGGAAAGTGAGACTTTCCATAAAACTGGGCAGGGTGAACTAATCAAAAATGGAGACGTAACTAGGGTTTCTTACTTAGAAGATGACAAAGTTCCAGTTAAGCTGCTAATTAAAGAAAATGATGTAATCATCAAGCGTGGTAATACTAACGATGATTATTCGCAACTTCATTTTACGGTTGGACAAAAAAAGGACTGCCGTTATGTTGCATCTGGCTACCAAATGGACCTGAAGAGTTCCACTAAATTAATTAAATTTTTCCCTAAAATTGACGGTTCAAAGCAACTTCAGATTGAATATGACCTCTTTAGTGGACTATACTTAGTAGGAAGTTACACAGTTACGTTGATTTTTACTTGAGCGCCTAGTAAAATAAAAAGGATTGTTAAAAGAGAGGAATACAATTGTGGGATTAAACGACTTTAAAGACAAAAATCGCAATGAACTATCAATGATTGAAGTTGCTCGTGCAATATTGGAAGATAACAATAAAAGAATGGGTTTTGCCGATATTGTTAATGCCGTACAAAAGTACTTGGGAGAGAGTGATGAGGAAATTAGGGAACGTTTACCCCAATTTTACACGGACTTGAATACCAACGGTGAATTCATTTCAATGGGTGAAAATGTTTGGGCTTTACGTTCATGGTTTCCTTATGAATCAGTTGACGAAGAAGTTAACCATCCAGAGGATGATGACGAAGATGACAGTCGTGCACATCACAAGAAAGTTAATGCTTTCTTAGCAAGTGCTACTGGAAGTGACGACATTATTGACTACGATAATGACGATCCAGAAGATGAAGACTTAGATGCGACAGCTGACGATGAAGCAGATGACTTTGTCGAAGATGAAGATTTCGTTGATACTGATGATGACGATGATGAAGATTTGCCAGATGGCATTGAAGGTCAATTGTCAGAATTAGATGATGACGAAGAGGATGAATAATTCTCTTGACTTAATGACGCAAAATAGATAGTATTTTAATTGGGCACCCTTATGTGCGTTTATGCTCCCTTTTTGGGAGCTTTTTTATTTTTATTTTTTGCAAAAAGGAGTTTGGCTAATGACAAAATATATTTTCGTTACGGGCGGCGTTGTTTCTTCACTAGGCAAGGGAATTACTGCTTCAAGTCTTGGTCGGTTATTAAAAAATCGTGGTTTGAAAGTAACCATGCAAAAGTTTGATCCATATATCAACATTGACCCAGGTACAATGAACCCATATCAACACGGTGAGGTTTTTGTAACTGATGACGGAACAGAAGCAGACCTTGATTTAGGCCACTACGAGCGAATTGTAGATGTGCGTACCAGTAAATACTCAAATGTAACTACTGGTAAAATTTACAAAGAAGTTTTGGAAAAAGAACGTCGTGGTGATTATCATGGTGCTACTGTCCAAGTTATTCCTCATATTACGGATATGATTAAGCAAAAAATCATGCGTGCAGGCTTAACCACTGACTCTGATGTGGTTATTTCTGAAATCGGTGGTACTGTTGGTGACATTGAGTCTACTCCTTTTATGGAAGCAATTAGACAAATGCGTCGTGAAGTCGGTGAAGAAAATGTGATGTACATTCACTGTACTTTAGTACCATATTTACACGCTGCTAAAGAAATGAAAACTAAGCCAACCCAGCATTCTGTTGCTGAATTGCGCAACATTGGTATTCAACCAAATATGTTAGTTTTACGTGCAGAAATGCCAATCAACCAAGAACATAAAGATAAGATTTCTAACTTTACTGATGTTCCAGTTGATCGAATTATTGAATCAATCGATGCACCATCACTTTTCGACTTACCATTAGCCTTTAAAGAACAAGGTATGGATCAAAAGGTTTGTGACTTTTTACATATTAAGAGTCCAAAAGATGAAGCTGATATGGCTGAATGGACCCGTCTTGACGAAAGAGTTAAGAACTTAAAGTACAAGACCAAAATCACTTTAGTTGGTAAATATGTTGAACTTGAAGATGCTTATATTTCTGTTACTGATGCACTTAAGCATGCTGGTTATTCTTATAATACTGATGTTGAAATTAATAAGGTACAAGCAGAAGATATAACTGAAGATAATATTGCAGACTTCATGAAAGGTTCCGATGGCTTGATTGTTCCCGGTGGATTTGGTTCCCGTGGCTTTGAAGGCATGATTACTGCAATTAAATATGCCCGTGAAAATGACATTCCATTCCTTGGAGTATGTTTGGGTATGCAAATGGCAACTGTTGAATTTGCACGTGACGTTTTAGGATATAAAGATGCAAATACTGCTGAAGCTGATCCTAACACTAAGCACAATGTGATCGATATTATGGCTGACAAACGTGATGAAGAAAACATTGGTGGTACTTTACGTTTAGGCCTTTATCCAGCAGCATTAAAGCCTGGTACTAAGACCGCAGCTGCTTATGACAATCAAGATGTTATTCAAGAACGTCACCGTCATCGTTACGAATTTAACAATGAATACCGTGAAGCATTTGAAAAGGCTGGAATGACCTTTGCAGGTGTTTCACCAGATAACCATTTAGTCGAAGTAATCGAACTTACAAAGAATAAGTTTTTCATTGCTGCACAATATCACCCTGAATTTTTGAGTAGACCACAAAGACCAGAAGGACTATATAAGGCCTTTATCGGTGCTGCTTCTGGTTTAGAGGAAGAAAAACTATAAAGAGTGAAATTGAATAATACAAAAATCTTTATTTTTAAGCAGGGAAGACGAAGGTCTTCCCTTGTTTTTTCCGTTAAATTCCTTTAACATAATTATGACTAATCGAAAATAGAAAAGGATTTTTTCGCCAATGAAGCAAATGATAATTCATGGTGGAAAGCCCCTACAGGGTGATGTCTGGATTGGCGGCGCAAAGAACTCAACCGTTGCACTAATTCCGGCATCAATTTTGTCGCGTACACCGGTAACTTTGGAAGGCGTTCCAAGGATTGCAGATGTTGACAACTTAATGGATTTACTGAGTGAGATGGACGTCGTTTGTTCTTTTGAAAAGACAACTTTACAAATCAATCCAGAGAACATTAAGATGAGCCCATTGCCAAGTGGTAAGATCAAGAGTTTACGAGCTTCCTATTACTTTATGGGTGCTCTTCTTGGCCGTTTTGGTAAGGCTGTTGTGGGCTTCCCTGGCGGGGATGATATTGGTCCCCGCCCCATTGACCAACATATCAAAGGTTTTGAAGCCTTAGGTGCATGTGTAACAAATGAAAATGACCAAATAACAATTACTGCTCCCGATGAAGGACTGCAAGGAGCGACTATTCACCTAGAAATGCCATCAGTAGGCGCGACAATGAATATTATCATGGCTTCAGTTACCGCAAATGGGCAAACTGTCATTGATAACGCTGCTAAAGAACCTGAAATAATTGACTTAGCAACTTTCCTTAATAATATGGGTGCAGTTATTCGAGGAGCAGGAACCGATTCAATCCGAATCGAAGGTGTTGAAAAGTTAGAAGCTAGAGCTCCGCATACGATTATTCCTGATCGAATTGAAGCTGGAACGTACATTTCTCTTGCTGGCTGTATTGGCAATGGTATCTGCATTCATAACATTATTGAAGAACACCTTGATTCTTACCTTGCGAAGGTAGAAGAAATGGGACTAGTCATTGATGCAGATGAGGACTCACTTTACGTTTATCCTGCTGGCGACTTGAAAATGACACAGATTAAAACTGGTGCATACCCAGGTTTTGCTACTGATTTGCAGCAGCCTGTAACTCCTTTGCTGTTATCTGCTAAGTCTGGTGAAGGTGTAATAATTGATCGCATTTACCCTAAACGAATTGGTCATATTGAGCAATTGCGTAAGATGGGTGCTGACATCAAAGTAGAGGATAATATTATTCTTGTTCACCCGACTGAAAAACTGCATGGGGCAACTGTTGCTGCTGGAGAAATCAGAGCTGGTGCATGTTTGATGATTGCGGGACTAATGGCAAAAGGTGACACAATTATCAATAATGCTGGTAATATTCTTCGTGGTTATGATCGCGTTCAAGAAAAATTACGCTTGCTAGGTGCTGACGTTACAATCAAAGACGTTCCAGATAAGTAGCTAAAAATAGTGCAATTAAAGATATTTAAGTAAACGACTAGTCTTTTGATTAGTCGTTTTTTACTATTTTCATTAACTGTTAACATCCGCTTAATATAGTGTGATACAATAAGACTAAATATATAAAGGATGGTTGAATGAAATGAAATTAAAATTAGGAAGAATATCAAAAATTGCTTTAGCGGCAGCTCTTCTTTGTGCTCCGATTGCAGCGGTAGCATCATCAAGTAATGTTATTTCTGCTAAGACAGCTGCGAATAAAAAAACACCGTACCATTATTCAGCAAAAGCTTGGACTAAGAAATTAGCAAAAGCTGGCTATTCATTTAAACTACCTAATGCAGCTAAAGGCGCTTTGTATAAGCCTAACGGTAAGCCTTATGGTAAAAAGTCACTTAAGAAGATTGTAAAAAGCAATACTCTTTTTAAAGTAAAAAAAGTAAGGTTAATCCACAACAATGTATTCGTTGATCTTGTATCAAAGAATGGTAAATTCAAGGGTTATACTTCATACATTAATGGCATTTATAATAAGAACTTGGATAATCCAAAATTACAGCCACTAATAGAAGCTGAATTAGGTGTAATGACTGCAAAAGTTAATAAAAATCCGACAGCTGATTTATTAGGTCAGGCGCAAAACGAGGCCGCTAAATTAACTGGTAAAGAGAAGAAAATTGCTGATCTTTCGCTTAAGCAACTAAAAGAATTCGTTGAATATGGAACAGTAGCTGAAACACCAGTATTGCTGATCGGCCGCTATCCAGGAAGTGTAGTAGAAAAATAATTTAATTTAATCAAAGATAAGTTCTAAAAGACTTGAAGATAATAACTTCAAGTCTTTTTTGTTTTCACACTAATATAATTTTTTCACACAAGTGCTTTTTTCAACTAATTAAAATGTGTGCATTAACGAGAAAAACAGTGTAACAGGAACGAATTAAGCGAAGAATCTTTTTCTGCCAGCCAGATTCACAGTTTGCTACAGTGAAAAAAGCTCAGATTTGTTAATAAAGTTAATGTAAAATGACTTTGAAAGCGGTTTTAAGTTGAGACGATATTTAAAAAAGAGGTCATTATGCTAAAAGACGAGATTTTACATTACTTGGATAAAGAAACGAAAACAGTCAATTTGGAGGAATTAGATGACAAATTTACGGCTGGTGGAATTGCTAAAGCTTTAAACGCAAAGCGCAATACCGTCAGCTTGTATTTAAATCAACTGACTAATGAAGAGAAATTGGTAAAAATTGAAACTAGACCTGTGCATTTTCTTCACCGCTCAAGCTTTGAAAAAGAGAACTACAAACTGAAAAAAAGTGTCTATCAATCTGTTACAAAATTAGAACAGGAAAATAGCAACCAAGATTTGCTAAAACGATTCGTCCAAATTAATCCTAGCTTGAAGGAGAGCATTGAGCGAGTTAGGGCCGCAGTTCTATATCCTAACGGCGGCTTGCCTTTACTGATTAATGGAGAAAGTGGTACAGGAAAAAGTTATTTGGTCAGCTTGATCAATCGTTTTTGCCGCACACATAAATTAATTAAAAAGTCTGCGCCCTTTATAACAATCAACTGTGCGCAGTACGCTGATAATCCAGAACTATTAACTAGCAATCTTTTTGGCTATAAAAAAGGTGCTTTTACTGGTGCTGATGAAGATCATGAGGGTGCATTTGTGGAAGCCGATGGTGGAATTCTCTTTTTGGATGAAGTTCACCGACTTGGTCCTAAAGGGCAAGAAAAGCTATTTACTTACTTAGACCAGGGAATAGTTTATCCAGTTGGTGAAACGAAAAAAGGAAAAAGGGTCCATGTGAGATTATGCTTTGCCACAACTGAGGATCTGGATACCAGTTTTTTAACTACTTTTACACGTCGTATTCCCGTAAAAATCACTTTGCCTTCGCTTAGTCAACGGAGTAAGGAAGAGCGCTTGAATTTGGTTTATACGCTTTTTAACAATGAGCAAAAAAAGATTGCTAAACCGCTTTCTATTAGCGACCAAGTTTTAGACATGTTGGCCAACTATCAGCCAACCGGCAATATAGGAGACTTAAAAAATGCAATTAAGTTAACAATTGCTCGCGCTAATGCTGATCAAAAGGATAACGAGACAATTACTTTGACGGCATATAACTTACCACTAGACGTTTTGAATAAAAGCAAAGTGGAGGTCTATCATCCTTCTTCTAAGCCAATTATGATTACAAATGAAACAGAAGTAGATGATTTAATTGAACGAAATTTTCCCGAAAAGAAAATTTTTCTTAATAGCTTAAATAAGTTACTCAAAGTCTATGAGCAAAGTGATGATAACTTGGCTGAATGTGAATCTAAGTTAAAACAAATAGTGTACCAGCTATTTGATTCCTTGCTTTTTGAAAAAAATAATAGCGATCATATTCCATTGCTTTCGTATGTGATCGATGGCGTTAACCATTTGTTTGAGCAAATGAAAACAGCTTATCAGCTAAAGATTAGTAATAATGCAGTATATGCAGTTAGTTACTATTTATTTGAGCGCCAAAAGTTTCAATGGAGCAGTGAGGAAATAAAGAATCAAAAGGCTTTGGTGAAGCTCAACAAAGATGTTCACCAACGCTATCTTGACATTTATGTTTATGTCACCAAGTTAATTAATTTGATTAAGACAAATTTGGATATTGAACTTAATGAAGTAGATTATATCTTTCTAACTATTTATCTAAACAAGTTGGAGATTATTACCAAGACTGGTTTGATTAAAGCAATTGTGATTGCTCATGGTTATGCCACAGCTGGGAGTATAGCAAATGTTGTTAACCGGCTTTTGGGTGCACATACACTTGATGCATTTGATATGCCAATTAATGTTAGTACGCAAGAAATTGCTGACAAAATAATTGATTATACTGAAAATAATGATGTGACGCATGGCCTAATTATTCTAGTTGATATGGGATCATTGAAAGAGATTGAAACACTTTTTCCACGCCAGATTAATGCACCGATTTTATTAATTAACAACGTTTCTACATTATTAGCCTTAACGGTGGGTGAAAGCATTCTAAAGAAACGTAATTTTCGGAAGATTAGTCAATTAGTAAAACAAACCGGAGAGATTGAAATCAAATTAACCTACCCGGAAACCAGTAAGCAAAAGGTGATTCTAACAACTTGTTATTCTGGAATTGGAACCGCAACGCATGTTGCAAGACTTTTGGAGCGTTGTTTGCCGAATAAAAAAATTAAGATTGTACCGTATGATTTTCAAGCTTTGAAAGATACTCATGAAGTGGGCATTATTAAGAAAATGTATGAGGTTGTTGGCATCATTGGAACTGAGAACCCAGGCATTAACGGAATTGATTTTATTTATCTTGAACAAATTTTATCTGACAAAGATACAGCTAAGTTAAGCGACTGGCTAAAAACAGCATTTTCGAATCAAGAAATAGAAACTATTCTCAATAACTTAGTTAAGAACTTTTCCTTAGAGCAAACCATTAATATGGTTACTATTCTTGATGCACCCAAAGTTATTGAAAACATTACTATTTTTATTCAAGAGCTTGAGCGTCGATTTTCAATTACTCTGTCTAATCAAAAGAAGTTTACCCTTTATGTTCATGTCAGCTACTTAATTGAGCGGTTAATTAGGAAGGAAGCTAATAATCTTGACTATAACTATGAAAAATCATTCTCACAAAAATATGCCAATGAGCTAAGCAAAATAAAAGCTGCATTCAGTGTGATTAGTGATAATTATAGTGTGAAAATTCCACAATCTGAGTTAATTTACATTGATCAAATTATTTTTAATCGGCAATGAAAGCCGCATTTACCAATGTCTATTAGGTAATGTGGCTTTTTTGTTTATAACTTGGCACAAAAGTTGCTAATTAGTTGATGGAAAGAAGTGTTTGGATAAATCAATCACCAAATTAATTTATTTTCTAAAAAGGAGAACGAGAAATGATATTACGAAATATTCTTGTCGTAATTTATGGCTTTATTATCAACTTTGATAAAGAAGGACCAAAATTGGGTATCTCACAACCGGTTGTGGCTGGTTTCATTACCGGTTTAATTATGGGGGATGCAGAAACTGGGCTATACATAGGTGGTACATTACAATTAATGACACTTGGTATTACCAGTTTTGGTGGAGCATCAGTTCCAGACTATCAAACGGCAGCTTTGATTGGTACGTACTTAACTTTAGCGACTCATCAAAAAGCCGCTATCGGAATCACGCTAGCAATTCCAATTGCTTTGCTAATTGTTCAAGTTGATGTCTTAAAATGGTCAGCTAATATTTTCTGTCAACAAAAGGCTGAAAAATATGCTGAACAAGGAAACTACCGAATGATTAACTGGATGCAGTATCTAGCAACTTTAATGACAAGTTGTGTATCAGGTATTCCAGTTCTATTGACTGTAATTCTTGGGCCTCAAATTGTTGGTAGTTTTATTAACTACATTCCTGCTTGGCTTTCTGGTGGACTTAAGACAGCTGCCGGTATTCTACCTGCAGTAGGTATTGGAATGTTATTACAGTACTTACCAACTAGAGACTACTTTTCATACATCATTATTGGATTTGTTTTAGCCATTTATTTAAAGATGCCAATTATTGGTATATCACTAATTGGCTTTGCAATTGCTTTGCTTCTATATAAGAACCAAACCAAGGGTAGTGAAAGTGGACAAGCAGCTGTAGAAGGGAGTGCTGACGAAGATGAGTAAAATGAAAAAAGTTTATCGTAAAGTAATGAATCGGTGGATTGTTTTTGGTGCTACTTCTCTAAATTATGAAAAATACGAAGGCTTAGGCTATACCTATGCGATGTTACCATTCATTGAAGAGAACTATCGCGATGATCCTGAAGGTAAAAAAACTGCTATTAAAACGCAATTGCAGTTCTTTAATACAACTCCATATACTGCACCATTTATTATGGGAATTGATGCGGGGATGGAAGAAAGTGGTAAAACTGCATCGCTTGAAGCAGTTAGCGCGTTAAAAACAGGTTTAATGGGACCACTAGCAGGAATTGGTGATAGTTTGTTTGTAACTATTCCATGGACAATTTTTGGTGCGATTGCAGCTAATATGGCACTTCACGGTAATCCATTTGGCGTATTCATGTGGATAATTGCTTCAATTTTAATTAGATTGACAGCATATCCTTTGTTCAATGCTGGATACAAATCTGGAACTAAGATGCTTTCTTCAATTAATACAACGTTAAAGGCTCTTACTAATGCAGCATCTGTTCTAGGATTGATGGTTGTTGGTGCATTGGCTGCGACAATGGTAAAAGTAAATCTAGCATTTACTTTTAAACAAGGAAAATTAACGATGACTGGTAATAGTATTTTAGATCAAATTATGCCTGGACTATTGCCAGCAGCAGTTGTTGCAGGAATCTATTATTTACTGGGTAAAAAGATAAAACCAGTATATGTAATTTTGATTGTTTTGGTAGTATCTGTTGCATTAAATGCAATGCACATTTTGGCATAGAGGTATTAGACAATGGCAGAAGAAATGGAAGGAATTGTTCACGTTAGAATTGACGATAGAATGATTCATGGTCAAGTGGCAACCCAGTGGAGTGGCCGCTTAAATGCAACGAGAATTATGGTTATCAATGACTCGATTGTAAATGATGACATGCGTAAAACTGTAGTTAGATTGGCTGCCCCAGCAAACGTAAGCACATCTATTTTAGGAAGAGAAAAGGCGCTAGCTAATATTAAGAGCGGGCGCTATAAGGGACAGAGAGTACTTTTAATCTGCGTTTCTCCGATGGATGTTAATTATTTAATTGATAATGGGTTACCAATTAAAGAGGTTAATGTGGGTAATATGGCGGCAAGAGAAGGTACGGAACGCATCCGACCATCAATTAATGTTACTCAGGAAGAACGTGCATCATTTAAGCAATTAATTGATCGTGGCATAAATGTTACTGTTATTCCGACACCACAAAGTCCAACTGTTTATTTAAAAGATTATATTTAGAAGGATTGAAATTCAATGTTCAACATAATAATAGCTACACATGGTCATCTCGCCGGAGAGTTCTTAAGGGTTTTACAGTCATTTTTTGGCCAAACTAAAAAAGTGAAGACTGTTGAATTGGGTGATCAAGGAATAGATCAATTTTCAAAGAAGGTTGAAAATGTGGTTGAACCATTAGTTGATGAGCCAGTAATTATTTTCTGTGATATAGCTGGTGGGACACCATTTAATGAGTTTGCTAAAAAAAGCACTGCTTGGGAAAATGAATCATATTTATTTGGCGGTGTTAGTTTACCGGTTCTTGTTGAAACTTTGAATTTAAGAATGCAAAACAAGCCACTAAAGGATGTAGTGGATAAAATTGAGAAAATGGTCCCTTTGACACGATTTGAATTAAAAAATGTTAAAGGTGATGATGATGAATAAAGAAAGAATTAACTAAAATGCAAAAAATATTTTATCAACCAAAAGATTATTGGTTTGGGGACTGTATGCCTTTCTTTAATGAGGATGATCAAACTTTTTATCTTTTCCATCAAAGAGATACTCGGAAACCTAAGCCTCTAACTGATCCGTTTGGCTGGTCACTGGTTACAACAAAAGACTTTGTTAATTTTAAAGACTATGGTGAGGTCTTACCCAAAGGATCGCATGATGCAGTTGATCAATTTATTTATGCCGGAAGTGTTACTCAAGGAAAAAATGAGAAGATTGCCTTTTATACAGGTCATAATCGCCAAGCTAAACTAGCTAAAAAGACTTCTGAAGTTTTAATGTCAGCTACTAGCCAAGATTTAGTTCATTGGAAAAAATCAGGTCAAGCAACTAGTTTAGTACCACAAACTGGTTATGATCATAATGATTGGCGTGATCCAGTAATTGTTTATTCTCAAGAAAAGCAATGCTATATCTTAGTTCTTGGTGCAAGATTGCCTAGTGATAAGAAAAAGCCTACAGGTCGATTAGTTTATTTCGAATCTCAAGATCTTAAAAATTGGGATTTCAAAGGTGATTTTTGGACACCAAATGAATTTAATATGATCGAAATGCCTGATCTATTTCAGATAGATGGTGATTGGTACTTAATCTTTTCGGAATATTCTGAAGATAAAAGAACTAAATATCGTGTTGGAAAAGACTTGTTTGGCGTTTGGCATTCTTTAAGCGATGAATTCTTTGATGGTAAAGCTTATTATGCCGCTAGAACGGTAGGTAATGAAAATGTTGGTCGCTTTTTAACAGGCTGGGTAGCGACTAAAAAAAATAATGATGATTTAGGAAATTGGGATTGGGGTGGAGCATTTGTACCGCATCAAGTAATTAAAAGAGAAGACAAAACTCTTGGCGTAACTCTACCTCAAACCATTATTAACAATTTCGCAAAAACAGCCTCCTTACCAACATTTGAATTTGGAAATTCAACCGAAAAAACAGAACACAGTTTTATTGAAAATCTACCAAGTCAGTTTTTACTTGAAGGACAAATCGATGTTCTAGAAGATACTAAAGAATTTGGAATAAAGGCGTTTGTTAATAATGAAACTCGAGAAGGATACCAATATAAAGTCTCGCGTCCTGAACACATGCTTAAATTTACTCATACTCCAAATTACCCTTGGCCATCCTACTTCACTACAGGATTACAGCGTCCAATTTCCTTGGTCAAAAACCAAAAATATGACTTTAAACTGATTGTAGATGATAGTATTATTATTTTGTATATAAACAACATAGCTTTAAGTGCTAGAATGTACAATAAAATGGGCAAGCAGCTAAGTTTCTTTGTAACAGAAGGCAAAATCGCTGTTTCTAATTTGCAGTATCATACTCAATGGAAAGATACTTTAAGATAAAACATGAGGTAAAAAATGTTTTTTAATGGTTTACAACATATAGGAATTCCTACAAGAAAATTTGCTGAAAGTAGGAAATTTTACGAAGCTCTTGGCTTTGAATTAGTGAATACAGAAGACAACGACGGTAGTAAAGTTGGTTTTTACCAGTTAGGTACTTTAATGCTTGAGAGTTGGGAATCACCAGAAGAAGCACCTGAAAAGGTGGGAGCTATCAATCATATTGCCTTAGATACTAAAGAAATTGAAGCTGCTTACGAACAAGTTAAACAATTAAAAGTTGAATTTGTTGAAGATGGTATACAGAGCTTACCATATTGGGAAAATGGTATTAAGTACTTTAATTTCTATGGTCCTAATAAAGAAATTTTTGAAGTTTGTCAAAAACTGTAGCCTTGATAAGCTGAGACCGTCATTTTTTAATGATGGACTTTTCTTGACTAGCTTTATTTATAATTTAGCTTAAAATTAACTTTGTAAATTAGAATTTGAAAACGAAAGGACAACTAAATGTTATTAGGATCAATTGAAGCTGGTGGAACAAAGTTTGTTTGCGCCGTGGGTAACGAAAATTACCAGATTAAAGATCAAACTACTTTCCCAACCACAACTCCAGAGGAAACACTTCGCAAAACAGTCGACTACTTCAAAAAGTTTGATATTGATGCGATTGGAATTGCCTCTTTTGGACCAATCGAAGTACGTAAGACTGCATTGAATTATGGCTACATTACTGACACACCTAAGGCAGGCTGGAGTAATACTGACTTTGTTGGTTATTTGAAAAAAGAGATTGATGTACCGATGTACTTTACAACTGATGTAAATGGATCAGCGTATGGTGAGTACGTCATGTCACAATTATCTAATGAAGATATTGACTCCCTTGTTTATTACACTATTGGCACCGGTGTTGGTGGTGGAGCAATTATTAATGGCAAGTTGGTTGGCTCACTTGGTCACCCTGAAATGGGTCATGTTAAGCTTAAGCGTCATCCTGATGATCTTGATTTTGCAGGTGTTTGTCCTTTCCACAAAGATTGTCTGGAAGGTTTAGTATCCGGTCCAACTTTTGATGCCCGTTTGAATAAGCCAGGCAAGGATGTTTCACTATCAGATCCTGTTTGGGACATCATGAGTTACTACGTTGCTCAAGCTGCTTTGCAAGTTACATTGATTTTGCGCCCTGATAAAATTGTTTTTGGCGGTGGCGTTACTAGTGAAAAGTTCCTAGAAAAAGTAAGACGCGATTTTGCTAAAGTGTTAAATGGCTACGTTCATGTACCCGAACTTGATCAATACATTGTTATGCCTGAAATTGAAAACAATGGTTCGGCGACCGTAGGTGATTTTGCACTCGCAAAGCGATTATTAAGAGAATAATCTATCCAGCATATTAAGCAAAAATTTTCATAAAAGATATAAAAGTCAATAATACTAAAAAAGCCAATGGCATCTATTTGATGTCATTGGCTTTTTGTTGCGTCTATTTAGTAAGGCACCGATAGCCTTAGTCTAATAAGTCAAACTTAAGTGTAGCTAAGTTATGACCTTCGTTAACCATGTTGCTGAGCAATTCAATTGTATTGTTGTAAACTTGGTCGGCCATCTTTTGGTTAGCTTCAGTTAACAAGTCTTCAGCTTCTTTACCTGTAAGACCTGCAGCCTTCTTATCAGTTTCGTGTTGAATAAAGTGGCATTGTGATAATGATTTTTGTTCAAAGTCACTTTCAAGCTCACCATATACCTTAAAATTAGTGTCTCCAAGTTGTGCAGTTAGCTTGTTTAACCAGAAAATCTTGTTGAGATCAAATTTTGGACCGGTTTGGAAGCTTGCAGGAGTGTCATTAACATTGGTATAGAAAGGAACAAAGCTGTTAAAAGTGTTTGGACCGAAGCAAAGCCATTGAACACCAGCGATTTCTTCTGGAACATCATTTCTAACTTGGAGAATATGAGTTTCGAAGTTACGGTTAAGTGCAATTGGGCGATAAGTCTTCTTTTGCTCAGGAGTACCAAGGTCGCCGTATGGGTCAAATGGTGTATCTTGGTAGTGTGAACTTTCTACAAAACAAATGTCTTCAATACTAATCTTACGGTTAGCATGGCAAATGAATGGTTGGTCTTGATCAGTTGGTTTGCCACCAAATTCTGGATCGAAGTAATTGTGTACAAACCAAGCACGAGGGTTGTTGTAGTGTGCATCTTTGACAGTTGAACTACCAAAAATGTGACGCATGTTGTAGCCTTCACGATCAGGGTTTAAGTGGTATTCTTCGATTAAACCTTCCAAAGTATCGTCAGCTAAAAAGCCGTCTTCACCAAAGTGGAATTCATCAATGTTCAAACGGTTAGGAGCAACAACATAAGCGTCATCAGGGATGCGACGAGCGATCCAGTGATGACCACCGATTGTTTCAAGGTACCAAATTTCATCATGGTCAGCAAAAGCCATACCATTCATTTCGTAAGTACCATACTTTTCAAGTAAGTAACCCATCCGTTTAACACCGTCAAGAGCACTGTGGATATAAGGCAATGTCAAGGTAACAAAGTCTTCTTCACCAAGTCCACCTTCAGTTACTAGTGGGTCGATTCCTTGGATGCGGGAATTCGTAGTGATTGTTTCAGTTGCAGTCATTGCAATGTTTTCGGAGTTAATTCCGGCTGCTGCCCAAATACCACTTTCACCTGATACGTCTGGTGCACTAGTGTAGCGTAAAGGAGTATCTGCTAAGTCCTCACCATCAATTTTTTGGTGACTAATAACACTTTCATAGTGCTTAGGTTGCTTTTCTGGTGAAATGAGTTCGAAACCTTCGGGAATAATTTCACGTCCACCGTCTTCACTTCTGGCAATCATTGCTGAGCCATCAATTGAAGCATTTTTACCGACAAGAATAGTCGTACATTCTGCTTTTTTCATTTAATCTGTCCTTTCAAAATAACTTAATCTATATTGTATTAAAAAGGATAGCTATAATGCAAAGAAATACGCAAACTTAACCTGAAATTATTTATTTGATTGTTGGAGTTGAGAAAAAAGTGAAGGAAAATATTTCTTGATTAGATATTGCTTAAATATGTAAAACATGTTTTGCATAAATTACGTAAGAAATAGCGCTATTCACAGTATCAATTAGCAGAAGAAGCCAATGTTAGTCGCCAAACGATTAATGCAATTGAAAATGACAAATATGATCCCTCACTAGATTTGGCTTTTCAGCTGGCAGATATATTAGGGGTTACAGTTGACGAATTGTTTATTAATAAGTTGCCAGCGCAATCAATTGAGATACCTACTTTAGTTTCTGCTATGGGCACTATTGAGTTTAGCAATCTAATCATCATAAGTTAGTGGGCTTTTGCCTTTGCGGATTTCTACCTTGATTGGTAAGAAAATCGTGTGAACTAATTTCAATTAAAAATCATAAAAAACTATAGAGACTAAAAGAGATATACATATGGAAACTAGAAAAATTTTACAGGAAAAATTAGAGGCAACATTACTCCAAATAACGCATGAGTCACTAAACAGCACTTTTGTTGGGTATAGTGAACTTTATAAACAAGTGATTTTTGTCAAAGTTTTTTCTCAAGAAGGTAAATTTTTAACCGAAAAAGCTGTTAATGAACAACTTAATTCATGCGTATTAGGCTTTTTTACGATTGAAAATCCGCAGCGCTTCATATTAATAATGAAGGATTGTGACCCGATAGACTTAAAACTACCGCTTACAACCGAACTGGCTTTTGAAATGGGACAGGAATTGTCAGCTTTTCATCAAAATGTAAAACCATTTGAGGGCATTTATCTTAATGAACAGCTTTTTAAAAAGGTTGAGACGGATGTTAGCAGTCTAAAAAACATTGCGGTCAAGGACAGACTTGAAGAACTGTTAAAAGCATTTAATCCAATTAAAGCCAAAATTGAACATGATTTATGTGCTTATTCCACGGTAGTACTTCATGGTGATGTTGGTGTGCGCAATTACAAACTTGTTAATGGAAAACTGCGTTTAATCGACTTTGAGCGAGCAAGGAAAGGTGTAAACTATCAAGACTTCATTAAACTGTTTTATCAAGATTTTAATTTAAACAAAAATCTGATTAGCTCTTTTATAGAAGGATATAGGGCAAAAGGTGCTAAGGTTGAGATTTTGCCTGAAACACAAGTTTTTCTAATCTTTATTACAGCAGTTGGAATTATGAAGTACGTGGAAAAAATAGAAGGTCAACCGTTTGAAAAGATTGGCGAATTGATGTTAGAAACTTGCACGCAATATTTCAATATGGATTCTGGAAATGAGTCCAAACCGAAATTGAATGCAATAATTGAATAAAGCGTGAGCTATTTTGGTAATTAGAAAAGGCATCTTCGACTTAGAAGATGCCTTTTGGCGCGAACAAAATAATTTTAAGGGAAAATAATTGTTCACATGATATTTGCAGTTTGATTTTTCTATTTTTCCTTTGACTCACCTCCCTTCAATAAAAGATTTAGAAGTGTAGCGGATAAACTGGTGATAACAATTCCGTTACTTAAAAATAATTGAACTGTTGCAGGCAAGTTCTTGAAAAATTGTGGATAAATAGTGACGCCAAGTCCTAAGCCAACTGAAATTGCGATGATTAGGATATTATTGTTGTCACTCAAATCCACTTTTACAAGTGTTTTAATTCCTTGAACGGCAATCATGGTAAACATTACCAGCATTGCGCCACCTAAAACAGGAGTAGGAATAATAGTAACTAGTGCACCAATTTTTGGTAACAGTCCCATAGCCATTAACAGGCCAGCTGCCCAATAAATTGGTCTTTTTGTTTTAATACCTGACAGTTGAAGTAGTCCAACGTTCTGTGAGAAGGTAGTGTACGGAAAAGCATTAAACAAACCACCAAAGATTTGCGCTAATCCTTCTGCACGATACCCCTTTTTTAAATCCTCTTCAGTTACGTCATGGCCGATTAGGTCACCAGTAGCAAAGAAGACACCAGTAGACTCAATCATTGAAACTAATGCGATAATCATCATGGTCAAACTGGATGACCATTCGAATTTTGGAACACCGAAGTAGAATAATTGGGGCAAGTGAAACCAAGAAGCTTCTAAAACTGGTGTCAAGGAAACTCGTCCCATCAAAGAGGCAATTACGGTCCCAGCAACCAAGCCGATAAGAACGGAGATTGACCGCAAGAAGCCTTTAGTCCAGATTTCTAATGCCAAGATAATGAACATTGTGCTGAAAGCCAATATCAGGTTTTGGCTACTACCAAAGTCTTTGGCACTAGCATTGCCACCACCCATATTTTGAACGGCCACAGGGACCAGCGTAAGACCAATAGTAGTGATTAGAGTTCCTGTAACCGCTGGTGGAAAGTACTTCTTGATTTTTGCAAAAACGCCAGAAATCAAGATGACAAAGATCCCCGCAATGATAATGGCACCATACATATCGTTAATCGAAAACTTTTGGCCGATCATTTGTAAAGGTGCAACCGCTTGGATGGCACAACCCAAGATTACTGGGAAACCAATACCAAAATATTTGTTTCGCATGAGTTGTAGTAGTGTTGCAAGCCCACACATAAAGATGTCAATTGAGACAAGATAAGTCATTTGTTCTGCGTTGAACTTTAGCGCGGTTCCAATTAATAATGGAACGGCAACTGCACCGGAGTACATCGCCAATAGGTGCTGTAGACCTAAAATAGCTGCTTTTTGGTGACTAACTTCTTCTTGCTTCATTATTTTCGTCCGCAAATTGAACTTCACCGTTAGCTAAACTAGCGATATTTGCTAAGGATTCTAGGCGGTAGCCGTGTTCTTTAATCCAGCTGCTGCCACCTTGGAAAGTTTTCGCAACCACGATACCGATTCCAGCAACATTAGCATTGGCTTGATTAGCTATGTTAATCATTCCCTTGACTGCTTCGCCGTTAGCCAAAAAGTCATCGATAATCAATAAGTTGTCATCTTCATGTAAAAATTTTTGTTCTACACAAATTTGATTTGTGGTTTTCTTGGTGTAGGAATATACGTCAGCCCAGTAAACCGCATCATTAAGTGTTGATGGCTTTTTCTTGCGGGCAAAAACCATTGGCACATGAAGTTCGTATGCTGCCATTACTCCGGGAGCAATACCAGAAGCCTCGCAGGTTAATACTTTTGTAACTCCGCTTTGATCAAACAGACGAGCAAACTCCTTGCCCACAGCCATCATCAGCTCTGGATCAACCTGATGATTCAGAAAAGAATTAATTTTTAGTACATCACCAGGTAGAACCTCACTGTCTTGACGGATCCGATCTTCTAAAAGCTTCACAATTTCCTCCTTGAAAAATAAAAGGGCCTTCTCTACCAAAACTATGGTAAAAAAGACCCTTAAAGCAGCTTGCGCTGAGTTAATTGCTATTGTTTATCCATAGTTCAGAATTTACGGTTCTGAGTAGAGACTGTCGACCACATTACGACAATATATAGATTGATATTTACTTGTTGAGTGAATTCTAACAAACCAAATTAAGTTGTGCAAGGTGAAGTTGGAATTCAGAATTTTAAACAGCATCGATCAAATATAGTTAAATTGTACAAATGAATTTCCAGTGAAAAAAGTAGTTGACCAAAGAGACAATTCTTAGTACAGTTTAAATAAATTTACGTTTTTTAGAAGAGGAGCTCGGATATTTGTGAAAAAAGACATTCACGATTTTGATGAAATTATCGTTTTAGATTTTGGTAGTCAATATAATCAATTAATTACCAGGCGCTTGCGCGATTTTGGGGTTTATTCTGAGCTCCTACCGCATGACGTCAGTATGGAGAGAATTAAGGAAATTAATCCAAAGGGGCTTATTTTTTCTGGTGGGCCAAATAGTATCTACGGTGAAAATGCACTTAAGGTTGACCCAGCAATTTTTGACTTAGGGATTCCAATCTTAGGTATCTGCTACGGAATGCAATTAATGTCGTACTATCTGGATGGTAAGGTTGAAAAAGCTGACAATTCAGAATACGGTCGTGCAGAAATTGAAGTTGAAGATTCTAGCAACGTTTTATTCAGTGACTTACCAAAAGAGCAATATGTGTGGATGAGTCATGGGGACCTAGTAACTGGAGCACCTAAAGGCTTTGAAGTGGTTGCTTCAAGTAAAAACTGCCCGATTGCTGTGATTGCAAACGATCAAGCCAAAATGTATGGTATTCAATTCCATGCCGAAGTGCGCAACACACAATATGGTCTAGACATTTTACGTAATTTTGCTTTTAAAGTATGTGGTGTCAAAAATGATTGGTCAATGACCGACTTTATTGACTTACAAGTTGCAGAAATCAGAAAAACGGTTGGTGACAAAAAAGTCATTCTTGGTTTATCCGGTGGGGTAGACTCCAGTGTGACCGCAACACTTTTACATAAAGCGATCGGAGATCAATTGACTGCAATTTTCGTTGATCACGGGATGCTGCGTAAAAATGAGGGTGACGAAGTAATGGCAGCCTTAAATCGTGATTTGGGTGTGAACATTATTCGTGTGAACGCCCAAGAACGGTTTTTAAATAAACTAAAAGGTGTCACTGATCCGGAACAAAAACGTAAAATAATTGGTAAGGAATTTATCGAAGTATTTGCTGATGAAGCTAAGAAAATTAAGGATGTTGATTTTTTGGCTCAAGGTACCCTTTACACTGATGTAATTGAAAGTGGAACTAACACAGCACAGACGATTAAGTCGCACCACAATGTAGGTGGTCTTCCTAAGGATCTAAACTTTAAGTTAATTGAGCCATTACGTAAGCTGTTTAAAGATGAAGTGCGCGAATTGGGCGAAAAACTAGGTATTCCACACGATTTGGTTTGGCGTCAACCATTCCCTGGACCTGGTCTTGGTATTAGAGTTCTTGGTGAAGTGACAGAAGACAAGCTAAAAATAGTGCGTGATAGTGATGCTATTTTACGTGACGAAATTAAAAAGGCAGGACTGCAAGAAGACGTATGGCAATACTTTACTGTTTTACCTGGAATTAAATCCGTTGGTGTTATGGGGGATGGCCGTACTTATGACTACACCATTGGTATTCGAGCAGTTACTTCAATTGATGGGATGACAGCAGATTTTGCCCGTCTGCCATGGGATGTTTTGCAAAAAATCTCGACTAGAATTGTCGATGAAGTGCCAAACATTAACCGCGTCGTCTACGATGTAACGAGCAAGCCACCTTCAACAATTGAATGGGAATAAGTTTCTTATGCTAGTTGTAGATGAAAACTATATAAAGAATTTTAGAAATTTCACTAGATAAAACGGTGATTACACGCATAGTTGATTTCGAAGACTCTTAGTTAGTACTAAGAGTCTTTTTGAATATATAAAGGAGAAGCTAAATTAAATGAATAATTTGCTGCTAGGTTTTAATTATAATAATTGGAAAAGAACTTGCAATTTGTTTTTAAATCCAAAAATAAAGCGCTCATTATCAATGTATCTTCAAGATTATCCATTAGCAAAATTAAGCTCTGAGAACATAGAAACAATAAAAAGTGAAGATTTTTTTAACGAGTATATTGAAACCGGTAAAGTGTTTTTTAATTCAACGGTAATATGGCGAACATCAAATTTTATTACTAAAAATAGTGGTGGTTTTAGAGACGCACAATTGCTTTCCCCATTTTTGTTTTTATTGTTACAGGCAATAGGCGTAGAAATTCAGTCCAGGTATGTACCGCTAAGAAGTAAAAATCCTAAATTAATAGCATATTACTCAGGTGATTTTTCTCGCAATATTGTTACTTATAAATCGCAATACAGAGGATTTTGTGAAGTTAACACACAGTTATCAAAAGAATTTCCTTATTTTATAAAAACCGATATAAGTGATTATTTTTCTAATATCAATTTAGACAGATTGCTAGCTATGATAAATAGCAGAATAGATAAAGAAAATAGCTCAAAATTTACTCCGCTTCAACTAAAAATGATAAAAGAGATGTTATATTATTGTGGAAATGGCAAGTTTCCATTAGTTGAAAACAGCACGTGCTCTTCTTTTTTGGCTACTATTATATATTTAGATGAAATTGATGATAAAATGGGATCGTTCATTGATGATATGACTGATATTGAAGATTATAGATTAGTTAGATATGTTGACGACTTATATATTTGGATAAAACCCAAAGATTATCAAAATCAAGATAAAGAAGATTACAACTCGGAATATAATAATATAAGATTTAAATATTCATCACTTTTGCATTCGTACGGATTAACATTAAATACTAATAAAACGCTTTTTTGTAAAAGTGAAGGTATTTTTGAACAACTTAAACTAAATATTTATGATGAGATCATTCCAGAGAAAGAGAATCCGATATCTTTAAATAAAGAAGAAGCAGTCGATAAAATCAAAAATTTTATGAGTGATTTGATAAACTTTAATAAAAAACATAATCTAACAAAAGAAGATTTGGAAAACATAATTGATAATAATTTTAGACCTAAAGATGCAATAGATTTTACTGGAGAAGAGGTTTTGCGAAATATCATTTTTGATAAACCTGAGTATTTAAATGATGGCAATATAATTTCTTCTATCAATAAACTAATTATTGAACGTGGTATATCATTTATTTATTTGTCTCCTAAGCTTTTTACGAATATGGTTTTGAATACCAGCCGTGATCAGAATAGAAACAAAGCTGTAAAAACGCTTTTAAATGAAATTTTTTTGCAATTAAGGTCAGGAGCATTAAATGCATATGATATAAATATCTCTCTATTTTATTTACTAAGAACTGATTTTAAGCATAATGACTTGAAGAATAAAGTAATAAAAGAATATGATCCCAAATTATTTGAGTATATAGCAATGTACTGTGTTAAAGATTTTTTCTGCTCTTTTTGTGAAGAAAATAGAAAGAAATCCATATATTTACAAGTAATCAGCTCGGATTGGAAGACATATTATTTATATGCAAATTATTTATTTGAGCAAGAACGTAATAATAAAATTGAGGCGTTTGCATATTATAAAACCTATTTTGATAGATTTACTGCACTGATTTCTGCTTATACTACAAAAACCAAACTTAAAGTAAAAGATTTTTATAGTATTGAAGATTTAAATAAAGTGTATAAAGACTTAGAAGGGATTAACAGCTATAAAATCATTAAAAAAGCAAATGAATTGAGAAATGAGAATCCACTTGTTCATTCCTCTGCAAAACTAATAGGTAGACCTTCTTTAGAAGGTATTGATGTTTGCATAAAGCAATTACAAGATTTGATTAAATTAAGAATAGAGTCATATGATTAAGTAGAGCAAGATCATAAAGGAAAAATATAATTAAAAAGCAGTACTAATTGAAACTTTCATGTTTCAGAATGATCAAAAAAGATAGATTAAACCGATTTGTAAAAACTAATTATGTTCTGATTGTTTTTTGCTTTCTGGTGATTAAAAAATAAAAAAATTTAAAAGGATGGAGTAGTGAAATAATATGGCAAATACTTTATATCAACACGGTACAATGCAAATGTTAGTTGAAGGTTTATTGGATGGCACAATGCCGATTGAAGATTTATTGACACATGGAAGTATTGGCATCGGCACTGGTGATGGTGTGGATGGTGAACTCGTCATTTTAAACGGTGTTGGCTATAAAATCGATACGAGTGGTAAAGCAGTTGAATTACCAAAAGATTTTAAAGTAACCTATGCAGATGTTTGCAATGATAATTATCGTGAATTTAAGCAATATCAAAATGTTGAATTAGAGCAAATGCTTAATGATGTTCTTGATGCTAATAATGGCCAAAATCAGTTTTTTGCTATTTTGACTAAAGGAATTTTCCAAAAAATTAGAACCAGATCATCTAAAAAGTCTCAAAAGCCCTATCCATCTTTAGGAACGATTGCACAAAATCAGGTTGAATTTGAAACAGAAGATATTGCAGGGACAATGATTACTTTCTACACTCCTAAAGTTTTTCAAGGTGTGGGAGTTTCAGGCTTTCATAACCACTTTTTAGCTGATAACCTATCATTTGGTGGACATGTTTTAGCCGCAACAATGAAGGATGTCACTGTCAGCATTCAACCAATAGAAAATTTTGACTTACATTTACCAGTAAATAGTCAGGAGTATTTGCAAGCTGACTTGAACGATATGAGTAGTCTGGATAATGTGATTTCAAAGTCAGAATAAGCATAAATAAATTATCACTATCTGGTTTACAGGCTTTTAGTCTAGAGTTCTTTGGAAAAATAAATATAATATCCGATAGGGTGATTGTTCTTTGCAACCTTTTGAATGTTAAAAGTGTCGTGATTTTCAATGTTAGAGTTCTTATCTTTACAATTAGAGCAGCCAGTTATTTTCACTATAGAAGTATAGAACTATAAATATATTTATATCAGTTAGAGCGCATTTATATTTTAAATAATGCAATTAAATAGTAAAAGACCACAAAGCTTTGTGGTCTTTTTTGATGCACAGGAAATAAAAATAAATTGTCACAGTTCCAGAATATTATAATCATTCAATATACAAATTTTGATAATAATTATCACTATATGACTTAAATTTATCATAGCCACCATGAGTATCGACTATTATACCTCTAAAATACACAGTTGCGATTTTATTTTTATCCAAATAACGAGTTACTATTGAAGTATCAGATCTTTTAGATAGACTTGAGATATTTGAGAATACTTTAGGAAGAGAACTGTTTTCAAATTTTATTTCAAGCATACCTTTTCCCAAATTTGACGTTTTAATTTTAGCTTTGCCGTAAAAAATTCGAACTTCGTTTCTTAAAGGCCTATCTTCAGTAGAAGATATAAAGAGGTCATTTAGTGATAATAATGAACTACCAATATCGATTAATTGTTTACTATTGTCAGTTTTCTTATCTTTAAAAAGTCTCACAAAGCTTGCAATTGAAAAAATGTGGCGAGTTTCCCACTTTGTTTGTTTACCGTGGTTATAACTAGAATTATTAGAATTACCAGAACTACCACTTTTAGAAAATGAAGCAGCTTTTCCCGAAGGGTGATGTGTAACTTGTCTAACGGGTTTTTTCATTTTAATTATTCCGTTTTTTCTAATTTGCCCTTTTGCCAACTCATATTCTGTATTTTTACTATCTTTAGTTTCATGTTCAGATGCTTCAGTACATCCATATATATGCTGCTCTTCATGTGAAGTAGGTGTGAAGTAATATCTATTATTATTTTTGTGATTAGCTTCTTTGCGCCAATTAGTGCATGTCAGGGGGATGTTGCAGTATGAGTCAGGGCACCTAAAAGCATGCCTATCTGTAAGATCGCCTTCAATTGAAAGTTTCCACGCTGTTTTTGCGTCCATACTACGACGCTCTTTTTCTATACTAATTGCGTGGTCACTCATTACAGCATCCTCCTAAAATTGTAAACGGAAAATAAAAACAAATTTCTTCTTATTATAAATCCATAGTTAATTTTAAACAATATGATTTAAGATAAAATTAATAAATTAAAGAAATCATTTTTCTTGGACAAAGGCATAGTAGGTACCAGTACCAAGACATTTAGTGATTATCGAGGCAATTTCAGTGACTGGAGCTGTCGGCTTTATTTCAAACCACCAAAGCAAGACTTGCATAGCTGAAGCAGCAAACAAATTAGCCTGTAATTGATCGTAAGCCGTTATTTCACTGTTTTCAGCATAAAGACCAATAATGAACTTGTTGGCGACAATATTTTGCATTTGTTCAAACACATTAACTTCAATATTAGGAGACCACATTACTTTAAGCCATTCACGATGATGAAAAATAGGCAAGAGGGCTTTAGGCAGATTTGCTTCGTATGATTTTAAATCCTGATTCGGATTAATAAATGAAACATCAAGTCGCTCCGAAAAGTTTCGTATTGTTTCAGTAATCATTTTTTCGCGTAAATCATATTTATCTTCATAGTATTTATAAAAAGTCGATTTGTTAATCATCATAGCTTCGGTTAAGTCTTGAATAGAAATTTTGGAAAAAGTCTTTTCATTAATACACTTTGTGAATCCTTGCTGAATCATTAACTTGGTTTTTTTAACGCGCAGATCTGTTTTTGCTACCACTTCAAAATCCTCAAATTTTAGAATAAAACAACTATTTTTCTCAATAAGTTGCTTAAGCAACTTATTATCGCAATCCTCTGATTTTATGCCTTTTAATTTAATGATACAACTAAATTATTAGAAAAGAGGTTAATAAAATGAACTATGAAAAAATCGCCAATGAAATTAAAAATAAAGTTGGTGGAGAAGAAAATATTAAGGCAGTTACTCACTGCGCAACTAGACTAAGAATAAATGTTAAAGATTCTGAAAAAGTTGATTTTGATAGTATTAAGAAAATATCTGGTGTTGTCGATGCAGTATATAGCAATGGACAAGTTCAAGTTGTAATAGGAACCGATGTGCCTAAGGTATACGATGCATTTATGGAAATCTATGATGTTTCCAATAGTAATCAAAGTACAGATGAAGAAGTTACTAAGAATAAACAGAGCGCTTTTTCTAAACTGATTGATTTTATTGCTAGCAGCTTTACACCTATTTTGCCAGCCATTATTGGGGGAGGGCTCCTAAAAGGAATAATTGCGATTTTTGTTGCTTTTAACGTATTATCAATCAAAAGTATTGATTATCAGGTCTTGTCGTTTATTGCTGATGCAAGTTTTCAATTTTTACCAGTTCTTTTAGCATACACATCAGCCAAAAAGCTAAAGGCTAATCCGTATATTGCGGTAACTTTGGCAGGTGTATTGATGAGTTCCAGCTTTGGAATGCTAATTAATCAACATGCTAAAATCGTCTTATTTGGGTTGCCTATTCGACCGGTTAATTATGCTTCCAGTGTTATTCCAATTTTATTGATTGTTTACGTACAGTCAAAGATTGAGAAGTACTTAAATAAAGTTTTTCCAGCAACTGTTGGAATGTTCTTAACACCAACTATTTCAATCTTTGTTAATGCTATTTTGGGATTGGTGATTTTAGGACCTTTGGGCTCATACATAGGGGACTACTTAGGCATGGCGATTGGCTACCTAAATCAAAATATTCCTTGGTTAGCTCCGACAATTCTAGGCGCTTTCTCACCATTAATTGTAATGATGGGTATGCATTATTCATTGTTTCCAATAGCACTTCAATCAATTTCACGCTTTGGTTATGATTCATTTTTCACACCAGCTGGGCTAGTTTCTAACATTGCTCAAGCAGGAGCAGGATTTGCAGTAGCAGTTAAAACTAAAGATAAGAAAATGAAATCAACAGCATTTTCAACTTCAATTACTGCTTTGTTGGGAGTTACAGAGCCCGTTTTATATGGTGTTAATTTAAAATTGAAGAAGCCTCTATATGCTGCAATTGTTGGCGGTGCTATTGGAGGATTATATGCGGGTATAACTTTTGTTACATCAACTGCAATGGCTAGTCCTGGTATTTTAGCACTCGCTTTATTTGCCAAAACGATTAAAAATTTAATTAATGCAATTATTGCTATGCTAATCGCATTTTTGGTTTCTTTTCTGCTGGGTTTGCTTTTACTAAAAGATGATGACAAAAGTAAAAAACATGTTCAAGATGAAAAAAATGAGCTATCAGTATCTAGCGTAACTGATGGACAGATTGTGTATTTATCAAGAGTAAATGATAAAGCCTTTTCTAGTGAGCAGATGGGAAAAGGGATTGCATTTATTTCAAAAAAAGGTGATGTTTATGCGCCGACTTCAGGTGAAATTTCTTTAGTTTTTCCAACAAAGCATGCTTATGGAATTAAGACACCAGAAAATATTGAGCTACTAATTCATCTTGGAATTAATACCGTTGAACTAAAAGGAAAGTACTTTGAGAGTTTTGTAACGCAGGGACAGACTGTCAAACAAGGACAAAAAATAGCTCATTTTAATTTAGACAAGATATCGCAAGCTGGATACGACCCGACAATAATGCTGATTGTTACTGAACCACAAGGATTAGTGCCTCAAGTTTGTGTAGCAGATAATCAGGAAGTAACTAAGAGTGATAAAGTTATTAATTTAATACAGGGGTGAAAATTTTGTATCAGTTAAGAATATATACGATTGAATCAAAAAAGAACGCACAAGAATATTTTGATGTACATTGGACAAAGCATATTGTCAGTTTGAAAAAATTCAATATTGAAGTTTGTGATGTTTATATGGAAGATGAACCAGATAGTAAAAACTGTTACCGAGTAATTGCAGTAGTTATGGCTGAGAATAAAGCAAGCTTATTATCGTCGAATGAAGAGTACATGAGAAGTCAAGCTTTCGAAGAAGACATGCAGGGCTTTGATATGAGTGCAATCAAAAATGTTGAAGCAATTAATTTAAATAGAAAGCATTTTTAGTAATACCAATGAAAAAAGACTTTTTATACGGAGTGGGTACCTCTGCAAGTCAAATTGAGGGCTCGTATGCAGTGGATGGTAAAGGCTTAAGTATGGCAGATTTATTACCTGCAAATAAGAAAAAACGTTTTAGCTGTGTTCAAGATGGTAGCTTTGCTTTGGCGAATTATGATACGCAACAGGAATATTATCCTACACATAATGCAATAGATTTTTATCATACTTATAAAGACGATATTAGACTTTTGGCTGGATTAGGAATAAATTCCATTCGAATTTCGATTATGTGGTCACGTATTTTTCCAACAGGAGAAGAGAATGAGCCAAATGAAGCTGGATTAACCTTTTATAAAAGCGTTGTAGATGAATGCTTAAAATATGGCCTTGAACCAATTGTTACGATTAGTCATTTTGATATACCAGTTCACCTAATTAAAAAATATGGCGGTTGGGCTAGTAGAAAAATGATTGATGCATATTTAAAACTTTGTCAGGTTCTTTTTACTACTTTCAAAAACAAAGTGCATTATTGGATTACGTTCAATGAAATAAATATGATTCTTCATCTACCTTTTGTTGGAGGTGGTCTTTGCTTCAAAGAAGGCGAAAATAAGGAACAAAAAATGTACCAAGCAGCGCACTATCAATTAGTTGCTTCTAGTGCTGCTACTAACCTAGCTCATCAAATTGATCCTAAAAATAATATTGGATGTATGCTTGCGGCTGGAGAAGTTTATCCATTTTCTTGCAATCCTGACGACATATTAGCAGCTTTACAAAAAAATCGTGAACAGTATTTCTTTTCTGATATACAGGTAAGAGGGTATTATCCATCATATGCAAGGGAATTATTTGACCAAAAACAAATCAAACTGGATATTTTACCTGAAGATAATGAAATACTAAAAAATACAGTTGATTTTGTTTCTTTATCTTACTATTCAAGTAGGTGCGTAAGTGTAGACCCTAAAGTACAACAAAATATCACTAATGGGAATGCATTTGCCTCAGTTAAAAATCCATATTTAGATGTATCTGATTGGGGATGGCAAATTGATCCGGTTGGTTTTAGAATTACTTTGAATAACTTGTATGATCGATATCAAAAGCCGCTTATGGTTGTTGAAAATGGATTGGGCGCTATGGATAAGTTAACTAGCGAGCAGGAAGTTCATGATACGTATCGTATTGATTATTTACAAAAGCACTTATCCGCGCTTCAGGATTCACAAAAAGACGGTGTAGATTTAATTGGCTATATGGCATGGAGTGGCATAGATTCAGTTAGCGCTTCTACAGGTGAAATGAGCAAACGTTATGGTTTTTTATATGTTGATTATGATAATTCTGGCCAAGGGTCAGGTAAAAGAGTTAAGAAGGATTCATATTTTTGGTTTAAAAACTGGCTAACCAAAAATAGTTAATGTTAATTATCAACAAAAGCGAGTCATATCAGAGTGACTCGCTTTTGCTTCTTAAATAAATTGATTTTAAGTATTAAAGGTGCTGACCAAAAACTTGGCTAGCACTTTTTTCATGCCTTAATTTTAGCTTCTTGTGATTACTATTTCGCCTCTTATTACCAAATGCGCTACAAATTTCATTTTCGCTAGTATGCTTAATTTAAATTGAAGAGGAGGTGTCGCTATGTTAATTGAAACGCATAAGTTAACTAAAAAATTTGGTGATAAAATTGCCGTTAACAAAGCTAATATTCAAATCAAGCGAGGACAATTAGTGGCGTATTTGGGAACAAATGGCGCAGGCAAATCTACTACAATAAATATGTTAACAGGACTATTAAAACCAACTTCGGGAATCATTTCAAAAGCTTCAAATCTTAAAATAGGGGTAGTTTTCCAAAATAGTGTTTTAGATAATGCTTTAACAGTCAAAGATAACCTTTATTTAAGAGCTCAGATGTATCGCAATTATTCGCCAGATTGGCTTGAACATCTGATTGCTTTGATGGATATCAAAGAATTTTCAAATCAAAAATTTGGCACTTTATCAGGTGGGCAAAAAAGGAGAGTAGACATTGCTCGAGCACTGATTTGTAAACCGGACTTGCTCTTTTTAGATGAACCAACTACAGGGCTTGATATTCAAACCAGAATTGTTATTTGGAACTTATTGACCAAATTGCAACAACAGCAAAACCTAACTATATTTTTGACAACTCATTATTTAGAAGAGGCAGAAAATGCTGATCAAATGTATATTTTGGAAAATGGTCAAATTCTTGCAAGTGGTTCTGCAGCAAAAATCAAGACGGAATTTGCCCCTAATAAACTAATTCTTACTGTGAATGACACCGAAATTTTACAGGCTAAACAAAAAGTCATTCAGTTCAGTCACAATCAGGTTGAAATTGATTCATTATCTCCCCAAGAAGCAATTGGAATTTTAAAAATCAATCAAGAAAATATTACTGATTTCTCTTACCGCAAAGGAACAATCAATGATGCCTTCCTTCAGATTACTGGAAAGGAGATACATTAAATGTTTGCTTTATTTCGTAGAAATTTAAAAATTTATTTCTCTAACATTCCTGGTGTATTCATGTCATGCCTGGGTGCACTGATTTCCTTCTTTATCTATATTGGCTTTTTGCAAAATAATTTAAAAAGCAATTGGCAGCAATTACCTCATGTGACTAAGATGTTGGATTTATGGATGATAGCAGGTATCGTTGCAGTTTCTGGTATTACTACAGCTTTTCAAGCTTTGGGTCAACAAGTAAGTGATCGCGAAACTCGAGCTGAGGCCGATTTTGAACTGACAGGAATACCACGCTTTGCAGAAAATTTTGCATATATTTTATCCGGTATAGTAGTCAGCTTTTTTATGCAAATCATCACTTTTGTTGTGATGGCAATGTACTTTTCATTAGTTGATCATATTACGATTCCTCAATCAGCCTATTTACCAGGACTTTTGTATATCTTGGTAGGTGCGATTGCAGCAACTTTATTAGATGAAATAATCGTGCTTTTCATGCATTCCAGCACTACTTTTAGCAGACTTTCCGCTGTTTTAGGAGCTGCTGCTGGCTTTGCTGTAGCGACTTATTTGCCATACGGTATATTAGTCTCCCAAGCACAGAGTTTGGTAAAATTAATACCAAGTAGTTATGAAGCAGCTGCTTTAAGAGACTTTTTACTTAAACAGGCATTGGCAGATCTTCCAAATCGTGTAAAAAGTCATCTTGTTTATTATTTAGGAATACAATTTAAGATGAATAGTTATCGACTAAATAATATGCTCGTTTTGCTATTAATGATTGCAATACTAATTTTGGTAATTGGGTTGCTTTCTTTTATCACTGATAGAAGGCGCAATAAGTAAAGTGAAAATTGAATTTAAAACAGATTCGACTTTAGACGAACAAGAAATTGAAGTTGAAATTAAAGCAGCTCAAAAAAGTGAAGCAGTTAATAATTTAATTAGCTATTTGCATAAATTTGGCAAAAAAAGATATGATCTTTTACCAATTAAAGTGGAAGACTGTATAGTAACAATTAAGCGTACAGAAATTATTAAAGTAGAAATTCAAGCAACAGATATTACGTTTTATACTACTGAAAACATAATAAAAACAACTGGTCGATTATATCAGGTACTAGAAAAACTGGGGGATGGATTTATTCAGGTTTCAAAACACGGCATTATTAATATCAATTTTCTGGAATCGATAGAAGTAGGCTTTTCAGGAAATATGATTGCACTTTTAAAAAACAATCTAAAAGCCGACGTTTCTAGACTGTATTTGCCTGCATTAAAAAGAGAGTTAGGTCTTTAAAATGAGAAAATTAAGTAATTTCATTAACTATTTCTTTACTGGTATGGGCTTTGGTGCAATTGCTTATTTGATAATACTTACCTTTGCTTTTCCAGGTGTTCCTACTAGTTCCTTAGGTGTTATTTCTGTTTTCATTATTTCTGGGTTAATAGGTATTTTATCTATGATTTTTGCAATGGATATACCGCTTGCTATGGCCTTTAGCGTTCATTTGCTAGGAACACTTTTACTGGTTTTAATAATGATCTGGATAAATAAGTGGCCGATTAATTTTTGGTTGATTGGTGTCTTTGTATTAGTTTATATTGTCGTTTGGCTGATCGTTATTTTGTCACAGACGCAGACTGTAAAAGAAATTAATTCCAGTATTAAAAAAAGAAATTCAAAAAAATAAAATTTACTTTTGATATATAAAAGCCAGAATCTTTCAGTGAAAAATTCTGGCTTTTTAAATTTACATATTTTGTTTTTTAAATAGATTATCCTTTGAGTTGATCATAAATAATATTTGCAACATGTTTGCCGGAGTAAAAGACAAAGCCTGCTTCAGTACCTGGCATGTTAGGACCATAAGTATCACCAATTAGCATCCCCGCAGCGTCATTGCCTGCAGCGTACAATCCATTAATTGGTTTACCAGCTTTATCAAGTACTTCATGTTCAGTGTTAGTCTTCAAACCGCCCATCGTACAGAAAGCACCGACACCTAACTCAATTGCATAGAAAGGACCATTTTCTACTGGAATCAAGAAATCAGCCTTTTTACCAAAATCGGTATCTTTACCAGAATGTGCTAATTCGTTATAGTGCTCAATTGTCTTTTCAAGATTCTCTAGTCCTACCTTTTCTGCTAATTCATGAATTGAGTCAGCTTTAGTTAAATAAGGAGCCTTTTCATCAAATGCCTTTTGCATTTCTTCTTTAAGATGAGGCAATTTAGTGTCGTGGTAGTCCCAAGTTCCCATTTGTTTGTACAATTGATCGTCTGCTAAATGATCAATTGTGCTCTGATCAACAATTGTAAAAACTTTACCCTGGGTGCATAGTGCATTGCCAGCTAAAGCAAAGTTATCAACAACTTCTTCATTAACAAAACGATCACCATTTTCATTAACCCATAGAAGTGATTGCTGATCGGCTGCACCGTTAAGTTCGGAATAACGGTAAACGTAGCCAGGCTTAGTGTGGTCTTTTAAATAGCCACCGAATAGCATTGCTGTCCCCATAGCGTATTTTTGAGCGCCAGCGTCCCAAGCGAGTTTAAGACCATCACCAGTATTTTTCTCTGAGTTAACAGGGATAATCTGTTCTGCATCATAATGGGTATCGTTCTTAATCATATCTTCATTGTTTAAGTAGCCACCGGTAGCCAAAACAACAGCTTTAGTTGCAACAGTCTTTTTCTCATGATTGCTTAAATCTTCTAGTTCAACGCCAGTTACATTGCCTTTATTATCTAAATTAACTTTAGCAACTGTGGTTGAGGTAATGACATCAGTCCCTTGTTCCTTAGCCTTTGGCTCTAAAACATCATGAATGACTGATTTGCCTAGTCCTTTGAATAAGTGCCATGTGCGGTAGCCGCTACCTAAAGGAGCAACATCTAAGTACTCAACACCAAGGTCTTTTAACCACTTAATAATATCTGCTGAAGCATCAATATATTCTTTCCAAACTTGAGTATCAGCACGATAATGAGAATATTCAAGTTCTTCGTTTAAAACATCTTCTTTAGTTAAAGCAACATTGTGTTCTTTTTGTAAGTAAGAATCAACTGCAAAAGCACCCTCAATGTATTCACCACTACCACCAGTATTACGGCCTTTTTCTACGACCAAAGTTGAAAGGCCGCGATGACTAGCTTGGTAGGCAGCAGTAAAACCTGCAGCACCACCACCAACGATAACGACATCATATTGTTCATTAGTTTTCATTATTAAATCTCCTTTTTCTTTACACAAAAAGTATAACCGCTTACAGAAGTAATGTGGTATAGTGAATTTAGTCACGAGTAGGACATAAAAGTACGGGTGATAATAAAATGGATAATGAACAATTAAAGGTATTTTTAGCGGTAGTTCAACAAGGAAGCTTTGGTAGGGTAGCTGAGCAAAAGTTTGTGACACAACGAGCAGTATCGCGCCAAATTTCACGTCTTGAAACTGAAATTGAAGTAAAATTGTTTAAGCGATCGAATAATCATATTACTTTAACTCCTGCTGGAAAGTACTTTGCAGAGCGTGCTCAGGAGTACTTGAATAATTTTGATTCCACCGTATCAGAATTGAAAAATATTGCTAAGTCAGTTGAAGAAACCCTTTATATTGGCTATTTTTCCATTTTTGATGCTTTTATTATGGAAAAGGAAATTATTAACTACCAAAAATCAAAATCACAACCACCAATCAGTTTTTTTACGACAGAAGAAAGCGTTGAGCACAGTTTAGCTGACCTTGCTCTGAATAAATTAGATTGTGCGTACATTAATCACTACGGTAGTTACGATATTCCACAAGCCGATTTGTATGAATATGTGCCTGTTTATTCAAACGAAATGGTTTTGGGAATTAGTAAGCAGAACAAGCTGAGTGAAAAAGAGTATCTTGATGAAGACGACTTAGTGGGACAAACCCTGTGCTATTACAGTATTGAAAATTCCGACTTCATGCGTAAGACCTTTGCAGCAACGGTTGATGAAAAAATACGAAATTATCAAATTGAGCGTGTGTCTTCAATTGAGCAGTTGATGACGAGTACGGCGCTAAACCAAAGCATTGCATACATTCCCCGTGGTTTAATCGATCAGATTATGCAGCCTGATCCTGAAATCGTATATCGCCACTTCCGATCAAAGCAAAAGAATCAGAAATACTCAATGCAGTTAATTTATTTAAAGACCAATAAATCGAAGGCACTCAAAAGCTTCGTTCAGTCAATCAAGAACTTTAATCTGCAAAAATAAAAGGCTTTGTCATATATGACAAAACCTTTTTAATTTGCTTTTTGGCGGTGAACATAGAGATAAACGGGCCAGCCGCTCAAAGTGAGTAGAATACCAATTGCCGACAAGACGGGCTGCGTTAGCGTGGTAGTAATCACTATGAAGAGAGCGCCACAAATTGCTAGCAGTGGTGGCAGTGGGTACCAGGGAATCTTATAAGGACGCTCCAGTTCCGGCTGCCTTTTTCTTAAAATCAATACACCAACAAATAACAGGATTGAGAAGATCCAAGAAACGTAAACAAGCATATTGGTCAGTGAATCGAATGTTCCCGAGAAAATCATCACGGTCGCAATAGCACATTCAAAGAGCATACTATTTGTTGGTACCATCGTTTTACTATTTAGTGAACCAAAGAAATTAGCAGCAGGTAGCTGATGTTCTTTACCCAAAACGTAGGGCATTCTAGAACCTAAAAGCGTGTGACCGTTGATGGCACCGAAAACAGAAACCAAAATACCGATTGCAATGATAATACTGCCGAAGTGTCCGAAAAGCTTTTGTGCGGTCAATAGCGCAGTCGTTTGATTGCCAACAACTTTAGACCAGGGAATGATTTTTACATAGCTCCAATTGAGTAGGGTGTAAAAGATAGTTACGCCGAATAGTCCCCAGATAATTGCTTTGGCTAAAGTCTTAGCCGGATTCTTGATTTCACTGGCTAAGTTACCGATGCTGAGCCAACCGTCATAGGCAAATAAAACTGCCAATAGCGCCTGGCCAAAGGTTGCTGCACCAGCACCTGATGTTAAATGAGGAGCTGGTGCTCCAGCCAATTGATTTGGTCCCTGGTAAAAGAGAGCAAAAATGATAATTGCTGCAATTGGTAATAACTTGATGACCAACGTAATTTTTTGAACTTGACCACTTAGTTTTGAACCAAGCCAGTTAATTAACAAAACAACTAGCATAACAATCAATGCGATGATTGTAGTTGAGAAGTTTTTAAATTGAGGAATTTCTTTTAACTGGGTTGCAAAAACAATTGAAAGTGCGGCGATGTTGGCTGGGTAATAAATAATAATAAGTGACCAGCCAAACAGAAATGAAACTTTGGGACCGTAAATTTCGTCAAGGTATCTGACTGGTCCACCGTCTTCAGGAAAAACGGATGCCAGCTCAGCGATACTGAGTCCCGCCATTAGGGTAATGAAGCCCGCCAGGGGCCAAACTAAAATGCTTAACCACGCGTTGTGGGTTAATGATGAAATATTAGCTATTTTGAAAAAAGCTCCGCCACCAATCATGGTTCCCATGACAGTAGCAAGGGCAGCGAAGAAATTGAGTTGTCTTTTCATAATAATTACCCTATAACAAGAACGAAAAATAAATTTAATAAATATTATATGCTAGGATTATGAAAATAAAAAGAAAGTCGTTGAACTAATAACAAAATTTAAGTAAAGTTCTTCTTTGCCTACTTGAATTTGAAGTATGGTTTTTGCTAAATTGAAAGCAATTACAGCTTACAAGCTTTTTGAATAACAAAAGATGATTTAACTTTCTTTTGATTTGATAAGGAGAAAAAATGAACAAAGTTACAGTAATAGGAAGTATTAACTTAGATACCAATTTACGTGTTGCGCAGATGGCTAAACCAGGTGAGACAATTCATGCCAAAGAGCACTATTCTGCAGCTGGTGGAAAAGGTGCCAACCAAGCGGTAGCTGCTGCACGTTCTGGCTGTGCTGTTAGTTTTGTTGGTGCCGTTGGCGATGACGCACCGGGTAAGGAAATGCTTGCTTTATTAAAAAAGGAAAACATTAACCTTGATGGTGTTAAAGAGGTTGCTGATGAGTCAACAGGTCAAGCTTTTATTACGGTAGATGATTCTGGTCAAAATTCAATTACCATTTATTCTGGGGCTAACTATGCTTTTGACCAAGACGATATCGAGCAAAATAGCGACCTAATTGCTGCAAGTGACTTTGTTGTTGCGCAATTTGAAACACCAATTGAGGCAACAATTCAAGGATTCAAAATAGCGCATCAGAATAATGCAAAAACAATCTTAAATCCAGCACCAGCAATTACTGAAATTCCGGCTGAATTATTGCAAGTGACGGATATTATTATCCCTAACGAGACCGAGGCTGCCACTATTACAGGAATTGAAGTTGTCGATGAAAAAAGTGCCAAAAAGGCAGCGGACAAGCTTCATGAATTAGGTGTTTCCGCCGTCATAATTACAATTGGTGACAAGGGTGCATTTTACGATTTTCAAGATAAACAAGGCTTGATTCCTGCATTCAAAGTAAAAGCAGTTGATACTACAGCAGCTGGTGATACCTTTATTGGTGCGATGACCAGTATCTTAAAACCAGATTTCTCTAATTTAAGTAATGCAATTACATTTGCTAACAAGGCTTCTTCTTTAACGGTTCAGCGTTATGGTGCACAGCCTTCAATTCCAACCAAGGCAGAGGTTGAGCAGGTTAATTAAACTTTCTCGATAAATTTAGGTGGTAAAAAGTTTAATTTGGGCTGAAGAAAAACTATAATTAGCTTTATAAAGATGTATCGCAAAAAACGATAATAATAAACTAAGAAAGGTTAAAAATTATGTCTACTAAAATTGGAATTATCGGTGATGGCCATGTTGGCTGCACGATTGCACATGAATTAATTATTTCGGGTTTAGTTGATGATTTGGTAATGATTGACGTCAACGAGGGCAAGGTTAATGCCGATGCTGTTGATTTTGAAGATGCAATGGCAAATTTGCCATATCACACAAATATTGTAGTTAATGATTATGATGCTCTTAAAGATGCAGAAGTTCTTATTAGTACGCTGGGAAAGATCTCACTTGAAACTAAGGGCGACCGTTTCCAAGAGCTTGAATACAATAAGAAGCAATTGCAACCAATTACTGAATCGATTAAGAAGAGCGGTTTTAATGGTATCTTGTTGGTAATTTCCAATCCAGTTGATGCAATTACCAACCTTTATCAACAATTAACAGGTTTACCAAAAGAACATGTTTTGGGAACAGGAACACTTTTGGATACAGCTAGAATGAAGAAAGTTGTAGCTAAAAAATTCAACGTTGATCCAAGATCAATTAGTGGTTTTGCATTGGGTGAGCATGGTAACTCTCAATTTACTGCTTGGTCAACCGTCAAAGTTTTGGAGCAACCAATCACCGAGCTAGCAAAATCAGCTTCTTGGAGTCTTGATGACCTTGAAGATGAAATCAGGACAGGTGGTCAAGCAGTGTTTATGGGTAAGCACTACACTAATTATGGTGTTTCCGCAGCTGCAGTCAGAATTGTACGCGCAATTTTAACTGATTCACATACTGAACTTCCAGTTTCAAGTTACCAAGAAAAATACGGTACTTATATGTCATATCCAACAATTGTTGGACGTAACGGAATTGAAGCTAAAATTAAGTTAGCGTTAACTCCTGAAGAAGAAGAGTTGCTGGAGCAATCAGCACAGGCAATTAAAGAAAAATCACAAGCTTAAAATTAAGCTAATCAAAAGGCATCCCGTTAGGGGTGCCTTTTTTGCTCTCTGAAGTAACTGATTGATAAAAAATAATTAAAAATGAATGATGCAAATCTGTTGACAAAAAGTAAGTATAAGCATAGCATGTGAAGAGTAACAGTTATTACAAAAAAGGAGTACAAACCATGTTTAAACTTGGTGTAAGTAAAACACAATGTCAAAAAGTCTGTTTTGTTAAAAACAATGTGGACAATCTTTTGGCACGCGGATTCTTAAAGTTAATAACTGCTTAATTAAAGAATCGACGTGCCGACGCGGCTCGTGGTTTTTTGTTATTGGAATTAGACAAGACCTATGAAGTCCATGTGGATAAATAGGTCTTTTTTATTTAGAAATGGGGATAGAAATGAACTGGCAAGTTATTAGTCACAGTTTACCAATCTTTGCCCAAGCTTTTAAGCTAACTTTATGGCTTTCGCTTGTTGGTATCTTAGGCTCGCTAATTGTTGGTGCGCTAAGCAGCCTGATACAGTATTTTAAAGTGCCAATTTTAAGTCAGCTATTTACAGCTTATGTTGAACTGGCAAGAAATACACCATTATTAATTCAATTATTTTTCCTGTATTATGCTTTTCCTGTTATTGGGTTGAAAATGTCCGCTACAACTTGTGGCATTATTGGACTGATTTTTCTGGGCGGTGCTTATATGGCAGAAGGTTTCACTGGCGGTTTTAGTGGTGTTAACCAGACCCAAATTGATAATGGTAAGGCATTGGGGATGAATAATTTACAATTAGCGCGATATGTGGTTTTTCCACAAGGTTTTGCACTGAGTATGCCGGCACTAGCTGCTAACGTCATATTTTTGATTAAGGAAACTTCAATCTTTTCTGTAATTGCTATCCCAGAATTAACAAATACAGCACTTGATTTAATTGGTATGTATTACCGCTCTAACGAGTACTTGTTTGTTCTCGTTGTTGCTTATGCAATCATCCTCATTCCAATTATTTTGCTCTTGAATTTGCTTGAAAGGAGAGTGCGCTATGGAACATTCGGTGATTAATGTCCTTTTTGCAGGAAACAATTTTGCCAGAATCATGCAAGGATTGTGGACATCTGTGTGGATTTCCGTTGATAGTCTAGCGGCGGGTTTAGTTCTGGGGACATTTTTGGGAATTCTAAGAACATTACCTAATAAGCCACTACGCTTTATTCTAAGGCTTTACCTTGAGTTCTTTAGAATTGTGCCAACAATTGTCCTGCTTTATTTGGTTTATTACATTTTGCCACGTAGTTTCAACATTAACTGGCCAGCTAGTTGGATGGCGATTCTCGCTTTTGCATTGTGGGTGGCTGCTGAATTTAGTGATATTGTACGTGGAGCAATTGAATCAGTACCAGTAACGCAAAAAGAATCTGGTTTGGCATTAGGCTTAAGTAAAACGCAGCTTTTCCGCTATGTGTTATTACCACAGGCAGTCCAGTTGGAATTGCCTGCAACGATTAACCTCGCTACGCGGGTAATTAAAACAACTTCACTCTTAATGATGATTAGTATTATGGATGTAATTGCAATTGGCCAGCAAATTATCGAAGCTAATAACCAAAAATATCCAACTGCAGTTTTTTGGATTTATGGTCTGATTTTTATTTTGTACTTTATCATCGATTATCCATTGTCACTTTGGTCTAAAAAGTTGGCAGCTAAAGAGAATAGGTAAGAAAAATGACAGAAGAAATTTTACGAGTAGAAAATTTAAACAAGTTTTATGGCAATCGTCATATTTTACATGATATTAATTTTACGTTGCATCAAGGTGAGGTTTTAACTCTACTTGGTCCATCGGGTTCAGGCAAAAGCACTTTAATCAGATGCCTCAATGGATTGGAAGATTTTAGTAGCGGTGCGGTTTATTTTAAAGGTGAAAAAATTAATCCAACCGATAAAAATTGGCAAGAGATACGACAAAAAATCGGTATGGTCTTTCAAAGTTATGATTTATTTCCTAACTTAACTGTCATAGAAAACATTTTATTAGCTCCTACTAAGGTACAGAAGCGTGCAAAAGATCAGGTGGCTCAAGAAGCAGAAGGATTATTAAAAGACGTTGGGCTTGAGAAGTATGCGGATTCGTATCCTCGAGAATTGTCTGGGGGACAAAAGCAAAGAATCGCTATTGTGCGCGCCTTAATCATGCACCCAGAGGTAATGTTGTTTGATGAAGTAACTGCTTCACTTGATCCAGAAATGGTGCGCGGTATTTTGCAGATAATGACGAAGTTATCAAAAGAGCACCATATGACCATGATTATTGTGACGCATGAAATGGGCTTTGCGGAACAAATAGCGGACCAAGTCCTATTCCTAGAAGATGGGCGGATTTTAGAAAATACGCCCGGAAAAGCTTTTTTTGCCCAACCGAAAACTGAACGTGCGCGCGACTTTTTAGAGAGTATGGATTTTTAAGGAGTTATAATGAAGAAAAACAAACTTAAAAAGCGTATAGCAATTTGGTCAGTTGTAATTGTTGTCTTATTAGTTACCTTTTTTGGCTTCAGGTCTTCATTAAATGACAGTACCGGGGGAAGCGACAGCAGTGTAGTCGCAATAAAAAAACGTGGCGTTTTGCGCGTAGCGGTTTTTGGCGATTTGCCACCATACGGTTGGGTAGATGAACATGGTACCCGGCGTGGCTATGACTTACGCTTGGCCCGCAGAATGGCCAAAGATCTTGGCGTAAAAGCAAAGTTTACGCAGGTCAACGCAAACAATCGGGTTGACACACTGAATTCTGATAAAGCTGATATTGTTTTGGCCAACTTTACAGTGACACCAGAACGTAAGCAAGTGGCTGATTTTGCTAGACCCTATATGAGGGTATCGGTTGGAGTGATTTCACCCAAAAATGCACCGATTAATAATGAACATCAATTGAAAAACAAAACTGTTATTGTGAATAAGGGTACTACTGCTGAGAATTATTTTACTGAAAAAGGCGGGGTCAGCTTGTTAAAATTTGATTCAAAAACGCAACAGTTTAATGCAATTAAGAATAAACGAGCTGCTGCATTAGCGGATGACAATTCATACCTGTATGCGTGGGTTAAACGAAATCCAAGTTATACGGTTGGGATTAAAAATATTGGTCCTAATCAATACATTGCGCCAGCAGTTAAAAAGGGCAATAAATCTCTACTTGATTGGACTAACCAAGAAATCACTAAACTAACAAACCAAGGCTTTTTTGTGACAGATTACAATAAAGAATTGAAGCCTTATTTTGGCAAGGAAGTAAAACCGAGCGATATTGTTCTTAATTAATAAAAAGCTAGTTTAGTAATATATCTTGAAATTGACTCAAAAAAATGTTATTGTAATAAACGTTAATCGATTAATCTATGGCTTGAAAGAGAGTCATGGCAAAGGAGTAATAAACATGAAACAAGGCATTCACCCAGATTACCAGGAAGTTGTCTTTATGGATTCCGCAACAGGTGCAAAATTTGTTGCTGGTTCAACCTTAAAGTCAAAAGAAACAGTAGATTACGAAGGTAAAACTTACCCATTGATTCGAGTTGAAATTACTTCAGATTCTCACCCATTCTACACAGGCAAGCAAAAGTTTGCTCAAGCAGATGGACGAATCGAAAAGTTCAACAAGAAATATGGTGTCAACAAGTAATATCTTTAATCTGGTGGAAGCAGTCCCATTGGGGCTGCTTTTTTATGTAAGACGTAATTATTAGGCTGTAACAATTATGCAGACATAATGTTGGGTTGAGCAAAATTTCTTTTAGGTAGGAGAGTATTAGATGAAAATGCAACTGGCAGAAATTGCCAAAGCAATTAATTCGACTTGTGAAGGTAACGACCAAACTGTTATTACTTCTGTTGCCTTCGACTCAAGAAAAATCTCTGAAGGCGGACTATTTGTGCCGCTAAAAGGCGAACGTGATGGCCATGATTTTATCAATAGTGCAATTAGTAATGGCGCTAGTGCAACTTTATGGCAAAAAGACCGTCCTAATAAACCTGAAAACATTGCTGTTTTAGAGGTTGACGATCCACTTTTGAGTATGCAACAACTAGCGCAATATTACCTTAACAAGGTAAATCCTACAGTAGTAGCAATTACTGGTTCTAATGGTAAAACTACTACTAAAGATATGACTGCAGCGGTTTTAGCTAAGCGTTTTAATGTCCACAAGACTGACGCCAACTTCAACAATGAAATTGGTGTTCCAATGACTATTTTGGACATGAAACCTAATACGGAGATTTTAGTTCTGGAAATGGGAATGGATCACGCTGGCCAATTACACCAGTTAAGTGAACTAACCCATCCTGACGTAACTGTTATTACCATGATTGGTGAAGCGCATATTGAGTATTTAGGTTCGCGTGAAGGCATCGCTGATGCCAAAATGGAGATTACCGATTTCTTGCGTGAAGATGGCGAGCTTATCTATAATGGGGATGAACCGCTTTTACGTGAACGTGCTGAAAAGCTTGAGCAAGCTAAAATCACGTTTGGCTTTGACCAAACTGATAGCGTTTATGCAACTGGCTATCGTAGCTATAAGCATCATGCAACATTTACGGTCAATGACTCTGACAGCCAATTTACTATCCCAATGATTGGTAAACATAATGTTTCAAATGCTCTTTCGGCGCTATGCGTTGGTCGTCATTTTGGTGAAAGTGATGAAGAAATTGCTACCGCATTAGCAAGCTTTACCCCAACAGCTGATCGCATGGAATGGGAAAAAGGCGATGTGGGCGAAGACATCATGAGCGATGTCTATAACTCAAACCCAACAGCGGTTCGCGCAGTTATTTCCAGCTTTGGTCAAATTCAGGTCCCTGAGGGCAGTCGCAGAATTGCCGTTTTAGGTGATATGCTTGAATTAGGCGAAAGATCGGCTGCTTTACATGCTGGACTTGCTGATTGCCTTGATCCGCAAGTGATTAACGAAGTATATTTATTTGGTTCAGAAATGGAAAATTTAGCTGATGTTCTAAAGAACACATATGGACCAGAGAATTTACATTATTATAAAGAAGATCAGATGCAGCGATTGATAGCTGATCTGAGAAATGATATTAAGCCGCACGACATTGTTGTTCTGAAGGGATCACATGGGATGCACCTTGAAAAAGTAGTAAAGCGGCTTAGATAAGGAGAACTTAGTGAAATTTTCAGAATTAGGATTAAATGACGAGCTTTTAAAAGCAATTAAACGTTCAGGCTTTGAAGAAGCAACGCCAATCCAGGAACAGACAATTCCTCTTGCCTTAGCGGGTAAAGACGTAATTGGTCAAGCGCAAACAGGTACAGGTAAAACTGCAGCATTTGCTTTGCCAATTTTACAAAATTTAGATAAACACAATAAAACTATTCAAGCGTTGATTATCGAACCAACACGTGAATTAGCTATTCAAACCCAGGAGGAGCTTTTCCGCTTGGGTCGTGATGAAAAAGCACGTGTTCAAGTAGTTTATGGTGGTGCAGACATTGGCCGCCAAATTCGCTCACTTAAGAACCATGTACCAGCAATTTTGGTTGGTACGCCAGGGCGTTTGCTTGACCACTTAAAGCGTAAGACAATCAACTTGGAAGGTGTCAACACAATTGTACTTGATGAAGCTGATGAAATGCTAGACATGGGCTTCATTCAAGATATTGAGAGCATTTTGAGTTATGTGAAGAATCGCAGCCAAACTTTGCTTTTCAGTGCCACAATGCCAAAACCAATTTTGCGCATTAGTGAAAAGTTCATGCATGATCCAGAGATTGTACGGATTAAGACAAAAGAATTAACTGCTGATTTAATTGATCAGTACTACGTTCGTTGTAAGGACGCAGAAAAATTCAACATCATGTGTCGGTTAATTGACGTTGAAAGCCCAGATTTGGCGGTTATCTTTGTTCGAACTAAGAGAAGGGTTGACGAAGTTACTCGCGGTTTGCAAGCACGTGGCTATAATGCTGCCGGCATTCACGGTGACTTGTCACAAGCACGTCGAATCAGTGTCTTGAAGCGATTCCGTGCAGGAAAATTAGATATTTTAGTTGCTACCGATGTTGCAGCACGTGGGCTTGATATCTCAGGTGTTACTCACGTTTACAACTATGATATCCCTCAAGATCCAGATTCATATGTTCACCGTATTGGTCGTACAGGTCGTGCTGGTCAAAATGGTAGTTCAATTACTTTTGTTACTCCAAACGAACTTGGCTACATGCGCACAATTGAGCAATTAACTAAGAAAAAGATGACTCCACTTCGTCCACCTTCAGATGATCAAGCTCTTCGTGGTCAATTAAAGATTGCTAAGACTAAGATTGAAGACTTGATGAAGGAAGATTTGAGTAAGTACACTGATGACGCTAGTGAGTTACTTGAAAACTACTCAGCCATCGACCTAGTTTCCGCATTTTTGAAGAACCTTTCAAAAGATTCTTCTGATGTTGAAGTAACTATTAGTTCCGAAAAACCATTGCCATATAAAGGTGGTAACGGTGGTGGTCGCCGCAATGGTGGCGGCAGAGGCCGTGGACATTATGGTCGTGGCGGCGGTCGCGGTGGTAATAGCCGTGGCGGTCACGGTAATTATCGCGGTGGGGATCGTAATCACGGTGGTCATAGCAGTTACCGCGGTGGCCGTTCAAACCGCTCAGGTAGTGGTCATGATTTTGTAATTAAAAACAAAAAAGATTAACGTTTTTGCTAAAAAGAGGGTTGTGGTTAAGTGCAACTCTTTTTTTGTATTATAATTTTGGCTTAAGAGGTGAGCAAATTGATTTATGGTGTTGGTATTGATGCAGTAGAAGTAGAACGTGTAGCAAAAATAGTTGCCAAAGGTGATGGCTTTGCCAAAAAGGCATTAACACCAAATGAATTTGCCCAGTATCAAAAAATGTCTGGTAAGCGTAAGGTTGAATACTTAGGTGGTCGCTTTTCAATTAAGGAATCATTTTCTAAGGCAATGGGAACTGGTTTAGGAAAAGACCTTGGCTTACAAGATGTCGAAACACTTTGGGATGAAATTGGTCATCCGATAACAACTTCAACTAAGTTTGAAGGCAAAATTTGGTCAAGTATTACTCATGATAATCATGAAATAGTTACTTTAGTTGTATTGGAGAAATAAAAATGGTACCTGGAATACATCGCCCAGCCGCTGTTTATGTCAATTTAGCAGCGATTAAGCACAACTTAAAAGAAGAACAACAGCAACTCAAACCGGGACAAAAACTATTTGCAGTAATCAAAGCTAACGCATATGGTCATGGTGCAGTTAGAGTAGCTCAAGCCGCAATTGAGGTTGGCGTTGATGGCTTTTGTGTGGCAATCTTAGATGAAGCGCTGGAATTGCGTCAGGCGGGCATTAAGGCTCCAATTTTAGTTCTGGGTGTCACACCTACGCAATACGTTTCACTGGCCGTTTCCCATGATATCTCTTTGACTGTTCCGGATTTGGCGTGGCTAAAAGAGGCCAATAAAGAACTTAAAGATGAAGATGGTGAGCTGAAAATTCATCTTGCAGTTGATACAGGTATGGGACGCATTGGCTTTAGCGAAGATCAGGATTTTCTTGCAGCCAACGATTTTCTCGTAAACAACCATCACTTTAATGTCGAAGGAATGTATACCCATTTTGCCTCAGCAGATAGTAGCGATGATTCGTATTTTAAAAAGCAGGTTGAGTGCTTTAATCATTTTAAAGGCCTACTTAAGCTTAAACCTAAGTGGATTCACGCAGATAATACGGCTGCAAGTCAGTTCCACCAACAAGTTGAAAGTGATATTGTTCGTTTTGGAATAGGAACCTATGGCCTGAATCCATCGTCTAATCCCGCAAGTCAAGATTTGCCTGTGCGTTTTAAGCTAGAGCCAGCCTTATCTTTTGAAAGTGAATTAGTTCAGGTACATACGGTTCATAAAAATCAGGGCATCAGCTATGGCTCAACTTATGTTACCGATAGTGACCAAATTATTGGTACTGTTCCTGTCGGTTATGCCGACGGTTTTATTAGAAAGTTTCAGGGCTTTACGGTAAAAGTGGGTGATGAGTACTGTCCAATTGTTGGCCGGATTTGTATGGATCAGCTGATGGTACGTTTGCCGCATGAAATGCCAGTAGGAACAAAAGTGATTTTAATTTCAAATGATCCTCAAGCGCCTAATGACATTAAGGCTGCGGCTGATTACGTGGACACAATCCATTATGAGGTCGCTTGTTTACTTGATGACCGTTTACCTCGGATTTATTATGAAAAATAAAAGCATCAAAAAAGCACTGCAATTAAGTAGCAGTGCTTTTTATCTTGGTTAAAAATTAATCTTCAGTTGGTTCACTTAAGAAGACACCAGGATTTTCATCACTCATGATGGTCATTCCAGCTTGTAAGTCTTCAATTTCTGCAACTACATATCCTTTGGCTTCAAGTTTGGCAACAATGGTCTTCATTGTGTCATCTGTTACACCAGCGGGTAGGGTGAAGAGAATACGTCTAACAAAGTTATCATTAATTGTGTTTGGTGATGAATCCAAGCTCATAACACCAGCAATTTCTGAATATTTACTAATCACTTTCGACATTTTAACTAAATTACCACGAGAATTATCGGTTAAAACAGTTAATACATAAGAACCAGTTTTAACATTCCAGGCAGCTGACAACATGTCGAGCAGACGAGAGTGTGTCAAGATACCATAGAACTTGTTGTCTTCGTCTAAGACACTGATGTAAGGCAAATCCTTAATCGTGAAGAAAACTTTGAAAAATGGTGAGTTAACTTTAATAGTTTTTGTAGCATTTTTCAGTAAGTAGGTAACTGGCAGGTTCATGTCCTTACCTTCAGACTTGTGACGATAAATATGCATGCGGTAAATATTACCGCGGAAGATTGTACCGGTATCATCTAAAATCGGTACACACCGAAAACCAGATTCCTCTAAAGTCTTTAGTGCTTCTTCAAGCGTTGCGTGTTCGTTAACTGTTGTAAGATAATCTTTTTTTCTAACTAAAGATTTGATGAGCATGAAACTGCCTCCGTTTTTAAAAATAATCTAATCAATTATACCATATGATTTTTGATTAAATAAAAATTAAAATAGTTTTTTCGAATAAATAGAGTTTAGCACGTGTGAGCTAAATAAAAAAGTAATTTTGTTCACTGAAACTAAAGTGTAATAGTCTGAGAGAAACTGAGTAGGGTTGAATGTGCTATCATTAAATACGATTATTTAATTAAGGGGAAATATGATGAAACTAATTGCGGGTCTGGGAAATCCAGGCAAAAAGTATGACGGAACTAAGCACAATACAGGCTTTATGGCACTTGATCAGTATTTAGCTAAAAATTCTTTGGTTCTTGAACGGGAAAAGTTTGAGGGTAAATATACTAAACAAAAAATTAAAGGTGAAGACGTAATTTTGCTTGAGCCACAAACATATATGAATGATTCTGGGCGCTCTATTGCGCAATTTGCGCACTTCTTTAAGATTGATCCACAAGATATTTTAGTCATTCATGATGATATGGATATGCCGTTAAGTAAAATCCGCATTCGTGCAAATGGTAAGTCAGGCGGTCATAATGGTATTAAGAGTATTATCCGTGACTTGGGTTCAAGTAATTTTAACCGGTTAAAAATAGGTATTAGACATCCCGACAACGTGACAGAATCTAGCGTTATTTCATGGGTTTTATCGCAATTTGACAGCCAGCAACAGAAATTAATGGATGCTGCATTCGATACTAGCTGCGAAATAATCGACGATTTTATTGCTGGCAAGGGCAGTCAATTTTTGATGAATAAATATAATTAAAATGCGCTTAACAGAGTTAATTAAAGAAGATAAAGAACTAACAGATTTCATTAATAAGACAGCTAAAGTCAAAAATTCACTAATCACTGGCGCTAATGCCGGTGCTTTTGGTCTGCTCTTATGTCAAATTGTGACTTCGCTTAACCGTCCACTATTATTAATAGAAGAAAACGAAAATAAGGCACAGAAGCGGTATAGTGAATTAAATGCAGTTATGCCTGATGGAAGTGTTCAAATCTTTCCAGTTGATGCTACAATTGCAACCCAAACTGCTGTTAGTTCACCAGATGAATTAAGTAGCCGAATTCAGGCGCTTAATTTTTTATTGACCGGCCAAATGGGAATTGTTGTAACCACACCGCAAGGGTTGCAGTATAAACTATCTGCCCCCGAGCAATATAGCGCTACAAAGCGTGACTTTGAAACGGGAAAAGAATTTGATCTTGCCCAATTGACAAGCTGGTTGGTGGCAGCAGGCTATCGTCGTGAAAATTTGGTTGCACGAGTAGGAGAGTTTGCTGTGCGTGGGGATATTTTGGATATCTACCCACTTGATCGCGAAAATCCGGTCAGAATCGAATTTTTTGGTGATGAAATTGACACAATAAAAGAATTTGATTTGTCCAGCCAGCGTAGTAAAGATGTAATCGACAAGGTTACAATTGGTCCTGCACAAGACCGTGTTTTTACGGAAGCAGACTTTCAACGGGCTGTGACTAAAATAACTAAGGCAATGGGAGATGCGCCTGCCCCAGAAGAAGCAGTGAAGGATCACTTTACCCAAACTCTGGATGAGCTAAATAGTTCTACTTTGCCCTCAAATTATGCTTTTTTGGTTGATTTTTTACTCGAAAAACCAAGTAACTTACTCAAATATTTAAGTGCAGACGGCTTGATTATGCTTGATGACTGGCCGCTAATTGATCAAGCTGTTAAAACAGTTGATCAGCAAAACGCCGGCTTTATTGACGATGAACTGAAAACAGGTGCAATTTTACCTGGTCAAGAACTGAGAGCTGATTTTAATCGCGTTTGGACTAAAGATGATCATCATCACCTTTATTTTTCATTATTTCAACGATCAATTGGGCGGATTCGGCTTGATCAGTTATTTGACTGGCAAACACGGGAGCCGCAACAATTTTTTAGTCAGATGCCTTTGATAAAAACAGAAATTGAATCGTATCAAAAAAATAAGCAAACAGTCATTTTGCAGGCTGACAATCAAAAGCGAGCGCGCCAAATCAGCCAAACAATGATTGAATTTGGCATGTCAATTCCAGTTGTTGCTAAAGATGATCTTGTTGAAGGACAAACACAAATCATTGTTGATTCTTTTGCCAGCGGCTTTACATTACCGAAAAACAACCTAGTTTATCTGACAGAGCATGAGCTGTTTAATAAAACGAGCCATCACCGTCGACGTGTCAAGACTTTGGAAAATGCACAACGTTTGCGTAATTATAATGAACTCAAACCAGGTGATTATGTAGTTCACGTTAACCACGGTATTGGCCGGTTCGAAGGAATCAAAACACTAGAAAACAACGGTGTTAAACGCGACTACATTACGATTACCTATCAACGCGGTGATCAATTATTTGTGCCAGCTGATCAATTGAAATTAGTGCAAAAATATGTGGCTTCGGAAGGTAAAACGCCTCATGTTAATAAGCTAGGTGGCAGTGAATGGGCTAAAACTAAGCGCAAGGTTGCAGCTAAAGTTGAGGACATTGCTGATGACTTGATTGACCTTTACGCTAAGCGTGAATCAGAAAAAGGTTTTGCCTTTTCAAAGGATGATGAATTGCAACGAGAGTTTGAAGATTCGTTTCCTTACGTTGAAACGGCAGACCAGTTGCGTTCAATTAAAGAAATTAAGCATGATATGGAACAACCCAAACCAATGGATCGGCTACTTGTGGGTGACGTTGGTTTCGGTAAAACTGAGGTGGCTTTGCGTGCGGCTTTTAAAGCAGTACAGGACAATAAGCAGGTAGCGTTTTTAGTACCAACTACCATTTTGGCGCAACAGCACTTTGAAACGATCCAAGACCGGTTCAAAAACTTTCCGGTTAACTACGCGGTTTTGTCACGCTTTCAGACCGCAGCAGAATCAAAGAAAATCACAGAAGGATTGAAAAGCGGTAAAATTGATTTAGTAGTTGGTACGCACCGATTGCTATCCAAAGACGTCCAGTTTAAAGACTTGGGCTTGTTAATTGTTGACGAAGAGCAGCGCTTTGGTGTTAAGCATAAAGAGCGTCTTAAGGAATTGAAGGCTAACATTGATGTCTTAACTTTAACGGCCACACCAATTCCCCGAACCTTGCATATGTCAATGGTTGGTGTGCGTGACTTATCTGTTATGGAAACTCCGCCATCCAATCGTTATCCAATTCAAACATATGTAATGGAACAAATTCCAAGTGTAGTTAAAGATGCCTGTTTGCGTGAAATGCAACGTGGTGGGCAAGTCTTTTATTTGCATAATCGAATTGACGACATTGATGATGTTGTAAGTGAGTTGGAGGACTTGATACCAACGGCACGAATTATTAGTGTCCACGGACGAATGAGCAAGAATATGATGGAGGATATTCTCTATCGTTTTCTAAATCGTGAGTTTGACATTCTGGTTACCACAACAATTATTGAAACGGGAATTGACATGCCAAATGTCAATACAATGATTATCGAAAATGCAGATCACTATGGCCTGAGTCAGCTCTATCAGCTTCGCGGTAGAATTGGTCGAAGTGCACGGCTTGCCTATGCTTACTTCCTATACCAGCCAAACAAGGTTTTAACAGAAATTGGTGAAAAACGATTAGAAGCAATCCGCGATTTCACCGAACTTGGATCAGGCTTTAAGATTGCCATGCGCGATCTGTCGATTCGAGGGGCAGGCAATATGCTTGGCGCTCAGCAGCATGGTTTCATCGATAGTGTTGGGTATGACCTTTATTCACAAATGCTTTCTGATGCAATTAAAAGCCGTAAAGGCAAGAAAAAGGTTGATAAGAGTAACGCTGAGATTGACCTTGGATTGGAAGCCTATATTCCTGAAAGCTATATTGCGGATCAAGAAGAAAAGATTGAGTTTTATAAGAAGATCAAAGCGGCTAATGCTGATGACATTGAGCAAATTCAAGATGAATTAATTGACCGCTTTGGTGATTATCCCGAACCTGTTGAAAATCTATTGGCAATTTCAAAACTAAAAGCTGAAGCTGATTTGGCGCAAGTGCTTAACATTACCCAAATTAAGCAGCAGGTGAAAGTTGAATTTAATAATAGTGCAAGTAAAGAACTGAAGGGGCCTAACATTTTTAAGGCACTCGAGCATGCTTCGTTCAAGGCAAGAATTAATCTGTCACCGCAACAACGCCTTGTCGTTTTATTAGACATACCAACTGATATTCATCATCGGCAACTTTTTAATGAATTGACAACATTTATGACAGCAGCAAGTGACATTATTCAAAGATAACGAGGTAAAAAATGCGCATTGATAAATTTTTGAAAATTTCAAGATTAGTTAAAAGAAGACCCGTGGCCAAGGAGATGGCAGATCAAGGTCGAATTAAAGTAAATGACAAGGTTGTTAAGTCAAGTTATGACGTAAAAATCGGTGACGTTATTGAAGTAGGTTATGGTTCAAGACAGGTTAAGGCCAAAGTTTGTGACATCCGCGAGACAACCAAAAAAGCAGAGGCCAGTGAACTTTATGAATTAATCGAATGATAACTTTGTTATTTAATGACTTTTATGAATGGTCTTGTTATAATTAAATAGTATTTTAGAATTACAGAGGACAAAAATTATGAAAGGACCACGTATCTATAATTCGCTTAGTCCAGAAGAGCGAATTGCGCGCCTAAAGCGTAAGCAAGAAAAACGGGGAAAAGAAGTACACCGAATTCGACGCAATCGTATTATTGCCGTCTTTTTAGTCTTGTTTGCACTTTTGGGTATTCAACTTACGGTTACGCGTGTACAAACACAGCGCATCAATGAGCAAGTACAAACGCAGAAAAAATCGCTCAGCCAAATCGATAAGCAAAAACGTGCTTTGACAGCTAAGCGCGACGACTTAAAAGATCCTGATTACGTGGCTAAACTTGTCCGCTTTAAGTTTTTATATTCTAAACCAAATGAGACAATTTATAATTTACCTGAGGGCAAAGACGATAATTGATGAAATTTCAAGTAGGACAACGTGTTACAGGTACAATTAACAACATCACCGATTTGGGTATTTTTGTTACCCTTCCTAAGCATACGTCGGGACTCATTCACCACAGTGATTTTGGCGAAAATTGGGTGCGCGAACGTGCTAACTATCAAATCGGTGATTCTATTCGTGTAGTTGTAATTAATAATTTTAAAGGTAAAATCGGTCTATCAAGAATGCGGTTAAATGATCCGGATTTAATTGACCATACTAACGAATTTTCTGATGTAAAAAAAGAGCAGTTTTTAACTGTTTTAACCAAAACAATCACTGATTCTGATCGTGAAATCAAAAGATTGCAGCAAGAATTTAACAATTATGCTGATTGATGACTTCTTTAAAGCAAATAGTTTGCCGTTAGAGGGTAAAACACTTGTTGTAGCGACAAGTGGTGGACCAGATTCAATGGCACTCCTTGACATGGTTAATGAAGCTAAGGCGCATTATCATTTTAAGTTAATTGCGGCTCATTTTAATCACCAATTGCGTGTTGATTCCAATTGCGAGGATACAGCAATCAGTAGTTATTGTCAGACAAAGCAAATTGAAGTTGTGACTGGAAAATGGTCGAAACAGTTGCAACCGCAAAAAGGAATTGAAGCTGCTGCGCGCCAAGTTCGCTATCAGTTTTTGACTGAAGTAATGAAGAATAAGGCTGGCGACTATTTGTTAACGGCACATCACAGTGATGATTTGCTGGAAAATATTTTGCTCAAATTTATCCGTTCTGGTAATCCAAGTGAAATGAACAGTTTGCAGCCAGTTAGCAAAATGAATGGCCAGATTTTGTTACGACCACTGCTAACAGTTGAAAAGGCAGAGTTATTAACTTATGTAGAGAAACGTCAAATTCCTTTTGTGATTGATCAAACCAATAATGAGGATGACGCTTTACGTAATCGGATAAGACATAAAATTGTGCCGCTTTTGAAGGCCGAAAATCCAGAAATAAAGCGCAGCGCTTGGCGTTTTAGCAAGCAAATGAACTTAATGACATCGCTAATTGCTGGTGACTTTGAGCAAGTAGAGCAACCGAGCAAATATCTCGGTGTTTTTTATCGGCTTAAAAAAGAAAATCTGGCTTCTCTGACTGAAAAGCAGAAAATGCTGTATTGGCAAAACTTTATTTGGAAAACATGGCATGTACGTGTTAATGATAATCTTGGGAATTTTGAATTACTGCCTTATCAAGATTATTTTTATTTAATTGAAAAACCATTGCCAGACATTGAGCAAAAACAGCAAGTTGAAATAGGACAAAATTTTAAATTTGGCAGTAGGGAATTTGTCATTACTGATAAGTTAAATGCTAATGGCAACTTGATTGCTAAGCTTAGCATTCCAGAAGGCGCTAGAATATATGCTGGACCAACTGAGTCTGGTGCTAAACTTAGTCTAAAGAATGGGCAACACGTCAAAAGTAAGAAAAAGTTTGCTCAAAGCGGCATTCCTAATGTGCTACGGCCATATTGCTTGGCTATTTTTGTGGATAGCGAAGTGGTCCTCATTGAGGATACTTATTCAAGTCAAAAAAAGGTAGAAAATAAACGTCATTTTTATCTATATGGCAATATTTGATAAGAAATTTTAAAATAATAGAGTGATACTGAAATATGTGTTAAACTTTTATTCGTATATCTCTAGGAACTTTTGTGGAGGATTTTTATGAAAAATAACCGGAATCGGCTGTTTTCAAATGGCTTGTTCTATATAGTTGTTTTCCTTTTATTATTAGGAGGAATCAACTGGGCGCTTGGTGGCACCGATAATTCCGGTGGTAGTGAGAACATCAGCTACTCGGAATTTGTCAAAGATTTGAATGACGGCAAGGTAAAGAACTTTAACGTTCAGCCTGCCAACGGTGTTTACACTGTATCAGGCAGTTACAAAGAGGCCCAAGATACTAAAAGCCAATCAAGTAACAGTCTTGACTTCTTTAATGGTAGCTCTGGATCAAAAGTGAAGCGTTTCTCAACAACTATGCTTCAAAATGATTCGAGTGTGTCGAATGTTCAGAACTTAGCTGAAAAGAGTGGCACAAAAATGACCACTCAAGGCGAATCGCAGTCTGGCAACTGGATCTCAACCATTGTAATGCTGGTGCCAACTATTCTGTTCATTGTCATGCTTTGGATGATGATTAGTCAAAGTAGTGGCGGTGGCGGCCGTGGTGGTAACGGCGGTATTATGAACTTTGGTCGTTCGCACGTTAAGCCAGAAGATCCAAAGAAGAATAAGGTTCGTTTTTCTGACGTTGCCGGTGAAGAAGAAGAAAAGCAGGAACTTGTTGAAGTTGTTGAATTCTTAAAGAATCCAGCTAAATTCACTAAGTTAGGTGCGAAAATCCCATCTGGGGTTTTACTCGAGGGTCCTCCGGGAACTGGTAAGACTTTGCTTGCTCGTGCTGTAGCAGGTGAAGCCAACGTACCGTTCTTTTCAATTTCAGGTTCTGACTTCGTTGAAATGTTCGTTGGTGTTGGTGCTAGTCGTGTACGTGACTTGTTCACTAATGCTAAGAAGAACGCACCAAGTATCATTTTCATTGATGAAATTGATGCCATTGGGCGTCGTCGTGGCGGTAATGCTAGTGGTGGCGGTAACGATGAACGTGAACAAACCTTGAACCAATTGTTAGTTGAAATGGATGGGTTTGAAGGTAACGAAGGTGTTATCGTCATTGCCGCAACTAACCGTTCTGATGTTTTGGATCCAGCTTTGCTTCGTCCTGGTCGTTTTGACCGTAAAGTTCTAGTTGGTTCGCCAGACGTTCGTGGTCGTGAAGCCATCCTACGTGTTCATGCCAAGAACATGCCATTGGCAGATGACGTTGACTTAAAGGAAATTGCTCGTCAAACTCCAGGTTTCGTTGGTGCTGATTTAGCTAACTTACTAAACGAAGCTGCATTATTGGCTGCTCGTCGTAATGGCAATGAAATTACTGCTAATGACTTGGATGAAGCAGAAGATCGAGTAATTGCTGGACCAGCTAAGCGTGACAGCATGATCTCAAAGAAAGAGCGTCAAAGAGTTGCCTTCCATGAGGCAGGCCACTCGATTTGTGGTTTGGTTCTAAGTGATTCACGGACAGTTCGTAAGGTTACAATTGTTCCTCACGGTCGTACAGGTGGATATAACTTAATGCTACCTAAGGATGATCAGTTCTTACTAACTAAGAAGCAATTAATGGAGCAAATCGTCGGCTTAATGGGTGGACGTGCTGGTGAAGAAGTTGTGGTTGGTGACCAATCAACTGGAGCTTCCAACGACTTTGAACAAGCAACACAAATTGCTCATAGTATGGTTGTCAACTACGGTATGACTGATTCGCTAGGAATGGTTGAACTCGAAAAAGAGGGCGAAACTAATCCTTACGGTTTTAAACCATATAGTGAAGCAACTTCTGCCAAAATTGATGAAGCTGTCAAGCAAATTCTTGACGAGGCCCATGAACAAGCAGTTGAAATCGTTAAGAATAACCGTGAAAAGCACCGTATTATTGCGGAAGCATTGCTTAAGTATGAAACTCTAGATGAAAAGCAGATTATGTCGCTTTACACTACTGGAAAAATGCCTGAAAAGACAGTTGAAGAATACCCAAGTGAATCTAAGGCTTCTACTTATGAAGAAGCTAAGGCTGCTGCTGAAAAAAGAGAAAATCAAAAGGCAGTTGCTAATTCTGATGAAACTGGTGTAGAAGAACAAGAAAAGGCTTCTGAAGAAGAAAAATCTGAATCTCCATTACAAAAGAATCAGGAAACTGAAAAGCGTAATCCAGAAAATCCAGAGAAACTTGAATTTCCAGAAGAACAAAATTCTTCACAGACTACAGAAGATAAAGCTGATCATTCATCTGATGATCATCCTCAAGATTAATAATTAATAGGGCCTGTTTAAAGGCTCTATTTTTTTAGGAGAATTAAAATGAACGATTATTTAATTAAAGCAATTGATAAAACTAAAAACTTACGTTTATTGACAATTAATGCCCATGATTTAGTTCAGGAAGCGCAAACTAGGCATGACACTTGGTCGGCTTCTTCTGCTGTTTTGGGAAGAACATTAATTGCTGGTGTCCTATTAGCAGGCGCTGAACTAACTGACAAAGAAGAGTTAACGATTCGTCTATTAGGTGATGGTCCAGTGGGCCCAACAATCGTAACCGCTAAATCTGATTTGACGGTTAAGGGCTATGTTAAAAACCCTCATATTGCTTTACCACCTAAGGAAAATGGTCATATTGATGTTAAAAAGGCCGTTGGTAAAGGTTGGCTTGAAGTGACTAAGGATTTAGGACTAAAGGAACCTTATACTGGTCAAGTTCCGATTGTTTCCGGTGAAATCGCTGAAGATATTGCTTACTATTTAACTAAGTCTGAGCAAATTCCTTCTGCTGTTGGTCTTTCCGTTTTTGTTAATCCAAACAACACAATTGGCGCAGCAGGTGGCTTTATGCTTCAGGCATTGCCTGGTGCAAGTGATAGTCTAATTGATCAAACGATTGAACGGATTAACAATTTACCTGCACTCTCCAGTTCATTTTTAGACGGCATGACTCCTGAAGAATTGGCTAAGAAGATTTTGGACGATGACTGCAAGATTTTGGAAAAAGATGATGTTGCATTCAAATGTGACTGTTCAAAAGAAAAATACGGTGACATTTTAACAACTCTGAAAAATAGTCAGTTAAAGGAAATGATTGAAAAAGATCATGGTGCTGAATTGACTTGTAACTTTTGTGGTGAAAAATACGATTTTTCTGAAGATGAATTAAAGGTGATTTTAGCCAAAAAATAAGTTGAAACAGATTTGTAGATTAATCACACGTATTATTAAATTTTGGTGCGGTAATTAGCGTTTTTGATTATAATGAAGAAGTTGAACTAAATGAAATTAAAGGAGTGTAACTAATGCTAAACGTGTATATCGTTCGTCACGGTCAAACTGACACTAACAAAACCCTTGCAATTAACGGCTCGGGTACCAACTTGCCATTAAACGAAACAGGAATTAAGCAGGCTGAAGCTTTACGTGACAGTTTTGACATTGAGCGAATCGATTATGTTTATGCTAGTCCTTTGATCCGTGCAAAACAGACTGCAGAAATACTGGATCAAGGAAAGCATGAAATTATTTACGATGATCGATTAAAAGAAATGAACTACGGTAATTGGGATGGTAAACCTGCAGCTGAAATTCATGCAAAATATCCACAAGCTTTTGATGATTTAGGCTATTTTACTGAAAACTACAGTGATTATTGTACTGGTGAAACATATCGTCAATTAGCTGATCGACTAATGGACTTTTGGCACGATCTTGTAAATAAACACGTAAATGAATCTGTAGTATTAGTTTTCCATGGGACTGCTTCACGCTCATTAGTACAAAATATTTTGGAGAGCACAGGAATTTCCAAAATTGGTGAAATGCAAAATGCAGCTGTAACCAATATTTCTGTTGATGATACAAGTAAAAAAGCATTTTTGCGTTACTATAACCGTTCAGCTCCGTGTGACTTCTTTCTTGAACCAAAGAGCTGATGAATAAGTTTCTACAATTTTTTTCTTAATAAAAAGGTTGAAGTTTTGCTTATGAGGCCCTTTTTGTTATGATGTTAAGGTATTTGAAAGGATGATTAGGTGGATAATAGCTGGAAAATTCGCGAAATAACCATCCCTAATCGGGTTGTTGTTGCTCCAATGGCTGGAGTATCAAACTCTGCATTTCGAATGATCTGTAAAGAATTTGGTGCAGGCTTAGTGGTGTGCGAGATGATTTCCGATCACGGAATTATTTATCGTAATAAAAAGACAATGTCAATGATGAAAGTAGATCCGCGTGAGCACCCCATGAGTATTCAAATCTTTGGTGGCACAGAGGAGACTCTTCTTGAAGGAGCGCAGTACATCGATCAACATACTGATGCTGATATTATTGATATTAATATGGGTTGCCCCGTTCCTAAAATCACTAAGACTGATGCAGGTTCAAAATGGCTTTTGGACTCAAATAAGATCTACCAAATGGTTCATAAGGTAGTTCAGAATGTTTCTAAGCCCGTTTCAGTTAAGATGCGGATTGGCTGGGATCGAAAACATATTTTTGCAGTTGAAAATGCTCTAGCTGCACAAGAAGCTGGTGCAAGTATGATCGCAATGCACGGTCGAACCCGTAAGCAGATGTATGCTGGTGAAGCAGACTGGGAAACACTTCATGATGTCGCTCAAGTGCTTGATATTCCGTTTTTGGCTAATGGTGATATTGCTACGCCAGAGCTTGCCCAAAAGGCACTAGATGAAATTGGATGTACTGGTGTCATGATTGGCCGAGCTGCTTTGGGTAATCCTTGGATGGTCAAAGATATGGTCCATTACTTGGAAACAGGTGAAAAATTACCGCCTCAAACAGTTCGTGAACGTGTAGCGACTGCTGAGCATCAACTCCAGGGTTTAGTTGAGCTTAAAGGTGAAAAGATTGCTGTGCCGGAATTTCGGCAACAAGCTGCATATTATTTAAAAGGAATTCCCCGTTCAGCGCGGACTCGTGCTAAAATAAATGAAGTTTGGACTGCTCAAGAAGTCTACGATTTACTTGACAATTTTGTTGATGAGTATGAAAAGAGACAGGCACAAAAGGTCGCAAGAAATTAAAGTGAAAGATAATGGAGGAAAAATAATTGGCTAAAAGTGAAATGAATGACCAATTAATCGTTCGTCGCCAAAAGATGGAAGAACTTCGTGAAAACGGAATTGAACCATTTGGCATGAGAAAATTCGACCGTCAAGATTTGGCTCGTACTTTAAATGAGAAGTACACTAAAGAAGACAAAGACGAATTAAACAGTGAGTTACCTAAAACCAAGGTTGCTGGTAGAATGCTCGCTAAAAGAGGTAAGGGTAAAGTTGGCTTTGCTGACTTATATGACCGCACTGGCAAAATCCAGATTTATGTTCGTAAGGATATTGTTGGTGAAGAAAACTACCAAATTTTCAAAAAATCAGATATTGGTGACTTCTTAGGAATTGACGGCGAAGTCATGAAAACTGATACTGACGAATTAACTATTCGTGCAACTCATGTAACCTTCTTATCTAAGGCCTTGCGTCCACTTCCTGATAAGTATCATGGTTTGAAAGATGTTGAACAAATTTATCGCCAACGTTACCTTGACTTAATTACTAATCATGAAAGTTATGAGCGCTTTGTTAATCGGACTAAGATTATCCAAGCAATTCGTGACTTTTTAAACAACAAGGACTTTTTGGAAGTTGAAACACCAGTTTTGCATAACATCCCTGGTGGTGCAGAAGCACGTCCATTTATTTCTCATCACAACGCCCTTGATATTGACCTTTACATGAGAATTGCTTTGGAATTGCCTCTGAAGCGTTTAATTGTTGGTGATATGGAACGCGTTTATGAAATTGGCCGAGTTTTCAGAAACGAAGGTCTTGATACCCACCATAACCCTGAATTTACTGAGCTTGAAACTTATGCCGCATACTGGGACTTCCATGATGTCATGGATGAAGCAGAAGGAATTATTCGTGCTGCCGCAAATGTTGTTACTGACGACGGTAAAGTCACATACCAAGGCACTGAAATTGACTTAGGTAAACCATTCCGTCGTGTACATATGGTTGACTTAATTAAGGAAAAGACCGGTGTTGATTTCTGGCAAGAGATGAGCGTTGAAGAAGCAACCAAAATTGCTGAAGACCATGATATTAAAGTTGAAAGCTTTTGGAAGGTTGGTCATATTATCAATGCCTTCTTTGAAAAGTACTGTGAAGAAACAATTGTTGACCCAACCTTTGTATATGGTCATCCAGTTGAAATTTCACCACTTGCTAAGAAGAACGCTGATGATCCACGCTTTACTGATCGTTTTGAAATTTACATTATGGGTGAAGAGTACGGCAACGCCTTTTCAGAACTAAACGACCCAGATGACCAACGTGAGCGTTTTGAAGCACAAATGGCAGAACGTGAAGCTGGAAATGATGAAGCTGATATGATCGATGAAGATTACTTACGTGCTATGGAATACGGTATGCCGCCAACAGGTGGATTGGGAATCGGAATTGACCGTCTTGTAATGCTTTTGACCGATGCGCCTGCAATTAGGGATGTTTTACTATTCCCAACAATGCGTCCAGAGCGAATTGAAGATATTGAGCGCGAAGTCGAAGAAGACATGAAGAAAAAAGAAAATAATAAATAATCGTTTTGCTAGCACTATAGTAAGCTAGCTAATGACACTACTAAAAAAGAATCCTTCTTTAAGGATTCTTTTTTAGTTTGCCTACAATGTAAAACCCATTTTTTCGTTGTAGGCAGTTATTTTCGAAAGTAGATTATCTTGAACATCCTTATTGGTAGAAAAATAAAAATACCAATTTTGTAATAACCTGAACCAGGAACTCAAACAATACCAGTTAGCACGATCATCGTGTAAAAGCAGCTGATAAATTTTCTTATCGAAATCGTCAACAAATGAATCAAAGTCAGCTGAAGCTATCTTTTGGAAATGAACGCCTTGAAAAAAAGCAAATGCTATTCGTTGCTCTTCATCATCAATAAATGGATTTTTTATATTTTGGAAAATGCTCGTAATTACTTCAAATATTGCACTTACATTCTTAGGCTTGAAATCATGGTGACTCAAAGTAGCACCCAGAAAATCACTCCCATGTGCGACACTGTGTGCCCAACCCTTGTTTGTCACATAGCCACGAAAATCTTTTTCTTCTTTTAGATACCTAATGCTCCAGTCAAAAAGTAATTGACGTTCACTATCTGTTAAGATCGGTTTGTCATTATCTGATTCTAAAATGAGTGCGCCAAGTAAGGCACTGAAAGTTCTTAGAAAAACGGCATCGTTTTCTGGTTGATTAATTTGTCTAAAAAGACCTCTGTTCTGAATAAAACTGTCGATAATTACCTGAATCTGTTTTTGTTTAAATGCATTTTCTGAAAAGCCGCGTGCAAAGAGGGTGTAGACAAGGCTATCTCTAATATGTGGATTCAAATTGCCAATATTGTCTAATAAGAATTGAATCTGCTCATTAGTAAAAACGAGCTTTCCTTCTGGCAGATCAACTAATTGCTCCAATTCGTTTTGCATAATTTTCCTTTTAAATCTATAAGTGTATTTTAGCTATAATTATATAATAATCGGATATTTTTTGGTGATTTTTTTAAAAAAGGGGGTTGAAAAACATAACTGATTTGCTATAATAATATTTGTTCTTGCGGAAGTAGTTCAGTGGTAGAACATCACCTTGCCATGGTGGGGGTCGCGGGTTCGAATCCCGTCTTCCGCTCCAAGAGAAACAGAAAAACTCACCGCTTTGGTGAGTTTTTTTGTTAACCGGGAAATAGCTCAGCTTGGTAGAGCGCTACGTTCGGGACGTAGAGGTCGCAGGTTCAAATCCTGTTTTCCCGATAAATGAGATTTTACCTTTATGTCATACTTTTAATCATGAGTAAAAAAATAAAAAGTAAGTTTAATTATTGAGGAACATTAAGATGAAAACAAATATTGGAATTATTGTTTTATTCATATTTATGATTTTATCTAGTATAGCTGCTGCTTGGGATTTTTTTGAAAATGATAAGCATTCATATTTAGACATAATAACTTTTCTTGCAGGATTATCTGTTTTTACATTCTTTTTAGTTACTTACAAACAATTTTTAACTATAACTATAATTTCGAATTTATTAATAGTCATTTCAGCAATTTTGCATGGTATTTTGAATAAATCGTTTCATCTAATTCACCATGTAGTCAGAATAGTTTTATTGTTTTTGGTATATATACTTTTATTAAGTTAATTAACATATATGGTATAAAGCTTAACGTTAGGCTAATCATTTAGAAAATTATAGTCGGACAATAATATTTCAGTACTTTAAAAGTAATTTTGAGAAGTCAATCAAAAATTTAGTAAAGCCCAAGGATACTAGTAGCTACATTGACTATACAATATAAGAAGATTCTATTTAGAGTGAGTTCAGAAGGTTAGACAATTTTGGGGTTATTCATAAGTTAAGGTCTTTCACCAGCAATCGGCGTATTAAAACATAGTGGTTTTGTAATCAAAGATAAGAATGTTAGGCGTCTGATACATAAATTAGAATTAATATGTTTACGTCGACATAAACGCAAGTATCCTAACTATATAGAAAACGATGGGGCAAGATTCTCCCTAACTTCATTCAACGCAATTTCTTTGTTCTACGCTCTAACCTGAAAGTGGTACATTGACATAATCAGGTTTGACCCTGTAGGAATAAAGTTTTATTCTATGCAATTTTATGGCATCTAAATCTTAACCTGATAATGATATTGTTTAATTACATGCACTTAAATTGTGCAGCATTATGTAAATATCTTGTGCGGCTCTTTGTCAAACAAATATTTAACTTTCAAAAAGGCGCCTTTCTGAAGCTAGCTCAAATAGGAAATATATAAACCTGGAAAAATTAATAAAAACTTGAAGCATAGCAAATAAAGGAGATTTTGTATGATAATCAATAAAAAAGATTGGAATAACTACCTTAATAAAAGGGAGTTAGTGAAAATTTATGGGAAATCACAAGATAGTTATATATTTGCAGTAGGATATATGATTGCCGATCTAGGACAATACTATATCTTTGAAGTTGTAGACGATATTGGCAGTTTAGATAGTTATGTTTTATATAAAAAGACAGAAATTGAAAAATTAGTATGTAATGATAGTCATACAAGGATGTTTGATTTCTATATTGACTACCTAAAAAAACAAGATGAATATGATAGATTAAACTTACAAAAAGTATATAATGATATCATTACTTTGTTAGATTATTGTTGTAATTGCGGCTTTTATGTCACCATAGCTGAATCTGAAAATGAATATGAGGAAACTGTAAAAATAATTTCTGTTGACACGCAAAAGGTATTAATTGATCAAACAGAATATTGTAAAGACCATAATTTGATGGAAGAGGTTAGATCCGAGCCAATCAAAATCGATGATATTCTGACACTAGATATTATTAGTAAAGAGAATTTTTTGTATGAACAATATCTTAAACAAAAAAATAGCTAGTTAAATTTATTCGCGCAAAAAAAGCAACTTTTTAGGTTGCTTTTTATTGTACACAAATTTAATTATAAATAAGGTTAGTTGATTACATACGATTTCTGAAATCGATTAGTAAGTGAATAGAAATTTATATCACTCGTACATAAACTAATCTACTTATATAGTGAATCTTTTGCTACAATCAAGGTATTTTGTTTAACGAAAATAAAACATTTGTAAAAGCACTTATATTGAGAAAACAGAAATTAGCATCATTAGCTAGTCTTTGCTATAATGGTGGCAATGTTTTTACGCTAAAAGCACTTTACTTGAAACAAAATATTTTACAATTCAGCCAAAAAGTTTATAGTGGATACACATCGTTTTTAAAGGTGGTGCTATGATGAAAAAATCCTATACCAAAAGTGCAAATCAAGTTTTAGAAATTGCACGTGAACAGGCACAGAGCTTTCATCATCGTTTAATCGGTACGGAACACGTACTGCTTGCGATGGTAATCGAATCTGATGGTGAAGCTGGTAAAAACTTGCGTGCATGGGGCGCAACGCCAACGGCTATCCGTGAAGAAATTGAACGCTATACCGGCTATGGCTCGGCAGGTAAATCTACTTATATGGAAATGTCACCTCGGTTGAGTATGGCATTATCTTATGCAGGAATCTTAGCTGAACGTGAAGGTTCAGCTCAAATTAAAACTAGTCATATTTTGCTTGGTTTGATTCTCAATGAACAGATTCTTGCTTCTGTCATTTTACGAAATTTGAACATAGATCTTCCTGGTTTGCGCAATGATTTATTACACTCGCTAGGTGAAGATATCGATAATATTGATGATAATGATCAATCTGATAATAGTGGTTGGTCGAGTTTTAATGGTGCGGATTATAGTAATTCCACTAATTCGCAAAGCAAAACGCCAACCCTTGATCAAGTGTCAGTTAACTTAAATGAACGAGCAGAAAATGGCAAAATCGATCCAGTGATTGGGCGAGATAAAGAAGTCGCTCGTGTAATTGAAATTTTATCTAGACGTAACAAGAATAACCCTGTTCTAATCGGTGAACCAGGAGTCGGTAAGACGGCTGTTGCTGAAGCGATTGCGACAGCAATAGTTAATAAAAAAGTGCCGCATGACTTAATGGACAAAAAAGTCATCTCACTTGATTTGGGAGGCCTTGTTGCTGGTACTAAATATCGTGGTGAGTTTGAAGATCGACTGAAGAAAATCATCAAAGAAATTGTTGATGACGGAACAATTATTCTGTTTGTTGACGAAATGCATACCTTAATTGGTGCTGGTGGAGCCGAAGGATCAATTGATGCAGCTAATATTTTGAAGCCATCACTTGCACGTGGTGACATTCAAATGATAGGTGCAACAACTTTTGACGAGTACCAAAAGTATGTTGAAAAAGATCAAGCATTAGCACGTAGATTTCAAATAGTGCGTCTAAATGAACCTTCTAAGGAAGAGACACTAGCTATTTTAAGTGGTTTGAAACCAAAATATGAGAAGTTTCACCATGTCACAATTACTGATGCGGCCCTTGAGAATGCAATTGATTTATCAAGTCGATATATTTCTAACCGTTATTTGCCGGATAAAGCAATTGACTTAATTGATGAAGCTAGTGCAGCTGTCAAAATCAAGTCTGGTAAGGGCTCAAATAACCAGCTGGTTCAACTTAATGAACAAATTAAAAAAGTTATAGAGCAAAAAAATCAAGCTGCGATTAATCAGAATTTTGTCAAAGCGGCTCAGCTTCAAGATAGACAAAATAGCTTGCAATTACGCCAAGATAAGTTAAACGCTAAATTGGAAAGTGCGACTAGTAAAAAGTCTACAGTGCAACCAGAAGATATTGCTAAGGTAGTTTCAAACTGGACAGGCGTACCTGTTACTCAAATGAATCGCGATGAATCAAAGCATCTGGCTAATCTGGAGGCAGATTTGCATAAGCGCATTATCGGACAAGAGGATGCAGTTCGTGCAGTTAGTCGCGCAGTTCGTCGTAGTAGGAGTGGAATTAAGGATGAAAATCGTCCAATCGGTTCATTTCTATTCTTGGGCCCAACAGGGGTTGGTAAGACAGAACTAGCCAAAGCGATAGCGGCCTCAATCTTTGGTTCAGAGAATAACTTAATCAGAATTGATATGTCTGAATACATGGATCAAATTGCTAATAGTAAGCTGATCGGCTCAGCTCCAGGCTATGTTGGCTATGATGAAGGTGGACAATTATCCGAACAGGTTCGTCGCCACCCATATTCTGTAGTTTTGCTAGATGAAGTTGAAAAAGCCCACCCTGATGTTTTTAACCTACTATTGCAAGTACTTGATGATGGTTTTTTGACCGATTCAAAAGGACGCAAAGTAGACTTTAAGAATACAATTATTATTATGACTTCCAACTTAGGTTCGCGTTCTTTATTTGATACCAAAGAAGTCGGCTTTAATGCTGACAATTCAAGCCAAGTTGAAATGCGTAAGGATCGTGTTCGTCAAGCGCTTAAACAGTTCTTCCGTCCAGAATTTTTAAACCGAGTTGATGAAACAATCATCTTTGATGAGCTTAACCAGCAACAATTACGTCAAATTGTCACTCTACTTACTCATAAGTTGATTGTCCGTTTGCAAAAGCAAGGCGTGCAATTGAAAATTTCACGTGCTGCTTTGGATAAAATTGCTAAAGATGGCTATAATCCTGAGATGGGTGCAAGACCTTTGCGCCGCGCAATTCAAAAGGATATTGAAGACGAAATTGCCTCAAAACTAATTACTGGTGAACTTGGTGATGGCGATCTTCTCAAAATTGGTTGTAACCATGACAAATTAAAATTTGAAATAGTTAAAGCAGAACCAAAAAATCTAGTTGGCTCTAAGTAAAACGATTGACAAATCAGTTATCATTTGCTATATTAGTGCGTGATTAAAAAGGCTGATTTTCAGGATTTTGCTGATATATTGTCCAGCAGAATAATAAAGGACAAAAACGACAGAGGTTGTTTTTGTCTTTTTTATGCTTAAAAATCCCGCTTTTTGAAATTGTAACCAAAATGTAATATTAGCTTTCTCTGACAGAAAGGATGTTTTCTCCTTGTTAAATGGACACGTAGTGAATTTCGGTAAGCATCGAACAAGACGTAGTTTTTCACGTATTAAAGAAGTACTGAAGCTACCTAACTTGACAGATGTTCAAACCGAATCGTACCAAAACTTTTTGGATGAAGGTATTAAGGAAGTCTTCGACGACATTATGCCGATCAGTGACTTTTCAGGTAAGCTCTCGCTTGAGTACGTTGGCTATAAACTGCAAAAGCCAAAGTATACTGTTGATGAAGCGCGTGATCACGATGCAACTTACGCTGCACCAATGCACGTTACCTTAAAACTGACTAACCAAAAAACTGGTGAAATTAAGACCCAAGATGTTTTCTTCGGCGATTTACCTTTAATGACTGAATCTGGTTCATTCATTATCAATGGTGCCGAAAGAGTTATTGTTTCCCAATTAGTTAGATCACCAAGTGTCTACTATTCTGGCGACTATGATAAGAATGGTCGAGAAATCTTCGGCACAACTGTTATTCCTAACCGTGGTGCATGGCTAGAATATGAAACAGATGCTAAGAATGTTTCTTATGTACGTGTTGATCGTACTCGTAAACTGCCTTTGACTGTTTTAATTAGAGCTTTAGGAATTGGTTCAGATGGCGAAATTATTGATATCTTTGGTGAAAGTGATACTTTGCAATTCACTTTGGATAAAGATGTACACAAGAATCCAGCAGATTCACGTGTTGCTGAAGCCTTAAAGGATATCTATGAGCGTCTACGCCCAGGTGAACCAAAGACAACTGATTCTTCACGGTCCCTCTTATATGCTCGTTTCTTTGACCCACGTCGCTACGACTTAGCCCCTGTTGGTCGATACAAGGTTAATAAGAAGTTATCATTAAAGAACCGTCTCTACGGTCAAACTTTAGCAGAAACTTTAGCTGACCCAGATACTGGTGAAATTATTGTTAAGAAGGGTACTGTTGTTACTCATGAAGTAATGGACGGCTTAGAAAAGTATCTTGACCGTGATGACTTCAAGATGGTTACTTATGAACCTTCAAAAGAAGGCGTCTTACCTGACCCAATTGTTGTTCAAGAAGTTAAGGTATATTCAAAGGCTAACCCTGAACGCGTTGTTAAGTTGATTTCTAATGGTCACATCGATAAGGACGTTAAATACTTAACTCCAGCAGATATTTTGGCATCAATTAACTACTTCTTCTTATTACAAGATGGTATTGGTGACACTGATGACATCGATCACTTAGGTAACCGTCGTATTCGTCGTGTTGGTGAATTGTTACAAAATCAATTTAGAATTGGTTTGGCAAGAATGGAACGTGTTGTTCGTGAAAGAATGTCAATTCAGGATCCTTCAACTGTTACACCACAACAATTAATCAACATTAGACCTATTGTTGCCAGCATCAAAGAATTCTTTGGTTCATCACAACTTTCACAGTTCATGGACCAACATAACCCCCTTGGCGAATTAACTCACAAGCGTCGTATGTCTGCTTTAGGGCCTGGTGGTTTAACTCGTGACCGTGCTGGATATGAAGTTCGTGACGTTCACTATACCCAATACGGTCGTCTTTGCCCGATTGAAACTCCTGAAGGACCAAACATCGGGTTAATTAACTCTCTTGCATCATACGCAGTTATTAACAAATATGGTTTCATTGAAACACCATATCGTCGTGTTTCATGGAAGACGCATAAAGTTACTGATAAGATTGACTACTTAACAGCTGATGTAGAAGATAACTTCATTATTGCCGGTGCAAACACTAAATTAAATCCAGATGGTTCTTTCAAGGACGATTTAATTTTGGCACGTCATAAGGAAGACAACGTCGAAGTTAGTCCTGATAAGATTGACTACATGGACGTTATTCCTAAGCAAGTTGTTTCGGTTGCGTCTGCATGTATTCCTTTCCTTGAAAACGATGACTCTAACCGTGCATTGATGGGTGCTAACCAGCAACGTCAGGCTGCCCCATTGATTGATCCACACAGTTGTCTTGTCGGTACTGGTATGGAATACCGTGCTGCGCATGACTCTGGTGCTGCAATTGTTGCTAAGGCAGCAGGTACTGTTGAGTACGTTGATGCCAATACAGTTAGAATTAGACGTGCTGACGGCACTTTAGATAAATATGTGCTTGAAAAATACCGCCGTTCTAACAACTCCAAGTCATATAACCAAACACCAAATGTTAGATTAGGTGATCAGGTTGAAGAAGGCGAAGTAATCGTTAATGGTCCAACAATGGATCATGGTGAGCTTGCTTTGGGTCAAAACCCAGTAATTGCCTTCATGACATGGAACATGTACAACTATGAAGATGCCATCATGCTTTCAGAGCGTTTAGTTAAGGATGATGTCTACACTTCAATCAGTATTGAAGACTACGAATCTGAAGCTCGTGACACTAAACTTGGACCTGAGGAAATTACACGCGAATTACCTAATGTTGGTGAGGATGCACTTAAAGATCTTGATGGTCAAGGAATCGTTCGCATTGGTGCTGAGGTTCATGACGGTGACATTTTAGTTGGTAAGGTTACACCAAAGGGTGTGACTGAATTATCCGCTGAAGAACGTTTGCTTCACGCCATCTTTGGTGAAAAAGCACGTGAAGTACGTGATACATCATTACGTGTACCTCACGGTGGTGGTGGAATCGTTCGCGATGTTAAAGTTTATACTCGTGAAAACGGCGATGAACTTTCCCCAGGTGTAAATACCCTGGTACGTGTACATATCGCACAAAAGAGAAAGATTCAAGTCGGAGATAAGATGTCTGGTCGTCACGGTAACAAAGGTACTGTTGCTGCAGTTGTTCCTGAAGAAGATATGCCATACTTACCAGATGGTACTCCAGTTGATATTTGTTTGAACCCAATGGGTGTTCCTTCACGTATGAACATCGGACAGTTACTTGAGTTGCATTTGGGCTGGGCTGCTAATAGCCTCGGTATCCACGTTGCAACTCCAGCATTTGATGGTGCGAGCGAAAGTGATGTTTGGGATACTGTTCATAAAGCAGGTATCGATGAAGATGGTAAGACTGTTTTATATGATGGTCGTACCGGAGAACCTTTCCATAACCGTGTTTCCGTCGGAATTATGCACTATCTGAAATTAACCCACATGGTTGATGATAAGATTCACGCCCGTTCCATTGGGCCTTACTCATTAGTGACCCAGCAACCTCTTGGTGGTAAAGCACAATTTGGTGGACAGCGTTTCGGTGAAATGGAAGTTTGGGCACTGGAGGCTTATGGTGCTGCATACACATTGCAAGAAATTTTGACTTACAAATCTGATGACGTTGTTGGTCGTGTAAAGGCATATGAAGCAATTGTTAAGGGTGACAGAATTCCTAAACCTGGTGTTCCTGAATCATTCCGTGTCCTTGTCAAAGAATTACAATCTCTAGGATTAGATATTCGTGTTCTTGATATGGATCACAATGAAATCGAACTTCGTGACATGGATGATGATTCAAATGAACATTTGAATATTGATACCCTGTCGAAGATGGCCGAAGAACAACAAAAGAAGAAGTTAGCCGAAGAAACCGCAAAATCTGAAGATGAAGAATCAGCCGAGATTGAAACTCCAGTTGATGAGTCTGATGATGATAACAAGATTTCTAGATAAGTAGGGGGTTAAACTTTTGATCGACGTAAATAAATTTGAAAGCATGCAAATTGGCCTTGCTTCTCCAAATAAAATTCGGAGCTGGTCGTATGGTGAAGTAAAAAAGCCTGAAACGATCAACTACCGTACTTTAAAACCGGAAAAAGATGGTCTGTTTGATGAAAGAATCTTTGGACCAACCAAGGATTGGGCATGTGCATGTGGCAAATATAAAGGTGTGAGATACCGCGGCATCGTTTGTGATCGCTGTGGTGTTGAAGTTACCTCTTCTAAAGTTAGAAGAGAACGGATGGGTCACATCGAATTAGCAGCCCCAGTAACCCACATTTGGTACTTTAAGGGAATCCCGTCTCGAATGGGTTTGATTCTTGATATGTCACCAAGATTGTTGGAAGAAGTTATCTATTTTGCGGCCTACATTGTCATTGATCCGGGTGACACTGAACTTGAATTCAAGCAGCTTTTAACTGAAGCAGAATACCGTGAAGAAAAAGCTAAGTATGGTAACCGGTTTGAAGCTAAAATGGGTGCCGAAGCAATTCGCGATTTGTTACGTAAAGTTGACCTAGAAAAAGAAGTTGCTGATTTAAAGAAGGAATTAGAAACTGCTACTGGTCAAAAGCGTACACGTGCAATCAGAAGATTAGACATTCTTGATGCATTTAAAGATTCTGGTAATAAGCCAGAATGGATGGTCATTGATGCTGTGCCAGTTATTCCACCGGACTTGCGTCCAATGGTTCAATTAGAAGGTGGCCGTTTTGCTACTTCTGATTTGAATGACTTGTACCGTCGTGTAATTAACCGTAACAACCGGTTAAAGAGACTTCTTGACTTAAACGCACCAAATATCATTGTTCAAAATGAAAAGCGGATGTTACAAGAAGCCGTAGATGCATTGATTGATAATGGTCGTCGTGGTCGTTCTGTTGTTGGCCCCGGTAACCGCCCACTTAAGTCACTTTCACACATGCTTAAGGGTAAGCAAGGTCGTTTCCGTCAAAACTTACTTGGTAAGCGTGTTGACTACTCTGGTCGTTCAGTTATCGATGTTTCACCAAAATTGAAATTCTATCAATGTGGTGTTCCTCGGCCAATGGCACTTGAATTATTCAAGCCATTTGTAATGCATGAATTGGTTAAGCGTAAGATTGCTTCTAACATTAAGAGTGCAAAACGTAAGATTGATCGTGAAGACGATGATGTATGGGATGTATTAGAAGATGTTATTAAGGAAAGAACTGTTTTACTAAACCGTGCGCCAACTTTGCACCGTTTGAGTATTCAGGCTTTTGAACCAGTTTTGGTACCAGGTAAGTCAATTCGTTTGCATCCACTTGCATGTGAAGCCTACAATGCCGACTTCGATGGTGACCAGATGGCTATTCACGTTCCTCTATCTGATGAAGCTGTCGCTGAATCACGTTTGTTAATGCTTGCAGCTCACCATATTTTGGCACCTAAGGATGGTAAGCCAATTGTTACACCATCTCAGGATGTAGTTTTAGGTAACTACTGGTTGACTCAAGCCGAAAAGGGCCGTGAAGGTGAAGGAATGATCTTCAATTCACCTGATGAAGCAACAGTTGCATATAATAATGGTGATATTCACTATCACACTATTATTGGTATGTCTGCCGATTCGATGCCTAAGAAGTCATGGCCTAAAGGTTTTGAACATGGCATTTTCATTACCACTTACGGCAGAATCATCTTCAATCAAATTTTCCCAGATGATTACTTCTACATTAATGAGCCAACTGAAGAAAACCTGAACCATCCAGTAAGCGCTAAGTACTTCTTAGAGCCTGGTGAAGATATCCATGAAAAGATTGATGATGTTGCTAGTGATTTAATCTCAACACCATTTAAGAAATCTTTCTTATCTGATTCAATTGCAACTATTTACAAGTACTACAAGGTTCAAAGGACTTCTGAATACCTTGATGACTTAAAGACACTTGGCTACACTAGTTCAACCACTTCTGGTATTACAATCGGCATGACTGATGTACCAGAAATTGAGGACAAGGACGAAAAGGTTGCTAAGGCGCACAAGCAAGTTGATGTCGTTTCTAAGCAATTTAGACGAGGCCTAATTACTGAGCAAGAGCGTCACGATCGTGTTATCAGCATTTGGAATGATTGTAAGGATCAAGTTCAGGACGAAATTGCTCAAATTTATGATCCTCGTAATCCAATTACGATCATGGCGGACTCTGGTGCTCGTGGTAACATTTCCAACTTTACTCAGTTAGCTGGTATGCGTGGATTGATGGCCACTCCTAACGGTGGATTGTTCGAAATTCCAGTTACTTCAAACTTCAAGGAAGGTCTATCAGTTCTAGAACTATTCATGTCCACTCACGGTGCTCGTAAGGGAATGACTGATACAGCATTGAAGACTGCCCAGTCAGGGTACTTGACTCGTCGTCTAGTTGATGTTGCTCAAGATGTTATTATCCGTGAAGATGATTGTGGTACTGACCGTGGTATCAATGTTCATGCCATCATGGAAGGTGACGAATTAATTGAGCCACTATACGATCGTCTATTAGGACGCTTTACTGCTGAAACTGTTAAAGATCCTAAGACTGGCGAAGCTATTGTTAGACCAAATGTCATGCTTGATGAAGATTTATCACATAAAATTTGTGATGCTGGTGTGACAGACGTTAAGATTCGTTCTATCCTAACTTGTGATACTTCCCATGGTGTTTGCCGTAAGTGTTACGGTATGAACCTTGCTACTGGTGAGGAAGTTGAAGTGGGTGAAGCAGTTGGTACGGTTGCTGCCCAATCAATTGGTGAACCTGGTACTCAGCTTACTTTACGTACATTCCACAACGGTGGTGTTGCTGGTGCAGAAGATATTACTCAGGGTCTTCCTCGTGTTCAGGAATTGTTTGAAGCACGTAATCCAAAAGGACGTGCTATTATCTCTGAAGTAGATGGTTTAATTGATTCGATTCAAGAAAATCCAGCAGAGCATACACGTGAGATTACTGTTAAAGGTAAGATCGATACTAGAAGCTACAGTGTACCTTACACTGCATCGGTTGCAGTTAGTGAAGGTGATGAGGTTAGTCGTGGCTCCAAGTTAACTCTCGGATCAATCGATCCAAAGGAACTTATCCAAGTTACTGATACCTTAACAACTGAAGAATACATCTTGGTTGAAGTTCAAAAAGCATACCGGATGCAAGGTGTAGATATTTCTGATAAGCACGTCGAAGTTTTGACTAGACAAATGTTACAGAAAGTACGTGTGCTTGATCCTGGTGAAACCAACTTACTTCCAGGTGAGATCATGGATATTGGTGAATTCAAGGAACGTAATACTTCAGTTATTATTTCTGGTGGTATTCCAGCCACTGCACAAAGTGTCATTCTTGGTATTACGAAGGCTGCTCTTGAAACTAACAGTTTCTTATCAGCTGCTTCATTCCAGGAAACTACCCGTGTATTGACTGATGCCTCAATCAGAGGTAAGAATGATCCATTACTCGGTTTGAAGGAAAATGTTATCATCGGTAAGATTATTCCGGCCGGAACCGGTCTTCCAATTTACCGTGATATGGAACCTGAAGCTGATGTTCCAAAACCTAAATCTGTTTATTCAATAGCTGATATTGAAAAAAAGATGCGGGAAGCTGACGAAGCTACAGAGTCATAAAATAATATAAATAAAAACTGTTCCGTTAGAAGTTACTAACGGAACAGTTTTTTGTTTGCTCGAAATTATTACTTTAAAATCTTACCAAATAGAATATATGATATTGTCCATAAAATAATGCCAACAATCAGAAAGAAACCAAATATTTTTACTAAGTCTAGTATTGATTTAGTTGGGAACCAGCCACTGAATACTAAACAAGGATATATAGTAACCAGCATGATTAGAAAATGAACGACAGATTGTTTTATTAATGACCAACTTTTGACATCATAAATAACAGAGGTTGCTGCAACTGCAGTTATTATTAGTCCCGTGATAAATGTCGATTTGACGCTATAATCATCGATATGTTGTAATTTCATAATCCATGAAAATATACTCATAATGATAAAAGGTATGGCGCCACGTATTGCTGCAGATAAAATATAGTGCATCGTTTTTCCTCAATAAACTTCGAATTTTCTTATATAAAAGATTTTATCATAGGTTGAAATGCAAAAGAAAATAGGTGATAAAACTGGCTCATATTTAACTGGATTAATATTACTTGAAATGTTATGGCTAAATAGCAATCTTTTGATTTTCATCTTTAATTGGAGACTTGACCTAAAAGACTTTTTATTTGCACAAAAGTTGAGTGACTACACCAATATAAATAAATGGAATAAATGCCACAGAAGCTTTTCTATCCAGCTCAGCAGTTTTAAAGAGAATAACTAGAATAAGTGATGCGACTAAAAAAGCCAAGTTTGCAAATTGAGGACTAAAGTAAAGGGCCAGAATTAGATAAACAAGTAAATCCCCAGAACCTAAATTATTTTTGAGTATTTCATAGATAAAAAGAGCAAAAATAGGACAAAAGTGAATGAGATCAACAGAACTGATTTTTTGGAAATTCAGTAATATGTGTAAAGTTGCAATAATGAAAGCCGGAACAATGAATGCAACATCAAATTCTTTACGTTGATAGTCACTAATAGCTGCAAGTAGTAGGCTAAATAGTACAAGTGCAGTATTCATGCCACTAATACTACTGAAATTAATTTTACAAAAGGCAAAGCCACCCAAAAATTCTATTAAGAAATATTCACAAGGGATGTGCACTTTGCAATAGCGGCAGCGACCTTTGAGCATTAAATAAGAAACTAAGGGGATTTCATCAAGTAAGCTCAGTTGCTGTTTGCAATTAGTACATTTGGAACGAGTAAAAATAAAATCCTCTTTGCCTGCTCTTTCAGCAATTACACATGCGTGGGAAGCCAAACAAGTCCCGATCAAAAAATTAGTTAATTGATAAAGTAAATTCATTTTTCCACCTCACATATTTAATTACGCAGAAAACTAAATTTTGCTTTTTCAAAAAAGAAAATTGCATTTTGCTGAAAAGGTAGTACAATAGTCTTTGTGTATTTTGGAGATAACTCAGGTCTAAAAAAGAAACTCCTGGGTGTGTGAACAAGATAATCAAATTTTAGGAGGAAAAAGTTTATGCCAACCATAAACCAATTGGTAAGAAAAGGTCGTCACACTAAGACGACTAAATCAAAGTCACCAGCTTTAAGCTATGGCTACAACAGTATGAAGAAGGAATTAGTAAACAACCCTGCACCACAAATGCGTGGAGTTGCAACTCGTGTTGGTACTATGACACCAAAGAAGCCAAACTCAGCTTTACGTAAGTATGCTCGTGTTCGTCTTTCTAACTTAATCGAAGTTACTGCCTACATCCCAGGTGAAGGTCACAACTTGCAAGAACACTCGGTTGTTTTAATCCGTGGTGGACGTGTAAAGGACCTTCCTGGTGTACGTTACCATATTATCCGTGGTGCCCTTGATACTGCTGGTGTTGATGGCAGAAAACAAAGCCGTTCTAAATACGGTGCTAAGAAAGACTAAAGGAGGAGTTAAATAATGCCTAGAAAAGGACATATAGCTAAAAGAGATGTTTTGGCAGATCCAGTATACAACTCAAAGCTTGTTACTAAATTAATCAACCACTTAATGCTTGATGGTAAGAGAGCTAAGGCATCTTCAATCCTTTACGATGCTTTTGACATTATCAAAGATAAGACTGGTAAAGAACCACTTGAAGTATTTGAAGAAGCAATGAACAACATTATGCCAGTTTTGGAAGTTAAAGCTCGCCGTATCGGTGGTTCTAACTACCAAGTCCCAGTTGAAGTTCGTCCTGAAAGAAGAACAACTTTGGGCTTAAGATGGCTTGTTTCATACGCACGTTTACGTAATGAACACACAATGGATGAACGTCTAGCTAATGAAATCATTGATGCTTCAAACAACACTGGTTCAGCTGTTAAGAAACGTGAAGATGTACACCGTATGGCTGAAGCTAACCGTGCATTTGCACACTATCGTTTCTAATTTTATAAGGAGAGAATGAATTTATGGCTAATAAACGTGAGTTTCCATTAGAAAAAACACGTAATATTGGTATCATGGCCCACATTGATGCGGGTAAGACTACCACTACTGAGCGTATTCTTTATTACACTGGTAAGATTCATAAAATTGGTGAGACCCACGAAGGTGACTCACAAATGGACTGGATGGAAGAAGAAAAAGAACGTGGTATCACTATTACGTCTGCTGCTACTACAGCTCAATGGAATGACTACAGAATTAACATCATTGATACCCCAGGACACGTTGACTTCACTATCGAAGTTGAACGTTCCCTACGTGTTCTTGATGGTGCCGTAACTGTTCTTGATGGTCAAGCAGGTGTAGAACCACAAACCGAAAACGTTTGGCGTCAAGCTGAAACTTACGGTGTTCCTCGTATTGTTTTTGTTAACAAGATGGATAAAATTGGTGCAGATTTTGATAAGTCTGTTACTTCTTTACATGAACGTCTAAATGCTAACGCAATCGCTGTTCAAATGCCTATCGGTTCTGCTGATACTTTTGAAGGTGTCATCGACTTAATCAACATGGTTGCTGATGTTTATGATGAAGACAAACTTGGTTCTAAGTGGGACACTATTCCAGTTCCTGATGAATACAAGGAAGAAGCAGAAAGACGTCGTAACGAGTTAATTGAACAAGTTGCTGACGTTGACGATGCAGTTATGGAGAAGTACCTTAACGGTGAAGAAATTTCTGTTGATGAAATAAAGGCTGCTCTTCGTAAAGCAACTTTGGAATTAAAGGCTTTCCCTGTCTTTGCAGGTTCAGCATTTAAGAACAAGGGTGTTCAAATGATGCTTGATGGTGTTGTTGATTACTTACCATCACCATTAGACGTTAAGCCTTATATTGCTCATGATCCTAAGACTGATGAAGAAGTTCAATTGATTGCTGGTGACGACAAGCCATTCTCAGCTTTAGCATTTAAGATTGCTACTGACCCATTTGTTGGTCGTTTAACTTACATTCGTGTTTACACTGGTTCACTTGAATCAGGTTCATACGTTTTAAACGCATCAAAGAACAGTCGTGAACGTGTTGGTCGTTTATTGCAAATGCACGCTAACTCAAGAAGTGAAATTTCTGAAGTTTTCTCAGGTGATATCGCTGGTGCTATCGGTTTGAAGAACACTACTACTGGTGACTCTTTAACTGACCCAGATCATCCATTGATTTTGGAAAGTTTGGAAGTTCCAGATCCAGTTATTCAAGTTTCAATTGAACCTGAATCAAAGGCTGACCGTGATAAACTTGATGTTGCTTTACAAAAGTTAACTGAAGAAGACCCAACTTTCAGAGCTGAAACTAACGCTGAAACTGGTCAAACATTGATTTCAGGAATGGGTGAATTGCACCTACAAATCATGGTTGAACGTATGAAGCGTGAATTCCACGTTGAAGCTAAGATTGGTGAACCACAAGTTGCCTACCGTGAAACCTTCACTAAAGAAGCTAAAGCACAAGGTAAGTTTGTTCGTCAATCAGGTGGTAAGGGTCAATACGGTGACGTTTGGATTGAATTTACGCCAAATGAAAGAGGTAAAGGCTACGAATTTGAAGATGCCATCGTCGGTGGTGTTGTTCCTCGTGAATTTATCCCATCAGTTGATGCTGGTTTGCAAGAATCAATGAAGAACGGTATCCTTGCAGGTTACCCATTGATCGATGTTAAGGCTAAGCTTTACGATGGTAGTTACCACGAAGTCGATTCATCAGAAGCTGCCTTCAAGGTTGCTGCATCTCTTGCTTTAAGAAATGCTGCTCCTAAGGCTGGTGCTGTAATTCTTGAACCAATTATGAAGGTACAAGTTATTACTCCTGAAGAATACTTGGGTGACGTAATGGGTTCAGTTACTGCTCGTCGTGGTACAATGGACAACATGGTAGACCGTGCTGGTGCCAAGGTATTGAATGCAATGGTTCCACTTGCTGAAATGTTTGGTTACGCAACTACTTTACGTTCATCAACTCAAGGTCGTGGTACATTTACTATGGTATTTGACCACTATGCTGCAACTCCTAAGTCAATTCAAGAAGAAATTATTAAGAGTCGTGGCGGTAACAACAATAACGCTGAATAATTTTAACTAAACAATTTGTTTAATCGAGCTATTGGTAAATCCAATAGCTCTTTTTGTTTAAAAATAAGCAAATTTCTTGCTATATCGAGCCATAGATAGTAACTTAGGCGCTGTTGAAAAATTTTAATTTTAATTTTTGAAAAAAGTATATTAATTAATTGGTCAAAATCGAGAAAAATATCCTAAAACCCTTGATATCTAGCCATAAAATCGGTATACTAGTCTTTGTGCGCTTAGGGTGTACTATGCTCTAATGCACATATTGTTGTAAAGCGTTGATGCAAAAGGTTGCGGCACACCAGGCTGCATTGCCACAGAGGTGGTGCCGGGAATTTTTGCGGAGGCTAGTCATCTTTTAAAAAGAAGACGTTGAGGAGGTAATTCAATGGCAAGTCAATCAATTCGTATTAGACTTAAGTCTTACGAACATGGTATTCTCGATGAATCGGCTGCTAAAATTGTAGAAACAGCTAAGAGAACTGGTGCTGAGATCTCAGGTCCAGTTCCACTACCAACAGAAAGGGTTTTGTTTACTGTTCTTCGTTCACCACACAAGAACAAGGACTCACGTGAACAATTTGAAATGCGTACGCACAAGCGTTTAATCGATATTTTAAGTCCTACACCTAAAACTGTTGATTCTTTAATGAAGCTTGATCTACCAAGCGGCGTTGACATCGAAATCAAATTATAATTTTTAAAAAGAAAGAGGTGTAATCATGACCAAAGGAATCTTAGGAAGAAAAGTCGGTATGACTCAAGTCTTCACCAAAGATGGCATCCTTGTTCCTGTAACTGTTGTCGAAGCAACTCCTAACGTTGTTATGCAAGTTAAGACTGTTGAATCAGACGGTTACGAAGCAGTTCAATTGGGATACCAAGACAAGCGTGAAGTTTTGAGCAACAAACCAGAAAAAGGTCATGCTGAAAAAGCAAAGACTTCGCCTAAGCGCTTCATACGTGAAATCCGCGGAGTTGAGCTTAAGGACTACGAAGTCGGCTCAGAAATTACTGTGGACACATTTAAGGAAGGTGACGTCGTAGACGTTACTGGTACTACAAGAGGTCATGGATACCAAGGTAACATTAAGCGTTGGGGCCAATCACGTGGACCTGAAACTCACGGTTCAAGATACCACAGAGTTCCTGGTTCAATGGGTTCCATCATTAACCGTGTACCAAAGGGCAAGCGTTTGCCAGGTCACATGGGTATGAAGAAAGTTACCATTGAAAACTTAGTAATTGAAAAAGTTGTAGCAGACAAGAACGTATTACTTATCAAAGGTAACGTTCCAGGTGCTAAGAACTCATTAATTACTGTTAGATCTGCTGTTAAGAATAGTAAATAGGAAGGAGGACTAGAATGGCTAATTTAAAAGTTATCGATCAAAAAGGTAAAGATGCCGGTGAAGTTACTTTAAAAGATGAAGTATTTGGTATCGAACCAAACGAAAGCGTAGTTTTCGACGCAATCATCAGACAAAGAGCTGGCAAGCGTCAAGGTACCTCAAAAGTTAAGAACAGATCTGCTGTTCGCGGTGGTGGTAAAAAGCCATGGAAGCAAAAAGGTACTGGTCGTGCTCGTCAAGGTTCTATCCGTTCACCACAATGGCGTGGCGGTGGTGTAGTCTTCGGACCAACTCCACGTTCTTACGCATATTCAATGCCAAGAAAGCAACGTCGTTTGGCTATCAAGTCAGTTCTTTCCCAAAAGTTGATTGATAAGAATTTGATCGTTTTAGACCAGTTGACAATGTCTGCTCCTAAGACTAAAGAATTCAAGTCAATGTTAGACAGCTTAAATATTGAAGGTAAAGTACTTGTAGTTTCAGAAGACAAGAATGTACAACTTTCAGCTAGAAACTTACCAAAGGTTAAGGTTGTTCCTATCAACGGTTTAAACGTTGAAGACGTTGTCAACTATGACAAATTGATCTTGACTAAGGATGCTATTGAGAAGATTGAAGAGAATGTTGAGGGGGCTTCGAGAAAATGAGTGCACATGATATCATTTTAAGACCTATCATTACTGAAAAGTCAACGAACTTAATGGATGATAAGAAGTACACTTTCAACGTGCTTTTAACTGCAACCAAGACGCAAGTTCGTAATGCTGTCGAAGAAATTTTTGATGTCAAAGTTAAGAAAGTTAATATCATGAATGTTCGTGGTAAAGACAAGCGTGTTGGTCGTTACACTGGTAAGACTGCTCGTACGCGTAAAGCAATTGTCACATTAACTGATGATTCAAACGACATTAAGATTTTCAAAGACGAAAATCAAGAAGAAAATAAGTAATAGGAGGTCAGTCAATTGGCTATTAAAATTTATAAGCCAACCACAAATGGTCGCCGTAATATGACTTCTTCCGACTTTGCTGAGATTACTAAGACTACGCCAGAACGTACCTTACTTGAATCTCAATCACATACTGCAGGTCGTAACTCATATGGTCGTATTACAAGTAGACACCGTGGTGGTGGTCATAAACAAAAGTACCGTATCATCGATTTTAAGCGTAACAAGGACAATGCAAAGGCTGTTGTTAAGTCTATTGAATATGATCCAAACAGAAGTGCTAACATTGCGCTTTTACACTACACTGATGGTATCAAAGCTTACATTTTAGCTCCTAAAGGCTTAAAAGTTGGCGCTGTTGTTGAATCTGGTCCAAATTCAGATATTAAACCAGGTAACGCTTTACCATTAGCAAACATTCCAACTGGTACTTCAATTCACAACATTGAATTAAGACCTGGCAAAGGTGGACAATTCGTAAGAAGTGCCGGCACCAGTGCTCAAGTTTTAGGTAATGACGGTAAGTACACTTTAGTTAGATTACAAAGTGGCGAAGTTCGTAAGATTTTGTCAGCTTGTCGTGCAACTATCGGTGTTGTTGGTAATGAACAACACTCATTGATTCAATTAGGTAAGGCTGGCCGTAGTCGCTGGTTAGGCAGACGTCCACAATCTCGTGGTTCTGTAATGAACCCTAACGATCACCCACATGGTGGTGGTGAAGGTAAGGCTCCAGTTGGTCGTCCACAACCTATGACTCCTTGGGGTAAGAAAGCTCGTGGTATTAAGACTAGAGATAGTAAGAAAGCTAGCGAGAAGTTAATTATTCGTCACCGTAAGGGTAGCAAGTAACAGAAGGAGGGTTAATTAATGAGCCGTAGTATTAAAAAAGGGCCTTTTGCTGATGCATCATTGCTGAAGAAAGTCGATGCACAAGCAGACACAGAGAAAAAACAGGTTATTAAAACCTGGTCGCGTCGTTCAACTATTTTCCCTTCCTTCGTTGGTTTGACTATAGCTGTTTACGATGGTAGAAAACATGTTCCAGTTTATATTACTGAAGACATGGTTGGTCACAAGTTAGGTGAATTTGTTCCAACGAGAACTTTCCACGGACACAAGACATCTGACGACAAGGCCACTGGAAAATAGAGGAAGGAGAAACACTTAAATGGCAGAACAAATTAGTTCAGCTAGGGCTGAAGCAAGAACTGTTCGTATTGCTCCAAGAAAAGCACGTTTGGTCGTTGATTTGATTCGCGGCAAAGATGTTGCTGAAGCATTAGCAATCTTGGAATTTACGCCTAGAGCTGCTTCCCCAATCGTTGAAAAAGTTTTACGTTCAGCAATCGCTAACGCAGAACATAACTACGATCTTGAAAGTGCTAACCTTTACGTATCTGAAGCATACGTAAATGAAGGTGCTACTTTAAAGAGATTTAGACCGCGTGCCAAGGGTATGGCTTCTCCAATTAACAAGAGAACTAGTCATGTAGTTGTTGTAGTTTCAGAAAAGAACGATTAAGGGAGGTATATTAATGGGTCAGAAAATTAACCCAAATGGTTTTCGTCTCGGCGTAATTCGTGACTGGGAATCTAAATGGTATGCTGACAGAGGATTTAAAGAAACCTTAAATGAAGACTTGAAGATTAGAAACTTCATTTCAAAGAAATTAAAGGATGCCTCTGTTTCTACTATTGAAATTGAACGTGCAGCAAATAGAATCAACGTATCAATTAATACCTCAAAACCTGGTATGGTAATTGGTAAAGGTGGTTCTGAAGTTGAAGCTTTAAGAAAACAATTAAATGCATTAACTAAGAAGCAAGTTCACGTTAATATTGTTGAAATTAAGAAGCCAGATCTTGATGCTAAGTTAGTTGCTGACAGTATTGCAGCTCAACTTGAAGCTCGTGTTGCTTTCAGACGTGCTATGCGTCAAGCAACTCAAAGATCTATGCGTGCTGGTGCTAAAGGAATCAGAGTTCAAACTTCTGGTCGTTTAAATGGTGCCGACATGGCAAGAAGAGAATGGCACACTGAAGGTCGTGTTCCATTACAAACTTTAAGAGCTGACATTGATTACGCTTGGGTAAATGCCTTCACTACATACGGTGAAATTGGTGTTCAAGTATGGATCAACCGCGGAGAAGTTTTACCTTCAAAGAGTAAAAATCCTGCAAAAGCTGTGAAGGGAGGAAACAAATAATGCCTCTAGTACCTAAAAGAGTAAAGCACCGTCGTGAATTCCGTGGAAAGATGCGTGGTGCTGCTAAGGGTGGTAAGACCATCGCTTTCGGCGAATACGGTTTACAAGCTCTTGAATCTCACTGGATTACTAATCAACAAATCGAAGCTGCCCGTGTTGCGATGACTCGTTACATGAAGCGTGGTGGTAAAGTTTGGATTAGAATTTTCCCTCAAAAGTCATACACTGCCAAAGGTGTTGGTGTCCGGATGGGTTCCGGTAAAGGTGCACCAGCTGGTTGGGTAGCTGTAGTTAAGAGAGAAAAGATTATGTTTGAAATTGGCGGAGTTAGTGAAGAAGTTGCTCGTGAAGCTTTAAGACTTGCTTCAACAAAATTGCCAATTAAATGTAAGTTTGTGAAAAGAAGTTCGGAAGTAGGTGGCAATTCTAATGAAGGCTAAGGATATCAGAGCACTAACCACTGATCAGATGTTGGACAAGGAAAAGCAATATAAAGAAGAACTCTTCAACTTGCGTTTCCAACAAGCAACGGGTCAATTAGAAAATACCGCTCGTCTACGCAAAGTCCGTAAAAACATCGCTAGAATTAAAACAATTCTAAGTGAAGATGCATTGAAGAAAGATTAGTGGAAGGGAGTTATTAACTTGAGCGAAACAATCGAAAGAAATCGTCGTCACGTATATCAAGGTCGAGTAGTTTCAGATAAGAATGACAAGACTATCACAGTTGTTGTTGATACTTACAAGAATCACCCTGTTTACAAGAAGCGTATCAAGTACTCCAAGAAGTACTACGCACAAGACGAAAAAAATGAAGCTAAAGTTGGCGATACTGTTCGTATCATGGAAACCCGTCCATTATCTCGTACAAAGCGCTTCCGTTTAGTAAAAATTGTCAAGAAATCTGTATAGTTTTGCGGATTTAGTGAGGGGAGGATTAAATAGTGATTCAAAATGAATCCCGTTTGAAGGTTGCTGATAACTCTGGTGCCAGAGAACTATTAGTTATTAGAGTCTTAGGTGGATCAAGACGTAAGACCGGTAACATTGGTGATATCGTAGTAGCAACTGTTAAACAAGCAACACCAGGTGGCGTTGTCAAAAAAGGTGACGTTGTCAAAGCTGTCATTGTTAGAACAAAATCAGGCGCACGCCGTGAAGATGGTTCATACATCAAATTTGATGAAAATGCCGGCGTTGTAATTAATGCAGATAAGAGCCCACGCGGTACTCGTATCTTTGGGCCTGTTGCACGTGAGTTGCGTGAGCACGACTTTATGAAAATCGTCTCTCTTGCTCCTGAAGTCTTATAATTAAGTGAGGTGCACTGATGTTTGTTAAAACTGGTGACAAAGTAAAAGTTATTGCCGGAAAAGACAAAGGCAAAGAAGGTACTGTTCTTTCTGTTAACGTTAAGAAAAACCGTGTGGTTGTTAAAGGCGTTAATACAATTAAGAAACACCAAAAACCTTCTCAAACCAATGCTAATGGTGGTGTAGTTGAATCTGAAGGTTCAATCCACGCATCAAACGTTAAGGTTATTGCTAAGTCTGAAAGCAAAAAAGAAGAAACTAAGAAATAGGAAGGAGGACACAAATGGCAAATTATTTAGCAGAAGAATATAAAGAAAAAATTGTTCCTGCATTGCAAGAAAAGTTTGAATACAGCTCAGTTATGCAAGTACCTAAAATCGAAAAGATCGTTTTGAACATGGGTGTTGGTGACGCTGTTACTAATGCAAAGAACTTGGATGAAGCTGTCGAAGAATTAGCTTTAATCTCAGGTCAAAAGCCTTTAGTAACTAAGGCTAAGAAGTCAATCGCTAACTTCCGTTTACGTGAAGGTATGTCTATCGGTGCTAAGGTTACCCTTAGAGGAGATAGAATGTATGACTTCTTGTACAAGTTAATTAGTGTTTCACTTCCTCGTGTTCGTGACTTCCGCGGTGTTTCAAGCCGTTCATTCGATGGTCGTGGTAACTACACTTTAGGTATTAAGGAACAACTTATCTTCCCTGAAATTGACTTTGATAAAGTTAATCGTACAAGAGGTTTAGATGTTGTTATCGTTACTACTGCCAACACTGATGAAGAAGCTCGTGAGCTTTTAAGTCAATTTGGTATGCCGTTTGCAAAATAATGGAGGACACTAATGGCTAAAACATCACAAAAAATTAGAAATCATCGTCCTGCTAAGTTTTCTTCACGTGAATACACTCGTTGCGAGAGATGTGGTCGTCCACACTCCGTATATCGTAAATTTGGTTTATGCCGTATTTGCTTGAAGGATTTAGCACACAAAGGTCAAATCCCAGGTCTTAAAAAGGCTAGTTGGTAATACGGTTAGGAGGATAGCATAAATGGTCATGACAGATCCGATCGCAGATTACTTGACTAGAATTAGAAATGCCAACATGGCAAAGCATAGTTCAGTTGAAATTCCTGCATCAAACATTAAAAAATCTATTTCAGAAATTTTGAAACGCGAAGGCTTCATCCGTGATTACGAAGTTACTGATGACAACAAGCAAGGCATGATTAAGATTTTCTTGAAATATGGTCCAGACGGAGAACGTGTCATTTCAGGCTTAAAGCGTATTTCTAAGCCAGGTCTTAGAAACTATGTAAGTGCTGAAAACTTACCTAAAGTTCTTAACGGTTTAGGTATCGCCATCGTTTCAACTTCTGCCGGTGTAATTACCGATAAAGAAGCTAGACAAAAAGACGTTGGTGGCGAAGTTGTTGCTTACGTTTGGTAATTTTGACAGAAAGGAGAACAATCAATGAGCCGTATCGGTTTAAAAACAATTGAAGTCCCAGATAGTGTCACAGTTACCAAAGATGGTGACAACATCACCGTTAAGGGACCTAAGGGTGAATTAACTAGATACTTTGATCCAAAGATTACTTTCAAGCAAGAAGATGGCAAGATCAACTTTTCACGTTCAAGTGAAAGTGATAAGGCACTTCATGGTACTGAAAGAGCTAACTTAGCTTCAATGGTTGAAGGTGTAGTTAATGGTTATAAGAAGACTTTGAAGTTAATCGGTGTTGGTTACCGTGCAACTGCACAAGGCAACAAGTTAACTTTAAACGTTGGTTACTCACACCCAGTAGAAATGACTGCACCAGAAGGTGTTTCCGTAAAAGCTACTTCAGCAACTGAAATTGAAGTAGAAGGAATTTCAAAGCAAAATGTTGGACAATTTGCTGCTGAAATTCGCGATGTACGTCCACCAGAGCCTTACAAGGGTAAAGGTATTCGTTACACTGACGAATACGTACGTCGTAAGGAAGGTAAGACAGGTAAATAGTAAATAAATTTTTGAGGTGAAATTGTGATTTCAAAACCAGATAAAAACAAGTTACGCTTAAAGCGTCACAAACGTATTCGTGGCAAAATTTCTGGTACTGCTGAGCGCCCACGCTTAAGCGTTTTTCGTTCAAATAAAAACATCTACGCTCAATTAATTGATGACGTAGCGGGTGTAACGCTAGCAAGTGCCTCATCTTTAGATGATTCTGTTGCAAAGGATTCAGCTAAAGTAGAACAGGCTCAAGCTGTTGGTAAGGCAATCGCCGAAGCAGCAAAAGCTAAAAACATTTCAAATGTTGTGTTCGATAGAAGTGGTTACTTATACCACGGCCGTATTTCAGCTTTGGCAGATGCCGCTCGTGAAAACGGATTAGATTTCTAGGGAAGGAGATAAATACATGGCAAACCGCAACGATTCTCGTAATAATCGCAGAAATAAAGACGACATCGAAGATCAGTTAGTAGCAATTAATCGTGTCACCAAGGTTGTCAAGGGTGGTCAACGAATGAGATTTGCTGCCTTGGTAATCGTTGGCGACAAAAAAGGTCGTGTAGGCTTTGGTACTGGTAAAGCTCAAGAAGTTCCAGAAGCAATCCGTAAGGCCGTTGAAGCTGGTAAAAAGAACATGATTACTGTTCCTAAGGTTGGTACTACTATTCCTCATGAGGTAATTGGACACTATGGTTCAGGTAGTATTTTAATTAAACCTGCCCCAGCTGGTTCCGGAGTTGCTGCCGGTGGTGCCGTTCGTATCGTTATGGATATGGCTGGTATCGCAGATGTTACTTCTAAGTCACTCGGTTCAAACACTCCAATTAATGTTGTTCGTGCAACTATTGATGGTTTGAAGAAGCTTAGAACTAGTGAAGATGTTGAAAAGCTTCGTCACGCAGATTTAGATTAGGGAGACAATATAAATGACTGAATTAAAAGTTACTTTAATTAGAAGTGCTGCGCACCGTCTACCTAATCAACAAAAAATTGTTAAAGCTTTGGGCTTAGGTAGAATCAATAGTACAGCTACTCTACCAGACAACGCTGCTACTCGTGGTGCATTGATGAAAATTGCACATTTGATCTCAGTTGAAGAGATCAACAAATAAATTATTGAGGAGGTGCCGAATTAATGAAGCTTCATGAATTACATGCTGCTGAGGGTTCACGCAATACTAGAAAACGTGTTGGACGTGGTACTTCAAGTGGTTACGGTAAGACTTCAGGCCGTGGACAAAAGGGACAATTAGCCCGTCAAGGTGGACACACTCGTTTAGGTTTTGAAGGTGGACAAATGCCATTATTCAGAACTATGCCTAAGCGTGGTTTTAAGAATGTTAACCGTAAAGAATATGCAATTATTAATTTAGACGACTTAAACAAGTTTAAAGATAATGACGAAGTAACTATCGCAAGTCTTAAAGAAAACGGTTTGGTAAAGAAAGAATTATCAGGCGTTAAATTACTTGCCAATGGTGAGTTGAAAGTTAAGTTAAACGTAAAGGTTAACAAAGTTTCCGCCGCTGCCAAGAAAGCAGTTGAAGCTGCAGGCGGATCTGTTGAGGTGATCTAATGTTTTCGACTTTGAAGAACGCCTTTAAGGATAAAGAAATTAGAAATAAGATTTATTTTACCCTCTTTATTCTTTTGCTTTATCGCATTGGAGCTAACATTACTGTTCCAGGTGTCAATGCAAAAGCGATTACTCAAGTTGCACAAACTGGTTTGGTCCCAATGCTGGACACTGTGTCCGGTGGTGGACTAGATAACTATTCAATCTTTTCACTGGGTGTTTCCCCGTATATTACTGCGCAAATTGTTATTCAATTATTGCAAATGGATATAGTTCCTACATTAGTAGAATGGGGAAAGCAAGGTGAAGTAGGTCGTCGTAAGACAAACAATGTGACAAGATGGCTTGCATTGGTTGTTGCCTTCATTCAGAGTATCGGAATCACGCTTGGTTTCAACGCTTTGACTGAGATGGGATTAGTCAAATCACAGACTTGGCAATCCTATGTTGAGATTGCAATTGTGATGACTGCCGGAACAATGTTACTAACCTGGTTAGGTGATGAAATCACTGATAAAGGTTTAGGAAACGGAGTTTCAGTTATCATTTTTGCTGGTATTATTGCTCGACTTCCGCGCGGCCTATGGCAGCTTTATAAAGATGAAGTTATTAACAATAGTGCGAGTGACCGTTGGCAAGGAATTGTGTTCTTCATTGCGATTATCATTGCAATACTCATCGTAACTCAAATTGTTACTTGGGTTGAACAGGCAGATCGCCGAATTCCAATCCAATACACTAGACGAGCAACTACCAGTGGCTCAGAAAGTTTCTTACCATTAAAAGTTAATGTTTCAGGTGTTATTCCAGTAATTTTCGCTAGTTCGTTTATCGTAACACCAGCGACAATTTTAATGGCCTTTCAAAGAACCCAAGGCGATCAACAATGGTACAAGGTAATGACTACAATCTTTAGTCTGCAAACTACGCCTGGTGTAGTAATTTACACAGTGTTGATTGTACTGTTTACTTTCTTTTATGCTTTTGTTCAGGTTAATCCTGAGAAGCTTGCTAAGAACTTGCAAAAACAAGGTGCATACATTCCTAGTGTATGGCCAGGCAAGGATACTCAAAAATACGTATCAAAAGTATTGATTAGATTATCAACTGTTGGTTCAGTATTTTTAGGTTTGGTAGCATTGCTACCACAACTTGCAACTAATTTGTGGGGCTTACCAAGTTCAATCGGACTAGGTGGAACTAGTTTATTGATCGTAATTGGGGTTGTCTTGGAGTTATCTCGTCAAATTAACGGCTTGTTAATGAAGAGAGAATATGTAGGATTCATCAGATAGGAACGAATAAATGATTAATTTATTTCTTTTAGGTTTGCCAGGTGCTGGTAAAGGAACAGTATCAGAGCAAATTGTTGATAAGTATCATCTAACTCATATTTCAACTGGGGATATGTTTAGAGAAGCAATGGCTAATGAGACCAAGGTTGGTCTTGAAGCTAAGAGTTATATTGACAAAGGTGATTTGGTACCGGATGAGGTTACAGCTAGATTAGTTGAAGAACGTTTGGGCCAACCTGATATTAAGGAAGGTTACATTCTAGATGGTTTTCCAAGAACTATAGTTCAAGCAGAACTTTTAGAAGAAATCACTAAAAAGCTAAATAAGCCTTTGACTAATGTTATCTCACTTGAAGTTAAAGAAGATACTTTAGTAAATCGTTTGTCAGCACGCTTCATGTGTAAAAAATGTGGTGCAACATATAATAAGATTACAAAGATGCCTAAAGTTGAGGGTACATGTGATCGTTGTGGTAGCCACGAATTTTACCAACGTGAAGATGACAAGCCAGAAGTAGTAAAGAATCGTTTACAAGTTAACGAAAAGATGAATACACCTTTAAAAGACTATTACCAAAAGAATGGAATTCTCAGCGTCGTTGACGGTGAGCAAACTCCAGAAAAAGTCTTTGAAAGTGTTGATGCGGTTTTAAGTAAATAGTAATAATTTGTATATTTACTTTTCCGTGTTATAATTTCAAAGTATGACTGTTTAAATGCGGAGGAACCACTTTGGCAAAAGATGATGTCATTGAAGTAAAGGGTAAAGTTATTGATACTTTACCTAATGCTATGTTTAAAGTTGAATTGGAAAATGGAGCTGAAATTTTAGCACATGTTTCTGGTAAAATCAGAATGCACTATATTCGTATTTTACCTGGAGATCGTGTTACTGTTGAACTTTCTCCTTACGACTTAACAAAAGGTAGAATTACTTATCGGTATATAAAATAATAACGGAGGGAAACATGAAGGTTAGACCATCTGTTAAACCAATGTGTGAACATTGTAAGATTATTAAAAGACATGGTCGTGTAATGGTTATTTGCCCTGCAAACCCAAAGCACAAGCAGCGTCAAGGTTAAAAACAAAATAGGAGGTGCAATTTATGGCACGTATTGCTGGTGTTGACTTACCAAGAGATAAAAGAATCGTTGTTGCATTAACATATATTTACGGTATTGGTGAACCAACAGCTCAGAAAATTTGTGCGGATGCTGGTGTTTCTGAAGACATACGTTCAAAAGATTTGACTCCAGATGACCAAGAGAAGCTTCGCGCAGAAGTTGATAAATACCGTGTTGAAGGTGACTTACGTAGAGAAGTCAGCATGAATATCAAACGGTTAATTGATATTGGTTCTTACCGTGGTATGCGTCACCGCCGTGGACTTCCAGTTCGTGGACAAAATACCAAGAATAATGCCCGTACACGTAAGGGCAGTAAGAAGAGATAAATAAAATTATAAGGAGGTTTATTGATGCCTAAAACAGCACGTAAACGTCGTGTAAAGAAGCACGTTGAAAAAGGCGTTGCTCACATTCACTCTACGTTTAATAATACTTTAGTCATGATTACTGACGCTCAAGGCAATGCAATTGCTTGGTCTTCAGCTGGTGCATTGGGCTTTAAAGGTAGCCGTAAATCTACACCATTTGCTGCTCAAATGGCAGCAGAAGCTGCAGCTAAGAGTGCAATGGACCAAGGAATGAAACATGTAGAAGTTTCCGTTAAAGGTCCTGGCGCTGGACGTGAATCTGCTATCAGATCACTTCAAGCTACTGGGTTAGAAATCACTGCAATTCGTGATGTTACACCAGTTCCCCACAATGGTTCTAGACCACCAAAACGTCGTCGTGTTTAATTTTGTTCTTAATGAAGGACGTTGCGTTTTGAAAGGGGCCTAGTAATGATTGAATTTGAAAAACCAAATATTACCGTTGTGGACCAAGAGAAGTCTTATGGTAAATTTGTCATTGAACCACTAGAACGAGGCTTCGGTACTACTCTAGGTAACTCATTACGTAGAGTTTTACTTACATCTATTCCAGGTACTGGACTTGTTTATGTTCAAATTGATGATGTTTTACACGAATTCTCAACCGTTCCAGGTGTTAGAGAAGACGTTGCTAAAATAATCTTGAACCTAAAGAAGCTTCAATTGAAATCATTTTCTGATGAGCAAAAGACAATTGAAGTAGACGTTGAAGGTCCGGCTACTGTTACTGCAGATGACTTAAAAGTTGATTCAGATGTGCAGGTTCTTAACCCAGAGCAATATATTTGTACTATTGCTGAAGGTGGACACTTACACATGCAAATTGCAGTTAAAAATGGCCGTGGTTACGTTGCAGCAAGTGAAAATAAGAGTGAAGATATGCCAATTGGTGTTATTCCAGTTGATTCTCTCTTTTCACCAATTGAAAAAGTTAATTATCAAGTTGAATCAACTCGAGTTGGTAAAAGAGATGATTTTGACAAGCTCACTTTAGAGATTTGGACTGATGGTTCAATCAAACCTAATGACGCCCTTAGTTTTGCTGCTAAAATTTTGGTAGCACACTTTAAAGTGTTTGAAACTGCTGATGCAAATACCCAATTCAATGACGTGATGGTTGAAAAAGAGGACGACACTGCAGAGAAGAAGCTTGAAATGACAATTGAAGAGCTTGATTTATCTGTTCGTTCATACAACTGCCTGAAGCGTGCTGGCATTAATACTCTGCAAGAACTGACTGATAAGACAGAAGCAGATATGATGCGTGTACGTAATTTGGGTCGCAAGTCATTAGAAGAAGTTAAAAACAAATTAACTGATTTGGGACTTTCACTTCGTCAAGAAGATTAACCTAACAAATAAAAGGAGGTAAACTGATGGCATACCGTAAATTAGGTCGCGATAGTGCACAAAGAAAAGCAATGCTTAGAGAAATGACTACTCAATTGATCATGAACGAACGTATTGTTACTACTGAAACACGTGCTAAGGAAGTTCGCAAAACTGCCGAAAAGATGATTACTTTAGGCAAGCGTGGTGACTTAGCTGCAAGAAGAAGAGCTGCTCGTTACGTACGTAATGAAGTTGCTGATATTCAAGAAGAAAACGATGCAGTTGTTGTAAAATCAGCATTGCAAAAGCTTTTCAGTGATATTGCACCTCGTTATAAAGACCGTAATGGTGGTTACACCAGAATTATGAAGCTGGCTAAACCTCGTAGAGGCGATGCAGCTCCAATGGTTATTCTAGAATTAGTTTAATTTAGATAACCAACTTAATAGCTATTAAGAATTACCCATGAGAGTGAGAATAAGCGTTAAGATGATGACGAAAGTTTAGTCTAGCTTAGATAAGTAAATTATCCCTCCTCATGGGTGATTTTTTTTGTTCTTTTTATCCTGCTGAGTCAGTTTATTTAAACTATTAGCAGGATTTTTATTTTTAAAATCATCCTTTTGAATGTCTAGTTTTCACCTCAACCGTAAGTTATTATAATAGATACAGAAATAGAAAATTTAGCTCTTAAAGACAGAGTAACCAATTTAACCAATGATATTATGCGGTATGAAGCAGCTGAATTGATAATCATCTAACGAAATGTGTGATTAATAGTCTTACTGAGAAAAATAAAAAAGTGTAAGAAAGCATGATCATCGAAGAATTTTGGTTATTTTTTGGTACAATTAAATCATACTATGAGAAAGGTGAAATCATGACAACAGATAATATTATAAAAATCAAAAATATCAGTTTCACGTATCCTGAGTCTGATTCGCCTGCTATTGATCAACTTAGCTTTGAGATTCCAAGAGGGGCTTGGACATCAATTATTGGTCATAACGGAAGTGGTAAGTCGACAATTGTTCGTTTAATCAACGGCTTATTAGTTCCAGATGAAAATGAAGATTCATTTATAGAAGTTGATGGAACAAAACTAACCGATGACTCTGTATGGGACATTAGAAATAAAGTTGGAGTGGTTTTTCAGAATCCTGATAATCAATTTGTAGGGGCAACAGTGGCTGATGATGTAGCCTTTGGATTGGAAAATCGAGGAGTACTACGGTGTGAAATGGTAAAGATTGTTCCTGAAGCAATTAAAGCTGTGGGAATGACGGATTATACATATACTGAGCCAGCTAACTTATCAGGTGGTCAAAAGCAGAGGGTAGCGATTGCCGGTATTATTGCGATTAGGCCAAAAGTAATTATTTTGGATGAGGCAACTTCAATGCTTGACCCTGAAGGCAGGGATCGGATTTTGAAGACAGTTCATCAGTTGCAGGAAGATTACAATTTAACTGTTATTGCAATTACACATGATATCGATGAAGCAAGCTTGGCAGATAATGTAATTGTTATGGATGATGGTCATTTAATTACGCAAGGCACCCCTAAGAATGTGTTCGCGCAAGCCAAATTATTAAAAGAAATTGGTTTAGATATTCCTTTTTATATGCAAGTAAAACAGGCATTACTCGAGGATGAATTTCCAATACCAGAACAAGTTAATTCAGAAAAAGAGTTGATCAAGTACTTATGTCAATTAAATTCGAAAAAGTAGGGTATACATATTCAGCAGGCTCGCCACTTGAGAAAAAAGGGCTTGATGATATTAGCTTTGAATTAAAAGATGGCTCTTTTACAGCTATTGTAGGACATACTGGAAGCGGTAAATCCACGCTGATGCAACATTTTAATGCGTTGCTTAAGCCTACCGAAGGACAAATTGAAATTGCAGGTACAACGATAACGCCTGAAACTTCCAACAAGAACCTAAAACAACTTCGTAAACATGTTGGTTTAGTATTCCAATTTCCAGAGTCACAGTTATTTGAAAATACTGTACTTGATGATATAGCATTTGGACCAAAAAATTTTGGTTTTAGTGAAGAGGAAGCTAAAGAAAGTGCACGTTCGTGGCTAAATAAGGTTGGTTTACCTGATGAAATTGGTGAACGCTCTCCCTTTGAACTTTCCGGCGGACAGATGCGTCGTGTGGCAATTGCAGGTGTAATGGCCTATGAACCAGATATTTTATGCCTTGATGAACCTGCAGCTGGTCTTGATCCACGTGCACGTAAGCAGATGATGAATTTGTTTTCTGAATATCAAAAAGCTGGTCATACTATTATTTTGGTTACACATAATATGGATGATGTAGCTAATTATGCTGACGACGTTCTTGTCTTGGAGCATGGTAAGCTATTGATGCATGATTGCCCTGACCAAGTATTTAAAAACCGTGCGTGGCTTGAAGAACATCATTTAGAAGAACCCAAGGCTTCACTTTTTGCTGCACAGTTGGAAAATTTCACTTTTGCTAAGCCACCGTTAACAAAACACGATTTGGTAAAAGAAATAGAAAAGAATTTAAAGGGGTGAGTGTGCGTGAGTAAAATTTTAATTGGGCGCTATATTTCTGGTAACTCGCTGGTTTATAAAATGGATCCACGCGGCAAATTACTAGCCACTATCTTTTTTATTCTGATTGTTTTTATGGCAAATAACCCTCTTTCTTATTTAATTATTACAGTATTCAGTTTAGTTGCTGTTGCCGCTACTAAGTTAAAGCCAAAGATCTTTTGGGATGGTGTCAAACCGTTAATATGGTTGATACTATTTACCTCTTTTTTGCAGCTCTTTTTTACTGTGGGAGGAAAAGTATATTGGCGATGGACAGTATTTGTAGTTTCAAGCTATGGTATTGAGAATGCGATATTCATTTTTATTCGCTTTACGGTAATTATTTTAATTTCAACCGTTATGACGGTTACAACTATGCCACTTGAAATTGCTGATGCAATTGAATGGATCTTGACACCGCTGAAGCTAATAAAGGTTCCTGTTGATAAAATTGCTTTGGTTATGTCGATTGCGTTGCGTTTTGTTCCAACATTATTTGATGAAACATTTAAAATCATGAATGCGCAGAGATCGCGGGGAGCGGACTTTAATAATGGTGGATTAATTACCAGGGCTAAAGCTGTAACACCGCTTTTAGTACCACTGTTCATTAGTTCGCTTGAAACTGCGATTGATCTGTCGACGGCAATGGAGGCACGTGGTTATCGCGGAGATGACGGTAGAACCAAGTTTCGCGTTTTAAAGTGGTCAAAATATGACTTAGTGAATTTGGGCTGCTTTGCTATTTTAATTGTACTGTTATTAGTTTTTAGGACACATTAATGACTACTAGATATAAGATGACTTTGGCCTATGACGGTCACTTGTTTCATGGCTTTCAATCTCAACCCAATCAGAGAACGGTGCAAGGAACAATTGAAGCAGCTTTGAAAAAAATGACGAAGGGACAAGATGTTCCAATTGAAGGCTCAGGCAGAACAGATTCTGGGGTTCATGCATTAGGGCAGGTTATTCATTTCGATTATCCGGGAACAAGAATTCCGCCAGAAAGAATGATTCGTGCTCTTAATTCAATTATGCCTCTCGATATTGTTTTTAAAGAATGTGAAATAGTTGATGAAAGTTTTCATGTTCGCTATAGTGCAAAAGGTAAATGGTATCGCTATCACGTTAGCTTAGATCGCTTTGTTGATCCATTCAAACGTTTTTATACAGGACATTATCCGTATCCAGTTAATTTGAAAAAGATGCAGCAGGCTGCTACTGACCTAATTGGTACTCATGATTTTACTAGTTTCGCTGCAAGTGGAGGACAAATAAAGAATAAAGTACGGACAATGTATTATGTTAATATTCAAAAAGATGAGCAAGAAAACGAAATTGTTTTTGATTTTATTTGCTCCGGCTTTTTGTACAATATGGTGCGAATTCTTGTTGCAACTTTATTAGAGATTGGCAATGGGAAAAGACCGGTGGATGATCTTCCTAGAGTAATTGAGGCAAAAGACCGGGAACAGGTCAGAGAAACTGCACAAGCAAATGGTCTATTTTTATACCATGTTTTTTATGAAGATATCCCCAAAAAATATCGACTGGACAAGGATTAATATTGACAAACTGCTCAAATAGACGTATTCTATTTAAGTATGTTTGTCCACGATAGGCCCCGGAATCTTATTGTTTTCAAACAACGTATTAACGGAGGAAATTAAATTGCGTACTACACAATTAGCAAAACCTAATGAAATTGAACGTAAGTGGTATGTTATTGACGCAACAGACGTATCTTTAGGTCGTCTGTCTACTGCAGTAGCAACTATTTTGAGAGGTAAAAACAAGCCCCAATATACACCAAATGTTGACACTGGTGACAACGTTATTATTATCAACGCTGCTAAGCTTAAGTTGACTGGTAAAAAGGCTACTGACAAGATTTACTACCACCACTCTTCTCATCTTGGTGGCTTAAAAGCTACTCCAGCAGGTGACTTACTTGCCAACAACCCAGTTAGATTAGTTGAATTGTCAGTTAAGGGAATGCTTCCAAAGAACACTCTTGGTCACCAAGAATTCATGAAGATGCATGTTTATGCTAGTGAAGACCACAAGCATGAAGCACAAAAGCCTGAGAAATTAGACATTAACAAATTAATCTAGGAGGTTAAATTAAATGGCACAACAAGTTGCATATGCAGGTACTGGCCGTCGCAAGAATTCAGTTGCGCGTGTACGTTTAGTACCAGGCAGTGGTAAAATTACTGTTAACAACAAAGACATTGATGAATACATTCCATTCCCTAACTTAGTTAAGGACTTGAAGCAACCATTGACTTTGACAGAAACTGACAACCAATATGACGTTAAAGTTAACGTAAATGGTGGTGGATTCTCAGGTCAAGCTGGTGCAATCCGTTTAGGTATTGCTCGTGCTCTTCTTGAAGTAGACCCAGATTTCCGTGGTCCATTAAAGAAGGCAGGCTTCTTAACTCGTGATCCAAGAATGGTTGAACGTAAGAAACCAGGTCTTAAGAAAGCTCGTAAAGCTTCACAATTCAGTAAGCGTTAATTATATTTCATATTTATTAACGTTTTGCCGTAAGATTGCAGAGCTTAAAATAAAAAAAGCACTTACTAAACTACAGTAAGTGCTTTTTTGTTGTAATTTTTTGGAGATAGATAATGGTACAAATAGAATTAACTCGCTTTAGAATTAAAAAAGGTAAAGAACAAAGGGCTGAAGAGTGGATGAAATTCCTAAATGCTCATCATGCTGATACAGTTGCAACGATGGCTGGTGAGAAAATGTATGTTGAAACTGTTTTTAAAGAAGAAAATGCCGATGGCTATATGTACTTTTACTGGTACTCAATTCAAGGTGAAAATGGTAATGCAGTTGAAGACTCGGAGAGCTATATTGATAAAAAGCACCTAGAGTATTGGGAAGAGTGCATTGATAGTACGTATCGCCCTGTTGATATGACCTTGATGCAAAGTTTGCTTGCACCTAAAATTGAAGAAAATATGTAGTAATGCATAGATAAATATTTAAAGCGGGAACCAATTATAGTTCTAGCTTTTTTCTTTTCTCAAGTTTTGAAAAAAGAAGTATACGAGTAGAATATACATGAATTCTATGTGTCATTAATAAAAAATATAATTGGATTATAGATGAGTAAAATTACATTTAACTGTTATTTATAAAAATCGGTTCACATATAGATATCAAACAAAGAAGCGATAGTTCCCACTGTGATACTATGTTATCTTATTTTTCTAGTTTGTTATTTAGCTTATAAATACTATGTTGACGCAAAAGTTACCATAATATATAATCATAAAACGTGATGATTAAATAAATAATTCTATGATATATGTTATTTAATTTGTTGTAGTTGTTACTATACCTACTGCTTGTAAGACATTTTATAGAAATTTTCATTTAATAGTACGGTCATTATTTTTTTGAAATATAAAAATATGGAGAAGTGTAATTTAATATGAAAAAAATTAAAAAGGCACTATTTTGCTTTATGAGTTTAATGGTTCTCTTGCAGTATATGATGCCGACAGTTGTCTTTGCTGTAGAAAATCAAGGCGACTTTCAGTTAACTTCTTTATCTGTCGATAAAGAAGAGAAAGATACGATTGAAGCGAAAATAAGCCTTTCTTTTAAAGCTCAGACAGAAGAAAGTCAAACGTTGATCTTTAACGAAGACGCAACCGTTAAAGATGTAAAAATAGAAAATGAAACTGAGTCAACTAAAGTTGATTACGTTATCAACAAAAATAAAATAGAGATGAAGATTGCTCCTAGAACAGAGGGAACAATTATCCTTTCTGTTTTACTCGACTCTTCAGATTTAAAAGATGATAATCTGATGCTTACAAATGGTGTTCAAACACTAAAGGCTCCGCTAAAAATGCATGAGTCAGAATCAGAAGAAGATGGAACTAAAGAAACAGAAGAGTCTGAAAAGGAATCTGAATCTGCTGATAAAGCTAAAGAAGTAAAAATAAAACGTGATGGCGGCAAGCAAAACATTCGTGATTTATTAACTAAAGTGGGAATTAGTCCTGCAACCATTATTGACGATGTAAAAGTTGTATATATTAATAGCAATGGTCACATATGTACGGACTTAGATAGCATACCAGCTAATGCAAGTGTTGAAGTAAATTACTCTTGGAGTCTTCCCGAAGAATTATTCGGAGTAATTAAGGAAGATGATTATTTCGAATTTAGCTTACCAGATGCCATTCGAGTTTTTCCGGGAACTGGACCACTTATAGGAAATCTAGGTCAATATGGTTCATATGAAGTTTTCACTGATGGTAGAGTACGGTTTGAATTCAACAAGAATGTAGAAACTGATCATGATATAATGGGTAGCTTCAGTTATTCAACAAAGTTTAAGCGGACTGAACCTGGAGTAGTTGTCATTCAAACACCAAATGAAGATAATGCTGGACCAAGCAAAATTCGTATTCGTCCAAATTATGATCAAGCTATAGATAAAAGCGGTCACGTTAATAAAGTACCTAATCCAACTGGAATAGTTTGGGAAGTCAATATTAATCGTCCCTTAAGTAATATGAAGGATGCCGAGCTTGTTGATATTGTACCTGCTGGTACAAGTCTGAAGAGTATTGAGATTTATCCAGAAACTGTAGATGGCACTGGTGCTATTGTAAATATTGACAGGGATCACCCATTAACCGAAGGCGTAGATTATAAAAGAATCTCATCTGGTTCGACTGAAACCATTAAGTTTATTGGAAAGTACGCAGAGACTCATCAAGCCTTTCATGTTGTTTATACAACAATGATTGATGAGGATAGAAAACCCGAGAAGGGTGGAAACGTAGAATTCAAAAACCGTGCTACTCTTGATGATGGTACTTCCAGCACCTCTGCTGAAGCGAGCGTCACTGCCCATTATGAGCGACCAATTACAAAAAATGGTCCGTTTGCCACAGGTAATGATCAAATATATAAATGGATTGTTAGATACAACTACAATGAAAGGAAGCATCCCGCTGGCTCAACGATTACGGATACAATGTGTGATAGGCTTTCTTTAGTCAAAGATTCCGTTAAGTTATTTAGGATTTCATTTACTGGTGCTGGTGATGATGAAATAATTGGCGATTCCTTGGTAGAAGGTAGCGATTACGTAATAGAAGAAAGTTCATCTAATGCGCACCGATTTATCATTAGGTTTTTAAAGGAAATCGATTATCCAGTTAGAATTGACTACCAAACAAAAGTGAACGGTTATGTTGACGAAACTACTCCAATTTCTAATTCTGTCATAACAGATATCGGAGATAGTGACGAGAGTGAAGGTACTGGACATAAAGATGAGATTAAAGGGGATGCAAACCAGCAGAGTATTGCTAAGAGTATTGACGGTGATATTGACTACGTAACTCATGAAATCCCATGGCAAATTCAAATTAATAAGTCTGGCTATTTGCTGAAAAATTGGTATTTGGAGGATACATTCAGTAAAGGACAAAAATTAGTAGATGGTAGTTTCAGAATCATCGATTTAACCGAAGGGAAAGCGTTGAGTTCAGATCAATATACATTTACTAAAACCGACAATGGCTTTAAGGTAGAATTTGAAGGCGAACTGAAAAACGGCACTGATCATAAATATGCCATAACCTATAAAACTAATTTTGATATTGCTGCAATAGAAAGCACTGGAAGTGAAGATTTATTTATATTTAAAAATACGGCTACTGCAAACTGGATGGATAAATCTGGTGGCAGTCATTCAAGCACAGATTGGGTAGAATTTGATCCACTGCAAAGATTTAAATACAATGGAAACAAAATTGGTGTGTATAATGCGATTAACAAGAAGATTACTTGGACAGTAGCAGTAAACTATCGTCATCAAGAGTTGAAAAATGCAACGATTACGGATGTAATAGAAGCGCCGCAAGATTATGTTGCAGGTAGCGCGAAACTATATGAAGCAACGGTCAATAGTAATGGTACTTACACTTTAGGTGATCAAGTTGGGGCAGACCTAGTTGAGCCTACGACTGCTCTGCCAACATTACAGGTTAACTTGCCAGAGAACAGTAACAAAATGTACGTACTTGTCTTCGAAACAAGTCTGGCAGGAAAAGTGATCAATCAACAGTATTATAATAATAGGGCGGTTTTTACCACTGAAGGTGTATCACATAACTTAAACTCAAGTATTTCACCAGCCCATTTCGGCGAATTACTTGATAAGGATGGTGCACAGGATCCTGATGATAGCGGTTATGTAAAATGGAACTTAACAGTTAATGCTTCACAATCTACTTTGAACAACGTAAAAATTGTGGATACTCCATCAGCTAACCAATTTATTTCTAAAGATGGGATCGTAATATATGGAACGATTGTTGACAGTGCAGGGAATATCGAAAAAGATAGTTCAACTGTTTTAGCTGAAGGTACAGATTACAAAGTAGATATTGAAACTAACAATGCAACAGGTGCTCAGGTAGTTACAATTGAGTTTCTAAAGCAAATTACCACATCATATATAGTGGAGTATCGTTCATTAGTTCTTTTAGATAAATTAGTTGACACAGTTGCAAACTCTGCCAGTATATCCGGGATGAATGAGCAAACTATAACTCAGGGTCAAGCTAAGGAGATTGTTGTAACTAGCACGTCTGGAAATGCTACAGGGTCAAAGGGATCGATTAAACTTATTAAAGAGGATTTAAGCGGAAAGAAGAGATTATCTGGTGTTCACTTACAATTGTGGACAATCAATGAAAAGCTGGAGAAAAATAAGCTTGTTCGTGAAGGTGTTACAGATTCAAAAGGAGAATTGGAGCTTGGAAACTTGCGAGTTCAAGAATATCTCGTTGTTGAAACTGAAGCTCCTGCTGGCTATACAGTCAGCGATGAACTGGCAAAAGGTAAGAGAATAAAAGTTATAAAAGATGAAGCAGGCAGTACTGCTAAAGTGGTTCATATTTATAATGAACCAACAAAGGTAACTTTTAGAAAAGTTAGCGAGCCTGACGAAAAAGGTTCAAAACTTCCATTAAAAGGAGCAGAATTTAAAGTTCTTGATTCTAATGGAAAAGTTATAGAAGGATATGAAAACGTCGTTTCAGGCGATGAAGGAATCGTCACGATTGAAGGTTTGGTTCCAGGCAAGTATCAAATTGTAGAAACAAAGGCACCTACTGGATATAAATTAGACGATAAGCCAAGAGAGTTTACGGTAGAAAAGAAAGATGACGGAATAATTCCTCCAATTAACTTATGTGATTGGGAAAATAAACGTCTAAATTATAAAGGATCTGCAAAACTACTCAAGACTGATAATAAAGGCAATCCTCTAGCTGGAGCAGAATTTAAAGTAGTCGATAGGGATGACAATATTGTTAAATCAGGTTTGACTTCAGATGCCAATGGAGTTGTTTTAGCTACATCATTGGCACCAGGAAAATATAAATTTATTGAAACTAAAGCTCCTGAAGGATATGTTATTAACTCAGCACCAGTTAGTTTTACAATAAATGAAGAAGCTAAGGAAGATCCTGCTGCGGTAGTTACAGAGTGTGAGTTAATTAACTACAAGGGTTCAGCTCAATTAGTAAAAACTGACAGCAAAGGAAATCCTTTAGCTGGAGCAGAGTTTAAACTGGTTGACGAAGATGGTAAAACAGTTCGCGATAGTTTGGTATCATCAGAAAGTGGTATCGTCTTTGTCTCAGACTTGGCACCAGGAAAATATGAATTTGTCGAAACTAAAGCACCAGCAGGCTATTTGCTGAATGCTGCACCTGCTAGTTTTACAATAAGTGAATCAGCCCAAGGTGAGCCTGCAGTTGTTGAGGCAAAATTAGTTAACTATAAGGGTACAGCTCAATTAGTCAAAACCGACAGTAAAGGTAATCCTTTAGCAGGAGCAGAATTTAAAGTAGTTAATAAAGATGGTGAGATAGTTCAGGAAAGCTTAGTATCGTCTGATAAAGGTATAGTCTTTGTCACCGACTTAACACCAGGCAAATATCAATTTATCGAAACTAAGGCACCAACTGGCTATGTTATTAATTCGACACCGACTGATTTCACCATAAGTGAGTCAGCTCAAGGTGAGCCTACTGTTGTTGAAGCCAAATTAGTTAACTATAAAGGTTCAGCTCAATTAGTTAAAACCGACAGTAATGGTAAACCTTTAGCTGGAGCAGAATTTAAAGTAGTTGATGCAGATGGTAAGACTGTACGGGATAAATTGGTCTCGTCTGACAAAGGTATTGTTTCAGTAACTGACTTAGCACCAGGTAAATACCAATTTATCGAAACCAAAGCGCCTAAAGGTTATTACTTAAATAGTAAGCCAGTTGATTTTACAATTGATAAAGAGGCAGCAGGTGAGCCAGGTTTAGTGAAAGCTGGAAACTTAGTCAACATGGAAATTAAGAATGATACACCAGAATGGCCAAGTAATCCTGAAACTCCAAGTGCACCTGACGAACCAGATAGTCCGGATAATCCTGAAAAGCCAAGCATTCCAACAGATCCTGGAAAGCCAAGTATTCCGGATAATCCGACTACGGCAAAAACTGTGTATGATAAGAGATATAATAAAAAAACTCGGCACGATACAAGTCAAAAACTGCCGAAAACGAATTATCAAAATACATTATGGCTAACAATTTTAGGCTTGGTTATTCTTATGCTTGTAGCTGTGATCATCTATCGAAATAAGAAAGTAGACCAAGCTGAATAGTTATCTAGTTCATGTCATGAATTAATAAAACTAAGTTTTTAAAACAACAAAATAGGTACAGAGTAATATAAAACTCTGTACCTATTTTTTATTAACTACGATTTAAAAAGAAGTTAGACTACTCGAGTCATCCGATCTTTTTATTCATAGCGCAAGGCTGTAATTGGATCTAATTTTGCAGCTCGTCTTGCTGGCAACGTTCCTGCTAAAAATGTAATTAGGCAAATGATACCGACGATTAACAAGCTACTGGACCAATTAAACTGGACTAAAACAAAACCATCTATTCCTTTAAGGAAACTACTTGTTGCTGCTTTATTCAATAATTGGCCTAAGCCTATTGCAGAAATTAATCCTAATAGTGACCCGATTAATCCTATTAAAATAGCCTCACAGCTAAAAATTGAGAATACTTTCCCGCGGCCTAAGCCAAGGGCTTTCATCAAACCAATTTCACGTGTTCGATCACGAACTGACATGTAAAGCGTATTGATAACACCGAAACTAGCAGCAATCAAGGCAATTGCTCCAAAGATAATTAACACTCCGGTTGCTGCATTAAAGGTTTGAAATAGTTGTTTGACGGCTTCCTTTAGAGTTTGTGCTTCATAGCCCTTTTTGCTAAGGGCCTTTTCGGCCTTTGCAACTGCTGCGTCGCTTTTTCCAACTGGAGTTGCCACAACTTCGGTATAACGATCTTTAAGTGCTTTCGGCAGACCATCTTGGTTGGCGGCAACAATTTTTTCACTTAAGCCATGACTGTATACTGATTGACCACTGTTTACCATACTCTCATTTCTAATACCAACAACTTTTGCAGTGATAGTTGATTTTTTCTTGGTAACAGGTGAAATAACAATCAAGTTTATCTTTTTGCCGATTATCTTACGAACATTTTTATAGCCAAAAGCCTTAGCCATTTCTTTTGTCAATAAAATCTCTGATTTATTTCCAGAAGTAGCCACTTGTTTACCAGCAAATAAATCATATTTGATACCAAGGGTAGTTTGCGCATTGATCACATATTTAGTCTTACTTTTACTTTGAGCATATTCAACGTTATCATCTTTCATTGCTTTAACGTTTTTAATTCCCTTGGTGCGCTTGATTTTTTCGACATCTTTTTTAGTCATCATGCCGTCAGCGTTTTGACTACTTTTCTTAGTGCTATATTTCTGCGGTCCTGTACCATCTCCAGCTGAGTATTGCGGTGAAATGATCATTTGTTCAGTGTTACCAACATTACCAATTTGTTTATGTAAATAGTCATTAACACCCGTATTGATTCCTAGCGTAATACTAATTGTTAAAGAACCAATTAAAACGGCAATAATAGTTAATAGAGTTCTTCCTTTGTTATGCCATAAGTTGGATCCAGCAGAGTTTAAAATATCACGGAATTTCATTAGAAATCTCCTTTCACTACTTGACCATCTTTAATTTGGATTTGACGATCACATTTTTGGGCTAAGTCTGGATCGTGGGTAACGATAATCAAGGTAATACCTTTTTCACGATTCAGTTTGAAAAGAATGTCTTCAACTTTTGCACCGGTATTAGAGTCTAAATTACCTGTTGGCTCGTCGGCAAAGATAATTTCTGGATTGTTAACAAGTGCTCGGGCGATACAAACGCGTTGCTTTTGACCACCTGATAGAGCACTAGCTTTATTATTCATTTTTGCTTCTAAACCAACCGCTTCAAGTGCAGAAGTTGCTAATTCACGTCGTTTTTTGCCAGTTACACCAGCTATCTTCATTGGCAACATAACGTTCTCGAGAACATTATCTTGTGCATTGAGGAAAAATTGTTGAAAAACAAAGCCAAAAGTCTGGTTTCGCAACTTGTTTAACGACTTTGCCTTAATTTTTGCTGTTGGTTGGTCATTTAGTAAAATGCTGCCTGAAGAGGGATGATCTAGCAAAGCCATAATATGCATTAAGGTTGATTTGCCAGAGCCACTTTTACCAATGATAGCAACTGATTCTCCTTTTTCAATCTTCAAACTAACGCCGCGTAATGCCTGAAAGCTAGTTGTTCCTTTCCCATAAGTACGTGTAATATCTCGCGCCTCAATTAAACTCATTTTATTCACTCCTTTTGTACTGCTGTCATATATAAATAATACACTAGAGAATTTAAAATTCAATACATTATGGAACTAAAATTAAAAAAAGATGTAAATGAGAGTAATGTAGAAGCGTAAAATTCATTTGTTGTTTAACTAATTGAAGTTTAATTGGCACTTCGTTTGCAATCGGCTGGCTTGCATAACTTGCTTTTGCGCTCTACAATATTATATAAAATATAGTATAGAGGAGATGGAAACATGCATTTTCAAATTCAGTCACGCTTGCTTGACGGTGCAATTTTATCCTTTATTGATGAAGAAAGTCTTTATGGGTATGCAATTGCTAAGCGTGTTAGATCAATTTTTGCTGTATCAGATTCTTCAATATATCCCGTACTTAAGCGGTTAAAAAAGCAGCAGCTTGTTACTACTTATGATCATTCATATCATGGTCGTAATCGCCGTTACTATAAGATTACAGCAGCAGGAAGCACTGAATTACACACAATTGCTAAGGAATGGTGGAGTTTTAGTAACAAAATTAATGAGTTGATGGGAGAAGAAAATGGATAAAATAATCGAAAAGTATATTAATGACTTAAACAATAATTTACTAGATCTTCCGCATGATGAACGCCAAGATGTAATTGAGTTTTACCAAGAATTTTTATTTGATGGCAATTTTAGTAGTGAAAAGGAGATTATCAAGGATTTAGGTACACCAAAGCAGTTGGCACGTATGATTTTGGCAGATTACTCAGTCTCCAAGGATGTACCCCAACCTGATATGCATGAAAAACCAAGCTCCAAAACCAACCTAAAAACAATTTGGCTAATTTTGCTTGGTGTTTTAGCGGCGCCCGTTGGCATTCCCTTGGTCTTAGTAACGTGTTTTTTGATGATTGCGGCTCTAGTTGCATTTTGCGGAATTTTTGTTGCTGTTGTACTGACTACGGTTGGCTTATTTGCATTGGGAGTTTTCATCCTGTTAAAAACTTGTGGATTACTTTTTAGCAATTCTTGGTCAACAGGGTTGTTTTACACAGGAATTAGTATTTGCCTGATTAGCTTGAGTCTATTCTTATTCCCGCTAATTATTAAATTCATTCACTTCTTGATCGCTGAATGTACAGTCTTTTTCCGCTATCTAGGTAGAAAAATTTTCAAGAACCATTATTATAAAACAAATTCTGCAATGAAAACGGAGGGATAATGATGAAAAAATTTTACCAAATAACTGGGCTAATCGGGGTTATCGGTATAATTGCCGCACTACTAGGTTGGGCGAATGCTGGAGTAAATCCAGTATTCGATAATCATAATCAATTTACCTTTGAGACTTCTGGCAGTACGGTACATAAACGCGAGTTAACTACCAGCCCTAACTTTGATCAAATTATTGTACAAACTGACAACTCTGATATTTATTTGCATTCTGGTAAAAAGTATCAAATTACAGTTACTGGATTAAACCCTAACGCAGTCAAAGCCAAAGTTAGAAAAAAGCGACTTGAAATTAACGAATCTCGTCCGGTTGCGATTAATTGGCGAAATGATAGCTCTCAAATCGATATCACGATTCCTAAAAACAAGTATTTAGCTGAAGTTGATAGTAGTAGCGACAATGGCAACCTTAATATCAAAAGTATCTCAATAAATGATCTTTTTGCGAATGCACAAAATGGTAAAGTTACTGTGGATAAACTAACTGCTAAGAAGACCATTTTTGCTAGCTATGGTAATCATCGGATAGATATTGGCAATTCAGATATCGGCAAGTCGCTTATTACAATTCATGGAGGTCAATTAAAAATTGATCACAGTAAATTAACTGCGGATGCCAAAGCATACTCAAGTCAGGTAGCGATTACTGACTCACAACTAATTAACCGAAACTCTTTCCAAATGCTAAGAAAAGGCGATTTTACAATTAAAGCTGCGCCTAACCTCAGCTACAAGCTCGCAGCCGACGGACCAAATATTAGGTACAAGGGTCAGAAAATCAATAATAAGTTAACCAAGAAGTTGTCAGCTAAAAACAGCCTCGAAGTATTCGCAGCAAAAGGAACAATTACAGTGGAATAGGACTAAAGTAACTGAACTCATTTTCAAAACCACCTTTAATCCAAGTTGACTTCTTGTCTTTAAACCAGCATAATCAGCAATAACAATTTTTTACTAAGTGCAAACGGCACAAGAAGGAGTGGATTATAATGTTGAAAAAACCATCTAAATTAGCTCAAGGTGACAAAATTGCTGTTGTGAGTCTGTCACAGGGAACACTAGGTGAGGACTTTGCAGCTCATCAACTTAAGCTGGGTAAAAAAAGAATTGAAGAACTTGGGTTAACACCTATTTTTATGCCTAATGCTCTTAAAGGAATAGATTTTGTCAAAAATCATCCTGAAAAAAGGGCGGCCGATCTGAAACAAGCTTTTCTTGATCCAGAAATAAAAGGAATAATTGCGGCTATTGGCGGCGATGACACATTCAAGATTTTGCCCTTTTTAATGGAAGACGAAGAATTTAAACAGGCAGTGGTTAAGCAGCCAAAACTTTTCACCGGTTTTTCAGACACAACGATTGACCATCTGATGTTTTACCGGCTAGGGATGCAGAGCTTTTATGGTCTAAGCTTTTTAAATGATTTTGCAGAACTTGATACAGAAATGCTGCCGTATACGAAGAAGACAATCGAGCACTTTTTCACCAATCCTGCCACTACTGAAATTCCGGCGAGTGAAACTTGGTATGAGGAAAGAACAGATTTTTCTGCTGCCCAAGTTGGCCAACCACGTGTCAGTCACCAAGATTCTGGATATCAAGTCTTGCGCGGACACGGGCAAGTTCAAGGTCATTTGTGGGGTGGCTGTATCGATAGCATTTATGATGCACTAGATGGAGAACGCTATAGCGATGAACCAGCAGTGATTGCACGTTATCAATTGCTTTTAAAGCCAGAAGAAACTAAGGACAAAATCATCTTTCTTGAAACTTCTGAAGAACAGCCGGAACCAGCTTTGTATCGGAAAAAGTTGACGCGCCTCGCTGAAGCTGGAATTCTTGAAAATGCGCAAGCAATTTTAGTTGGCAAACCTCAAAACAAAAAGTACTTTGCTGAATATCAAAAAGAACTGCTTGAAGTAACACAAGAATACAATACACCTATTTTGTATAACGCCAATTTTGGTCACGCTTATCCACATACGGCATTGCCATATGGTGCGTTAGCGAAAATCGACTTTGATCAGCCAAGTCTGACAATTATGGAACCATGGTTTGCATAATTACAAGAAAAAGCCATCTAGCATAGAGCTAGGTGGCTTTTTGTGTGAATAAATTAAAAATTAGCGTGAAGGACTGACCCAAGTTCCAGAGCCATGACCCAAGATAGTTTTAATTGCAGGAACAAAAGTTGTCACAATAGTAAGCGTGTTGATAATCCACAAACATAATAGGTAAATTGGCGCAAATAGTAAATACTCAATCTTATTGCCTTTGCGGTCAATCATTAGTGCGATAACTAATTGCATTGTACCCGCAATCATTTCAAAGCAAATCAAGATTAAAGCTGAGAATAACAAGTAAACTAACTGGGACCAATTTTGTGTAAGTGCAAAATTACCTACTAAATAGGTGAAAACAAATGTGGCTAACCAGAAGAAGAAAGACCAACAAATGCTTAGTGTTTGATCCAGTAACATTAATGACTCACCTAAATTTTTGAGTGGATGGCGTAAAACCTTTCTTAAATTGGTCAACCAAACTTCGGTTCCACCCTTTGCCCAGCGCTTACGTTGGTGGTAGAGTTCTTTGAGCGTTTCTGGAACAAGTGTGTAAGAAATGATTTCAGGGGCAAAAACTGCCAACCAGTTGTTCAGTTGGTGGTCCCAAGCAACACTGATGTCTTCGGTTGCCCGGTCCTGTCGAAACATCCCCACATCAATTAGGGCACTCTTGCGGTACATCGTGTTCGCACCGCTATAGGCAAAAATACTACCGAAAACCCCCATTTCCGCTCTTTTAATAATGCCAACAATGCTTGAAAATTCAACTGTGGTCGATTTGGTAATCAACTTGGTTCTATTCCGAACTTCCACATTAGAAGTCACAGCAGCGATATTTTGTCCTTCCGGACTATTAAAATAATTAACGTAGCGCATCAGAGCATCTGCTTCTGGAAGTGTATCCGCATCGTTGCTGAGCACTAAGTCACCTTTAGCAAAAGCGAGGCCGATATTAAAAGCATGAGCCTTACCCTTATTTTCAGCTAAGCGAATTACACGCAATCGCTTAGATTGTTGCTGCAATTTATGCAGAATTTTGGGTGTATTGTCGGTTGAGCAATCGTCGATCACTAGTACTTCATAATTAGTGTAGTTTAACTCATTAAGTAGGTAGCTAATCGTTTCTTTAATTGTAACCTCTTCATTATGAGCGGGAACCATGATGGTAATAAAGGGCTGTTCACGTGAGTCCAAAATCGTGAAGTTCCTCTTTTTGTTTTTAAAAACATATTTATAACAAAGTCCACCAACGAACCAGGCCAAACCGCCTAAGATTGGGTAGGAAACTAAAATCAAAAATAGTACTTTAAAAACTGTTTTAGCTATTAGCCAGATTGATGTCATAACTTCCTTTCTCCTTTGGCAAATAGTGTCTGAGCAAAGTCAGTCTCAAGGTTTTGTTGCGGCTCAACACAATAAAAACTGCAGTTGTGCCGTTCGTCCGAGTTACCAAATTTCTCCTGCCAGGCCTGTTCGACTAGTTGTGAACGCTCTTGTTGCCGGTCTTGGTCAACTACGAGATGGTCACGCCAGCTAGCAGCGAAGCGATAATTGTTTAAAAAAGTTAATGTTAGATAGGAGATGCTGATAAAAACAAAGTAATCGTCAAAGAATTTTGCTAAAAATTCCAGTGGACGCAAAATAGCAGTATTGTAGTTAAAGGGGAGTAGGGATGCAAAGTGAGGCTGCCAAAGTGGTAGGGCTAATCCAAAAAAGGGCAAAAAAACAAATAGCCAGCCGAGCAAAGCTATGCTTGTTTGCTCGATTTTTAGGTGCCAATCTCCACTAGTAAAATAGTCATCTTTAATTAAGTCAGTTGTTCTTTTCTGCTTCAAAGCAATTTCCCTCCTTGCTAGGTAAACTGTGCATTAACAAAGTGCGTTTTATACTTTATTATGGTTTGGCTTTATGTGCAATTTTGAATACCCAGCTTTAGAAATTTTCAAGAAAGATTATCATTTGCTTAACTACTTTAACCTTACTTAATAAATGTCGAAGTAAATTAAAGAACAATTCTAAGCGCTCTAACAAAGTCATTTTCAAATAAATGACTCTGTTTTTGTGCCAAAAATCATCGCAGAAGTCTGCGATATATTTGCATAAAGTGCTGTAGCACCTTGTTTACTAGCTGTGAATAAAAATATGCTTTTTCCACTTAATATGGAAAAAGCTTGTAATTACAAAATATTGATAACAGTTTAGTATAAATAAATGTAAAGGGTTTCAAAATAAGGAAGTGAGAACAGGTAATGAAATTTTCAGCTAATGACGTTTATTTGGACGTCAATGAGCAAAGTGTTGATTCCTTTTTAAAGTATGCTTCGCAAGTTGCTTGTAATGCAGGTTTTGCTGCAGATGCAAGTGAACTAGAGCAAAGCTTTTTGGCAAGAGAACAAGAATATCCAACTGGGTTAGAAGACGGTTTTGCAATCCCACATGCAAAAACGGAGACAGTCAAGCGGCCAGGTTTTATCTACTTCAGATTGACCACACCACTTGATTGGCAAACATACGATGACAAGCCGGTGACGGATGTATTTGCGTTGATGGTGCCACCAGAAAATGCTGGGGATGAGCACTTGAAAATGTTAGCAAGTTTGTCTACTGCCTTACTTGAGGATGATTTCAAACAAGAGTTACGTCAGTTGACCTCTAAAGAAGAGATAGCCAACTTTATTAATCAAAAGATTGGAGAATAACTATGAATGTAGTAGGAGTTTCAGCATGTCCAGCTGGATTAGCCCATACTCCAATGGCAGCTAAAGCCTTGGAAAAAGCGGGTAAGGAATTAGATTGGAATGTCAGAATTGAGCAACAAGGGATGATGGGTCCAGTTAATCCAATTACTCAAGCAGAAGCAGATGCAGCTGACTTTGTCTTGATTGCATCTGATCAAAAAATCACTAGTATGGAACGTTTTGAAGGTAAACCAATTATTCGAGTAGATATCAACACCTGTATCAAGGCACCTAAAGCTGTCTTGAAGAAGTGTGCTGCTGCGGTTAAGAAGGAGAACTAAAAATGAAGAGAATTTTGAAAGAATGGGAAGGAGCCATTATGAGTGGGATCTCTTACATGATCCCGACAGTTATTGGTGGTGCGCTAGTTGTTGGTGTTCCGCAATTAATTGGTATGTGTTTTGGTTATGGTGACCTTTCTAAATTTGCCAAAACTGGTGGCTTTTTCCACTTGCTTTATCAAATTAACTCCGTTGGTTGGATAGGTATCGGCCTAGTTAACCTGGTTATTGGTGGCTACATTGCCTATGCGCTTGGTGACAAACCAGCTTTGGGAGCCGGCTTTATCGGTGGACAATTAGCAACCAATAACCAACTTGGCTTCATCGGTGCGATTGCAGCTGGTTTGATTGCAGGTTATGTTGCACGTTGGTGCCGTAAAATCAAAGTTCCAGAAAAGTGGAATTCAGCTATTGAATTAATTGTTATGCCACTTTTAACCGTTGGTTCGGTTGCTTTGTTTGTTGGTGTAGTCTTAACACCGCCACTTGCCTGGCTTAATAATGGTTTAACCTCATGGGTTAAGTTCATGGTAGAACAAAAGACTAACGCTATTTTGTTAGCTGCCATTATGGGCGCCATGATTGGTTCAGACCTTGGTGGTCCTATCAACAAGGCAGCTTGGGGTGTAGGTAACTTCTTCTTTATCGAAGGAATTTACCAACCATGTCTCTATACTAACATCGCCATTTGTGCAATCCCAATGGGTTACGCACTTATGAGTTTCATTTGGCCTAAGAAGCGTTTCTCAGCAGAATTGCTAGAGATGGGTCATAACAACTTAATTATGGGTACATTTGGAATTACTGAAGGAGCTATTCCATTCATGATGAAAGCTCCTCAATTAATCATTGTAAACGTTATCGGTGGTGCACTTGGTTCAGCAGCAGGTGCATGGCTAGGTGTTAAATCACATATCCCACCTCTAGGCGGTTTACCTGGAATTTTAACAGCCGACAATATTTTAGCTTACCTCGGCGGAATTCTAGTTTGTGCTTTGTTCATTGCAATTGTCGCTCCATTAGTTGCTGACTTTACTGACAAAGATTCTACACCTGGTGAAGAATCAATGAGTGATGATGATATTGAATTAAACATCCAATAATATGAAACCGAAAAAACTATAGTTGGGAATCAAATCAATCTTTTCTAGCTATAGTTTTTTATTTTTAGGAGAAAAAATGGTAAAAAAAGTTTTTGTCGTTCCACATACTCACTGGGATAGGGAATGGTTCTTTACCTCAGATCAAGCGAAAGTATATCTACTAAAAGATTTAAAAGATGTTCTTGATTATCTTGAAGCTTCAGGACAATATGGTTCTTTTTTGCTGGACGGTCAGTCTTCACTAATTGAGGATTATTTAAACTGGCGTCCGCAAGAGCGAAAGCGGGTTGAGAAGTTAGTTAAAGAAAAGAAACTAATTCTCGGACCATGGTATACCCAAACGGATCAGTATCTAGCTTCTGGGGAAAGCATTATTAACAACTTACGTATTGGAATGAAGCAGAGTGATGAATTAGGTGGGCATATGAACGTTGCCTATGTTCCTGATTCATTTGGTCAAGAATCAAGTATGCCCCAAATATATCAACAGCTTGGTATTGATGATGCTGTTTTGTACCGTGGCTTTTCACTTGATAATACTAAGCAATCCGAATTTACTTGGCAAGGTGAGGACGGCTCAGAAATCAGTGTTTTCCGGATGGCCTGTGGTTACTTTATTGGCGGCGTAGTCGATGAAACTAAGCTAGCCCAGTTAATGACTGAAGAACCATTTAAAACAGTTGTTGACCAAGCTTCAACTGATAATGTGCTATTTCCAAATGGCTCTGATATGGCACCGTTACGTTTTGATCTACCTGAGTTTATCGAGCGGCTTAATCAAGCAAATAAAGGAAAGTTCACTTTTGAAGTTGCTTCACTCGAGGATTACATTACAGCTGTTAAAGAAGCTAAACCTGAATTGCGACTGATTACTGGAGAACAGGATTGTGGCAAGGACATGCGTGTTCATAAGTCAATTTCATCTTCACGTGCCGACTTAAAAGCCCTTAACACCAAATTGCAAAATTATCTTGCGAATGTCGTAGAACCAGTTCTTGCCCTGGGAAGCTATTGTGGCTTGTCTTATCCAACCAAAACGCTTGAAGACTTGTGGAAAAAAATGGCTAAGAATGCAGCACATGATTCAATGGGAAACTGTGTGTCTGATCGGGTAAACGCGGATATTAAAGCGCGCTATCAAAAGGTCGAAGATATAGCGACTGCGCTGGTTGAAGTAACTTTGCGGCAGATTTCTACAGGTGTTAAAAATGGTGGTCACCCAATTACACTAACTGTTTTCAATACGTTGCCAGTTGAACGCGGCGGTGTGATAAGCAAACGGATATATTCACCAAGTCGTAACTTTAAAATTCAAGATTATAATGGGCAAAATATTCCCTTTGAAATTACTGCTGTCAAAGATGTAACTGAGTTAATTACGTCTTCAACAATTCAACTTGATCCAGGTCAAGCAATTTATTTACCGGAAAAAGTGTATCAGCTTGATGTGAACATGCAGCTAGCAAGTATCCCCGCTTTTGGTTACAAACAGTTATCTTTGGTTTCAGAACAGGACCAGGAAATTGACTTACCAACAAGACAAACTGGGACCAAGATTGAAAATGAGTTCTATCAAATTTCAGTAAATGTTGATGGTAGTTTAGACATTTTGGATAAACTGAATAATCACTTATATCGGAAACAAGCAATCTTAGAAGAAAATGGTGATGATGGTGACTCCTACAACTATTCACCTGCCAAACAGGATTTAGTTAGTTACTCAACAGCACAACCGCATCGCTCACAATGCATTCAAAATGCACTAAGCAGCAAATTAATCATTGATTACGATTTTAGTGTGCCGAGTGATTTGGCTGCTCGGGCTAAAGGCTTGATTGATGTGAAGATGCCAACGCAAATGATAGTGACACTTGATCAGGCATCAAAGCTGATCAAATTTGAGCTTAATGTCGATAATAGACTGCCAAAGAGTCACCGTTTATGCATCGATTTTGACAGTGAAGTAGTTACTAATACAAGTATTGCCGACATTCAGTTTGGTACAATAAAACGTCCGCTGACGAAGAAGCAAGCTTTAAAAGACTGGCACCAAAATCAAGGTGCATGGCAAGAAAAGCCAATTTCGATTAACACTGTTCAAAGCTTTGTTGCGATGTCCGATCATGAACGTGGGCTTGCACTTATTCCACAAGGAGTTCGTGAATACGAATGTATTGGAAAAGACAACGCCACAATTAGATTAACTGTTTTCCGGACATATGGAATGCTAGGAAAACGCGACTTGCTCTATCGACCGGGAAGAGCATCGGGGGATGAAACCGTGCCAACGCCTGAGGCTGAACTAAATCAGCACTTATCCTTCGAATTAGCCATGACAACCATGCAAACTGGCTATGATCAGGCTGCTTTGGCTAGCGAGGTTAAAGCGTTTGAGACACCACTACAGGTCTATCAATATGCGGAATTTTTGAATGGTCGATTAACTTTTCCATTCAATCCGGTTGAACGCACAGCTGATCCTGAACTCAGCCTCTTTAAGACCGATGACCAGTTAGTTATCAGCACGGTTGAACAAACAGAAGAGGGCACAGGCTATCAAATGAGATTGTATAATCCGCTGTTTCATCCTGTAGGTGACAAAATTACGTTTAATAAGCAACCACAAGTGGTACAGCTAGTCGACTTATTAGGAAACAAAATTGCGGATTTGCAGGTAGACAACCGGACAGTTGTTTTGCCAGAAATTAATCACGCTAAGTTCATGACAGTTTATTTTGAATTATAGGAGAAATTATGGTTAAAGCATATTTTGTAAATCACACACACTGGGATCGAGAATGGTATTTCACTACTCAGGATGCTCAGGTTTTAAGTGACCAATTGTTTACACAAGTTTTGGACGAACTTGAGGATCATCCAGAAGCAAACTTCACTTTGGATGGCCAGATGTCAATTGTGGACGAGTATGTCGAAATTCATCCTGAAGCTAAGGAACGAATTCACCGCCTAGTTAACCGGAAGCAGCTATTCATTGGACCATGGTATACCCAAACAGATGCAATGATACCGAGTGCTGAGTCGTTATTGCGTAACTTGATTATCGGTATTATCGACGCAAGAGAAAATTATGGTGAGCCAATGATGTTAGGTTATTTGCCTGACACTTTTGGCTTTAATGCCAACTTGCCAATGATTTTAAACCAAGTGGGAATCCATGACTTTTTATCTTGGCGTGGGACGAATTTTAAACGACAAACTAATTCTGTATACTTTAAATGGAAAGCAATGGGTGGAAAAGCTGTCTTTGCGGCCAATTTCCCACTGGGGTATTACACCGGTCAAATCGATTTGGAGTCAAAGCGCAACTTACAAGATTTTGTCAAAAATCGCTTAGATAAGGGAATTGAATTTGAAGCATTAAATGGCAATAATGATGAGGTTTTGGTTCCTTCTGGAATCGATCAAATGAACATCATTCATGATGTTTCAAAAACAATTGAAAAAGTTAACGAGCTTTCGCAAAATGATGTCGAAATAAGTACATATCCACAGTTTATGAACAAGTTACGTTCTAAGAAACTATCAGAATATCAAGGGGAATTAAGATACCCAACTTATTCTCGAGTTCACCGGACAATTACATCGGTTAGATCGCGTAATAAGCGTAGTAATTTTGAACTTGAACAAGCTATTACCAGACGTTTAGAACCACTTATGGTAATTGCCAAGTATGCAGATATTCCAATTTCAAATGGAATTGTGGTTAAGCTGTGGAAATTATTATTTGAATTGCAACCACATGACACTTTGGGTGGAAGTGTTACTGATAATGTTGCAGTTGACATGGAGCACCGGATTAAGCAAGCAAACGAGATTACTGATGGTGTGGAAAACTATATTAAGAAGAGAGTTGCACAACGGCTAAATCTGTCTGATCACGATGTTATTGTCTTTAATACTGATCCATACGAGTTTAATGGACGCAAAACAGTTGAAGTAGTTAGTCAAAGTAGTCAAGTTAAATTCCCAGCAGAGAATAAGGCTGTGATTGTGGGCAAAGAAGAAGTTAAATCGCGTCCACATATTATGCAGTTAACGCCAAACGGCTATGAATTTAAGGATGAACCAGGCTACTTTAAGCTCAAGGTCAGTCTAGAAGTAAAAATGGCTGGTTTAGGTTATCAAGTGCTGCATTTCGAGGATAGTGATCAGGCAGTAGATGAGTTCCAGAGCATAAGTGGAAAATCAATTGGTAATCATAGGGTTCAACTGGCCTTTGAAGATGGGGCTTTTTATTTAAGCACTAAATACAAGACATTCAATGATGTTATTAGTATTTATGATCAAGCTAATGATGGTGATACCTATGATTTCTCGCCACTTCGAGGGGATGAAGAGAAGCGACTTGATTGGAATGGAACAATCAAAAAAGAAGTTGCTGATGGAATTGAAAGATTGATTCTAACTGGCACATGGCAGTTACCGTTTGATTTGGAAGACCGGGTTGATGGCGAAGCGCCTAAAACAGCTGATGTCAGTTACCAATTAATTTTAACGATAGCAGCCATTTCGGATGTGATTTCAGCCAAATTAACGATTGATAATCAGGCTTTGTCGCACCGCTTACGCTTGCGTCTAAAAACTGGTATTACGACCAAGACGGCACACGCGCAGATTCAAGGTGGTTTTAGTCAAACAGAAAATGAAGCGATTGATGACAATTGGAACGATGAATTTGTTGAAAAACCAGTTAACATTTATATTTTTGACCGTGCAGTCGGGTTACATGATAAGCAAGACGGTCTCTATTTCTTTGGAACTGGTCAAAAGGAATATGAAAAAGTTGACGATTCCCTATATATCACGCTTATGGCAACTACGGGACAACTGGGTAAATCAGACTTATTGTGGCGTCCTGGACGTGCATCTGGAGACACAACTTCTGTTGGCCATATCATGATGCCAACGCCATTAGCTCAAGAAACTGGAATTAATGAGTTCTCGTTTGGTTTGTATGCCCCAAGTAATGCTGAGCTTGCAGAAAATAAACTGACAAAAGTAATCAGCGATTGGTATGCACCATCTGTTAGTTACCAGATGCAAAAATATAATCTCTTTGTTAATCGTCTTGATAACAAGTTATGGGATATTGAATTTTCACCAAAATTAACCAAGATTGAACAAACTGAATCTTGGCTAAATATCAAGCAAAATGTTGAAGTTTCAGCACTGTATCCTGCATACACAATTAAAAACAACTTGGTTCTCCGTCTTTCAAATCTGACAGCAGAAGTAGTTGATGTTTCTTATCTAAAGGACGCTGGCTTTACTGTAGTGAACGGTTTGGAAGAGATAATTGACCAGGATTACCAAATTGCCCCTTATGATATGTTGACCTTGATCAAGAAAATATAGCAGTTTGTAACTTATATAACTAAATGAGAAGAAGTGAATGTATGAAACTATCTTATAAACGATTGGGAATAATCCTCGAATTTTTATTAAATAATTCCGCCAACCGCTACGTTTCTGCCTCCTTTTTAGCTCAAAAGTGCAATGTAAGTACGAGGACAATTAGATCCGATATTCAAGCATTAAACCGTGAATTAAGCAGTTTGCAAGTTGAAATAAAAAATAAGCGAGGCGAGGGCTTTTACCTAAGTGATTTTGATAAAAAAACTGAGCAAAAGCTAACGGAATTAGCGCGAAGTGATTTGCCTGCCTCAAGTTCAGGTGAGCGAATTGCTGAAGTTGAGCAGTACTTATTGGTTAATAGTCGTGTTAAATTAGATGATCTGACAGAGAAGCTGTTTATCAGTGATAATACCTTCTTCACATACTTGGTAACAATTAAGAAAGAGTTCAGTGATTTTGGACTACGAGTTGTGAAAGATGGAGATGAGTATTATGTTGACGGCTCTGAATCTGCCAAACGCAATTTTATTATTAGTAAACTTATTAATAAGAAGTCGAATAGCTATATCGTTGACTTTACAGAACGCGAGAAGAGTATTTTTGCTAACTTAGATTTGAACTTGTTAAAAGAAACGGTGCATGGTTTTTTACGTCATTATAGTTACCACTTATCGGATATTAATACTAAAAACATTATCTTGCATCTTGCCTTAGCAATCTCGAGAATTAAGATGGGTTACCGGATAGAGACTGGTAATTCGGTGGAAATTAAGCCTCCGGCTCAGAGCGCTATTCAAAAACTGTTTCAAAAATTGGAAGCAGAATTCCAAGTGGAGTTCAATCAAGTAGAAGCCAATGACCTAATTTATCATTTTGCTTTGAATTATCCTGAATGTGTAAGTGAAAATGATCACGTTAGTATAAAGGACAATATTAATAGTGCCATTACGATTTTTTTGGAAAATATCAAAAAAGAGTTTGCAATCGATTTATTAGATGATCGTGAACTGCGGGTTAATTTGACGCAACACTTAACCAATCTAGTGAAAATTAAGACGGTTAATGGTAATCGGAAGAATCCGTTGTTAAACGTCATATTGTCTACTTTTCCCTATGCGTATGAGATTACGGCTTATTCAGCACCAATTTTGGAGCACATGCTCAATTTAAAATTGAATGACGATGAGCTATCCTTCATTACGCTACATATAGGTGCCTCGATTGAGCGGCAGGGAAATCTTTCGTCTCAAAAAAACGCTGCATTAATTTGCGGGAATGGAATTTCCACAGCTGCACTTGTACGCGCAAAATTGCAAACTCAATTTGCTTCCTTTTTAAACATTACGGGAACTTATACCTATGATGAGTATCTAGCAGGTAAAGCAAGTGGTAATGACTTTCTCATTTCGATGGTACCTTTGACTGATGCCAAGGTACCGGTGATTCAAATTGATTTAACTAATTTTCACAATGATATCTTACAACTGTCTGAATATTTGAAGTCACTTAATAATCCATACCGCGCGATTAATAAGCTGTTTGATGAGGAAAATATCTACTTAGTGCAAGAACCGTTATCCAAAGCGCAATTACTCGATATGCTAATTAAAAACTTAGAGCGTAAAAAAATTGTTAACAAAGATTTCAAACAACGTGTAGACGAACGAGAAAAGATGTATTCAACCGCAATTGGTGGAAAAATAGCTATCCCGCATTCCTTAGGCTATGCTACGAAAAAATCAAAGGTATCATTTGCTCGCTTAGATAAACCAATCAAATGGGACGAAAAAAATGAAGTTAAATATGTATTTCTCTTGGCAATTGCTCGTCAAGACTATCTAAGTGTCCAGAAATTATTTGACTTCATTGTTGATTTACAAACTAATCTGACTTTTCGCAAAATTATTGATAAGAGCTCGAGTCCCAAAGAAATTAAGCACGCAATTAGTTCATTAATTAAATCAAGTTACTGATAGTACAAAAATTAATTGATCAGCGAAACGAACTGTTTTAGCAGTTCGTTTTTTGCTAGTTTTAAGTCAAATTGTTCTATACTGAACTTGTAAATAAGCTTGAAGTTAAAGGGTTTTGTCATAGCAATCGGCCTCAACTAAGACTATATTTTTAAAAACTATAGCCAAACTAAATGCTCTTGAGTGAAGAATTACACAATGGTAGAATTGTGCGACAAGGAGATGAAGCAATGAAATTAGAAAAAGCAATGACAATTTTAGGATGGGTTGCCTCTGTGACGGCAATTATTATGTATGTGTCCTACATTCCACAAATTATTAGTAATCTGAATGGAGTTAAAGGCAATCCAATCCAGCCACTCGCTACAGCAATTAATACGCTACTATGGGTTATTTACGGGCTCTTTAAAGAAGAGCGTGATATTCCAATAGCTGCCTGCAATGCCATCGGCTTTGTTTTCGGCTTAATTGCGTTTTTCACTGCTCTATAAGAGTTTAAATATTGAAAGGTCATTCCTACTTTAGGGATGACCTTTTTTCATACTCATATATATACTATTGATAGGAAGTATTCATAGTGACATCACTGACTGAACATCAATACAAGAAAGGCATTTTTCAGTGAACATGTCAGTATTTTAATTATACCAATTGGTTAATATACTTAAAGCAAAGTAAACAAGTGTGTTATATTTTATATAAAGTTAAGAAAGAGACTATTCAGTTCCTAAGATTCTCATTTCTTCTTTGCTGAGGTTTTTTATGAAAAATATGGAAAAGGAAATCATAGAGCAAATTATTTCAAGTAATCCAGAGAAAAATACTGATAGTCACGTGAATATTAGAGAGCCGCTAGTTGATCAAACCGAGGAAAACGTCTCTGTAAATAATGATGTGCGAAAATCAATAGCATATAACGTAGCCTTGACAACACGCAAGGGTATAGTTTCTTACTTTGAAACTAATTCAATGGTAGAAGGAAGCAGGGCCGAATTGATAAGTTCAACTGGTAAAGGTGACGAAGACCATGACTTAAGTGGTTATGGGCTAGACCAAGAGAAACAATTGTCCACTTTCGATAGTCATTCAAAAGGAAGTGGCGAACAAAAAACTTCAGTTAATATTCAATCACCAAAACAATTAATTGATTTGGATAGATCAGTTCCTATAGAAGTTGATTCGTTTACTAAGTTAGCAGAGGTTTGGAATGATTCGAAAATTTGGTAGAGATATCAGCTAAGCACCTCAATTTTATTTTTGTAAAAATATATAAATTTAACATATAAAAGAAAAGCATCTAGCTAATTTAATGAAGTGCCCCTAGATTTGTCCTGATTTTGGGGTTCCTATCATAAAGTTCGGTGCTTTTTAGTTAAGTCCAATCTTTTAAATCACTACTTGTATAAAAGCTTGAACAATTATTTTATCGATTCACTTTTAAGTCGAAATTAAGTAACGCGGATAACTTTATCTGGAACAACAATAAAGTTATCGGTTATAAAACGCCTTTAATTAAGGATTATAATAAATAACAACTATATAAACTAATCATAAAATTTTGATTGGCATGTACTTGCTGAACTGACGGTTATTCTAACACTAACTGGTTTAAAAAACAGTTAATAAAAATACAAGAACTTCTTTATGTCGAACTATAAATATGATAAGCTATATTTGTTATATATTAATATAGGATAATTGGAGAGTATAATTTGAAAAGAGACTTAAAACTAGGTGAAGAGACTAAGAACACAAATTATAAGATGCACAAGAGTAAGAAGAGCTGGCTAGTCAGCTATTCCTTACTTACTTTTATGCTAGGTGGAATTTATCTGGATAGCCAAGCTGGCACTCCAGTTAAAGCGGCTGAAATTGACCCCCAAGTTGGACAAAAGGGAGTAGATCAAAATCTACAGCAGTCGGTGGAAGCAGAGTCTATTGACAGTGCAAAGCAAAATGCTGTAGCTACAATAGATGTGGCTGCAACTACTTCAAAGGATAAAATTAGTTCAGATCAGAATCTTTCGAGTAGTGACAAGGCTATACAGTTAAATAGGGTTGCTGTAGTTGTTGCTCAAGCAAAAGCTAGTGTGAAGGGGGCTAATAGTTTGGCAGATATTAATGCTGTCTTGACGCAAGCTACTAATGCCATTAGTGCATGTTATCGTGCTGGTGTTGCTAATACATCGATTAAGAAAACTAAACAGAGCCTCCAAAAAACACCGACTATTAATAAGGATAAGAAACCACTTGCTAAAAAAGTAAGTGTTTCAACATATGAAGGTTTAAATTCATTCTTTAAGTCAGGTGAAACACCAATTGTTACTAGCTCTGAAAAATCATCTTCAACTGACGAAGTGGTTAAGGATGAAAATGATGTGATTGCAAGTGATCAAGCTGAAGAAACAGCAGAAGTAGCTTCAAGCCCGATTGCATCTGATGCAACTGCTAATGCAAATGATTCTGTGTTACCAAAAAATGCAAATCAAAATGTTGCGCAGGCGGGAGTGACTCCAAGAGCTGATATAGCTAGTAAAGCAGGTACTTACGATAGTGCTCAACTTCTCTCGCAAGGTTACGAAAGCGGACAGTTTCCAACAATGGATGCCAATTATGCTTCATCAAGAACTGGAAAAAATAAAAAGGATAATGAAAAGTATATAGATACATCTAATGATATTTCTCTCCTTCCTCAAATAACAAATCCAGATGCATTTAAGCAAAAAGTTGCAACTGTTTCGACTTTTGAGGATTTGGTAGCGGCTTGGGCTGATAATAGGGTGACTTATATTGATATTGTTTCTGACATTGCTAATAAAGATAACAAATTCCAACTCGATAGGAGAAGCGGAAGAAGCGCAAATGTAATAGTAAATGGTAATGGACATAGAATTGATATGGGAGCAGCCTATTTCAATTCAGATGCAACTGAATATTCCTTTACATTTGTTTTAACAAACGCCAACTTCACTCAAAACGTAAGCGATGATCCATATAAAAGGGGATCTCTAGTTAAATTTTTGGGAGATTATAATTTGGGTGGAGCGCCTAATGGTACGCTCTGCTTTAATAATATTACATTGAAGTCTGGCAATATGGATCCTAAAAAGATGGCTTGGGATGTTGTAAAAGCCGAAGGAGCTACTGCTCACTTTTCTGGTAAAAATTATTTTGAAATTGGTGGCGTCATTAACCGCGATGGCCTTAAAAAAGTGGAATTTGCTAATGATGCTTCGGTAACCGTTAAATCCGGCAGCTCGCGGGATCTAGAACTAGGTGTATTTAATATGAGTTCTGGTGGTGCTGGTGAGTTTTCTTTAGGAGATAGATCTACATTCACAATTTACGATGAGGGAGCGAGTCTTAAAACATCACCTGTTCACGGTGCTACCAAAAAGTGGAAGGCTGGCAACGACGTTACTTGGAATCAACATGGTTGGGGAAGCTTTATTTGTGCAGAGGACTCAGGCAGATCAGATTTAGTTTTTGGAAAGAGATTCACCTTAAATCACGACATTATGACTACAAATCCAGTGTCTACAATTGATGGGTTTAGTTTGTACGAAAGTGAATTAATCCCAGGAGGTAGCCCAAGCCATGCACCAAAAATCTTCTTTAGTGAAGGGGCTTCCATAAATGTAAAGTCAAAGGCTGTTTCTGCTCCCATATTTAATCTTTACGGTGCTGCTGATCAGACGGTACACTCTAAACTGGATCTGAATATGCCGCAATACCCTAATCAAGATTTGGAGAACTATCCAAAAAATTATGATGTTAAGCTTAATATTGCTTTAGACTATATACCGGTATTAGAAATTAATAACCCACGGAATTTGAATTTATCTTATTGTGATGAAAATGGGAATCCGCTAACTCCTTCTGCACCAATAATCCGAACAACTATGGAAGGTCCAGGAGCACCAGGAGTATTTATACTGAATGGCGTGGCGCAACCTTTAAATATTTGGACCGGCAGTAATGTAAGTGCAACTCCTGATGACACCATTAATAAATTTGATAAGCTGAGAATGTGGAAAGATGCTACTCTATATGACGCCGCAGGGAGTGCAACTTCTGTTTCGAGTTTGTTCAAAAATACTCGAGCAATACGGCTTAATAATAATGATTTCTCTGATCTTGGATCAGCTGCTGTTCAATATGTCGATCAAAATGGAGCAGTAATTAAGACCGTGAATATGTCATTTTCGGATAATAATTATGTTGGTCAGAGGCTGCTTCTCCTAGATACTAAATACGTTGTAGATGAAATGCCTCAAGGCTATGTACTGCCCACTGCGGGGCAACTTTATCCAGGTGCTAAAGAAAAAGTAGACCGAATGATAACCGATAAAGACGGTCAAGGTTGGCTTGCATATGTTCCTGGAAGGACCCCAACCAGTGCAACAACTCCAGATCGAGTTTATACTATATATGTTTGGGGTGCTCCACAGACGGTGAATGTTCAGTTTGTGGATATCAATCATAAAGAACGCGGTCCACTTAGCCCCTCGAAGCGGTATTTGTCGTATAAAGACGTGACCCAATCTGCCAATACTGGCAACGTTATAGACTGGACAAGTGAATGGTCAGTTAGTCAACTCCAGTCTGTCTGTCCAAAGGGATATCATCTTTATATCGAAAAAGATGGGGAGGATGTTCAGCCCAAGAGTACCACTGTTGGTGTAGATAATCCAACTGTCACAATATATGTCGAAGGTGATGAAAAAACTGTAGATGTGACATATAGAGAACTAGTTGAAAAGATAAGCCTTTCCCCTTCAAATCCGGTTAAAATTACCGGAAGGGTTGGTGACACGATTGCCATACCTGATGCACCTGCCATGCCCGGATACATCTTTACTAAAGTTACGAATACTAATTCTAGTGGTCCAAATATAGAGACTATTGATATAGGTATAAGCAATCCACAAATTACATATTGGTATATTAATCTTGTACCGTATCAAGATAGCATCGCACAGGCGGGAGAAAATGCCAAAATTGCGATTAATAGTGATAATACTCTTACGCAAGATGAGAAAACTGACCACATTAGAGAGATTGATAAAATATATAGTAAGTACATTGATAAATTAAAAACTGTAAAAACAGTTGATCAGTGTGATCAAGCAGTAAGCGACGCAAAAAGCGAATTCCAGAATATTGTTGACCAAACAGGCTTACCGTTAGAAACCCAGAAGCAAAATGCTAAGGACAAAATAGATCAAGCTGTTGCAGCAGTTAAGGAAGTAATAGACACTGATAAAAACCTCACTTCAGCTGAAAAGGCAGATATATGGTCAGAACTAAGCGGATCAACGGCTACAAGTGCTAAAGATGCGATTGATGCTGCGACAAATGCGGATGAAATAATTGCAGCCTTAGAAAAAGGGATAAATGATGTCCAATCATATACGCCAGAAATGACACTGGAAAAGAGGAAGGAAAAAGCCAAAGCAGAACTGTCTGGATTGACACAATCGGTCAAGAACACAATTAACTCTGATTCTACTCTGTCTGCCGATGAAAAAGCAGCGCAAAAAGCAGCAATAGATAGTGATGTTCAACAAGGAACTGAAGAAATTGCTAATGCAAAAGATGCTGATGAGGTAGTTAAGCTTCTTGAAGATTGGATAAACCAAATTAAGTCAGAGTACAAACCAGGTGGTAATGGTTCTGGCTCCAATGGCTCCGGCTCCAATGGTTCAGACTCGAACGGCTCAGATTCGAACGGTTCCGGCTCCAATGGCTCCGACTCGAATGGTTCAGATTCCAATGGCTCCGACTCTAATGGTTCAGGTTCAAATGGTTCAGATTCGAACGGTTCTGGCTCCAACGGCTCCGGTTCGAACGGCTCAGACTCGAATGGCTCCGGCTCCAACGGCTCAGGTTCAAATAGCTCTGACTCCAACGGCTCAGAATCCAACGGTTCAGGTTCAAATGGCTCTGACTCAAACGGTTCAGAATCAAATGGTTCAGGTTCAAACGGCTCAGAATCCAACGGTTCTGACTCAAACGGCTCCGAATCAAATGGCTCCGGCTCCAACGGTTCAGGTTCAAACGGCTCAGAATCCAACGGTTCGGAATCCAACGGTTCAGGTTCAAACGGCTCTGACTCCAATGGCTCAGGCTCCAACGGTTCTGGTTCAAATGGCTCAAGCTCAAATGGTTCAGGCTCCAACGGTTCAGGTTCAAACGGCTCAGACTCGAACGGTTCCGGTTCAAATGGCTCAGGCTCCAACGGTTCCGGCTCAAATGGCTCAGACTCGAACGGTTCCGGCTCCAACGGCTCAGGCTCCAACGGTTCCGGCTCAAATGGTTCTGACTCGAACGGTTCCGGTTCAAACAGCTCAGACTCGAACGGTTCCGGCTCCAACGGTTCCGGCTCAAATGGCTCAGACTCGAACGGTTCCGGCTCAAATGGTTCTGACTCAAATGGCTCAAACGGTTCCGGTTCAAACGATTCTGACTCAAATGGCTCAGGCTCGAACAGCTCAGGCTCAAATGGCTCAGGCTCGAATGGTTCCGAATCCAACGGCTCAGACTCAAATGGCTCCGGCTCAAATGGCTCAGACTCAAACGGTTCAGGTTCCAACGGTTCCGGCTCAAATGGCTCAGACTCGAACGGTTCAGGTTCAAACGGCTCAGACTCAAATGGCTCAGACTCAAATGGCTCCGGCTCAAATGGTTCAGGTTCCAACGGCTCAGACTCGAACGGCTCAGACTCAAATGGCTCTGACTCCAACGGCTCAGGCTCCAACGGTTCTGACTCAAATGGCTCCGGCTCAAATGGCTCAGGCTCGAACGGCTCAGGTTCAAATGGTTCCGGCTCCAACGGCTCCGGTTCAAATGGTTCTGACTCCAACGGCTCAGGCTCAAATGGTTCCGACTCCAACGGCTCCGGTTCCAACGGTTCTGATTCAAGTGGTTCCGGCTCCAACGACTCAGGTTCCAACGGTTCTGACTCGAACGGTTCTGGCTCCAACGGCTCCGGTTCAAATGGTTCTGATTCAAACGGCTCAGGCTCGAACGGTTCCGGCTCAAATGGCTCAGGCTCAAATGGTTCTGATTCAAATGACTCAGGTTCAAATGGTTCAGACTCAAATGGCTCAGGCTCCAACGGTTCCAACGGCTCAGATTCAAACGGCTCAGGCTCAAATGGCTCAGGCTCAAATGGTTCCGGTTCAAATGGCTCTGACTCCAACGGCTCAGACTCAAATGGCTCAGGCTCCAACGGTTCCGGCTCCAACGGTTCTGACTCCAATGGCTCTGACTCGAACGGCTCAGGTTCAAATGGCTCAGGCTCCAACGGTTCTGACTCGAACGGCTCCGGTTCAAATGGCTCAGGTTCCAACAGTTCAGGTTCCAACGGCTCCGGCTCAAATGGCTCAGGCTCCAACGGTTCCGGCTCAAATGGCTCAGACTCAAATGGCTCAGGCTCCAACGGTTCTGACTCCAACGGTTCCGGTTCAAATGGTTCTGAATCAAACGGTTCCGGCTCCAACGGTTCAGGTTCCAACGGCTCCGGCTCAAATGGTTCAGGTTCAAATGGCTCAGGCTCCAACGGCTCCGGCTCAAATGGCTCTGACTCCAACGGCTCAGGTTCGAACGGTTCCGGTTCAAATGGTTCAGACTCAAACGGCTCAGACTCAAATGGCTCAGGCTCAAATGGTTCAGGATCCAACGGCTCCGGCTCCAACGGTTCCGGTTCAAATGGTTCAGGATCAAACGGCTCCGGCTCCAACGGTTCCGGTTCAAATGGCTCAAGCTCCAACGACTCTGACTCAAATGGCTCAGGCTCCAACGGCTCCGGCTCGAACGGCTCCGGCTCGAACGGCTCAAGCTCCAACGGTTCCGGTTCAAATGGCTCTGACTCCAACGGCTCAGGCTCCAACGGCTCAGGCTCGAACGGTTCCGGTTCAAATGGCTCAGGTTCCAACGGCTCAGATTCAAATGGATCTGGCTCGAACGGTTCAGGATCAAACGGCTCTGACTCAAATGGTTCAGGTTCCAACAGTTCCGGTTCAAATGGTTCCGGCTCTAACGGCTCCGGCTCCAACGGTTCCGGCTCAAATGGCTCAGGCTCCAACGGCTCAAGCTCCAACGGTTCAGGTTCAAATGGCTCAGACTCCAACGGCTCAGGCTCGAACGGCTCAGGCTCCAATGGCTCAGGCTCCAATGGCTCCAGCTCGAACGGTTCAGGTTCAAATGGCTCAGACTCAAATGGTTCTGACTCCAACGGCTCAGGCTCAAACGGCTCAGACTCAAATGGTTCAGGCTCAAATGGTTCTGACTCGAACGGTTCAGGCTCAAACGGCTCCGAATCAAATGGCTCAGGTTCAAATGGTTCCGAATCAAACGGTTCAGGCTCAAACGGCTCAGGCTCAAATGGCTCCGAATCAAATGGTTCCGGTTCAAACGGCTCTGACTCCAACGGCTCAGGCTCAAATGGCTCCGAATCAAATGGTTCCGAATCAAACGGTTCTGACTCGAACGGTTCCGGTTCAAATGGCTCCGAATCAAATGGTTCTGACTCAAACGGCTCAGGCTCCAACGGCTCAGAATTAAATGGTTCTGACTCGAACGGTTCAGGCTCAAACGGCTCCGAATCAAATGGTTCTGACTCGAACGGTTCCGGTTCAAATGGTTCCGAATCAAACGGCTCAGGCTCAAATGGCTCCGAATCAAATGGCTCAGGCTCCAACGGTTCTGACTCGAACGGTTCCGGTTCAAATGGCTCCGAATCAAATGGTTCAGACTCAAACGGCTCAGGCTCCAACGGCTCAGAATCAAATGGTTCTGACTCGAACGGTTCAGGCTCAAATGGCTCCGAATCCAACGGTTCTGACTCGAATGGTTCAGGCTCAAACGGCTCAGAATCAAATGGCTCCGGTTCAAACGGCTCCGAATCAAATGGCTCCGGCTCAAACGGCTCAGAATCCAACGGTTCTGACTCGAATGGTTCAGGCTCAAACGGCTCAGAATCAAATGGTTCTGACTCGAACGGTTCAGGCTCAAATGGCTCTGACTCAAATGGTTCCGGTTCCAACGGCTCTGACTCAAACGGCTCCGGCTCAAATGGCTCCGAATCAAATGGTTCTGACTCAAACGGCTCAGGCTCAAACGGCTCAGAATCAAATGGTTCTGACTCGAACGGTTCAGGCTCAAATGGCTCTGACTCAAATGGTTCCGGTTCCAACGGCTCTGACTCAAACGGCTCAGGCTCAAATGGCTCCGAATCAAATGGCTCAGAATCCAACGGTTCTGACTCGAACGGTTCCGGTTCAAATGGCTCCGAATCAAATGGTTCTGACTCGAACGGTTCCGGTTCAAATGGTTCCGAATCAAACGGTTCTGACTCGAACGGTTCCGGTTCAAATGGCTCCGAATCAAATGGCTCCGAATCAAATGGTTCTGACTCAAACGGCTCAGGCTCAAACGGCTCAGAATCAAATGGTTCTGACTCAAACGGCTCAGGCTCAAATGGCTCCGAATCAAATGGTTCTGACTCAAACGGCTCAGGCTCAAACGGCTCAGAATCAAATGGTTCTGACTCGAACGGTTCAGGCTCAAATGGCTCTGACTCAAATGGTTCCGGTTCCAACGGCTCTGACTCAAACGGCTCAGGCTCAAATGGCTCCGAATCAAATGGCTCAGAATCCAACGGTTCTGACTCGAACGGTTCCGGTTCAAATGGCTCCGAATCAAATGGTTCTGACTCGAACGGTTCCGGTTCAAATGGTTCCGAATCAAACGGTTCTGACTCGAACGGTTCCGGTTCAAATGGCTCCGAATCAAATGGTTCTGACTCAAACGGCTCAGGCTCCAACGGCTCAGAATCAAATGGTTCTGACTCGAACGGTTCAGGCTCAAACGGCTCAGGTTCAAATAGCTCAGAATCAAATGGTTCCGAATCAAACGGTTCAGGCTCCAACGGCTCAGAATCAAACGGTTCAGGCTCAAATGGCTCTGACTCAAATGGTTCAGGCTCTAACGGTTCTGACTCAAACGGCTCAGGCTCAAATGGTTCTGACTCGAACGGTTCAGGCTCCAACGGCTCAGGCTCAAATGGCTCTGACTCAAATGGTTCAGGCTCAAATGGCTCAGGTTCAAATGGCTCCGGCTCCAACGGCTCCGGCTCCAACGGCTCAGACTCAAATGGTTCAGGCTCAAACGGCTCAGGCTCCAACGGCTCTGACTCAAATGGTTCAGGCTCAAACGGTTCCGGCTCTAACGGTTCAGGTTCAAATGGCTCCGGTTCAAATAGCTCTGACTCAAATGGTTCCGAATCAAACGGTTCAGGTTCAAATGGCTCAGGCTCAAATGGTTCTGACTCGAACGGTTCAGGCTCAAATGGCTCAGAATCCAACGGTTCTGACTCGAATGGTTCAGGCTCAAATGGCTCCGGTTCCAACGGTTCTGACTCGAACGGTTCAGGTTCAAATGGCTCCGAATCAAATGGTTCAGGCTCCAACGGTTCAGGCTCAAATGGCTCTGACTCAAATGGTTCCGGTTCAAACGGCTCTGACTCAAACGGCTCAGGCTCAAATGGCTCCGAATCAAATGGCTCAGGCTCCAACGGTTCTGACTCGAACGGTTCCGGTTCAAATGGCTCCGAATCAAATGGTTCTGACTCAAATGGCTCCGAATCAAATGGCTCAGGCTCCAACGGTTCTGACTCGAACGGTTCCGGTTCAAATGGCTCCGAATCAAATGGTTCTGACTCAAACGGCTCAGGCTCAAACGGCTCAGAATCAAATGGTTCTGACTCGAACGGTTCAGGCTCAAACGGTTCCGGCTCTAACGGTTCAGGTTCAAATGGCTCAGGTTCAAATAGCTCTGACTCAAATGGTTCCGAATCAAACGGTTCAGGTTCAAATGGCTCAGGCTCAAATGGTTCTGACTCGAACGGTTCAGGCTCAAATGGCTCAGAATCCAACGGTTCTGACTCGAATGGTTCAGGCTCAAATGGCTCCGGTTCCAACGGTTCTGACTCGAACGGTTCAGGTTCAAATGGCTCCGAATCAAATGGTTCAGGCTCCAACGGTTCAGGCTCAAATGGCTCTGACTCAAATGGTTCCGGTTCAAACGGCTCTGACTCAAACGGCTCAGGCTCAAATGGCTCCGAATCAAATGGCTCAGGCTCCAACGGTTCTGACTCGAACGGTTCCGGTTCAAATGGCTCCGAATCAAATGGTTCTGACTCAAACGGCTCAGGCTCAAACGGCTCAGAATCAAATGGTTCTGACTCGAACGGTTCAGGCTCAAATGGCTCAGAATCCAACGGTTCTGACTCGAATGGTTCAGGCTCAAATGGTTCCGGTTCCAACGGTTCTGACTCGAACGGTTCCGGTGCAAATGGCTCCGAATCAAATGGTTCTGACTCGAACGGTTCCGGTTCAAATGGTTCCGAATCAAACGGTTCTGACTCGAACGGTTCCGGTTCAAATGGTTCCGAATCAAACGGTTCAGGTTCAAATGGCTCCGAATCAAATGGTTCAGGCTCCAACGGTTCAGGCTCAAATGGCTCTGACTCAAACGGCTCAGGCTCAAATGGCTCCGAATCAAATGGCTCAGGCTCCAACGGTTCTGACTCGAACGGTTCCGGTTCAAATGGCTCCGAATCAAATGGTTCTGACTCAAACGGCTCAGGCTCAAACGGCTCAGGCTCAAATGGTTCTGACTCGAACGGTTCAGGCTCAAATGGCTCAGAATCCAACGGTTCTGACTCGAATGGCTCAGGTTCAAATAGCTCAGAATCAAATGGTTCCGAATCAAACGGTTCAGGCTCTAACGGCTCAGAATCAAACGGTTCAGGCTCAAATGGCTCTGACTCAAATGGTTCAGGCTCTAACGGTTCTGACTCAAACGGCTCAGGCTCAAATGGTTCTGACTCGAACGGTTCCGGTTCAAATGGCTCCGAATCAAATGGTTCTGACTCAAACGGCTCAGGCTCAAACGGCTCAGAATCAAATGGTTCCGAATCAAACGGTTCAGGCTCCAACGGCTCAGAATCAAACGGTTCAGGCTCAAATGGCTCTGACTCAAATGGTTCAGGCTCTAACGGTTCTGACTCAAACGGCTCAGGCTCAAATGGTTCTGACTCGAACGGTTCAGGCTCCAACGGCTCCGGCTCAAATGGCTCTGACTCGAACGGTTCAGGCTCAAATGGCTCAGAATCCAACGGTTCTGACTCGAATGGCTCAGGTTCAAATAGCTCAGAATCAAATGGTTCCGAATCAAACGGTTCAGGCTCCAACGGCTCAGAATCAAACGGTTCAGGCTCTAACGGTTCTGACTCCAACGGCTCAGGCTCAAATGGTTCTGACTCGAACGGTTCCGGCTCAAATGGCTCTGACTCAAATGGTTCAGGCTCAAATGGCTCAGGTTCAAATGGCTCCGGCTCCAACGGCTCCGGCTCCAACGGCTCTGACTCAAATGGTTCCGGCTCCAACGGCTCTGACTCAAATGGTTCCGGCTCCAACGGCTCTGAATCCAATGGTTCCGGCTCAAACGGTTCCGGCTCAAACGGTTCAGGTTCAAATGGCTCAGGTTCAAATAGCTCTGACTCAAATGGTTCCGAATCAAACGGTTCAGGTTCAAATGGCTCAGGCTCAAATGGTTCTGACTCGAACGGTTCCGGCTCCAACGGCTCAGGCTCAAATGGTTCAGGTTCAAATGGCTCCGAATCAAATGGTTCAGGCTCCAACGGTTCCGGCTCAAATGGCTCTGACTCAAATGGTTCCGGTTCAAACGGCTCTGACTCAAACGGCTCAGGCTCAAATGGCTCCGAATCAAATGGCTCAGGCTCCAACGGTTCTGACTCGAACGGTTCCGGTTCAAACGGCTCTGACTCAAATGGCTCAGGTTCCAACGGTTCTGACTCCAATGGCTCTGACTCCAACGGCTCAGGCTCCAACGGCTCAGGCTCCAACGGCTCAGGTTCCAACGGTTCCGGCTCCAACGGTTCCGGCTCGAATGGCTCAGGTTCCAACGGTTCCGGCTCCAACGGTTCTGACTCAAACGGCTCAGGCTCAAATGGTTCCGGTTCAAACGGCTCTGACTCAAATGGCTCAGGCTCAAATGGTTCAGGTTCCAACGGTTCCGGTTCAAATGGCTCTGACTCAAACGGCTCAGGCTCCAACGGTTCCGGTTCAAATGGCTCTGAATCCAACGGCTCAGGCTCAAATGGTTCAGGCTCCAACGGTTCAGGTTCCAACGGCTCTGACTCAAATGGTTCCGGCTCCAACGGCTCAGGCTCAAATGGTTCCGGCTCCAACGGTTCAGGTTCCAACGGCTCTGACTCAAATGGTTCCGGCTCAAACGGCTCAGGTTCAAATGGCTCTGAATCCAACGGCTCAGGCTCAAATGGTTCAGGCTCCAACGGTTCAGGTTCCAACGGCTCTGACTCAAACGGCTCAGGCTCAAATGGTTCCGGCTCCAACGGCTCAGGCTCAAATGGTTCCGGTTCAAACGGCTCTGACTCAAATGGCTCAGGCTCCAACGGTTCCGGTTCAAACGGCTCAGGTTCGAACGGTTCAGGTTCAAATGGCTCAGGTTCGAACGGTTCCGGTTCAAATGGCTCTGAATCCAACGGCTCAGGCTCAAATGGTTCCGGCTCCAACGGTTCAGGTTCCAACGGCTCTGACTCAAATGGTTCCGGCTCCAACGGCTCAGGTTCAAATGGCTCTGAATCCAACGGCTCAGGCTCAAATGGTTCCGGCTCCAACGGTTCAGGTTCCAACGGCTCTGACTCAAATGGTTCCGGCTCCAACGGCTCAGGTTCAAATGGCTCTGACTCCAACGGCTCAGGCTCAAATGGTTCCGGCTCCAACGGTTCAGGTTCCAACGGCTCTGACTCAAACGGCTCAGGCTCAAATGGTTCCGGCTCCAACGGCTCAGGCTCAAATGGTTCCGGTTCCAACGGCTCTGACTCAAATGGCTCAGGCTCGAACGGTTCCGGTTCAAACGGCTCAGGTTCGAACGGTTCAGGTTCAAATGGCTCAGGCTCCAACGGTTCCGGTTCAAACGGCTCTGACTCAAATGGCTCAGGTTCAAATGGCTCAGGTTCAAATGGCTCAGGCTCCAACGGTTCTGACTCCAACGGCTCAAGCTCCAATGGCTCTGACTCCAACGGCTCAGGCTCCAACGGCTCAGGCTCCAACGGCTCAGGTTCCAACGGTTCCGGCTCCAACGGTTCCGGCTCGAATGGCTCAGGTTCAAACGGTTCCGGCTCCAACGGTTCTGACTCAAACGGCTCAGGCTCAAATGGTTCCGGTTCAAACGGCTCTGACTCAAATGGCTCAGGTTCAAATGGCTCAGGTTCAAATGGCTCAGGCTCCAACGGTTCTGACTCCAACGGCTCAAGCTCCAATGGCTCTGACTCCAACGGCTCAGGCTCCAACGGCTCAGGCTCCAACGGCTCAGGTTCCAACGGTTCCGGCTCCAACGGTTCCGGCTCGAATGGCTCAGGTTCAAACGGTTCCGGCTCCAACGGTTCTGACTCAAACGGCTCAGGCTCAAATGGTTCCGGTTCAAACGGCTCTGACTCAAATGGCTCAGGCTCGAACGGTTCCGGTTCAAATGGCTCTGACTCTAACGGCTCAGGCTCCAACGGCTCAGGCTCCAACGGCTCAGGTTCCAACGGTTCCGGCTCCAACGGCTCTGACTCGAACGGCTCAGGTTCAAATGGCTCCGGCTCAAATGGCTCTGACTCGAACGGCTCTGACTCAAATGGCTCAGGTTCAAATGGCTCTGACTCGAATGGCTCAGGCTCAAATGGCTCAGGCTCGAACGGTTCCGGCTCAAATGGCTCCGGCTCCAACGGTTCCGACTCAAATGGCTCCGGCTCAAATGGTTCAGGCTCAAATGGTTCAGGTTCAAATGGCTCAGGCTCAAATGGTTCAGGCTCCAACGGCTCAGGCTCCAACGGCTCTGACTCAAATGGCTCCGGCTCGAACGGTTCCGAATCCAACGGCTCCGGTTCAAACGGCTCTGACTCAAATGGTTCAGGCTCGAATGGCTCAGGCTCAAATGGCTCCGAATCCAACGGTTCCGGCTCGAACGGTTCCAACGGCTCTAACTCCAATGGCTCAGGCTCGAACGGTTCCGGCTCCAACGGCTCTGACTCAAACGGTTCCGACTCAAACGGCTCAGGCTCAAATGGTTCCGGTTCAAATGGCTCCGAATCCAACGGCTCAGGTTCAAATGGTTCAGGCTCCAATGGCTCAGGCTCCAACGGCTCAGGCTCCAACGGCTCTGACTCAAATGGTTCCGGCTCGAATGGCTCAGGCTCGAACGGTTCCGGCTCCAACGGCTCGGGTTCAAATGGATCTGGCTCGAACGGTTCCGGCTCGAACGGTTCTGACTCAAACGGTTCCGGCTCCAACGGCTCAGGCTCAAATGGTTCCGGCTCCAACGGTTCAGGTTCCAACGGCTCTAACTCCAATGGCTCAGGCTCGAACGGTTCCGGCTCCAACGGCTCTGACTCAAACGGTTCCGACTCAAACGGCTCAGGCTCAAATGGTTCCGGTTCAAACGGTTCAGGCTCAAATGGCTCCGGCTCCAACGGTTCAGGTTCTAACGGCTCAGAATCAAATGGTTCAGGTTCAAACGGTTCCGGCTCAAATGGCTCAGGTTCCAATGGTTCCGGTTCAAACGGTTCTGACTCAAATGGCTCAGCTTCAAACGGTTCCGGTTCAAATGGCTCCGGCTCCAACGGCTCAGACTCAAACGGCTCAGGCTCCAACGGTTCCGGTTCAAATGGTTCCGGCTCAAATGGCTCCGGCTCCAACGGTTCCGGCTCAAATGGCTCCGGCTCCAACGGTTCCGGCTCAAATGGCTCCGGCTCCAACGGTTCCGGCTCAAATGGCTCCGGCTCCAACGGTTCTGACTCCAATGGCTCTGACTCGAACGGCTCCGGTTCGAACGGTTCAGGTTCCAACGGCTCAGAATCAAATGGCTCCGGTTCCAACGGCTCAGGCTCCAACGGCTCAGGCTCAAATGGTTCAGGCTCAAACGGTTCCGGCTCCAACGGCTCAGGCTCAAATGGTTCCGGCTCCAACGGTTCCGGCTCAAATGGTTCAGGCTCAAATGGTTCAGGCTCAAACGGTTCCGGTTCCAACGGCTCAGAATCAAATGGCTCAGGCTCAAATGGTTCCGGCTCGAACGGTTCCAACGGCTCAGACTCGAACGGTTCCGGCTCGAACGGTTCCGGCTCCAACGGCTCAGAATCAAATGGCTCAGGCTCCAACGGCTCAGGCTCAAATGGCTCCGGCTCCAACGGCTCAGGCTCAAATGGCTCCGGCTCGAACGGTTCTGACTCAAATGGCTCCGGCTCAAATGGCTCAGGTTCAAACGGTTCCGGCTCAAATGGTTCCGGCTCAAATGGCTCAGGCTCGAACGGTTCCGGTACTACTACCGGTGAAGGTAGCGCAGCTGAAAACGCAAGTGAAGCAGTTGAAAGGAAACTTACTCACAATGCCTACTTCTATGATAAAGACGGTAAGCGTGCAAACCTACTAGTTGCAAAGAGAGGTTCATTAATTTCAACTTTTGGAACCAAAAAGATCGGCAAACGTGAATTCTACTTAACTAATAATGGAATGTACGTAGCTGTGAATAACTTTAGAGCACAAAAACGTACTTTGAAGAAACCAGCCTTTGTTTACAATAAAGATGGTAAAAGAGTAGGAACTAATGTACTCAAGAAGAACACTAGGATTGGTACATACGGAGATCCAGTGATAATTCATGGTAAGTCATACTTTATTGTTGATAATAATCGCTATGTTAAGGCAGCTAACTTTGGAACTATTACTTTGGAAGCAAGTAATAAACTAGCAGATGGAGTTACTTCAAATGCAGTGCTAGGACACGACGCATACATATACAATGGATCTGGTCAAAGAACTAACAAGATAGTATTGAAAGCAGGATCACAGGTTTCAACAGGTGAGACTAAGACAATCGATGTTCGTGAGTTTACTGAAATCGGTAAGGATCAATATGTTGCAAGCGATAATATCACTGGAACGACTAGAACAACCAAACGAAAAGCGTATATTTACAGTCAGTATGGTAATCGTATTGGCAAGACGACGATTGGTAAGGGCGAGAAAGTTCAAACATATGGCGATATTGTTGTAATAAAGGGTAAGGTATATTACTCTATTGGAAATAAACACTTCATTATGCAAACTGCTTTTAAGTAGAAGAAAGCTAAGAAGTTAAAAGTAAAAAGAAGCTCCTACGAAATGTAGGAGCTTCTTTTTATGTGGATATGATATTTGAAAAGTAGAAAAAGCACTTGATTAAACTTAATTTACACAGAATTTAGGTAATAGAAAATTCTAAGAGCGCAATAGTTTTTAGGTAAGTACAATCTTTTTAAATGAAAAAACTTGAGCGGTGCTTTATCAATTAACTTCTAAGTTAAAATTAAGTAACATTGATTACTCTTGTGGGGATAAGGAATAAAGAAATCGGTTATAAAACACTTTTAGTTAAGGGCTATAATAAATAACGACTATATGAACTAATTATAAAATGGTAATTGGCATGTATTTGCTGAGCTGACGGTTACTCTAACTCCAACCAGTTAATAAAACGGTTAATAAAAATACAAAAACTTCTTTATGTAATGCGTTGAATATGATAAACTACAGTTGTTATATATTAATAGGGTAAACGGAGAATATAATTTGAAAAGAGACTTAAAACTAGTCGAAGAGACTAAAAACACAAATTATAAGATGCATAAGAGTAAGAAGAGTTGGCTAGTCAGCTACTCCTTGCTTACCTTTATGCTAGGTGGAATTTATCTGGACAGCCAAGCTAGCGTTCCAGTTAAAGCAGCTGAAATTGACTCCCAAGTTGGACAAAAGGGAGTAGATCAAAATCTGCAGCAGTCGGTGGAAGCAGAGTCTATTAATAGTGCAAAGCAAAATGCTATTGCTACAATAGATGCAGCTGCAACTACTGCAAAGGATAAAATTAATTCTGATCAGAATCTTTCGAGTAGTGACAAGGCTATACAGCTCAATAGGGTTGCTGTGGTTGTTGCGCAGGCAAAAAATAATGTAGAGGGAGCTAGTAGTTTAGCAGATGTTAATGCTGCCTTGACGCAAGCTACTAATGCCATTAGTGCATGTTATCGTGCTGGTGTTGCTAATACATCGATTAAGAAAACTAAACAGAGCCTCCAAAAAACACCGACTATTAATAAGGATAAGAAACCACTTGCTAAAAAAGTAAGTGTTTCAACATATGAAGGTTTAAATTCATTCTTTAAGTCAGGTGAAACACCAATTGTTACTAGCTCTGAAAAATCATCTTCAACTGACGAAGTGTCTAAGGAAGAAAATGGTACGATTGCAAGTAATCAAGCAGAAGAAACTGAAACTGCAGAAGTAGCTTCAAGTCCGATTGCATCTGATGCAACTGCTAATGCAAATGATTCTGTATTACCAAAAAATGCAAATCAAGATGTTGCGAATGCAGGAGTGACACCAAGAGCTGATGTATCTGGTAGATCAAATACCGATTATAGTGTACAACTTAGCTCAATAGATGATGAATATGGTCACACTGTTGCAAAGGATGTTGAAAAAGCAAAGAAAAATACTGAGCTAAATGAACAGGATAACAAACAGTATAGAGACACATCTAACGAAGTTCCTATTCCTTCTCAAATAACAAATCCAGATTCCTTTAAGCTAAAAGTTGCAACTGTTTCAACTTTTGAAGATTTAGTAGCAGCTTGGGCTGATAATAAGGTAACTTATATTAATATTGTTGCTGATATTTCAAATGAAAAAAGCAATTTAAAACTTGGTCAAAGAACTGGGAGAGGGAATGTTGTAGTAAACGGCAATGGGCATAAAATAAATATGGGGGAGGCAGCTTTCGGTTATGTTTCCACCAATCTATCCGTGGAATTTGCTCTAACCAATGCCACCATCATTCAAACAGGAACCGTATATGATCTCATTGAATTTAAAGATGCCAACAGTGCGTCAAATAATAGCGGATCGCCTAATGCACAAATCTATATTGACAATGTTACAGCTGAAAAAATTGATGGTCCTTGGCCAATTGATTGGTATTTCGTGAGGGCCTATCAAGCTAACCTTGTATTATCTGGCAATAATCATATTGAAGGTGCTACTGCCTTTAATGATAGCTCTTTGGGCAATTTGAAATTTGCTAATGATGCCTCTTTAGTATTAAAAACAGTGCCTAGAAGTTCAAGTTGGGGAGAAACAAACACTCCATTTTCTCTATGGAATTTTAATGGAAAACAAGGCATTTTCTCAATGGGAGATAGATCTTCGTTAAACATTTACGAGGATCAAGATAATTCAACAAAAAAAGCAGCTTTTAGTGGTGTCGATAAGTTAATAGTTGGTAACGATGTTACCTGGACTCAGCATGGTTGGGGTGCTTTTATTGATACAGAGCGTTCTCAATCAACTATAAACGCCTTTTTGGGTGAAAGGTTTACTTTAAACCAGGACATTATAAGTGCTGAAGGAATTTCTTCAATTCGGTTACGTCATACTTTAGGGGGAATGCGCGGAGCAAAGGTTACTTTTAATGCAGGTACTACTTTAAACATAAAATCTAACTCTGCTGGAAATCCAATATTTTATTTGTATTCTGAAAATGAGAAATACGATGAAGATAATATAGGTACTCCAACGGTGACGCTTAACAGCCCTCGCGAGTTGAATATGTCTTATTGTGATGAAGACGGCGATCCACTCACCCCCACAGTACCAATAATTATGACTCATCTCCCCAATCGTACTGACAGGCTGAATGGTGTATTCAAAATAAACGGCTTGTCACAGCCCTTAAATCTCTGGACAGGGAATAATGTAAGCACTACTCCTGATAGATCAATCAACCAGAAATGTGATACGCTAAAAATTAGGGAGAGAACTAGCTTATATGATTCTGCGGGCAGCGAAACAGTTATCTCTGATCTTTTCCCTGAGAATATTAGAGCCATGCAACTTAAAAACAATGGTGTTGCTGAAGTCGGTTCTTCAATTGTGCAATATGTTGATCAAAATGGTAACGTATTGAAGAAAGTCAATCTCTCGTTTACAGATAAAGGTAATTTTGTTGGACAACGGTTTTACATGCTAGATGAGAAAAAGGTTGTAGATGAAATGCCTTCGGGCTATAACTTGGCTTATCAGTATAATACTTCCCAAATTTATCCTGGTGCCAAAATAGACCCTGAGGGAATGTTGACTAATCGTTTTGGTCAAGCACTTTATGGTTATGTTCCCGGGAAAACAGCAACTCAAGAACAAGTTTATAATATATACATCTGGGGAGCGCCCCAAACAGTTAAATATCAATATGTAGATATTAACCATAAAGAACGAGGAGCACTTCCAGCCCAGTCTCAAACTGTGAATTATAGTAAAAAAGACGAGGCAGCTAATACTGGTAACGTTATAGACTGGACGGCGGACAGATTCAAAGCACCTATCCCACGTGGATACCATTATTATGTTGAGAAAAATGGCGAGAATATTCAGCCAAAGAGTACAATTGTTGGTTCAGATAATCCTCTTGTCACAATATATGTAGAAGGTGATGAAAAAACTGTAGATGTCCAGTATCTAGATACTGTTAATATGGCGAATGTTTATCCTTCAACTCCTGTAAGTATCAGAGGGAGAGTTGGTGATACAGTTTATATACCTGATGCGCCTGATATTCCTGGCTATATCTTTGCTAGAGCTACAAATACTAACGCTAGCGGTCCTGCACTAACGACTATTGATATAGGCATAGACAATCCACAAATCACATATTGGTATACGAATCTTGCAAATATTCTAGGTAAGTATAAAGATATCATCAGAGATGCACAAGATATCGCAAAAAGTAAGATTAATGCCGATGATACTATTACTCAAGATGAAAAAACTGCCTACATTAGATCAATTGATAACATTTATGTTAAGTACATTGACAAATTAAATGCTGCAAAAACGCTTGATCAGTGTGATCAAGCGGTGAGTGATGCAAAAAGCGAATTCCAATATATTGTCGACCAAAAAGGGTTAGACTTGGAAACCCAGAAGGAAAATGCTAAAGCTAAAATAGATCAAGCACTTGCAGCAATTAAGCAGGCAATAGACGCTGATAAAAATCTTACTTCAGCTGAAAAGACAGATATATGGTCAAAACTAAGTGGACCAACGGCTACAAGTGCTAAAAATGCAATTGAAGCCGCAACCAATGCGGATAAATTGTCTACAGCTTTGGAAAAAGGTGTAAATGATGTCCAAACATATACGCCTGAGTTCACTTTAGCTAAGAGAAAGGAAAATGCTAAGGCGGATTTATCCGATAAGTTCAAGTTAATACAACCTATTAAGAACACAATTGATTCTGATCCAACTCTATCTGCTGACGAAAAAGCTGCACAAAAAGCCGCAATTGATAGTGACATTCAACAAGGTACTGCAGATATTGACAAAGCATGGAATGCTGATGAGGTAGTTAAGCTTCTTGAAGATTGGATAAATACAATCAAATCTGAATACAAACCAGGTGGTAACGGTTCCGGCTCAAATGGCTCAGGTTCAAACGGTTCTGACTCGAATGGTTCAGGTTCAAATGGCTCAGAATCAAACGGCTCTGACTCCAATGGCTCAGGCTCAAACGGTTCCGGCTCAAATGGCTCAGAATCAAATGGCTCAGGCTCAAACGGTTCCGGCTCAAATGGCTCAGAATCAAACGGTTCTGACTCGAATGGTTCAGGTTCAAATGGCTCAGAATCAAACGGCTCTGACTCCAATGGCTCAGGCTCAAACGGTTCCGGCTCAAATGGCTCAGAATCAAATGGCTCAGGCTCAAACGGTTCCGGCTCAAATGGCTCAGAATCAAACGGTTCTGACTCCAATGGTTCTGACTCGAACGGTTCAGGTTCAAACGGTTCTGACTCGAACGGTTCCGGTTCAAATGGCTCCGGCTCAAATGGCTCAGGTTCCAACGGCTCAGGCTCCAACGGTTCTGAATCAAATGGCTCCGGCTCAAATGGCTCAGGTTCCAACGGCTCAGGCTCCAACGGTTCTGAATCAAATGGCTCCGGCTCAAATGGCTCAGAATCAAACGGCTCTGACTCAAATGGTTCAGGCTCAAATAGTTCTGACTCGAACGGTTCAGGCTCCAACGGCTCCGAATCAAATGGTTCTGACTCAAACGGCTCCGGCTCAAATGGCTCAGAATCAAACGGTTCAGGTTCAAACGGTTCTGACTCGAACGGTTCCGGTTCAAATGGCTCCGGCTCAAATGGCTCAGGTTCCAACGGCTCAGGCTCCAACGGTTCTGAATCAAATGGCTCCGGCTCAAATGGCTCAGGTTCCAACGGCTCAGGCTCCAACGGTTCTGAATCAAATGGCTCCGGCTCAAATGGCTCAGAATCAAACGGTTCAGGCTCAAATGGCTCAGAATCCAACGGCTCTGACTCGAACGGTTCAGGTTCAAACGGCTCAGAATCAAACGGCTCTGACTCAAATGGTTCAGGCTCAAATGGTTCTGACTCGAACGGTTCAGGCTCAAACGGCTCCGAATCAAACGGCTCTGACTCGAACGGTTCAGGTTCAAATGGTTCAGACTCCAACGGCTCAGGCTCAAACGGTTCAGGTTCAAATGGTTCTGAATCAAATGGCTCAGGTTCAAACGGTTCTGACTCCAATGGTTCTGACTCGAATGGTTCAGACTCCAACGGTTCAGGTTCAAATGGTTCTGACTCGAACGGTTCAGGCTCAAACGGCTCCGAATCAAACGGTTCAGGCTCCAACGGTTCAGGTTCAAATGGCTCAGACTCAAACGGTTCAGGCTCAAACGGTTCTGAATCAAACGGTTCCGACTCAAATGGATCAGGTTCAAATGGCTCAGACTCAAACGGTTCTGAATCAAACGGCTCAGACTCAAATGGTTCAGGCTCAAATGGATCGGGCTCAAACGGCTCAGACTCCAACGGTTCTGACTCGAACGGTTCAGGTTCAAATGGCTCAGACTCAAACGGCTCTGACTCGAACGGTTCAGGTTCAAATGGTTCAGGTTCAAATGGTTCTGAATCAAATGGCTCAGGTTCCAACGGTTCTGACTCGAATGGTTCCGGCTCAAATGGCTCAGAATCAAATGGCTCAGGTTCCAACGGTTCTGACTCCAATGGTTCTGACTCGAACGGTTCAGGTTCAAATGGTTCTGAATCAAATGGCTCAGGTTCCAACGGTTCTGACTCGAATGGTTCCGGCTCAAATGGCTCAGAATCAAACGGTTCAGGTTCCAACGGCTCCGAATCAAACGGTTCAGGCTCCAACGGTTCAGGTTCAAATGGTTCTGAATCAAATGGCTCAGGTTCAAATGGCTCAGAATCAAATGGTTCTGACTCAAACGGCTCAGAATCAAATGGTTCAGGCTCAAATGGTTCAGGCTCAAATGGTTCAGGCTCAAACGGCTCAGAATCAAACGGTTCTGACTCGAACGGTTCAGGTTCAAATGGCTCTGACTCGAACGGTTCAGGTTCAAATGGTTCTGACTCGAACGGTTCAGGCTCAAACGGTTCTGACTCCAATGGTTCTGACTCGAATGGTTCCGGCTCAAATGGCTCAGAATCAAATGGCTCAGGTTCAAACGGTTCTGAATCAAATGGCTCCGGCTCAAATGGTTCAGACTCGAACGGTTCAGGTTCAAATGGTTCCGACTCCAACGGTTCAGGTTCAAATGGTTCTGACTCGAACGGTTCAGGTTCAAACGGTTCTGACTCAAACGGTTCAGGCTCCAACGGTTCTGAATCAAATGGCTCCGGCTCAAATGGCTCAGAATCAAACGGTTCAGGCTCCAACGGTTCAGGTTCAAATGGTTCTGACTCAAATGGTTCAGGCTCCAACGGCTCAGACTCAAATGATTCAGGTTCAAACGGTTCTGACTCCAACGGCTCTGACTCGAACGGTTCAGGCTCAAATGGCTCAGGTTCAAATGGCTCCGAATCCAACGGTTCAGACTCGAACGGTTCAGGCTCAAATGGCTCAGAATCAAATGGCTCAGGTTCAAACGGTTCTGACTCAAATGGTTCTGACTCGAACGGTTCAGGTTCAAACGGTTCTGACTCAAATGGTTCTGACTCAAACGGTTCAGGTTCAAACGGTTCTGAATCAAATGGCTCAGGCTCAAATGGTTCTGACTCGAACGGTTCAGGCTCAAATGGATCCGAATCAAATGGATCCGAATCAAACGGTTCTGACTCGAACGGCTCAGAATCAAACGGCTCAGAATCAAACGGTTCCGACTCAAATGGCTCAGGTTCAAATGGTTCTGACTCGAACGGTTCAGGCTCAAATGGCTCAGGCTCAAATGGCTCCGAATCAAACGGTTCAGGTTCAAACGGTTCTGACTCGAACGGTTCAGGTTCAAATGGTTCAGGTTCAAACGGTTCAGGCTCAAATGGTTCCGAATCCAACGGTTCAGGTTCAAACGGTTCTGAATCAAATGGCTCAGGCTCAAATGGTTCAGACTCGAACGGTTCAGGCTCAAACGGCTCAGAATCAAACGGTTCCGACTCAAATGGATCAGAATCAAACGGTTCAGGCTCAAACGGCTCAGGCTCAAACGGCTCAGAATCCAACGGTTCTGACTCCAACGGTTCCGGTTCAAATGGCTCAGAATCCAACGGCTCTGACTCGAACGGTTCCGGTTCAAACGACTCAGAATCCAACGGTTCCGGTTCAAATGGCTCAGGTTCGAACGGTTCAGACTCAAACGGCTCAGGCTCAAATGGTTCAGACTCGAACGGCTCTGACTCAAATGGTTCAGAATCCAACGGTTCAGGCTCAAATGGCTCAGAATCAAATGGCTCAGACTCCAATGGCTCAGGCTCAAACGGTTCAGACTCCAATGGCTCAGGCTCAAACGGCTCTGACTCAAATGGTTCAGGCTCCAACGGCTCAGAATCCAACGGTTCAGACTCGAACGGTTCAGGTTCAAATGGTTCTGACTCCAATGGTTCTGACTCCAACGGTTCAGGCTCAAATGGTTCAGAATCAAACGGTTCAGGTTCAAATGGCTCCGAATCCAACGGTTCAGACTCGAACGGTTCAGGCTCAAATGGCTCAGAATCAAACGGTTCTGACTCGAACGGTTCAGAATCAAACGGTTCTGACTCAAATGGATCAGGTTCAAATGGCTCCGAATCAAACGGTTCTGACTCCAATGGTTCTGACTCGAATGGTTCCGGCTCAAATGGCTCAGAATCAAATGGCTCAGGTTCAAACGGTTCTGAATCAAATGGCTCCGGCTCAAATGGTTCAGACTCGAACGGTTCAGGTTCAAATGGTTCCGACTCCAACGGTTCAGGTTCAAATGGTTCTGACTCGAACGGTTCAGGTTCAAACGGTTCTGACTCAAACGGTTCAGGCTCCAACGGTTCTGAATCAAATGGCTCCGGCTCAAATGGCTCAGAATCAAACGGTTCAGGCTCCAACGGTTCAGGTTCAAATGGTTCTGACTCAAATGGTTCAGGCTCCAACGGCTCAGACTCAAATGATTCAGGTTCAAACGGTTCTGACTCCAACGGCTCTGACTCGAACGGTTCAGGCTCAAATGGCTCAGGTTCAAATGGCTCCGAATCCAACGGTTCAGACTCGAACGGTTCAGGCTCAAATGGCTCAGAATCAAATGGCTCAGGTTCAAACGGTTCTGACTCAAATGGTTCTGACTCGAACGGTTCAGGTTCAAACGGTTCTGACTCAAATGGTTCTGACTCGAACGGTTCAGGTTCAAATGGCTCCGAATCAAACGGTTCCGGCTCAAATGGCTCCGAATCAAACGGCTCTGACTCAAATGGTTCTGACTCGAACGGTTCAGGCTCCAACGGTTCAGGTTCAAATGGTTCTGACTCAAACGGCTCAGGCTCAAATGGCTCCGAATCCAACGGTTCAGGTTCAAACGGTTCTGACTCGAACGGTTCAGGTTCAAATGGTTCAGGTTCAAACGGTTCCGAATCCAACGGTTCAGGTTCAAACGGTTCTGAATCAAATGGCTCAGACTCGAACGGTTCAGGCTCAAACGGCTCAGAATCAAACGGTTCCGACTCAAATGGATCAGAATCAAACGGTTCAGGCTCAAACGGCTCAGGCTCAAACGGCTCAGAATCCAACGGTTCTGACTCCAACGGTTCCGGTTCAAATGGCTCAGAATCCAACGGCTCTGACTCGAACGGTTCCGGTTCAAACGACTCAGAATCCAACGGTTCCGGTTCAAATGGCTCAGGTTCGAACGGTTCAGACTCAAACGGCTCAGGCTCAAATGGTTCAGACTCGAACGGCTCTGACTCAAATGGTTCAGAATCCAACGGTTCAGGCTCAAATGGATCAGAATCAAATGGCTCAGAATCAAATGGCTCAGGCTCAAACGGTTCAGACTCCAATGGCTCAGGCTCAAACGGCTCTGACTCAAATGGTTCAGGCTCCAACGGCTCCGAATCCAACGGTTCAGACTCGAACGGTTCAGGTTCAAATGGTTCGGACTCCAATGGTTCTGACTCCAACGGTTCAGGCTCAAATGGTTCAGAATCAAACGGTTCAGGTTCAAATGGTTCTGACTCGAACGGTTCAGGCTCAAATGGTTCAGGCTCCAACGGTTCAGACTCAAACGGCTCAGGCTCAAATGGTTCAGGTTCCAACGGCTCTGAATCAAATGGCTCAGGCTCAAATGGTTCAGACTCGAACGGTTCAGGCTCAAATGGCTCAGGTTCAAACGGTTCTGACTCCAATGGTTCTGACTCCAATGGTTCTGACTCGAATGGTTCCGGCTCAAATGGCTCAGAATCAAATGGCTCAGGTTCAAACGGTTCTGAATCAAATGGCTCCGGCTCAAATGGTTCAGACTCGAACGGTTCAGGTTCAAATGGTTCCGACTCCAACGGTTCAGGTTCAAATGGTTCTGACTCAAATGGATCAGGTTCAAATGGCTCCGAATCCAACGGTTCAGACTCGAACGGTTCAGGCTCAAATGGCTCAGAATCAAACGGTTCTGACTCGAACGGTTCAGGCTCAAATGGCTCAGAATCAAACGGTTCTGACTCAAATGGATCAGGTTCAAATGGCTCCGAATCAAACGGTTCAGGCTCAAATGGCTCAGGTTCAAATGGCTCCGAATCCAACGGTTCAGACTCGAACGGTTCAGGCTCAAATGGCTCAGAATCAAATGGCTCAGGTTCAAACGGTTCTGACTCAAATGGTTCTGACTCAAATGGTTCTGACTCGAACGGTTCAGGTTCAAACGGTTCTGACTCAAATGGTTCTGACTCAAACGGTTCAGGTTCAAACGGTTCTGAATCAAATGGCTCAGGTTCAAATGGTTCTGACTCGAACGGTTCAGGCTCAAATGGCTCAGAATCAAACGGCTCAGGTTCAAACGGTTCTGACTCCAATGGTTCTGACTCGAACGGTTCAGGTTCAAACGGTTCTGACTCAAATGGATCAGACTCCAACGGTTCAGGTTCAAACGGTTCTGACTCGAATGGTTCCGGCTCAAATGGCTCAGGTTCAAACGGTTCTGACTCGAATGGTTCAGACTCCAACGGTTCAGGTTCAAATGGTTCTGAATCAAATGGCTCAGAATCAAATGGATCAGACTCGAATGGTTCAGGCTCCAACGGCTCCGAATCAAATGGTTCAGGTTCAAACGGTTCAGACTCCAACGGCTCTGACTCGAACGGTTCTGACTCCAATGGTTCTGACTCGAACGGTTCTGACTCCAATGGTTCTGACTCGAACGGTTCAGGTTCAAATGGCTCCGAATCAAACGGTTCCGACTCAAATGGCTCCGGCTCAAATGGCTCCGAATCAAACGGCTCTGACTCAAATGGTTCTGACTCGAACGGTTCAGGCTCCAACGGTTCAGGTTCAAATGGTTCTGACTCAAACGGCTCAGGCTCAAATGGCTCCGAATCCAACGGTTCAGGTTCAAACGGTTCTGACTCGAACGGTTCAGGTTCAAATGGTTCAGGTTCAAACGGTTCAGGTTCAAACGGTTCTGAATCAAATGGCTCAGGCTCAAATGGTTCAGACTCGAACGGTTCAGGCTCAAACGGCTCAGAATCAAACGGTTCCGACTCAAATGGATCAGAATCAAACGGTTCAGGCTCAAACGGCTCAGGCTCAAACGGCTCAGAATCCAACGGTTCTGACTCCAACGGTTCCGGTTCAAATGGCTCAGAATCCAACGGCTCTGACTCGAACGGTTCCGGTTCAAACGACTCAGAATCCAACGGTTCCGGTTCAAATGGCTCAGGTTCGAACGGTTCAGACTCAAACGGCTCAGGCTCAAATGGTTCAGACTCGAACGGCTCTGACTCAAATGGTTCAGAATCCAACGGTTCAGGCTCAAATGGATCAGAATCAAATGGCTCAGAATCAAATGGCTCAGGCTCAAACGGTTCAGACTCCAATGGCTCAGGCTCAAACGGCTCTGACTCAAATGGTTCAGGCTCCAACGGCTCCGAATCCAACGGTTCAGACTCGAACGGTTCAGGTTCAAATGGTTCGGACTCCAATGGTTCTGACTCCAACGGTTCAGGCTCAAATGGTTCAGAATCAAACGGTTCAGGTTCAAATGGTTCTGACTCGAACGGTTCAGGCTCAAATGGTTCAGGCTCCAACGGTTCAGACTCAAACGGCTCAGGCTCAAATGGTTCAGGTTCCAACGGCTCTGAATCAAATGGCTCAGGCTCAAATGGTTCAGACTCGAACGGTTCAGGCTCAAATGGTTCAGACTCCAACGGTTCAGGCTCAAACGGCTCAGGCTCAAACGGTTCTGACTCCAATGGTTCAGACTCCAACGGCTCAGGCTCAAACGGTTCTGACTCGAATGGTTCAGGCTCCAACGGCTCAGAATCAAATGGTTCAGGTTCAAACGGTTCAGACTCCAACGGCTCTGACTCGAACGGTTCAGGCTCAAATGGATCAGGTTCAAATGGCTCCGAATCCAACGGTTCAGACTCGAACGGTTCAGGCTCAAATGGCTCAGAATCAAACGGTTCTGACTCGAACGGTTCAGGCTCAAATGGCTCAGAATCAAACGGTTCTGACTCAAATGGATCAGGTTCAAATGGCTCCGAATCAAACGGTTCAGACTCGAACGGTTCAGGCTCAAACGGCTCAGAATCAAACGGTTCCGACTCAAATGGATCAGGTTCAAATGGCTCAGAATCAAACGGTTCAGAATCAAACGGTTCAGACTCGAACGGTTCAGGTTCAAATGGTTCAGACTCCAACGGTTCAGGCTCAAACGGCTCCGAATCAAACGGTTCAGGTTCAAACGGTTCAGGTTCAAACGGTTCAGACTCCAACGGCTCTGAATCAAATGGCTCAGAATCAAACGGTTCAGGCTCCAACGGTTCAGGTTCAAATGGTTCTGAATCAAATGGCTCAGGTTCAAACGGTTCTGAATCAAACGGTTCCGACTCAAATGGCTCAGACTCAAATGGTTCTGAATCAAACGGCTCAGAATCAAATGGTTCAGGCTCAAATGGATCGGGCTCAAATGGTTCAGGCTCCAACGGCTCAGAATCCAACGGTTCTGACTCGAACGGTTCCGGTTCAAATGGCTCAGAATCAAACGGCTCTGACTCGAACGGTTCAGGTTCAAATGATTCAGACTCAAACGGCTCAGGTTCAAACGGCTCAGGCTCAAATGGCTCAGAATCAAACGGTTCCGGCTCCAACGGTTCAGGTTCAAATGGTTCAGACTCCAACGGTTCAGGCTCAAATGGCTCAGAATCAAATGGCTCAGGTTCAAACGGTTCTGACTCAAACGGCTCAGGCTCAAATGGCTCAGACTCCAACGGTTCAGGCTCCAACGGTTCAGGTTCAAATGGTTCTGAATCAAATGGCTCAGGTTCAAACGGTTCTGAATCAAACGGTTCCGACTCAAATGGCTCAGACTCAAATGGTTCTGACTCAAACGGCTCAGAATCAAATGGTTCAGGCTCAAATGGATCGGGCTCAAATGGTTCAGGCTCCAACGGCTCAGAATCAAACGGTTCTGACTCGAACGGTTCCGGTTCAAACGGCTCAGGCTCAAATGGCTCAGACTCCAACGGTTCAGGCTCCAACGGTTCTGACTCGAATGGTTCAGGCTCAAATGGCTCAGGCTCCAACGGTTCAGGCTCAAATGGCTCAGGCTCAAATGGTTCAGACTCGAACGGCTCTGACTCAAATGGTTCAGAATCCAACGGTTCAGGCTCAAATGGATCAGACTCGAATGGTTCAGGCTCCAACGGTTCAGGTTCAAACGGTTCAGACTCCAACGGCTCTGACTCGAACGGTTCAGGCTCAAATGGATCAGGTTCAAATGGATCAGGTTCAAATGGCTCCGAATCCAACGGTTCCGATTCGAACGGTTCCGGCTCAAATGGCTCAGAATCAAACGGTTCAGGCTCAAACGGTTCCGGTTCAAATGGCTCAGAATCAAACGGTTCTGACTCGAACGGTTCCGGCTCAAATGGTTCTGACTCGAACGGCTCCGGCTCAAATGACTCCGAATCAAACGGTTCAGGCTCAAACGGTTCTGACTCCAACGGTTCAGGCTCAAACGGTTCTGACTCAAACGGCTCAGATTCAAACGGCTCCGGCTCCAACGGCTCTGACTCAAATGGTTCCGAATCAAACGGTTCAGGTTCAAATGGTTCTGACTCGAACGGTTCAGGCTCAAATGACTCAGGTTCAAATGGCTCCGAATCAAATGGCTCAGGCTCAAACGGTTCAGGCTCAAACGGCTCCGGCTCAAATGGCTCAGGCTCGAACGGTTCAGAATCAAACGGTTCCGGCTCAAATGGCTCAGGTTCAAATGGTTCAGGCTCAAACGGTTCTGACTCCAACGGCTCAGGCTCCAACGGTTCCGAATCAAACGGTTCCGGCTCAAATGGCTCAGGCTCAAACGGTTCCGGTTCAAATGGTTCTGACTCAAACGGTTCAGGCTCGAACGGTTCAGGCTCAAATGGCTCAGGTTCAAACGGTTCCGAATCAAATGGCTCAGACTCCAACGGCTCTGACTCGAACGGTTCCGGCTCAAATGGCTCCGAATCAAACGGTTCTGACTCGAACGGTTCAGGCTCAAATGGCTCCGAATCAAACGGTTCCGACTCGAACGGTTCAGGCTCAAATGGCTCCGAATCAAACGGTTCCGACTCGAACGGTTCAGGTTCAAATGGCTCCGAATCAAACGGTTCTGACTCGAACGGTTCCGGCTCAAATGGCTCCGAATCAAACGGTTCTGACTCGAACGGTTCAGGCTCAAATGGCTCCGACTCAAACGGTTCCGACTCGAACGGTTCCGGCTCAAATGGCTCCGAATCAAACGGTTCCGACTCGAACGGTTCCGGTTCAAATGGCTCAGAATCAAACGGTTCTGACTCGAACGGTTCCGGCTCAAATGGTTCTGACTCGAACGGCTCCGGCTCAAACGGCTCTGACTCAAATGGCTCAGAATCAAACGGCTCAGGCTCAAATGGCTCAGGTTCAAATGGTTCTGACTCGAACGGTTCCGGCTCAAATGGCTCCGGCTCCAACGGTTCTGACTCAAACGGTTCCGGCTCAAATGGCTCCGAATCAAACGGCTCAGGCTCAAATGGCTCAGGCTCAAATGGCTCAGGCTCGAACGGTTCTGACTCAAACGGTTCAGGTTCAAATGGTTCCGACTCAAACGGTTCAGGCTCAAATGGCTCTGACTCAAATGGTTCCGAATCAAACGGTTCCGGCTCAAATGGCTCAGGCTCGAACGGTTCCGGCTCAAATGGCTCTGAATCAAACGGTTCAGGTTCAAATGGCTCTGACTCCAACGGCTCAGGTTCCAACGGCTCAGGCTCCAACGGTTCAGGTTCAAATGGTTCTGACTCAAATGGCTCAGGCTCAAATGGTTCAGGTTCCAACGGTTCAGGTTCAAATGGCTCAGGCTCCAACGGTTCAGACTCAAACGGCTCAGGCTCAAACGGTTCTGGCTCAAATGGTTCAGGCTCAAACGGTTCAGACTCAAACGGTTCAGGCTCAAACGGTTCAGGCTCAAATGGTTCAGGCTCAAACGGTTCCGGTTCCAACGGCTCTGACTCAAATGGCTCAGGCTCAAATGGTTCCGGCTCGAACGGTTCAGGTTCCAACGGCTCTGACTCGAACGGTTCCGGCTCGAACGGTTCCGGCTCCAACGGCTCTGACTCAAATGGCTCAGAATCAAACGGTTCAGGCTCAAATGGCTCCGGCTCAAACGGTTCCGGCTCAAATGGCTCAGGCTCGAACGGTTCCGGCTCAAATGGCTCCGGTTCCAACGGTTCCAGCTCAAATGGCTCAGGCTCGAACGGCTCAGGTTCCAACGGTTCCGGCTCCAACGGCTCTGACTCAAATGGCTCCGGCTCCAACGGCTCAGGCTCAAATGGCTCAGGCTCGAACGGTTCCGGCTCAAATGGCTCAGGTTCCAACGGTTCCGGCTCAAATGGCTCAGGCTCGAACGGTTCCGGCTCAAATGGCTCAGGCTCGAACGGCTCAGGTTCCAACGGCTCAGGCTCCAACGGTTCCGGTTCAAACGGCTCAGGCTCCAACGGTTCAGGTTCAAATGGTTCTGACTCAAATGGCTCAGGCTCAAATGGTTCAGGTTCCAACGGTTCAGGTTCAAATGGCTCAGGCTCAAACGGCTCAGGTTCCAACGGCTCAGGCTCAAATGGCTCAGGCTCCAACGGCTCTGACTCAAACGGCTCCGGCTCAAATGGCTCAGAATCAAACGGTTCCGGTTCAAATGGCTCTGACTCGAATGGCTCAGGTTCCAACGGCTCCGGCTCCAACGGTTCAGGTTCAAATGGCTCTGACTCAAATGGTTCAGGTTCAAATGGCTCTGACTCAAATGGCTCAGGCTCAAATGGCTCTGACTCAAATGGTTCCGAATCAAACGGTTCCGGCTCAAATGGCTCAGGCTCGAACGGTTCCGGCTCAAATGGCTCTGAATCAAACGGTTCCGGTTCAAATGGCTCTGACTCCAACGGCTCAGGCTCCAACGGTTCCGGTTCAAATGGTTCTGACTCAAATGGCTCAGGCTCAAATGGTTCAGGTTCCAACGGTTCAGGTTCAAATGGTTCTGACTCAAATGGCTCAGGCTCAAATGGTTCAGGTTCCAACGGCTCCGGCTCGAACGGTTCTGACTCAAACGGCTCAGGCTCAAATGGCTCAGAATCAAACGGTTCCGGCTCGAACGGTTCAGAATCAAACGGTTCCGGCTCAAATGGCTCAGGCTCGAACGGCTCAGGCTCAAATGGCTCAGAATCAAACGGTTCTGACTCCAACGGCTCAGAATCAAACGGTTCAGGCTCCAACGGTTCTGACTCAAACGGTTCAGAATCAAACGGTTCAGGCTCAAATGGCTCAGAATCAAACGGTTCAGGCTCAAATGGCTCAGGTTCAAATGGTTCTGACTCCAACGGCTCAGGCTCCAACGGCTCAGGCTCAAATGGCTCTGACTCAAATGGCTCTGACTCAAATGGTTCCGACTCAAACGGTTCAGGCTCAAATGGCTCAGAATCAAACGGTTCAGGCTCAAATGGCTCCGAATCAAACGGCTCAGGCTCAAATGGCTCCGAATCAAACGGTTCTGACTCAAACGGTTCCGAATCAAACGGCTCAGGCTCGAACGGTTCCGGCTCAAATGGCTCTGACTCAAACGGCTCAGGCTCGAACGGTTCCGGCTCCAACGGCTCAGGCTCAAATGGTTCAGGTTCCAACGGTTCAGGTTCAAATGGCTCTGACTCAAACGGCTCAGGCTCGAACGGTTCTGACTCAAACGGCTCCGGCTCAAACGGCTCCGGCTCGAACGGTTCCAGCTCCAACGGCTCCGGCTCAAATGGCTCTGACTCAAACGGCTCAGGCTCGAATGGCTCAGGTTCAAATGGTTCTGACTCAAATGGCTCAGGCTCAAATGGTTCAGGTTCCAACGGTTCAGGTTCAAATGGCTCTGACTCGAATGGCTCAGGTTCAAACGGCTCCGGCTCCAACGGTTCAGGTTCAAATGGCTCTGACTCAAATGGTTCAGGTTCAAACGGCTCAGGCTCCAACGGTTCCGGCTCAAATGGCTCTGACTCCAACGGCTCCGGCTCGAATGGCTCAGGTTCAAATGGCTCTGACTCAAATGGCTCAGGCTCCAACGGTTCTGACTCAAACGGCTCCGGCTCAAATGGTTCCGGCTCAAATGGTTCCGGCTCGAACGGTTCCGGTTCAAACGGCTCAGGCTCCAACGGTTCTGACTCAAACGGCTCAGGCTCAAATGGTTCAGGCTCCAACGGCTCAGGCTCGAACGGTTCCGGCTCAAATGGCTCAGGCTCGAACGGTTCCGGCTCAAATGGCTCAGAATCAAACGGCTCAGGCTCGAACGGTTCCGGCTCGAATGGCTCCGGTTCAAATGGCTCAGGTTCCAACGGTTCAGGCTCCAACGGCTCAGGCTCGAATGGCTCCGGTTCAAATGGTTCTGACTCAAACGGCTCAGGTTCAAATGGTTCTGACTCAAATGGCTCAGGCTCCAACGGTTCTGACTCCAACGGCTCCGGCTCAAATGGCTCAGGCTCAAACGGTTCAGGTTCAAATGGCTCTGACTCAAATGGTTCTGACTCAAACGGCTCAGGCTCGAATGGTTCCGGCTCCAACGGCTCAGGCTCGAATGGCTCAGGTTCAAATGGTTCTGACTCAAATGGCTCAGGCTCAAATGGCTCAGGCTCAAATGGTTCAGGTTCCAACGGCTCTGACTCGAATGGCTCAGGTTCCAACGGCTCAGGCTCCAACGGTTCAGGTTCAAATGGCTCTGACTCAAATGGTTCAGGTTCAAATGGCTCTGACTCAAATGGCTCAGGCTCAAATGGCTCTGACTCAAATGGTTCCGAATCAAACGGTTCCGGCTCAAATGGCTCAGGCTCGAACGGTTCCGGCTCAAATGACTCTGAATCAAACGGTTCAGGTTCAAATGGCTCTGACTCCAACGGCTCAGGTTCCAACGGCTCAGGCTCCAACGGTTCCGGTTCAAACGGCTCAGGCTCCAACGGTTCAGGTTCAAATGGTTCTGACTCAAATGGCTCAGGCTCAAATGGTTCAGGTTCCAACGGTTCAGGTTCAAATGGCTCAGGCTCCAACGGTTCAGACTCAAACGGCTCAGGCTCAAACGGTTCTGGCTCAAATGGTTCAGGCTCAAACGGTTCAGACTCAAACGGTTCAGGCTCAAACGGTTCAGGCTCAAATGGTTCAGGCTCAAACGGTTCCGGTTCCAACGGCTCTGACTCAAATGGCTCAGGCTCAAATGGTTCCGGCTCGAACGGTTCAGGTTCCAACGGCTCTGACTCGAACGGTTCCGGCTCGAACGGTTCCGGCTCCAACGGCTCTGACTCAAATGGCTCAGAATCAAACGGTTCAGGCTCAAATGGCTCCGGCTCAAACGGTTCCGGCTCAAATGGCTCAGGCTCGAACGGTTCCGGCTCAAATGGCTCCGGTTCCAACGGTTCCAGCTCAAATGGCTCAGGCTCCAACGGCTCAGGTTCCAACGGTTCCGGCTCCAACGGCTCTGACTCAACCGGCTCCAACGGCTCAGGCTCAAATGGCTCAGGCTCGAACGGTTCCGGCTCAAATGGCTCAGGTTCCAACGGTTCCGGCTCAAATGGCTCAGGCTCGAACGGTTCCGGCTCAAATGGCTCAGGCTCGAACGGCTCAGGTTCCAACGGTTCAGGTACTACTACCGGTGAAGGTAGCGCAGCTGAAAACGCAAGTGAAGCAGTTGAAAGGAAACTTACTCACAATGCCTACTTCTATGACAAAGACGGTAAGCGCGCAAACCTACTAGTTGCAAAGAGAGGTTCATCAATTTCAACTTTTGGAACCAAAAAGATCGGCAAACGTGAATTCTACTTAACTAATAATGGAATGTACGTAGCTGTGAATAACTTTAGAGCACAGAAGCGTACTTTGAAGAAACCAGCCTTTGTTTACAATAAAGATGGTAAGAGAGTAGGAACTAATGTACTCAAGAAGAACACTAGGATTGGTACATATGGAGATCCAGTGATAATTCATGGTAAGTCATACTTTATTGTTGATAATAATCGATATGTTAAGGCAGCTAACTTTGGAACTATTACTTTGGAAGCAAGTAATAAACTAGCAGATGGAGTTACTTCAAATGCAGTGCTAGGACACGACGCATACATATACAATGGATCTGGTCAAAGAACTAACAAGATAGTATTGAAAGCAGGATCACAGGTTTCAACAGGTGAGACTAAGACAATCGATGTTCGTGAGTTTACTGAAATCGGTAAGGATCAATATGTTGCAAGTGATAATATCACTGGAACGACTAGAACAACCAAGCGAAAAGCGTATATTTACAGTCAGTATGGTAATCGTATTGGCAAGACGACGATTGGTAAGGGCGAGAAAGTTCAAACATATGGCGATATTGTTGTAATAAAGGGTAAGGTATATTACTCTATTGGAAATAAACACTTCATTATGCAAACTGCTTTTAAGTAGAAGAAAGCTAAGAAGTTAAAAGTAAAAAGAAGCTCCTATGAAATGTAGAAGCTTCTTTTTATGTGGATATGATATTTGAAAACAGGTGAGTAAGCTGAATCTATAGGGTATTTAAAGGTACTAGGACTAAAATCATTCTTGTTTTTTATACTAGTAAATAATACAAGCGATTTAAAATAAAGAGTCTTAAAGAATAGGAAAAAGCAAAAAATGATGATGCTAATATAAAAATAATGCAAAAACGTCTTTATAATTTAATCTAAAAATGATACGATTTAGTTCATATAAGTAAAGTCGAAAATGTTGGGGATAAAAGCGATGACGGACAATAATAAACTAAATCCGATCGATAATACGGCGAGGGCCGGGAATGAAGAGAATGTAACTAAAGTAAGAGTTAATACTAATGAAATTGGCGAGGGCATGAAGACTAATCCAAATTATACTAATAACCGCAATCAAGTAGTGGTTGACCTTAAAGGAAAAAAGGGAATAGCACATAAACGTATCAATCAATTCGTTTTTGAAGTTAGCAACGAAATTGCAAATGACGTAACTTTAACTGTAGCTGACAAAAACAAGCAAAATAGAGATGTTAGTGTAGTTGCCGCAAAGATAAAGGCATCAATTGACAGTAAGCAAGATGTTGATGAAATTATCAAAACCCTTGAAGATGGTAATAGTGATATAAGAAAGCAACATGAACACGGTATTAATATAGTTACTCGAAAACAGTTGGCAAATGAGCAGCTGGCTAAAACGGCTAAAAGCACTTTTAATGCTATTGAAATGGATCAGTCAATAACTGAAGCTGAAAAGAGTGCTCAAGTACAAGGGTTAAATAGTGCTATAGCAAGTGCTAAGGGCACCATAGAGGCCGCAACGAATGCAGATGAAATTGACATTGCATTGACTGATGGACAGAGTGATATAAAAAAACAACATAAAGCTGGTATAGATTTATATTCGCAAAAAGCCAATGCACTTCGTTTGATTGATAGTATTGTCGCAAAAGTTTATAAAGCTGTTGAAAATGACAATAGTTTAAGTACTGATGAACGAGATATTCAGAAAGAAGATATTGACAGTGCTGTAGTTGAAGCTAGGAACGAAATTGAAATAGCAACTAGTGCAGATGAAATTGAAGTAGCTGTTACAACTGGAGAAACAAGTATAAACAGTCAATATCATATAGGAATCGACTTATATACGCAGAAACAGACTGCAAAACGACAAATTAACAAGGCTGCTTCAGATGTTGAGTGGAGCATTTCAAATGATAATACGCTTGTCACTGCTGAAAAAAATAGACAGAGGGACAATACTAAGAAGGCAGAAGACAATGCAATATCAGCCATTGAGCTAGCTAAAAATGCGGATGAGCTTAGGTATTTAGTTGAAGAAAACCAAGTTAATCTTAAAAGTCAACATCAAGTGGATGTTGACTTGGATATTCAAAAACAGAATGCTAAAGATGCGATTGATAAAGTTGCCGTTTCGATTAAAAACAGTATTAATGTAGATGAGTCTTTAACAAGTACAGAAAAAACGGCACAAAAACGTCAAGTAGATAAAGTTGCTGTTGAAACAAAATCTTGTGTTGAAAGTGGGACTAATGCTCAAAGTGTATTCGAAGAAAACGAAAAAGGACTTAAACAACTTAAAGAAACTCATCAATCTAATACATTTTCTTTGACAGATCAAAAACCCAATGCTAAAGATTTAATTAATCGAATTGCCATTAAAATCAAAAATGACATTGATGAAGATGTAACTCTAACGGATGCTCAAAAATTTGCTCAAAGACAAGAAGTAGATAAAGATGTTGTTGAATCTCGGAATAATATTGACGCTGCTCAGGATGCACAAAAAGTTGTAAATGAACGCGAAAAGGGCATTAAACGCATTAGAGATGAACATCAGACTAACATTGTCACTTTAATTGATCAAAAGCAAAATGCAATGGATTTTGTGGATCAAATTAAAGTTGAAGTCAAAAGTGTGATTGATGAAGATGAAACCCTTAAGAATTTTGAAAAATCTAATCAAAAGAATAGGGTTGATAGTGACGCGCTGAATGCAAAAACTGATATTGATTTAGCCACTGATGCTCAATGTGTTCTTGATGCCCAAAATAACGCAGTAAGGGCGATTAAGAGTGAGTATGTAGCAAGTAGTCTTTCACTATTAGATCAAAAGCAAAGTGCCAAAGAAGCAGTGCATCAAGCTGCTGTTGAGGTTAAACGCGAAATAGATAGTGATCAAACTCTAAGTAATGATGAAAAATTTGATCAAAAGAACAAAGTTGATCAAAACGTTAAACTTGCAAAGAGCAACATTGAAGAAGCAAATGATGCCCAAAGAGTTATTGACTCTCAAACAAATGGAATTAATTGTGTACGTGGTGACTACAACTCTGGGAGTGCTATAGTTGAACAGAAGAAATTGGCAAAAGCCAAAATTGTTCAAGTAGCTAAAGATATAAAAACTAGGATTACTGCTGATGTGACACTAGTTGATCTTGAAAAAACTGCCCAAAGAGCCAGAGTAGATTCAAGAGTGGTTGATGCGAAAGATGAAGTTGATGGTACGAATACTGCCCAGGGCATAATTGATGCAGTATCAGCTGCTATATTAACTATTAGTAATGAGTATCAGCCAAGTAACGATAGCTTAGAAAAACAACGTAATCTAGCTGAAGAAAAAATCAGTGATAAGGTAGGCAAAATTTCAGACCTTATTGACAAAGACCTCACATTAAATGATAGAGCGAAATCTATACAATTTGCAGCTGTAACTCTGGCTGAAAACGAAGTTGTAAGTAACATTAGTAAAGCTACAAATGCTCAAAGTATTAAAACTTCATTTGAAAGAGGTGTTGTTTTTGTTGAATCTAAGTACCGCCCTAATCCTATTTCACTTGATGAGCAAAAACAGTACGCAATTACTTTAATTACTGCGGAAGCAGAAATTGTCAAGAATGAGATTAAAAATGATGTAGATATAGATTTTGAGATAAAGAACTCGCAAACTAAAGCTGTTCAGCAACAAAAACAAGATGCAATAAGTAAAATGGTTTTAGTAACAAGTTCTCAGTTAATTGAGAACTTATATGTAGAAAGCGTGAATATTCTTCATGCTCAGCACCTAACTGGAAACGATTTAGCTTCACAAAAACTTGCAGCCAAAACTTTGCTTGCTAAAGAAGTTGAAACAGTCAAGGACATTATTACAAGTGATATTACTCTATATGATAGAGATAGGATTTCTCAGGTTGCTAATGTAGAAGCTAAACTAAAGATGAGTGAGGAAACAATTAACCAGTCTAATAGTACAGATTCGTTGAGTAATCAAGTTGCAATTAGTATTAGTTTAATTGATAATCAATATATTCCTGGAAAACCTATTAATGTGCAAAAAGCAGAAGCAATTAAAGAAATTGAAGATGCAGCTGCTTCGACTGATTACATAAGTACTGAAAATTTATCAACTGGCGAGAATAAAATAGATGAAGTAAAAATAAAACAGGCAGTTGATGCTGTTGTAATAGCGATAAAAGAGAATATTAATCGGGCTTCTTTTGCTGAAGACATAAATAGAGCAAAAAATGATGGTTTAGCCGGAATAGCAGCAGTTGAGAAAATAGATGTGACTCTGGATGATCACGAAGTTGATGAATCTATTGGAAAGGTTAATCAAGCGATAAGTGCCTATGAAACTAAAAAATCATTAGAAGAAGGCGTTTCGCAAATTGATCGAGCTATAGCTGAAATTGAATTTCAAGAAAGCAAAGCTCAAGCCAAGCGTATCATTAAAGACCACGGTGAAAAGGTTTATAATCACCTTAAGTACATATCTGATTTAAGTGATAGTGATAAACAATCATTTAGGGAAAAAGTAGATAGGATAGTACAAACTGGAAGTGCTAATATTGAAACAGTTAAATCCCAATCTGATATTTTGAAGATTATAAGCACTTCACAAAATAGCATAGACGAGCTTGATACAAACTCGGTCAGTTCAAAATTTACCGAAAAAGAGAACTCTGATTCTAAGACTCTAAGGAAAAATAGTGTCAACAAAATTGGATCAGATAGTAAAGCTTTTAGTTTGAATGGTTCATCGCCTGATAATTTCACTTTACCTGAAGCAAATAGTACGAGAAAGTCAAAACTCATTGAAAAGAAACTAAAGCATAGTGCATATTTCTATAACCAAGAAGGTAAGCGTGCTAATTTATTGGTTGCAAAAAGAGGCTCTATCGTTAATACTTTTGGCAGGGAGATGATTAAAAACCGTGAGTTTTATTTAACTGATAATAATCTTTATATTGCAGCTGAAAACTTTGATCCTCTAAAGCGAATCCTGAAAAAGAGATCATTTTTATATGATGAAAATGGCAGACGTAGTGGAAATAGCACTTTGAAAAAGGGAACCGAAGTTTCTACATATGGCAGTCCTGTTTTTATTTATGATAAGAAATACTACCTTGTAGATGATGGATACTATATTAAGACAATCAACTTTGGGTCTAACGAAGAAAGTGGCTATGCTAGCCTTGTGGATGGTCTAACTTCAAATGCCGTTTTGAATCATGATGCACTTATTTATAATAATGAGGGACAGCAGATTAGTAAGGTAATTTTGGAAGCAGGTTCTCGCGTAACCAAGGGAGAAACTAGAACAGTTAATGGCTATCAATTTACACGAATCGGTAAAAATCAATATGTAGCTAGTGATAATATTGTTGGTACTATGCGAACGGTATCTTCAAAAACTAGTGTTTATGACAAGTATGGTAACAAAGTAGGCAAGCAGGTATTTAAGAGTGGTGAAACCGTTAGAACTTTCGGAGATGTTGTTGCAATTAACGGATTAGCTTACTTTTCAATTGGAAATGGCCAGTTCATAAGCGAAACTGCTTTTGAATAACTAATCAAAATCGTAAGATAAAAGTCAATTAAAATAATAAAGTGAAAAGGAGCTCCTTTGAGCTCCTTTTTTGTATCACTAATTAAAGGGATCAAGGCTTTATACTTGGTTTAGAGTTAGTTCACCGTGGTCATAACGATTTCGCGTTTGGGAGTACTCAAAGGGGATACCATTAGTCAAATAACAAACTTGTTCAACTTCAAAAACCGGATCAGTTTTGCTGCACTTTAAATATAGCTGATCATAAGCATCAGGCTTATCAGCACGAAGAATTCTATTGGCCTTACCAACTTTTAAATGAAGCGTATTTTCAATATATCCATAAACTGACTTCCTAAGAACTTCTTCAGTAATACCTGGAATAACCTTTACAGGCATCACTGTATATTCAAGACGCACCGGAAAATCGCTTAACAAGCGTTGCCTAATTATGTCATATACTAAATCGCTGCGACTAATTTTTAAAAGAGCAACTTCTTTATCAGTTGGTTCGCGGAGGTCAAATGACACAATGTGATTGGTTAATAGAGCCGTGTTCTTGATTCGTTCGGTAAAGCCGACGTGCTCATTAGCATTATCCTTTTTGGCAATTTCAACTTCTTTTTCTGTCAAAATCAGGGTTCCGTGGCCACGAATCGGTTTGACAACGTTTTGATAGCTCAGAAAGCGAATGGCTTTTACAATTGTAACTTTACTAGTTGCATAATCTGTTGCTAGCTGGTCGATATGAGGTAGCTTTTTTTGATATTTATGCATTAGAATATCTTCTTCAATTTTGTTAGCAATTTTTATGTATTTAGGTCTTGTGATCATCATGCATCTCCAATTGTAAGTAAACTATTTACTTTACTTACAGCTTGCCAATCATTTACTTAAAAAGCAAGATGAAATATGATTATTTTTGAAAGCGCTTTTAATAAATAGAAAGAAGTTATGATAATGACAAAATTTTTCTGGGGCAATTCCAGTTCAAGTATGCAAACAGAAGGTGGGTGGAACGAAGGCGGTAAGAGTTTATCTGTTTATGATGTTCGTAAGTCCGGCCCGCATATTAGTGACTGGCACTTTGCAAATGATAATTACCATCACTTTGATGAAGACTTTGATTACATGAAAGATCTTGGAATGAATATGTATCGGTTCCAGATTTCTTGGTCACGCGTCATCAAGGATGGCGACGGTGAAGTTAATGAGGAAGGGCTTAAATATTATGACAAGCTAGTAGATGGTCTACTAGCACGTAATATTGAACCAATGATATGTCTTTATCATTTTGATATGCCTTTACACCTTGCAGAAGATTACAACGGTTTTATTAGTAAAAAAGTGTGTGAAGACTTTATTCGCTATAGCAAGATCGTGATCGATCACTTTGCAAATCGAGTTAAGTACTGGATTACTTTTAATGAACAAAATTTGTATCACACTTCGGGTGTATTTCAAATTGCTGGTTATTTAAAAGGTGATAAGACTTTAACCGATATTTATCAAATTGCTCATAATGTTATGTACTGTCATGCGGCGGTTGCTAATTATTTACATGATCAAACAGATGCAAAAATTGGTGGAATGTTAGCTTACAACCAAGTTTATGGTGCAACTGCAAATCCTGCTGATGTCTTTGCGGCACATCAAATAGACGAATTCCTGAACTTTGATTTACTAGATGCGTTTAGCTACGGTAAGTACTCGGATGCAGTAATTAATTTTGTTAAACAGAATAAGTTAGAACTTGATGTTAATGACAAAGAAATGGCAGAAATTTCACGCCTTAAGAGTGATTTTCTGAGTTTTAGTTACTATGCTTCCAGTACGATTGATGCAAGTAAGATACCTGCTGGCACAGCACCAAATCTCTACCAGGATTATGGCAAAAAGGACAATCCTTATCTCAAAACGACCGAGTGGGGTTGGCAAATTGATCCCTTAGGTTTCCGTGATGTTTTAAACAAGATCTATCTACGCTACCACTTACCTGTATTTCCAATTGAAAATGGGATTGGTGTGCGTGAGAAGTGGGATGGAGAACATCCTATTAACGATGACTACCGAATTGAATATCACCGCAATCATATTAAAGCAATGAAAGCAGCGATTGAAGAAGATGGAGTGGAAGTTATCGGCTACCTTGGTTGGGGACTAATTGATATTTTGAGTTCGCAAGGTGATATGGAGAAACGCTATGGCGTGGTGTATGTTAACCGAACGAATCATGACTTGCGCGATATGAAGCGTGTACCTAAGAAAAGCTATTATTGGCTCCAAAAAGTAATTAAGTCTAACGGACAAGACTTATCTTAAACATGTGAGGTGTTAAATATGAATGACGTTAGTAATACACAAGCTCATCCAAAACTGCAACGGTTTTTGGATAAGTTTACGGACATATCTGTAAAAATTGGAAATCAAGTTCATTTGCGTTCTTTGCGGGATGCCTTTGCCACACTGATGCCGATGTTTATCTTAGCTGGAGTAGCAGTATTTTTTAACAACGTATTATTTACTTGGGTGCTCAAGGGCGACATGTTAGCAAAGTTTCAAGTATTTGGAACATCTTTAACCAACGGAACGCTAAATGTTGCAAGTATCCTAATTGCGCCAATGATTGCATACTATTTGGCCAAAAATAAGTCTTACGATAGTCCAATTTCAGCAGCGGCAATTGCTCTTTCCGCAGTTTTTATCATGTTGGCTATCCACGTTAGTGTGACTCCAGATGGAGCTAAAAAGGCAGTAGAAGTTACAGGAGCGGTGTTATATTCTCAAGTTGGTACAACGGGGATGTTTGCAGGCATTATTATCGGTTTATTGGCAACTGAAATATACTTACGACTTTCAAAAGTTAAAGCTTTAAAGATTAACTTGGGGGATCAAGTTCCACCTGCCGTAGGTCAAAGTTTTTCTGTTTTACTACCATCCTTATTAACGCTGGGATTATTTGGTGTATTTGCAGCAGTATTGGCATACTTCAATGCTGACCTGGTAACACTTATTTCACGGTTAATTCAAGAGCCATTGCGTTCAGTTAATACGTCACTGCCAGGCTTCCTGCTAATCTACTCAACCGGTAATTTTTTATATACATTAGGAATTCACCAAACTGTAATTAATGGCTCCTTACTTGATCCGTTGAACTTGGTTAATATGAATGAAAATATGGCTGCTGTTCAAGCGGGCAAACAAGCTACACACATTATTAACACAGACTTTGTAACTGTTTATTCACAAATGGGTGGAACAGGTTTAACAATCGCCCTAATTATTGCCGTTTTGCTAGTTTCACACTATAAACCATATAAGGATGTAGTTAAATTGGCAGTTATCCCAGGAATTTTTGAAATCAATGAGCCAATTATCTTTGGTTTCCCAATTGTCTTTAACATTCCAATGATTATTCCATTTGTTTTGAGCCCTGTTATTGGTTCTTTAATCGGCTACTTTGCAACTGCAATTGGTTTTGTAAAACCTTTGGCATACTTAGTTCCTTGGACAACACCACCAATTTTAAGCGGTTTGTTGGCCAGTGGTGGGGACTGGAAAGTAGTGCTAGTTCAAATCGTTATTTTAGTGGTCTGCACCTTGTTCTATATTCCATTTATCAAGATTTCAGAACGTGTTGCATTGAAGCAGGCTGAGCTAAATAATCAGTAGATTGTCTCTAGTACTTGGCAAAAGAAACTAATTTCTTCCTTGTTACATAACAGAAAAAGGTTAATTATTAGAATTCTCAATGTTACAATAGTAAATGATATTTTTAGAACTAGTGAGGATAATTAACCAATGAAGAAGGGCGTAAAGCTACTTACAATTTCTGCAGCCATCGCACTGTTTTCAGTTGCAACTGGTACAATCGCAACATCAGTTGTTGACGCATCAACCAGCGAGGAAAGTAAACAAGAGGCAAAGACCGATGAAAAGGCGTCAATCCGATTAGCTAAAGCAGGTTATGTTTTTAGATTAAATCATGATGCCACTATTTCCCTAAAAGCACATCAAGCAGCGCACCTACCCAAAGCAGAAGTAGAGAAGTTGGTTAATGATCAGGTCCTCTTTAAGGTGGATCAGGTTAGTTCATTAAGAAATGGCGTACAGGTTCACATTGTTGATCAGACAGGTCAAGCAAAAGGCTGGGTTAACATTGTTAGTGACTTATACAATGTTAATGCTCAAAAAAAGAGCCTTAAAAAGTTAATTAAGGCCGAGCTAAAGGTGATGGATTATTGCGATATTATGCAAATGAAATCAGCTAAGAAGCAACTCAAAAAAGTAACTAAACTAGCAGACCAAGTAAAAGATCCAGAAGAGCGAGCAATTGCTAAAACCTCCGTTAAAGAATTGAAAAAATGGATGGGTCAACTTGAATATAAGGATATTCCAGCACTGCTAATCGGACTATATCCTAGATATTAGCTATGTTAATACGGGACTTAATAGGTAAAGTGAGAATTGATTTTTAGTTAACAGATTTTAAGAGCGTACTAATATAAGTCGACAGAAAAAGAAACGTGTATTCTTTTATAGATATATCCGTGCATACTTTTTATTTTGCTGATATACTATACGTAGCAATTGAACGCAAACGGCTTTGTTAGTAGATTGCTACACATACATTTTTCTTATAACTTTCAATACCGCCATGAATAATCATGATGTTTCAAAAATTTATGTACTCAAATTGCTACCTCGAATGAAGAACTAGTTTTGAGCTGATTTATGGAAAATCTCTCCTCCTTCGCCTCAAAATAATTTTTAATTTTTCGCTGTATAATTCCACCTTGCAATTTAAACCGGTATTGAGAGAGCACGTTGTAAAAAGATAGGATACTTTATGTCCTATCTTTTTATTTACCAATTTTTTGACTGAGAAGTTAATTCATTAAAAAAAGTTTAAATCAAACAGGTTTTATGAGTAGTTTTGTTAAACTTAAATTATTAGTTTGAAATTTTGTTTGTATTTAAGGAGACCACATATGCTAACAATTAACAATCTATCAATTAAAACACGCCAACCAATTTTATATGACTTTACTTATCAGTTTAAGCCAGGAGAATTTTATCAAATTGCTGCGGAAAATGGTTCAGGAAAAACAAGCTTTCTTCGTGCAATCACAAATTTAATTCCAATTTCGGCAGGAACCATTTTGCTAGATGGAGAGCCATATGCGAAGAAAAAGCAAAACTTCTTTTTCTTTGAAAGTAATGATTGGTTTAATGATAACCTCAACAGCTTGGATTATCTTAATTTTGTTAAAAAGCTATGGCACTCGAATGCAGACCTTGATCGAGAGATGGCCTTTTTGGGTGTTAATGAGTTTGCTAAGGTTCCAATTAAGAAATACTCCTTAGGGATGAAACAAAAGTTAATTGTAGCAATGTACTTTACAAGTGATGCTGATTACTATCTGATGGATGAAATAACTAATGGCTTGGATGAAGAAAGTCGTAATAAATTATATCAGCGACTAAATGATGAGATTACAAATAGGAATAAGTGTATTATTTTAACTTCGCATTATAGCAGTGAAGTTAAAGTTAATAATCTTCATCGGCTTGTTCTAGAAAAACAAATGATGCATGAGGTATAGACATGGGTACTTATTTTTCTTTACAACGCAAAAAAATCACTAAATCTAAGTTAACAGTAATCTCTGTAGTCATACTGCTCATCATTTCGCTTACTGTACTTTACTTAAATTCTAAAGATCTGAATAGTAACAATTCTTCCATTAAAGGCCAGCTACAAGGTAATATTATGTTGCAGAAAAATTTTGTTGCAGAAAGCAAGCGAAAACTCAGCGAGCTTAAACCTACGGATCACAGATACCAATCAACTAAGAAAGATTTGAAGGAAGTCGAGACTTCGTTAGCCAAAAAACAAAAATTGCTAGAGGATATCAACAATAATCATTGGGTGCCCGTATATGAAGAACAAATAAGGGCAACAAAAGAGTTGAAAAAAAATAATTCCGAAAGTAATTCGAAGAACTTTGTGAATGGCATTGAGCTGCGCTTTAAATATTTAAAAGCGCATCCGATGCCTTATGAAAGTGATACGCCAGTTTCAGGTATTCAAATTTTGCTAAATCTAAATGAAACATATTGGCCGATTTTGTTAACTTTAGTCATGATTTTTATTTTGACCTATCTATATACTGGTTCATATCGCAATGGAAAAGACATTACGATGGTTTTGCCAATAGGTAGAATCCAGAGTATTTTAACTAACGCAAGTATTGGCTGGATATGTGGAATTGTAATTTTGTTAGGAATGAGTTTATTAGTTTTTGCCTGTGCATCCTTGTTTTTTGGTACAGGTAATATTGCTTATCCATACATTATCCATCAGGTAGTAAACGGAAAGTTTGCCTTGGGAATTGTTCCAGTAAGTCAAATTGTACCCAACGCATTGATTTTACAAATTTTTGCAATTCTATTTATTGCAATTTTTACGCAACTTATTGCTAAAATTTTCCGTAATCAATTGCCGTCATTGCTGCTAACAATTTTATTGTTAATTGGTGGCTCCTTAATAACGATAGTGATACAGCCGTTAAACGCGATTGCTCAATGGCTTCCAAGCACTTATCTAAATCCACTTAAGACAGTTTCTGGTACTTTGGCATATGAGTTAGAGAATGTACAGGTTAATTTTGGAAACGGAATGCTTACATTGATTATTAGTTCCTGTTTTCTAATCGTATTACTGATTTTGGTCGATTATATTCAAACTAAGAAAAAGTCAAAGAGGTAAATGAATGAGTACGTATTTAGCTTTTCAATTAAAAAAGGTCTTTAAAAATATCCTAACTCCCATTTCACTTCTATTAGTTGTTGGTGCTTTAGCAGTCGTTGTGGTAATGAACAAGCGAACTGAATCTGATTTTAGACTCGAGCAAATGGCAAAGACTAGTATTGAATACTCTGAAAAAGAGATTGTTAAAGCAAAAAAGACACTGTTAACTTTCCCAAAAGATAGTAAAAAAGTTGAGCAGGCTAAATTTTCTTTAGCTGAAAACAAGAGAAGCGAGAAACAAGATAGGAACATAATAAAAGCAGTCAAAGCTGAGAATTGGAAAAAAGCGTACGAGATATTATGGCAAAAAAGTAAGAGATTTATAGCCGCAGACGAACAAAATATGGTGGGTGCAGAGAAGGAAATGGCTCTTTACGGCTATTTAAAGAATAACCCACTAAAGTATGAAACGCAGGAAATGCCAGTTACTGGTTGGCAAATTTGGATGCAAGTCAATGAAATGTACTTGCCATATCTTTTTGCCATAGTAGCACTCTTTTTGCTCAGCCTACTTTTAACAGATTCTTATCGTCAAAAATTGGCGACAGCTAAGTTGTTACCACTCAGCAATTGGCAACGGGCTACAAGTGAAAATTTTGCTGGCTTTTTGTTGATTGCTGGTAGTTTCTCCGTTGCTAACTTATTGCTATTTATTTTTGCATCAGTTTTTTCTGGTACGGGTAATTTGGCTTTTCCGACAATTATTCAGCAGTTTGTTAAGGGAAAAACTGTCATAAAATGTGTTCCAACAGGTGATTTGATCTTACCAATCATTATTTTGCAAATTATGTACATATTTTTTATAGTTGCTTTGACCAGATTATTGGCTTGTATTTTCCGTGATAAAATGCCGACTTTGCTTGTTGCACTACTAGTGGTTCTTGGTATTAACCTTGCGACAATGGTGGCGGATTCTTTAAAACGAATTAGTGCATGGCTACCAATGACCTATCTTAATGCAGTAGATGTTGTTAATGGTAAATTGGGCTTGCAGTATCAAAACGGACAGATTAATTTTCAAACAGGTTTGGTAGTTTTGCTTATTGGCACAGTACTTATGATAACTTTAACGGCAATCATTAGTAGTTTTCAAGAAAATAAAAAAAGTTTGACGCATTAGTATATAATGATGCATCTGCAAATTACGCTCACTGGGAACATTTGAAGAAGCCCAAGCTGCGCGCTATTGGAATTGGTTTAGCAACTTCTTATTATAATGGCTATTATAAAAATGGTGTTTCATTTATTGTAAGTGCAAATATATAAGTTAGGCTTTGCTGTAAATTTAAAAAGAACTATCTTTCCACTATTAAAAAGATAGTTCTTTTGTTTTTCATTTTCTTGAATAAATTAACTTAACTAATTAATTAAATGATACAATGTTACAGAAAATAGATTGATATTTAGGTATATTGCTAAAACTGCATATTGTATGATCTAGTAAAAAACTTTTTGTTAATTTAATGCTATGTTCCTAAAATTAGTTTAACGGGTCTAAAGATAAGTGAGGTGATAGCGTGCATGCTTATTTTTTATTTCAATTGAAAAAAATTGTTAAACAGAATCTAAAACCTATTATTTTTTGTACCCTACTAATTGCACTATTTATTTTTCTAGATTTGGACTTAAATATCCTAAAAAATGGTAGTTTTATTGAAAATCAAAATAATAGTGTAGTAACTGCTAGAAGTGTCGTCGTTTTGGATAGCGAACATCCTGAAGGCAAAGAAGGGGAGCTTCTAATTGATAAGAAGAGACCGCATAAAGATATGCAGTATAGCAAGCGTAAAGACTTAATCGCAAATGAAAATAGTGCTAAGCAATGGACTAAAGTGCCTAAGTCTAAGAAACATCATGGCAGTAAACTAGAAATTAGTTATCAAACCCCAGCAAAAAGAAGTTGGTTAAATCGGGCAAATAAATTTTTAAAAGCACTGCATGAAGCGAAAATCCCAAGGCGAAAGGATAATGCTCTGGCTGGCATTCAACTATTTCTAGCTCTGAATAATAAGTATTGGCTCACACTTTTCCTCTTACTAATTATTTTTATTTTGGCTAAGTTTTATACCAGTTCATATCAGAATGGCGAAGATCTTACACAGATTTTACCAGTTGGTCGAATGGGAAAAATAATATCTAACTTGGGTGTAGGGCTGCTGGTCATCTGCTCTACGTATTTGATAATTGCTTTTTCATTTTTTGCTAGTTCTATTCTATTTTTTGGCCAGGCTAGCCTAAGGTATCCGCTGATAGTTCACCAATCATGGGGATATAAAGCAACAGTAACTACTGCTCCGGCAGTTAAATTAGTACCAACAACAGTTGCTCTTCAAATTTTAAACATTTTAACATTAGTAATTTTTATTAACTTGGTGGCAAAAGTATGTCATAAATTATTAACAACGATTTTAGTTTCAAGTGTAACTATTGCTTCTCTTATTTTGGCAACAATGTTTCTAACACCCTTCCGCCGAATTGCGCAATGGCTGCCAACTACTTATCTTAGTTCATTAAGGATAAATACAGGCTCAATTTCTTATTATATGAACAATCTTTCGATTAATTTTGAGCACGGTGTGTTGACCTTAGTAATTAGTTCCTTGCTGATGTTGGGTTTAACCCTTATCGTTGATTATCGAAGCGAGTCTAGAATAAGACAAGCAAATATAAGCAACTAAAAAAGAAACATCATAGTGATGTTTCTTTTTAGTTTGGTGTTTTTTATAAGCTGTCCTTAATATTGTCAGCCAAGAAGTTATATAGCATACCTTCTTTTAGTGGTTTAGTATCAATACCTAGAGCATCTGCAATTGCATAGGCAAAGGCCCAAGCAGTGGCTGGACCACGACTAGTGATGATTTTGTGTTCATTATCGGTTACTGTGATTGTTTCCTTAAAATGACCACTAGGTGCATCCGCTTTTGTTTGCTCATCAAAGCCAGGATAGCAGGTATAATCTGCATCATTTAAAACGCCATAACGCGCTAATGCGATTGGAGCAGCACACATTGCAGCGTCCCATTTTCCCTCATTATGGCGTTTATTCATTAATTCAGCCAATTTGGAACTATCACGAAGGTTCTCCGCACCGGTTTTTCCACCGGGAAAAGCGACGAGATCATAATCTAGCAAACTGTCATCAACCACTTTGTCACAGGTCAATTTGATTTGATGGTCACCATTGATATCCTTCTTGTTCAGACCAACCATGTCCGTTTGAACACCCAAGCGGCGCAAAACATCAACCGTGCTAAGACCTTCAACTTCTTCACATCCGTCAGCAAAAACTACTGCAACTTTACACATTTTAAAAGACCTCCAATCTATTTCTTTTATTATAAACTAGTTTAATTCAAGATAAAAAAGCAAGTCACTGAGTTTAGTTAAATGCAGAGTAGGTCGAGGACTAATTGGCATTTTAACCTTTTTCGGTGCAATCCATAATGATTGCAAGCCAGCGTTTTCCGCTCCTTGAATTTCTTCAACTAAATCTGTGCCGATAACTAGGCAATTATCTGGATCTAATTCTTGCTCTTTTATAATTTGGAACAGGACATTTTTATTTGGCAAAGGATCAGCAAAATCTTCTTTAAAATAGGAAGCAGAAAAATAGTTAAGTAGTTCGCTATCAGATAGGCGAGCTGAGATTAGTTCACGTTCTTCTTTGGCAAGGAGAATTAGCTTAACTTGGTTTGTTATTTGGTCAAGAAATGGAATAGCATCTTTGACTAGTTGTCGCTGCCCTCCTAATTTTGTTTTGAAAATTTTTTCGGCCTCAGCCAAATCGTCGGCACAAAAATTTTGCAGGGTTAGTGCAATGCGCTCGCTGAACCCCATCATTTTAACTTGTCCTTGTAAGCTAGAATATTTTAGGCGTTCAGCAGGTCCAAAATCATGTCCGAGTTCTTTTAAAGTTTGTCTAAGTGCGACTTGTTCAGCTGTTTTTTCATTTAATAAACTACCTTCAGGAACAAAAATTAATGTTTGATATTTAGTCACTTGAAATTACCCTCTTAATTTACTCTTAACTGCATTATAATAGATATTAATGCTAAAAAGGAAGTGAAGTTTTATGCCATCAATTTTAACACTTGTTTTCCTACTAATCGGGGGAATAGCAGGTGGATTACTGTCCTCAGTTGCATCAATGGCATCCTTAGCGTCATATCCGGTACTACTTGCAGTGGGAATTCCACCGGTATATGCTAATGTGACAAATGATGCTGCTTTGATTTGGACTGGAATAGGATCGACTATTTCGTCACTCAAGGAACTAAAAGGACACTGGAAACAGGTTGTTTTTTACGGAACCTTTACAGTTATCGGGTCACTAGTGGGGTGCCACCTATTACTAGCTTTTCCCTCAGCTGTTTTTGAAAAAGTTGTGCCGTTTTTTATTGCCGGATCAGGAATCATGGTAATTGTATCGGCTAAGCATCATAGTTTGGAACCGCACAAAAGACCACTATGGCAAGAACTGCTTTCTATTGCAGCTCTTTTATTTATGGGTGTTTATACGGGCTATTTTGGTGCTGCGGCTGGCGTGATTGTGATAGTTTTGTTAACCTATGTAACAGATGAAAAATTCATTGTAGTCAATGCAATCAAAAACGTAATTTGCGGGTTGGCAAACTTAGTTGCCTTAATAGTTTTTGCTTTCACTTCGCATATCTATTGGATACAGGCAATCCCACTTGCAATTGGCATGTTTATTGGTGGCTACTTTGGTATGGATATTTTGCGTGTTGTTCCTGCTAAATATGTGCGCATTTTTATTGCTGTATTAGCATTTTTACAGGCGGGCTATTTCTTTTATAAAGCATATATGTTATAGTTTACCAACACTATTTGAATGAAGGGAGAATACAAAATGGCAACAGAAGTTTATCTAGTACGTCATGGCGAAACAATGTTTAACCAGTTGGATAAAGTACAGGGATGGTGTGACTCCCCTCTGACAATCAAAGGAATTGATGATCTTAAGTCAACCGCGCAGGCGCTTAGTCAGGTTCACTTTGATAACATGTATTCTTCTGATTTAAAAAGAGCAATTGACACAGTACACTTAATGAAAGATGCCAATCAAGTTTCTGAAATTGGCAAAATCAAAAAACTTCCGGAATTTCGTGAAGTCTTTTTTGGTTCATTTGAAGGCGATGATATCGCTACGACTTGGGAGCAAGTCAGTGAAGCAGCCGGAATTGGACCTGAAGATGATGTTACTAAAATCATCAATCAAGTTGGCATTTATGAGTTCCGTGAAGCAACAAAAAAGGCTGATCCACGTCATTTGGCGGAAAATAAACGTGAACTTGATGAGCGGATGGAGCGAGCTGTATCCGTTCTGGGTGAATTGACCAGAAATGAACAACGTGTGCTAATTGTTTCGCATGGTGATTTTATCAAAACGCTGGCCATCAAATACTGGAATCAGAGTGATGGCTTACATGACATTGTTTTTCCTAATAACGGTAGCGTTACACGGGGGATACTCCACGATAACGGTCGCTTTGAAATTGTGGATTATAATGTTAATGCAGAAGATATGTAGAGTCCTACTGTAAAGGTAGGACTTTTTATTAAGTTAAGATAATGAGGTAAATTAATGAAGGATCAAACAACTAAGCGCTATGCCTACGTAACGGCACTGAACGTAATTATTACAGTTGCGGAATTTATTGGTGGATTCGTTTCTGGATCTTTATCACTGCTTTCAGACGCTGTGCATAATTTGAGCGATGTTGGCGCAATAGTTATTTCTTTTGTCGCCCATCTAATCAGTAATCGACGTAGTAATAAGCAAAAGACTTTTGGCTATGAGCGCGCTGAGACCTTAGCAGCTTTTACAAATGGCGTGGTATTAATTTTAATTAGTATTGTTCTATTCGTGGAAGCAATCGAACGCTTCTGGCAGCCAACGCAGATTAGCGGTGGCGTTATGTTAATTGTCTCAATCATTGGGTTAGTTGCTAATATTATTTCAATGCTTGCAATGCACGAGGATGGCGAAAAGAACCTTAATGTCCGTTCAACCTTTATCCATATGATGAGTGATGCACTTTCGAGTGTAGCTGTCGTTATTGGGGCAATTTTTATTTACTTTTGGAAGATTACCTGGCTTGATCCTTTGATGACACTTCTTGTTTCCGTGTTTGTATTTCATGAAGCATGTAGTTTAACGAAAAAGGCAGCTAACGTTTTGATGGAATCTAATCCAGATATCGATCTTGACGAAGTTAATCGCATCGTTTTATCATTTCCAGAAATAAAAAATATTCATCATGTGCATGTTTGGCGTTACAGTGATCGTTACATTATGCTCGACGCACATGTTAACGTAGATCGAGATCTAACAGCGGGACGGTTTGAAGAATTGACAGATGAAATAAGTCAAAAACTAGCTGTGTTGGGCATCAATCATACCAATTTTCAGGTTGAGTGCGAACGTGGTAAAAATGATCAGATGATTGCATCAGATCAGGACAAGAGAGGGGCTGAATAATATGTCATTAGAAGTTAATCTGTTTACAGCGGTTATTGTTTTAATTGTTGGCTTATATGACATGGCTTATGCCTTTAACAGAAGATATAAATCGAAAAAGGGTGGTTTTGGTCCCTTTATGGTTTTGGGCATCATATTCACTATTTTTGGAATTTATTTACTAATTAGACACTGGATGGGATAAAAATGGTCAAATTAGTGTTGTTGAGGCATGGGGAAAGCACAGCCAACTATGCTAATGTTTATACCGGTTGGAATGATGTTGAACTAACTGAAAAAGGCCGCAAACAGGCTGAAAATGCTGGTCAATTAATTAAGCAAATTCCTAATTTTAATCCAACCCACTTGCATACGTCAGTTTTATTGCGGGCAATTGTTACTGCTAATATCATCGCAGAAGTTTGCGATTGGCTCTACTTACCAATTACCAAGACTTGGCGGTTGAATGAACGGCACTACGGGAAATTACGTGGCATAAATAAGGATCAATCACGCGAGATTTTTGGGGATGAACAAATCACTGAATGGCGGCGTGGTTTTTATGCAGTTCCACCAGAAGGTGATGAAGTCACTGCCGCTTGTTACGCATCGTGTGATCGGCAACGCTTACCGAGGGCTGAAAGTCTTTATCAGACTCAAAAACGTTTAATGCCTTATTATTATGATCAAATTGCGAGTAGACTGCAGCTAGGGGAGGACCAATTGGTTGTAGCCCATGGCTCAAGTTTGCGTGCTTTAATAAAAAAACTTGAAGAAATTGACGATTATGACATTGTTAAGCTTGAAGTTCCCAATGCGGAGCCAATTATTTATACTTTGGATGATCAATTAAATATCATTAAGAAAGAAATATTACATTAAATTTTCAGCGCTTTTCAGTTAAGTGTAAGTATTCTCCTTGATATATGTTAAAATCTAATACGATACTAAATAGATTTTTTTACATTCTTAGTTTGGAGAATTGGTATGCGTAAAATATTTTTATTACGAGGCGCACCCGGCTCCGGTAAATCTTCATTTATTGCTCGTCATCACTTACAGCCTTATGCGATTAGCCGTGATCAAATAAGGTTATTATTGGCGAATTTGACTTACTATTATGAAGAAGATTCCGATTGCTTACATCAAGTAATTCCGCGATATGCAAATGAGCAAACGGAAAAAATGGTGGATTACCTCGTAGAAGAGAAGATGAAGCGTGGCGAAACCGTAATTGTCGATAGTACCCACATTGTTCAAGAAAGCATCGAGCACTATAAAAAGTGGGTTGAGTGCTATCGCTATGAGTTGTTTGTCGTTGACTTAATGCATCATAAGAACTTGCGGGGGTTGCTTAATCGCAACGAGGTTCGCAGGCAATATGATTGGGTTAAGCCAGAAGTAGTTAAAGAGATGTATTTGACCTATCAGGATAATTTACATGTCCCTGAGTGGGCACACGTTATTAGTCCGACGCAGATGCCTAAGGCCTTATCACAAAAAGAGAGTAATTTAGATCACTTCTCTCATGTGGTTGCAGTTCCTGATCAGGTCGCTGAGGAAGACTTTCCTCATGTTCACATCTCTAATTTTTATTTTTCATTTAATGATCAATTTACAAAGAAATATGGCACATATCGAAATGTGATTACCATTGGTAAAACAAGAGATGAAATTATTAATGATTTCCGCTTGCCATATTTTGTGTTTAAGTTTCATCACAAGCACTTTTTAATTTCTGCTGTTCCCATTAGAAATGAAATGCTTGATCCGATTAAAAAGAATAAGGGAACCTGGACTTATTCAACTGGCCTCGTTAACTTGGCTGATTTTGTTGAAGAATATCCGGAAAGTGAATCTGAGCATGTGCACCAATTTAATTTGAGTAAATTGCGTCATGATAAGTTATTACATATTTGGTAAATGAATTAAAAATACGATTTTGCGTTATAGCAGAATCGTATTTTTTTGCTATTAAAGAACCCTGATGGAAAGATTGCCGTCCAACTTAAAAGCAGTATAATTAACTTGTTAGAATTATTGATAGCGCTTTATTAAAAGGAAGAAAAATGAAAGTTGAAGCATTAAAACAAGCATTTTCAAAAGTTTATCATGAGAAGCCAACTGGATGTTATTTTTCACCTGGTCGGATTAATTTAATTGGCGAGCACACTGATTATAATGGTGGTCACGTTTTTCCTTGTGCCATTTCTTTGGGCATCTATGGTGCTGCAAGTCCACGTACGGATCAAAAATTCTGCTTTTATTCGGCTAATTTTGAAAAACAAGGCATAATTGAAGCAGATTTAAAGGAGCTTAGTTTTGTTGCGGAAGATTCCTGGGCAAATTACGCTAAGGGAATGCCCCTCTTTTTACTAAAAAGTGGGGCAAAAATCACGCATGGCTTAAATATCTATATAAATGGCAATATTCCTGATGGAGCAGGATTATCTTCTTCGGCGGCTTTGGAAATGCTGATTGGAGTGATTGTGCAAGATCAATTTAAGTTAACTATAGATCAACTCGAATTAGTAAAAATGGGCGTAAAAACGGAAAATGATTTTATTGGCGTAAATTCAGGAATAATGGATCAGTTTGCGGTTGCAATGAGCAAGCAAAACTATGCGATTTTACTGGATACGGAAAAGATAAAATATGAATATGTGCCGCTTGATTTAAAAGACAATGTAATCGTAATTATGAATACGAATAAGAAGCGCACCTTGGCTGATTCCAAATATAATGAGCGTAGGAGTGAATGCGAGAAGGGTCTAAAAATATTACAAGAAAAACTTGCAATTAACTCGCTAGGTGAATTAAATAGTTTAACTTTTGATGAATATAGTTATCTTTTTACTGATGAAAAATTGCTGAAGCGTTGCCGACACGCTGTTTGGGAAAATGAACGTACCTTGAATGCAAAAACAGCTCTTGGAAAAGGCGATTTGAATGAATTTGGTCGTTTAATGAATGCTTCTCATGTTTCGCTTGAAAATGATTATGAAGTTACTGGCAAAGAACTTGATACTTTAGTACATACTGCGTGGCAACAGCCAGGTGTTTTAGGTGCCAGGATGACTGGCGCTGGTTTTGGTGGTTGTGCAATAGCTTTGGTCGCTAAGAAGCATGTGGAAGACTTTCAAGAAAAGGTCGCAGCCGCATATGAACAAGTGGTTGGGTATCAACCGTCATTTTACTTGGCAGCAACCGCTGATGGTACAAAGATTATAGAATGACGGGATTATTGAGATGAATAAAACCAATTTAGTTGATAAGTTTGTTACTCAAGTGATTGCTGAAAGTGATTTTACTGAACTTGATCGTATCTATTTATACAATCAGGTCTTAGCATTGGTTGGCGATGCCGCAATGACGGCAGAATCTGAAAGTACCAACTTATTAGATTTAAAAAAAGAATTAGTTGCACTTGCCCAACAAAATGGTAAATGTGCTCGGAATAACTCTGCCCAAGATATTTTGGGAGCAGAACTTATGAGCTTAATTTTGCCGGCACCTAGTATCGTTAATCAACGCTTTTGGCAATCCTATGAAACCTCTCCAACAGCAGCAATTAGTAGTTTTTATCATATGAGTAAAACCAGTGACTATATAAAAACTAGGGCAATTGCAAAAAATATTTATTTCATTGCCAAAAGTAATTATGGCGATTTAGAAATAACGATTAATTTGTCGAAACCGGAAAAAGACCCCAAAGAAATAGCTGTCGCGAAAGATGCAGTCACAAGCGATTATCCGAAGTGCCAATTATGCATGGAGAATGAGGGCTATCAAGGACGTCTAAATTATCCTGCTCGTAGCAATCATCGCATCGTCCGCTTTAGTTTAGGTCAAGAAGAATGGGGCTTTCAATATTCACCTTATGCTTATTTTAATGAGCATTGCATTTTTTTATCTTCCAAGCATGAGAAAATGAAAATAGATGTTCAGACGTTTTCTAATTTACTGACAATTGTTGATAAATTTCCTGGCTATTTTGTTGGAAGTAATGCGGATTTACCAATTGTTGGTGGTTCGATTTTAACCCATGAGCATTATCAAGGTGGGCGCCATCAGTTTCCGATGGAGAAGGCACCACTGATTCATAAGTTTCGCTTTGCAGGTTTTCCTGATGTGGAAGCAGGAATTGTTAAATGGCCGATGTCGGTTATTCGTTTACGTAGTTCGAATAGTGTGCTTTTGGTTGAGCTTGCGGGGAAAATTCTAGCTAAATGGCAAAATTATAGTGATGAGCAAGTAAGTGTTCGTGCTTTTTCAAACAATACGCAGCATCATACCATTACACCGATTGCGCGCATGCATGATAATGAATATGAACTTGACCTAGTTTTACGAGATAACCAGACTTCAGAAGAATATCCAGATGGTATTTTTCACCCTCATCCCGATGTTCAGCACATTAAAAGGGAGAATATTGGCTTGATTGAAGTTATGGGTTTGGCAATTCTGCCACCACGATTAGTAGGTGAAATGACAGAAGTTAAAAAGTTTTTGCTTAAGCAGCCAAATCAAATTTCCAAAATCCACTTAGAGTGGGCGTCTGCGATAAAAGAAAAACACAACATAACCGCTGAAAATGTTAATCAGGTTTTGCAAGAGGAATTAGGGTTAGTTTTTGAGCGCGTTCTTGAAGATGCAGGAGTGTTTAAGCAAACTGCTGCCGGTAAAGCAGCCTTTATGAGACTTATTGCTGAAGTTGGATTGGCTTAAGAAGTTGCCACATCTTTTGAATTAATTGAAAATACAAAAAAAACGCTACTTTTTAAAAGTAGCGTTTTTCGTTTTTAAACTTTGTTTTTATTTAAAAGCAAGAGCTCCCATTGGATCCCATGGAAGTAACTCGATTGGGTCCTTAGCACCTTCGTCGAATTCTTTCTTCACGTCATCCGACAGGAATTTCTTGTTAATAACTGCTTGGTAAACAAATGAATCAAACCAAGCATCACTCATAATGAAGTAACCCTTAAAGCCAGGCTTATCACCCCATGAGTTTTCGATCTTCCACTTAGTTGGTTTGCCGTTTACTAGATCAACACCAGTAATAACCATAGCGTGGTCCATCATGCTTTCACCTGAATCAAGCTTTTCAGCTTTTGACATTGATAAATCAACGTCAAATAATTCATCGCGCTTGTAAATATTGGTATCAAGAAGACCAAGTTGTCTTTCAGAATCTTTGCTGACGTTAGAACCAAACCAAACAACTTCTCCTGATTCAAGTTGCTTAATGATTAAGTCTTTCATTTCGTCAATTTCTAAGTTAAGGTGACGAACTTGACGACCGCCAACAACGTTACCAAGGTATTCAACTGAAAATACTTTGTGGTAAGGCTTGTCATCAGTAGGTGAGTTGATAATTGAAACGTGATCTTCTAAGTTCATGCCAACGTACTTGTCAAAGAATGCCTTAGGAGTAAGATCTGCATCACGGTGGTAATTACCGTCATCATCTTTGTATTCGAAATCAAATTTCTTTGGTGGAACGCCAAGAGAAACAGCCAAAACGCGGAAAACATCATTTAAGAATTCGTTCTTACGTTGTTGTACTTCATCTTCTGATTTACCACTGTTGACTAATTCACGTAATTCCAAACCGTCCTTACGTAGTAAAGTGTTTAAAGTGTCGTTTAAAGCACTTGAATTAGTTGCATTAGCAGTTTCTGGGTAAACAGATTTTGGTACGATACCATACTTTTCAATTAAGCCGCAAAGCATATCCCATTGACCACCATCTTGTTGTGGTGTTGCGAATAAGAAGCTTACCTTACGGTCACCAAGTGGCTTATCTGCTGAAGCAATTACATTTTCGAAGAACCAGTTTGATTTTTCAAACTTGTCCCAGAAGTTAGTGTAATTTTGCGATAATTCAAAATCCTTAACCTTGTATTCCTTTTGCAATGGGTGACGCATGGTGTTCAATGCTGAGAACATCCAGCAGCGACCTGATTGCTTTTGATCAGCTGGCTTACCAGTATCAATTTCAACTGAAAATGTTGGGGTAAGGTCAATTTGAGATTGTAAATTTTGACTAGCCTTGAAAATGCCGTTTTGTTGAGCAGCATGGCTAGCAATGTTAATACCAGGGTGCTTTGCTAGATCATCAGTATAATTGGCAATAGCATCATTTGTAATTTCTTTTGTCATTAATGTTATCCTCCTTAAGTTAATAACTACCATTTTATCCCATCTAGATTAACTAGTCTATTATAGGCTAAATGATTTTATGAATAAATTGTTAATTAATTGCTGCTGAGTGTTAAATTTTGAAAAACAAAAAGAAGCAATTATACTAATTAGTTGCTTGAGCGGGACGATGATACCAAATTTTATGAAACTCAGGGTGTTGCTGGAAATAGTCAATTACTAGCGGATCAAGAGGCCAAATTGGTAATTTGGTATTCTTGGCAAATTCCATTACTAAGGCCATATTTTTGTCCAGAACTGCTTCTTTGTTTTGGTTTGGGGCAATAAACATGTGGTTAATTACCCAAACTTTTCCGTCAGTTCGCTCAATTTTGTCCATTGACCAGTGGTAGATTAATTGCTCGTTATCATCGTATTCTTTAAAAAATTGGTGTGGATCATAGAAGGTAAACATTACTTTTTCTCCTGCTAAAAAATGGACTGCTTTTTTACGAATTTAATTATAGAACTAGTTTTGCAATGTAAAACTAGAGGAACATATTTCTTTTAGCCAATAATATAAATTAGCGCTACAAATTTTTCCTACTTACAAGTTATAATGTTTATGATACTTTAACTGAAACAAAAAGTCTTTACCAGCCAAAGGAGAAAAAATGGACAGAACACGCGGCTTTGAAATCGTATCTAAATACCAGGATAAAGATATTACGCTACCGAGACGACAGACAACTGCTAGCGCAGGATATGACATTGAAGCGGCTCAAGACATGGTGATTCCAAGCATTTGGCGGTTAAACTTTGTCCGTATTTTTCGCTTGATTAGAAATGGGCATCAACTCTATGAACCTGATTATGAAATGGCAGATAAAATAATTAAGCCATTTTTAATTCCTACTGGGGTCAAGGTCTATATGCCAGAAGATGAAGTGCTAATTTTGGCTAACCGGTCGTCAAATACTTTTAAAAGAAACTTGAGCTTACCCAATGGGATTGGTGTTATTGATGCAGACTACTATAATAATGATGCTAATGAGGGTGAGATTTTTGTTCAGGTACTTAATTATGGTGTTCGACCAATAAAGATTAAAAAGGGTGAGCGAATTGCTCAAGGAATTTTTATTCATTATTTGAGAACAGATGATGATGAGCCAGTCAGCCGTCAACGCGCTAATGGCTTTGGCTCAACTAACAAGGAGGAGTAAATGGCCAAAATTAAAACGAAATATAAGTGTCACTCTTGTGGCTATATTTCGGCTAGTTACTTGGGAAGATGTCCTAATTGCGGCGCCTGGAATCAGTTCGAAAAAGAAACCGAAACTGTCCAAGCGCATTCTGCAAAAGGTAGTCCAAGTAGGCTAATTAAGAAAACTGGAATTAATGAACCAGTTAAAATTGAAGCCGTAAAGGCTGAAAAAGAGGAACGAATCCAGACAAGCATGGGTGAACTTAACCGTGTTCTTGGTGGTGGAATAGTTCCTGGCTCGCTTGTGTTAATTGGTGGAGACCCTGGAATTGGTAAGTCTACTTTAATGTTACAAATCATGAGTGAGCTATCCCAAAAGTTCAAAGTCCTATACGTTTCGGGAGAAGAATCGGCTAATCAAATCAAGTTGCGCGCAGATCGTCTAGGACTCGCTGCGAATGATATGTTGCTTTATCCAGAAACAGACATGGAAGACATTCGCCAGCAGATTGACACAATTAAGCCTGATTTTGTCGTAATTGACTCAATTCAAACAATGAATGAACCTAGTCTTGATTCAATGACGGGTTCCGCATCACAGGTTCGTGAAGTAACCAGCGAATTAATGAAAATTGCTAAGATGGATGCAATTACGGTTTTCGTGATCGGTCATGTTACCAAGGAAGGTGCAATTGCTGGGCCTAAGATTTTGGAGCACATGGTGGATACAGTTCTTTATTTTGAAGGTGATGAACACCATGCATACCGAATTTTGCATTCCGTAAAAAATCGGTTTGGTGCTGCTAACGAAATCGGTATGTTTGAAATGGTCAACAAAGGGTTGCAGGAAGTCACTAATCCATCTGCAATTTTTCTTGATGAGCGATTACCTAACTCAACGGGATCTGCGATTGTCGTCTCGCTTGAAGGAACAAGGCCAATTTTAGCGGAAATTCAAGCATTAGTTACACCGACTGCATTTGGCTATGCCAAAAGAACTACTGCCGGTATTGATTTCAACCGAGCAGGATTATTGTTAGCAGTTTTAGAAAAGCGTGGCAACTTGATGCTACAAAATCAAGATGTTTATCTAACTGCTACCGGTGGTATTCGCTTGAATGAACCTGCGGTTGATTTGGCGGTAGTGATGGCGATTGCTTCAAGTTATAAGAACCAAGAAATTTTACCAACTGATTGTTTCGTGGGTGAGGTTGGTTTAACTGGTGAAGTTAGACGAGTTAACCAGATTGATGCGCGGATTAAGGAAGCAGCTAAAACAGGGTTTAAGCGAATTTTTATTCCTAAGCATAATATGCGCTCAAGCTTGCAAAATATGGGAATAGAAGTAATTCCTGTTTCAAGCATCCCCCAAGCGTTAAAATTGGTTTTGGCTTAAGGAAAGATTGAACTTTTCCGTTATTACGGGTAAACTAAAAATGTTTATATTTACTTTTTGAAAGAGGCATGAATTTTGGCAAAACAAAAAATTCGGGTAAGATATGCCCCAAGTCCAACAGGGCACTTACATATAGGTAATGCGCGAACTGCACTATTCAACTACTTGTTTGCGCGTCATAATAAAGGTACTTTTGTTTTAAGAATTGAAGATACTGACCAAAAACGTAATGTCGAAGGTGGTTCTAAATCACAAATGGAGAACTTACGTTGGTTAGGTATTGACTGGGATGAAGGTCCTGACAAGGGCGGCGATTTTGGCCCATATCGTCAATCTGAACGTAAAGATATCTATAATAAGTACATTCAACAACTGTTAGATGAAGGTAAAGCTTACTATTCATACAAAACAGAAGAAGAACTTGAAGAACAACGTGAAGAGCAACGAGCAATGGGAATTGCGCCACACTATACTTACGAGTATGAAGGCCTGACTGCCGATGAAATTGCGCAAAAGCAAGAAGAGGCAAAGGCAAAGGGCTTAAAGCCAGTTGTGCGAATTCACATTCCTGAAATGGAAACATATTCTTGGGAAGATATCGTTAAGGGGCACTTAAGCTTTGAGTCTGACACAATTGGTGGCGATTTTGTTATCCAAAAACGTGATGGTATGCCAACTTACAACTTCGCAGTTGTTGTCGACGATCATTTAATGGAAATAACTCACGTTTTACGTGGGGATGATCACGTCTCTAACACTCCTAAGCAGCTAGCTGTTTATGAAGCATTAGGTTGGGAGCCACCTAAGTTTGGTCACATGACTTTAATTATCAATGCGGAAACTGGTAAGAAGTTATCTAAGCGTGAAGAAGACAAGTCAGTATTGCAGTTTATTGAGCAATATCGTGATTTAGGGTACCTACCAGATGCAATGTTTAACTTCATTACACTTCTTGGCTGGTCACCTGTTGGTGAAAACGAAATCTTTACTCAACGCGAATTGATTAAGCAATTTGATCCTGCTCGTTTATCAAATTCACCTGCAGCTTTTGACAGAAGAAAGCTAGAGTGGATCAACAACCAATACATCAAGAAGGCAGATCGTGATACTTTACTAGACTTAGCACTTAACAATTTACAAGAAGCTGGTTTAGTTGAAAAAGATCCAAACCCTGAAAAGATGGAATGGGTACGTCAATTAGTTAACATTTACTCTGTGCAAATGTCATATACTAAGCAAATTGTTGATTTAGCTAAGATTTTCTTTGATGCACCAAAAGATTTGAGCGATGAAGAAATTGACGAAATCCGCAAGGATGAAGCAAGACCTGTTATTGAAGAATTCAAGAAGCAAATTGATTTAATTCCTCGGTTTACGTCACCACAAATTATGAAGGCAGTTCAGGCAACCCGTCAGGAAACTGGCATTAAGGGTAGACGCCTATTCATGCCAATCAGAATCGCAACTACTAGATCAATGGTTGGCCCTGGAATTGGCGAAGCAATGGAACTTTTGGGGAAAGAAAAAGTTCATGAGCACCTTGACTTAACCTTGAAACAAATGAGCGAAAACGGCTTATAATTTAATGCAACAAAAGAGCACCTATTTTTGATTGATAGGTGCTCTTTTGTTTTGCTGTTTTCCGATAAATTGTTTTTTTTAAAGCTAGAAACTACTATTGTTTCTGTTAGAATGGAGATAAAGTTTTAGAAAGGCAAGTTAGCCGTCGTGAAAATATATAATACTCTGACGAAAACTAAAGAAGAATTTCAACCAATTAACCCTGGGCAGATTACGATGTATGTCTGTGGCCCAACGGTTTACAATTACATTCACATCGGTAATGCACGAAGTGCAATCGCTTTTGACACCATTAGACGCTATTTTGAATACCGCGGGTATAAAGTTAATTATGTGTCTAACTTTACTGACGTTGACGATAAAATGATTAATGAAGCACGTGCCGAAGGCATTACTGTGCCCGAATTAGCGGATCGCTACATTGAAGCTTATGAAGAGGATACGGCCGCTTTAAATATCGAGCCCGCAACTAAGAATCCTCGTGCAACTAGTGAAATTGCTGCAATTATCAGTTTTATTGAAAAGCTAATTGAAAAAGGTTATGCTTATGAATCTGCCGGTGATGTTTATTATCGAGCAAAGAAATTTGCGCACTATGGTGAATTAAGTAGTAAGAACATTGCTGAATTAGAAGAGGGCGCTTCGGAACACGTTAACGAGGAAGAACAGAATCGTAAGGAAGATCCAATTGATTTTGCCCTTTGGAAAAAGCAAAAACAGCCTGATGAAATTGCCTGGGAGTCTCCTTGGGGCAAGGGACGGCCAGGCTGGCATATCGAATGTTCAGTCATGTCAACCAAATACTTGGGCGATACAATTGACATTCATGGTGGTGGGCAAGATCTTGAATTTCCACATCATGAAAATGAAATTGCTCAGAGTGAAGCCGCTACAGGTAAAAAATTTGTTCATTATTGGATGCATAACGGTTTTGTGACTGTAGGTGCTGATCAAGAAAAAATGTCGAAGTCGTTACATAATTTTGTAACGGTCCATGAAATTATAAAGGAAGTTGATCCACAGGTTCTTCGCTTCTTCATGGCCAGTGTTCAGTATCGACGTCAAATCAACTATTCAGAAGAAAACCTCAAACAAGCACAGACTATTTTGCAGCGTTTTAAGAACATGTTGATCAACTTGAATTATCGTTTAAAAGACGGCACTTCTAATGTTGAAGACGCTAATTTACGTGAAATTTTGGCTAAAACGGAAACAGATTTTGTTACCGCAATGGATGATGATTTTAACGTTCAAAATGCGTTAACAGCAATTTATGATTTATTACCAGTGTTAAATGCCAATATTGCGGCTGAAAGTGTCGATAAAGAAGCATTAACAAAAGCGCAAGCTTTATTAACAGAATGGTTGGGTATCTTTGGTATTGATACCGCCGAGTTGATTAAGCAAAATGAGACACAAGGTGATGATGAAATTGTTGCTTTGATTGAGCAGCGTGATGAAGCGAGGAAGAACAAAGACTGGGCTAAAAGTGATCAGTTGCGTGATCAATTAAAAGAAATGGGAGTAATCATTGAAGATACTCCTCAAGGAACAAGGTGGATTCGTGAGTAATAGTAAAAAGTTGGACGAAAACGAAATTAATCCCGATACACTAAATGGGCAGACGTTAGCCTATTTAGGGGATGCTGTTTATGAAGTTGATATTCGGCGGCATTTAGTTAAATGTGGCATTGTTAAGCCACAAGCCTTGCAGCTAAGAGCAACACATTATGTGTCAGCCAAGGCTCAAGCGGCTTTGATTACTAAGATGCAGGAAGATGGCTTATTGAGTGAGGATGAACTAGCAACTTTTCGTCGCGGTCGTAATTCTAAAACTTATAGCAAGGCCAAGAATACTAGTTTAGCCACATACCAATTGTCGACAGGATTTGAAGCAGTTTGGGGCTATCTGGAATTACTTGGTAAAAAAGAGCGGCTTCAAGAACTAACTTCTTGGTGCATTGAAACAGTGGAGAATGGTGGCATTGATGAATATGACTTCAAGTGATAGTGATTTTGTTTTCGGTAGACATGCTGGAATTGATTTTTTAAAAACGCAGGATGCTGGCAGAATCAATAAGGTTTTTTTGCAACAAGGTGTACAGGAAAGCTTTGCAGATGAAGTATTCGGTTTAGCAAGGGAAAAAGGAATTGTTGTTCAAACTGTTCCTAAAAATAAGCTTGATCGCCTAGTTCAAGGCGGCAATCATCAGGGACTTGTTCTGACTGTTGCTAGTTTCGAATATGCAGATTTGGATGATTTACTCGATCAATTTGATCAGGAGGAGAAACAACCATTTTTGTTAATGCTTGATTCAATTGAAGATCCACACAACCTGGGCTCGATTTTGAGAACAGCTGATGCAACTGGGGTCGATGCAATCATTATCCCGAAAAGACACGCAACGGGTTTGACGTCTGTTGTGGCTAAGACCTCAACTGGTGCGATTGATTACGTCCCAGTTGCCCGCGTTAATAACCTTGTACAAACTAGTCAAATGTTGAAAAAACGTGGTTACTGGCTTTTTGGCACAGATATGGACGGAACAGACTATCGTCAGTGGGATAGCAATGGTAAAACTGTTCTTGTAATCGGAAATGAGGGTAAAGGCATTTCACGTTTACTGAAAGAACAAATGGATCAAATGATTACTTTGCCAATGGTTGGCCATGTGCAATCTCTCAATGCAAGTGTTGCAACTGGTGTTTTGCTATATCAAATGCTGGATACTAGAAATCATCATAAATAAAAAAGTTAAATGGGTGCCCATACAAAATGTGCGCTCATTTTTTTTTGCAAATTTTGTTCTGACAACCTAAAGTGAATTTTGCTGTTATTAACCGTTACATTTACCTGTTAGTGAAAAATTTAAACATTGGTTCGTTTAAATTAAATTTTGCTTCTCAGTATTCTTTAGTTCAGATATCAACTAAAGGAGAATAGCAATATGGCTAAAATAGAAGTAGCAAGAGAAGAAACCGAGTTAATTATGCAAATCAAAAGTGGACAGACTGATGCACTACGTAAGCTTTGCTTTTTGTATCGTCCACTAATTGCGAATATTAAGAAAAAATATCATCTTCGCTCTTACGATAATCAGGATTGGGATCAGGATGCGATGATCATTTGTTATTTAGCTGTGAAAGATTTTGACCCAAAAAAGGGTAGTTTCGCTAGCTATTACAAAGTTCGGCTGGTAAATCATGCCAATACGCTTCTTAGACGTGAAATGGCATACCGCAGAAAGGCTTGGGCCAAAGCAATTTCTTTTGAAGCAGCAGCTACTAAAGGAATGAATCCTATTCGGCGGCCAGAAACTTTTTTACCCGAAGTGCCGCTAAGCATAAAACTAGCTGAATTAGTCAACAAGCTATCGATTTTAGAAGTTACGGCTTTATTAATTATTCTCGGACTTTGTCAACCAGAACAGATAATTAACGACTGGCAAATTTTGCCAATGACCTTAGTAAGGGCACGCTCGCGTCTGTTGCAAAAAGCACGGTTAATTTTATTAGACTCTGTTTAATAGAAAATGATGAGAATTTAGCGTATAATTAATAACTGTAGAATTATTTTATAGGAGGTAGATTAAGATGGCAGAAGATGTTATCAAGACTGCATTGTTAGATCGTCACATGAAAGAGGTTTTTGACTGGAGTGATTCAGACATGCCAGTTAGGGATGCTCTTTGGGACTATTTCATGGAAAAGAATGGTAGAGATACCATGAAGACGGAAGAAGATATGCTTCCGTTCCTTGATTATTCTGACGATAAAATCGAATCCTTCGTAAATGAAAATCTTAAGAAGTAAATCCGACTATTACAATGTTCTACGCCCGGTGGTTACGCTTTTGTTTGACCACCAAAAACAGCTGCTTAATAAGTAGCTGCTTTTTACTTAAAGAGAAAAATTGACTTGAATTTTAGGACAATTATTAAATGAATTGCTTATACCTGTATTTTTTGCTAAAATACAATAGTTTGGAAGTGAGATTATGGCAGTGAAAAAAGCATCATTAGCTTGCAGCGTATGCGGCTCGCGTAACTACTCAATCACCGCAGGCAAGAATCGCACGAAGCGGCTTGAATTGAATAAATTTTGTAAACATTGTGGCAAAATGACATTACACAAGGAAACGAGGTAAATTGAATGATTAAGTTTTTTAAGAGCGTAGCACACGAGATGCACTTGGTAACATGGCCAACAGCTAAGCAAAACCGTCATGATACTGGAACAGTCATTACTACTTCAGTTTTATTTGCCTTGTTTCTAGGAGTGTTAGACTACTTGTTCAGCGTTTTAACACAAATGTTCATGTAAATAGAAATGAAATTCTATTCGTGATATAATAAATAAAGTTAAAGAAAAAACCTCTGAGTGGAGGTTTTTTTGTTTGCCAAAATAAAAGGAGAAATTTGTAATGGTTGAAACAACAAAGAAGCAATGGTACGTGCTTCATACTTATTCAGGATACGAAGATAAGGTTAGATCTGACTTATTATCGCGTGCACAAAGCATGGGGATGCAAGATTATATCTTTCGGGTAATGGTTCCTGAACAAGAAAAAATCGAGAAGGTTAACGACAAGAAAAAAGAAGTTGAAGAAAAAATCTTCCCTGGTTACGTCTTAGTTGAAATGGTCATGACTGACGAAAGTTGGTTTGTTGTTCGAAATACACCTAACGTAACTGGATTTGTTGGTTCACATGGTGGTGGTTCTAAGCCATCACCACTTCTTGAAGAAGAAGTAAATCGTCTGTTGCGTCAACAGGGAGAACCTGCAAAGCGTCCTCAAGTTGAATACGAAGTTGGTGAAACTGTCACTATTATTGACGGTGCATTTAACGGCGTTGAGGGTAAGATTACTGAAATTCAACCCGATAAATACAAGTTATTTGTTTCAGTTGATATGTTTGGCCGTGCAACTACAACCGAGCTTGATTACGATCAAGTAGAAAAAATTAGCTAAACTTTTACCAGAGATTGCAAATTTTAAAAAACGATGGTACCATATTAAAGTACTTTTATTATTGTGGGAGGAAAAGTAGGTAACTTTTCCATTTTAACCACGCACGGAATCAAGGAGGTTTTGACCGTGGCAAAAAAAGTTATTAACGTTGTCAAATTACAAATACCAGCTGGTGCTGCAACACCCGCTCCTCCAGTTGGTCCTGCTTTAGGTCAAGCAGGAATTAACATTGTAGGTTTTACTAAGGACTTCAATGCTAGAACTGCTGACCAAAAAGGCATGATTATTCCTGTAGTCATTACAGTTTATGAAGACCGTTCATTCGAATTCATAACTAAGACTCCACCAGCTCCAGTTCTTTTGAAGCAAGCTGCTAAGATCGACAAGGCATCCGGTGAACCTAACACCAAGAAAGTTGGTAAGGTAACTAAGGATCAAGTTAAGGAAATCGCTGAAACAAAGATGAAGGACCTTAACGCTGCAGATGTTGAAGCTGCTATGCGAATGATCGAAGGTACTGCTAGAAGCATGGGTATCGAAGTCGAAGACTAATCCTGTTATTTATAACAATTTAGGTGGGAGAGTTTGAGGCTCGTTTGACCACATATTAAGGAGGAAATCACATGCCAAAGCATGGTAAAAAATATTTAGAAGCTGCTAAAAAAGTAGATTCAAAGAAATTATATTCAGTTGCTGAAGCAATTAAGTTAGTTAAAGAAACTTCATATGCTGGTTTTGATGCATCAGTTGAAGTTTCATACAACTTAGGCGTTGACCCTAAGCAAGCAGACCAACAAATTCGTGGTTCACTTGTTTTACCAAACGGTACTGGTAAGACCCAAAAGGTTATTGTCTTTGCCGAAGGTGCTCAAGCTGAACAAGCTAAGGCTGCTGGTGCTGACGAAGTTGGTTCTGACGACTTAGTAGAAAAAGTTCAAAACGGTTACTTAGACTTTGACGTTGTTGTTGCAACACCAACAATGATGGCTAAAGTTGGTCGTTTGGGTCGTGTGCTTGGACCTAAAGGTTTAATGCCAAACCCTAAGACCGGTACTGTAACAATGGACATCGAAAAAGCCGTTAAGAACGTTAAGGCTGGTCAAGTTGAATACCGTGTTGACCGTCAAGCAGCTATTCATACTGCTATCGGCAAGGTATCATTTACTGATGAACAATTAATTGAGAACTTTGATGCTCTACGTGACGTGATTTTACGTGCACGTCCATCAGCTGCTAAGGGCCAATACATCAAGAGCGTTGCAGTTGCTGCAACCTTTGGTCCTGGGATCAAGCTTGATCCATTAAACTTGGATTAAAGATTAATTCGAAGAAAATAGGAAAGCAACTCTGCCACACGCGCGAGTTGCTTTTTTTATCGACTTTTTGACCTTAAATATTTATCAATTGCAAGATATTTGTTAAACTAAGCATAATCCTATTGTCAAATTGAGGAAAATACAATGCGTAAAGAGAATGTGAGCAAATTGCTGGTAGTCCTTTTGGTTGTGCCGCTGTTTTTAGTGGGTTGCGGTCAAAGTAAGGAAAAGATTACGATTGTTGGATCCAGTGCTTTGCAACCATTGATTGAGCAAGCTGGTAATGATTATCATCTAGCTCATCTTGATAGTAATATCGTTGTTCAAGGCGGTGGTTCAGGAACAGGACTTAGCCAGGTTCAAGCGGGTGCAGTGCAGGTAGGAACGTCTGATGTTTTTGCTGAAACCCAAAAGGGAATAGATGAAAAAAAGCTACAGGACTATCCTGTTGCGATTGTTGGAATTGTCCCGATTGCCAATAAAGGAGTCGGTGTCAAGAACTTGTCCAAGAAGCAATTAGCTGCCATTTTTACAGGAAAAATAACCAATTGGCGACAAGTTGGTGGTAAAAACTTGCCGATTATTGTGATTAACCGCTCTCGCGGCAGTGGTACCAGAACTACTTTTGAAGATTTGATTCTAAATGGTAAGGATGCTGTCAATTCGCAGGAACAGGATTCTAATGGAACAGTCAAAAAGATTGTTAATTCAACACCCGGAACAATTTCATATATCTCATTTCCGTATGCAAATGATGAGAACATTCAGAAAATCAGTATAAACCACGTTCAACCAGTTAATAAGAACATACCCACTAATAAGTGGTCACTTTGGTCATATGAACATATGTATACTAAGGGAAAGCCTAACAAGGCAACCGCTAAGTTTATTAACTATGTCTTAAGTAAAAAGGTACAAAGAGATTTAGTACCTAAGATTGGCTATCTAAGTATTCATGAAATGAAAGTTTCGCGTGATAGTGAAAATAAAGTTACGAAATTAGGTAATTAGTATGTCTAAAAAAGAACAAGACTTACAGGAAGTTGTTGAACAAGCGATTGCTCAACAAAAAGTTCCTCACGTCAAAATTAAGGGGATTAATCCGCATAGTATTGATATTGCGAGGTTAACTAAACCTTCTAAGGAAACCAGACAAGAACGCTGGGGCAAAGGTTTAACTGCTTTAGCAATTTTACTAATCGGTATTCTGATTATCTCCATTATTGGTTTTGTTGGTAGTCATGGTTTAGCAACCTTTTTTACTGATAAAGTTAATATCTTTCATTTTCTGTTCTCGACTGATTGGAATCCAAGTGCTGGTCCTAACCACGTTGGTGCTGCGGCAATGATTGTTACTTCTTTTGCAGTTACGCTACTTGCAGCCCTAATTGCTACTCCTTTTGCAATCGCAGTAGCACTCTTTATGACTGAATACGAATCAGGGAAGAAAGCAAACCTTTTGCAATCAGTTATGGAATTACTGGTTGGTATTCCATCAGTTGTATATGGGTTCCTGGGTTTAACTGTTGTTGTTCCTGCTGTTAGAACTGTCTTTGGTGGAACAGGTTTTGGTATTTTGACGGCCACCTTAATTCTTTTTGTTATGGTGTTACCGACAATTACTTCTCTAACAGTTGATGCTTTTAAGGCAGTTCCAAAGGAGTTACGTAAATCTTCTGCTGCTTTAGGGGCAACGCAGTGGCAAACTATTTACCATGTTGTTTTGAGAGCTGCTCGAGCACGTATTATGACAGCGATTATTTTCGGAATGGCACGTGCTTTTGGTGAAGCTTTAGCTGTTCAGATGGCGATTGGTAATGCAGTCTTAATGCCTTACAACTTGGTCAGTCCAGCAGCAACCTTAACTAGTCAATTAACTAGTCAAATGGGTAATACAGTTATGGGCACACTGCCTAACAATGCACTATGGAGTTTGGCATTACTACTATTAATAATGTCATTAGTGTTCAACTTCTTGGTACACTTAATTGGAAAGAAGAGTTAGTAGTAAAATGAATTCAAAGAGAAATGATCGCATCGCTACTGGCGTTATCTATTTGTTAGTTGGCATCGTAATCCTACTTTTAGTTGGTATTATTGGAAACATCTTAATTTCTGGTGTACCACATTTATCATGGCACTTTTTAACTTCTGCTTCTTCTTCATTTGAAGCTGGCGGGGGAATAAGAGATCAACTGTTTAATTCACTTTATTTGTTGATTTTAACTTTATTGATCTCACTACCAATTGCTTTGGGTGCAGCAATCTACTTAGCTGAATATGCGAAGGACAATTGGGTGACCCAATTAATTAGAACTACGATAGAAATTCTTAGCTCGCTTCCTTCAATTGTTGTTGGACTTTTTGGCTATTTACTATTTGTCGTTCAATTTGGCCTTGGCTTTTCAATTATTGCCGGTGCGTTGGCTTTAACATTTTTTAACTTACCAATTTTGACCAGTAACATTGAAGAAGCAATTAAAGGTGTGCCACAAACTCAGCGTGAAGCCGGCTGGGCCCTTGGCTTATCCAACTGGAAAACAATCCGTGGTATCGTCTTGCCTGCAGCACTTCCAGGTATTATAACAGGTATCATCCTAAGCGCTGGACGTGTTTTTGGTGAGGCAGCTGCTTTAATTTATACTGCTGGACAAAGTGGTTCAACTGTTGATTATTCTAATTGGAATATGTTCAGTCCAACCAGCTTTTTAAACGTAATGCGTCCGGCTGAGACCTTGGCTGTCCATATTTGGAAAGTTAACACTGAGGGGATCATTCCCGATGTCACAGTCGTTTCAGCTGCTACTTCTGCCTTATTGGTTATTGTAGTCATTATCTTTAATTTTGGCGCTCGTGCGTTGGGTAATTGGTTATACAATCGCTTGACCGCTGCTAAAATTAAATAAGGAAAATTCTATGGAAAATTGGCAAACTCAAAAGACTTACATTAAGACTTTTAAAGACGAAGATTGTGCTATTTACACTGAGGACTTAAGTGTTTTTTATGGCGGTACAATTCAAAAATTATTTGATGTAAGTCTAGGATTTAAGAAAAACACGATTACAGCACTAATTGGTGCTTCAGGTTCAGGGAAATCAACTTTTTTACGATCGTTAAACCGCATGAATGACCGTGTAGCGCGTGTAGATGGCAAGATTATGTTTCATGATCTTGATGTAAATCAGCAGAAAATCAATGTTTATGAACTGCGCAAGGCGATTGGGATGGTCTTTCAAAAGCCTAACCCGTTTCCTAAGTCAATCAGGGAAAATATAACATATGCGCTAAAGGCTAATGGTCAACAAGATAAACAAAAGCTTGAGCAAATTGTTGAGGAAAGTTTGCGAGCTGCTGCATTGTGGGATGAAGTTAAAGATAAACTTGATAAGAGTGCCTTAGCTCTTTCTGGTGGGCAGCAGCAGCGTTTGTGTATTGCAAGAGCAATCGCACTGAAACCTGAAATTTTGCTCTTAGATGAGCCAGCAAGTGCTCTAGATCCAGTTTCAACTGCTAAGTTGGAAGATACTTTAAAGCAATTGCGTAAGAAGTACACGATGGTAATGGTTACGCACAATATGCAGCAAGCATCCAGAATCAGTGAGTACACTGCTTTCTTTCATTTAGGACATGCACTTGAATATGATACGACTACAAATATTTTCACTAATCCACAAGGTGAGATTACTGAAAAGTACATTCAAGGTAGTTTTGGCTAAAGGAGCGATCATATGACAAATATTATGGAGGCCCAAAACGTCAAATTAAGTTATGGCAAATTTGAGGCGTTGCATGGCATCAGTCTTAACTTTCCAGAAAAGCAGTTAACTGCTTTGATTGGTCCGTCAGGATGCGGAAAATCAACCTTTTTAAGATGCTTGAACCGGATGAATGATGACATTGATAATATCAACATTACAGGTAAGATTTTGCTTGAAGGTGAAGATATTTATCGTGCCAAACTGGATTTAGTTGCATTACGTAAAAAAGTGGGAATGGTTTTCCAACAACCTACACCTTTTCCCTTTCCAGTTTATGACAATGTTGCCTACGGCTTAAGGGTTGCAGGAGTTAAGGATAAACAATTAATTGATCAACGAGTTGAAGAAAGCTTAAAGCAGGCGGCGATTTGGGATGAAACCAAGGATAACTTGCAGCGTAATGCCCAGGAGTTTTCCGGGGGACAGCAACAGCGAATCTGTATTGCACGTGCGTTAGCTGTCAGACCTGAAGTGGTTTTACTCGATGAGCCGACTTCAGCACTTGATCCAATCTCAAGTGCTGAAATTGAAGAAACTTTGATGGGCTTAAAAAAGAAGTATACATTCATTATGGTTACACACAACTTGCAACAAGCGAGTCGTGTTTCTGATCAGGTTGCTTTTCTAATGGATGGCGAACTGATTGAGTCTGGGTCAACCGAGCAAATGTTTTTGGCCCCTAAGAAAGAAATAACTAGTAATTATCTTAATGGCCGTTTTGGCTAAATTTGGAGGTGGATCATGCACGAAATATTTTTGGATGAACTGAAAAAGTTAAACACACAATTTATGGAAATGGGAGTACAGGTCAATGAGTTAATTGACAAGGGTACTCGTTCATTTGTTGACCATAATAAAAAGATGGCTCAAGAAATGATTGAACAAGATAAGGTTGTTGCCAAAGAAGCAATTACAATCGAAAAAAAGGCCCTTGATCTGATGGCATTGCAGCAACCAGTTGCAACTGACTTCCGTGTGGTAATCAGTATTTTAAAAGCAACTACTGACTTAGAACGAATTGGTGAGAATGCCAATAGTATTGCCGTTGAAACAGTTAGAGTGAAGGGTAATCCTCGTATTCCTGATGTTGAGGAAATAATTTCACGTATGACACACCAAGTACGTACGATGTTAATCAAAGTATTGACTGCATATGTTCAAGATGATGAAAAGACTGCTCGTGAAATGCTTGATGGCCATGCAGATGTTCATTATGACTACCGCAAGGCTAGAAAAATGATCATTGATGGTGTTAAAAAAGACCCTAATGTTGCCGTTGCTTCAGCAAGTTATTTTGTCATCATTCGTTTGCTAGAACGAATCAGTGATCACATTGTTAACTTAGCAAGTTGGGTTATTTACAAGTCTTCCGGTGATTTATTTGAATTAATCAATTCAGAGAAGGAAACTTCTTCTGAAAAGGAAATCAAGGAAGAGGTTCCAAAGAAGAGCAAAAAGACTAAAAAGAAATAAAGCTTAAAGGGAACTATTACAGTAGTTCCTTTTTATTCGCAGAATTATTGCTTGCATTTAAAAAGTAACCCTGCTATAGTTAATAGAGTGAATTCTACCTAAGACTCGGGTGGCTAACGCCTTAATATCCCGCCGAGGCCAGAAGATTATGAAGATTTTAAATGCTCCATGTCTTTGTTGGCATGGAGTTTTTTAGGCCTTATAGAATTTATCAAAAAAATTTAACGGAGGTGAATTCGATTGAGTAAAGCTGCTATTGCTGAAAAAGAAAAGTTCGTTGATGCGTTCGCTGAAGATCTTAAAGCTGCAAAAGCTATTTTGGTAATTAATTACCTTGGTTTAACTGTTGAAGAAGTTACTAACATGCGTAAGGAACTTCGTGATAACGGTGTTAAAATGAAGGTTGTTAAGAACACTTACCTAAGACGTGCTGCTGCTAAGGCTGGCATTGAAGGTCTTGAAGATACTTTTGTTGGACCTACAGCTGTTGTTTATACTGATAATGCTGATGACATCACTGAACCAGCTCGTATTGTTTCAAAATACGAAGATGACTTTGATGTTATTGACATTAAGGGTGGTGTGCTTGAAGGTAAGGTAACTTCTAAGGAAGATATCAAGGCTCTTGCTGCCATTCCAGGACGCGAAGGATTACTATCAATGCTTGTTTCTGTATTACAAGCACCTGTACGTAACGTCGCTTACGCTATTAACGCTGTTGCCGATTCAAAAGACGAATCTGCTGAATAAATATAATGTAATTTATATCTAATAAAAATATTTCGGAGGATATATAAATATGGCTTTAGATACTGAAAAGATTATTGAAGATTTAAAGAATGCTTCAATTCTTGAATTAAATGACCTTGTAAAGGCTATTGAAGATGAATTTGGCGTTTCTGCTGCTGCACCAGTTGCTGCTGCAGGTGCTGCCGGTGGTGAAGCTGCTGCTAAGTCAAGCTACGATGTTGAATTAACAGAAGCTGGTCAAGAAAAGGTTAAAGTTATCAAGGTTGTTCGTGACCTTACTGGACTTGGCCTTAAGGATTCAAAGGACCTTGTCGATGGTGCTCCTAAGAACGTTAAAGAAGGCGTTTCTGAAGACGAAGCTAACGACATCAAGGCTAAGCTTGAAGAAGTTGGTGCTTCAGTAACTTTGAAATAGTTACAGTCCAACTGGACAAGCTAAATAGAAAAAGCGTAATCCCAATATGTTTGGGGTTGCGCTTTTTTGTTTGTAAAAATATAACCTTTTATAATCAGCTTAATTTTTAAAATAATTAATCATACTCATTGGTTTGTAATATAATTGGCTTTATAGTAAAAGTATACAAAGTAGTTAGTGTATTTGTATTTACTAGGAGTTTTTTTATTAAAAATAATCAAGAATGGAGAAAACTAATGAGAAAAAATAAATGTCGCCAAGCTTTAACAGCACTTGTGGCAATTACAAGTTTGGGAAGCTGCCTAGCATTAAATGCAGAGCCTTCAGAAGCTAAAAAGGTAACTAATAGAACAGAGCTAACTGTTCCGGCCGCAAAGATAGGTCGTATTACCAAAAAGACAAGTTTGTATAATGGAAAAGGCCGCAAAATAAAAAAATCAACCTTAAAAAAGGGTGAAAAATTAGCATTAGTTGGTAAAGTAAAGATTAATAAGAAAAAGTACTATAGGGTTGGCTACAATAAATATGTTTTAGCTAAGTATGTAACTATTATCAAGGCAAAGCCAACATCACATGAGGATACTACCATTACAAGTGCAAACACACCTGTAACACCGACTACACCAAATACTAATACGACGCAAAAAACATCAACTACACCGAAGACACCAAGTAAGTCTGAGGATGACGCGGTAAGCAATTTCTCAATTTCTGATTTTAGAAAAGCATTTTTGGATGGTTTAAATGCTGAAAGGGCAAAACGCGGCCTTTCAGCAGTATCAGAGGATTCTCACTACGATGAAGTAGTTCAGGAACGAACAAAGCTGTTGCCAAATAATTTTTCTCACTTTGACTCAAACAATAACTTCATTCTTGAAAAGTGCTTTGAAGATGCAAACATTAAAAGTGCAAGTGTTGCAGAATGTATCGCAATGTTCCCATGGGGTGTTAGTGTTGACCATTCTACCAATCAGCTTGTACAGGCAAAGAATGCTTCAAGTGCTTTGGTTGCTCAAGGGATGCTTTACGAATATATTTATAACGATGCAGCTTCTAACTGGGGTCACCGTGATATCTTGCTAAATCCAAAAGACAAGACAATTGGTTTGGGTGCAGTTATCGGACAAAGTGATCAAATTTATTCCTCTGTAGGAGTTACTTATTAAATAAGCTAATATAGGGACAAACTTGTTAATAAAACAAGTTTGTCTTTTTTATTAACATGGGCAAAGTGAGTTAATATATCTTACTACATGATATATTAATTTTCCTCTTCTTAAATTATAATTTTAGTATGAGTAATTTACAAAAGAGGATTTAATGGAAGAAAAGAGAATATTCACTTTTGTCTATCTTTATTAGTTTCAGCTTTTTTCTTTGGAAAAAGTGTTTCTGTGAGTGCAGCTAGTACTGATAATGCAAATGAACAAAACAAGACTAACGTAACAGAAGAAAAGAACAATAAAGTTCCAAAAATAGATTCAAAAAATGTAGCAATTCACGAAAAAAGTTAGCTAGAATTATATAAGAACTTTAAATTAAAGCCTTAAACTCCGAAATTAGATAGCTTCGGGGTTTTATTTTATCCTAAAATGTCTGCAAAATTGTCATTAATAATTGCAGAAGAATACCGCTAAGTAATGAAGTGGATTTTTTGTTCTTTCTAATTTGCAAAAGTAAAATGGTTCGTTAAAATTATTTACAGTAAAACTGTTTAAAAAAGAAACGAGTAAATAATGAGTGACCAAGAAAATCAAATGTATTACGCTGCTAATCCTACAGCTAAGCATGATGAGCATATAATTGATTATCAGATAAACAATATTGATCTAAAATTTACAACAGATGCAGGCGTTTTTTCAAAAATGCGTGTAGATTATGGTTCAGGCGTTTTAATCAAACAAATGGCCGAAGTTGATTTTCCAAGTAGTAACATCTTAGACGTTGGTGCTGGCTATGGTCCGATTGGTCTCTTTGCAGCCAAGTTTTGGCCTGAGCAAACCGTTGATTTAGTTGATGTAAATGAACGTGGTCTTAACTTGGCAGTCCAAAATGCCGAAGTAAATGGCATCACTAATGTTAATATCTACAAATCGGATGTGTATGATGAAGTTCCCAGTGAACGGAAATTTGGTTTAATTGTTACCAATCCCCCAATTCGGGCAGGGAAAAAGGTTGTTTCAAGTATTTTAGCTGGTGCAAAGGACCATTTAGTTGAAGATGGTGTTTTACTGGTCGTTATCCAGAAAAAGCAGGGAGAACCGAGCGCACGTAAGCTGCTGAAAGAAACTTTTGGCAACTGCACAATTCTAATTCGTGATAAGGGTTACTACGTTATACAGGCGGTGAATTCCTAATGTCTTTTTCAAGTGAAGAAAAGAAAAAATACATGCAATTAGCTTTTGAACAGGCTCGAAAAGCTGAGGCAAAAGGAGAAGTTCCGATTGGTGCAATTTTGGTTGCCCCTGAAGGACAGGTAATTGGTGAGGGTTATAATCGTAGAGAGCTTGATCAAGATGCAACGCAGCATGCTGAAATGATGGCAATCCGGCAGGGATGTGAAAAACTAAAAACTTGGCGTCTGCTTGATTGCAGTCTTTTTATAACTTTGGAACCATGCCCAATGTGTGCAGGGGCAATCATTAATTCTAGAATAAAAAACGTCTTCTATGGTGCGCTTGATCCTAAGGCAGGTGCAGCTGGTAGCGTAGTTAACTTGTTTGAAGTGAGCAAGTTTAATCATCATCCCAACGTAATTCGAGGCTTATACCGAGATGAAGCAAGTCAGATGCTCAAATCTTTTTTTAGGGAGATCAGAAACAAGCAAAAAGAAGCTAAAATGGGAATGGAAAATAGCAAAAATTCTGTAAATTAGTGGAAAAAAATCTCAAAGTACGTTAGTATATCTATTGGGCAATGTTTGGCTTCCAAAGCGTGTCAGGACCGGAAGGTAGCAGCACTAAGGTCGTTCAGGCATGTGCCTTTTATTAGACATTAACAAACTCTTAACTCTTTCGAAGAGTTAAGAGTTTTTTACTAGAGAAAGATAAATCAATGGCTTATCAAGCGTTATACCGCAAATGGCGACCACGCACTTTTGACAGTGTTATTGGTCAAGAAGATATTACGAATACTTTGAAAAATGCGATTAAGCGCGGCACGATTTCACATGCTTTTTTATTTGCAGGACCGCGCGGTACAGGTAAGACTTCGTGTGCCAAGATTTTTGCCAAGGCACTCAACTGTACTAACCTTCAAGATGGCGAACCATGTAATGAGTGCGAGAACTGTCTTGCTGCTGATAAGGGTGCGATGGCTGATATCATGGAAATTGATGCGGCCTCGAATAATGGGGTCGATGAAATCCGTGAAATACGTGATAAGGTTAAATACGCTCCAACTCAGGGGAAATACAAAGTCTACATTATCGATGAGGTTCATATGCTTTCAATGGGGGCATTCAATGCTTTATTGAAGACTTTGGAAGAGCCACCTGAGCATGTTGTCTTTATTTTAGCGACTACTGAATTACAAAAAGTCCCAGCTACAATTATTTCTAGAACGCAGCGCTATAACTTTAAGCGAATTTCGCAAGCTGACCTTGAAAAGAGGATGAAGTATATCCTTGATCAAGAAAATATCAAATATGATGATAAAGCCCTTGCTGTAATCGCCGAAGTAGCTGATGGTGGGATGAGGGATGCTCTTAGTATCCTTGATCAATTGCTCAGTTATGAAAATGATTCGGTTGAGTATGATGCGGCACTTGAAATCACTGGCTTTGCTGCCAAAGAAAAAATTGAACAGATTTTATTAGCAATTTTAAATAAAGATGCAAGCCAAGCTCTTGCTTTAGCCCAGACAGAATTGCAGAATGGTGCGAGCTCAAAAAATATATTAGATGAGTTAATTGATATGGCCACGAACGCTTTGATTTTGCTAAAAGCTGGTGGTGAAAATAAAAGTAACTTTTTAAGTCAGGATTTCGTTGAGCAGATTAAGGATATTCCTGAACAACGCTACTTTAATTTAATTGCATCTGCCAACACTGCGCTAAATGATTTGCGGTATACTAATCAGCAGCAAATTCCCTTAGAGGTCTTCTTGGTTGAAAGTACTAATCAGGAAGTAGTGCCAAACGCTGCAGCCACGCCCGCTACTTCCCCAGTAGTAGAAAAGCAGGCAGCTGACGGTCAAGAACTGCAAGCTGAAGTAACTGCGCTTAAAAAGCAAGTGGTTGAATTAACTGAAAAAGTTGCTAAGCTTGGTAAAACGCAAAACGTAAACAGCGACCGCATTTTCCACCTTGATACTGAGATATCAAATGTAGGAAAAATGTCCCAACCTTCTGAAGAAGTTGCTAAACCTAAAAATCATAAAAAGAAGGTTCGCAACGATCAACATGCAGACGAGCAGAATCGCAAACAGGTCTATCATGTTTTGGAAAATGCTACTAAAAAAGATCTACAGGCAATCAAAGATGTATGGCCAGATTTGCAATCTGTTTTAGCTGTTTCGCAGCGAGCACTGCTTGATGTGCTTGAGCCTGTGGCGGCTAGTCCGGATCAGGTAGTGATGAAATGCAAATATGCGCTTTGGTTTGAAAAAGCTAGCTCTGATGATGATCTGCTTGATATTTTGACTGATCAGATTGCGAAATTTACTAAGCATGAGTACCAAATTGTGCTTGTTCCGGATAAGGACTGGTTCACAGTTCGGAAGGAATTTTTACAGTCGCACAGGGATGAACTACTTAAGCGGCAGAAGCAATCTGGTATTGAAGAGTCGGGAGCAGAAGAGCCAGTGCAAGAGAATAACGATGAAGTTGTTCAAAAAGCGAAAGACTTATTTGGTGACGCTGTTAATATTAAGGATTAAAATTTAAAGGAGAAAAATAATGAGTAAAAGACCTAATTTTGGTGGTATGGGCGGCATGAACATGCAACAAATGATGAAACAAGCTAAAAAGTTGCAAGAGCAGATGGCCCAAGAGCAACAAACTATCACTGCCCAAGAATTCGTAGGAAAGTCTGCAGATGATATGGTAGTTGCAACCTTTAGTGGTGACCGCAAATTGAAGGATATTAACATTAATAAAGATGCAATTGATCCTGATGATCCGGATATGTTGCAGGATTTGATTATTGATGCTGTTAATAAAGGCTTATCAGAAATTGATGAAGCGACACAGCAAAGTTTAGGTAAATATACGAAGGGTATGATTTAATTGCAATATCCAGCACCAATTGCACATTTGATAGATTCTTATATGAAATTACCTGGAATTGGTGAAAAAACAGCAACCAGGTTAGCTTTTTATACCTTAGATATGCCTGATAAAGATGTTCATGACTTTGGCACTGCTTTGAATGAAGTAAAAGAAAAACTTCATCGCTGTTCAATTTGTGGCAATATTACCGAGCAAGATCCATGTACAATTTGCAGTGATCCAAACCGTGAGCAATCAACAATTATGGTGGTTGAACAACCCAAAGATGTAATGGCATTTGAAGAAATGGGTGAATATAACGGTTTGTACCATGTTCTGCATGGGATTTTGTCGCCAATGGATGGCATTGGACCTGAAGAAATCAACATCAAATCTTTGATTGTTCGTTTGCAAAAACAGGAGCAAGTTAAAGAAGTGATCTTGGCATTAAACTCAACGCCGGAAGGCGAGTCTACTGCAATGTATATTAGTAAATTAATCAAACCATCTGGTATCAAAGTCACACGCTTAGCAGCCGGTTTGGCAGTTGGTAGTGATATTGAATATGCAAATGCAATTACTCTAAAAAGAGCAGTGCAGGGGAGAACTTCAATCTAATGGCACACGATAAGATTAAAAAACTAGGCGATCAGCGGCTGATCGCTACAATTGAAACACTACAAGAAGAAATTGCGATTCAAAAAAGTCTAGATCCAACTACCCTTGACATGTCAGAAGATAATATCATTGTAGGTAAAATATTGCAGGCCAAGTATTCTTTTTTATATGATGAAGCTCGTCATCGACATACAAGATTTAGTGGTTTTACAAATGCAATTTCAGAATAAAAAAGCTCTAATTTAAGGGCTTTTTTATTTTTACTAAAATTAAAGGACCTTGGGGTGTTAATATAAGACAATCTCTTGTAAAATAGACTCATGGAGAGTTTTATGAATAGCTATTTTATCAGTTTCGAAGGGCCTGATGGGTCCGGTAAAAGCACGGTTTTAGAACAAGTGGTTGCCCAAATTGCACCGCTGCTCAAAACACAATATCTAGTAACCCGCGAACCAGGCGGTTCAATAATTGCTGAAAAAATTCGGCAGCTTATTTTGGATCCGACTAATGAAAAAATGGGTGCAAAAACTGAAGCACTATTATATGCAGCTGCTCGTAGTCAGCATATGAGTGAAACAGTAATTCCAGCACTTAAAGCAGGTAAGGTGATTTTTTCTGATCGCTTTGTTGATAGTTCATTGGCATACCAGGGTGCAGGACGTGATCTTGGAATCGATGCAGTTAAGCAAATTAATAATTTTGCAACTAGTGGCATCGAACCGAATCTAACTTTTTTCTTAGATGTTAAGCCTGAAGTTGGTCTTGCACGAATTGAACGTGCTCGCGCGGGTCAGGAAGACCGTTTGGAACAGGAAAAATTAGCCTTTCATCAAAAGGTTTATGAAGGTTATCTTGAAATTAACCGTAAACATCCAGAGCGAATTGCCATTGTCGATGGAGATCGACCGGTTAATCGAGTAGTAGAAGACTGTGTTAATATTATTAAAAAACGGATATCAAAAGATTTGCTAAAGGACTGATTTGAATGAAATTAATAATTGCAATTGTTCAAAGAGAAGATGCTAGCCGGCTGCAACATGCTTTTGCTAAAGAAAACATTCGTGCAACTAAGTTGGCGACAACTGGTGGCTTTTTAAGTGAAGGTAATACAACTTTCTTAATCGGAATTGATGAAAAACACGTCAAGAAAGTGATGCGCTTAATTCAAGGCGAGTCACAAGGACGTGAAGAGTACATGAATCCTAATTTATCAATGACTGGATTTGATGTTAGCAGTCAACCAGTAAAAATCACAGTTGGCGGTGCAACATGCTTTGTACTACCTGTAGAAGAATTTAAGCAATTTTAATGAAAATCGAACTAGCAAAAAGGGGCAAAAAACAAGCCCAGTTTTTACAACATGCTTATGAAGAAAATAAGTTGGCTCATAGCTATTTATTTGTCGATGCAAATGAAAAGCAAGCCTTAAATACGGCATATTGGCTAGCGTGTTTATTCAATTGTACAGGTGAACAAAAACCGGACGGTACTTGTCAAAATTGTCGCCAAATTATCTCTGAAAATAATCCAGATGTGTTGTTAGTTACACCTGAAAATAAACAGAGTTTAGGAATCGATCAGGTTAGAATACTAAAAGAAGAATTAGCAAAGAGCCCAGTTCAAAGTAGCACGCGCTTTTTCATCATTGATGAGGCACAAAAGCTGACTCTAGCTGCAGCTAATGCTCTTCTTAACTTGTTAGAGGAACCAGTCGCTCCAGTGGTTACAATTTTGATTACTAATAATACGGATCAAATTTTACCAACAATTCGTTCGCGTACCCAGATTGTTAATTTTACTGATGGCAAGAAACCTGATAATAAAACGACACTTTTGTTGGAAAATGGTTTTAGCCAAGATGAGATTGATGAATTAGGTAATACTAGTAGTCTTGATCAGGCAATCAAGTATTTTTATCAAGAAATGCTAGAGCACAATTCATTGGCATTGGTAAGTGCGCATAAATTGGCTGAATTGGCTAAAGGCAAGTCCGAGCAAAATTACTTGCTGGTTATGCTAAAGCAAATGGCACAAAAAGATTTAAATAGTGGTAATCAACAGACTGGTGCAAGAATGCTGAAGTACTTAGTGGAAATTGACAAAATGCAATATAGCAATGTTAGTTTTCGTAATCTTCTTGATTATCTTGCTTTGCAGTGGAAAAGGTAGGTGTTTTTATGGTTGATTCTTATTCAAAATTAGAGCAGCTCCATGAATCGATGGTTAGTATGACTAAAACCATTGAAAGCTTGGAAAATAGTATCTTAGATACACTTAGAGAAAATACAGAACTTAAAGTCGAAAATCAGTTGTTGCGTGAAAAAATGGATAAGATGAGCAATGCCCATAACAACACGATTAAGACGCAAAGTGGTCTTGAATCTTTACGCAAAATATACAATTCAGGTTATCACATCTGCAATATGTACTATGGTTCTCATCGTGATCCTAGTTCGGATTGCATGTTTTGCTTAGATATTTTAGACAATTTTGGTGAAAAGAAGAAAAAACATTAAGGACTTGAGATAGATGCAGCGGCAAAGTAGCTATGCGACAGACAAGGGTAAACTTTATTTAGTACCAACTCCGATTGGTAATCTAGAAGACATAACCATTCGGGCCAAAAAAGTTTTACAGAGCGCGGATTATATTGCAGCCGAAGACACACGAACAAGTGGAATTTTATTGGAAAAGATTGGCGTTCATAATCATATGCTGTCTTTTCATAAATATAATTCTAAACAACGTGCTCCGGAACTAATTAAACTAATGCAAGAAGGAGCTGTAATTGCTGAAATCAGTGATGCTGGTATGCCAGTTATTTCTGATCCTGGTTATGAATTGGTGCAAGAATGTATCAAAAACGATATTCCAGTTGTACCACTTCCAGGAGCTTCTGCCTTTACGACAGCCCTGATTGCTTCAGGTTTTGATGCGCAACCTTTCACTTACTACGGCTTTTTACCACGAAAAGCTAGCGAGCAGAAGCCGTTTTTTGAACAAATGAATGAGGCAAGAGCAACGTCAATTTTTTATGAAGCACCTCATCGCTTGGCTAAAACGCTTAAAAACATGGCAACAGTTTTTGATTCTAACCGACAAATTGTTGCTGCTAGAGAATTAACCAAAATTCATGAAGAATTTGTTCGCGGTACGATTACTGAATTAAATGATTATTTTGAGGAGAATGCTCCGCGAGGCGAATTTGTAATATTGGTATCACCAAATGACAAAGAGCAAGAGCAACTCTCCTGGGATGAATTAATTGCATTAGTTGATCAGCGTGTACAGCTTGGCGATAGTAAGAAAGTTGCAATCAAAGAAGTTGCTCAGGAAAATAATGTCTCGAAGAATGAGTTATATGATCGATATCATCAAAAGTAGGCAAGTAATATGAAATATAGTGAACAACATACAGTAAATTATTATGAATGTGATGAAAACCGGCATTTAAGATTACCAGCAATGATTAACTTGATGATGAGTGTTTCTGAGAATCAACTAGCCGATAGCTCTGGTAGCACCGAAGAGTTGACACGTCGCGGCCTGGGCTGGGTAGTAACGCAGTATCATTTAGATGTTAATAGGTGGCCTGAGCCTGGTGAAGTAATTACTCTAACGACTGAACCAATTGGTTATAACCGGTTCCTGGAGTATCGTGATTACCAATTTACTGATGAAAAGGGCAATACCCTGATTACTGGTAAAAGCGAATGGGTTTTATTTGATTTAAGTAAACGTAAATTGGTTTCAACCGATAAAGAAATGATGGATGATTTAGGCATTCCTTTATTGAAAAAGTTGCCACGTTTTCCACGTTTGAAGCCACAAGATGAATATCAAGATAAGCGTCAATACCGCGTTCGCTATGACGATTTAGATACTAATCATCATATGACTAACGGCCACTACTTTAACTGGTTTATTGATACTTTGGATCGTGATTTTCTTAAGACTCATGTTATTAGTGGGATTGACATCAAGTTTAACCTTGAAGTACGCTATTCGCAGACGCCATTTGCTTGTGTAAAGTTGGTTGAAAACGAAGATGAAATCAAGTCATACCACACAATTGCTGATGAAGAACGGAATGATAAAGCCGTTTGTGAACTAACTTGGCGTAAATTATAATATAATTAGACGAGGTTATTAAACCAAGTTTATTATGAAAGAAGTGCTGCAAAATGACTACAAAGGAAATATTTAAGGTTGAATTGCGCGATCTAGTCCTTTTAGGCTTTGTTGTTGCCATCAAAGTTGTTCTTAGTCGCTTTAGTCTTGGAACAACAGTTGTTCATGTTAGTCTAGGTTTTATTGGAAGCGTCATGCTTGGCTATTTATTTGGCCCAGTTTGGGGTGCAATTGGCGGTGGAATTAGTGACTTCGTGTCCTCAGCGCTATTTGGCAACCAAGGGGGCTTTTTTATTGGCTTCACATTAAGTGCAATGATCGGGCCACTTATTTATGGTTTGCTTTTTTACAAGAAACCAGTTAAAATTTGGCGCATTATTCTTGCAACGATTTTGGTTACAGTTATAGTCAATATTGGATTGAATACACTATGGGTTCATCTGATGTATGGCATGGATCTCAAGGCAGCTTTAATTCAGCGCATCCCTAAAGAGACGATTGTGCCTTGGATCGAAATGGTTGTTACTTACTTTGTTTTACAAGCAATTTCGCGGGTAAAAATTAGAAGATAGTTTTAAAAAGGTAGAAGTAATCTGAAATGAAAATTTTAAGCATATCAACGGCAACTAATGAGTTGAGTGTGGCTTTAAATGAAGATGAACGCTTAATAGTAGAAAAGAATGAATTGGATGAGCGGAACCACAGTGAACATCTCGATCCAATTATTGATGAAATTCTGAACAAAAATAAGCTTAAGTTAAAGGATATTGACCGTTTTGCAGTCGCAATTGGTCCAGGTTCATACACAGGTCTACGTATCGGTGTCACAACAGTGAAAATGTTTGCCAGCATTTTAAATAAAGAAGTAGTTGGCGTTTCTACTTTACAAGCTTTAGCAGCCAGTTGCTCTGAAGAAGATACTTTATTGGTGGCTGGAATTGATGCCAGAAATGACAACTTCTTTGCAGGAGCATACCTTAATGAAAATGGGCAGCCAGTTAATGTCATTCCCGATGGACATTACCACATCGATGTTTTACTTACTGCAATCAACGAGTATTTAAATGATCATAAGCCGAAAAAGCTTCTCTTTATTGGATCTGGTTTTGATAAGCAGATCGAGCAACTTGATACGCTTGAACTGCCATATTCATTTGGCTCTGATGAGCAAAATGCAATTCATACAGGTTTAATTGGCAAGCTTGCACTCAACAAGGAACCAGTTGATCCTGATTTATTGTTACCAAACTATTTGAGACGGACACAAGCTGAAGTAGATTGGCATAAAAAGACGGGTAATCCGTTTGGTCCAGATAGTAATTATGTGGAAGAAGTTTAAACAGCTAGTTACGTTTCCGCATTTAGCAAATGACTCAAGTGATTTTCACTTCAGGCCATTTGCCTTTAAATTGCAGCAAGAAACGCTTCAAGTAATGAAGGCAAAAACTGATGAAATCACTAATCTACTATTACTTGAAGAAAAAGTCTATAATGGTGCGACACCATGGTCAGCTGCAATTTTTCAAGTTGAACTAATTAAAAAGGATTCACTGTATTTAGTGGTTTATCATGGTTCGAGATTAGTGGCAATGATTGGGATGCGTAAGATGAATACTGAAGCCCATGTTACTAACATAATGGTTGATCCGGAGTGGCAACACCAAGGGTTAGGTACTTACTTGATGAAACTGATGATTGACTACGCGCAAAAAGCTAACTGCAGTTTTATTAGTTTAGAAGTGCGAATTGACAATGAAAACGCCAAAAAGCTCTATCAGGCTCTGGGCTTTACAGTTAAGTTAGTTCGCCCAAATTATTATCAAGACGTACATAAAGATGGATTGAATATGGTGCTGGATATAACAACACAAAAGAAAGGGATTGACTTTGGATAGTAAAAAAGATATCCGTATTTTGGCATATGAAAGCTCATGTGATGAGACTTCAACTTCAGTTGTCAAAAATGGTCGCGAAATTGAAAGTTTAATTGTTGCTACACAAATTAAGAGCCACCAGCGTTTTGGTGGTGTTGTGCCTGAAGTGGCAAGTCGCCATCATATTGAAGTAATTAGTCAAATTACTAAAGAAGCTTTGGCTGAAGCCAATGCTACTTGGAATGATATTGATGCCATTGCTGTAACTTATGGTCCTGGACTGGTAGGTGCATTGCTAATTGGTGTTAGTGCTGCTAAAGCTGCTTCAATGGCAACAGGTTTACCTTTGATTGGTGTCGACCATATCATGGGTCATATTATGGCAGCCCAATTAACAGATGAAATTGTTTATCCTGCATTGGCACTTCAAGTTTCTGGCGGTCATACTGAAATTGTTCTTTTGAAAGACCCAACTCATTTTGAAATTGTTGGTGACACGAGAGATGACGCTGCAGGGGAAGCATACGACAAGATTGGCCGCGTTCTTGGTGTTAATTATCCTGCTGGTAAAACTATTGATGAATGGGCACATCAGGGTAAAGATACATTCAATTTTCCACGTGCAATGATGGAAGACGACGATTATGATTTTTCTTTTTCTGGACTAAAGAGTGCGTTTATTAACACCTGTCACCATGCGGATCAGATTCATCAAGAATTAAATAAATATGATTTGGCGGCTAGTTTTCAAGCTGCGGTGGTTGATGTTTTGGCTCATAAAACAATCAGGGCAATCAATCAGTATCAACCGAAAACCTTCATTATGGGTGGGGGTGTTGCTGCTAATTTAGGTTTACGTGATCGAATGGAAGCTGAAATTGCTAATCTACCAGAGAATTTAACTCCTAAAGTTATTTTGCCAAGTCTAAAATTATGTGGTGACAATGCAGCAATGATAGGTGCTGCTGCCTATAATCTCTATAACGAAGGTAAATTTTCAGATTTAACTTTAAATGCAGATCCTTCGCTCGAATTACCTTACGCAACAGAAATGTTAAAGTAAAAACAAAAAGACTCAACTTTTAAGGTTGAGTCTTTTTGTTATGGTTAATATTCGTGATAAAAAGCAACTAATTCACCTTGATCACAAGATGAAAAGTCATTTTTTTCATAAAAGGCACGTGTTTCAGGTTCTTCCATTGTCAAAAGCACTTGTTGGCGCACGTGACGAAATTCTTTACGTACTTTATTAATCAATGTTGAGCCAATTCCCTGGTTTTGATACGCAGGTAAAACCAGTAAGTCTTGAATATAAATAATAATCAAGCCATCACCAACGACACGAATTAAGCCGATTAGTTGATCATGATCGAATGCGCCAAGCACATAAAGCGAATTATGGACAGCTTGCTGAAGTAGTTCAGGTTTTTCTGTATATGAAGTCCAGCCTACACTTTGATACAAGTTAATTAGCTGTTTTAGATTAATATTCTTATCGGTTAAAAAATTCATTTTGTTTGTCCTCCTTAATTTATTTACAAATTAAAGAGCAATGCGTAATTTCTCCATTTCATAACCTCGCTTTTTAATTAATGGTATTAGGTAACCTTCATTTTATGAAAAGTGGGTCTAAAAGACAAGATGCTTGAGAACTTAATTAGCTATTCAGCATTTAAAGTTGAAATGTTAAACTAGTTATTTATAAAACTAGTGGAGGATATATTTATGCAACACAATTATGTGGCTTTTAGCCAGGCAGATGTTTTTACCCAAATACCTTATCAGGGTAATCCGGTCGCGGTAATTATTGATGGTGACAAGTTTAGCGATGATGAAATGCAAAAAATAGCGAATTGGACCAACCTTTCGGAAACCACATTTTTATGTTCGCCAACGAATCCTGCTGCTGATTATCGTTTACGTATTTTTACCCCTAAAGAAGAACTATCCTTTGCAGGTCACCCAACGATTGGCTCAGCAAAAGTGGCATTGAATAATGGACTAAAGCCTAAGCATTCTGAATACTTAGTGCAAGAATGTACTAAAGGATTGGTACCGGTTTTTATGAAGCAAGACAAATTATTCTTTGCCTTACCTGAACCTGAAGTAAAACCAATTTCATCAGATTTATTAGAAGCAATTGCTCAGGCTCTAGGGCTTCCAAATATTGATTCAATTAAGCTAGCTAAGGTAGTTGACGTTGGAGCAGTTTGGTACACTTTATATCTTGATACGGTTGAAACTGTTCTTAGTCTAAATCCAGACGACAGCCAATTAGCATCATTATTGCCAAAAGGCACTTCAGGTGTAACTGTTTTTGCCTTGACTGATGGAGAAACGGAAGTTGAAGTTCGGTCATTTGCCCCCAGACAAGGTGTCCATGAAGATCCTGTTTGTGGGAGTGGGAATGGTGCAGTGGCAGTTTTGGTTAAAGAAGAGCACCTATTAGCAAAATCTCACTATCTTGCTAGCCAAGGCCAAAAATGTGGGCGCTCCGGGTTAATTGAAGTTGACTTAGATAATCAAGGTCAAATTCTAATTGGTGGACAAGCTGTTGAGTGTATTAAAGGTCGAATTACGTTACCAGAACGGTAAAAAAAGACATTGCAGGTTTATGCAATGTCTTTTAGTTTATTCAAAATCATCTAATGCAGTGAGAGCTGTTTCCCAGTCATCATTTGCCTTGTCTAATTCGGTTTGAATGTCTGTTAATTTTTCTTGAAGTGGTCCAAGCTTATCAAAATTAGTAGCAATTTCAGGATCAGCCATTTCAGTTTGAATTTCTTCTTGCTGTTTTTCAAGTTGGTCGATTTTTGCTTCAGCAGCTTCTACTTCACGTTGCAACTTCCGTTTTTGTGAATCGCGCTGCTTTTGTTCTTGATAAGAAAGCTTGTTGGCTGATTCATCAGAAGGATTTTCCATTTCTGTTTCATTTTGCTTAACAGGAGCTTCAACCGCAGTATCTGTCGTTTTAGCTTTTTCGTTAAGGTAATATGTGTAATCACCCTCATAAACTTTGGCATGCTGGTCTTTAACTTCAACAATTTTGTTTGATAGTTGATTGATAAAGTAGCGGTCGTGTGAAACGAACAGTAAAGTGCCATCAAACTTTTGTAAGGCTTGTTCAAGTACTTCTTTAGCTTCTAAGTCTAAGTGGTTAGTAGGCTCATCCATTAGCAAAAAGTTGTTATGCTCAAGGGATAAGACTGTCAGAGTCAGCCTGGCTTTCTGTCCACCTGATAGTTGCCCGACTGTCTTATCAATGTCTTTAGCCGTAAAAAGAAAACTTGCTAGAATTGAACGTACATCCCGCTCGGGCATCGTTTTATGGCGATCCCAAATTGTATCAAGCACTGTTTTGGTCGGATCAAGCAGTTGTAATTCTTGATCATAATAACCGATGTCAAGAGAGGCACCATACTTGATCGAACCACCCTTTGGCTTTAATTCCTTCATGACAGTTTTAAGTAGGGTAGATTTACCAATTCCGTTAGGGCCAATTACTGCAACACGATCGCCCTTGTTAACTTGCAAGGAAATATCTTCGACCATGGTTTTGGTTGGATAACCAATGGTTAAGTCACGTAAAATTAATACTTCTTTTCCGGAAGGGCGTTCACTTCTAAAGTTAATTTGAACCTTGTTTTTATGTTTAGGTGGAGTGATCCGTTCCATTTTTTCTAGTTGCTTACGTCGACTTTGGGCACGCTTAGTGGTTTTAGCTCTGGCAATATTCTTTTGAATGAATTCCTCATCCTTTTTAATTTTTTCTTGTTGCCGCTCGTAAGCCTCTTCTTGCTGCATGTTGCGTAACTCACGCTCAGCAACATAGTTAGAGTAGTTTCCCTTAAAAACAGTTAGCTTACCGAATTGCAATTCAAAAATTTGGTTAGCCAAATGATCTAAAAAGTACTGGTCGTGGGAAACAACCAAGATAGCACCAGAATAGCTCTTTAGATAGGTTTCTAACCAGTCCAAAGTATCTAAATCAAGATAGTTGGTAGGCTCATCGAGCAAAAGTAGTGGTGGCTTACGTAACAACAGTTTAACGAAAGCCAATCTAGTTTTTTCACCACCAGAAAGACTACCAATTGTTTTTGTCCATGTTGATTCAGGAAAATTAAAACCATTTAGAATACTCTTAATATCAGATTGATAAGTGTAACCACCTTGTTGCTCAAAGTTAAATTGAAGTTGGTCATACTGTTTTAGCAGCTGCTTATCCTCAGGATGAGCGGCAATTTTTTCCTGCAGAGTTTGAATATTCTGGCTCATTTGAATTAGCGTAGCAAAAACAGTTAACATTTCATCCCAAATGTTGTTTTCTTCGTTTAAACCATTTTCCTGTGCAATATAACCAACGTCGATGTCTTTATTAATCGTGAATTCGCCATGTGTAGCTTCTTCTTCACCGGTCATAATTTTTAATAGGGTAGTCTTACCAACCCCATTTGGTCCCACTAGACCAATTCGTGCATTTGAATCAATTGAAAAATTGACGTTCTTAAATAGTGTAGTAGCGCCAAATTGTTTCTCTAAGTTGTGTCCTTGTGCAATTATCATAATTTTTCACCTAAAAACTATTTTAGCATACACTGCAGTGCGATAGTGGACGGATTATTGAAGGGAGGAAAAAACAAAGTTAGTGAAGATTTGGTAATTATCAATTTGTTAAGGGATGTACAAATAAGTTTTCACTAAGTCAAAATTTTTTTGGAAAAACTGAAATTAGCCCCTTTTTTATTAATTCAAGATTGTGAAAAAAACATTTGCAAATGCTATCAATTTATAGGTAAAATAATACTAATTGATGAGCTAATTCACAAATAACTCTTAGGCAAAATAAGTTGGAGGCTTTTAGAATGGAAAAAATCAAAATACCGACTGCGACTGCGAAAAGATTACCGTTATATTATCGCTATTTAATTATTTTAAATGAGGCAGGTAAGGAAAAAGTTTCGTCGACTGAATTGTCAGAAGCTGTTCAAGTAGATAGTGCTTCAATTAGACGTGACTTTTCATATTTTGGTGCTTTGGGTAAGCGTGGCTATGGATATGATGTAAAGAGTCTGCTTACTTTTTTCAAAAAGATTCTTAATCAGGATACTCTAACTAATGTTGCCTTAGTCGGTGTTGGTAATTTGGGACATGCGCTTCTTAACTATAATTTTAAGCGGAGTAACAATATCCGTATTTCCTGTGCCTTTGATATTGACCCTAAGATTACTGGTAAAATTTTAAGCGGTGTGCCAGTTTACGAAATGAGCGAGTTGAAGAAACAATTAAGTGATCAGCAAATTACTATTGCCATTTTGACGGTCCCATCTGATTCTGCCCAAAGAACTGCGGATGATATGGTCGAAGCAGGCATTAAGGGCATCATGAACTTTACCCCTATTCGCTTATCTGCTCCAACTGGTGTAAGAATTCAGAATGTGGACTTAGCAACTGAATTACAGACATTGATTTACTTCCTTGACTCGGATAAGGGTAAGAATAGCTAGTAATAAACCTAATAATATCAACGTTTTAAGTGAATTAGCACTTTGATGAAAAAAGTGCTAATTTTTCTTGCTTTTTTTTGGAAAAGGGGTTATTATCATATTTGTAAGTTAGCACTTGGGTAATAGGAGTGCTAACCGGCAAGTAATTAAAAAAGAAATTAAACAATAGGAGGGACAAACGTGTTACAACCAATTGGTGATCGCGTGATCGTAAAAGTTAAAGAAGAAGAAGAAAAAACTGTAGGCGGAATCGTCCTTGCTTCAAATGCAAAAGAAAAGCCAACAGAAGGTGAAGTTGTTGCAGTTGGTGAAGGCAGTTATGCTGACAACGGCGACAAGATTCCAATGTCTGTCAATAAGGGCGACGTTGTTCTTTACGACAAGTATTCTGGCACTAATGTTGAATACGAAGGCGAAAAATTCTTAGTCCTTCATGAAAAAGATATTTTAGCAATTGTTAAGTAATCTAAGGAGCGGATATTATGGCAAAAGACATTAAATTTTCAGAAAAAGCAAGACGTTCCCTATTAAAGGGTGTTGATAAATTAGCTGATACTGTTAAAGCAACTATCGGTCCTAAGGGTAGAAATGTTGTTTTGGAACAATCATACGGTAACCCAGAGATTACTAACGATGGAGTAACAATTGCTAAGTCAATTGAATTAAAAGATCACTACGAAAACATGGGTGCTAAGTTAGTAGCTGAAGCAGCACAAAAGACTAACGATATTGCCGGTGATGGTACTACTACTGCAGTTGTTTTAACTCAAGCAATTATTCGTGAAGGAATGAAGAACGTTACTGCCGGTGCTAACCCTGTAGGTGTTCGTCGTGGTATTGAAAAAGCAACTAACGCAGTTGTTGATGAATTACACAAGATCAGCCACACAGTTTCTTCAAAAGATCAAATCGCTCAAGTTGCTTCAGTTTCTTCAGCTTCAAAAGAAGTTGGTGATTTAATTGCTGACGCAATGGAAAAAGTTGGTAATGACGGTGTTATTACCATTGAAGATTCACGTGGTATCGAAACTGAATTATCTGTTGTTGAAGGTATGCAATTTGACCGTGGTTACTTATCACAATATATGGTAACTGACAACGACAAAATGGAAGCTGACTTAGACAATCCTTACGTTTTGATCACTGACAAGAAGATTTCTAACATTCAAGATATCCTACCTTTGTTGCAAGAAATCGTTCAACAAGGTAAATCATTATTGATTATTGCTGATGACGTTTCTGGTGAAGCTCTTCCAACTTTAGTATTGAACAAGATTCGTGGTACTTTCAATGTTGTAGCCGTTAAGGCTCCTGGTTTTGGTGACCGTCGTAAGGAACAATTACAAGATATTGCTGCTCTTACTGGTGGTACAGTAATTACCGAAGACCTTGGTCTTGAATTAAAAGACACTACAATTGCTCAATTAGGTCAAGCACGTCGTATCACTGTAACTAAGGACTCAACTACTATTGTTGATGGTGCTGGTTCAGAAGATGCTATCAAAGAACGTGAAGATTCAATCAGAAAGCAAATTGCTGATACTACTTCAGACTTTGACAAGAAGAAGTTACAAGAACGTCTTGCTAAGCTAACTGGTGGTGTAGCTGTTATTCATGTCGGTGCTGCAACTGAAACTGAATTGAAAGAACGTAGATACCGTATTGAAGATGCATTGAACTCAACTCGTGCTGCTGTTGACGAAGGTTACGTAGCAGGTGGTGGTACTGCTTTAGTTGATGTTGAAGATGCTGTTAAGGGCCTTAAGGGTGACAACGCAGATGAACAAACAGGTATCAACATTGTTTTACGTGCTTTAAGTGCTCCAGTTCGCCAAATTGCTGAAAACGCTGGTGAAGATGGTTCAGTTATCTTGAACAAACTTGAAAGTCAAGATCCTGAAGTTGGTTACAATGCAGCTACTGACAAGTGGGAAAACATGGTTGAATCTGGTATTATCGATCCAACTAAGGTTACTCGTACTGCATTACAAAACGCTGCCTCAATTGCTGCTTTATTATTAACTACTGAAGCAGTTGTTGCAGAAATTCCAGAAGATAAGCCTGCAGCTGATCCTAACGCTGCTGGTGCTGGCGCTCCTGGTATGATGTAATAATTATTTTGCTGATTCAAAAGAGTCGTTCAATTGAACGACTCTTTTTTATTGCTAAGTTTTAGCTTTTCATCTTGACTTTCTCAAAAATCGTTTATGAGAAATTTGACAAAAAATGATAATAATATTAATATGTTTGCTTGTATTATATTTTTTCACAAGAAAGGAAAGCTAATGGAATATTTATGCTTACTTGGCGTTCTAGTGATCGTTGTAGGTTTTGCCCTAGGACTAGACACAGTCGCCGTTGTTGTAATTTCTGCTTTGGTATCAGCCTTAGTATCAGGAATTGATTTTGTTTCGTTTTTACGAATTTTAGGAAAAGGATTTATTGATAATCGAATGGTTTCAATCTTTTTCTTAACTTTGCCAACAATCGGAATAATTGAGAGACACGGTCTTAAAAAGGCAGCAGTTAACTTAATTAATAAGATTAAGAACTTAACACCAGGTAGAATTTTTGATATCTATACTGCAATTCGTGAGATTGCTGCACTCTTTGGTATTTCCCTTCAAGGACAAGTTCAATTCATTGCTCCTTTAATTAATCCAATGGCTCAAGCTGCTGGAAAGGTAAATGGTGAATTGACAGAATTAGAAGTTGACCAAATTAAAGGTCGTGCTGCAGCAAGTGAAAACTTTGGTAACTTTTATGCGCAGAACCTATTTATTGGTTCTTCAAGTGTATTGTTAATTGCCAGTACAATGAAATCGCTGGGTCATCCAGTTGAAACAAACTCTATTGTTATAAACACTTTGCCAATTGCGATAATTTGTTATCTTCTATGCTTAGGTTATAACCACATCTTTGATCAAAAACTAAAGAAAGCAAAGGTAAAATAAATGGAAGCGATAATTAATAATTTCTTGTTGGCTTTTTACATTATTATTGGATTATTCTTTTTGGCTGCAGCGATTGAATCATGGCGTGACCAAACAAATCCAGCTCGTTGGGGCACAGGTTTATTCTGGTTGATTTTTGCCGCACTGTTTGCTCTAGGTCAATGGTTACCTAGTGAAATCAGTGGTGGTTTGCTACTTGTGATTGCTCTGCTTTCACTATTTAAGCAAGTGCGTGTTGGTCATATTAAGGAGCTAAGTGAAAAAGTTGCTTCCGAAACGGTTAGTCGAATTGGCAACTGGATCTTTTTACCAAGTATTTTGCTAGCAATTATTGCATTAGTAATTGCACAATTTACTAAACTTGGCGGTCAAGTTGGTATTGGAATTGCAGCAGTTATTTCTTTAATTGTTGCAATGATTTTAACTAAATCAAATATTAAAGTTGCGTATGAAGATACTCAGAGAATGGTGCGTTCGGTTGGATCTGCCGGAATTCTGCCACAATTGTTAGCAACATTGGGAGTTGTTTTCACTGCCTCCGGTGTTGGTCAAGCAACTTCAAAAGCGATTTCTGGACTATTTCCGGTTGGTAACCATCTATTAGGTGTTATTCTATACTGTGTAGCAATGGCATTGTTTACTGCAATTATGGGTAATGCTTTTGCAGCTTTTGCCGTAATTACAGCTGGTATCGGTATTCCATTCGTGATTGCACAGGGTGGTTCCCCTGTTGTTGTGGCTGCTTTAGGTATGACTGCAGGCTATTGTGGAACTTTGCTAACACCAATGGCAGCAAACTTTAACACTTTGCCTGTTGCATTAATGGAAATGAAAGATCCACTAGGTGTAATCAAACAGCAATATCCAATTGCATTAATTATGTTGCTTGTTCATATTATCTTGATGTACTTCTTAGCTTTTTAGTAGTTAGAAAAGAGAATGAAAATGAAAATTTTAGTAACAGGTTTTGATCCATTTGGTGATGATAAAATAAATCCTGCAATCGAAGCCGTTAAACGGTTAGACGATGAGATTGCTGGTGCAAAAATTATTAAAGTTGAAATACCAACGGTTTTTGGTGATTGTGCCGATGTTGTGCATGATGCGATTGAACAACATCAACCGGATTATGTTTTAAACATTGGTCAAGCTGGCGGCCGTTATGCGCTAACTCCAGAACGAGTTGCGATTAACTTTGATGATGGTCGAATTGCTGACAACAAAGGTTATCAACCGATTGCGACACCAATTCATGAAGATGGTCAGAATGCGTACTTTACCCAATTGCCTGTTAAGGCAATGGTTAAAGCAATCCGTGAAGCTGGAATTCCTGCATTGGTTTCAACAACAGCGGGTACTTTTGTCTGCAACCACATTATGTATCAAGTTCAGTATATGATTGATAAGGAATTTCATGACCTTAAAGCTGGTTTCATGCATATTCCATTTTTACCTGAGCAAGTCGTTGCAAGACCAGATACACCAAGCCTAAGTTTGGCTGATGATGTAAGAGGTATTACTGCAGCAATTACTGCTATCGTTGAGATGGACGGTAAAAAAGATCTTCAAAGTGTTGAAGGTCACATTGCTTAAGATATATTAACTAAATTAGTAAATTGTTTTACACAATCAAATATTTGAAAAAAAGAGATCGTTTGTTGCGGTCTTTTTTTCTTTTGACAGACAGTTTAGCGTATAATGATAACAGTAACGCAAAAGAAGAAGAGGAATAAATGGCTAAAGCAAATTTAACTCCGATGATGGAGCAATATCACGAAATTAAAAAGCAATATCCCGATGCTTTTCTTTTTTATCGCGTCGGGGATTTTTATGAACTGTTTGAAGACGATGCCGTCAAGGGTGCTCAGATACTTGAATTAACTTTAACGAATCGATCAAATAAATCAGAGAACCCGGTTCCGATGGCGGGTGTTCCTCATGTTGCCGTTGATTCCTACGTGGATACCTTGGTAGAAAAAGGATATAAAGTAGCGCTATGTGAGCAGCTTGAAGATCCTAAAGAAGCCAAAGGAATGGTCAAACGAGGTATTATTCAACTAGTTACACCAGGAACTTTAATGAATGACAAGCCAAGTGAGGCAAAAGAATCCAACTATTTAACTTCCGTTGTTACTACTAAAAATAGCTTCGGTTTGGCCTATAGTGACTTGTCGACTGGTGAAATTTATACTACACATTTAAAAACCTTCGTAGCCGTTTTAAATGAACTACTATCATTGCGAACTAGGGAAGTTGTTTATAATGGCCATTTAAGCGACCATGACAGTGAATTTTTGCATAAAGCTAATATTACAGTTTCAGAACCAGCTGAATTAACTGGTAATCACGCTGAGGTTTCATATGCACAACAGAATTTAACTAATGAAGCTGAAAAAGAAGCAGTTAAGCAATTAGTGGGTTACTTGTTGCAAACACAACGTCGCAGCTTAGCACACTTACAAATTGCTCAAAGTTATGAAGTTAGTCAATATTTGCAAATGACACATACTGTTCGTGACAATTTGGAATTGACTGCTTCAGCTAAAACGGGCAAAAAAATGGGTTCACTCTTTTGGGTACTCGATAAAACTCATACGGCAATGGGAGGCCGTCTTTTAAAGCAGTGGCTTGCACGCCCACTTTTATCTGTTAATGAGCTGACTGATAGACAAGAAATGGTCCAAGCTCTTCTTGATGGTTATTTCACGCGCGAAAATGTTATTGATTCGCTAAAAGGCGTTTATGACTTGGAAAGATTAACTGGACGAATTGCCTTTGGCAACGTTAATGCCCGTGAAATTCTGCAATTAGCACACTCACTTCAAGCAGTTCCAGACATTTTGACCTCTTTGGCAAATTCTGATAATCCCGTGTTGCAGGATTTTGCGCAAAAGATTGATCCGTTAAAAGGAGTTGCGGAATTAATTAGTTCTACCATTGTCGAACAACCACCAATTTTGACCACAGAGGGTGGCTTGATTCGTGATGGTGTTGATAGTCAGCTAGACCGTTATCGAGATGCTATGAATAATGGTAAAAAATGGCTAACTGAGATGGAACAGACCGAGCGTCAGAAAACTGGAATTGATAATCTGAAAGTTGGTTATAATAAGGTTTTTGGCTATTATATTCAAGTCACCAATTCAAATAAGAGTAAGGTGCCACTAGATCGTTATACACGCAAGCAGACCTTAACTAATGCTGAAAGATATATCACACCAGAACTAAAAGAACACGAAAATTTGATTTTGGAAGCTCAAACCAAGTCGACAGAACTTGAATATCAATTATTCGTCAAATTACGTGAAGAAGTTAAAAAAGATATTTCTGCTTTACAAAAATTAGGTGCGCAGGTGGCTGAGCTTGACGTCTTTTGTTCGTTTGCGCAAGTGGCCGAAGAAAATAATTACTGTCGTCCAAGTTTCCATGCAGATAATCAGGATGTGAAAGTTGTTCTTGGCCGTCATCCCGTTGTTGAAAAGGTTATGAAGTCAGGAAGCTATATTCCAAATGACATCAAGCTGGCAAATGACACAGATATTTATCTCATTACCGGACCAAATATGTCTGGTAAGAGTACGTACATGAGACAAATGGCTTTAATTGCAGTTATGGCCCAAGTCGGTTCATTTGTTCCAGCAGATAGCGCAGATTTGCCGATTTTTGACCAAATTTTCACAAGAATTGGTGCAGCAGACGACCTGATTTCGGGTCAAAGTACTTTTATGGTTGAGATGACAGAAGCAAATGAAGCTTTGCAAAACGCAACCAAAAGAAGTTTGGTTTTATTTGATGAAATTGGCCGTGGAACTGCGACTTATGATGGTATGGCATTAGCTGGAGCAATTGTGCAGTACTTACACGATGAAGTTGGTGCTAAGGTTTTGTTTGCAACTCACTTCCATGAATTAACTGCACTTGAACAGACCTTACCTCGTTTGAAGAATATTCACGTTGGCGCAACTGAAGAAAATGGTAAGTTAATCTTTTTACATAAGATTTTGCCAGGTCCAGCAGATCAAAGTTATGGTATTCACGTTGCTCAATTAGCAGGATTGCCACGAAAAGTTCTTCGTCAAGCAACAAAATTGCTCAATCGCTTAGAAGCACAAGGTAATGATCTGGGGCCATCTTCGGCTCAACTTGACTTGTTCTCAAGTGCTACTAGTGATGAAGGCGAAAATCCAGTTGAGACGGCTGATTCTGAAAGCAAGTTAACAGATAAAGAAAAAGACGTTTTAGATGAAATTTCGAATCTCTATCTGGCTGACCAAACACCACTTCAAATAATGCAGCTAGTTGAAAACTGGCAAGAAGACTTAAAGGATGAGGACTAATCATGGGTCAAATTCACGAATTATCAGTCAATTTATCCAACCAAATAGCTGCTGGAGAGGTAATTGAGCGACCAGCAAGTGTAGTTAAAGAATTAGTTGAAAATGCAATTGATGCCGGTAGTTCTCGCATTCGAATTGACTTTATTGATGCTGGCTTGAAGCAAATTGTTGTTCAAGACAATGGCTCAGGTATTCCAAGTGATCAGATTGACCTTGCCTTTACCAGACATGCGACCAGTAAAATTAATAACGAACATGACTTATTCAACGTGGCAACGCTTGGATTTCGGGGAGAAGCATTGGCCTCAATTGCTGCTGTCAGTCATGTGGAAATTTTAACTAATTCGACGGGGACCATTGGAACTAAAGCGGAATTTTCTGCTGGCGTAAAGAAAAGTCAGGAAGATGCTGCGGCTACTAAGGGAACCCAAATAACCGTTAAAGATTTATTTTTTAACACACCTGCTAGATTAAAATACCTTCGTAGTCCGCGAACAGAAATTATGAAAATCGTTGATATTGTTAATCGAATTGCTCTTGGCTATCCAGAGATTTCGATTACTTTGATGAATGAAGGACGTTTATTGCTCAGAACAGCTGGCAATGATAACTTGAAGCAAACTGTTTCAAGTGTTTATGGCCGTTCAATTGCTGAAAAAATGATGCCATTTCAGAGCACTGATAACGATTTTGAGATTGAAGGACTAATTTCTAAACCAGGTCTGACTAGATCAACTCGCAATTTTATTTCAATCCTGCTTAATGGTCGCTATATTAATAATTTTCAATTGGCTACAGCAGTTATGGATGGCTATGGAACAAATTTGAGCGCCAAGCACTATCCAATAGCGGTGGTTAAAATAAAAGTTGATCCGTTACTTGTTGATGTTAATGTGCACCCGACGAAACGTGAGGTTCGGCTTTCAAAGGAAACTGAACTAAGTCGCTTAATTACCAATGCAATCAGCAGTGCTTTATTGGCTGACGATGTTCAGGCTGATGCGATTGAAAATTTAAATTCTTCGACTGAAGAAACCAGAATTGATCAGTTAAAGTTTAATCTTAATAAGAACGTCGTTGAAACTAAAAGACCTGAAATAACGAGTGACGAAGTTCATGAAGCTCCTGCTACTGAAATTCACCAGGAGCACAATCAGCAATATGTTGATTTGAATGAGCCACGTGAAGATGATCGCTATATCATTACAAAAACTTGGAAGGAAAATGTTGCAAAGCAAGTACAACTTAGACCCTTTTCCAAGTCAAAACTGACGGAAGAAGTGATTTCAGCTGGTGATGAAGTTTTAGCAAATAGCCTGCCAGAACTAAAATTGGTTGGACAAACTAGTGTATACTTAATTGCTACTAGTGGGGATGACTTATATTTGGTTGATCAAGTTGCAGCTAGACGATTGATTTCTTTTGAAAAAATTAGGGCAGAAATGTCCGCACAGCAAATCAATCAACAAGGATTATTGACACCACAGATTTTAGAGTTTGGTAGTCTAGACTTTATTCAAATAAAAGATAAATTGTCGGAAATCGAAAAAATCGGCATTTTTCTGGAAGAATTTGGGCAAGATACATTTATTTTAAGGTCGTATCCAACCTGGATTGAAGGTAATCTTGAACAGTCAATTAGATTGATTTTGGATAGCTACTTAAATGTTGACCAAAATAATTATGCAAATTTAGTTAAGCGAATAGCTGCTGATCAAGCTCAAAGAGCAGTTCCTGGACGCAAAAAATTATCAGCTGCCGATTGCAATAACATTTTGACGACCTTGCGCCAAATAGGTGATCCTTATCATGATGCAAAAGGAAACGTTGTGGTTGTGCGCTTACGTGAAAATGACTTGCGGAAAATGTTTAAAAAAGGTGAATAGTTAATGTATGAATATCTTTCTGGTGTAATCACTGTGGTGAAACCAGACTACATTGTAATTGACGTTGGTGGCGTGGGTTATAAAGTTTTTAGTCCCACTCCATTTGCGTATCAAGAGGGGCAGAAAGCGAGAGTTTTTATTGAACAAATCGTTCGGGACACTGGAATAACGCTTTTTGGCTTTCAAACTGAAGATGATAAGGGACTATTTTTGAAGCTACTCAGTGTAAGTGGGATAGGACCAAAGTCGGCCTTGGCAATAATGGCCGCTGAAGATAGTAACTCACTTGCTGAAGCAATTGAACAGGGAGAAGTGAAATATCTTACTCGGTTCCCTGGTGTTGGCAAAAAGACAGCTTCGCAAATTGTCCTCGATTTAAAAGGAAAACTTGGCGGTTATGTTCAGAAAATTGACAAATTTGCTGATCAAGAAGTTTCTCCTGAATTAAATGATGCACTCCTAGCATTGTTAGCACTTGGTTACACTAAGAAAGAAGTTGACCGAATCACGCCTACTTTGGCAGCTGAAAAGGAAACATCGGCTGATCAATATATTAAAAAGGGACTCGCTTTATTGTTAAAGAAGTAGTTTCTGTGATAAGTTAAACAAAAAGGAAGTGAAAATGGTAATGAATGAAGATGATTCAATTGTTTCAAGAGAAGTTCAAGGAAAAAATGAAGAGCAGACAGAGTTTTCATTGCGCCCGCAAAACCTTAAAGAATATTTAGGCCAAACAAGGGTTAAGAAGGAAATGTCTGTTTACATTGAAGCAGCAAAAAAGAGGGATGAGGCACTGGATCACGTTTTGCTATACGGTCCTCCCGGCCTTGGTAAAACTACTTTAGCTTTTGTCATAGCAAATGAACTTGGCGTAAATTTAAAAAGTACCAGTGGTCCTGCAATTGAAAAGGCGGGTGATTTAGTTGCACTATTAACTGATCTTGATCCAGGAGATATTCTATTTATTGATGAAATTCACCGCTTGCCCAAGCCAATTGAGGAAGTACTTTATTCTGCCATGGAAGACTTTTATGTCGACATTGTAATTGGAGAAGGGCAGACAACTCACGCTGTTCATGTGCCACTGCCACCTTTTACCTTAGTTGGTGCAACAACTTTGGCTGGACAGTTATCCGCCCCTTTGCGAGATCGTTTTGGAATTGTTGAACATTTACAATATTATGATGTTGATGAACTTCAAAAGATTATTCAACGTTCAAGTGAAGTTTTTAATATTAAAATAGGAGATCAAGCTGCTTATGAGCTTGCTAGAAGATCGCGTGGTACTCCTCGAGTAGCCAACCGTTTATTAAGACGTGTTCGTGATTTTGCGCAAGTAAAGGGTGAAAAAGTTATATCCTATGAGACGACTAGAGACTCACTTAAGCAACTACAAGTTGATGATGAAGGACTTGACCAGACCGACCGCAAGATTTTGCGAGTGATAATTGAGAGTTATCATGGTGGACCAGTTGGTGTTCGAACAATTGCCGCAAATACTGGTGAAGATGTTGAAACAATTGAGTCTTTATATGAGCCATATTTATTACAACACGGTTTTTTATTGATGACACCGCGCGGGCGCATGGTAACTGAAAAAGCATATTTGCAGCTTGGATTGCCAGTTCCGAACGAATAGTGCAAATGTTGCTTATGTTTTGTATAATATATTTTTAGATAATTAGAAATTTTAATTTGAGGAGTGTAAACGTGAATACTTTATTTTTAGCTAATGCTAATAACGGCATGAGTAGCATGTGGACAATTGTTATCTTTATTGTTTTGATAGCCTTAATGTACTTTACAATGATTAAGCCACAGAAGAAGCAACAACAAAAGAAAATGGAAATGATGAATGAACTTAAAAAGGGCGACAACGTTATCATGATTGATGGCTTGCACGGTAGAGTTGATTCTGTTGATACTAAAGATAAAACTGTTGTGATTGATGCAGATGGTATTTATTTAACTTTCAGTCGCATGGCTGTTCAACAAATTTTGCCAGATAAAACTGCATCTGCTGAAGCTCCAGCAACTGAAGAAAAAGCTGAAAAGCCAGATTCTGAAAAACAAGTTGAAGAACCAGCATCTAAGCCAGAAGAAGACAAGCCTTCTAAGTCAAATGAAGAATCTTCACCTAAAGAATAGATATAATAAAAAGTGCCCAGTAAGGCACTTTTTTTATTTATGATTATCAAAAGCTGTGTTTAACTGAAAAGTAATATAAAATAAAAGTAAAGATCAATAATACTTTGAAAGGACCTTCTCATGAAAAATATTCCTGTTGTAATGATTATTTTTGGTGGTAGTGGCGACTTAGCCCACCGAAAGCTCTACCCCGCTTTGTTCAATTTATATGAGCAAGGCTTAATTCACGATAACTTTGCTGTAATTGGTACCGCTCGTCGGCCATGGTCTAATGAATATTTGCGTGAACAAGTTAGTGATGCTGTTCATGAAACCCATAGTGAAGTAAACGAAAATGATCTAGCCACTTTTGCAAGTCATTTTTACTATCAATCACATGATGTTACAAACGTTGAGCATTATGAAACTTTGAAAAATCTAGCTCAAGAACTTGATGATCGCTATAGTGCACAAGGAAATCGCATTTTTTATATGGCAATGGCACCACGCTTTTTTGGTCAAATTGCTCAACATATCAATGATCAACATTTGACCAGTACAGGTTTTAATCGAATTGTGGTTGAAAAACCTTTTGGACGCGACTTGACTAGTGCAGAGGAATTAAATAAGCAAATCACCGCTTCATTTGATGAAGACGATATTTTCCGCATTGATCATTACCTTGGTAAGGAAATGATTCAGAACATCTTGCCACTACGATTAACCAATCCTTTGATTAAAAATGTTTGGAACAATTCTACAATCAAAAATATTCAAGTAACATTGGCAGAACATTTAGGTGTCGAAGCGCGCGGCGGCTACTATGAAACATCTGGTGCATTGCGTGATATGGTACAAAATCATATTTTTCAAATTATTACTCTCCTAGCAATGCCAGAGCCAAAAGATTTATCCTCAAAAAGCATCCATGCAGCTAAACAGGAATTGCTAGATAGTTTAATTATTCCTAATGAAGCAGAAATTGCTAAACACTTTGTACGAGGACAATATTTAGGAAGTGATGTAACTTTTGGTTATCGCCAAGAACCTAATGTTGCCCAAGACTCCAACACGGAAACTTTTGTCGCAGGTGAAATAAAGTTTGGTAAAGGTCCGTTAGCAGGAATGCCAATTTACTTCAGAACTGGTAAAGAGATGCGCGAGAAAAAGAATCGTATTGATATTGTGCTGAAACACATGTCTAACCAATATGGTCAAGCGCATTCAAATAATATAACTATTATCATTGATCCTGACATGCAAATTTATATTACGATTAACGGTAAGAAAATTAATACACCTGGAATTCGACGCGAAAATCTGGCTTATCAGTTTACTAAAGAAGAACAAGGTAAAGTGCCTGATGGTTATGAACGTTTGCTTCATGATGTATTTGTCAATGATTCAACCAATTTCACGCATTGGAGTGAATTAAAAAATTACTGGAAATTCATTGATGTAATTGAAGAAGCTTGGCAAAAAGATAACGAAAATGGTCAAGAGCCAGAACAATACTTGCCTTATCGAATGGGACCAAAAGCTGCAAACGATATCTTTGATTCGCCAACTGAACGCTGGATTTATGACTGATTATAGCGACGGCCTACTGCCTAAAAACGATACTTCTCGTAAAATTATTCACATTGATATGGACGCTTTTTATGCATCAGTTGAGATGCGCGATAAGCCTGAATTGAAAAATAAGGCAGTTGTAATCGGACATGATCCACGTAAAAGTAATGGTCATGGTGTAGTTTCAACTGCTAACTATGTTGCAAGAAGTTATGGCGTTCATTCTGCTATGCCTTCGATTAAGGCATTTCGCTTGGTTCCGGCCGAAAAATTGGTTTTTTTGGAACCGGATTATAAAAAATATTATTCTGTTTCTGCTGAAGTTCATAAAATGATGCACGAAATGACAGACCGTGTTCAGTCAATTGCTTTAGATGAAGCATATTTAGATGTGACTCAAAATAAATTGGGCATCAAATCAGCTGTACAACTCGCCATTGATTTACAGACTCGTATACGGAGAGAATTAAAATTAAATTGTTCTTTTGGAGTTTCCTACAATCGTTTTCTAGCTAAAATGGGCTCAGAATATTCAAAGCCATTTGGACGAACAGTAATTTTGCCTAGTGAAGCAAAAGAATTTTTAGCTGCACAAAAAATTGGTCATTTTCATGGTATTGGACCAAAAACAGAGGAAAAATTAGCTGAAATGGGTATAACCACGGGTAAAGGTTTGCAGCAGACGCATGTTCGAGATTTGATTAAAGAATTTAATCGAATGGGTTATTTGATGGCAGAACATGCAAATGGAATTGATTTATCGCGAGTTATCCCAGACGATGAATACAATCGCAAGTCAATTGGAATTGAGCGTAGTTATGAACCATGCGTTTACGATAAGCAAGTAGCCCTGACTAATCTCAGAAATTACGCTAGTGAGTTGGCAGAAAAACTTAGCTATGGAAATTTTTTTGCTAGGACAGTTGTTTTAAAAATTCGTAATACTGAATTTGAAACAATTACTAGAAGAAGCAAATTAGAGCATGCCACCAATCAGGCAATTGAATTTTACGAAGCAGCCAAAGAACTTTTTGAACCACTTGCAGACAGTTTCTTAAGCGATGGAATACGACTATTAGGCATTACGGCGACTGATTTTACTGAAGCAGAATTTGAAAACGTTGACTTGAATTTATTTTCAAGTTAGGGTGTTATTTCTGTTAAACTAGTTAAAGTACTTAAGAGATCAAGAAGGAGAAGAAATGAACACTTTCCCAAAAATATATAAAAAAATCGAACAATATTCGACAATTATTTTGCACCGTCACACTAGCCCAGACCCTGACGCTCTAGGTTCTCAGGCAGGGCTTGCACGGTCATTAAGACTTAAATTCCCAGACAAAAGAATTTTATGTGCAGGTGAAAACGATGAAGGTGATTTGGCATGGATTAACACCATGGACGAAGTTACTGAGGCAGATTACAAAGGTGCATTAGTTATTACAACTGATACAGGTAATACTGCGAGAATATCTAATAAGCTATACAGTAAGGGTGACTTTTTAATTAAAATCGATCATCACCCAGATGTTGAACCATATGCGGATTTGAGCTTTGTTGATGACGAAGCACCAGCTGCTTCCCAAATTGTTGCGGACTTTTTATTTGAAGAAAATCTGCCTGTTACTGCAGAAGTTGCATACCCACTTTATGCAGGTATTGTTGGTGATACTGGTCGCTTTATGTATCCGGAAACATCAGAACATACCTTCAATGTTGTTGCAAAATTGACAGCAACAGGCATTAACATTAACGAAATTGCTCGTAATATTAGCGATGTAACTTTTGCACAGGCTAAATTACAAGCAGAAGTGCTTGAATATATGAAGGTTGATCCTAGTGGCGCGGCATATGCGATTTTGACAAGGGATGCACTAGAAAAACTAGGAGTAGATTCTGATCAAGCATCATGTACTGTATCAACTCCTGGAAGAATTAAAGACATTATTGCTTGGAATGTTTTTGTTGAAAAACCAGATGGAACTTTTAGAGTGCATTATCGTTCAAAAGGTCCAATTATTAACGAACTTGCTGCCCAACATGATGGTGGCGGACACGCCTTAGCCAGTGGAGCTAATGCTAAAGACATGGACGAAGTTAAGCAAATTTTTGCTGAACTAGTTCAGGTGACTAAGGAATATCGCGAAAAAAATGAATAATATTTTTACTAATGAAAAAATTAGACCAGAGTTGCGTGCTGGCTTAAAGAAAATACACTTTAGTCAGCCAACCAAAGTACAGGAAGAAGTTATTCCTGTTTTATTGGAGCGCAAAAATGTCGTTGTTCAAGCAGTAACTGGCTCAGGAAAAACGCATGCCTTTTTGGTACCAATTTTAAATGAAATTGATGAAAAACTTGAATATCCGCAAGCAATTTTGACTGCTCCTAGTCGAGAGTTATCTGAACAGCTTTATCAGGTTGCCCGTCAATTGAGGGATGCGGCTGGTCTGTATATTTCCATTGCTCATTTCGCTGGTGGTAGTGACCGTGAGCGTCAAATGAAAAAAATCAATAACCGCAATCCGCAAGTTATAATTGCCACACCAGGTCGATTACATGATTTTGTTGAGAAGAAAATTTTATTTTTGGATCACGTGCAAAATTTTATCATTGATGAAGCAGACATGACTTTGGATATGGGATTTTTAACGGATATTGATTTTATTGCTAAAAGGTTACCTAAGACAGTGACTTTTGCTGCTTTTTCAGCAACCATTCCAGTGAAGTTATCTAACTCTTTGCGGAAATATATGTCACAACCTGAGCAAATTGTCATCGATAATCCTGCTGTAATTTCACCTACAATCAAAAATGATTTGATTGATATTGGTGGAAAAAACCGCAAACGTATACTGTACCAATTATTAACCATGGGACAGCCTTATTTAGCATTAGTTTTTGCAAATACCAAGCAAACTGTAGATGAATTGACTAAATTTTTGCAGGAGCAGGGTTTACGTGTCGCTAAAATTCACGGCGGTATTACTGAACGTGAGCGGAAAAGAACTGTTCGCGAAATAAATGACGGTCAATACCAATACGTTGTTGCGACAGATTTAGCAGCACGTGGATTGGATATAGATGGCGTAAGTCTTGTGGTTAATTATGAGATACCACGTGATTTAGAATTTGTGGTCCACCGTGTTGGTCGAACAGGCAGAAACGGACTTTCGGGTCATGCAGTGACTCTTATTCGCGCCGAAGAAATGAACCGAATTGCTGGACTAGAAAAAATGGGAATTCATTTTGATTTTGTTGAAATTAAAAATGATGAGTTAGTACCACGAAAGCATTATCATAGTAGAAATGAACGCAGTTCAGACTCATACACTGTTGAT
>NZ_CP029476.1:355000-1125000 GCF_003150935.1 Lactobacillus apis | reverse complement strand
GAAAAGCTTCTAGTGAGAGCTAACGTACCCGTACCGCAAACCGACACAGGTAGTCGAGTGGAGAACACTAAGGTGAGCGAGAGAACTCTCGTTAAGGAACTCGGCAAAATAGCCCCGTAACTTCGGGAGAAGGGGTGCTGGTGTAAAAGCCAGCCGCAGTGAATAGGCCCAAACAACTGTTTATCAAAAACACAGGTCTCTGCAAAGTCGAAAGACGACGTATAGGGGCTGACACCTGCCCGGTGCTGGAAGGTTAAGGAGAGTTGTTAGCGTAAGCGAAGCAACGAACTGAAGCCCCAGTAAACGGCGGCCGTAACTATAACGGTCCTAAGGTAGCGAAATTCCTTGTCGGGTAAGTTCCGACCTGCACGAAAGGTGTAATGATTTGGGCACTGTCTCAACGAGAGACTCGGTGAAATTATAATACCCGTGAAGATGCGGGTTACCCGCGACAGGACGGAAAGACCCCATGGAGCTTTACTGCAATTTGATATTGAGTAGCTGTTAAACATGTACAGGATAGGTAGGAGCCAGAGAAGATAGCACGCCAGTGTTATCAGAGGCAATGTTGGGATACTACCCTTGTTTGATGGCTGCTCTAACCAGGACCTCTAAGCGAGGTATGGGACAGTGTCTGATGGGCAGTTTGACTGGGGCGGTCGCCTCCTAAAGAGTAACGGAGGCGCCCAAAGGTTCCCTCAGAATGGTTGGAAATCATTCACAGAGTGTAAAGGTATAAGGGAGCTTGACTGCGAGAGCGACAACTCGAGCAGGGACGAAAGTCGGGCTTAGTGATCTGGTGGTACCGCATGGAAGGGCCATCACTCAACGGATAAAAGCTACCCTGGGGATAACAGGCTTATCTCCCCCAAGAGTTCACATCGACGGGGAGGTTTGGCACCTCGATGTCGGCTCGTCGCATCCTGGGGCTGAAGTAGGTCCCAAGGGTTGGGCTGTTCGCCCATTAAAGCGGCACGCGAGCTGGGTTCAGAACGTCGTGAGACAGTTCGGTCCCTATCCGTCGTGGGCGTTGGAAATTTGAGAGGAGCTGTCCTTAGTACGAGAGGACCGGGATGGACATACCGCTGGTGTACCAGTTGTCTTGCCAAAGGCATAGCTGGGTAGCTAAGTATGGAAGGGATAAGCGCTGAAAGCATCTAAGTGCGAAGCCCCCCTCAAGATGAGATTTCCCATACGAAAGTAGTAAGACACCTCAAAGACTAAGAGGTAGATAGGCTAGGAGTGGAAGAGCCGTGAGGTTTGGAGCGGACTAGTACTAATCAGTCGAGGACTTGACCACAAGCTTGAGCGATCTGGAAGAGAGCGGATAGGTTTTTCAAAGAGGATTATATTTAGTTTTGAGTGTAAAAGCTCAAAGGAAAAAAGTACGGTGGCAATAGCAAGAAGGAAACACCTGTAACCATGCCGAACACAGCAGTTAAGCTTCTTCACGCCGAGAGTAGTTGGTGGGAGACTGCCTGCGAGGGTAGGACGCTGCCGTGCTTTTTTAATATTCCGGCTTAGCTCAGTTGGTAGAGCGCTTGACTGTTAATCAAGATGTCGTCAGTTCGAGTCTGACAGCCGGAGCTTACTGGAGTGTTGTCCGAGTGGCTTAAGGAGCATGATTGGAAATCATGTATATGGGTTAATCCTGTATCGAGAGTTCAAATCTCTCACACTCCGTATTTTGAATTAAGAAAGCTGTTAAACTAACGGTTAGCGGCTTTTTTTGTATTAAAAGTTCGAATTAGTTTTTTTACACTCCAAAATAGAGAGCACTATAGTGCTCTAAAGCAGATGATAAATTGCTTGTTGGTTTGTACAGAACCTGTAATTAATAGACGAATGAGTTAGTAGCTGGAATAGAGCTGAAATTAAAAACCGTAACTTATAAGTTACGGTTTTTAATTTAGTTTATATGCTGTATAGGGATAATAAGTAATTACAGCACAGGATTGACTAATTTGCACATCAGTTAAAGATATTATCGTTCATAAATTTCCAGGCTTCTGTATTCAACCAGCCTTGTTTGTTATTCTTAAGTTCACAAACAAACACTAAATCTTCAGAAGCAATAACTTTTCGTATTCTATCTAAAATTTCTGCTGGTTTGTAATCACTCTTAATTATCCAAACTGAATTTTCGATTTTTTTGCAGCTAATAGAGAGAGATTCAATTATCTGACTAATTTCTTTATACTTAATTTCAAAGTTTCCTGGTTCACTATTGACATTCAATTCAAATGCAACCACATATGGTAACGACATATTATCACTTCCTTTACTTTATTTATAAAATAACAACATATATACTCAGTGTCAAGGTATTATTAAATTTATTTTCTCTAAAAATTAAGCGCAAAGGTACTGGACAACTGCTTTGATTCTATGATATATTACATAAAGTAGTCAAGTGACTGGAGGATTAGCTCAGCTGGGAGAGCATCTGCCTTACAAGCAGGAGGTCACAGGTTCGAGCCCTGTATCCTCCATAAAAGAAACAGACTTATAAGAGAGAACGTCGTTAAGGCGTTCTTTTTTTGTTTTCAAAATTTACATTTTAACTTTTGGAATTTATTTTCAAAGATGGTCTCAAATTTGTTCAAATTTGGTACTTTACTCCAAAAGTATTGATATCATTGAAATAGAAAGCGATTACAAGATATAATGACGGTGTCGATTGAGTAATTGATCTTAGCGGCCGAAAGGAAAATTATGATATTAGACGAAATGCTTAAAAGTAGTAAATTGACCGGACAAGAACGTGAAGTTCTAGATTTCATTAGTAATAATCCACAAAGGGTACTTGGAATGACAGTTCATGAGGTTGCAAAAGCAAGCTTTTCGAGTTCATCAACAGTAATTAGGCTTTGCCAAAAAGCAGGCGTTAGCGGTTTTACTGAGTTTAAATATAAATTAGCAACTGAATTGCCCACAATTATTGAATTAGATGATGATCTAAAGAGCAATGGCTTTAATGGCAGTGAGGCTTCAAGAGAAGTTTTAGATAGAATTGAAACTGTTCATCGAAACTCTCTTAAATATACCAAAAACATTTTTAATACAGAGTTACTTAATAGAGTAGCTAGTTTACTTAAATCTGCTGATAGAATTGAAATTTATGGTGATGGACTTAATTATCCGCTAGCTCAATTATTTTGTTTAAATTTCCAAGAAGTCGGTGTTGAAGCAGAAGCATATGATTCTTTGAATTTGATGCATGCGAAAGTATATCGAAATAGAAAAGTCAGACCCTTAGCCTTTATTTTGACCCATACTGGGAATAATGAGCATATGTATGGTATTGCTAAAAAACTGAAGGTTGAGGACTATAAAATTGTTGTTGTCTGCGATTCCGTGAAGCGCTCAATTTGTCGATTATGCGATGAAACAATGGTTATTAAGACTACTAAAAACACGTTGGAACTCAGTAATATTGTGTATATTTCATCGATTCAATACCTATTTGACGTGTTGATGTCATTGAAAATGCTCAATAATTACTCTGAAGTAAGTGAGACTTCAGATGAGGTTGAGAAGATTAAGGAAAGACAAAATTGATTAATAAAGACTTTTTATGGGGCGGTGCAGTAGCCGCTAACCAATATGAAGGAGCTTGGGACGAAGGAGGTAAAGGAATTAGTGTAACTGATGTTATGACTAAGGGGGACGTAAATACACCTAGGAAAATAACAGCAGGGGTTTTGCCCAATGAAGAGTATCCCAATCATTTTGGCATTGATTTTTATCATCATTACAAAGAGGAAATAAAACTTTTTGCAGAGATGGGATTTAAATGTTTCAGACTAAGTATTGCTTGGTCAAGAATCTTCCCACATGGTGACGAGGAAAAGCCAAATGAAGAAGGATTAGCATTTTACGACAATGTTTTTGATGAATGCTTGAAATACGGCATTCAACCTGTTGTTACGCTATCGCATTTTGAAATGCCATATTATTTGGCTGACCATTATGGTGGATGGCGTGATCGTAGGGTAATTGATTTCTTTTTACGATACGCAAAGGTTTGCTTTGAACGCTATCACGAAAAAGTAAAATACTGGATGACTTTCAATGAAATTAATAATCTGATTGATACAGATAATCCATTCAATGCATGGACTGGCGCTGGTGTTTTATACAAGGAAGATGAGAACCCAGAGCAGACAATGTATCAAATTAGTCATTATCAGTTTGTAGCAAGTTCTCTGGCCGTTCAAGAAGCTAAGAAAGTTGATTCAAAACTTCAGATAGGCTGTATGCTTCATTTAGGCCCCCTATATCCTGCAAGTTGTAAACCACTTGATCAAATTGCAAGTCTTAAAGCAATGGACAGGCGCTTCTTCTTTAGTGATGTTCAGATCAGGGGTACTTATCCTTCATATACAAAAAAGCTGTGGGAACGCAAAAATATTAAATTAGACATCACACAAGAAGATTTGGCTAATTTAAAAAAAGGAACTGTTGATTTTCTAGGCTTTAGTTACTATAAGTCGACTATTGCAGAATATAATGCTCAGGCTGACTTTTTGGAAAAGCCTAATCCTTATGTTTCTAAAAGTGACTGGGGTTGGGCCATTGATCCGGTCGGACTGCGATATATTTTAAATGTTGCTTATGAGCGATATCAGAAACCATTGTTTATCGTCGAAAATGGTTTTGGTGCTTATGACAAGTTAGAAAATGGCTCTGTTAATGATGATTATCGAATAAATTATCTTCAAAGCCATGTTGTTCAAATGTTGAAAGCTATCGAACTTGATGGCGTTGATGTAATTGGCTATACCCCATGGGCAGCAATCGATATTATCAGTGCTTCAACTGGTGAGATAGAAAAGCGCTACGGCTTTATTTATGTCAATTTAGACGAAGTAAAGCAAGGTACTGCGGGTGTCTACCATAAACAATCATTTGAATGGTACAAAAATATTATAAAAACTAATGGTGAGTGTCTAAAAGATAAAGTGAGGGTAGAAAAATGAAAAAGTTCATTAACGATAAATTAGTACCAATGGTTATGAAATTTACCAATACTAAGATTATTAGCGCACTAAAAGATGGAATGATGTTTGTATTACCATTTCTAATTGTTGGCTCGCTGTTCATGCTCTTAGCAAACATACCAATACCAGCAGTCGCAAATGCGATTACTAAGAGTGGTTGGGCTGATGTTTTTAACCAAATATACCAATCTTCATTTTCATTGATGGCAATTTTTGCCGTAGTAGGTATTGCATATACTTATATTAAAAATGAAAAAGTTGATTCACCTTTTTCAGGTAGTTTATCTGCACTCGGTGCGTTCATTATGCTATTGCCATCTGAAATTAAGCCTAAAGGTGGAGAACTTATTACAAATGTTATTTCAAAAAATTGGACTGCGGGTCAAGGAATGATCTGTGCGATCATCGTCGGTTTACTAAGTGGTTTTATTTATAGTTACTGTGTTAGAAAAGATTGGCGAATCAAACTACCTGCTGGAGTTCCACCAGCTGTAGCAAATTCTTTTATGGCACTAATTCCAACTGCAGCAGTTTTAGTTGTTGCCGGAGCAATCTGTGCAATCTTCAAATTTGTAGCTCAAACTAGTTTTGCGGAAATAATTTACTCAGCAATTCAAACGCCACTTCAAGGAATCACTGATTCTCTTGGTGGAGTAGTAATTATGACAATCGTAATGTCATTACTATGGTGGTGTGGTGTTCACGGTGGAGCAATTTGTGGCGCTATTCTGACACCAATTTTGCAGTCTAACATGTCTGATAACCAATCAATTTTGGATGCAGGGAAAAAACTAACAGTCGCTAATGGTGGACACATTTTTACCCAACAGTTTTGGGATAATTATCTGTGTATGACAGGTGCGGGAATTGTAATGGGCCTTGTCATCTACATGACATTTTTCTCAAAGTCATCTGCTCTAAAAGAACTTGGAAAACTGTCGCTAGTTCCAAACATTTTTAATATTAATGAGCCAGTTATTTTCGGCGTTCCGATTGTAATGAACTTATACTTATTAGTTCCATTTGTGGTTTTTCCAACTTGTGTTGGAATCATTAGTTACTTACTGATGCAATGGAGAATTTTGCCACTGTTTTCTGGCGTGATGGTTCCGTGGACAACGCCACCAATTATTTCAGGATTTTTAATTGGAGGATGGCGAACCGCTTTATGGCAATTTGTTATTATCATTCTTTCAATGATTGTGTATTGGCCATTCATTAAAAAGTATGATCAATTTTTGGTAAAGCAGCAAAACGCAACGAAATAAATAAAGAGGATTAGTATCTTGAAGTACTAATCCTTTTTTGGTAGAATAACAAACGTTGTTGATCAAAGTAGCTGGTATTGCCAGTAATTAACGTGTTTATTGAGTAAAAGCCATTCTTGTCGTTGCTCTAATAGGCTTTAGCAGGAGTTTTCAAACAAATTTACTTTTTTTGATTTTTTTACTTGCAAATCATTTTTTATCTAGTATACTATTGAATGTACTTTGATTCAGAACCTGACCCGTTGGTCAAGTGGTTAAGACATCGCCCTTTCACGGCGGTAACATGGGTTCAAATCCCGTACGGGTCACTTTGGAGGATTAGCTCAGCTGGGAGAGCATCTGCCTTACAAGCAGGAGGTCACAGGTTCGAGCCCTGTATCCTCCATCGTTCGATGACTACCGAATACACGGTAGTCTTTTTTTTACAAAAAAAAGAACGAATATAATTATATTTATCGGTTCAAGTCCTGAGAGGATCCAATATTTGGAGATGCCTTGTAACCGAATAGCTGACGTCTATAGGGGGACTAATATGGAAAAACGTTTATTTACTTCAGAATCTGTTTCTGAAGGGCACCCAGATAAAGTGGCTGATCAAATATCAGACGCAATTCTGGATGCAATTATTGCCAAGGATCCACAAGCTCACGTAGCTTGTGAGACGGTGGTAAATACGGGAATTGTTTATGTCTTTGGTGAAATATCAACTAGTGCATATGTTGATATTCAGAGCATTGTTAGAAAAACAGTTCTACGAATTGGTTATGACCGTCCGGAACTTGGTTTTGATGGCAATAACTGTGCTGTTTTAGTAGGGATTGATGAGCAATCACCTGATATTGCACAGGGAGTTGATCACTCGCTTGAGACGCGTGAAAACAAGTCTGATGATGACAACCTTGATCAAATTGGGGCTGGAGACCAAGGCTTGATGTTTGGCTTTGCAGTTGATGAAACGCCAGAACTCATGCCGTTGCCAATTTCTTTAGCTCATCGCTTAATGCGCCAAGTTGCAAAATTGCGTAAAGACGGCGAATTAACGTGGCTCAGACCTGATGCTAAAGCACAAGTAACAGTTGAATATGATGAAAATCAAAAGCCTAAACGTGTTGATACAGTCGTAATTTCAACTCAAACAGATGATCAAGTATCCAACGAAAAAATTCGCCAGGCGATGATTGAGCTAGTAATTAAAAAAGTAATTCCAGCAGAATTTCTTGATGAAGACACTAAATTTTTAATTAATCCATCTGGCCGTTTTGTAATAGGTGGACCAAAAGGTGATTCAGGTTTAACTGGACGCAAGATTATTGTTGATACTTATGGTGGTTACGCTCGTCATGGAGGCGGTGCCTTTTCAGGAAAGGATCCGACAAAGGTTGACCGTAGTGCCAGCTACGCTGCTCGTTATGTTGCTAAAAATATTGTTGCAGCAGGTTTAGCAGAGCGTTGTGAAGTCCAACTTGCATATGCGATTGGGGTTGCACATCCTGTTTCAGTAATGATTGATACTGCAAATACCGGTAAGGTAAGTGATGAATTGTTGACAAGTGCTGTACGACAAATCTTTGACCTTCGTCCTGCAGGGATCATTCAAATGCTTGATTTAAGACGACCAATCTATGAGCAAACGGCTGCCTATGGTCATTTTGGCCGAACTGACGTTGATTTACCATGGGAGAGAACCGATAAAGTTCAAGAATTACTTGACTTTGTTAGTAAAAATAAATAGATTTTAGAAAATTTGAAGGAGTTGTAATTGTGAAAAAGACAAATGTACCTGTAGTTACACTTGCGATTTTTATGACAACGTTTATGACAGCGATTGAAGGCACAATCGTTTCCACAGCGATGCCAACCATTGTCTCTGATCTAAATGGGTTAGAAATCATGAATTGGGTTGTTTCAATCTTTCTGTTTATGACGGCTGTTTCAACTCCTTTGTATGGAAAATTAGCTGACAGCATTGGTCGAAAGCCAATTTTTTTATTCGGGATAGCCTTATTTGTAATCGGTTCGGCACTCTGTGGCCAAGCTCATAACATGATTGAGTTGATTCTTTTCCGTGTGATTCAGGGACTTGGCTCTGGAGCTGTTCAACCGGTAGCGATGACCATTATTGCCGATATGTATACTCTAGAAAAAAGAACTAAAATGCTGGGGCTTAACTCTGGTTTTTGGGGTGTAGCTTCTGTTATTGCACCACTTTTAGGTGGATTTATTGTTCAGAATCTTTCTTGGCATTGGGTCTTCTACATCAATGTTCCAATAGGATTAATAGCTTTTTTATTAGTCGTGTTCTTTTTAAGCGAACCGAAAGCTAAGCAAAAGTCTAAACTTGATGTTAAAGGCACATTTTGGCTGGTCGTCCTGCTCTTGACAGTAATGTTTACTTTGCAAGAATTGAGTTCGCTCAGTGGCTTAATATTAGCTGCTTTGGCAGTTTTAATTATTGTTAGTGCAATTATGTTCTACCGTGAAGAAAAACGCGCAGAGGACCCGATAATGCCATTGACGATGCTTAAGGGGAGAGAGTTCCTTGCAGTCAATATGATTACCTTGTTTGTATCAGGAGTTGTTATTGGCTTTGAATTCTATATTCCGACTTGGATGCAGGGAATTAAGGGCACTACAGCAACCATTGCAGGGTTTGCAGTAACACCAAGTTCAGTTATGTGGGTAATTGGTTCATTTCTAATTGGTGGAATGCTAAGTAAATGGGGTGTCCGTAAAACATTCTTTGGAATGTTAACTCTATTGTTGATAGCTGACACTATGCTTTTGATTGTTCCAATGCAGACACCATTCTGGCTGTTTTGCATCATTGCAGCGATGAACGGCTTTGGCTTTGGTTCCATTATGACCGCTGCACAAGTTCGCTCACAAGTTCTAGTCGATCAAGACCATGTTGGTGTTGCAACATCGTTTAATACCTTAATGCGCTACTTAGGACAAACTATGATGGTTTCGATTTACGGTATTACTTTCAATACGATTGTGGCAAGTGAACTTGCCAAGCATCCAAATCTAACTCAGGCAATGATGAACAAGATTGTTTCTTCTATCAAAGCTAAAGAGTTGGCAGCTAACTTGGTTCCACAATTGCGTCAAGTACTGTTTAGCGCATTAAAGGGCGTTTATGTGGTTTCCTTGATAGCAATTATTCTTTCAATTGTGTTCAACTGTATTTATAAAAAGCGACAAGAAATAGTTGATTAAAATAAATATCGACTAAAAACCTGCTGATAACTAATCAGCAGGTTTTTTATTTATAAACTTTTCTGTATAGTAGAAAAATTGGTTTCTAAAAGCATAATAAATGATATCAACAAAATTACAGATAGGGAGTATAGAATAAAAAGCAAATTACCAATTGACGTTCTTTAGGTGATAGAGAGAAAAAGGCTAGAGATAACCTGCTTTTTCGGCGTGGTCAATTATATAATTTAACTCCATATCAAAAAGAGACCGGGAAAATATTTTTCCCAGTCTCTTTTGTTTCTAAATTATTTAATTACCTTTTAGTAAATTTTGTCATTTGCTTTGAAAACCAAGGCCATGAAAAATTAAGGATTGTAAGAACAATAATTGAAACTATAAGAACTCTACAGCCGAAAGTAAAATTAAGCTGCGGATTGTTAAATTTTGTTGCTAGATTTCCATTTGCCACCTGAGTCGAAAGTAGGTAAGTCATTGGTATATATTGTACTATAGTAGTTTGGGCCATTCCACTTCCACCAGAGGTTGATTGCAAAATGAATGGCAAAATTGCTCCACCTAAAAGTATAAATAGTGCTAAGAAAAGGCAGCTTAATTGATTACGCGTGATTTGAGCTAAAAGAAGTAACAGAATCACAATGAAAATACACGTCAAGACGGTTAAAATAAACGCAGGTTTTAGCCAAACAGAAAGTGGTTGATAAGTACTTTTGAAACTACCTGGTAAAGTTATTCCTTGAATTGGATAGGAAAGTGGGCCACTACCAAAGAGCAGACTGCTAAGTCCCCAGATTAAAAGGTTGGTAAAAAGAGTTAGTGAAAAAGCAATCAGTAATCCTAAAACGATATCTAGTAATACGCTGTGCCTGCTTGGCAACAATATGGCACGATTTAGATGATCGACATACTTTGATGCGAAAATATTACTTAAAATAAAACAAAGCATGGCGACAATCATTGCAGGCAGAAAACCTTCTGAAAGTTTAAACAGGAATAACCAACCTTGTTTAGGATGTTGTTCATTTTGTTCTGGTAAATTTGCTTTTTTTAGAGCATTCAAACGGGCATTTTTCTGTTTGATTTCTTGTCTAAGATCAGCTCCGCCAATTTTGACTTGTGCTGCTTGCTTGTCATTTTGGCGAATCATCAATTCATAAGCATGATCCCAATTTTTATTATCTAAGGCTTTTAATATTTGCCGCTCATTTCTATTTTGATTTTTAACTGTGGGCAAATTAGCTTGAGACTGTTTCTGCTGACTTAAATCTTGATTTATTTGGTAACGAATTGTAGTTTGATCGCCTTTAAGGGCATTATAGCCTAGAATAAGTCCTGCACATATTAGCACTATACTTAAAATCAGCCAGGTCAAAGTATTTTTAAATACTTTTTTAAATTGTAATTCAAAATAGGCCATAAACTTTATCCCCGAACTAATTGGTGGTGCTTTAAAGTCAGAGTATCATCAACAATTCCTGCTACTTCATCTTGATAATGAGAAGCCATAATAATAAGTTTGTTTTGCTTTGCTAAATTGGTCAATTCCTGATAAAGAATTTGACGGCTGTCAGAGTCAAGGCCATTGTTAATTTCATCCATTAGTAAGTATTTAGCATCGCTTAACTCATAAAGGGCAACTACCAGTTTTTGTTTCATACCTAATGAATATTTTCTAATTGGAGTTTTGATATAATTACTCATTTCCCAACGGTTTATTATTTCTTGCAAATCCTGGTGTGAATGCCATTCGTTTTTAACAAATTGCATATAATCAAAGCCTGAAAGATTTTTGTCAAACCAGTCAGAAGTTTCCAAGTAAAAAACTTGGCTTTTGACGTCAGCAAAAGGTTTACCATCGAACAGAACTTGACCTGAGCTCGGAGCAAGTAAGCTAACTATAGTTCTGAGGACACTTGTTTTACCAGTGCCATTAAGTGCATGAAGCATATAAATTCTGCCATTTTGAAAGTTGAAATTGGCATTTTTTAGTATAGGTTCACGTAATGTAAGGGTTAAATCCTTAATTTCAATCATTTTGTTTTCCTCCCTTTTTGGGCTTTTTGTGCGATGAGATAGTTTAAAAGTAAAAGAATAATAATTCCTACAGTTAAAACAAGGATGCCATTGACAAAATTAACCTGTGGGTAAGTGACTAATTTTGTTTCATCTGCAAAGACATATGCATTACTAATACCAAACATACCATCTACCGGTTGTAAGGAGAAAAAGTAACTCATAGGAATAAACTGAGCAAAATTCCGTGCTGCTACTACGTATTGCGGTAGTACCATCCCACCAATTAATATAAAAACTGAAACGAATAATGCCAACAAGCGGTTTTTAAATATTTGTACGAATAGTAAAACCACATTTGCAATGAACATAAAACTAAATAATTCTAAAACCAAAGTAGGACAAAACAGCTGGTTCATAGGAATGAAAATGTTCTGTTTAGCTACTGCGTCTACACCCATCATCGGATATTTAAAGTTGCCAGTACCAAAAAATATACTTGGAATAATAAAAATCAACAAAAATGCTGATAAAAAATAGCCAAATCCAATTAATGAACCGGCGCCAAGTTCAATCAATAAATGGTTTCTTTGTGGTAAAAGATTTTCTAGACGCATTCGATCATAAAAACCTGAGGAGTATAATTTGATTAGAATAAAAATTACGGCTAAAACCGCTAAAGGTGGTAAGACTTCTTGCATCATTTCTAATATAAAAAAGCCGCCTTTAACAGAATAATGTTCATTTTCTTCTGGTAAGTTATTTTGAGCCAGATACTGTAATTTTTGAATATTACTTTCAAGTGGCAGCAAATCGTCTTTATTGGCATTATTACGTTTTGCATCAGCAAGATTATATTTCTCTTGCTTTATTATGATTTGATAAGCCTTCTGCCATTTATTTGTTTGAATTGATTTAATTAATGTCTGAAATTCTTTGATAGATGACTTGTTTTCTGCCAAATCCAGCTCGATTTTGTGTCTATTCGTTTTTGTTAAATTAGATTTCTTTAACTGTTTCTGATAATATTTGATATTTTTCTTTTCCACCGCAATATTTTCTCGAGCTTCCGTTATGCGCGGATTAATATAGCGAGAATTGTAGTTTTTCGTCCAAAAATAAAAACATCCGAGTAAAATGGCTAAAAGACTAATCAAGGTAAATTTACTTTTTAGTACCTGCTTAATTTTTAATTTCATATATGGCATTTTCGTCACCTCTTAGTCTAGGTTTAATAAAAACTGCTAGATTCAATTTATTAATCTAGCAGTTCTTATGACTTTAATATTAAAAAATATGTCACAGCTTTTATCACAATTGCTTTTATGTGTCAATATTTTGTCACTTGATAATATATTATTTTTCCTTTTTTTGCAATAAAAAGTTCATATAATCTTTATTATTGGAAATCAGTTTATTTAAGCTTAATTTTTTAAGTTCTTAATGTTTATCTAAAAAATTACTAGCTGACTTTAAAGCAAAAATGTAACGTAACGAATATATCAAGCGTCTAAATCGTGAACCCTATCAACAGTAACAGTGGGGATGGTTCAGACAAGTTTACGCCAATGATAAGCTATGACGAAAGCGGTAATAAAGAAAGTTTCTACTGTAGCTCAATTTATTTTTTACTCGATGATAAGAATTGTTCTAATTTTCATCGTTTAAACCATGATGACGCGATATTATCAGGTCTTTGAACTACTAAAAAGTCGATTTGTTAAAGAAGTACCCAGAATATAAAGATATCATTGACGGTTAGCTCAGGATTAATTTTGACTACAAAAAAAGCTCAAACTACTAACAGTTTGAACTTTTTGATTTTAAACTAAATTTTTTCTTGTACTCGCGTTTCCAAATAATAGTGATATAAGAAGGAGTAACCAATTAATAAAAAGGCAATTCCTTCTAAGAAACCACCAACTACGTCTGATGGATAATGAACATGATTAAAAATTCTAGTATAACCAATTAGAAGTGGGAAGCACAGCCAAACGATGCATAGGACTGTTTTAGCGGCTTTATTTTTAATTAGTAAAATAGTTAAGACAATTAGAATGCCAAATAATGTTGCACTACCAACGGAATGACCTGATGGAAAACTATATCCATGTGCGTCAACAAGATGATGCACTGAAGGACGTTGTCTAGCAATTGCATGCTTAATGATCCAATTATATCCATTGGCCGCAATCATAGTTCCAGCAGTAAAAAATGCATAAGCATATTTTTTGAAAATTCCGAGAATCACTACCAAAATGATTGTTTCAATCATGATAACACTCGTATTACCGAGATTAGTAAAAGTAGTGGCAAATTTGATAATTGCAGGATTGTTATTACAAATTATCCCAATTAAAGCAGTATCAAACTGATGGATGAATTGACTGTCAGCTGAAACTAATACTGCCCATACCGCGTACAACATTAAAAAAATCGTCGCGGGTATGATGGTATCTCTTTTTGAATGAATTGTCGTATCCAAATGACTTTCTCCCCTTGTTTTTTTTAGCATTTGTGGTAAATTATAATCATTATTGAACAAAAAATAAAGGTTAGGAAATAGTAGCGATTTTATTTTTCTATAGAGAAAAGTCGGTTGGTGCAAGACTCGAAAAATATATTGTGAACTGAGCCTAGATGAAATCTTTCGTTGGCTAGCCGCGTTAAGGAGCGTTTGAGTGTCATGCAAAAATGTATGAAACTTAGGTGGTACCGCGATTATTCGTCCTATGAAATTAATTTCATAGGACTTTTTTTATGAGGTAAAATTTATGTACAATCACAAAGTTGTAGAGAAAAAATGGCAAGAATATTGGGCAAAAAACCACACATTTAAAACGGGTAATGATCCTAAAAAGAAAAATTACTACGTTTTAGATATGTTTCCTTTCCCATCTGGTAAGGGACTCCATGTAGGTCACCCAGAAGGCTATACTGCTACTGATATTGTGGCGCGGATGAAGCGTAGTGAGGGCTACAATGTTCTTCACCCAATGGGCTGGGATGCATTTGGACTGCCAACTGAGCAATATGCACTTCAAACTGGTCAAGACCCTGCAGTAGTAACCAAAGAAAATATTGCTAATTTTAAACGGCAGCTTAACACATTGGGTTTTTCTTATGATTGGGATCGTGAAGTTTCTACCAGTGATCCTAAGTACTACAAGTGGACTCAATGGACTTTTGAGCAAATGTATAAAAATGGTCTTGCTTATGAAGCCGAAGTTCCAGTCAATTGGTCACCAGATTTAGGTACAGTTGTAGCCAATGAGGACATTGTTGATGGTAAAACAGAACGAGGTGGTTACCCAATTTACCGTCGCAACATGAAGCAATGGATGCTTAGAATTACCAAATACGCAGATCGTCTGCTTGCTGGACTTGATAATCTTGACTGGCCAGAAAACGTTAAAGAAATGCAACGCAACTGGATTGGTCGTTCAGTGGGTGCTCAGATTACCTTTAAGATAAAGGATTCAGATGAAACCTTTGATGTCTTTAGTACGCGTCCTGATACTTTATTTGGTGCTACCTATGCCGTATTGGCTCCTGAAAACAAGTTAGTTCAAAAGATTACGACTGACGGGCATAAAGAAGAAGTTGACGCATACATTAAGCAAATTGAATCCAAGTCAGACTTAGAAAGAACAGATTTAAATAAAACTAAATCAGGTGTCTTTACTGGAGCTTATGCAATTAACCCAGTTAATAATCAAGAAATTCCAATTTGGATTGCTGATTATGTTCTTGGTAGTTACGGAACTGGTGCTGTTATGGCTGTGCCGGCTCACGACACACGTGATTACGAATTTGCGCAAAAATTTGATTTGCCAATCAAGGCTGTTATCAAGGGTGGCGACATCAGTAAAGAAGCCTTTACAGAAGATGGTCCACATATTGATTCTGACTTTTTGAACGGCTTGAATGTTGAAGAAGCCAAGAAGAAAATTGTCGATTGGCTTGAAGAACATAACGCTGGTAAGAAGAAGGTTAATTACAAACTTCGTGATTGGGAATTTAGTCGTCAACGCTACTGGGGTGAACCAATTCCAGTTATTCACTGGGAAGATGGCGAAACCACTTTAGTTCCTGAAGATGAATTGCCACTAGTTTTACCTCACGCTACAGACATTAAGCCATCAGGCACCCCAGAAAGTCCACTGGTTAACCTTAAAGATTGGGTTAATGTGGTAGACAAAAATGGTCGTAAAGGAAAACGTGAGACCAACACAATGCCTAACTGGGCAGGTTCATCGTGGTACTTCTTACGCTACATTGATCCACATAATGACAATAAGCTTGCAGACTACGAATTGCTTAAGCAATGGATGCCAGTAGACTTGTACATCGGTGGTGCTGAACATGCAGTTCGGCACTTATTGTATGCAAGATTTTGGAATATGGTTCTATACGACCTAGGCGTTGTACCAAATGAGGAACCATTCCAAAGACTATATAATCAAGGCTTAATTCTTAAAGACCATGACAAGATGTCCAAGTCAAAGGGTAATGTTGTTAACCCTGACGATGTTATTGAGGAATATGGTGCTGATAGTCTGAGAATGTATGAAATGTTCATGGGTCCTCTAGATGCTTCAATTGATTGGGATGACAACGGTCCTGCATCTACTAAGAAGTTCTTAGATAGAATTTGGCGTCTTTTTGTAAATGACTTAGACCTGAAGGCAATTCCTCAAGAAAACATTGTTGAAGAAAATGACGATACATTGGACAAGGTTTATAACGAAACTGTTAAGAAAGTAACTGAGGACTTTGATGCCTTACACTTTAACACTGCAATTTCTCAATTAATGGTCTTCATTAATGCAGCACAAAAGGCAAAAACAATTCCAAGAGAATATGCAGAAGGCTTTATGACCTTAATCGCACCAATTGCACCACACATGATGGAGGAGATTTGGCAAATTTACGGTCATGATGAGTCAATCACTTTTGCTAAATGGCCAACTTATGATCCAAGCAAACTAGTTGAATCAACAGTTGAAATTATGGTTCAAGTCAACGGTAAATTACGCGGTAACTTTGATGCACCAAAGGATGCTGACAAGGACGGCTTAGAGAAACAAGCCCTAGCTTTACCACATGTACAGAAATTTTTAGACGGTAAGGAAGTCAAAAAAGTTATTATTGTTCCGAATAAAATTGTCAATATTGTTGCTAAATAAACTTAATTTTTCCTAAAGTGCAAAGTAGATTTGTTGTTAATTGCCTTTTTTCAGTCAAAATAGGATAGTTAGTAAAATAAATTTAGGGAAAATTAATGAGAGAAAATAATTTGAAAGAACAAAATACGCAAGATACCTTTGTTAAAGGCAGTGCGTGGATGACTTTTGGTTCGATTACCTCACGTTTATTGGGCGCCCTCTACATTATTCCATGGTTTATTTGGATGTCACCGTATGGCAATATTGCCAACGCTTTAACGGCTCGAAGTTACAATATCTACAGTATCTTTATTTTGATTTCGACTGCCGGCATTCCAGGTGCAGTGGCCAAACAAGTGGCAAAATATAATGCATTGAATGAGTATGGGGTAGGACGAAAATTATTCCGTAGAGGATTAGTTTTGATGGTTGTTTTGGGCGTAATCTCAGCTGCAATCATGTACTTTGCTTCACCACTACTTGCCTCAAATGGATCTCGCAGTGATCCACGACAGGTTGCTGTAATGCGTAGCTTATCGTATGCCATTTTGATTATTCCTGTACTAAGTATTATGCGAGGATACTTTCAAGGCTATTCTGATATGATGCCTTCAGCTATGTCACAGTTTATTGAACAATTGGCACGAGTAATCTGGATGTTACTCACCGCATACATCATCATGCAAGTACAACATGGTAATTTTGTTGATGCGGTTGTTCAGTCAAACTTGGCTGCCGCAATTGGAGCAGCTTTTGGGATTTTAGTACTAGCTTGGTTCTTGTTTTCTAGACGTAAGGAATTGAATTATTTAGTTGATAATTCAAATAATGAAATTCAGGTTTCCACTGCTTCACTTTTTCGCGAGATAATTGAACAAGCAATCCCATTTATTATTATCGATGCTGGGATTCAGTTGTTCTACTTGGTCGATCAATACACTTTCCATCCGATGATAGCAAGTGTAGTTAAAGCAAGTTATAATACAATTGAAACTTGGTATGCACTTTTTGCTCTTAATGCCAATAAGTTGATTATGATTATTGTGTCATTGGCAAGTGCGATGGCTGTAACGGCGATTCCATTATTGTCTGCGGCACATGCAAAACGTGACTTTAAAGGGATTTCTGACCAAATCAGTAATACATTAGACTTATTTTTGTTTGTGATGATTCCTGCCGCTTTTGGAATGGCAGCTATTGCAACACCAATTTATACAGTTTTTTATGGTTTTGATCAATTAGGATCGAATATCTTATATTTGTCGGCCTTTACTTCGATTACCTTGGGACTTTTTACGGTATTAATGGCCATTTTACAAGGACTGTCTGAAAATGGACTAGCAATTAAATATTTAGTTTTAGGCCTAGTCATTAAGATGATAGTTCAGTATCCGATGGTTTACTTGTTTAAAGTATATGGGCCATTAATCGCTACTAATTTAGGGATGCTAGTAATTATCTTTATGTCATTTAAGCATCTCGAGGTGGAGTTCGACTTCAATAAGAGTAGGACAAGTCGCCGCTTTATTGGAATTACATTTTTCTCGATAATCATGTTCTTATTGGTATTAGCAGTTGAACATGGTTTAGAAATCTTCCTAAGTCCGGCTAAACGTGCTTCAGCATTAATAATTGTTTTTGTTGCGGTAATTGTTGGTGGTATCTTCTACGCACTGGTTGCAATCAAATCGCATTTAGCGCAGAAAATACTTGGGGATAAAATTGTTCCAATTTTAGAAAAATTACACATTAAGATATAAAAACGATATTGCTAATTGCAGCAATATCGTTTTTTTGACTTATTCAAGCTAAAAATAATATATTAGCTTGCTGCCCCTGCCAAGGAACTTCATTTTAGCAATTGCTTGTTAAAGTTGCAATGCTGTCTCATCTATCTAGTAGTAAGTAGGTTAATTGTAAAACTTAGCAAGATTTTATTGCTTAAAGTTTAAAGTATAATCAACACAATCAATAATTTTCTGGACACCTTTATGCAAGTCATCGTTAGTTGCAGACAAAGAAATTCTAAAGTATCTATTTGAGTAATCAAATTCATCTCCAGGTGCTACTAAAACGTGGAAGTGCTCTTCCAAGAGTGTATAAAATAAAGCTGGCTTCTTGATTTCATCGGTCACTTTGACGAATAGATATAGGCCACCATTATAAGTGCAGGAATTAAAGTAGTTACTTGAACGGAATAATTGAGCAACTGATTTACCTTTTTGTTCAATATCCTTTAAATGTTGTTGATACTGGGAAGTGTTATCTAATACGATTTCACCAATATATTGGCTAATGGTTGGCGGGCTGAAGGTAATCCCTTCATTATAAAAAGCATTTTGGTCAATGATTTTCTTAGGCGCGATTACGTAACCTAATCTGATACCAGGCATCGCAAAATTTTTCGAAAAACTGCTTACTAGAACCTGATGAGAAATATCTGTAGATGTTGGTTTGTAGGGATGTGTGCTTGGATAATCACTGTAAACATGGTCATCGATGATAAAAATATTCTTTTCTAGAGCAAGCTCATTTAAAAAATTACGTTCTTGATCTGACAGTCCGACACCAGTTGGATTATTTGGATAATTAATAATAATTGCTTTAGTTTTTTCACTTACACAGTCCTGAATTTGCTTAATTGGCAATGCAAAATCTGGAGCAATTGATTTGACTACAACTGGTGTTCCGTTAGCTCCCTTAATTAAGTTTATATAGGAAGGAAAATACGGTGCAATAATAATTACTTCATCGTCTTTCGATGTGATAATTGACTTTAAGGCTAAAAATGCGCCGTGCAAACAAGATACAGTAATTTGAATATTTTCCGTACTAATATTTTTAATACCGTAAGTATCTCGATAGTGAGAAATAATTTTTTCTCTAAGAAGAGGTAGACCAAGACCGGGTGTATAACCGTTACCGTCTGTTTGAACTTTTTTCGTAAGTTCTTCGATAATTGTCGGTTCTACACCAGAGCGAAAATCACCTATGGTGAAATCAATGTAGTCTGGGGGCAAAATGTTAACATCTAAGCTCATGTTTTTAACCTTTCGTTGCATTAAGAATTTATTAAATAATATTCCATAATTGCAAAAGCGTCAAACTGGTTGAGTAATTAAATTCAGATAGTGCGTTCTCTATAGTAGACAATAAAAAAGCTTCAAGTAAGAGATAAGTTCACTCTATTTGAAGCAATTTTAAATTGAATTGTAATTGAAATATTATAGTTTATGGAAATCGCCCTCTGGCGTTTCAGAGTGCTTTGGTTTGTCAGGCATCACGATTGCAGCAGCAATATATGCAATCAAACCAAAGCCAGTGCAACAAATTAGAATTGTTCCACCGATTCTAGTCCAAGCTTTGTCCCAACCAAAATACTCAGCAATTCCACCAAAAACACCTGTTAAAATTTTATCTCTTGATTTAGTTAAATGTTTCTGCATGACAAACTCACCTCACCTAACTAAATTCTAGTACAAAAAGAAGCTAATCAGTAATGATTAGCTTCTCAAATTAGTGCCCCGAAAAAGATTCGAACTTTCACTTAGTTACCTAAACAGCGACCTGAACGCTGCGCGTCTGCCAATTCCGCCATCGGGGCTTTATTCAATCCAGTAATAATGATACCAAAAATTTGATAGAATGTAATCATAAAACTAAAAATATCCAAAAAAGATATTGAAAGGTGATCTCCATTTTGAAACGAAAAATTTCCCAGCTTTTAGTGGTACTTGTTACCATAGTCACATTATTATTACCGACACAGACAATATCGGCTCAGGCAATACCGGACAATTACAGACAAGAACAACTGGACTTAGATGTAAAATCTGCTCTTGCTATTGATAGTAGTACCGGTCAGCTTTTATACGGTAAAAATATTAACGAGCCACTTCCGATTGCTTCAATGACGAAGCTTATAACAGCCTATCTGACATTGAAGGCAATTGATGATAAAAAAATCACTTGGAATACTGAAGTTCAACCAACTGAGCAAATTGTCAAGGTGGCGAATAATAGACTTTTTTCCAATGTGCCATTAAAAATGAATCATTCTTATACAATTAAGCAGTTGTATCAAGCCACTTTAATTGAATCGGCAAACGGTGCAGCGATGTTATTAGCTCAAGCTATTAGTGGCTCACAAAAAGCCTTTGTAAAGCAAATGCGTTTGCAAGTAGAGCAATGGGGCATAAAAGATGCCAAGCTATATACTGCTTGTGGCTTGCCCAACAAAAGTGTAGGGAGTGACGCTTATCCTGGAGCTGAAAAAAATGCAGAAAATCTAATGTCGGCTAAAGATATGGCAGTAGTTGGTCAGCATTTACTAAATGAGTATCCAGAAATAATTGAGACAACTAGAATTGCCCATTTGGATTTCGTAGATCAAGCTACCAAAACACCAATGACAAATTTTAATTGGATGCTTAAGGGGTTATCGCAACATAGTTCCAATTTCAACATTGATGGTCTGAAGACAGGTACAACTGATGCAGCGGGTGCGTGTTTTATTGGCACTGCGAAGCATCAGGGAGCGAGGGTTATCACTGTTGTTATGGGGGCTAAACACCTAAACAGCGCTGATCCAGCTCGATTTGAACAAACAAGTAAATTATTATCATTTGTTTACCAAAAGTATCAACCAATTAAATTGAATAAGGACCAAGCAATCATTGGTTCAACTAATGTTAATGTGCATAATGGAAAAAGCAAGCAAGTTAATATTAGCATAAAGAATCAAGCAATTATTTGGCGACCTGTTGATGAAACATTTTCGGTTGGTCTAACTAAAAAAACAGTAGAAGCTCCGATCGTTAAAGGTCAAACAGTCAGTTCATATTATTTTAAGTCAGGTAATTCAAAACTATTTTCGCTAGAGCAGCCCAACGGCATCATGCTTCCAGCCCAAGCGCAAACGTCAACTGATAGAGTAAGTATCTTTATTCGCTTCTGGCACTGGCTATTTGGAGGATAAAATGACAAAAGTAACAGAAAAGATCTTAACAAAAGTAATTTCGAAGAGAAAAAGCGCTAGTCATAAAGGCGATTATGGTAGGGTTTTGCTAATTGGTGGTAGCGAAAACTATGGTGGAGCGATTATCATGGCTACTGAAGGAGCACTAAAAAGTGGTGCAGGCCTGGTAGCTGTGGCTTGTCACTCGATTAATTTAAATGCACTTCATGCTCGTGATCCAGAAGCAATGTACATCGATTGGCGTAGCAGCGACTTGGCAGAACTAGTTCCAAAAGTAGATGTTATTATTTGTGGACCAGGGATGGGCACTAATGAGTTTGGTAAAAAAATACTGATGATGTTATGCCAAAAAATTACAAGTAAGCAAACATTGATTTTAGATGCCAGTGCGCTTGATTTAATTGCAACTAATCATGAATTAATTCCGCAAGCTGCTGGCTTAGTGATCCTCACCCCACATCAAATGGAGTGGCAACGCGTCAGCCAGCTCAGAATACCTTATCAAACTGATAGTGCCAATCTTTCTACTCTTGTTAATCTTTTTCCTAATAAAAATGGCATTTTGGTTTTGAAATCAAATCACACTCACATTTATGATTCAAACGGAAATATTTATGAAAATACTACTGGTAATCCAGGAATGGCAGTAGGAGGCATGGGAGATACCTTAGCTGGAATAATAGGTGGATTTGTAGCTCAGTTTGGTAGCAACATTGATTCAGTTTTAGCAGCAGTTTACTTGCATTCACTGGCTGGAGATATCATTGCAAAAAGAGATTATGTTGTTCAACCAACTAAAATCAGTGCGCTTTTGCCTAAATTAATGAAAGAATTTGAAAATCAATAAGTTTATTTTGCAAAAGATTGTAAAATAGACCTGAGAGCTTCATAAGGAGGTCGGCTGACATGAAAGACAACTTATTAAAACCGCTCGCGACTTTTTTTATACTTTTGATTTGTGCGATTAGTTTGGCGCGCGTTTCAATGCCTCCAACACAAGAAAAGGCAAATTTGCCTCAAAAACAAAGTACGGCAACTAAGACCGCAGCTTCTTATCGTCCTTATAAAGACCCTAAAACTTTAAATGTGCCGATCAATTGGCGTAAACCAAGTCAAAGCATACCGTATCCCAAAGTTAAACGTCTTGAAAATGATTTAACGATTCGTGTCTCCTTAAAAGGGAATCGCGTTTATATTTTACGTGACAATCATGTTGTATACACAATGGTTTCAAGTGCAGGAAAGTATTACAATGGTAAGTCATATACGCCGACTGGTACATTTAAGATTCAGAATAATCGTGGGTCATCGTTTTACAATCCTAAATTAAATGAAGGTGCGAATTATTGGACAAGCTTTGACACTGACAATGTCTATTTATTTCATTCTGTTCCCGTCAAAACCAATGGCAAGTACAATAAAAAAGAAGCAAAAAAGTTGGGTATTAAGCCCTCATCACACGGTTGTATTAGATTAAGTGTGCCTGATGCATATTGGATAATGAAGCATGTACCGGCAAACACCGAAGTTATAATCAAAAACAATTAAAACGGTTGGCTTTAACAGTTTTTCCTGTTATAATCTGTTTTTGTAAGGTGTTAGGAGTAGTAAGTATCTTTTCCATTTTTAGCGAGTTCACGTTGGTGTAAGGTGAACTGGAGAAATAGCTGAAGGCGTGCCTAATAATATAAAAAGATAACAAATTAAATAAGCGGATACTTAGTGTCAATTAGAGTGGTACCGCGGGTAAAAACTCGTCTCTTCCTTTTAAGTAAGGAGGAGACTTTTTGTTTGATTTTGGAGGTAACGATGGACTTTAAAAATAAAGTAGTTGATTTGGTTTCAAGCCAAGTTGATCTGCCAAAAGATAAGATTAGTCAGTTAATCGAACGGCCTAAAAATGAAAAGATGGGTGATTATGCTTTTCCGGCTTTCGTCTTAGCAAAAACAATGCATAAAAATCCAGCAGAAATTGCAAAAGAAATCGCAGCTAATTTGACTAGTGCTGACTTTGCAAATATTCAGGCAGTTGGCCCTTATGTCAATTTTGCAATTGACCATGAAAAGCTAATCAGTCAAACTCTTGACGAGGTACTAAGTGAAAAAGAACACTATGGTGACCAGAAGTTAGGTGAAGGTAATGTTCCTATCGACATGTCAAGTCCTAATATTGCAAAACCAATGTCAATGGGCCATCTGCGTTCAACTGTGATTGGTAATTCAATTGCAGAAACAATGAAAAAGGTTGGTTACACACCAATCAAAATCAATTATCTTGGTGATTATGGTACCCAATTTGGTAAATTGATTTATGCATACAAGCGCTGGGGCAATGAAGAAGACGTCAAAAAAGACCCTATCATGAACTTGTTTAAGTACTATGTTAAATTCCATGAAGAAGCTGAAAAAGATCCCAAATTGGATGATGAAGGACGTGCTTGGTTTAAGAAGCTGGAGGACGGTGATCCTGAAGCAGTCGAATTATGGCAATGGTTCCGTGAGGTTTCTTTAGCTGACTTTAAGCGGATCTATAAAGAATTAGGCGTAGACTTTGATTCTTATAAAGGTGAAGCCTTTTTCAATGACAAAATGCAGCCTGTTATTGATGAATTGAAGGAAAAGGGCTTGTTGCACGAATCTCGCGGAGCCCAAGTTGTTGATATGGGTGAAGATGAAAACCCAGCTTTAATTGTTAAATCTGATGGTAGTAGTATTTATTTAACAAGAGATTTGGCAGCTGCAATTTATCGAATGAACACTTACCATTTTGTAAAAATGCTATATGTTGTTGGGAATGAGCAAGCACAACATTTCGTAGAATTAAAAACTGTTCTTAAGAAAATGGGTTATGACTGGGCAGATCGAATTCATCATGTTCCATTTGGCTTAATCACCCAAAATGGCAAAAAGCTTTCTACTAGAAAGGGTAATGTTGTTTTCCTTGATCAAGTTTTAGGGGATGCAGTTGACCTTGCGCGCAAGCAAATTGATCAAAAGAATCCTAACTTGGTTAATAAGGAACAAGTTGCGCATGATGTAGGTGTTGGTGCAGTTATTTTCCACGATTTGAAAAATGATCGAATTGAAAACTTTGATTTTGACTTGGATGAAGTTGTTCGTTTTGAAGGTGACACTGGTCCATACGTTCAATACACCAATGCGCGTGCTCAAAGTGTTTTACGCAAAGCTGCGAAGATGGGTCAAGAACCTAACCTTTCAAATAATAGTCTTAATGATGATTGGTCATTTAGCGTTGCTAAGGCTCTAGCCGATTTTCCTAGAATCATTGCACGTAGTAGTGACAAGTTTGAGCCTTCTATAATTGCTAAATATGCTTTAGATGTTGCGAAAAAGTTTAACAAGTACTACGCTAATGTTAAAATTTTGACTGAAGATGAGCAGATTAATAGTCGTTTAGCCTTGGTTGAAGCCACTTCAATTATTTTAACTGAAGCATTAAGATTATTAGGTGTAAATGCACCAAAAGAAATGTAAATTTTTTTGCAAAAATAGCGTTTACATTGATTAAAAGATTGCTCATCACTTCATTATTACGGTACAATGTGACTGTAAGATTAATAGGAGGTAATTATTAATGGCATATTTAGATAATGGTAACCAAATCTTTAAAGATGCGCGTGAAAACCATTATGCAGTAGGTGCTTATAACACTAACAATTTGGAATGGACTCGTGCAATTTTGCAAGCTGCTGAGGAAACTAGAACCCCAGTTTTAATCCAAGTTTCAATGGGTGCTGCTAAGTACATGGGTGGTTACAAGGTTGCTAAGGATATTGTTGAAGACTCAATGGATTCAATGAATATCTCAGTTCCAGTTGTTTTGAACTTGGACCACGGTGATTTTGAAGCTGCTAAGGAATGTATTGCACTTGGCTACTCATCAGTTATGTTTGATGGTCATGCTTTGTCAACTGAAGAAAACTTAGCTAAGACTAAGGAAATCGTTAAGTTGGCTCACGAACGCGGCATTTCAGTTGAAGCTGAAATCGGTAAGATTGGTGAAAACCAAGGTTCCGAAGGTGGAGAACTTGCTTCTGTTGAAGATGCAAAGGCATTTGCTGCTGCTGGCGTTGACAAGCTTGCTTGTGGTATTGGTAACATTCATGGTGTATACCCAGCTGACTGGAAGGGTCTTAACTTTGACCGTCTAAAGGAAATTGCTGATGCTGTTTCAGTTCCACTTGTATTACACGGTGGTTCAGGAATTCCTGAAGAACAAGTTAAGAAGGCTATTTCACTTGGTATTTCAAAGGTTAACATTAACACTGAATTCCAATTAGCATTCCAAGAAGCTACTCGTAAGTACTTCGAAGCTCACAAGGATGAAGACAAGGACAACAAGGGTTACGATCCTCGTAAGCTTCTTCTTCCTGGTACTGAAGCAATCACTGACTCAATGAAGGAAATGATTACTTGGTTAGGTACTCCATCAATCGACGACAAGATTAAGTCAGTTGCATTTGATAAGAGCTCATTAAACTTAGAATAATTAAGTTAGCTTAATATCTAAAAAAAGTCAGTTTAAAACTGGCTTTTTTTGTACTTCAAAAAGCTAGTTCTCTAATTTTTAAATGAGTGGAAAAATTCTTGACTTAAAGTGGGCTTTAAGAACTATACTCAAGAAAAACATATGGGAGGACAATTATGATTTTTGATGAAACATTTACACTTACTAATGGAGTAAAAATCCCTAAATTAGCTTTGGGAACTTGGGAAATTCCAGACGATGAAGTAGCTTCACCTGTAGCAGCCGCTTTAAAGATGGGATACCGTCATATCGATACCGCACAGGCTTATCATAATGAAAAAGGGGTTGGTCAAGGAATAAGAGAATCTGGCATTCAACGTGACCAAATTTTTGTTAATTCAAAAGTTGAGGCTGAAATCAAAAACTATCAAGAAGCGAAAAAGTCAATTGATGAAACTCTCACACGGATGGAACTTGATTACTTAGATATGATGATCATTCATAATCCGCAACCTTGGCGAGAAGTAAATCAATCTTCTGATCGTCATTTTGAAGGCAACTTAGAAACCTGGCGTGCTTTAGAGGATGCAATGAAAGAGGGTAAATTAAGAGCTATTGGTGTTTCAAGCTTTGAACCAGAGGATTTGAAAAATTTGATTGATAACAGTGATACTAAACCACTGGTAAATCAGATTTTGTGTCATATTGGAGCAACTCCTAAGAAGCTAATCGATTTTTGTCAAAAAAATGATATTGTAGTTGAATCATTTTCTCCAGTTGCACATGGAGAAGCTATGAATAACTCAACAATTAAAGAAATTGCAGATAAATATGATGTTTCTGTTGCTCAGTTGTGTATTCGTTATGATTGGCAGTTAAACACTGTAGTTCTGCCTAAAGCAAAAAATCCAGATCATATGAAGCAGGATGCAGCGCTGAATTTTGAAATAAGTGCTGAAGATATGTCCACTTTAGAGAATATCACTAGTTTTGATTACGGTTCTGCTGGGCATTTTCCAGTATTTGGTGGAAAAATGTAAAGCAAGAACGTAAATTTGCTAAGATGTAAAAAACTTTCTACATTTAATCATCTTAAATGTAGGAAGTTTTTTGCGTTAGGTTATAAAAAGTGCATGTAATTAGCAGCTTGGGTTAAAAAGCTCTTGTAAATAAAAAATATCGTTTTCAAATGTATATTTCAGCACTGAACAGTTTTTAATTCGATCTTTACGCGTAAAGGTGTTGTACTTTTCCCATTGTCGATAGAAGTTTGCAATAGCAGCCCCATGCGAAACGATTAAGATTTGTTCATTGCTAGACTCTGCAACTATTTTAGTAATGGCTTCATTGATTCTTCTAGTCAGCTGGACTTGGGATTCACCCCCAAATTGAACAAAGAAGTCATTATAAGGAAGAGGAGGATTTAAATGTTCACCCTCGCCCTCGTAAGTACCAAAGTTCCATTCACGTAAATCTTTATGAGTTGAAAAAGGCAATTCAGTGATTAACTTTAGAGTATCAACTGCTCGTTCTGAAGTAGAACAATGCGCTTCCTCTAAAGTAATCTGCTTGTGTTCAAAATATTCTTTTTTGGTAGTCAAAGCTTGCTTAATACCTAATTCGGTCAATGGTGAATCACAAAAGCCCTGAATTTTATGTTGAACATTAAACAAAGTTTGCCCATGACGTACCAAGTAAATTGTTTTCATAAATAAGTTACCTTTCTATTTTTCATTAATACGTAACACTCAGAGTTTATTATAATACTTTTGTTTTTAAAGATTATCGTAGCTTTTATACTGTACTCTAAATTAGTATAAAAACTAGTAAGTTAAGATTTTACTCGTAAAAGTTCTTTTCAGTATTTTGCTAACTTCATTAATTTCTTCTGCCAGCTGAATATTTGATGTATCAGTAGAAACCGCAAAATTGACATTAATCTCATTAACCGGCAACACAATATAATTGATATTGCTAAATCTATCATTTTTAACCATTTCAATACTAGTTGTCATGTTTCCCAATCCCTTGCTCGCTAGCTTAAGGGCAGTGAGCGAATCTCGAACGTGAATTTGTGGGTAAAAATGAAGTCCAATTTTATTAAAATAGTTATTAATAATTTCTTGATAATGGCGTTCACCATCAACAATAATAAAGTTTTCCAGGATGAGCTCATGAAGTTTGTTAAGAGAAAAAGGGATTTCTTTTTGGCAAGGCTGGTATAACTTTGAATTTCTACCTAAAACTAAAACTTGAGTATCTTTGTGCAGGCTTTGGCTCTTAATACTGGGAAGTTGAATAACGTTACCAACAAACAAGTCTAGTTGTTCATCTTTAAACGCTTTTTCTGCATCAGCTGTACTAAGTTCTAGCGTAGAAGTTCTTAAGTTAGGAAACTTCTCCAATAAAATTGGTAATATGGTTAGGTTAAAATTCTCTCCAAGTGGGGGAGTAATTCCCATTCGTAATGTGGGAAAAGAACTTTGCTCATATTTTCTCATTTTATTAGTTAATTCGTTTTGTAATTGTAAATCTTTGCGCAAATAAGTGATTAAAAGATGCCCTGCAGGGGTTAATTGTACCGGGTGAGAATTACGATTAATTAGAGTAACATTGTATTGTTTTTCATATTTTTTGATTACGCGACTGACGTAAGGCTGTGATAAATAAAGCTTTTGTGCTGCTTCGGAAAAAGACGTGCTGCTTTCAAGTGCTTCCAAAAAAGTTAATAGCCGACTATCCATTTTACTCACCTATTCCTATTTTGTAATAGTAATTTCAATAATTAAGTATTTCACATACTTTAAATTATAGTGTTAAATAAAAGAGTAAACAACAGTTTATCTAGGAGAATAAAAATGGTTAATAACGAAAAATTTCAATGGGATGCAGTATATGATGTAGCCGTTTTGGGCTTTGGTGGGGCAGGTGCAACTGCTGCTAGATTTGCCGCTGATAACGGTGCAAAAGTTCTTTTAGTAGATAGTGCCCCTGAGGGTCATGAAGGTGGTAATACAAGATATTCAGGTCAAATGGTTGGTGCTGGTACTGACTATGAAGCATTAAAGAACTACCATGAACATATGGCGGCACCGCTTAAGCCAGACAATGAAGCTTTTGAAAACTTGATTGAAGGTATGGCTAACATGGGAAACTATTTTAGAAAGTACTTAGATGTTGAGCCAGTAAGTATGAAAAAAATGCTCGCAGGAACGCCTTCAACAGCATACGTAACTGAATACCCTGAATTACCTAATGCAGATTCATATGACGACTATTTAGTTCACGAAGGCGTTGATGACGCAGCTTTGTGGAAGATTTTGAGACAAAAGGTCATTGATCGCTCAGATAAAATTGATATTTGGTATTCTTCTCCAGCTAAGCATTTAATTCAAGACGGTGTCTCAAAAACAGTTATTGGTGTTCAAATTGAACGTGATCATGTTTTAAGAAATATCAAAGTCAAGAATGGTGTAATTTTGGCTGTAGGTGGTTTCGAAAATAATAAAGAAATGATTCAAACGTTTTTGCAATCGCCTTATTTGTCACCAATTGGTTCCCTATATAATAAAGGTGACGGTATTAAAATGCTGCAAGAAGTAAATGCTCAATTGTGGAATATGCGATCATTTGAATCATTGGGACAATTCCACGGTTTATCATTGCGTCAAAAAGAGGGTGTTCGCTCAACTTACGCTTTGAATGTCTTTTGGCAAGAGAGTTCAACTGGTAGTGTCGTTGTAGTTGGTGATGATGGTACACGTTACTTTAACGAAGCCGAAATGAACCGTCATGGTCATATTTATAACCACGGCGACTGGGTTGTTCCACTAAATCAAGAGCGCCCATACATGATCTTTGATCAACAAAAATATAATGAACTAAAGAATGAACCTGATGATGGTCTAAAAGTTCCTGGTTACCTTGAAAAAGCCATTAAAGCAGAAACAATCGAAGAATTAGCAGAGAAAATTAATAAGAGTGCTACCAATTTGACTGAAACAATTGAAGAATTTAACTTTATGGCTGAACAAGGCAAGGATTATGCCTTTCATCGAAATCCAAAAACTTTGCGTAAATTTAGCGAAAATGGACCTTATTATGCAATTGCTTTAAGACAAAATATGCTTAATACGCAAGGTGGAGGAAGAAGAGACGGACACTGCCAAGTTCTTGATCCTAATAACCAACCAATTCCACACTTGTATGAAGCTGGAGAATTAGGTTCACCATTTGTTAATAAATATACTACTGGTGGTAATGTGGCGGATTGCTTGATTTCTGGTAAAATTGCTGGAGAAAACGCAGCAATGATTAAGCAGGATTTACCAGTTTCTGGTGGTATTGACCTTAACGAAGCAGTTGTAAATAGTAATTTTGATACAACCAGTGATGAGGACAAAGGACAATATTCTGTTGGTAAAAACCAATATTTAGGTTATAGCAACCAAGGAATGGGTGACGGTGTTGTTGTCCGGACTACAGTTGGTGATAATGGCCAGATTAAAAATGTTGAGATATTGAAACAAACTGAGAGTGATGACTATGGTCTAAAGGCAGTGAAAGAATTGCCACAAAAAATGGTCGAAGAAAACACGTATGATGTTGATGCAGTTTCTGGTGCTTCGCAAACTAGTCGCGCAATTAAGGAAGCAGTTAAGGACTCATTAGATAAAGTCAAATAAACTAGATGATTTTCTATATATAAAAAGGCACTGCAATTTGCAGCGCCTTTTTAGTTTTTTATTTTACTTTTGTAAATTCAGTTGGTTCTTTAAGTGCAGGATCAGATTGAAGTGCAATTTTATCTTTACCTAATGTAATTGGAATTAGGCCATGTTGATATAATCTTTCTTCAATGAACATTTTACCGTCTGCATTTTCAATTACTGGGTAATTCCATTTGCCAATAGTAGCTTTTAGTTCACCGTTTTCATCGCAGAGGGTAACCAAACCGTAACCTGGATTTTGATAATCACCAAGTAATTCAGCTGTTGCTTTTACCGCTTTTGGAGATGGTCCTTTAAGCTTAGCAATGTTATCTTCACGAGCACGATTTTTATCTGCCATGATTTTACTTACTTTGTCTGCCCAATCTGTATCATGAATTCCTAAAGTTTCGTCAATTGTTTGATAGCCAAGAGCAAAAATTGAATCTGTTGAATCCATATTGGTAGTAAAGACAAAGGCAAGGTCAAGGTCAGGAACAAAACCAAGGAATGAGCAATAACCAATGTATGAGCCACTGTGATAGAAGTATTTGTGACCCCGATAGTCTTCCATCATCATACCCAAACCATAAGCACCAAAGTTTGCCCCACCGTAAGGACGATTAGGTAACATAATTGATTGTGGTAAATAACGTTGTGCTGTCACTTCATCTTTGGTTGATTTTTGGGTTTTCAGTTGAAATTCTGCCCAAGTTAGCAAGTCAGAAATTGTAGCTAGCATACTGCTGGCACCACCAACTTTACCAGGTGCAATAAATGGTACTTCTTCTGTTACATCATTGTCTCTAATATATGGCTTAGGTATGCGGTCACGAGGAGCCTCATTATGGTTGATGTATGTGTCATTCATGTGTAGTGGCTTTAAAAGGTGTTCACGCTCATATGAACCGTAATCTTGACCGATTGCTTGTTCCATTACGTAGGTAGCCACAGCATAAACCAAGTTGCTGTATTGCATTTTTACACGCAATTCTTGATTGGGCTGTAAATAACCGACATGCTCTGCTTTTTCTTTTAATGAAAGATCATGTTTATTCATATTAGTAAAACGCATTAAATCATGTGCTGGTAAGCCACTTTGATGACTTAATGCATCCCTGAATGTTAAGTGATCTTCAACATATTTGTCGACCATTTTAAAGTCAGGCCAATATTTCTTTAATGGATCATCTAAGCTAATTTTGCCTTCATCAGCCAGTTGACAAATTGCTGTAGCTAAGAATGACTTAGAAATAGAAGCCAATGGATACAGACTATCTTCGTTTGCATCACCGTAGACGTGGCTGTAGCTTTCATTTTTGTGATATACACCAAAGCCTAGACTAGGTAAATTAAATTTATCCATTACTTTTTCAGCGAAATCAGTTATTTTTTGCTTTTCCATTACTACTCCTTTAAAAATTACCGGTACATTAGTGTAAACGTATCGATAAAAAACAGACTTTTATCACCATTTTACTCCTTTCTTTACTAAAATTAAATGTTATTTTTATAATTATGATGTAATAATTTTATTTCTATGATATATTTATTAATATTAATAAATTAAATTTATAAAGAAATGAGAAATAAGATGAAAAAAGCTAAACTATTTTCTTCAATTGGTATTTTGAGTTTGTCAGCATTTGCTTTAACTGCATGTGGTAAAGGCAATGACAACAACAGTGCTAATAATGATGACACCAAATCTGTAGCCAAGTTTCCAATGGAAACACCGAAAAAGGCAATTAAAAAGGGTGGCACTGTCAAAATTGCCGTTGAAACAGATACCCCATTTTCAGGTATCTTTTCTCAAGAATTATCTTCTGAAGATGTGGATTCAACAGTTGCTTCTCCTGGCCAGGAAACTTTGTTTGACAGTGATGACAATTATCGCGTTACGGACAAGGGTGCTGCTACACGTAAATTAGATCCAAAAAACAACACAATCACCATTAATATTAAAAAAGGTGTTAAATGGTCAGATGGTAAGCAAGTCGTTGCCAAGGACTATGAATATGCATATGAAATCCTAGCTAACAAGGATACGGCTTGCCAAAGATATAGTAGCCAATTTGAACTCTTAAAGGGCCTCAAAGAATACCATGAAGGTAAGGCTAAGACTATTTCTGGAATTGAAATGCCAGATGGAGAAAATGGCCGTAAGTTGATTCTTCACTTCACTGAATTAAGCCCAAGTATGTACAATGCGGGAAGTCGTTCACTTTGGGAAGGGGTTGAACCATACCACTACCTTAAAGACGTTCCATTTGCTAAATTAAAGTCATCTGACAAGATCAGAAAGAATCCATTATTCTTTGGTCCTTATAAGATGGAGAAACTTGTTCGTGGTCAATCAGCTACTTGGGTACCTAACGAATACTACTGGCGTGGTAAGCCTAACCTAGATAAGATTGTTGTTTCAGTTATTTCACCAAACTCTGCTTCACAAGCAATCAAGAGTCATAAGTTTGATGTAATCCCTGTAATTAACACGCAATGGCCACAAGTTAAGGAAACTAAAGACGTTAACTTCATTGCCCAAATTCCAATTGCATATCACTACTTAGGTTTTAAGGTTGGTAAATGGGATAGTAAGCTCAGCAAGAACGTTGAAAATCCAAAGGCTAAAATGAACAACAAGTATTTACGTCAGGCAATTGGATATGCAATGAACGTTGATGCAGTTAATAAACGCTACACTTATTCATTAACTTTCAGAGTGAAAACTCTTGTTCCGCAACAATTTGGTGACTTTTACGACAAGAGCGAAAAAGGTTTTGACTATAACTTAAAGAAAGCTAATGAAATTTTAGACAAGGCTGGTTATAAGAAGAAGGGTAAATGGCGTGTGCAACCTAACGGCAAGCCTTTAACTATTAATGTTGCTGCTATGAGTGGGGATGCAACTAAGGAACCAATCATCCAAAACTACATCCAACAATGGCATAAAGTAGGTTTGAATGTTCAATTAGCTACTGGCCGTTTAATCGAGCACAACTCGTTCTACGATAAGTTGCAACACGATGACAAGGGGATTGATATGTATATTGGTGGTTGGTCAACCCCTACGGAACCATCGCCAAACCCATATTACAGTGAAACTGCACCGTTTAATATGACTCGTTTTGTAACTGAAAAGAACAACAAGCTCTTGGAAGAAATGAATTCGCAAAAGGCTTTGAACCATAAATATCGTGTTCAAAAATTCCATGAATGGCAAAAATACATGAATGACGAAGCTTATGTAATTCCAATCGATAATTCATACCAAATTTCAGCAATTAACGATAAGATTACTGGTTATTCATTGAAGCCATCTGAGGGTAATAACGGTCACCCATTATGGTACAAAGTTGGTTACGCAAAATAAGATAAAAATAGGCTAGAAAGGGACTAGACTAACTAATGAGAACAGGTTCAAAAATTATCACTTTAGATAACGGCTATCACTTATGGACAAGTACCCAAGGTGAAGGCGATATCCATTTATTAGCATTACATGGAGGCCCAGGCGGCAATCATGAATATTGGGAAGACGCCGCAGATCAATTGGCTAAACAAGGACTTAATGTCCAAGTAACAATGTACGATCAATTGGGCTCACTTTATTCAGATCAACCCGATTATGATGATCCAGAGATTGCAGCTAAATACCTAACCTACGAATACTTTCTCGACGAAGTGGATGAGGTTCGGGACAAGCTTGGCCTTGATAATTGCTACTTGATTGGACAAAGCTGGGGCGGCTTGCTGGCGCAAGAATATGCGGTTAAATATGGTCAACACTTAAAAGGAACAATTATTTCTTCTATGGTTGATGATACAGATGACTATATTGAATCAATCAATCGTCGTAGACAAGAAATTTTTCCACAGTCAGAAATTGACTTTATGCGTGAATGTGAAGAAAACAATGACTATGACAATAAACGCTACCAAGAGGACGTTCAAATATTGAACATTAACTTCCTTGATCGTCGTCAGCCATGTAAGCTATATCATATTAAGCGGATTGGCGGATTGCCTGTATACCATGCTTTTCAAGGTGATAATGAATTTGTGGTAACTGGCAAATTGAAAGATTGGCACTTTAGAAAGTATTTAAAAGAAATCAAAATGCCAACATTATTAACCTTTGGTGAAGAGGATACAATGCCTTTAGAAACAGCAAGAATCATGCAAAAAGAAATTCCTAATTCTCGCTTAGTTACTACACCGAATGCGGGACATCACCATATGGTTGATAATCCAGATGTTTACTACAGACATGTAGCTGATTTTATCCGTGAAGTTGAAGCTGGCACTTTTAAGGGGGAATAACCGCTTATATAACTGCTCGAGCTAAAGATAAATAAAACAAAAGAAACCGTGAGTCGATTGACTTACGGTTTCTTTTACTTTTTGCTTAACTAGTATCTATTCTTTTGACTCGTTTTTATTTACCAATTATGCCGAATCCACCTAAAATAATTCCGGCAATCAAAACGGTAATAATCAATTTAGTTGAAGTCATTTTCTTCTTGCCGAGAAGCCAGTAGCAGACTGCAACTAATAGTACTGGAACAAGGGAAGGCATGATTTGATCTAAAATTGATTGTGCTTTTAGAACAACTTTACCTGTTTTAAAGACTAATGGTACATTTGCATTAACAACTGTTGGAATCAGAGCCCCTACAACTGTTACTCCGAGTAAAATTGCTGCATCAGTTAGTCTGTTTAATTTATTTCCTGCTGCATAAATTAATTTCTCACCTTGCGAATATCCCATCGGAAGTAGGGCAAAACGTAAGAACAGAACAACAAAGTTTGCTATCAGCCAAATGATTGCACCAATTGGATTTCCTTTTAGTCCCATATATGAAGCAATTGAACCGAAAATTGTTGGTAGAATAACACCAAAAATTGTATCACCGACACCAGCAAATGAGCCCATCAGACCAGCTTTTAAACCGGCAATTGCTTCTTCAGCTTTCCGTCCTTCTTTTTCTTCAATGGCCATATCCATTCCGACAATAAACCCACCGACGTATGCGTTCGTGTTGAAGAACTGGTTGTGAAGTTTCATCATTGCAACACGATCTTCTTTTTCAGGATAGAGTTTTTGAATTGTTGGTAACATTGTGTAAAGATATCCAGTCGACATCATTCGCTCATAGTTCCAACAGATTTGGCTGCTCCACAACCAACGCCAGTTTGCGCGGAATAAATCTTTCTTAGTTATTTTTTGGGAATTAGTCTTCATATTCGCCGAGTTCATTTTCATGTCCTCCTTCAGTTTGAGTAGTTGTTGCTTCCTTAGTTTCACTTTGTTTGTAATAGATAATTGCCATTGCTGCACCAATAATTGCCACACCAAGCATTGGTACTTTGATATATGCAGCTAAAAAGAAACCAATTAATAGGTAAGCAATAAAACGTTTAGTAGGTAAAAATCTAAGTAAAATTGCAATTCCGACAACTGGTAAAATTCCACCGGCTGCGGATAAACCATTAGTTAGCCATTGAGGCATAGAGTTAACTACAACCTGAATTGTGTTTTTACCAACTAATAACATCAAAAGTACCGGTAGTGCACGTGATAATCCCCAAGGAAACATCCCGTAAATAATATTATGGGCAACGCCGTTTTCATTATCTTCTTCAATCATCTTATCTACTCGATGTAAAAAGAATGTATTAGTGAAACGGGCCAGAACATCTAATTGAACCATTAAAAGGCCGACAGGGACTGCTAGACCAATTGCAAAGCTAACACCTTTGTTGCTCATAACCGCGTAGGCAGTGCCGACAATAGCCCCAGTCATAAAGTCTGGCATACTAGCACCGCCATAAGTACCGACACCCAACACCATTAATTGAAGCGTCGCGCCCACAACTAAGCCTGTCTTTATATCACCCATAATAAGTCCAGCTACAAGACCAATTAAAAGCGGATAATTACATAATATTGCAACTGTAAGTTGGTCAATAATCATCCAAAAAGCAAGTGCTGTTAATAGTAAAATTTGCCACCATGTGATTGCCATTTTAGTTCTCCTTCTTATTTAACATTGAAATAAATGGCTCTTGTTTATCGTTCGGAACCATTTGATGATAAAATTCAATTCCTTTTTCTGCCATCTGATTAAAGGTAGCAGTGTCCTCGTCAGTAACAGCAACACTTTTAGCAACTTGACGCGCTCCCTGAGACATTGACATGTTACCAACATTTACTGCCGGAAGCTTAACACCAGCGGATACAAGCTGTGCCAAGATTTGCGGCTTTTTTAACGAGTAAAAGAACTCTTTGACCGTTATATTGCCCACTATTGATTCGTTCTGCAGCTCCCTTAGCTGTAAGAATACTTAAGTGAATCCCAGCTGGAACAGCCGTTTTTAAGGTTGCCTTTTGCACCTTACTGGTAACAATTTGATCGTCAACGACCATGATTCTCGTCGTATTAAGACTTCTAGTCCACATGGTAGCAACTTGACCATGAATTAAGCGCGAATCAATTCTTACATTGACTAGAGGGTTACCAGTATTTACAGGAGCAGTTTCTTTATTGGGTGCTGCGGACTGCTTTTTAGGTTTCTTTTTGATGTTTGACGCCATTAATTCAATTGTTTGACTGATTGCTTCTTCAGCAGGAGTTCCTGTTGCCAGTGATAAGGTCAACATAAGGGAAAGTCCGGAATATAGTTTGACGTCAGGATGTTCTGCAATAAAAGTATTTGCTGCGTTTGCTGGTGTACCGTTTGGAATATCAGCAATAATTACGACTTCCTCAGCAGAATCTTGTCTGCCCTGATAAATATCTTCATAGCATTTGACGACATCATCAATGCCCATCGGATCTTTAAAAGAAACTGTTGCGAAATTAGTTAATTCGCCTGTAATCATTTCACAGCTCTTAAGCGTTTGTTTTGCATAGTCACCATGACTTGCTAAGATATACATATAAAAATCACTCTCCTTCAACTTAATGCGTTAACTTGGTTAAAAGATAAATATTAATTCTAAATGAAAGCAATTGCAATAGCTTTATAACAATATTTTATAAAAGCAGCTATGGACTTTTATATTTCTTAGTGTTTAACTTAATGTGTTAAATATTGAAATGGATTGGGAGGAATAAACATGGTAGAAGCTTTGACTAGAATTAAGCAATATGAAGACTTGGGGTTAGGCTTATTTATTCATTGGGGCTTATATTCGCAATTAGAAGTCGGAGAGTGGACAGAATATATCCATCATCGAGATAAAGCAGAGTATGAGCATTTAATTAACAATTTTTCTGCTAAAGATTTTGATGCCGAGCAAATTGTTCTGTCTGCTAAAAAAATGGGTGCTAAGTATATTGTTTTAACAACCAAGCACCACGAAGGCTTTTTCCTGTATGATACCCAAGGACTATCTGAGTTTGATGCAATGCACAGTCCTGCCCATAGAGACTTGATTCGAGAGTTTATTGATGCCTGCCATAAATATAATGTTCAGCCTTTTTTATACATGGCGACATATGATTGGCATAATGAACTGTATGAAACTGACTTCAATAAGTATTTAGATTATCTATTAAAATCCGTTGAAATTTTGTGCAAGAATTATGGCTCAATTGGAGGATTTTGGTTTGATGGTGATTGGAATAAAAAAGAGGCTAATTGGAAATTAGATCGTTTATATGGAACAATCAGAAAATATCAGCCTAACGCAATAATTGTTAACAATACAGGTTTAAAAAACAGAGGAAAGATAAGTAATCCTGAAATTGATGTTGTGACATATGAGCGAAAAACGCCAGATCAAGTTAATCATGGTTTCCAAGATAAATATGTTGCTGGGGAAGCCTCAGTAACAATGAATAAACATTGGGGCTATGCAAGAGATGACTTAAACTTCAAATCTACAAAAGAGCTAATTGAAAATATTGTTCATGCTCGTGGCATTGGAGCTAACATTTTACTTAACATTGGCTTAACTGGAACTGGACAAATTCCGTTAATGAATCAAGCCGTTATGGAACAAATCGGCAAATGGACAAAGATGGCGGGGCAAAGTATCTATACCTCACGACCTTCTTCTGCAATCAAGGCGAGCGGAAACGATAAAGATATTGCTCTGATAGATAAAAATACTCTATATTTGTTTTTACATGATTTAGAAATTGTTGGCGATGATAATGTAGTTTTAGGCGGAGAAGGTATCAATTTACGTTCATTTAGTGGTATATTCAAACAGATAGAAAAAATAACTTGGCTAGATGATCAAAAAGAACTTCCTTTTATGCAAGATGTTGATAGAGGAACGCTTACGGTGGACATAGGTGGTTACACTTATGGGACAGATTGGTGTGTAAGAATAGCCAAGGTTTCCTTTAAATAAAGCCGGTGAAATTGATGTCAAAATATCAAGATATTGTTTTAAAATTGGTTGAAAAGTTAGATAATGGATGGCTGAATCCTGGTGATCGTTTCTATAGTGAAGCAGAAATCAGTCGAATTTATCATGTTAGCTCTACGACCGCAGTAAAAGTTCTAAATACCTTAGAACAACAAAATAAGGTAACTCGAGTTCAAGGAAGTGGGACTTTTGTAGCAAAAGAAGCACATAAGCAGGTTGCAATGCTCACGGATTTGAACTTGGCTGAGGGGCAAACTGAAAGTGTTAAAGTACTTTTAGTAAGAATGGGCGATGATCAAGATGTGCTGCAAAAACTTCATTCCGATGAGATTAACAATTATCTTGAAGTAAGACGTTTACGCTATATTGGTAAAAAAGTAAGTCAATATTCAATTAGTTATCTAAATCCAAATTATTTAAATACTGATGAATTGGATAACTTGTCATTGTTCAATTCAATTTACCAAAAGGTTAGGGATGACTCTAAAATTGATCCTTTTGAATTGCCATTTAAACAAAAAAATTGGGCAAAAACTGTTTCCGATAAAGAAATATTGCAGTACTTCACACAAGAAGCAAAACAACTTTTTATTTATCAGGAACGAGAAACTTATTTGCCACTAGTTTCTGGTGAACTACTTGAATATACAATTAGCTATAAACTACCTGAATTCTGGGGTTATGAGGCAACTGCAACAGCTTATCGCCAGTAACTCTTACATCTAAATTAATAGAAAACAAAAAACTAAATCAAAAATGATTTAGTTTTTTGCTTTTTTAAGTAAAAGCACTTTTTCGACAGGTAATTTGACCCTCAGTTCGTCTAATGTGAAAGGTACTTGTAAAGAAATCTGATATGCGGTTAAGTGGAGAAACTCGTCTTTTTTATCATTTCGGTTATAGAGTGGATCACCTATAATTGGACAACCAATTGCGGCAAGATGGACGCGAATTTGGTGTGTGCGTCCAGTTTCCAATGTTAATTTAACTAAAGCTGTATTGTTGTCATAGCGCTTCAAAACTTGATAGTGTGTGATTGATTTCAGTCCGTCACTAACGACTTTGCGCTTACGTTGATCAAATGGATCATGTCCAATGGGTAGGTCAATTGTTCCGCTATCATCAATTGCTTTTTCTAGATTAACAACTGCTAAATATTCACGGTGAAAGGCCTTGGTAACTAATTCACGGTTTAGAATAGGCACAACTGCTGGATTTTTGGCAACGAGGAGCAGCCCACTCGTCAACATGTCTAAACGATGTACAATAAAGGGAGAAAAGCCCAGATAGGTGGCGCAATCATTTAGGGCAGTGTTAGTTTCAAACAAGTTAGGATGAGTTTTTTGACCAGCTGGTTTGTTAATTATTATGAAATTTGGATTTTCGTAGATTATTTCCGGTATTTTATCACTAGGTGCATATTCATTTTGCGCTGTTTCAACGTGGTCTAACCAAAGTTCGACTTTATCGTTAGGATAGACCGCTTGATTGAAATACCGATAAGCACCATTAATTATTATCTTTTGTTCGGTACGCAAAAAATGACGCCATTTGCGTGGAATTAGTAATTGACGTAACAAGTCGTTTACTGAACAGGGTTCATGATTTGTTGGAATGTTAAATGTAAAGTAATAGCTCATAAATATTTGTTAAATCTTCTTGAAAATAAAGGGAAGCCTTGTTAATATGATAAAATTTTAGTTGTTTCTAAAGGAGCAGATAAAATGGAAAATAATGAACCAAAGAAAAGTGGCTTAGCGGCCTTATGGTATCGCATTGATCACCGCTTTTATATCGGGCGCTGGATTATCTTAATCTTGCTCAGCATGACGCTTTTGGTTTGTACTTATTATACCGTCAAAGTTAAAACATCAAACATTTCAAATTTGAAGGCTTCATTGTCTACGACGACTGCTATTTATGATTATAAAGGTCAAAAAGCAGGAGCACTATATTCGCAAAAGGGTACTTTCGTAGAATATAACAAAATTTCGCCAAACGTAAAAAATGCTGTGATATCGACTGAAGACCGTACTTTCTGGAAAAATCCTGGCTTTAGTATTAAGGGAATGGGACGTGCGGCCTTAGGACTGGTCATTCACCATGGTCAAATTTCAGGTGGTGGTTCGACCTTAACGCAGCAGCTGGCCAAAAACGCTTTACTGACTCAGAGGCAGACTTTGTCGCGAAAAATCGAGGAGCTATTTTTTGCGGTTGAAATAACTCATGTATACTCCAAAAAAGATATTTTAACAATGTATCTTAATAATGCCTATTTTGGTAATGGGGTTTGGGGAGTCCAAGATGCTAGTAGAAAGTACTTTGGTAAAAACGCAAATGAGTTAACGGTCGGAGAAGGTGCAACCTTAGCAGGAATTTTACGTAATCCAAGTAATTATAACCCAATTGACCATATGAATTATTCTTTATCAAGACGGAACTTAGTCTTGGATTTAATGGTTGCAAACAACAAGTTGACATCTTCCCAAGCTAAGGTTGCAAAAAGCCAAAGCTTGGTTCTGCGTGATACTTATCACAACCAGGATGGCTATCGCTACCCGTACTTTTTTGATGCTGTTGTCGATGAGGCGATCAAACGCTATGGCTTAAAAGAAGAAGATGTTATGAATAAGGGGCTGCGTATCTACACGACGCTGAACCAAAATTATCAGGGACAACTCCAAGAAAAATTTAGCCAAGACTGGTTGTTCCCTCAAGGTTCAACTGATGGAACAAAGACGCAAGGCGCTAGTGTGGTAATGGATCCAGGTACTGGAGCAGTCAGGGCGGTCATTGGCGGACGTGGCAAGCATGTCTTTCGTGGCTATAACCGAGCTACCCAAATGAAGCGTCAGCCTGGCTCTTCAATTAAACCGATTGTGAGCTACGCACCTGCATTACAACAAGGCTATCATTATGACTCTCAGCTTTCTAATAAGTTGCAGCGTTTTGGTAAAAATGGTTATGAGCCGCATAACGTTGATAATGGCTATTCAAATAAAATTCCAATGTATGTTGCTTTAGCTCAAAGTAAAAACGTACCGGCAGTTTGGTTACTAGACCGGATTGGTGTGTCCAAAGGGGTACAATCAGCAAATAATTTTGGAATTAAAGTTCCAAAAGAAGATCAAAACCTAGCTTTAGCCCTAGGTGGTTTATCAACCGGTGTATCTCCACTACAGATGGCACGAGCATATTCTGCTTTTGCCAATAAAGGTAATTTGCCGAATAATTCATATTTCATTACTAAAATTACTGATGCAAGTGGTAACGTAATTGCCGAAAATCATGATACTGGCAGACACCGAATTATTTCTGAAAGTACAGCACGTGAAATGACAACAATGTTATTAGGTGTGTTTACCAATGGTACAGGAGCATCTGCTCAACCAGCTGGTTTTCGAGTTGCCGGGAAAACTGGTTCAACTGAGGTTCCAAATTCATACGGCTTTGGAACCAAGGATCAGTGGATTGTTGGTTATACGCCTGACGTAGTTGTTGCAACTTGGGTTGGTTACGATCGCACTAATAAGCAACATTTCATGCACGGTGTTTCAGAAACTGAAATCACTAGACTATACAAGGCAGAGATGGAAGGAATACTTCCTTATACTGCCCAGAACCAATTTACCGAACAAGCTCCTAAGCAAATTATCCAAAATAATGGTACTGGATCGGATTGGACAAACGGGTTGAATGATAAAATTCAAAAAGGTATAGGGTCAGCGGGAGAAAAGCTAAATGAATGGTATAATAACCTAAAGGGTCTTTTTGACCGATGATTAGGAGGACTAAAAAATGGTGAATATTTTCGATACGACCAATCAATTAGCATCCGAACTGCAAGAAATTGATGAATTTAGTGGTTTGAAAGAAGCAATTGAAGGTGTTAAGAATAACGCAGAAAGTAATGCACTTTTCAAGGAAATGGACAAGGTACAAAATGCGATTGTAATTGCCCAATCCAAAGGTGAAGACTTATCGCAAGAGCTTCAAGATGAATATAAAAACTTAAATGAAAAAGTACAACAAGATCCACAAATTTTGAACTTATTACAAGCAGAACAAGGTCTATATGGTACGATTGAAGAAGTACAGAAGATAATTACTCAGCCGATTAATGATCTGTATAAAGGTCTTAGAAATTAGTTAGACCAATGAAATTTATCCACTTAGCGGATGCGCATCTAGATAGTCCTTTTTTGGGGCTATCTTTTTTGCCATCTAAGAGCTCTTTACAAATACATCAGGCACCCAATAAATCGTTCACCAAGATTGTTGACTTGGCTTTAAAAGAAGACGTTGACCTAGTATTGATTGCGGGTGATACATTCGATAGTGCGCGTCCTAACCCAAGTACGCAGATTTTTTTCGCTGAGCAAATTGAACGGCTAACTAAGGCACAAATTCAAGTAGTCATGATTTTTGGTAATCATGATCACATGGCAGAAGCTGATTTGCTCGTTCCCGAAAGCCAGTATTTCAAGTTGCTTGGCGACGAAGAGAAAATCGAGTCTATTACTTGTCAAACCAAGACGGGCTTTACTTATGATGTAACGGGTTTTTCTTATTTAAATAATCACATCACGGAAGATAAGGCGAGCCAATTTCCTAGTAAAGCAGCGCATTACACCTTCGGACTAATGCATGCACAAGAAAAGACGAATCAAAGTGCCCAGGATGTTTATGCGCCTTTCAGCTTAACTGCTTTAAAAGACCTGAATTATGACTATTTTGCTTTAGGTCATATTCATCTTAGACAGGTTTTAGCTAAAGATCCGTGGATTGTATACTCTGGAAATATTCAAGGGCGCCACATTAACGAAACAGATAAAAAAGGCTGCTACTTGGGTGAAATTAATGAACAGACAAAGGAAACAACCATTCAGTTTGTTCAAACAGGTCCAATTGTGTGGCAGCAGCAAGTAATTAAGTTGAATTCTGAAGTTTCACAAACCGAATTGCAGAATCTAATTATCGATTCATTAAATCCAAATGAAACAACTTACTTTTGTCTGCAAATAAGCGGAGCGGAGTATTTAAATGATAAAGAGCGTGAGCTGATTCAGGAAAATGATTTTTGGCGCATGATTTCCAATCAATTAGATTATGATTCTCAATTAGTAGACGTTCGTCTTTCGGCGAATAGTCAGCTAAAAATCGCTGAAAGTGATCTTGCCTTTTTTAATCGAGCAGAAAAAGAGCTTTTTGCTACAGATGAATTTACTGAATTAAGTAAAGACTGGGCCAAAAAAGATGAACTCTCAAATCAACTGGAAAATGCTCCAGATTTTCTAAAGGAAGTGAAGGAACTGGCCGAGGTTAAACTGAATAGCAAGCTGAAAGGAATTAGCGATGAAGTTAAAGAAAATTAAAATTGTCAATTTTGGGCAGTTTTCTAATGTTACCTTTGACCTGTCCAGTCCTAAACTCAACGTTTTCTATGGTACGAACGAAGCTGGTAAAAGTACGGTAGTTGCCTTTATTAAGCAGATTATGTTTGGCTTTCATTTAAAAAAACAGAGTTCAACTTTTTTTGAAGATTACACACCTTTAGCGCGGGTCAGTCCGATGGGGGGCTCTTTATTTTTTGAAAACAATCAAGGAGATCTCTTTGAACTTGAGCGCTTATATGCTGGCGGTAAAGGACTTAAAGGAGGCACATTAACGGTAAAACTAAACGAGCAGATTGTTCCAGAAAGCGTCTTTTTCGAAGAAATCAAAAATATTGATGGCGACTTTTATGCGGATAGTTTTATTTTTAATCAAGACATGCTTGCTAAAGTTGAGAAAATTCAACAAACTGACCTCTTGGAACGAATCTATTATTTGGGAGCCTCAAACAGTGACCAGTTAATCGATTTAAGAGATGACTTTGCTAAAAAAGCTTCCGAAATCTTCAAAAAGATGGGGAGTAACCCGCCACTTAATGTTCTTTTTAACAAATTAAAGGATCAGCGAATTAAGGTTGATGAAGCTGAAAACGAGTTTAATGATTATCGCACTTTGAGTGAGCAAGAAAAAACACAAGTAAGTGCACTAGAAGAACAGGAGCGAGCTCTTCAAAAACTTCAGAGTGAGCAAGAGCAATTACGGCAGCTGCAAAACCAGGTTCCTAACTATCGCAAGCTAATTGAACTAGAGCAGGAAGTGGAACAAGTTAAATTTGATCCAGAAAAATATCAAGCTGCGCAAAGACTCGATTTAGAAGGCAAAAATCTTCAAAAAGAGCAAAGTGAGCTAGAACAACAACTCGCCAACTTTTCGTCTAATGATGAAAATCAGAATCCTTTGAAGTTGTTGGTACAAAAAAAGCCTGAAATATTGCAATGGCGCGCAGAAGACCGTGATTGCCAGCAGGACTTTCAGCAAGTTAGTCAGCAGCAGGAGCAATTACTCACTTTAAATCCAGACTTGCATCAAATCACCAATTTAACTCAGGCAGATATTATTCAATTACAAAATGATTTTGAAAAATTGCCAGCTTCTGAAGACAATACCTCTAGTTCTGAAAATTCTGTTGGTAAATACGCTGCGATTGGTTCAGGTTTAATCTTTGTTATCGGCATAATTCTGTTAGTTGCATCATCACCTCTAATCGGTGGTTTGGTCATGTTAATTGGCCTAGTCGGAGCTTGTTGGGGCATTGGCAAACAAAAGCAAGAAAAGCGTGTGCTCAACCAACAGGCTAAACAGGCGAAGCTGATTAAGGAACAAAGAATTACATTTTCACATAAGTATGGTCTTAATCCTGATCAGCTTGATCTTCATAGTTTGGTCAATGAATGGCGTCAATACCAAATGCTTGAGCAAAAAAAGCAGAATGATTTGCAGCATGAACGCGAGCTTAACGAGCAACTTGCAAAAATTGCAATGAAAATCAGTGCCACACTCGATCGCTCAATTGAACCTAGTTTTGAGGCCGTTATAGCTTCATTAGATGAACTTGAGAATCGGTTAGCGAACTCGCGGCACATAGCAGATCAAAGAATTGATCTGCAAAAGCGGCTGGCAAAAACTCAAGCTGAGTTGCATGATCTGAATTTACGGTTAAAGACGGCATTTGCTCAGGCACAGGTTCAAGATATGGCTGAATACCAAGCTTTGCAGGCTAAGAGTACTCGACAAGCCGAACTAAAAACTAAGATTTCTCTTTTGAAGGATAATCTTGGTGAAAATCTAGCTGAGATTAAGCAGCTTCAAGAAAGTGATCAACTTGCCAAAAAGCTAGAAACAGTCCAAATTAAAATTGACCAAAAGCAAGAAGTAATCAAGGAATTGCAAACCAAAGATGCCGAAACAAAGGTAAAAATGACCAATTTGGCGAATTCAAATGCCGTTTTTGCAGCCAAACAAGAATTAGCTAATACAGAAACTGAATTTAGAAACTTAAGTATTGAGTATCTAGCTAATTTAGCTGCTTCAAAGTGGATTTCACGCGCCTTAGACCTCGCTTCAAATGAGCGGTTCCCTAAAATGTTAAAGACAGCAAAAGAATATTTGCGACTATTAACAAATAATCGGTATAATAGTCTTAATATTGATAAGAAATTAACAGTTACTAGATTCGATGGTAAAAAGATTAAAGTACAATATTTGTCACGTGGCACATCTGAGCAGCTTTATTTTGCACTCAAGTTGGCTTTTGTTGAACAAATTAAAGATCAGATTAACTTGCCAATTTTAATTGACGACTCTTTTGTAAACTTTGATGATCAAAGAGTAAATCAAATTAAGCAGTTGTTGGGCCAGGTATCCGAGAATAATCAAGTACTTATTTTTACCGCACAAGCTGGATTAGTTGAAAAGTTACAGCTTAAGCCGCTAACTTTTACGAAAGGAACCGAGTAATGTATAAACACTTACTGGACTACAATGATGGCGAAGAATTAGAGGCGATTGTCTTAATTAAGAATTCCCAGTTAAGACATACTCAGAAGGGTAAATTATATTTGGCATTGTCTTTTGGTGATGCTTCTGGTGAAATTCGTGGAAATTATTGGGATGCAACTAATCAAGATGCTGCAACCTATAGTAGTGGCACAATCGTTGAATTGGACGGTAAGCGCGAAGAATATCAGGGACAGCCACAAATTAAGATTTATGGTTTGCGTGTGGTAGGACCTGAAGAGGGCTATGATCTAAATCAATTTGTTAAATCGGCGCCAGAAGAAATTTCTTCAATGAAAGATGAAATTAATCAGTATGTGTTTGAAATCCTAAATCCAACTTGGAATAGAATTGTGCGCTATTTATTGAAAAAATGGGACAAGCGCTTTTTTGATTATCCAGCAGGCAAGAGCAATCACCATGCGGTACGTGGCGGTCTGGCATATCATACACTGTCAATGTTAAGAGATGCTAAAGCAATTGCCGATAACTATTCGCAAGTTGACCGTTCGCTCTTATACGCTGGCTGCATTTTACATGATATGGGTAAAGTTTTGGAATTGTCTGGTCCAGTGGCAACCCAATATACTACGGAAGGTAACTTGATTGGTCATTTAGTTTTAATTGATGAGCAAATAATGCTTGCTGCAAGAGAACTAAATTTTGATCTTGAATCAGAAGACGTTTTGTTGTTACGCCACATGGTATTGTCGCACCACGGTAAATTTGAATATGGTTCACCAAAATTGCCGGCTTTATTAGAAGCTGAGTTATTACACAGAATTGATGACTTGGATGCATCGCTTTATGCAATAACGAACGCGCTGCAAAATACGCGTCCTGGTAATTTTACAGATAACATTATGAGCCAGGGTGGAAGACGCTTTTATCGGCCGAAGAATGATGAGGCGTTGACGAAGTTTAAAAAATTAGAGTAAAAAAAGAAGTTCATTTTCTAATGAACTTCTTTTTTATTGCTTTTTATTTCTTAGAATCTGAAGTAGAAACGTAAGATGATAAGACGTTCTTCAGGTCGTTATCCTTAATTGAAACATCAGCCTTCTTTAGAACAGTTGAAATAACACTACGCATTGTTTCCTGATCTTGGGACATTGAACGATAAATTTCATCATCAATTTCCTTCTTGTGAGAAGCAAATGTACCCTTAGCTGGGTGTTTAATCATTCTAATTACGTGGTAACCAGATTGAGATTTAACTGGGCTACTAGTAGTTTCGCCAGTCTTAAGTTTAAATGCTGCTTTCTTGAATGCAGGATCTAAAGTTGCATCAGTTGAATCAAATGCAGGAAGCTTACCTTCATCAGCCTTAGTACCAGGGTCTAATGAGTACTTCTTAACTAAGCTCTTGAAGCTCTTACCATTCTTTAATTCTTTAATGATGGTGTCAGCCTGTGATTTCTTAGAAACCAAGATGTGTTGAACAGTAACCTTAGGTTGATATTCTTTCCAAGCCTTGTCTTCTTGACTCTTGGAAATTTTCTTAACATCTTTTAATGCAGCTTCACTGAGCAAATTAGTCTTTAAGTTTTGCTTGAAACTTGAAACTGTCATGCCATTTTGTTGTAAAACGGCATTAAATTGAGAACCATATTGCTTTTTATAGCTGTTGAATTGTTTATCAACTTGTTTCTTAGAAACTTTACTACCATATTGTTGCTCTAAAACATGGTTAATAATCATGTTTGCAAGAGTAGTTTGACCCGCTTGTGATTTCTTCATTTCGTCGTAGTAATCATTTTGGGTAATCTTGCCACCCTTATAGGAAGCAACTGTTTTACCACCGTTAGAACAAGCAGTGGTTGATAGCGCAATACCAGCTACAGCAGCTACTGTAGCTAATTTTTTAATATATTTTTTCATAAAATATTTCTCCACATCCTTAATTAAATAAGTCACCGACAATTAATATAACATAAACTCGCAGAACAAGTTTTTAAATTTACAGAATTCATTCAAAAAACAAACTTTCTTTAACAATTTTTAGAATTATTTGTTCTTTGGTGTACTTTGAACTAGTTTATCAAGTTCTTGCTGTAAACTATCAACTATGCGAGAAACACTAAGTTGGTAATACTCAATTTCTTTTTCTACTTCAGTCATTCCCTGTTTAGCAATCGGCGTTGCATCTTTTAGTTCTTGTTGAGCGGTTTTTAAATCAGCGATAGCATTAGTCAGACTCGTAACATCATCTTTCACACCACTAAATTGCTTTTGAACTGGTTTAGCTAAGCGATTGCCATTTTTATCTTCAAAAAGAGAGAGGACCATCCCGAACCCTGCACCTACGGCAAGTCCTAGGCTAAAATGTTTCATTTTTTCTCCTTAAAATTGTGCTTTAATCTGATCAGCAATCTTCTGATAGTCATCAGGAGTGTATTTATCTTCATTATTCCGGGTGACAATTTTTAAACCATCACCTTCAAAGCGGGGAATGAAGTGAATATGTGAGTGCATTACAACTTGACTAGCACTTTCACCATTATTGGTGGTAACGTTCATTCCAGTTATCTTAGGATCGAATTTCTTAATTGCATTGGCAATTGCCGGAATGTACTTTAAGTATTTTTCTGCATCTTCGGCAGTATAATCAAATAAGTTTGTGAGATGTTTTTTGGGCACCATTAAGGTATGTCCTGGATTAACCTGTGATAAATCTAAAAAAGCTTTAACGTCATCATTTTCGAAAACGGTATAACTAGGAACTTCACCACGAATAATTTTGCAAAATAAACAGTCTTTATCTAATTCATCCATTTTTAAACCTCTTGATTTTGAAATTTAGTTTCCATTAATATCATGCTATCATATAAAATAAGTAAATTCACTAAAAGAAAGATAGGAATTATGGTTCTAAAAATAGAGCATTTGACTGGTGGCTACACTGGTGTGCCAGTCATTAACGATATTAATATTGAAATCAAACCAGGAGAAGCATTAGGCATTATTGGACTTAATGGTGCTGGAAAATCTACTACAATTAAACATATTTTAGGATTGTTACGTCCGCAAAAAGGGAAAATTAGTTTAAATGGAATAGAATTAACTAAACAACCAACTGAATTTAAGCGACAAATTGCTTATATTCCGGAGATACCAGTTTTATATCCTGAACTGACCTTAAAAGAGCATCTAGATTTAACAATTTTAAGCTATCAACTGGATGAAGATAAGGCTTGGCAAAGAGCGAATAAGCTGTTAACGATGTTCAGGTTGGAGGACAAGCTAGAGTGGTTACCAATTCATTTCTCCAAAGGGATGAAGCAAAAGGTGATGATTGTCACTGCATTTCTAGCAGATACACCTCTTTTAGTGATTGACGAACCATTTACTGGTCTGGACCCACTTGCTGTAGCTAATTTAATTGAACTGATTAAAGCAGCGATAAGTGACGGTAAAATGATTTTGATGTCGACTCATATCCTAGCTGATGCGGAGCAAGCAATTTCAAATTATGCGGTATTAAACAATGGTGTAATTGATGTTGTAGGTAATCTGACTGAGATTAGGCAGCATTATGGTCTAAACGATAGCGATTCTTTCGACAAGATTTACCAAATCTTAAATCAGGAGCAACGTCATGCGTGAGTTAGCTCAAAAAAGATTACGCAAAAATTTACAGCAGTCGCTTAAGTACTTGGTGTTAGTTTTTAATGATTTCTTTATTCTGGCTCTGATTTTTCTATTCGGCGCCTTAATGTTTTGGTACGCCCAGAGTATGAAAAAGATGCCAACCGGATTATGGTTTTACCGCCCGCTAGTTGGAGTAATTATTTGGTTGCCCTTAATTTCTGGAAAACTAGTAACTTTACTTGAGCCAGCTGATTTGCATTTTCTCTTACCGCAGGATAAGCAAATGCGTGACTATTTAAAACCAATGCTAAATTATAGCTTGATTGTACCCACAATTATTTTGGTACTTATTGCGGGAATCTTGTTTCCCTTCGCGACACTTAAAGCTGAAATATCTCCAGTAGCATATGTTGTACTTGCAGTAGTAGTTTTATTGGCAAAAGTTCTTCAGTTGAAATTAGAAGAATATAATTTATATTCGAGTCATAAGCTTTCATTGCCACTACTCAGCTTGCTACTTTTACTTGGCTTAATTTGCAGTGCCACTTGGACAATTTGTAGCTATATAGCTGTCATCTTGATTTTAGGTGCGCTTTTTATGCTTGCACAAAAGCAAAAAAATGTTGCTTTATTTGATTGGCAATATGCGGTTAACCAAGAACAAGATAGAAAAAATCGTGTTTATAGTGCCTTTAGCATGTTTACTGATGTAAAAGAAAAGAAAATCAGTATAAAGCGGCGTAAATATTTAGACTTTTTGTTACCAAAATCTTTGGCAAAAGAAGAACCAAATAAATTCCTATATCGTCGTTCTTTATTGCGTAATCCAGAATACCTTAATTTACTAGTAAGAATGACTGCATTTGCAATTTTAATCTCATGGCTAGTTCAGAACTGGCTTTGGGCGTTTGGTTTGTCATGCTTAGTTATTTTTCTGACCGTTTACCAGTTATTACCCTTAGTATCTGAATTTGATGATAACGTTATGTATCGAATTTATCCGATTGAACGCGAAAAAAGGGGCCAAGATTTAGTAGCAGTACTTAAATTGGCGCTAGGCCTGCAATGGCTTATTATTAGCTTGTCTTGGCTAATTATCTTACCAATTAGTTTGCAGCTAGCTGAGGCAATCCTCGGTCTATTAATTTTTAGTATAATTATTTTGTGGTTATACTTACCAATCAAAATCAAGAAAAGGAAGATTTAAAAGTGAGATTACGGAATAAGCCGTGGGCAGTTAAGTTGGTACAGGAGCATCCAGAAAGTGTATTAGACCGTCCTGATCCTGAAAAACAGATTGATTGGTCACAGCGTTTTGCAGACTGTTCCAGACCGTTGGAAATTGAAGTTGGTTCAGGCAAGGGACATTTTATTACCACTTTGGCTGAACAAAATCCCGATAAGAATTTTGTTGCACTTGAACTGCAAGTGACAGCTGCTGGAATGATTTTGCGAACGAAACTTGAAAAGAAGCTAGATAATTTACAAATTTTATGTGCTGATGCAGCAGATATTACGTCATTTTTCGCTGTAAATAGAGCTGATACGCTATACTTGAACTTCAGCGATCCATGGCCTAAAACAAAACATGAAAAACGGCGCTTAACTTATAAAACATTTTTAGAAAAATATAAAAAGATTTTGAAGCCTGAAGGTCAAATTGAGTTTAAGACTGATAACTCAGGATTATTCTCATATTCAGTCGCTAGCATGAACAATTATGGCATGCATTTTGACTTTGTCTCTGTTGATCTTCATCATGAAAATGAGGAGATTGTAGCAATGAACATTGAAACTGAATATGAGCACAAATTTGCTGCTAAAGGTAATCCAATTTACGCTCTTCATGCAGATTTTGGAGTAGAATAGATTAGATATTTATCTAGATGAGTGAGGCTTAATGATATGGAACAAATTAAAGAATTAAACAAAGAAAAACTATCAGAGATAACTAGAAGTGGCCGAGTAGTTTTAGAATTTTCAGCTGACTGGTGCCCTGATTGTCACTTTTTAGATCCATTTTTACCTGAAATTGAACAAGACTTTTCTGAAAGTAAGTTTTACCAAATTGACCGTGATGGTTCAATTGATGTGGCTAAAGAGTTAAACATTATGGGAATACCATCATTCGTGGTCTACCAAGATGGCGAAGAAATTGGTAGACTAGTTAATAAGGATCGTAAAACCAAAGACCAAGTTGAAGATTTTTTGCGGTCATTGGACTAAGTGAAAGAGGATTGAATTTTGATGATTACTAGTATTAATAAACGTAGCTATCCCAATACTTTGATTGTTATTTTAGGTCAAGATCAAGGTAAGAGTGAATATGAAGAAAGAGGTAATATTACTCGTATCACTGATGAAAAAGGGAACGTCACTGGCTTCAATTTTTTCAATGTTGATAAAGTTATTGATTACGATAAGTTACCAGACGGTCAAGTTAAATTATCCGATGCAGATTTAAGTGCATTGAATAAAGCATTAGCAGATGCCGGTTTTGCTGAGGAACTTGCATATGGTAAACCAACATTGGTTTACGGCTATGTTAAGACTTGTGATAAGCACCCTGATTCTGATCATTTACATGTCACTACAGTTGAAGTTGGTAACGGCGAAGAACATCAAATTGTTTGTGGTGCTCCTAATATTGCTCAAGGACAAAAGGTAGTTGTTGCCTTACCAGGAACTTTAATGCCTAACGGACAAATGATTTGGCCTGGTGAATTACGTCATGTTGATTCATACGGAATGATTTGTTCAGCACGTGAATTAGGCCTTGAACATGCTCCAGAAAAACGTGGCATCATGGTTTTACCAGATGATTTTCAAGTTGGAGACGAATTTGATGCTGCTAAATGTGATGAATTATTAGCTAGCGGTAAAATCAGCCTATAAATAAACATAAACTTCACGGTTAACGTGAAGTTTTTTTATGGTTAAAAACGTACAGCGGTAATTTGAGATTTATTTTTGTAATTAACTGTTTATTTGAACTCTGCTCTTTTTACTGCAACAATGGTAAAATAATAAACGATGAAAAATAGATTTTGGAGCTAAGATATGTTAGACAAGAACAAGCAAATTTGGTTTATTGGAATTAAGGGAACAGGAATGGCTGCCCTAGCATTATTACTTAATGATCTAGGTTATGAAGTGAGCGGTAGTGATATTGAAAAATATACATTCACGCAGGAACCACTCGCAAAAGCTGGGATTAAAATTGCTCCTTTTAGTGCTGACAATATCAAAACTGAAGGTCAAGTAATTGTTAAAGGGAATGCGTTCAAAAACGATAATGTTGAAGTTAAGGCTTGTGAGGACAAAGGGATTAGCTGGCAAAGCTATCCTGATACGGTTGAAGAAGTTGTTGCGATGCATACAAGTATTGGTGTTGCAGGAACTCATGGCAAGACCTCAACAACCGGAATTCTTGCTCGCGTAATGAGCGAAGCAGCGCTAACTTCATATCTAATTGGAGATGGTGAAGGAAAAGGAATCAAGAATTCACGCTTTTTTGTCTACGAAGCTGACGAATATCGCCGTCACTTTTTGGCCTACCATCCTGACTATCAGATTATGACAAATATTGATTTTGATCATCCTGACTACTTTAAGGATCAAGCAGATTATACTTCCGCCTTTCAAACTGCTGCAGATCAGACAAAAAAAGGTTTATTTGTTTGGGGTGGCAATGAACGTTTACGTGAACTCAAAACAGCAGTCCCTAAATATACTTACGGGTTTGAAGCTAATGATGATTTTCAAGCAGTAGACGTCAAGCGAACAACAGAAGGATCCACCTTCAGTGTTTTGGATCACGGTCAAATGATTGGTGAATTCACAATTCATTTGTTTGGCGATCATAATATCTTGAATGCAACGGCTGTTATTGCTGTTGCTCACACAGAGAAGATACCTTTGGAAGATATCAAGCAAGGGCTCCTTACGTATCAAGGTGCTAAACGCCGCTTTTCCGAAAAGGATTTTGGCGATATTAATATTATCGATGATTATGCTCACCACCCAACTGAAATGCGGGCAACGATTCAAGCAGCTAGACAGAAGTTTCCTGATAAGAGACTTGTAGTTGTCTTCCAACCGCATACTTTTTCGCGAACCAAGAAGTATGCACATGATTTTGAAGAAATTTTAAGTGGTGTTGATAAAGCATACGTTACCCCAATTTATGCTTCTGCCAGAGAAGCAAGTGGCGACATCTCGAGTGAGGATCTAGTAGCTAAGATTCCTGGATCCGAAGTAATCAACCTCGACAACATTGCTGACCTGGCTCAAAATAAAGACAGTGTGATTGTCTTTATGGGTGCAGGTGATATTCAAAAGTATGAAGACGCTTTGGAAAAATTAATTTAATTAAAAAATGGCCGTTACTTATTAGGTAATGGTCATTTTTATTTATTAAAGTCGTAAATAGTATTTAGGACTATAATTGATAATGAGGTGATATTATGAAGTTAAAGAAAAGAATTGCATTAGGTGCCATAGCAAGCGTTTTGGCGTTAGGATCTTTTGCAACAGTACGTCAAACAAATGAAGTGTTTGCAGCAACGACAACTACGAATACAATGAAATTAGTGCATGGCGCTTACGTTTATAATAAAAATGGTAAACGACTCAAGAGATTTCAGGGCAGTAGATACAAGACTCATTTGTATAAAGGAGCAACTGTAAAGTTTGCTGATAAGCTTGAATCTATCGAGCCCAATACTAAGCAGTACTTCCTTTTAGATGATGATAATTATCACCAAACATGGTTACCATATACTAAGATTGGCAAAAGCTATTATTACAATATAGGTTCTGGTGGTTATATTAATGCGGCCAATGTTGGCCAGATTAATCAAAAACCGCTTTATACTGCTGAAGCAACCGTTAAGGTAAAAACTCCTAATTCTTTTCCTGTTGGTCGCGGAAAAGACAGCATGATGATCAAGAATAAGCAAAATATCAAGGTAGATCGTACCACGTTAAAGCAGGAGGATCCATCTGCAGTTCCTTCTTACCGTATTAGTGGTACAAAGACTGGTTTTTTAGCAAAATCAGTTGTAGTAACTCCACCAAGACAGAAATTACTGACTTTTAGTGGTTATACCTATGTTTTAGTTAATGCCAGTATCAATACTTTTAACAATAAAGGTGAAGTTAGAGAAAACCAACAGCCACCATTTGAAGCCTATAGACCTTTTGGTAAAGGTGATAAACTACCAGTAGATGAATTACTTTATATTTGGTTACCAAAAGAAAATAAGGCTGAGTTGTTTTATCATTTGCTAGGTGATTCAGGTATGGGTGATATTGTTTACGTGGACAATTCTAATGATAATTTGAGCTATCTTAAAGCCGATGACTGTAAATATATCGGTGGGCCATTCTTGACACCAGTTAATACGCCTGAGCAGGCTAAAGCTGATACTCAGCTAGCAACAAGCACTGAAAAATCAGACTTGCAGAAACTAATTGATCAAGAAAATGTAGTTAAGAATTCAGAATCTTACAAGGAATTTAAACATGACGGTTATGATGCAGCGTTAGCAACTGCCAAAAAGCTTGTTGCTTCAGATACTGCAACTGTAATGGAAGTCAAACAAGCAACCTTTGTCCTAAAAGGACAGCAAGAAAAAGAATTGAAGTCGCCTGACGAACTTAGTCTTCTAGATTATGTAACCGATACGAAGCCATATTAGGTGTTGATTTAATAGTTTTTATTAAGCATTAGAAATTCTGTAGTTAGTTTATGAACCAAACTAAAAATTTTAGTTTGGTTTTTTCTTTATTAATTTTATTTTTCAGCTAAAATAGAGATTAAAATTTTAAAAAAAGTAGTTTGAGGTAATTATGAATTTACAAAAAAAGATGCTTAAAGGCGCAGTAGCTGGAATGATAACGCTTGGGCTTGTAAGCCGGTTAGCAAGTTTTAACGCTGCAACTGTTAAAGCAGCAACAGACAATAACAGTCTTGAATTAGCGCATAATGCCTATATTTTTAATCAAAAGGGTAAAAGGATTAAAAATTATCATGGGCAAAAGAATAATGCATATTTGAAAAAGGGCACGAGTATAAACTTTTCTGGTTCTATTAAAGAAGTTGAACCTAACACTAAAAAGTTCTATTTGTTAAATGAAGATCGTGAAAAGCAATCTTGGTTACCATATAAGATGATTAAGGGCCAATGCTATTACAAACTTAGCTCCGGTGGATATGTTAAAGCAAACAATGTTTATCGAATTGCTGGCCATCCCTTATATACTGATCAAGCAACTGTTAAAATTGCCAATTTAAAAAAGAACGAATCATACAAAATCGGTGTTGGTAAAGACAGTATTAACTTAAAAAATGGTAAAATCTATCAAGTTGACCGTGTGACTGGTATGTCAGGCCAATCAGGTCTTTCGATTGAATATCGTGTTCGCGGAACTAAGACTGCCTTTATTCCAGAAACCAAAATAAAGGCTAAACCTAAGCAACAGTTGCAAACTTATACGCAAGCTAGTTACATTATATTTACCCAAAAAGCTGGAACTTATAATGTGGATGGTTCAGCTCGTTCTACAACTGATCCTAACGCAACTTTTGCTGCCTATGATGTTTACCCAGTTGAAAGTGCAATTTATTTGTGGAATGCTAATGACAATAAGGCAGAACTATTTTACTTGTTAAAGGATTCCTGGAACGAGCCTCGTTTTTATTCATTAGCTAATTATCATGCACAAGATTTTGCTGGGTTAGTTTATGTTAAGGCAGATACAACTGAATATGAATCAGGTCCAGCTTTAAAACCAACTAACACACCTGAGCAGGCTCAAAAAGATGCTAAGATAGCAGTCAAAGAAGACAAACAGGAATTACAAGATTTAGTAGATCAAGAAAACATTACGCCATACCAAAGCTCGTCTTTGAGTAATCTTGAAAATCGCTTTAAGGCTGCACTGAAGTTAGCTAAAACTACACTAAACTCTGATAAGGCAACAATTTCAGAAGTCAAAGCGGCAAAAGCAATCTTGGTTAAGACCCAAAATGATTTATCTCATTATGATAAGTCACAAGCCGAAAGTGATGCTATTTTAGGTGCTACTACACCATGTATTATATGGATCAGTACAATGAACTAAATAAAGACTAACCTAAAAGACTGAGTTTTCAGTCTTTTTTTGCTGTTCAAAATTAATAAGTAAAGTAAATTGCAAGATAGATCAGTATTGTGCCAGAAAAAAGGAAAAACTGGTAAAATGATTAATGAATACTAGACTAGTTTAACTGTGAGGAGATCTAATGGCTAACCAAAAACTACTTTTAATTGATGGTAATTCTGTTGCCTTTCGCGCTTTTTATGCATTATACCGTCAGCTTGAGAACTTCAGAAATCCTGAGGGATTACATACTAATGCCATTTATACATTTAAAAACATGCTCGATGTCTTACTTAACGATGTTAAGCCTGACCATGTGTTAGTTGCTTTTGATGCGGGCAAAACTACTTTTAGAAATAACATGTACGCTGATTATAAGGGGGGACGTCAAAAAACACCAGGTGAATTGTCCGAGCAATTACCGTATATTCAAGAATTGCTGCACGACTTAGGTATATCGACCTACGAGCTGGAAAATTATGAAGCAGATGATATCATCGGTACTTTTTCTAGAATCGGTGAAGAAAATGGTTTCGATGTAACAATTGTGACTGGTGATAAAGATTTAACCCAATTGGCTACTGAAAAGACTACGGTCATGGTGACTAAGTCAGGTGTGATGAACTTAGAAGCTTACACACCGGAACACATGAAAGAAGTTAATGGTGTTACACCAACTGAATTTATCGACATGAAGGCTTTGATGGGTGACAATTCCGATAATTATCCAGGAGTAACCAAGGTAGGGCCCAAAAAGGCTTCACAATTGGTCCAAGAATATGGTTCAGTTGAAAATCTTTATGATCATATCGACGAAATGAAGCAGTCAAAATTAAAAGAAAACCTGCTGAGCGATAAAGACAAGGCTCTTTTGGGTAAAAAACTTGCGACTATTGATTGTCAAACTCCAGTTACGATTGGAATTGATGATATTAAACGTAAGGATATCGACTATCCAAAATTACGACGTTTTTATGAAAAAATGAATTTTAGAAAGTTTTTAAGTGAACTTAATCCTAACGCTGCAGATTCAGAAAATCAAAATGATGAAAATGAAAAAGTTTTGATGGAATACACAGAAGTGACAAAAGATAATTTGGCAAAAGTTGATGCTAAAGAAGGCGACACCATTGTCTTTTACCTAGGGATGCTCGGACCTAATTATCATTTAGCTGATTTTGTTGGTTTTGCATTTAAAATTGCTGGTCAAATTTATGTCAGTCGCGATGTTGACCTATTAAAAGAGCAAAATCTGCAACATCTGTTAGAAGATGAAAAAATCAAAAAGAATGTTTTTGATTTAAAACGTACGACAGTTGGACTTAACCGACTTGGAATTCATGCACATGGAATCGATTATGATATGCTTCTTGCTTCATACTTGATTAACAATGAAAATAATTCGGATGACATGGCTGAAGTTTGCCGGATGTATGGCAATAACTCTGTTAGAAGTGATTTGGACGTCTACGGCAAAGGAAAAAGTGAACAAATTCCTGAAGATGATAAGGTTTTGTTTAATCACCTTGCAACCAAGGCTGAAGCAATCGAAAGCTTGAAGGAAACCTTACTTGCTAAACTTAAGGAGCATGAACAGGATGATCTTTTTGCTAGCATCGAGATTCCCGTTGCGCGCGTTTTGGCAAAGATGGAAATTAATGGTATCAAGGTATTACCTGATACATTAACCCAATTGCAAGATGAGTTTGCCGTCGAATTGTCCAAAATGGAGAAGGAAATTTATGAAGAAGCTGGCGAAGAGTTCAATATTAATTCGCCAAAACAGCTTGGCCATATCCTGTTTGAAAAAATGGGCCTTAAGCCAATCAAAAAGACTAAAACTGGCTATTCGACTTCAGTTGATGTTTTAAATCAGCTTAAGGATGAGAATCCAATTATTGAAAAGATTCTTTCTTATCGTCAAATTGCAAAAATCCAGTCAACTTATGTTAATGGTTTGCTTGATGTCATTCAAAAAGACGGACGTGTACATACACGTTATTTGCAAACTTTGACTGCAACAGGACGTCTTTCTTCAGTTGATCCTAACTTACAAAATATTCCAACTAGAACAGATGAAGGAAAGCAGATCAGAAAAGCGTTCGTTCCTAGTCAACCTGATGGTTATATTTTCTCCTGTGACTATTCACAAATTGAATTGCGGGTTTTGGCTCAGGTTTCAGGTGATGAGCAGATGCAAGAAGCATTTAGAACGGGGTATGATATCCACGCTCATACTGCAATGAGAATTTTCCACTTAAAGTCAACCGATGAAGTAACACCATTAATGCGTCGCCGTGCAAAGGCAGTTAACTTTGGTATTGTTTATGGTATTTCAGATTATGGCCTGTCTAAAAACTTAAATATTAGTCGTAAGCAGGCAAAAGAATTTATTGATAACTACTTTGAACAATATCCACAAATTAAAGATTATATGGATAAAGCGGTGAAAGTTGCTCGTGAAAAGGGTTATGCGGAAACCATTATGCATAGACGTCGGTATCTTCCTGACATTCATGCAAAGAATTTTAATGTCCGTTCTTTTGCAGAAAGAACTGCAATCAACTCACCAATTCAAGGATCTGCCGCAGACATTATTAAAATCGCAATGATTAATATGCAGCAAAAGTTAGATGAAATGCACTTGAAGACTAAGATGGTTGTCCAGGTTCACGATGAATTGATTTTTGATGTTCCAAAAGATGAGCTTGAAACAATTAAGAAGATTGTGCCTGAAGTAATGCAATCAGCAGTTAGATTAGATATTCCTTTAGTTGCTGATTCAGGTTATGGTCACAACTGGTTTGATGCCAAATAAGGAGTATAAGTAATGCCAGAAATGCCAGAGGTTGAAACGGTACGTCGTACCTTATTACCACTGATTAAAGGAAAAACAATAAAAAAAGTTACGTTGTGGTACCCCAAAATTATTGCCAGTGATCCGCAAGAATTTGAACAGCAATTAGTTAATAAGAAAATAGAAACGATTGATCGCTATGCGAAGTACTTATTGATTAGGTTGAGTGGGAACTTGACGGTAGTTTCTCATTTGCGTATGGAAGGCAAGTATCGCTTAGTTAAAGAAAATACGAAAAAAGATAAGCATGATCATGTTCAGTTTGTTTTTACCGATGGCTCAGCTTTGAGATATAACGATGTTCGTAAATTTGGTAGAATGCAGTTAGTTAAAACTGGAACGGAAAAAGAAGTAACTGGTATCAGTAAACTGGGCCCAGAACCTAATTCACCCGATTTTACAGTTGCTGCTTTTACTAGGGGACTTGCGCGCAAGAAAAAGAGTATTAAGAATACGCTTCTTGATCAGTCAGTGGTTGCTGGATTAGGTAATATCTATGTTGATGAAGTTTTATGGGAAACCAAAATTCATCCTTTGAGTATGGCCAATGCACTACCAAAAACCAAAATCAAACAGCTTCACGATAACATTAATTCTTTAATTGAACTAGCGATTGAAGAACGAGGAACTACGGTTCATACATACCTTGATGCTAATGGAAAAACCGGTGGCTTTCAGGAAATGCTCAAAGTTTATGGTCATAAGGGAGAGCCATGCGTTCGTTGTGACACACCACTAGAAAAAATAAAAGTTTCGGGCCGAGGGACTACATTTTGTCCCCACTGTCAGGTAATTTATAAATGACTTTAGTACTTGGCTTAACAGGTGGAATTGCAAGTGGGAAAAGCACGGCAGATGCTTTTTTCCTTAAGCGCAATTTACCTGTTATTGACAGCGATGTGATTGCACATGACATTTTAAATATCGGTCAGTTAGGTTATAAAAAAGTGATTAGTTACTTTGGCCAAGATATTTTAAATTCTGATCGTACACTTAATCGCAAAAAATTAGGACAAATTGTTTTTAATGATCAAAGTAAGTTAAATGTGCTTAACCAGATAACACATCCATTGATTTTTAGCGAAATTGAAGATAAAATTACGCAAAATAAACTTTTAAAGAAACCAGTAGTTATTGTAGATGCACCTTTGCTATTTGAAACTAAAGTAAAAGATTATTGCGATAAAACCTTGTTAATTGCGGTTCCAGAGGAGTTGCAATTGCAGCGATTAATGACACGTGATCGCCTAAATAAAACTGAGGCTTTAAATAGAATAAAAACACAGATGCCACTATCGCAAAAGGAAAAATTAGCAGATTATGTCATCACAAATACTGGTACAATAAAAGAGCTAGAAACTAAATTAGCAAACCTGCTATGTGAACTAAAAGAGGAGGACTAAGATGGAATGTCCTAATTGTCGGCAAAATGCCTCACGTGTAATCGATTCGCGTCCAAGTGATGAAAATCGTGCAATTAGACGCAGAAGAGAATGTGAAAACTGTGGCTTTCGCTTTACTACTTTTGAGCGAATTGAAACAACGCCATTATTAGTAATTAAGAATGATAATACTAGAGAGCCGTTTAATCGTAAAAAGATTCTGCATGGTGTAATGGCAGCTGGACAAAAGCGTCCAATTACCAGTGCACAATTTGAAGAACTAGTTGATCACGTTGAAAACAAGGTTAGACAGCAAGGTGTAAGTGAAATATCTTCGAAAAAAATTGGTCAGTTGGTAATGGATGAATTAGCTGAACTAGATGATGTTGCTTATATTCGTTTTGCATCGATTTACCGCGAATTTAAAGATATGTCGAGTTTCATGAAGACAATGGAGGATATGATTGCTAAAAGAGAGAAAGGAAATTAGAAATGTTTGAGACAGATAATCCCAAACAACCTTTTTTTATTGCTAATCATATTGACCTATATCCAGCTGATCTTCGCATTTTAGTAAAGCTTTATCAGCCTTTAATTGGCTCTCTTGCTCTTTCCATGTACCTTAGTCTGAATGAAGATTATAATTCTGGTGCAATGCTATCTGATTCAACTGGCTTATACGCGTTACAAGAACAGCTTGATTGCAACCTTAAAAGCCTTTTTATTGCGCTGCATAAGCTTGAAGGTACTGGTTTGATTCAAACACGCATGATTGAAAATGAAATTATGGGTCAGGTACTAGTTTTTCAGCTAGCAAAGGTTCCAAGTAGTAATGAATTTTTTGCTACTCCTCTTTTAGCCAGTTTGCTTAAGGAGAAAGTTGGTATTAGCGCATTTCAAAAATTGAGTCATGTCTTTGCCCAAGAAGGTAGTCAGAACTTAAACCAACCTAATGGCTTAGCGACCGCAACTGATGTTTCTGCCTCATTCATGGACGTTTTTCGTTTACCCGATCAAGAAGCAATTGAACCTTCAATTGAAGTGAAACAGGCTGCTCAAGAAAACCAGATTCCTAAACCTGTTCAGGCAAGTATCAAACAAGATGACAAGATTGACTGGGATTTTATGAAGCAGCAGTTTGAGATTTATCAAATTCCAGAGACAGAAATTGATCGCAACCGGGAAGCAATTCGGGCCGTTATGCGCACCTATGGTTTGTCCGAACAAGAATTTGTTGATGAGGCTTTATCGTGTTTACACGGTGACTATCAGCTTGATATGTCTTTAATCAAAAAAACAATCGCAAACAGTATTCATGCCCAAACAACACGTGATCAACTTAAAAGAGTCACGCGTGCTGAAGAAACCAGTCCTTCAAATACGCATTTTAGTGAACAAGAACAAAAACTTTTACAACTTGCTAAGAGTAAATCTCCAGCTCAGTTTTTATATTATCTAAAAACTGAGCGTCATGATTATGTTGATGCAAGCGAATATCATGTCCTTGACAGTTTATACAATGAAAAAGGGATACCAGCTGAATTGCTGAATCTTTTGACCTACGCTTGTCTAAAAAGCGCACCGAATATTTCCTATCGTTTAGCGAATAAAATCCTGCATGATTGGTTGCAGCACGGTGTGAAGACGGGTGAGCAGGCACTTGACTATATGAACAAACGTGAGCAAAATAAAGGAAAATATCCTCGTTATACTCAGGCAAAAAGGGTTGAAAAGGCAACAGACTGGAGCAAGAAAAAAGCTACAGTTAAATCAGACGTTTCTTCGGCAGATTTAAAGAACTTTTTCAAGAACTTTGAAGACCAAAATGGCATGAAGTAGGTGAATCTATGGAACCGATTAATAAATTTATTTCTGCAAAGAATCATCCAGCAGCTAAAAAAATTGATCCAGCTCAGATTAGGCAACAAGTTTTAGCTGAACCGGCTGTCAGTCAGTTCATTGGCGCTCATCAGGACAAAATAACGGATGAAATGATTGATAAGAGTATGTCTGCTCTTTTTGAATTTTATTTGTTTCAACAAAATAAAAAGGATCCAGTCACACAGGGCTTTAAACCGAAATTGATTCTAAATACTAATGCGATTGATATTACTTACGTTCCTGAAGATAGTAAGATTGAACATGATCGGGAAGTTAGTGCCAGAAAGAATCTGCGTTTAATTGATCTGCCAACCAGTTTGCATGATGTTAAACTCAGTCAAGTTGAGATAACGCCTGAAAGAAAGCAAGCAATGGCTGATATTGGTCAATTCTTGAGTGCGTACTCTAAGAATATTCATCAAAAAGGTCTATTTTTATCAGGTAGTTTTGGAGTAGGTAAAACTTTCATTCTTGCTGGCTTGGCAAATTCACTTGCAATGATGAATAAGCGTGTTGTTTTCATGCATGTGCCTAATTTCATTGCCGGTCTTTCAAGTCATTTTAATGATAATAGCCTGCCGGAAGAAGTACAGCGAATTTCAAATTGTGATGTACTAATTTTGGATGATATTGGTGCTGAAAATCTCAGTCAGTGGTCTCGTGACGAAGTTTTAGCAGTAATCCTGCAATCCAGGATGGACAATCAATTGCCGACTTTCTTTTCTTCTAATTTCTCGATGAACGATTTGGAAGAACATTTTAAGGAGACTAAAAATGCAATAGATCCAGTTAAAGCTGCAAGACTAATGGAAAGAGTACGGACTTTGGCTAAAGAGGTCGTTGTTTCTGGTCCTAATAGACGACGCTAAATTAAAAATAAGTTAAAACAAAAAGCACTTAACTAAAAAGTGCTTTTTGTGATTTTTATTAAAAAAGTTCTTGCAAAAAAATGTTAGATATGTATAATTATCTTAATTGAATGAACATGATGCAGCTCAAGTCAGAGAGAATCACATTATTCTGGAAGTGGTTCAATGTAGATGTACCCCACTCATTCAAACTTAAAAAGTAATTAAAATGGGTGAGTTCCATTATCAACTTAATTTGAGAAGTTAGATTCGTATATCTGACTTGAAATTTGGGTGGAACCACGCTAATAACGTCCCAGTGCATCACTGCACTGGGACGTTTTTTTATATTTTCGGAGGTATAGATGAGTTTTTCAGTTATTTTGCCAGATGGATCAAAACGTGATTTTGATCAAGCAATTACAATTAGTGATTTGGCACATGGTATTTCAACATCACTAGGAAAAGCAGCACTTGCTGGTAAAGTAGACGGACAATTACAACCGGTTGATTATCAACTCGATCGTGATGCTAATGTAGCAATTATTACTGATAAAGATGAAGAAGGCTTGAATGTCTTACGTGATACAGTAGCATTTGTTTTTGAAGCAGTTGCTAAAAGAGCATATCCAGAATTACGTTTTGGTGAACATGCTGCAGGCGAAGATGGCTTTTTTGTTGACACCGATAAAGAAAATCAAATTAAAGTCAATGAATTACCTGAACTTGAAAATGCCGTTAAGAAAGCAGTTAAAGCAGGCGAAAAAATTGAAAGTGTTGTTATGCCTAAGGCTGAATTGGAAGAAATCTTTAAAGATGATCCATTCAAGCTTGAGTTATTAAGTCAAGAAACAGGCGATGAAGTTAAGGTATACAAGTTAGGTGACTTTGTTGATTTTGGCTTTGCCGCACTTTTACCAAATACTGGTAAAATTAAACAATTTAAGCTTTTATCTGTTGCTGGTGCATATTGGAAGGGCAAGTCATCCAATCCAATGCTGCAAAGAATCTCAGGTACAGCATTCTTTAAGAAAGCAGACTTGGATGCAGATATTAAACGCCGTGAAGATATTAAAGAACGTGATCACCGGACAATCGGACGTGATCTTGACTTATTCTTCGTTGATCCTAAAGTTGGTGCTGGCTTACCATACTGGATGCCAAAGGGTGCAACTATTCGCCGTGTTGTTGAACGCTACATTATTGATAAAGAAGTTGCCGATGGCTATCAACACGTATATACCCCAGTTTTGATGAATGTTGATGCATATAAGACTTCTGGACACTGGGCACACTATCGTGATGATATGTTCCCACCAATGGATATGGGTGATGGTGAAATGCTCGAATTACGGCCAATGAACTGTCCTTCACATATTCAAATTTACAAGCACCATATTCGTTCTTACCGTGAATTACCAATCAGAATCGCTGAATTAGGTATGATGCACCGGTATGAAAAATCAGGTGCCTTATCTGGATTGCAACGTGTTCGTGAAATGACTTTGAATGATGGTCACACTTTCGTTGCACTTGAGCAAGTTCAAGAAGAATTTACCAAGATTCTGAGACTAATCATGGAAGTATATAAGGACTTCGATATTACTGATTACTACTTTAGACTTTCATATCGTGATCCAAAGAACACTGAAAAGTACTTTGCAAATGATGAAATGTGGGAAAGAAGTCAATCAATGCTTAAGAAAGCAATGGATGACATGGGACTTGAATATGTTGAAGCCGAAGGTGAAGCAGCCTTTTACGGTCCTAAACTTGATATTCAAACCAAGACTGCTTTAGGTGCGGATGAAACCATGTCAACCATTCAACTTGACTTCATGTTGCCAGAACGCTTCAACTTGTCATACGTTGGCCAAGATGGTGAAGAGCACCGTCCAGTTATGATTCACCGCGGAATTGTTGGAACAATGGAACGTTTCATTGCTTACTTAATTGAAATTTACAAGGGTGCGTTCCCAACTTGGTTAGCACCAGTACAAGTAGAAGTAATTCCAGTTAACCTTGATGCACACTCTGAATATGCGAAAAAGGTACGCGATGAACTTAACAAGCGCGGCTTCAGAGCTGAAGCAGATTTAAGAAATGAAAAATTGGGTTACAAGATTCGCGAGTCTCAAACCCAAAAGATTCCATATACCTTAGTTTTAGGTGATGAAGAAATGTCTTCTAACAGCGTTAACGTTCGTCGTTACGGAACTGAAGAAGAAATTGTAAAGAGTTTTGACGAATTTATTGCAGAAATTGATCAAGATGTTAAGTCATACTCAAGAAAAAATAGGTAGTTAGAAATTGAAAAAGTATTTATCGATAAATCAAAGATTATAGGGTGACAACATAAACATTTAATTTTTTAATATACTGGAACTTTGCAAGTCGGGTAACAAACGTAGTGTTGACGGGGATGCACTTTTGATTTTTTAAATCAATTGATAAGAAAAGTATGATGTGTTTTTGTTGATCGAACACAAAGGAGCATTTATATGTCAATGATAGAATTCCACGACGTGCAAAAATATTATGGTAAATTTCACGCCTTACACGATATTAATTTAGAAATAGACAAAGGTGAAACGGTCGTTTTAATTGGTCCTTCGGGGTCAGGTAAGAGTACGCTGATTCGGACAGTAAATCGATTAGAGTCGATTCAGGGTGGAAAGTTGATTGTTAATAATCAAGATTTATCCAATCCTAAAACGGATTCCAATCGTTTACGTCAAGATGTCGGGATGGTTTTCCAACACTTCAATCTTTATGCAAACAAAAATGTACTAGAAAACATTATGTTGGCACCAAGAATAGTTAGTCATATGCCTGAAGAGGAAAACAAAAAGCAGGCGATAGAGTTGCTAGACATGGTAGGTCTTGCAGATAAGGCTCAAAACATGCCTGCGCAAATTTCTGGTGGACAGAAGCAGCGTGTTGCAATTGCTAGATCCTTGGCAATGAAACCTAAGTTATTGCTGTTTGACGAGCCAACTTCTGCACTTGATCCTGAAATGATTGATGACGTTTTGCAGGTTATAAAAAAGGTAACTTCTGCAAGTGAAATGACATCATTGATTGTTACGCATGAAATGGGCTTTGCTAAAGAAGTGGCTAATCGCGTGATTTTTATGGATCAAGGACATCTTGTTGAAGATGACGAAAGTATAGCCTTCTTTAAGCAACCTAAGACAGTGCGTGCACAACAATTTTTGAGTAAAATTATTTCGCACTAAGGAGGTTGGCATGATGAAGAAAATTATCTGGCCAATTGCTCTATTATTTAGTGCATTAATGCTCACTGGTTGCGGAAAAAGCGTAACAGATCAATCAGCTTTAAAAAATGTCCGTTCGTCTAACACAATTACTTGGGCCGTTGAAGGTGACAAAAAGCTTTTCAGTCTAATTGATATTCGTGATGATCAGGAAAAGGGATTTGACATCGATATGGCTAAAGCCATTACTAGAGAGATTTTGGGGCCAAAGGGCCAAGCAAGATTTACTTTAGCAACATCACAATCAAGAATCCCACTTTTGAAAAATGGTAATGTTGATGCAGTAATTGCAACTTTAACGATTACGCCTGAGAGAGCCAAAATCATTAGTTTTTCTAAGCCATATTTTAGGGCTGGTAAATCATTGCTAGTTAATAAGGATTCTGATGTTAAAAGTGTGCGTGACCTAAATGGTAAAACTGTGATAGGAATCGTTGGTGACAACTCGGTTGAAGTAATTAAAAAAGTTGCACCTAAAGCTAAAGTTGTTGCAATGCAAGATTACGGTCAAGCTGTTTCTGCCCTTAAATCACATCAAGGTGACGCCTTAACTAGTGATAATGGTATTTTGTATGGACTTGCTGCGCAAAGTGCGGGAAGTTTAGAAGTAAGAGGTGGCACTTTTACGAAAGAACCTTATGGTATTGCGGTTAACCAAAATCAGGAACCTTTTCATCGCGCAATTAATCGCGCAGTTGATAAAATCCAACGCAGTGGTGAATATAATCGCTTAATTAAAAAGTGGTTTGGCCAAGTTCCCGGTTTCAACTATAAGGAGATGTATTACAAATGATCAACATATTAAATCACTTTAGTAACGAGCTTTTTGTGGGTTTTGGCTGGACACTTTTAGCTAGTTTCCTAACCTTAGTTTTCAGTTTGATTTTCGGTATTTTAATTGCTTTGTTAGAAGTAATTCCTCATAAAGTTGCTAACAAAATTGGACGTGGTTATGTAGAAATTTTTCGTAATATTCCTTTGTTGATTATTGTGATGTTTTTCTATCTAATAGTTCCAAAGTATATTATTCAATTAAATGGTTTTACAGCAGGTACAATTGGATTGTTTCTCTATACTTCAGCTTTTATTGCTGAAATAATTCGTTCAGGTATTCAATCAGTATCTGGTGGTCAAATGGAAGGTGCCAGATCGACTGGCATGACTTATAAACAGGCAATGCAGTACATCATCTTGCCGCAAGCAATGAAGATTGTCATTCCACCATTAGGTAATCAGTTCGTTAACCTTATTAAGGATTCCTCAATTTTAGCCTTTGTAGCTGGCTTTGATTTAATGTATCAAGCCAATGCAATTGCATCCGTAACTTTTGACACAATGAATAGTTACTTCATTATTGGAATCCTATATTTAATCATCACGATGCCGTTAAGTTACTACATGCGGTATCTTGAAAAGAAATTAGCGTAGGGAGGCGATTGATATGCAAACATGGATAGACGCATTATCTTGGCTAAACTTTGGCTTCTTGCTTAAAGGTTTGGCTGTTACATTATATATTTCATTAGTATCGATTGTTTTAAGTTTTATTTTGGGTTCGGTATTAGGGATAATAAGATATTCAAAAATAAAATTTATTTCAGCTGCGGTTGGATTTGTAATTGATCTGGTTCGTAACCTTCCTTTATTGTTAATTATTTTCTTTACTTATTTTGGAATGCCTAAAATTGGCTATCGCCCTAGTGCAATTACTTCGGCAATCATTGCAATGACAATTTTTGAATCAAGCATGCTAGCTGAAATTGTTAGATCTGGTATACAGTCAGTTTCTGAGGGGCAAATGGAAGGGGCCAGATCGACGGGGATGAGTTATGTCCAAGCATTGTGGCACATTATACTGCCACAAGCATACCGCCATATGATCCCAACGATTATTGGACAATTTGTCTCTTTAATTAAGGATACCTCTCTTGCCACAATTATCGTTGTTCCAGAATTGATGCAACATGCTCAAGTCATCTATGGTCAAAATGCTAATTACATTGTTCCAATGTTTGCAGCATTAACCTTGCTGTATTTTATTATTTGTTTTACACTTTCAATGGCAGGAAGCTATTTGCATAAGCACATGGCTAGTTAACAATTTTGATTTTTTGATAAAAGGTCTTTCCTCAAGACTAAGAACATTTTTAGACAGATTATATTGACTAATTGAATACTAACGCGTATAATCACATTAGTTGAGAACAAGAAGAAGCTCCCGCTTCTCGCCTATGTTAAGTTGACCTCTGGGCTAATCGATATTTTCTGTTGATTAAAGGCGGGTACGTTTTACCCGCCTTTTTCTTGTCCTCAAATTAACACGGAGGTGAAGAATTATACCAAAGAATTTGATATTAAACGATCAAATACGTGCTCGTGAAGTTCGTTTAATTAATGAAGATGGTGAACAAGTTGGTGTTGTAACAAAGACTGAGGCTTTACGCCAAGCCAGTGCTGCAAGTTTAGATTTAGTTCTAATTTCGCCTAATGCCAAGCCACCAGTTGCCCGCATTATGGATTACGGTAAATACCGCTTTGAACAACAAAAGAAGGTTAAGGAATCTCGAAAGAAATCTAAGACCGTCAGTGTCAAAGAAATCCGTTTGAGCCCAACAATTGAAGGCAATGATTTTAACACTAAATTAAAGCACGCTCAAAAATTCCTCACTAAAGAGGGAGCAAAAGTTCGTGTTTCAATTAGGTTCAGGGGTCGAGCTATTACTCATAAGGAATTAGGTCGCGAAGTATTGGAAAAGATGGCTGAAGCCACTTCGGATATTGCTACTGTAGTAAGCAAACCGAAAATGGAAGGTCGTTCAATGTTCTTAATGCTTGCTCCCAAGAGTGATAAAAAGTAAATTAGTTAATTTGGAGGAATTAGAAAATGCCTAAAATGAAAACCCACCGCGCTTCTGCAAAGCGTTTCAAGAGAACAGGTTCTGGTCAATTAAAACGTCATCACGCTTTTACTGGACACCGTTTCCACGGTAAAACAAAGAAGCAACGTCGTCATTTGAGAAAGGCTGCATTAGTTTCACGCAGCGACTTGAAGCGCATCAAACAGATGCTCTCTCAAATGCGTTAATTAATTGTAAGAGACGATATTTAGGAGGAATTTTAGATGCCAAGAGTTAAGGGTGGAACTGTTACACGTAAACGTCGTAAGAAGGTTATGAAGCTTGCCAAGGGTTACCGTGGCGCAAAGCATATGCAATTTAAGGCTGCAAGTACACAATTATTTGTATCTTACAGATATGCATTCCGTGACCGTAGAAGACGCAAGAGCGACTTTAGAAAATTATGGATTGCCAGAATCAATGCAGCTGCAAGACAGAATGATATTTCATATTCTAAGTTAATGCACGGCTTGAAAGTAGCTGGTGTTGACATTAACCGTAAGATGTTAGCTGATATTGCTTATAACGATTCAAAGACCTTTGCACAATTAGCTGAAACAGCTAAGAAGGCTTTAAATTAATTTAAAAATGGCGCATTGGCGCCATTTTTTTATGTCAAAAATTATCACTTTACTGAGTTTTTTTGATATATTAGATGAGTGAAAACTTAAATAAAGGGGAAGTTGAATGTTATTCAGGCCACGTTATACAATTGATACGATTTATCATTTAGATACTGATGTGCTTCAACAGATGAGTGTCAAAGCAGTTTTTTCAGATTTAGATAATACATTACTTGCATGGAATGAATTTGAGACTGCCAAAAAAATGGATGAGCTCAATCAACGTTTGGCCAAAGCTGGCATCAAATTGGTTGTAATTTCCAATAATAATGCAGAAAGAATCGGTAAGGTTCTCAACCCATATCAAATTGACTTCGTTGCGAAGTCAAGAAAGCCGCTTCCTTTTGCAATAACTAAAAAAAGAGAACAACTTGGTTTGGCAAAAGATCAGGTAATGATGGTTGGCGACCAGTTGATTACTGATATTCAGGCTGGAAATTTAGCCGGTGTAGAGTCAGTTTTGGTGAAACCATTGGTTGAAACGGATAAATGGAATACTCGCATTAATCGCTTCTTAGAAAAAATAATTTTTTTCTTTTTAGCAATTTCGCATAGAGTTACCTTTAAGGAGACATTAGAAAATGGATGATGAGTTAATTTGTATCGGTTGTGGAGCAAAGCTGCAATCAACTGATCCAGAAGAAGCAGGTTTTTTACCAGCTCAACGTTTAAAGAAAGCTATCGAAAATCAAGACGAAGACAACGATACATATTGCCAACGCTGTTTCCGCTTGCGTCATTATAATGAAATTATGCCTGTTAATGCGGATAACGATGACTTTTTAGCACTGCTAAATTCATTGGCAGAAAAAAAGGCGTTAATTGTTAACGTGGTTGATTTGTTTGATTTTACTAATTCATTATTATCTTCTCTTAAACGTTTTATCGGTGATAATGACTTCATTTTAGTAGGAAATAAATTTGATTTATTTCCGCTAAATTCTCGTCAAAGCAAAATTAAAGATTGGATGCGTCAAGAGGCTAATCGAGTTGGCCTATTTCCAAAGAAAATTTTTTTGGTTAGTGCCAAAAAACAAAAGAACTTAGAAACTTTAATTTCGTATTTAGATAAAGCTTCTAGAACAGAAGATGTATACTTTGTTGGCATGACTAATGTTGGAAAATCAACTTTGTTAAATGCAATTATTGACCAAATGGGTGACATTAAGAATCTGATTACAACTTCTCGTTTCCCTGGAACTACATTAGATAAGATTGAAATTCCGCTGGAAAATGGACACTTTTTAGTTGACACTCCAGGTATTATGACTGAAAATCAGTTGGCAACGCGGTTAAATGCTAGTGAATTAGCAGTTATTTCACCACAAAAGCCATTAAAACCTATGACATACCAATTAAAGCCAGGTAATACATTATTCTTAGGAGGACTTGGGAGAATAGACTTTATCAAGGGTGATCCGGCTAGCTTTACAGTATATGCGGCGCGTGGATTATACATTCATCGCACCAAGACTGAGAATGCTGATACTTTTTACGAAAAGCATGTTGGTGAATTGTTGAATCCACCAGAAAAAGAAACAGATCTTCCCGGACTAAAAGGGCAAGAATTCCATACTTCAAGTAAAAGTGACTTGCTATTTGGTGGTATTGGTTTTGTGACAGTGCCGGCAGATTGCTTGGTTAAGATTTATACTCCTGATAAAATTGGTTTAGGTATTAGACGTGCACTAATTTAGAGGCAAAAATGATCGCTATTGCTAAGGATTTAGGAAAAATTCCGTCAGTTGAAATTAAAGAAGAAAAAATAGAGCCTAAGAAGGGTAAACAAATTGGAATTTTAGGTGGAACATTTAATCCAGTACACTCGGCTCATTTAATAGTTGGTGAACAGGTATATAATAAGCTTCACCTCGATGAAGTTTGGTTTATTCCAACTAATATTCCGCCTTTGAAGGATTCCCCAACTGTTTCACCGCAAGATCGTGCTAATATGTTAGAATTAGCAACTCAGGACAATCCTCATTTTCAGGTGAAGTTATTTGAACTCTATCGAGGTGGAGTTTCATATACAGTCGATACATTGCGATATCTACATGAAACTCAACCTGAAAATCATTATTACTTGATTATGGGCAGTGATCAGGTAAATAATTTCAACGAATGGAAAGAACCAACTAAAATTGCGCAATTGGCAACCTTGGTTGGAATTAAACGCGCGGGCTATCCCACTAAAGCAGAATTGCCAATGATCTGGGTCGATGTGCCAAGCTTAGATGTCAGTTCGACCTCAATACGCCAAACTATTGCAATGGGTGGCTCAATCAGGTATCTTGTACCTGACACAGTGAGAAACTATATACAAAAAAAGGAACTATATCATGAGTGATTTATTTTTTAATGAAACGTACTCACCGCTATCTAGCGCTGAAATAGTTGCTAAAGAAAGAAGCAATATGGATCAAAAGCGTTTTACCCACTGTGTAGGAGTGAGTGAGACGGCTCGTAAGCTTGCTAAACTAAATGGTTATGATGAGGATAAAGCCGCACTTGCTGGTTTTATCCACGATTATGCCAAGCAAGTGCCAGTAGAAGAGTTTCAACAAGCAATTAAAACCCAGGGATTTGATCAGGATTTGCTTAATTGGGGTCCTGCAATCTGGCATGGAATAGTTGGTACTTACTTTATTGAACGTGATTTAAAAATTACTGATGCGGAAATATTAACCGCTGTACGACGTCATACAACTGCTGATACAGAAATGACCACCTTAGATAAGATTGTTTATATGGCTGATTATATTGAGCCTGGACGAGATTTTGCGGGTGTTGAACAAGCACGTGATGTCACCTATGCCAACTTAAATGAAGGTGTAGGCTATCAACTTGCACATACACTTGAATATTTAGTCCATAACAGAAGTAAAATTTATCCACGCACTTTAGAAGCATACAATGTGTGGAGTGTCAAAAAGCAATAAGGAGAAAAATTGACTAGTAAAGAAATCTTAGCTTTTACATTAAAAGCAATCAGTGACCGCCATGGTGAGGATACTGCTGCATATGACATGCAAGGATACAGTATTTTAGCTGATTATTACGTTGTTACCAGTGCAGGTTCTAATAGACAGTTGCACGCAATTGCTAATGCAATTATTGATGAGGCACATAAGGCTGACTTCTATGATTATCGAGTTGAAGGAAGTAGCGAATCAAATTGGCTGCTTTTAGATTTAGGTGATGTAGTCGTCAATGTCTTTACTGAAGAAGCCCGAGACTTTTATAATGTCGAAAAACTATGGGCAGACGGTAAAAAATTAGAGTTAGAGGAAGATTAGCTGCTAATGAGTGTTGTTGGGATCATTGCTGAATACAATCCCTTTCATAGTGGACACGAGTTTTTGATGAATCAGGCTCGCTATCTGGCAGGAGACAAAGATCCAATCGTGATTGTTATGTCAGGTAACTATGTTCAAAGGGGCGAAATGGCAATTATGGATAAGTGGTCGCGTGCTAGGGCTGCACTTGAAAGTGGTGCGGATTTAGTATTTGAACTACCATTTTCAACTGCGGTTCAACCAGCAGACCTCTTTTCGCTTGGAAGCATCGACCAATTAGTTAAAGTTGGTGTTACTGACTTAGTTTTTGGCGTTGAAGATGCAACCCAAAATTTTGCTTACTTAGGAAGCAAAATTGCAGAAATTCCACAAAGTCATATGGACTTTAATGATTATAGTCAGACATATTCAACACAGTATAATCAAATGGTTGCACGTGAAGTTGGGCATGAAGTTAATGAGCCTAATGCAATTTTGGCGTTGGCCTATGCTGTTGCAAATCACAATTTAGGTACACCTTTAGCACTACATCCAGTTAATCGAATTGGTGCTGGGCATGATGATTTGTTACAAAATAATGGTGTAGTTCAAAGTGCGAGTGCAATTCGCAATATTATTTTGCATAACAAAATAGATTCGGAATTAGAGCAATGGCTGCCCAAAAAAGAAGTTCAAATGCTTGATGCCCAAAGCGAGTATCCAAACTGGAATATATTGTTCCCATTTTTAAAGTATCGACTTGAATCTACTAGTGTAGAAGAACTACGTCAAATATATCAAATGAGTGAAGGCCTTGAATATAAAATGAAACAAGAGATTCACTTGGCCCATGACTTTACTGAGTTTTTACGTAGAATCAAGTCGAAACGGTATACCTATGCGCGTTTGAGAAGATTATGCTTGTATACTCTACTGAATGTAAGTCAAGACGATATGATTGAAAGCTTTAACCATGAGTCGTTGTTACTATTGGGTTATAGTAAGCTTGGGCGCAATTATTTGAAGCAAATTAGAAAAGATACTTCTGCCAATATTATTTCAAAGGTTGATCAGAACAATGCTAAGCATGGTTCATTGGGCTTACAGGTTCGCGTTGATCGTTTATTTGAACAAATAATGCAGAAGGATCAAAATTTTGGCCGTCGTCCGTTGGAGGTTTAGAATGCTATCAATTAACTTTTCACAAATCAAAAATAGTAATGAAGTTTTGACGAAAATTGATCAGGAAGTTCAAATGAGGCCAGAATTTTTTGACCGGAGCAAGAACTTAGTTGATCAAGTAAAAAAGGTGCAGTTAACTGGTTCACTTTTTTACAATGAACCATATGTAACTGGCGATTTTCATGTTAAGGCTTCCTTGGTTGTTCCGTCGAGTCGAAGTTTAGAACCTGTCGATTACCAACAGGACTTTCGGTTTACGGAAAACTATACTGATGAAGAAGTACCGAAGGAAAAGATTGATGAAAGTGAAATTCCAATCGTTAAGGTTGAAGATGATTTAATCGATTTGCAGACTGCAGTCGAAGATAATATTATTCTTAATATTCCAATCACAATTTTGACACCTGAAGAAGAAAAAGAAGATATCTATCCTCAAGGCAATGGCTGGTCTGTTATTTCAAAAAGTGATTATGACCAAGGAAAGAAAAATCAAGTTAATCCCGCATTTGCCAAGCTTAAATCCTTGCTTGAGCAGGATGAACATGATAAAAATAATAAGCAAAAATAAAAATAAGTAATGCAAAAACTTTGAGTTAGTCTTAACTCGGTTTTTTAATCTTGTTTTAAAACCTCTTTTAAAGTATGCTTATCTTAATTAAAAGGTTTTAACTTGATTTAGCATTTGATAGTTAATATAAAGGATGATAAAAATGGCAAAAATTTTAATTGTTGAAGATGAAAAGAACTTAGCTCGCTTTGTGGAGCTAGAATTAAAACATGAAAAATATGATACTGTTGTTGAGAGCAACGGTCGTAAAGCATTGGATTTGGCTTTGAAAGAAGACTTTGATGCTATTTTACTCGACCTAATGTTGCCTGACTTAAATGGTCTTGAAATTGCTTGTCGTGTTCGTCAAGTTAAGAGTACACCGATAATTATGATGACTGCACGTGATTCTGTAATTGATCGTGTTTCTGGTTTAGATCATGGTGCAGATGATTACATTGTTAAACCTTTTGCCATTGAAGAATTGTTAGCTCGTCTACGTGCCGTTTTACGTCGTGTCAAGATTGAAAAAGATGCGTCAGATGATACAGTTGAAAAGAAGGTAGTTAAGTTTAAGGACTTAACAATTGAAACTGCAAATAGAATTGTTCGTCGCGGGGATGGTAAAGCAGTTGACTTAACCAAACGTGAATACAATCTCTTAATGACTTTAATTAAGAACAAGAACAATGTTGTTAGCCGTGATCAACTACTTTCTAAGATTTGGGGACCAGGTTCAAACATTGAAACTAATGTTGTTGAAGTTTATGTTCGTTACCTGCGTAATAAGATTGACATCCCAGGTCAACAATCATATATCAAGACTGTTCGCGGTACCGGATATATGGTAAGAGATGAAGATGATGAAAAGAAGTAAAGTCAAAGGTAAAAAAGAGACCAAGCACTCATCGTTAATTGTACGCTGGGTCAGTATCGTTGCTTTAACGATCATGGTCTCTTTTATTGTATTCTCAGTTGTTATTTACTCAGTTGTAGGTCAGCAATCGTTGGTGCAGCAGAAAAAAACTTCGACTGAAATGGTTGTTAAGCTAAATGAGAGCTTAAATAGAATTCCACATGAATTACAGATTTCTAATGTGGTTCCTGCTCTAACGCCATCAACCAGAAATGTTTTAGAAGGCAATCCGCCTATTACTAATGATGACCATCCTGGAAGTGCATTTAATGATGACCTCCTTTCATCACTAACGAATCCTGATTTGAGTGTTGTTGTTTATAACTTGGAAAAAGAAGACGTTTTTGATAACGGTGGACCAATCCCTAAGTTTAAGCATATTAAGGGTGATTATTCGATGGAGAGCGTCTATGTTAAGGGCCATCGGCGACAAATTATTACCTATCAGAAAGTTAGAGCAGCACATAGTGGCAAACTTACAGGCTATATTGTTGTTGCCAACAAGATGTCTTACTACAATGAATTGATGCACGATCTACTTAAATGGATGGTACGGATTTCCGCTATTGCAATTGTGGTCTTTATTTTGATTTCGTACATGATTGTGCGCGGCGTTGTTCGGCCAATCAAAGAAATGTCTAAAGTTGCCCGTGAAGTTAATGCAGATCCAAATAGTACTGCTCGAATAAGAAGTTTTCACCGAAATGATGAGCTGCAAGAACTTGCAGTTTCTCTGAATCAAATGCTTGATCGAATGCAACGCTACATTGATCAACAAAAAGAATTCGTTGGTGACGTTTCACACGAGCTGCGTACACCAGTTGCGGTAATCGAAGGGCATTTGAACTTGTTAGAACGGTGGGGCAAAGATGATCCAGAAATTCTGGAGGAGTCAATCAATGCTTCATTACAAGAAGCTAAGAGAATGCAACATCTAATTCAAGAAATGCTCGACTTAACCCGTGCGGAACAAATCAATGTGCAGTATCCAAATGCCGTAACAAACGTTGCGGATGTTTTGAAGCGTGTCGCTGGAGATATGGGAATGGTCCATCAGGACTTTTCAATCGGTTTGGAAATGGATGATTTACCACAGGATACTGAAATTCAGATTTACCAGGGACACTTGGAGCAGCTACTTGTAATTTTGGTTGATAATGGAATAAAGTATTCAACTACGCGAAAAGAAATTAATATTTCTGCCGGTTTGGCCCAAAATGACGTACATATTATCGTACAAGACTTTGGTGAAGGTATCTCTAAAGAAGATCAAAGCAAAATTTTCAACCGTTTTTACCGTGTTGATAAAGCTAGAACACGTGAAAAAGGTGGTAATGGTTTAGGTCTGTCTATTGCACAAAAACTGGTTAACAGTTATCATGGTAAAATTAGTGTTGAATCAGTCGAAGGTCAGGGGAGTCAGTTCATTATTGAGTTCCCAGCCCTCACAAAGAAGCAGGCACAAGTTTTGCGTGAACGCGCTCAAAGTAAAAAAGAAGCAGAATAATAGAAGAATATCTGAAACAGCAAAAGAAAAGCTTTTGCTGTTTTTGTTTTAGCTAAATTTAGGTAAGTAAAAAGGCTAATTCTATGTACTGGAATTAGCCTTTTAGGAGTTCTATATTATTTAGTAAAAATCTTGAGAAATCTTTATTTATGATGCTTTTGTTGTTTACCTTTATTACGGTTGCGCAAGTTTTCGTGCAATTCCTTTTCTTTTTCAGAGACAGCTGAACCTGAAGTTTTTTGATTTAGTAATTCATCAATTTTCTCTTTCGTTACAATCGCCTTAATTGGTTCGTTCTTAAGGTGTTCATCAACGTCCTTCTTAACTTTTGGCATGATGATAAAAGTAACGATCAACTGTTGAATGACCGAGAAAAAGTTTCCGGCAGCCCAGTATAGAGCTACTGAACCAGAAACGGATAGAGAAATAAACAAAGTCATGATTGGGTTCATCAACATCATTGATTGCATTTGTTTCTTTTGCTCTTTAGGGACACCGATAATTGACAGGTACCCTTGGATGAAAGCAAACAGTGTTGCAATGATGGTAACCGAAATGGATCGTTCACTAAGTGAGATACCAAAGAAAAACGAGTTTGCCAGTGGTTTGGAATACATTACGGCTTGATAAATTCCAATCATGATTGGAAACTGAATAATCAAAGGTAAGCAGCCCATACCACCTGTTAAGGAAATGTTGTTTTGCGAATAAAGTTCTCTTTGCCAGCCTGCCAAAGTCATTTGTTGGTCTTGAGTTAAATCTTTACGCTTCATTGCGTCCTGGATTAACAGCATTTGAGGCTGAACTCGCGTCATTTTTTCCTGTTGTGTAGTTGATTTCTTTTGTTGGTTTAGCATTAAAGGTAGAAGAACTATTCTAACAACTAACGTCATTAAAATGATTGCCCAACCTGCGCCATTTGCTCCACCAATCATGTGCGAAAACGACAACATGATATTTTGAAGTGGTTTCCCAATAAAGCGATAAATATTGCCATAGAAAAAGCCTGTAGGGGGCTTAGTAGCAGCATTACCATTTTGGGCACATGCTGTAACAGTTAGCATGACCACAAAACAAAGAGCAATTAATCCAATATATTTACGAAATTTTTTCATTAAATTCACCAAGTTAGTTTTTTAAAAAGTCAATACTTAATATAATACATGAAAACCATGGAGTTTGGCTACATCTGTCAGTTTTTCTTTTTTAATTGTAGAAATACGTGCAGAAGGTGAAACATTACGAGGCAGTTCCTTGATAAATTGATTGACGCAATCAAGGTTAGTCTGTAAAGTAATGGTGACTGTGCTGTCGCTATTATTACATACGTTACCAACAATATTCATCTGCTTGGCAAGGTTCATAACACTCCAGCGAAAGCCAACACCTTGGACAATACCAGAGGCAGTCAACTGCCACGTTTCAACTGGTGAGTCAGTCGTTTTTTCACTATTGTGGTTGTGATGATTAAATAAACCCATAATGATTTTCCTTTCTAAAAGCATATCATCTTGATTTTACCATTTTCTTCATCGAATATTACAATTGTCAGGTACTAAATCTAAATAAAAAGAGGACAAATAAATGGAACAAATTACTTCGGTAAATAATCAACTTATTAAAAGTTTAGCTAAACTAAAGCAAAAAAAGTATCGTGAGCAAACCGGTACTTACATGATAGAAGGTTTTCACTTAATAGAAGAAGCACTTAAGGCAAAGCTAAGTTACGTTTACTTACTAGGAACAGAAGATGCTTTGGAACGCGCAGAAGAGGAATTAAATGTTGAATTAAGTGCCAAAAACGTTTTTTTGATAAATACAGCAATTACACGAAATTTAACTAGCACTAAAAATTCACAAAGTATTTTTATGGTTCTTAAGATGACTCAGCCGAAGAACTATTCATTTAACTTTGGTAAGTGGGTATTGCTTGATAATCTTTCTGATCCTGGTAACGTAGGGACAATTATCAGAACTGCCGACGCTGCCGGTTTTGATGGTGTTATTTTGTCACCTGAAAGTGTTGACCTATATAATCCTAAAACGCAGCGTGCAATGCAGGGTAGCCAGTTTCACCTTAATTTAATAGTTAAACCACTATCCGAAGTAATTAATGAATTGAAGTTAAATTCTATCCCTGTCTACGCCAGCTTATTAGACAAAAATGCGAAGCAATTACCAGAATTTGAGCATGTTGCTCAATTGGGCTTGGTAATTGGGAATGAAGCACACGGTGTAAGTGAAGAAGTTGCTAATATTTGTGATGAAAAGCTCTATATTCCGATTAAAGGGCAAGCAGAATCACTTAATGCTGCAGTTGCAGCTGGAATTATGATTTATTATTTTGCCTAGGTCTTGTACTTGTTTCTAGTAAGTGTTTTTTTTATAATAAATTCATGACATTGCTTTGCTGTAGGAGGAAAGTAGGATGGCTTCAAGTAGTAAAAACAAGGAAGGTACTGACTATATTGGCACAGACAACGAGATGTGCCAGCACTATATAAATGCATTTCAAATAATTGGTAAAAAGTGGAATGGCTTAATAATTAGTTCCCTCTGTGCCGGAAATTATATGCGTTTTAAAGACTTAACACGTTGTGTCAGAGCCTGTTCCGATCGTGTTTTGGTTGAACGTTTAAAAGAACTAGAAAAAGAAGGAATTGTTAAGCGATCAGTTGATAGTGATACTAAAATTATTTCTTATGGTTTAACGAGAAAGGGTGCAGATTTAAAGCCAGCTTTAGACAAAATACATGATTGGGCCGACAAGTGGGTCTAATTTTTAATAATTGCTTGCATGTTTTAACAAAAAGAATTATTCTAATAGTTAATTACATGGAGTAAGACTAGTAGCAGTAATCGTTTATTGCAGAGAGACTTTTTTATTAGCTGAAAGAAAAGTCTAAATAGAGCTGTGAATTTCATCTTACTAGTAGGATTTAATCAATTCCGGTATTCACCGTTATCGAAGACTTGAGTGTAGACTCTCTGTGAGTCTAAACCAGGGTGGTACCGCGAAGCTTCGTCCCTTGATATGAGGGATGAAGCTTTTTTGTTTGAAAGGAAAAATTATGGATTTGTTTGAGAAGCTGCAAGAACTTCGCGACCAAGGATTATCAGAAATTGATAAGGCAAAAACCGAAGAAAAGCTAAACGATGTACGCGTTAAGTTAGTAGGTCGTAAAAGTGAATTAACCGAAATTTTGCATTCAATGAAAGATGTTGAACCTGAAAAAAGACGTGAGATTGGTCAAAAGGTCAACAAAGTGCGTGATCTGTTTAATCAAAAATTAGATGATGCCAAAAATGAAATTGTTGAAAAATTGGTTAAGGAACAACTGGAAAAGGAAGCAATTGACGTGACGCTTCCTGGACGTGAGGAGCATCTTGGCACTAAGCACCCAATCAATATTATTTTGGATGACTTAGAAAAATACTTTATTGGTATGGGTTTCAAAGTAGCACAGGGTCCTGAAATTGAAACTGATCACTACTGTTTTGAAATGATGAATTTGCCAAAGGATCATCCAGCACGTGATATGCAGGAAACTTTTTATATTGATTCAGAGGATTTGCTTCGTTCGCAAACTTCAGGTGATCAAGCCCGTGAATTAGAGAAGCACGACTTTTCAAAAGGTCCACTAAAGATGGTCGGGCCTGGTAAGGTATATCGTCGTGATGATGATGATGCAACGCACTCACACCAATTTATGCAAATGGAAGGCTTAGTAGTCGATAAAAATATTACAATGGGCGACTTAAAAGGTACATTGGAGTTAATGGCTAAGCATGTTTTTGGTCAAGACCGCGAGACACGCCTTCGTCCTAGTTACTTCCCATTTACTGAGCCATCAGTTGAAATGGATGTTTCTTGCTTCAACTGCAATGGTAAAGGCTGCTCAATTTGTAAATATACCGGTTGGATTGAAGTTTTAGGTGCCGGAATGGTTCACCCTAATGTTCTGGAAAATGCTGGAGTTGATTCTAACGTCTATGGTGGTTTCGCCTTCGGTGTAGGATTAGACCGCTTTGCTATTCTTAAATATGGCATTGATGATATCCGTGACTTCTATACTAATGATGTTCGTTTCTTAGAACAATTCAGCAAGGAGGAAAGATAATGTTAGTTTCATATCAATGGTTACAAGATTTTCTTAAATTAGACCAAGAGCCACATCAATTAGGTGAAAAAATCACCCGTACTGGGGTTGAAATTGCTGAAGTAAAGCATCCTGAAGAAGGACTTAAGAAAATCGTTATCGGTCACATTATCGATTGTGAGCCAATCGAAGGCACTCACTTGAACCTAACTCATGTTGATGTTGGTGAAGAAGAACCTCATCAAATCGTCTGTGGTGCTCCAAATGTTGCTGCAGGTGAGGATGTTGTTGTTGCACTGCCAGGTGCGCGTATTGCGGATAACGTTAAAATTAAAAAGGGTAAGTTGCGTGGCTATGAATCCAATGGCATGATTTGTGGCTTACAAGAGATTGGTTTTGCTGATAATCTCGTTCCAGAAAAATACGCTGATGGTATTTTTGTCTTCCCTCAAGATGCTGATGTAAAACCTGGTCAGGATGCTTACGAACCTTTAGGAATGGATGACTATATTTTTGATTTTGATATCACACCTAACAGGGCAGATACATTATCAATGGAAGGTGCTGCTTATGAAGTGGGTGCAATCGTTGATGAACCAGTTAAAATTGAAAATGTCACTTTAAAGGCAGACGGTGAATCTTGGACTGATAATTTCACTGCCGAAGTTGACCCTAAGCTCGCACCAAAATTTAATTTACGTAAAATCAGTGGTGTAAAGGTGGCCGATAGCCCTCTTTGGATGCAAAAGAGACTTTGGAATGCTGGTATTAGACCGATTAATAATGTCGTTGATGTGACAAACTACATCATGCTTTTAACTGGTCAACCAATGCACACTTATGACGCTCGTGCATTTGAAACTAACAAGTTAGTAGTAAGAAAAGCAAATCAAGGTGAAAAGTTAACTCTTCTAAATGACAAAGAGATTGACCTTGATGAAAATGATATCGTTATTACTAATGGTGAACGTGTTGTCATGATGGCCGGTGTTATGGGTGGCCTTAATTCAGAAATTGAGGATGACACAACCGATGTTATTTTGGAATCAGCAATTTTTGATCCAACTCTAATTCGCAAAGCAGCTTTACGTCATGCTAATAGAACTGAAGCTTCAAGTCGTTATGAAAAAGGTGTTAACTGGGATGCTACTGAGCGTGCGCTCGACATGGCAGCTTTACTTCTTCGTAACAATGCTTCTGGTACAATTGACGAAGGTGTGATTACTGCGACTGATGAAAAACGTCAACCTGATGTTATTCACACTACTGTTTCTTATTTAAATAAAGTGCTGGGAACAGAAATTTCGAATGATGAAGTAGGTCATATCTTCGATCGACTTAACTTTGAATACGAACTTGATGGTGATAATCTAACAGTCAATGTACCTGCAAGAAGATGGGACGTTTCTATTCCAGCAGATTTGGTTGAGGAAGTTGGTCGGCTTTATGGTTATGACAAGATTAAATCAACTCAACCAGTTTTAGCGGAAACACATGGGGGTTATTCTGAAACAGAGGAAGCAATTAGGAGAATTAAAGCAATTGTTCAAGGTCAAGGACTAATTGAGGCAATTTCATATTCACTGACTTCCCCTGAAAAGGCTGTTTCATACACTCACAATCCCAAAAAATTAGTTCAAGTACAAATGCCATTAAATTCAAGTCGTTCAACTTTACGTCAAAACTTAATGACTGGACTAGTTGATGCAGCAAGTTATAATATGGCACGTAAACAAAATCAGCTTGCACTTTTTGAACAGGGACGAGTATATGATTTTGAAAACGACACATATAATGAGCACGAGCATTTAGCAACGCTATATTCTGGGAATGTCTATTTTGATAACTGGCAACATGAAGAAGAACAAATCGACTTCTTCTATGTCAAAGGACAATTAACCAACTTGTTTAAAGCTATTGGTGTTAATTTAAGTAAAGTTGAGTATAAAGCAGAAGAAATCGAAGGAATGCATCCAACTAGAACAGCTGGTATTTATATCGATGGTCAATACGTTGGAATGATTGGAATGATTAGTCATGCTGTAACCAGAGCAAGCAAGGCATTAAATGGCAGTGAGATTTACGGCTATGAAATCGATCTTGATACTTTAGTTCCAATGATTATTAGTCCTAAGACTGTTTCTAAAAATGCACCTAAGTTTCCTGCAATTGAGCGTGACCTATCAATCTTGGTTGAAGAAAGTGTCTCTAATCAAGCTATTGAAAATGTCATCAACGATAATGGTGGCAAGTTCTTAGTTAATTTACGTGTTATTGATGTATATCAAGGTGCTCATATTGATGAAAATAAGAAGAGTCTGGCTTACCGTCTTACTTTCCTTAATGAACAAGACACCTTGACTGACGAAGTAGTTAACAAAGCGATGGCTTCGATTGATGCAGAACTGAAGGAACAACTTGGTGTTGAAATTCGGTAAAGGTTGACTTTGGAAGTAGAAATCAATATCATAAACCAGTGCAAATAGAATTTTAACTTTAAGGAGTAGAAAATTTCATGCCTGAGAAATCATATCCAATGACTGCTGAAGGAAAAGAAAAACTTGAAGCAGAACTTAAGAATTTAAAATTAGTAAAACGTCCTGAAGTAATTGAACGAATCAAAGTTGCTCGTTCATACGGTGATTTATCTGAAAACTCTGAATATGATGCCGCTAAGGATGAACAAAGTCACTTAGAAGACCGAATCAATGTCGTTGAAGAAATGTTGAAATATGCACACGTTGTTGATGCGAATTCAAGTGACCCAGATGAAGTTGATGTCGGAAAGACTGTTACTTATACTGAAGTTGGTGAAGATGATCCAGAAACATATACTATTGTTGGTAGTGATGAATCTGATCCAATGAATGGTAAAATTTCTAACGATTCACCGATTGCTCAAGCAATTCTTGGTAAGAAAAAGGGTCAAACAGTGACCATTACAACACCAGGTGGTAAATTTGACGTTGTTATTAACAAAGTTGAAGAATAATTGTAATAAAAAACCAGTTACTTTTATGTAACTGGTTTTTTTGTGGAAAATTACTAGTGACTAGTAAAGTAACGATAGTCTTTACTCTTGTCAAAAACAACACCGCGGGCATTTTCACCATTAGAGATTGAAAATACGGCTTTTGGATAGTGCTCATGAACTTTAGCTTCCAAGTAATTCCGCATCATTTCATTGTTTGCAAGAACTGAACCTGTCAGTGCAATGCGCATTGGCTTTGGTTCCTCGTAGCGATCCATACCAATGATAATATCGCGGGCGAGTAGCTCAGCCTGTTCTTTAATTACTGCAGTTGCGTTTTCATCGCCGCTGTCAGCCAATTTTGCAACGCTAACAGCCATTGAAGCAACTTCTGGATTAGTCATTTGGTAGAACTTGGCAGTCCCATCAACAATGTTATCAGTCTTAAATAAGTCATTAAACATTGGAATAAGTTTGTTATCTTCGCGCTTATCCCAACTTAATAAGGCAGACTTAAGTGCAGTCAAGGCAATTGCATAACCAGAGCCTTCATCTCCCAAAGTGGCACCGTATCCGCCAGTAGTGATGATTCGCCCATTTTGCAAACCGTTAAATACTGAACCGGTCCCTGCAATAACCAAACCGCCGTCTTCGCCTTCAAGACCACTATAAAGTGCTAATAATGAGTCTGTAACTGCACGCGTTGGTAAGTTATTAACTTTAGCAGAAATTTCTGCAGCCACTTCGGAGGCATGTCCAATAACTGATAGGCCTGCCATACCACACAAAATGCGTTGGCAATCACCATCAATTTCATCAATTAGGTGGTTAATGGCACTAGTGATGTTCTTGATTGCAGTGTCGTAATCTGTATTGACTTGACCCGGGCCAGCTTCACTACGTTTAATTTCGTTACCGGTTAGATCATAAGCAATTGCGGTAGTATGTGTACCACCAGCATCGACACCAATTTGGTATTCAAGTGTCATAGTTTTATCTTCCTTCCATTAATTACTCTTTTCACTATCTATTCTATTACAAAAAGCTTAAATGCAGAAGATGTTTCAGTAAATAAAGAAGTAGATAATTGCTTTTTAAAAAGAGTGATTCAACAAATTTACTATCTTGCTGTTCTCTTTTTAAATTTTGTCAAAGCAACAAGCAAGTGATGGAATTACAACACTGCATTTGATAAAATAGCCTTAGTTTAGTGAGGTTGGATTACGTGAAATTTTTTAAAAAGGATCAAAAATCAAATAGAAATAAGACAGAATCGTCAACACCACTCAGAATGAAGTTAATTCTGGGCATTATTTTTGTGCTTTTTGCTACATTAATTGGTCAATTAGCTTATTTACAAATCGGTTATGGGTCACGATTTAAAGCAGAAGTACAAAAATCAAATTCAGCCGTTGTCTCTAGTCAGGTTCCGCGTGGTGTGATGTACGATAATAAGGGACGAGTTTTAGTTGGTAATACCGCCAAAAATGCGATTACTTATACTAAGAGCGTTTCAACGACTATTGATGATGTCTACTCAATTTCTAATAAGCTCAGCAATTATATTTTGATTAAGAACGAGAAGCCAACTGAACAACAAATCATTGATTACTATTTGGGTAATAAGGAGAATAGTAAGCGAGAAGCTGCTAGAGTTCCTAAATCTATCCGTGCTACTGAAGATGATGAAAAAATTAATAAAAGTATTCAACAACAGGTTCAAGCAAAGCATTTAAAACTATCTAAGCGGCAGGAAACAGCAGCGTTAATTTATAACAAAATTTCCGGTGCGTATACACTGTCAACCATTTACGTCAAAAACGATGGTTTAACCGATAAAGAAATTGCCGAAGTGGGTGAGCACTTATCCGAGTTGCCAGGAGTTGGAATTGGAACTGACTGGCAAAGATCATATCCTAACGGCTCTTCTATTCAAAGTATTATTGGCTCAGTATCAACCCAAAAGGCGGGTTTGCCCAGTGATAACTTGCAATACTATTTGACCAACGGTTATTCAAGAAATGATCGGGTTGGTACTTCATATTTAGAAGAAGAATATGAGCCACTGTTAAAAGGAACAAAATCAACCAGTAAAGTTTCAACGACAAGCTCCGGTAATATCGAGCAGACTAAATCAGTTTATTCTGGTCAAGCTGGAGCAAGTTTGGTTTTAACGATTGATGCACGCTATCAAAAAGAAGTACAGAAATCACTTGAACAGATTTATTCTTCCGCGATTGCATCTGGAGCTGCTCATTATTCAAACGGTGCCTATGCCGTTGCAATGAATCCTAAAACTGGTGCACTTCTGGCAGTTGCTGGAATTAGTCGAGATCCAAAGAAAAATAAAACAACTAATAATGCCTTAGGCGTCATCAATCAAGCCTTCGTTATGGGATCTGCCGTTAAGGGAGCAATGGTTAGTGGTGGCCTAATTAACAAGATTATTACGCCAACAGACAACGTGATGCCCGATGTTCCAGTTTATCTACCCGGAACACCGATTAAGAAATCAGTATATCCAGTGGGAACGTTTGGCTCATTGGATGCCTCAACAGCACTGGAAGTTTCTAGTAACATTTACATGATGCGTTTGGCAATGAAATGGGTTAACGCTAAGTATGTTCCTAAAGAATTTATTAGTATGCCTAATACTGCCTTTGATACAATCAGACATAATTTTAATATGTTTGGCTTGGGACAGAAAACTGGTGTTGATTTACCAGGTGAAATTTCAGGTATTCAAGGTAAGTCCTTTAATGAACACGGACAGATTTTATCAGGGTCAGTTCTAGACTTGTCTTATGGGAACTATGATGCATATACACCAATTCAAATGGTGCAATATGTTTCAACGATAGCTAATGGCGGCTATCGAATGCAACCATATATCGTCCAGTCAATTGGTCAAACTTCCAGAAATGGTAAAAAGGTTTATATTGATTATGACAAAAAACCTAATGTTCAACTAAAAATTCCATGGACGCCAAGTGAACTGGATGTAGTTCGGCAAGGATTTTGGCGTGTTGTACACGGTACTAACTCATGGGGTACTGCGCATAAGATAAAGAATGTTAAACCGTCAATTTCCGGTAAATCTGGAACAGCGCAAACCTTTTATTATGATCCAGATAACCCTAATCAAAAGAATCCACCAGAGTTAGTCAATGCAACGTTTGTAGGATATGCACCATCGGACAATGCAAAGATTGCGACTGCCGTTGTTTTCCCAGGTTTAGACCCTGATTTGGAAGGCTCTTACACACTGCAAATGACTAAAGCAATGGTTCAAGATTACTTTAAACTCTATAAAAAATAGAAAAAAGATAATAATTACTGGTAAAAGTGAAAGAGAAATGCTAAACTTATACAGTCAGAATAAAGAATTTAGGTGGTGAAAGAAATGGCAGATAACATCATTTTGGAATGCACCGAATGTGGCGATAGAAGTTACTTATCTAAGAAAAACAAGCGTAAGCATCCGGATCGTTTAAGTTTGAAGAAGTATTGTCCAGTTGAAAGACACACTACTCTTCATCGTGAAACTAAGTAATAAACCAATATGGCAGGAGCCTATGCTCCTGCTATTTTTTGTATAGGGAAGACATGGACAAAAAAGAATTTAGGCAACAACAAATAAAGATTTTAGGTGAATATGCGGACAGTGAGCAAAAGATAAATGAAGATCAAGCTTTGCTTGACAGCTTAATTAATACTGAGCTATTAAAAAATAGTCGTAGTATTGGAGTCACTTCTTCTCTATCCTATGAAGTAGATACTGCTAAGCTGATTGCTTATCTGTGGGATTTGGGCAAAGAAGTTTATCTTGCACGTGCGAATAACGATAAAGAACACACGCAAGATTTTGTTCTATATAACTATATGACAAGAGTTTCGCGCTCAAAATTTGGTGTAGAAGAAGTAAGTGATCCGCACGCTAAAATTAATAATGAACTCGATTTGTTGATTGTTCCTGGATTAGCTTTTGCCGAAGATTCCCATCAACGTTTAGGCTTTGGTGGAGGCTATTATGACCGTTTTTTGGCTAAACATACTGCCGCTAAGACTGTTGCCTTAGCGAATACAAAAATGATTTTTAGTTCTGCTCAGTGGGAAATTGAGGCAACAGATATTCCGATTGAAATGATTATTACGCCTACTTCAATTTTACAAAATTAACGAGGTTAAGATGGATCAACGACAATATTTAAAAAATTGCTACGTAACTGTTGGCATTTTGGTAGTACTACTACTTACCTTTATTGTAGAAACAGCTCTTGGTGGCTCAGAAAATACGGCTGTCCTGGTTAAAATGGGCGCCATGAACAATTATGCTGTAGTTGGTGGAAACCAATGGTGGCGGCTCTTTACAGCCCAATTCTTACACATTGGCATTATGCACTTGGTTTCAAATGCGGTAATGATTTATTATATCGGTTACTACATGGAACCACTTCTTGGTCACTGGCGCTTTTTATTGCTTTACCTGCTTTCAGGTGTAGGTGGTAATTTGTTAAGCTTGGCTATGGGAAGCGACAGTTCTCTTAGTGCCGGTGCTTCAACAGCATTGTTTGGCTTGTTTGGTGCAATGACTGCAGTGGCTTTAAAAAATCGTGCTAATCCAGTTATTTCGTATTTGGGCCGTCAGGCTTTCTGGCTAGCAGCCATTAATATTGGATTGGATTTATTTGCTCCTAACATCGATATTCAAGGTCATATTGGCGGTTTTGTTGCAGGAGTACTTGTGGCAATTATCTTAGGAGACCGCACGACACATCATTACTCGGTTAAAGAAAGAACTGTTGCTGCAGCTGTCATAATTGTTTATTGTGTCGCCACAGTCAGAATGGGTATGGTCATAAAACTATAATGAAAACACTATATGATGTACAACAGCTTCTTGAAAAATACGGCATATTTGTTCATGTTGGTAAGCGGATCTGGGATATTGAACTCATGGCGCTAGAACTCGATAATATTAATCATGCCCATCTAATTAGTCAGCACGATTACTTAGTGGCAAAACTAATTTTAAATCGAGAGCATGAATACGAAGAAAAGCATCAACAAGATAACCATAGCTCTTAAAGAAATTTAGGAGTATATTATTTTTATGAACATTTTTACTAGAGGAGAAATCGATTTTTATGTCAACTTTTATAATTATTGTAGATATAGTATTAATAGTTATCATTTTGGCTTTTGTCGCTGTTTGGCTGTGGAATAAAATTCAAACAAAACGATTAGGAAATGGTGACTTAACCAATGAAGAATTTAATCAAGGAATGAGAAAGGCACAAATTGTTGATTTACGTGAAAAGGAACCTTTCAAAAGAAAGCACATTGATGGTGCTCGTAATCTTCCATACACTATGATGAAATATCAATACTCAGAGTTAAGACCAGACTTACCTGTTTATTTGTATTCCGATTCTTTGTCGGTTACTCTTCGTGCCGCTAGATTTTTGCAAAAGAAGAACTTCTCTTCAATTAAATGGCTAAAAAACGGCTTTGATGAATGGGATGGCCGTACCAAATCATCTAAATATTAATCTAAAAACATGTTTGTACTCTTTTTCAAACGTGTTTTTTTAATATATAATTAAAATCGATATGCAAAAAAGGGAAGCGAAAGATGCAAAAAATATTAGCAATTGTTGGACCAACGGCTATTGGTAAGACAAGCACAGCGATTAATCTAGCTACTGAGCTCAATGCGGAAATTATCTCCGGCGATTCAATGCAAATTTATCGTGAAGTTAAGGTGGGCACAGCCAAGCCGACGAGCGAAGAACAAGCATTAATTAAGCACTATTTGGTCGATGTGCAGTCGGTTTATGAGCCCTATTCAGTTAAGGATTTTGTTGACCAAGCGCAGCAGGCAGTTTCAGAGATTGCACACAAAAACAAGTTGCCAATTTTGGTAGGGGGAACAGGTTTTTATGTTAATGCCCTATTAAACCGGATGCAACTTGGAGAAGTAAATGAACATACGCAAGCAGTAGACGATTATTGGCAAAGCTATTTAGATAAAAACGGTGAGGCTGCTTTGTGGCAAGAATTGGCTAAGCAAGATCAAGTGACTGCGTCTAAGATTCCAGTTACAAACTCAAGAAGGGTTTTACGTGCTCTGACAGTTATTAAGCGCACAGGGAAAAAGTTTTCAGAGCAACAAACACAAATTAAGCCGCGTTATGATTATCTGATTTTTGGCCTAAATTCTGATCGCCAAGAAATTTATCACAGAATTGATTTACGAGTTGATCAGATGATGGATGCGGGCTTACTTGATGAAGCTAGGTTTATTTATGACAATCGGCAAAAAGAGTACCAAGTATTGCAGGCAATCGGGTATAAGGAATTTTTTCCATATTTTGAAGGTAATAAAGAACTTGATGATTGTGTTAAAGATTTAAAGACAGCTTCACGTAGGTACGCTAAACGGCAGCTGACCTATTTTAGGCATCAATTACCAATTACGTGGGTCGACCCCCTTAATGATCAAGATTATTTAATAAAAATGAAACAGAAAGCAGAGGAATGGTTGAATGAATAATTGGCCAGAAGAATTACAACAGATTGTTAGTGAGATTGATAAGCAAATTGCTCCGCAGTTAGCAAAAATTGACGATAATATTTTGTATAATCAAAACAAAGTATTGCAAGCATTTAAGGATAAGGCCGTAGCAGAAGCCGACTTGATTGGTAGTACCGGTTATGGTTCAGATGATAGTGGCCGTGATAAGCTTGATCGTATTTATGCGCAAATTTTTCATACCGAGGATGCGCTGGTTCGTTCCCAGTTTGTTTCCGGAACGCATACTTTAGCTACTGCGATGGCAGGTAATTTACTTCCAGGGGATGAGTTAACTTATCTAACTGGAATGCCTTATGATACCTTGCAACAAGTTATTGGAATTGCAGGAGATGGTCGAGGGAGTCTAAAATCATACGGAGTAAAATTTTCTCATGTTGATTTGCTTGAGGATGGTAGCGTTGATTTTGACGGTGCACGTAGCTTGTTAGCTGAACATCAGCCAAAAATGGTGGTTATCCAGCGTTCACGTGGTTATGATACGCGTAAAAGTTTTACGATCGAAAAAATCAAGCCAATGATTGAAATGATCAGAGAAGTGAGCCCCGCCAGCATCATTTTTGTCGATAACTGCTATGGCGAATTTTCTGAAAAACATGAACCAACAGAATATGGCGCTGACATAATGGCTGGTTCTTTAATTAAAAATGCTGGTGGTGGTTTAGCTAAAGTCGGTGGCTATGTTGTTGGAAAGCATGAGTTAATTGAAAATACGGCTGCACGTTTAACAGCTGGTGGCATTGGACGTGAAGAGGGTGCAAGTCTAAATAATAATTTGGATTACTTTGAAGGTCTGTTTATTTCTCCGAGTGTAACGGGAAATGCGATTAAAGGTGCAATTTATTCTTCTGCTATTTTAGAACGAATGGGAGCAGAAGTTTCTCCAAAATGGAATGACGATCGAACTGATTTGATTCAGGCAGTAATTTTCCATGACAAAGATAAAATGATTCGCTTCGCTAAAGCACTACAGGAAAATTCACCAATTAACTCGTTTGTTGATCCTGTGCCAAGCAATGATACTGGCTATGAAGATAAGGTTATTATGGCTGATGGATCTTTTGTTGAAGGTGCAAGTATCGAGTTTTCTGGAGATGGACCAATTCGGCCGCCATACGCAATTTACATGCAAGGTGGTTTAACTTATGCTCATGTCAAAATTGCGATTACCAATGCAGTTAATGAATTATTCTTCAAAAATTAATTTTGGCCTGTCAATGGCTTTATATTAGTAAAGCTTTTGTAAAGATTAGCAAAAAAATGGTTAGACCACTTTGACAAGTATTTAATGTTTTGCTAATCTATTAATCAAGTTTTGAGCAAGGTTTGGAAAACTGTGTTCGGGCTATACCAATTGTTAGTTATTTATAGTTGTTTATATTTTTAGGTGGAAAAGCATGACAAAGAAAATTACAGCAGATGATATTAGAAAGAGCGTTATTGATGATGACGTTCGCTTTATTCGATTGGCTTTTACAGATATTAATGGAACTCTTAAAGCAGTAGAAGTTCCAACTAGCCAATTAGACAAGGTTTTGACTAATGATGTTAGATTTGATGGTTCTTCAATTGATGGCTTTGTTCGTCTAGAAGAAAGTGACATGATTTTGTTCCCAGACTTTTCAACTTGGTCAGTACTACCTTGGACAGATACTCGTGGTGGTAAAATCGGTTGCTTGATTTGTTCCGTTCATACAACAGATGGTGAACCATTTGAAGGTGATCCACGTAATAATTTGAAGCGAATTGAAAAGCAAATGAAGGACATGGGCTTTTCTGCATTTGACATCGGTTTTGAAGCAGAATTCCATTTATTTAAATTAAATGAAAAAGGTGATTGGACTACTGAGGTTCCAGATCACGCTTCATACTTTGACTTAACTTCAAATGATGAAAGTGCAAGTTGCCGTCGTGATATCGTTGAAACTTTGGAAAGTATCGGTTTTGAAGTTGAAGCAGCTCACCATGAAGTTGGTGATGGCCAACAAGAAATTGACTTTAAGTTTGACGATGCGTTGGCAACTGCGGATCGTGTACAAACTTTCAAGATGATTGTTCGCGAAATTGCTAAAAAGCATGGCTTGTTCGCAACATTCATGGCTAAGCCATTACAAGGTCAAGCTGGTAATGGTATGCACACTAACATGTCTTTGTTCAAAGATGGTAAAAATGCTTTCTACGATAAGAATAATGAGTACCACTTATCAAATACTGCTCTTTACTTCTTAAATGGTATTCTTGAGCATGCTCGCGCAATTACAGCGGTTGCTAACCCAACAGTTAACTCTTATAAACGACTTATTCCTGGTTATGAAGCACCAGTTTACATTTCCTGGGCATCTAAGAACCGTTCTCCAATGGTCAGAGTACCCTCGGCTGAAGAAGTTAATACTCGTTTAGAAATGCGTTCTGCTGACCCAACTGCTAACCCGTACTTGCTGTTAGCAGCATGTTTGGAAGCTGGTCTAGATGGTATCAAACGTGAAAAGATGCCAATGGATCCTGTAACTTGCAACTTGTTTGAAGTTAGTGAAGAAAAACGCAACGAAATGGGTATCAAACCTTTACCTTCAACACTGCACAATGCACTTAAGGCATTCAAGGAAGATAAATTAATTCAAGAAGCACTTGGTGAACATCTTACCCAAAGCTTTATCGATTCCAAGGAACTTGAATGGGCACAATATGCCGAAACAGTTTCAGATTGGGAAAGAAATCGCTACATGGGCTATTAATTAACAAGAAATATAGTAAAAGCGAAACAAGCGATTGTTTCGCTTTTTATTTGCTACAGTATTTTGGAGTTAAAAAACTGAAAAATTATGAATTAGAAGGTTTGTATCAAAGTTGGTCAACTAAATATACTTTTATGGGAATTTGATTCTCTATTCTTTAATGATGGTATTAACAGTACAGGTATTATGGGAGACATACAGTACCTAGAAGAAGCTTCTTGGGATATAGCTGATAATCTAAAAAAGCGTGGCCTAAAATCAATCATTGGTGAAGAAGCAGTTGCTTGTTGCCTATGTCTTTAGTAATTTTGGTAGTATTGTCAAAATTAAAGTTTTAGAGACTAAAACTAATTTTTAATAATAAAAAAGATACTTCATGATATGACCCCCTAAATTTGGGGGTCATATCATTTTGGGGTTCACATCATCAAAGTATCTTTTTTTATTTGTAAATTTTTACTGCAGCAAATAAAACGAGGGATAGGCTTGAAGGAAAGCTGTCTGCTAAAAATTTTGAGCACTTAGCTAATGCTAATCACGCAAAAAAACTGAAAGACATTGATAAAAAAATCTGGATTACATAGATTTGATCAATGTCTTTTTGTAAAAATAAAAATTTGCAAGGAATCTGCAGTTAACTCAAAATATTATAAGTGATAGAATAAAAATATTAATCTATTTTTAAAACTAAGTGAGAGATTAAATGGCTAAAGAAAAATCAATTTATACCAAAGACGTAATTCTAGTGATGGCAGCTTCGTTCTTTTTTATGTTCAGTACAATGTTTGTTAATCCACTAATTAACGGTTATGCCAAAAGTCTTGGAGCAAGTAGTGCATTTGCAGGCGTTATAGTCGGCATTATGAGTATTGCATCAATGTTTCTAAGGCCAATAGCAGGGAATTTAACAGATAAACTTTCTAAATACTGCTTATCATTGATTGGCGGTATTTTAATCATGGTAGGTGTGATTGGCTATGTCATAGCTCCTGCTAGCAATTGGCTATTAATTTTTCGCTTGATTAATGGTGCAGGGTTCGTTCTATGTACTGTTTGCATGTCTACGTGGCTAGCATTTTTGGTTCCTCGGGCTCATGTTGGCCAAGCTATGGGCTTTTATGGCTTAATGAATGCTTTGGCAATGGCGGTTGCTCCGGCCTTGGCAATTAATGTTTATCAAAAAACTGGTTACCGACTAGCACTAATTGCTTCTGCAATTGCAGCTTTTATGATGGTCATTATCATTCAATTTGTTGGTAATCGTGCAAATCCTAAAAAAGGTACGGCTAAGAAAAAGTCCGGTTCTTCGCATCATTTTAAAATTATTCAAAAAAATGTCCTGCCAATCGCACTGCTGACCACATTATTTGCTTTTCCTTATTTTTCCACGCAAGCTGATTTGGTTACTTATGCTCAAGAACGTCATCTGAATGTTAATGTAGGATCATTCTTTTTAATTTATGCTGTGGTTCTATTAGTAATTAGAATTTTTCTAAAGAACTTTTTCGATACAGTCAAATTTGGTATCTGGTTTTGGGTTAGTATTGGAGCCACTTTGATCTATCTGCTTTTATTATCAACTATGAAGAATAATTTGATGATGGCCTTAGCTGCTGCTTTTATGGCAATTGGCTATGGGGTAATCTATTCAATCTTGCAGTCAACAGCACTTCTTTTGGCGCCAATTAGTGAGCAGGGACTAGCAAGTAGCACTTTTTACTTGGGATTAGATATTGGGATGGCATTTGGTCCAATTATTATGGGATTAATTAGCGATCTTTTGCCAATTAAATTTTTCTACCCAATTCAATTGCTGTTATTACCACTAATGTTGATCGTTTACTGGCGTTACCATACCCGATTGAATGGAGCAATTAATCATCATTAAAAGTGTGATAAGGCCTAGGGAGACAAATAGACTAGAAGTATGTAACATAGACAATTTTTCGCAAAAATTTGCGTGTAAATTACGATTGCAACTAAAAAAGTGCAACTAAACGATTGTTTAGCTGCACTTTTTGTTAGCAAGATTAATTATTGGAACTTTTTACCCCATTCCCATGGATCTTCGTGCCACGTTTTTAATGCTTCATATTCATCAGAACTAATGTAGTTCATTTCTTTTTCTTTTTGAAGTAGTTGGGGATAGGTGAGTAGAGGACTGAAGTCTACACCTGCATCAGCAAAGTTCTTTTTAGTATCACTAAGGTAGTAAGTGAAGATTGAACCTACACCGATGACGTTGCCACCTTCATTTTCAGTCGCCTTAACGGCGTTGATGACAGAACCACCTGTTGTAATTAAGTCGTCGATTAAAACAATTTGATCATTTTCAGTAAAGCGTCCTTCGATTTGGCGACCTTTTCCGTGATCTTTAGGTTTTGGTCGAACATAAATCATTGGTAAGCCTAATTTGGTGGCAACCCAGGCTGCATGAGGGATTCCAGCAGTAGCAACACCACCGATTACTGATACATTAGGATATTTTTCTTTAATCAATGCGGCTAAGTCAGTAGCAATCCAGTCGCGTAAATCCGGATAAGAAACTGTCAATCTTAAGTCAGTGTAGATTGGTGATAACATACCACTGGCATAGGTATAGGGTTTGTCAGGTGAAATAGTAATAATTTTTTCTTCAACAAGTTTGTTAATGATCTGATCTTGATACATTTAATTGAACTCCTTTTTAATTTTTTGATATGTCAATTCTGGATTATCTGCTTGTGTGATTGATCGTCCAACAACAATCGCGCTAGAACCAAATTCTTTAGCTTTTTGTGGTATTGCAACACGCTTTTGATCTCCATTGGTGTCACTTGCTAAACGAATGCCGGGTGTGACGTATAAAAAGTCATCTCCAACTTCTTTTTTCAGTTTTTCAACTTCAAGTGGTGAACAAATTACACCATCAGCGCCAGCTTTCTTAGCTGTTTGGGCAAGGCTAACAACTTGCTCAGCCATTGGTAATGAACAATTTTGTTCATTTGCCAAGATTGAATCTGAAATGGATGTGAGCTCGGTTACTGCTAGCAGTTTAGGAATTTCCTTTCCTTCAGGAGTTCCGTCTATCAATCCTTTTTGTGCAGCTGCAATCATTTCACTACCACCAAGAGCATGGATAGTTGTACAAAAAATTCCAAGTCGAGCAAGCTGTTTAGCTGCTTGATAAACTGTGTTTGGAATATCGTGTAGCTTTAAATCTAAAAAAATGGGGTAACCTTGCTGAACTAGTTTTTTAACTAAGTCCGACCCGGCGTGATAGAAAAGTTCCATTCCAATTTTTAAATAAGTATTTTCGGGCTTGCCTAGTTTTGCCAGTAGCTTTTGAACATCATTTTCATTGTCATAGTCCAAAGCTACAAATACCGCTTTTTCCATTAAAAACCTCCACAAGCAAAAAAGCCTATTCTGGTACAAGAGTGCAACAAAATAGACTTTTTATTTAATTTAAGTCATGTTCAACTTGCGGTCTCTCTGTACCGTTTAAAGTTTGTCAACATTGAGATTACCACCTTCATCAATAAAATACAACCAATTTTTAGTTTTTAAAAAATGAAAAAACGTGTAAAATAGAGCCAAAAATAATTGTAATGACTGAGAGCATTCATTTTTGGAGGAACTTATGACAAATATCAGCGTAAAATTACCAGGACTTAATTTAAAAAATCCAATCATGCCTGCTAGTGGTACTTTTGGTTTTGGCGACGTACCAGCAGCTAAGAAATTTGATTTGAATGAATTAGGCGCACTAGTAATTAAAACAACTACGCCAAAAGCGCGAGTTGGTAATCCGCAACCACAAATTGTCGTTTTGGACAATGGGGTACTTAACTCGGTTGGCCTAACAAATCCAGGAGTTGATCAAGTCGTAAGCGACAAACTACCTGAATTGAAAAAGAATTATCCGATGTTGCCACTAATTGCAAGCGTAGGTGGTGAAAGTGAAGAGGGTTACGTTGAAGTAGCAACTAAATTAGCTAATTCAAACTTAGTTGATGCACTAGAAATCAACTTTTCCTGTCCTAATGTTGCTGAAGGTGGCATGACCTTTGGTGTTCATCCTGAACTCATTGAAAGTTTAACTGCTAAAATTAAGGCTGCGGTTAATGTGCCAATTTATATTAAGTTAACGCCAAATGTAACAAGCACAACTGAAATTGCGCGTGCAGCAGAAGCTGGTGGCGCTGATGGATTGGCAATGATTAACACGGTAACTGGGATGCGGATTGATCTTAAAACACGTAAACCACTTTTAGGTAACAATATCGGCGGTTATTCTGGTAGCGCTGTAAAGCCCATTGCACTGTATCAGATTAATCAAGTGCGTCAGGCTACTAACTTGCCAATTATAGGAATGGGTGGAATTGAATCTGCAAAAGATGTTGTTGAATTTATGCTAGCAGGTGCTAATGCAGTCGAAGTTGGCAGTGCTCATTTTAAGGATGCATTAGCATGTCCACATATTGCACGTGATTTGCCAGCGGTACTTGAAGAACTAGGTGTCGAAGACATTAATGACTTAGTTAATCAGGTCGAGTTAAACTAAGTTTAACAAATAAGAGCAAATTTATGTTTGATACTCTTTCTTGAATTCAGCTAATAACCTAAGATTTTTAGTTGACAAGTAGGAGTGGAACACGTATATTTAAATAGAAATATGTCCTTTAAATTAGTCCAGTGAGGCTAGCAAGGCAGGCTTAATTAAGTATCAAACTTTTTAGGAAGCACCTAGTCTCATTTAGACTAGGTGTTTTTTCATAGCAACGGTAATAGGAGAAAAATGATGGCAAAAGAAATCTGGGATGCGCTTGCAATGAAGCGTGCTTTGACACGAATTACTTATGAAATTATTGAACATAATAAAGGCACAGAAGATTTAGTTTTAGTTGGTATCAAAACTCGTGGTGTTTATTTAGCACAACGTATTCACGATCGGATTCAAAAACTTGAAGGCGTAGATGTACCTTTTGGTCAACTTGATATCACACTTTATCGTGATGACCGTCATGACGCTTCATTAAAACAGGATCCTGTTGTTAACTCGGATGAATTGGGTGTTAATATTACCGATAAACATGTAATCCTTGTTGATGATGTTATTTACACTGGCCGAACAATTCGCGCAGCTATGGATGCATTAATGGACATGGGACGTCCGAGCTCAATTTCTGTTGCCGTGTTAGTTGATCGCGGTCACCGTGAGTTACCAATTAGAGCTGATTTTGTCGGTAAAAATATTCCAACTTCTTCAAACGAGCAAGTTGCCGTTAAAGTTGAAGAAATTGATCAAAAAGATAGTGTTGAACTGCAACCACTATCGTGATAAAAGTTATGATTTAATTCAACCATTTAATTGACTCCAGAGAGGGTCAGAAGGGCTTGAGTTTCTTTTGTGCGGCACTGCATAAAGTAAAATTCCCTTTTGATAAACCTGGAGTAAAAGCTTCCGGTTTATTTTTTTGCAAAAGAAAAGAGTTTTAAAATGAAAACGACCAATTTAGTCACTTTATCATCATTCGTCAGTGTTGAAGACCTGAGTGTGCAAGAAGTTGAAGCATTGATTGCGCGCGCACAATACTTTAAAAATGGTGGTGCTAGACCTCATTTAACTGAGCCTGTATATGTTACAAACATGTTTTTCGAAAATTCTAGTAGGACACATACCAGCTTTGAAATGGCTGAAAGAAAGTTAGGTTTAACGGTTATTCCGTTTGATCCATCTCATAGTTCAACTAAAAAAGGCGAAACGCTTTATGACACTTCTTTAGTTATGCAAGCCGTTGGAATTGATCTCGAAGTAATTAGACATCCTGAGAATGAATATTATGAAGAGTTAATCCATCCTAAGAAAAATGAGCATTTAAACATTGGCGTAATTAATGCCGGTGACGGTAGTGGACAACATCCTTCGCAATGCCTACTAGACATGATGACAATTTACGAGCAATTTGGTCATTTTAAAGATCTCAAAATTGCAATTGTTGGTGACATCACTAACTCAAGAGTAGCTAAGAGCAGCATGGAGCTCTTAAATAAGTTAGGTGCACAGGTTTACTTTTCTGGCCCAAGCTACTGGTACGACAGTAAATATGATCAGTATGGTCAGTTTAAAGAGCTTGATGAGTTAGTCGACCAAATGGATGTCATGATGCTCTTACGGGTTCAACATGAACGTCACGCCGGGGATCCAAATGAAGCACAGTTTGATGCAAGCAAATATCACGAAGAATTTGGAATTAACCAGCAACGCTATGACCAAATGAAAGATGATGCTATTATTATGCATCCAGGTCCAATTAATCGGGGAGTTGAATTGGCAAGTGAGCTGGTAGAAGCACCTAAATGCCGCTTTGTTCGCCAAATGGAAAATGGTGTATTTATGAGAATGGCAATGATTGAAGCTGTAGTGCGTGGGCGCAAGCTAGGAGGCCTTTCCTAATGTCAACTGTAATTAAAAACGGTCAACTTTTTATCGGGGACCGGATTGAATCGGGCGATCTCTTAATTGAAAAAGGCAAAATAGTTGCTATTGGACAATCACTTACAGGAGACAATGAAATTGATGCAGGTGGAAAATTAGTTAGTCCTGGTTTAGTTGATGTTCACGTTCATTATCGTGATCCAGGTCAAACTAATAAAGAAAACGTGCAGACCGGTTCTAAAGCAGCAGCACACGGTGGATTCACTACTGTTGGTGCCATGCCAAATGTTATTCCAGTACCTAACACACCGGAATTAATGTCTGAGATGGTTAAAAATAATCAGGAACATGGTGTGGTTCATATCATGCAGTATGGTCCGATAACGACAGATGAAATAGGCGATAAGATTCCGGATTATCACGGCTTGAAAGAAGCGGGCTGTTTCGCATTAAGTAACGATGGTAAGGGTGTTCAGAGTGCACAAACAATGTACTTGGCCATGCAGCAAGCAAAGAAGAATAATCTAGTCATCGCTGAGCACGCGCAAGATGATTCACTGTTTAATCTGGGTGTAATAAATGAAGGAAAAAAAGCAGAGGAGTTTGGGGTGCGGCCAGTTACTGAGCTAGCTGAAACAACGCAAATCGCACGTGATCTATTGCTTGCACAAAAGACAGGTGTGAGATATCACATTTGTCATGTTTCAACCGAAAAGAGTGTGGCATTGGTAAGACTTGCCAAGCAGGCAGGTATTAATGTTACTTGTGAAGTCGCACCACATCACTTATTAATTGCAGATTACGACATCCCTGCAAATGACGGCAACTATAAAATGAATCCGCCACTGAGAAGTAAGGCTGATCAACAAGCGCTAATTGAAGGTTTACTTGACGGTACAATTGATATGATTGCAACAGATCATGCTCCGCATACCCAAGAAGATAAGGCAGGTGGTTTTGCAAAAGCCGCCTTTGGCATCACTGGAAGCGAAACTGTCTTTAGCGAATTATATACCCATTTTGTTAAAACTGGTGTTTTTTCACTAACGCAATTATTGAAATGGTTAACTGTTAAACCTGCCGAGGCATTTGGACTTAGTCAATCGGGCAGGATAGCGTTAGGACAACCCGCAGATATTGCAATTTTTGACTTGAATAGTAGTCATAAAATTGCCGAAACCGATTATTTATCAAAAGGAACTAATACTCCTTTTACGGGGGATGAAGTTTATGGTCAAACATCCATGACCATAGTCGATGGTAAAGTTGTTTACCAAAAGGAAGGAAATTAAATGAGATACTTAATCTTAGAAGATGGCAGCATATATGAAGGAGAAAGCTTTGGGAGTAAGAAAGAAACCAAAGGTGAAGTCGTATTCACAACAGGTATGACAGGCTATCAAGAAGCTATTACGGATCAATCATATGCTGATCAAATTTTAGTTTTTACCAATCCGTTAATTGGTAATTATGGGATTACGCTGGCAGATTATGAATCACTTGAGCCTGGCATTAAGGGCGTGATTTGCCATCAAGTTGCACGCTACCCAGATAATTGGCGGATGCAAACAACTTTACCAGACTTTTTGGAAAGCTTGGATATCCCAGGAATCCAGGGAATCGATACTAGGGAACTGGTTAAAAAGTTGAGAATGCACGGAACTATGAGAGGACAAATCTGCGATTCAAAAGAAGAAGCAGAAACAATTGCTTCTGAGCTTAAAAAGACCAATGTTACTCAAGGTGTAATTAGTCGAGTTTCAACTTCTACTTCTTACCCTGTACCTGGTTCAAAACGTAATATCGTTGTAATTGATTTTGGCTTAAAGAACAGTATTTTACGTGAGCTTGCCAAACGTGACTGTAACTGTGTTGTTTTACCTTACACAGTTTCGGCCGAAAAAATCTTATCATTGAAACCAGACGGTGTGCTCTTGTCCAATGGACCTGGTGATCCGCTTGAAATGGCAGATGCCGTAGAAATGGTTAAAGAGGTGGAAAAGCATATTCCTTTGATGGGTATATGTATGGGTCACCAAGTATTTGCTCTAGCTAATGGTGCCAAAACTTATAAAATGAAATTCGGTCACCGTGGTTTTAACCACCCAGTGCGTGAAATTGCAACTGGTAATATCGGCTTTACTTCACAAAACCATGGATACGCAGTTGATCGCGATTCAGTTGATCCAGAAAACCTCATGATTACTCACGTTGAAGTTAACGACGGCACTGTAGAAGGATTACGCCATAAAAAGTATCCAGCTTTTTCAGTTCAATTCCACCCAGACAGTACCCCTGGACCTCACGATGAAGAAAGTATTTTTGACTATTTCATGCAAATGATTGATCAAAGAAAGGAAGCACAGAAGCATGCCTAAAAGAACAGATATCAAAAAAATAATGGTGATCGGTTCTGGTCCGATTATTATTGGTCAAGCTGCCGAATTTGACTATTCGGGAACGCAAGCCTGTCTTGCTTTACGTGAAGAAGGTTATGAAGTAGTACTGGTTAACTCTAATCCAGCAACAATTATGACTGATACAACAATTGCCGATAAAGTATATATTGAGCCATTAACAGTTGATTCAGTCTCACGTATCATTCGTCAAGAATATCCTGATGCAATTTTACCTACTTTGGGTGGTCAAGTTGGCTTAAACATGGCCTTATCCTTAGCTGAAACTGGTATTTTGGATGAGCTAAATATTGAACTTTTGGGAACTAAACTTGAGTCAATCGAACAAGCAGAAGACAGAGAGAAGTTCAAAGAACTGTGTCAAAAATTGGGTGAACCGGTTCCGCCTTCAAAGAGTGTTAAAACCGTTCAAGAAGCTTTAGACTTTGGCGATGAAATTGGCTATCCAATAATTGTTCGTCCTGCTTTCACAATGGGTGGAACAGGTGGCGGTATTTGTAATGACCGCGAAGAACTTGCTAATGTTGCCAAAAATGGTTTGGAATTGTCACCAGTAACTGAATGTTTAATTGAAAAATCAATTGCTGGCTACAAAGAAATCGAATTTGAAGTAATGCGAGATCACGATGATAATGCCATGATCGTATGTTGTATGGAAAATTTCGATCCAGTTGGTATTCACACAGGAGATTCAATTGTTTTCTCGCCTTCTCAAACTCTATCTGATAAAGAGTATCAGATGCTTAGAGACTGTTCCTTGCGTTTGATTAGAGCTTTGAAGATTGAAGGGGGATGTAATGTTCAGTTAGCCCTTGATCCTAATAGTTTTGACTACGATGTTATCGAAGTTAACCCTCGTGTTTCAAGATCATCAGCCTTAGCTTCTAAAGCAACTGGTTATCCGATTGCCAAGATGGCAGCTAAAATTGCAGTCGGTCTGACTTTAGATGAAATCAAGAATCCTGTTACTGGTACAACTTTTGCTGAATTTGAGCCTGCGCTTGATTACGTTGTCTGCAAGATTCCACGTTTTCCATTTGACAAGTTTACCAAGGCTGATCGTCAACTTGGTACACAAATGAAAGCCACTGGAGAAGTAATGGCAATTGGTCGTACAGCTGAAGAAGCATTCCAAAAAGCTGTACGTTCACTTGAAATTGATCAAAAGAACTTTTTCTCCAAAGAGGCACATGAAGCAAGCGACGAAGATCTTGAAACTAAATTAGTTAAAGTGCAAGATGACCGTCTCTTCTATATTGCTGAGGCCTTTAGAAAAGATTACTCAATTTCAGACGTGCATGAGTTGACAAAAATTAATTTCTACTTCTTGGATATCGTTAAGCACATTGTTGAATTAGAAAAAGAAATTCAAGCAAATCCTGATGATATTGCCACATTAAAAAATGCCAAGAAATACGGTTTTAGTGATGATACTATTGCCAACTTGTGGAATGAAAATGTAAATCAGGTACGTAATTTACGTAAGAGCAATGGCATTATTCCAGTCTATAAAATGGTTGACACTTGTGCTGCAGAATTTGTTTCTAAGACACCATACTTTTATTCAACTTATGATTTTGAAAATGAAAGTTTGAAAACCAACAAGAAGTCAGTTTTGGTTGTTGGTTCAGGTCCAATCAGAATTGGTCAAGGGGTAGAATTCGATTACGCTACTGTTCACTGTGTGAAGGCATTGCAGAAAATGGGATATGAAGCAATTGTCATTAACTCTAATCCAGAAACTGTTTCAACTGATTTCTCTATTTCAGATAAATTATACTTTGAACCATTAACTTTAGAAGATGTCTTAAACGTTTGTGACTTAGAAAAGCCTGAAGGTGTCATTATTCAGTTTGGTGGACAAACCTCAATCAACTTGGCTGCGGGCTTAGAAGAACATGGAGTTAAGATCTTAGGTACTAGTGTGGCTGATTTGAACCGTGCTGAAGACCGTGAATTGTTTGACCAAGTAGTTAAAGAATTAGGATTAAAGCAACCTCAAGGTATAACTACTACCACGCACGACGGTGTAATTGAAGCAGCAAAGCAACTTGGTTATCCTGTTTTAGTAAGACCTAGTTATGTGCTTGGTGGTAAGGCAATGGAAATTGTTTATACTGAAGCAGAACTCGAAGATTACTTAAATAATCACGTTGATATCGCCAGTAGCCATCCAATCCTGGTTGACGACTATCTTGACGGTCGCGAGTGTGACGTTGATGCAATTTGTGATGGCGAAACAGTTCTAATTCCAGGAATTATGGAACATATTGAACACGCCGGAGTCCACTCTGGTGACTCAATGGCTGTTTACCCAGCTCAAACCTTTACCCCTGATATTAAGCAAAAAATTGCTGATGTTACCAAGAAACTAGCCTTGAAGCTAAATTGTCATGGTATCATGAACTTGCAGCTAATTGAGCGTGATGGGGAAATTTATATTATTGAAGTTAACCCACGTGCTAGTCGAACAGTTCCATTTTTGAGTAAAATTACTGATATTGAAATGGCACAAGTGGCAACACGAGTTATTATGGGTGAGAGCTTGAAAGAGCAAGGTTATGCTGATGGCTTGGCTCCCGAACCAAAAATGATTAGTGTTAAGGCACCTGTCTTTTCATTCAGTAAGCTTGCTGATGTCGATAGTTACCTTGGACCAGAAATGAAATCAACTGGTGAGGTTATGGGTAGCGACTTGAGCTTCCCTAAAGCATTGTACAAGGCCTTTTCAGGCGCCAATATGCAAATTCCTGACAGCGGCAATGTTTTGTTAACAATTGAGGACCGTGACAAACAAGCAATCTTACCGATTGCCAAAAGATTTGCTCAAATCGGTTACAGAATTTTTGCCACTAGTGGAACAGCTAACTTCTTGCGGGATAATGGCCTTCATGTAACTGAAGTAAGTAAAATCCATGAAGAAAAGGAAGACAACCTTTTAAGTGAGTTTAAAAATGGTAAGATTGATCTAGTAATTAATACAATGGGGCACGATGTGGCCAAAAACTCTGATGGCTTCATTATTAGACAAAATGCAATCCAGCAAAATATTCCATTGATTACTAGTCTAGATACAGCGCGAGCACTATTAATCGCTTTGGAAAATCGTTCATTTATAACAACGAGCTTAAAATAGAAAAAAGCTAACAAAAAGAGAACTACAGGATATCTGATATGACCCCCAAATTTAGGACAAATTTGGGGGTCATTTTTATGTCTAAATTATCTAAACAAGATAAAATTGAAATCTATCATCTTTGGCATGATTATCAAATCGGTTCTATTGAGTTAAGTCAGCGTTATCGGGTTGGCAAATCTAATATTAGTTACTTGTTGGCTTTAATTGACCGTCACGGTCTAGCTATTTTAAACCAGCCGTTTACTACTTATACAAGTAATTTTAAGGAGCAGGCTCTCAAGCGAATCGTAGTTAACCATGAGCCCCTTTATTACGTAGCACTAGAAAAGTTATGGCATGTTGTCCAATTAACTGCGCGAATACCGTGAAAATGGATATAATATCGTTAACAAGTAGAGAGGACAACCGCTTACGCCAGCAGAACTTAAAGCTGAAAATCGAGAACGAATTTATAAAAAATTGAGCGTCTTAATCGACCAGCGGACCAAGAACCGCAAGCCTCGGAAATAGCCCTGGCAGTCACCCAACTAAGAAGCGAGCTTAAGGTCAATGTAACTTTTATTCTTGATGCCATTAATGCCAACTTGAATCCGCCCCGTCTTTCTCGTAGTAATTACTACTACGCGCTTTAAAGAAGAAGGACAAAGATCGGAATAATTAAGAAATAATGGCTGAAATCAGAGCTATTTATGAAGAATACAAGCACCACTATGGCTATCGCCGCATTACTGTATAGCTTAGATGTCACGGTTTATTAATCAATCATAAAAAGGTGCAGTGCCTAATAACAAAATGAAATTATTTGACATAGTCAGTAAACGCTGGCACAAATACAACAGCTATCGCGGTACTCAGGGTCTGATTAAGCCTGACTCGATTAAACGCAGCTTTAGTGCGGTTTATCACCATCACAAATGGTATTCAGATATAACTAAGTTTAAGCTCAAGGTGCAAAAGACCTATTTATCACAGATCATTGATGTGTGTACTCTATTGAAATGAAACTTAAAAAATTTAAGGTTGGTTTTGACGGTGGTAATTTTTTTCTATTGTTTTATTTGAAACCGATAAAGCATGAGCTTTTTGTCACTTTTTCAACTGCTCTAAGCAAATAAAAGAAGGCACTTTAAAGTGCCTTCTTTTACTTTAGTGATAGATGGGTCTTATCAAATATCATTAGGATCTATATATTCACGTGTCAATCTTGCAACCTCTGAAAGATCAAGTCCATAATCAGTTATTGAAACTTCATATTCAAAAGCATGAATTTCATCGACTTCTTCTGCCTTACCATAATTAAAGAAGGCACCAAGCGTTCCACATAAATGTAAAATGGTAGAGAGACTTTCAGTAGAATACACAACAATAAAAACGCTATTTTTATATGATTTTTCAATTTTATATTCAAAATCATTTTTAATACTTGTTTTTATAACAAGTATTAAATCTTCTTGCTTTTTTTCGTCCATTTTATTTTTCGTTAAATTTGATTTCTGTTTTTGCGAGATCAATCGTATAAGTTGTTTCTTCAAGTGGTCGTTTGGTCATGCCTTGGTCAGTTGAATAGATAATTAAGCATAGTTTGCTGCCTACTGGAACTTTATAGTAAGTAGGTTGTAATTCAAAGCTCAAATCATAGAATTCTCCGGGCTCAATTGCTGCAGGTTTTTGCATGTCCGCATAATTCTGTAGATTCATGTGAGCCTTAGTTATTAATTTAGCATGAGATAGCTTATCAGGAACAAATTCTTGCAATGTATCTGTTCCAAAACGAAAACCAAGTTCTTGGCCATCACGCATCAGAAATTTTGGTACTTCAGTTAGACGCTTACGGTCACCAAGTTCCACTAGAGCAACAGAAATTTGGCCTTTGTTAAGACTAGATGAAACACGTAATTTTACTTCAGGACGCCCAACAATAGTTACTGGGTGAATAAACTCATCTGTTGTAAAGCGAAGACTAGGCTTAGCCCATTTTTCATCACCAGCAATAAATTTATCTTGCCAAGCACTTTCAGAAATTTTAGCTGCTTTAAAATCTTTACCACCTAAATCAAGAAAAGCAAGCTTCTTTTTGCCGTTACCATCTTTTTGCAATTCGGCATCGTCAGTTGGGTAGTAAACTACTTCTTGACCAACGTCATTGCTCCAGTCCTCTTCATCGTGCCAGATATCGGCCTCGAGATTGTCTTGAATCATGACAGTTGGCCATTGATTATAGGCATTATTTTCGATACCCAATAATTCGTGAACAAACCATAAATTCATTAAATCAGTGAAATCAATTGATACCAAGTTATTCATATTATAATGAGGTCCTTGGTGTAAAAATAGGTGATGCTCAACCGGTAAGTCTTTTACTTTTTGCCAAATTTTATAGACGTTTTTCGGCTTGACGTTCCAGTCGTTTAGGCCATGAACGCTAATCCAAGAGCAGTTGATTTTATCTGTATGATGGCGGTAATTTCTATTTTCCCAATAATCAGAATATTGGCCCGTTTTACGGTCTTCTTTTTCTAGTAGACTAGCCTGCATTTCATCATATTTAGGCTTAATCTTAATGTAGTCACCTGAATCTAATAAGTTAGATTGACAAGTTTCTGCTAATAAATCTAAGTCTTCACCTTGACAATCTTCAGGAGCGATTACAAGGCCGTGTTCACGGTAGTAGTCATACCAAGAAGATATAGCAGCTTCAGAGACAACTGTCTTTAATCCAGCAACACCAGTAGTTGCGATTGCAATTTGTAAAGTCCCTAAATATGAGCGACCGGTCATTCCAATATTATGGTTGCACCAATCTGCTTTAATCTCATGTTTTCGCGAGCGGTCGGTATAGGCAATTCTGTCTCCATGAAGCCATTCAATAATTTCTTTGGCACTCTCAGTTTCTTCTGGGGCACCTGTGATTCGCAGCCCATCACTTCCTCGTGTACCGATTGCACCAGCAAAAACACTGGCAAAGCCGCGAGCTAACAAATATTCATTTAGGGTATAAGAAGATTTGCCGACAGCCATTTCAGTTGCAGAAGAAGTATTTTCATCACTAGGTTTTCTCGCTTTGACTACAGCAGATGGCTCGTACTGTGGATTTGTCCATTCAGTAGCATCCGTCAGATTTTCGTCAACATTATGGTCACGTTTTTCGTTGTCAATAATTCCACCAAAGTAGGGACTAGCTGTATACAAGGCTGGAACAGGCATTTTTTCACTTTCGAAAGGACGAAAAATAGTTGCTTGAAGTAAGTCGGATTGGCCGTCGCCATCAGTATCTAGATCACTTTCAACATAAACAACTTCTCGAATTACTTTGCTAGTGTCAAATACTGGTAAGCTTTTACCGTTCAAGAAGACAAACTGGTTAGTAGGCAATTCATTTTTACGGTTATAAAAATAGCCTTTGCCAGCCATTACATCGATTAGCAGCTGACCGTTTTTGGTACGCGTACTTAGTAATCGGTAAAAGGCACTAATTAGTTCTTCTTTATTACTAATACTGTCGACCATTGGCAAAGCTTGCTTTTTCATTGTCTTGCAGGGATCATTTAGGTCGTAGTCATAATGAACACGGTAGTCCAATAACTGTAAAGCGATATTGTAAAATTCAATCAATGAAATTTCTTCTGGTTTTGTATCCAAGAAAGCTGCCAAGGTTTGTGTAGGTGAAACAGCAAATTCATTTAGTTTTGTAGCACGAGCATTTTCATCATTTGGCTGAACTTCAGCCCGACAATTTTCTACCATTTCGGCTAATAGTTGCGCAAAAGATAGATCCTGATAGTTAGCAGGCAAAAATTTAATTTGTAGTAGTTCTTTAACCTGCGTTTCTAATTTTGTTTCAACATATGCATACTGGTTATATTTCATCTTGTCCTCCTTATTATTTTCTTATTTTACCTGTTCTTGAGATGTTACGAAAGTTTAAAAAGAGGATAAATAAAAAACGGATTTTTACATCCGTTTTTACAGCCAAGTTTTTTCATATAAATCTTCTTTAAAGCCACAGGTTAGTTTTTCACCGTCAACAACTAGTGGGCGTTTAATTAGTTTACCGTTCTTCGACATCATATCGGCAGCCTCTTCAATTGACATTTCTGGAACGCGCTCTTTTAAGTTCAACTTGCGGTAGTCTTGACCATGAGTATTAAAGAAATATTTTAGCCCTCGATCTTGGTGCATTGTCATCCACTTAACAAGATCTTCTTTTCGAGGAGGTTGCTCAACTAAATCTTGAAAAGTGAAGTCAACATTATGATCTTGAAGCCATTTTTGTGCACTTCTAGAAGTTGAACAACGTTTATAACCATAAAAATTAATCATTATTATTTCCTTTTCTTAATCATCTTGGCACTTATTATAGCAGTGATTAATTAAATAGAAAATATATAGGCTAAGTCATTTTTATTCAAAATCTAATTCGAAATCTTTGCCAGTGAAAAAGTGGGTTTTAACTGATAATAAGTAGTTGGCAATAATTCCAAGTGCGATCGGTAAAATGAAAAAGAGGATTGTAATTAAAGCAATGTTAGCAAAATTAGCTTGTCGGCCGGTCATAGCAGCAACTGGTCCGATCAAACCGGAGAAACCGAATCCAGCACTCATTGGATTACCAACAATTCCAAAGATTGCGCCTAAAGCACCCATAATTCCAGCGTTAACTGCAAGTGGAATCAACAGCTTGGGTTGAGTAAGTAGGTTTGCCATCTGCATTTTTGGTGAACCCAAGAAATGCGCAATTGAGGTACCGAATGAATTTACTTTCCAACCAAAAATTGCTAGGGCAAAAGCTGCAGCAGTAATTCCCAAATTGGCAGAACCAGCCGCGATACCGTGAATACTAATTGCAGTTGCGATGCCGACAGATGAAATAGGTGAAACGACAAGGATTGCAAAAACAATTCCCATCAGTGTTCCCATTAGAATTGGTTGGAGCGATGTTAGATGTTCAATTCCTAAACCAATTATTCTCGTAAATGCACTGATTGGAATTCTGGTGAGACTTCCAATTCCACCTGCAACTACCAAAACAATTAGTGGGACAAGTAAAATTGTGTATGCCTTTAACTTTTTACCTAAAAACAGGACTAATGCGTAGGCAACCATGATCGTGACTGCGACATTAATTACGTCACCGTTGCCGATTACCACAACTTTACTGTTTTGAATCGTAAAGTTACCAGCTGCAGCAGTAGCTGCAAGTGCAATGGATGAAGTTTGGATAGGGGTCAACTTACCAGTCATACCAACACAAACGGCACTAATTGCAGGTAGAAGTGAAGAAGCAAAAGTAGTAAAGGTAAGGATGAATCCTAGTTGAGGAAACATGGGTAGGAGTACTTTAATTAATTGACTAACTAAAGCGCCTGGAATTAACGCGACTACTATTCCTGTGGATAGGCCATTAAGCGTATCTAAGGTAATTCTTTTTAAAATTTTCATTCTTTTCTCCCGAAATAAAAAACTCACACAGTCAATCGCTGTGTGAGCATTACTCGAGAAGAAGTACTTAAGCTACGACACACAGCATTTTATTTGAACTGTGTGTCTAAGACAATACAAATTAGGCACTCAGATCATTCACTAAAGTACCAAAAATAATATTTAACTGGTGTTAGATTAGTTTTTATGTTTGTCATAATAATCCGTACCTCTCATAAATATTTAATCAATATCATACTAAACTAAATTTTAAAAAGCAAGCAAAATTAAAAATAAAATATTTAGTGTAAATATTAAGTACTAATCATAAATAGAAAATAATTCCTAAAAAATAAACTATTTAATACTTGTTAAGGACACCTTTGTTGAACTAAAATATTCAGTAATTGCATTATGGATTTTCCATAATCAGGTTTGAGAAAAAGGAGAAGTGATTAAAATATCTACGTTTATTAATTTTATTAGCTTTTTGGGTGACTGGTTGCTCTTTTCTTTTCCTTTATATCAGGGATTGATGGAGCTTTATGATTATAAGTGGTTTTTGACCGAATTTAATCAGTCTAGTAAATCACAACCGAAAATCTCACCACTTTATTGGATTGCACCAATAGTTAAGATTTATCTTGAGAAAAAACGTGCAGTGAAAATTTTAGGTGACATTATCAAGAATGAATCAGATTTGAGAACTGCAATGAGTTTTATTGACAAAGCTACGGCTTGGTACTTTGTGTCACTTGGTGGTTGGCTTAAGATGGTCTCATCTTTATATGAGTTCTTAGGCGAGCTTCACATTGAAAGTGTCCTCTGGCTAATTGTCGGTACAGTCATTTTAACTTTCTTAGGTATTTCTTCGGCATACTACCGTATTAATCCTAAGCGTCAAGAAAATCTGATTTCAAAACTCAAAGACAATTAAGTTATTAAGTAATTTACAAATCAAAAGGGCCTCAACTTAAAGTTGAGGCCCTTTTTGCTAGTAGTCATTCTGGTTTACGAAAAAACCACCCTTACAAATTGTAAAGGTGGCTTCAAAAGTGATCCGGGTGAGATTCGAACTCACGACCCACGGTTTAGAAGACCGTTGCTCTATCCAGCTGAGCTACCAGACCATCGAATTTACGCTTGCCGCGCAAGAACAGTAACTATTATAGAAAAAAAGATGTCTAATTGCAACCACTAATTTTCAAATCTTCCATAATAATTGTTGTACTTTAAATAAATTTATATAGGGTAGTGTTTTATATAGTAATAATCTGTATAATTAAACCAATAAACTAAGGAAAAGGTAGAAAAAGTATGAGAAGAAAGCTGTTAAAAATACTTCCTCTTATAAGTGTTTTGCTATTTTGTTTTGCTATGCCGCAAAAAGCGAAGGCAGAAGTTGAGGTTAAATATGATATTCAAAACAACCAGGTTACTTCAAAAGTAAATCCGGATGGCTCATTAACGATAAAACGCAGAATTGATTATGAATTCCAGTCAACTGCAAACGGCGTTTTTTATCGTCAAAATCTTGAACCTAATCAAAAGATTAAGCATGTCAAGATAACGACCAAGGCTAATGATGCACCAACGCTTAATTCGACCGATTTTACTCTTCGTAAGAGTGAACACGGCTATGAAATGATAGTGCCTCATGTTGTTAGAGAGAAGCATGAACATTTTACTGTAACTTACGCCTACCAAATTACCAATGCAATTACTAATTATCGCGATATTGCTGAATTAAACTTTATGATTATTGGTAATGGCTGGGATACAAGATTAAAAAAAGTTAAAGCGAGTGTGATTTTTCCAGGCCCAGTTAAGGATTTGAAGGCTTGGGCCCATGGCCCACTTGATGGTAAGCTTGAAGTGGATCCTCAAGACGGCAAAATTATCATGACTGCTGATAATTTGGGTGGTCATACGGGAATTGAAGTCCATACCATTTTTCCATTAAGCGTAACGCCTAAAAATAAAAATGTAAAAAATGTCAATCATAAGCAGGCTGTTCTTAAACAAGAAAAGAAATTAGCAGCGCAAAGTAACGCCAAACAAAAGAAAAACTTGATGATTAGTCTAGTTCTTGTTTTAGTCAGTGTTGTGACGGGAATCCTCTCTATTTTTAAAGGCTTTACCACACAGAAGATAGGCTATAAGCCTAAAAAGACTAGTGAGTTAAGTCACGATTATGAAATACCTGATGCCAATCCAGTGATTGCTCAAGTTCTTGATACTGCTAAAGTTCCTGATAGTAAGGCTTTTACGGCTTACTTAATGGAGCTTGCTATTCATAAGAAAATTAAAATTGAAGATTACAAGAGTAAGCTTAAGACAACCTATTATCGTATTTCATTAATCGATGAGAATGTTGCACACGAAAGTACTCTTATGTGGATGCTTTTTAATGAAATTGGTGATGGAACAAGTTTTACTACGAAGGAATTGAAAAAAGCACGTGGTAAAAAGTTGGGACGCAGTTTTGATGACTGGGCTGATGATCAATTCTATTCAGCAGATAAAGATCAATATATGCCTGAGGAGTTATTGTTAAAGAAGAAGCGTAGTAACAGGATAATTCTTGGTTTGAGGATTGCGAGTTTGGGTGCAGCTGGTCTTGCCGTGTTATTTACCCGCAAGTATATCTGGCCAATTATTATTGTTGCAGGACTACTTTTTGTCATTGGTACTATAGGTATGTACAGGGATAAAAACCAGATCAATCTGTATTCCAAGAAGGGTGCACTTGAAGTTGACAAGGTACGTAGCTTTAAGAAAATGTTGAAAGACATTGGTCGTTTCAATATGAAAGAAGTTGGCGATTTAATCTTGTGGGAAGATATTTTACCTTATGCAGTTTCTTTTGGCCTAGCTAAGAAGGTCATGAAAGAACTTAAAATTGAATTTAACCAGGATGAGTTAAATAATAGTGATTTATTCTTCTATGGTTTTCTGGCTAATAGTGGTAAAAATAGTTTTGCTGAAAACTTCAATACCTGCTTTAAAAACGGAATTGCCGCTGGTTCAAGTAGCGTTTCAAGTGGTTCATTTGGTTCCGGTTCATCGGGCGGCTTTGGCGGCGGTTCCGGTGGTGGAGCATTTTAAAAATTTTATTAAAGGTCTAGTTGTTATGCTAGGCTTTTTTTGTTTGCTATACTATTAAAGATAGAGATTAGAAAAAAGTTGGAGATTAAAATGTTTGATTACCGGAATAATATAAAAAGAATTTTAAATCAGACTACTGGCGATGAGAAAAGCTTACGAAATGGTCTAGCAGCAATTAAGTTGATTTTAGGCATGACAGATGGTGATCAAGCAATACCAAAAGAAAAAAGGAAAAGTTCGATTGAACTTGATTTAAATCAAGTAAATATGCTTTTGACCAGTCTCACTAAATTGCTCCGGGCACCAGGAGATGTTCAGGCAAAAAACACAGCTTTATCGGCGATTCAAAAACTGACAATGACACCACAAGTTGACCAAAAATTCAGGGATAACCTGATTGATCTTAAAAAGAATGTTAATTTGTCTAAGACTTCGAATGAACAAGTTAATCAAAAGATCTTTGAGCAGGCGCTTGAGAAAAAAGAAAAACCAAAAAAGGATTATCGAAAAGGTAAGCGTTATACAGTTGTTAGGCTTTTATCTGGTTGTGATTTAGTCGATGATGGTAATAGAATCGTTTATACGATGAAGGAATCGCAAATTCACTCTTTGAATTTAAAAAGTGGTGATATTGTCGAAGCTTTACCAGAAGAAAATAATCCACATTATGAAGCAGAAATTTTACGTATTGTTGGCTTTCGCAAGTTATCAAAAATGGAAGTTGATACTATTTCTACCTTTAAGTACGCTGTTGTACAAGGGAGACCAGGTCATTTGTCAATCAGCCGTAATGCTCAGGGGCAAAAACTACGTATTCGAGGCAAGGCAGTTTTACTCCCAATAGATTCAAGCAAATACTGGGATGATAATATTCAATTGGTTGATGGCTCAATTGTTGATTTAGCATGGTATGACGGGGATGTTAGGCTAAAGAAAAGTCCGGCTGACGCTATTCAAATTCGCTGGGTTTACCAGCTTGAACAGCCACAGTCGGCGACTCATGTTAAGAAAAAGAAAGATAAAGATAAAGTTGAAACGCAGGCAACTGAGTTACCAAAATTAGCTTTAGATCTTCATTACCAAAGAGTTGGTATTGCGGTAGGAGATAATCAAAACGAAGCTTTATTAGAGGGAATCGTAACTCGTTATAATGGAATTCCGATTCCAGTAGATGCCTTTCAGGGAAAGAAAAAAGTTATTGAGAATCAAATAAAAGATTTAGACTTGGTTATTTTGGTGACAGCATTTGCTGCTCATGATAGTGCTTGGAACATCAGTGAATTTGCAAGTAAATATAATGTCAAGTTCGCCGTTAGTTCAAGTAAGGGTTACCAATCATTTGAGCGTGCGCTATATCGTGCTGCCAAAGGGTTACCAGCATATGAGGGTAATCAAAGTATTCAATATGAAAAAGCAGATAACTAGATCAATTAAATCTATAAGTTTTTGATAATTTAGGAGGCAAAAAGACTTATTTCTTGCGTATATTAGTTATTTTCTTGTATTATATTAAATAACACTTTTTATGGAAGGAAGATGAGATGAAAAACATAAAGCACAAACACACATGGCAATATTGGTTATTTTTCTTGGCTGGACTTGAGATTATAACAATTGCAATTAACTTCTTCTATGCACCAATTAATGTAGCCGCAGGAGGATCAACGGGAATTTCAATTCTTGTAGACGCCGTATGGGGCATTAATCGCTCAATAACAGTTTTTATTGTCAATTTAATCATGCTCATTCTAGCAGTCATTTTTCTTGGCAAAGAAACTTTGAAAAAAGTGGCTCTCGGTAGTATGCTGCTGCCAATTTTAATGGCAATCACGCCAAGCATGAAACTAACTACTAACAATATGCTGGCAGTAATTTATGGTGGTGTTCTAATGGGAATCGGGGTATCAATGCTTTACCGCATCAATGCCTCATCTGGAGGAACAACTATTCCACCACTTATTATCAAAAAGTACTTTTATATCGATCCTGCTATGTCACTGATGGCAATTGATATGACTATAATTGTCTTAAATCTCTTTGTTGATGGAACGGAAGCATTCTTACTTGCTGCTTTTTCGCAGGTAATTACAACAATTACAATGCGGTATACAGAAACTGGTTTTGATAAGAAATACCAGGTTAGAATCATGAGTAATACAAAGTTGGATCAGGTTCGTGATATGCTACAAAATGACTATGAAGGTCTAACAGTTTTCAACGTTGTTGGTGGTTACACCGATAAAGACAAACAGCAGCTGGTAATTGTAGTTGACACAAACGAATATGGTCAATTAGTAGCAAAAATACGTGAAATTGATAATGAAGCCTTCATCGTGACAGAAAATGTAGCAAAAGTTCACGGTGGAAAGTGGCAAATTTAAGGCTCAATTAGTTGGATTTTTATTGCCAATTTTTGTTTGAAGTAGTACTATATAGGAGTTGTATTTGTGGAGACCTTCACATCTGCAACCGCACATTTTGTGGTTAGAAGTTTTCTATCAAGAAACACCTCAATTGGCGAGTCTAAGTAAATTTTTGGAGGGCAGTAAATGTACGCAATTATTAAAACCGGCGGAAAGCAATACAAAGTTGCTGAAGGCGATAGTGTTTTTGTTGAAAAGCTTGACGTTGAAGAAGGTAAGGAAGTTACTTTTGATGAAGTAATCTTAACTTCTGACGGCAATAACGTTAAGGTTGGTGCACCTTTAGTTGATGGCGCCAAGGTTGTTGCTAAGGTTGAGAAGCAAGGTAAGGAAAAGAAAGTTGTTACTTTCAAGTACAAGCCTAAGAAGCACTCACATTCAAAATATGGTCACCGTCAACCTTATACTAAGGTTACAATTGAAAAAATTGAATTAAACTAGAGGTGAAACAATTATGAATATTTTAAATCTTAAATTATTTGCCCACCACAAGGGTGGAGGTTCTACTGCTAACGGTCGTGATTCAGCTGGTCGTCGTTTAGGCGCTAAGGCTGCAGACGGTCAAACAATTCACGCAGGTACGATTATCTATCGTCAACGTGGTACTAAGATTCACCCTGGCAAGAACGTTGGTCAAGGTGGAGATGACACATTATTTGCATTAGTAAATGGTGTAGTTAAGTTTGAACGTAAGGATAAGTACAGAAAGCAAGTTTCTGTTATCCCAGTTGAAGAAGAAGCTAAGTAATTTAGTTCTTAATTAAGAAGACGAAAAGCATGTGCTTCTCGTCTTTTTCTGTGTTAAAAAATACGTTATGATCTATAAATAGTTTTTAGCAGTAAAATATAGTCAAACTTTACATAGGAGAAAAAAGATGGCTGAAAAAAATGAATTATTAAGTCTACTGAATAGGCGTATTACAGAAGTAGCTAATTTAATAAAAGAAAAAAATGCAGATGCTATACTCATTTTTAATCAAGCTAACTATCGTTATTTGACTAATTTTACTGGTGAAGAAGCACAGTTGATTTTGACAGCTGCAGGTGATCGGATTTTACTATCAGATTCGCGTTTTGCGGGCCAAATAAAGGCTCAGGCACCTGGTGAAATGACTGTTATTATGAAGCATGGCAACCAGGATCAAGAAATATCTGATCAGTTAAAAAAGGCTAATCTGAAAAAAGTCTTGGTTGAAGGGGAATTTGTTTCAGCAACTGAGTTATTTACTTTACAAGAGCTTAATCCAGAAATTGATTTTGAACTTTGTGAAGAATTAGTTGAACGAGTTAGAAACGTTAAAGATCCGCTGGAAATTGAGATGCTCCGTCGTGCGATTAATATTTCAATGGATAGCTTCAATGAAATTCTACCTTTAGTAAAGCCAGGGGCAATTGAGCGTAATATTGGTGCCAAACTTGATTACCTCTTTAAAGTTAATGGAGGCGATGGTCCGAGCTTTGATACAATTATTGCTTCTGGCGCGCGTTCAGCTTGGGCACACGGAGTTGCAAGCGATAAAGTAATTGAAGATGGCGACATGGTTGTAATTGACTTTGGTGCCTTTTATAATGGTTACGCAGCTGACATTACGCGGACTGTAGCAGTTGGTAAAGTTGATCAAGAAATGCAAAAAATTTATGAGATTGTTCATGAAGCTCAAAGACGTGGTATCGAAGCAGCAGTGGTAGGCAATCAAGGTAGTGATGTTGACCATGCTGCCCGCGACTATATCACTGAACAAGGCTATGGTCAGTACTTCGGTCATGGCATTGGGCACGGAATCGGCTTAGAAATTCACGAACTCTGTCAACCGGCGTTACCATTTGGTAAGCAAGAATTGGTAAATAATATGGTTCATACTGTCGAGCCCGGAATTTACCTTCCTAATAAAGGTGGGGTTAGAATTGAAGATGATATTCTTGTTCACGACAATTCGCCAGAGACTTTATCTACTTTACCTAAGGATGAGTTAATTTCTTTATAAAGTTAGAGATTATTTATAGTAAAATCACGTGTTAATTGGTAAGATATTATTATGGAGATGAGGTTCTTAATATGACAATGATTTCAGTTAACGAGTTTAAAAATGGTTTGACCATCAAGTACAATAATGACTTATGGCGCATCGTTGAGTTCCAACATGTTAAACCTGGTAAAGGTAGTGCCTTTGTTCGTTCCAAGTTAAAGAGCTTAAACACTGGTGCAGTTCAAGAATATACATTCCGTTCCACTGCTAAAGTTGAAACTGCGGAAATCCAAACAAAGGGTATGCAATACCTTTATAACGATGGTTCAAACTATGTTTTCATGGATACAACTACTTATGATCAGTTAGCAATTCCAAATGAACAAATTACTGATGAAGCTAAGTATTTAAAGGAAAACATGGATGTTAGTGTAATTATGCATGATGGTAAGACATTAGGAATTCAATTACCTAACACGGTTGAATTAGCGGTTTCAAAAACTGAACCAAATATTAAGGGTGATACTTCTTCAGGTGGTGGTAAACCTGCTACAATGGAGACAGGTTTAGTAGTCAACGTGCCGTTCTTTATTAATGAAGGCGATGTATTAATTATCAATACTGTTGATGGCACATACGTATCTCGCGCAAATAAATAGTTTTTTGAGGTAAACAAAATGGCAGATAGTTCAAAAATTGTCTTAGATGATAAAAATAACGGTGAAGAAATTGAAATAGATCCTAGTGTTCTTGAAGTTATTATGGGCATTGCTGCCGAAAAAGTTGACGGTGTGGCTGAAATGCATGGCAATGTCAGATCTGGAATTAACTGGGTTTTAGGTCGCGAAGATTTACGTCGCGGCGTCGAAATCAGAGTAAACGAAGATGGTGACTTAATTGCTGACGTCTACGTTGGTCTTGAAGCTGGCTGTAATGTGCCAAAAATCGCAAAGGATCTTCAAAAGTCATTAAGACAGCAAGTGCTTCAAATGACTGATCTGACTCTCAAGGAAATTAATGTCCATGTAATCGGTCTAGTATTCCCAGAGGAAGAAGAGCAGGATGATAGTGGTACCTCTCAACTTTTCTCTGACATTGATGAAAAGGATAAAAATGAATCAACACGAGAGTCGTAGAGTTGCAATGCAGGCTGTATATTTAGCTAATCAAGATTTAAAGTATACACCTGCTGAAGTTGAGGCGAAAACCGTTGCAATGCTTGATTTAAAAGAACTTTCTGCTTATTCAAAGACTTTAATTGAAGGTGTGATTGAAAAGCGGGACGAGCTAAAAGGTCAGCTTGCTTCTTATCTGAAGAAAAACTGGCGTATTGATCGAATTGACCAAATTTCGCTGGCTATTTTAGAAATAGCTCTATTTGAAATTAAATATAGCGATGAAATTGAGCCTAAAGCAGCGGTCAATGAAGCTTTGAACTTATGTGATGAGTTTGCAGATCCAAAAACTAAACCGTTTATTAACGGTATTTTGGCAAATTTCATCCAAAAATAATTAATAGTCGGCTTGATAGCCGGCTATTTTTTTAAAAAAAGGAATAAACTAATGGGTCAATTTCTAGATGGAAAGAACTTAGCTGATGAGCGCGCGGCTATACTAAAGACACAGGTTAGTGAATTAAAAAGTCAGGGAATAGTTCCATTATTTTGCGTAATTAATATTGGTGATGATCCAAGTAGTAAGCTCTATATTAAAACTAAAAAAAGGCGAGCAGATGAAATTGGAATTGTTCAAAAAGTCTATCAACTGCCTAAAACACAGAGTCAGCAGTCTTTGTTAACTCTGATTGATCGGTTAAATCAGGATAAAAAAGTTTACGGTATTATGATCCAGTTACCGGTCCCACCGCAAATTAACCTCAATGAAGCATTGGAACATATCGACCCAGAAAAAGATGTCGATTGTTTGACGCCGAGTAATGTAGGCCGTTTATGGCGCGGTGACCATTATGTAGAACCTGCAACAGCTCATGGTGTATTGGCATTACTTGATCACTATCAAATTAAGTTACATGGCAAAAAAGTGGTAATCATCGGTCGTAGTAGTATTGTTGGCAAGCCATTAGCTGCTTTAATGCTAGAAAGAGATGCGACAGTTTCTATTTTGCATTCAAAAACAAAACAGCTTGCTGAATATACCAAAAATGCCGATATACTTGTTTCAGCTGTTGGACACGCTAACTTGGTTACGCCAGAGATGGTCAAAGAAAATGCAGTGGTGATCGATGTTGGCATTAATAGAGTTAACAATCAAACTGTTGGGGATGTTAATACTGTATTGGTTAAACCTAAAGTGAGCTTTATTACGCCAGTCCCTGGAGGAATTGGTCCTTTAACTGTAGAATCATTGATGGAGCAAGTTGTTAAACTAACAAGGAGAAAAAATGGCAGATAATAAGTATCTTACAGTTACGGATCTGAATTACTATATTACACAGAAGTTCAAAAATGATCCGTATTTGCATAAAGTTTTTCTTCAAGGTGAACTGTCTAATTTTCGCTATCGCAGAAATTCTCATCAATATTTTTCGTTGAAAGATGAAAAATCCAAAATAAATGTGGTAATGTTCCGTTCATATTTTGATAAGGTTAAATTCAAGCCTGAAGAGGGTATGAAGGTCTATATTTCGGGTTATGTAAGTGTATATGGTCCTCAGGGAACCTACCAGTTTTATGCCGAATCAATGGAACCTGCTGGTCTTGGGGCACTATATGAGCAGTTAAAACAATTGCAAAGAAAATTATCTGACGAAGGTTTGTTTGATGAAGCCTATAAGAGGCCATTGCCAAAGTTTCCAGATCATATTGCAGTAGTTACAAGTGCTTCCGGAGCAGTAATTCATGATATTTTGGTTACTGTCAATCGCAGATTTCCTCATGCCGAAGTTGATTTATTTCCTGCTCAAGTTCAAGGAGATCGTGCTGCAGATTCTTTGGTGGAAGCAATGAAACAAATTACCAGTTATGGTGACAAATATGATGTCATGATTATTGGTAGAGGTGGTGGCTCGCTTGAAGATTTGTGGCCTTTTAATGAAGAAAAAGTGGTTCGGCAAGTTTATGATATGAGTATGCCGGTTATTTCATCAGTTGGTCATGAAACTGATACTACCTTGTGTGATTTGGTGGCTGATGCCCGTGCTGCAACACCCACTGCTGCAGCTGAATATGCAACACCTAACTTGCCTGATGAATTAGCTAATATTCATCAATTACAAAGCAGCCTATTGGCAAGTATGCAGAATATTATTCGAGTTAGACGTGAATATTTGAATCGTATTAACAATTCGGTCATTATGAGAGAACCGGCCAGACTATATGACGAGCAGGCCCAAACCGTCGATTTATTACGTGAGCGGCTTCACAGTAGCATGATTCATCTACTTGAGCGGCAAAGACAACAATATCAACTTACAAAGCAAAAGCTAGTTGGTGTGAATCCAGAAAAGAAAATTGAGCAAGTGCTTCAACAAGAGAACTTTTTCTACCAAAAACTAGTTTCCAATATGCAGACGCTTTTACGCGAAAAAAGGCATCATTTGGCTCAAGCCGGTCAGCAATTGAACGACTACAGTCCCTTAATGACGCTTGATCGTGGTTATGCTTATGTAACTGATGATACGCAGAAGACAATTACTTCTGTGGATCAATTGAAGAAGAATAATGAAATAAACATTAATTTTAAAGATGGTAAAGCACAGGCTGTTGTAAAAGCAGTTAGGAGAAACGAAAATGGCAACTAAGAAAAATAACTTCGAAGAAGAATTAAATGAATTACAAAAAATTGTTAGCAACCTTGAAAATGGTAATGTAGCCTTAGAAGATGCATTGACTGAATTTCAAACTGGAGTAAAACTGAGTAAGGACTTAAACAAACGTTTAACGGAAGCAGAGGAGACTGTTGCCAAATTAATTGATAGTGATGGTACAGAACATCAATTAGATCCAAATGACGCTGCAGCACCGGAAGAATAATATGAATTTTGCAGAATTTAGAAAAAAATGGACACCCAAAATTGATCAATATTTAGAGGAACATTTAAAACAAGACGTTGATGACAAAAAAATAAGTCAAATTATGACCTATTCAGTAATGGCTGGTGGTAAAAGACTGCGGCCCTTATTGTTTCTGGCTACCTTAGATTCTTTAAATAAGGACATTACGAATTCTGAAGTTCAAATTGCTTGTGGTATCGAACTAATCCACACGTATTCTTTGATTCATGATGATTTACCTGCGATGGATAATGATGATTATCGCCGTGGCAAATTAACCAGTCATAAAAAATGGGGTGAAGCTGAAGCAATATTGGCTGGAGACGCATTGCTTCCGTTAGGAAGTCAATGGATTGCAGAAGGCAGCAAGTCCTATGAATTGGTTGAAATTATCACCTCAGCAGTTGGACCCAACGGTATGGTTGGAGGACAATATCTTGACATTGATTCAACCAATAATGCAAGTGTGGCTGATGACGAAGTTTTAATTGATCGAATGGAATGGTTAAAAACTGGTTGCTTGATTGAAGCTTGTGTCAAAATGGGTGCTGTATATGCGGGAGCAGATGAAAATAGTAAGACAAATCTAATTAAATTTGCCGATAATTTTGGTCGAGCATACCAAATTTATGATGATTTAGTTGATGTCGTTCAAACTAGTAAAGAGGCTGGAAAAGCAACTCACAAGGACCAAGAAAATGGTAAGAACAATACTTTAACAATTCTTGGTATTGAACAAAGTAGAAGTGAACTAACCAAATTAATTACTGAGGCAAAAGCGAATTTAGCGAGTCTTAACAATGAAGTTTTAACTGGTTTTCTAGATTTATATCAAAAGGTGCTCTAAAAATGAAAGAAAGAGCTGACGTACTATTAGCTAAACAAGGACTTTTTAACTCTCGAACTCAGGCACAGCGAGCAATTATGGCTGGTTTGGTTTCGGATCACAATCATCAGCGAATTGATAAGAGTGGAACAAGTTTTCCTGAAGATGAACATTTTTATATTAAAAAGTCGGATAAAAAATATGTCTCACGTGGGGGATTTAAGCTCGAAAAAGCCCTTGAATCGTTCGAAATTGATTTAACGGATAAAATATGTCTTGATATTGGAGCTTCTACCGGTGGTTTTACAGATGTTGCACTACAGAACCATGCCAAAATGGTGTATGCACTTGACGTAGGATACAATCAGCTGGCTTGGCAGTTGCGAGACGATAAACGCGTTGTGGTCATGGAAAAACAAAATTTCCGTTTTAGTAAACCTGAAGATTTTACTCAGGGATTACCTGATTTTGCGATGACTGACGTTTCTTTTATTTCACTTGATCTAATTATGCCGCCAATGTACGACATTCTTAAAAATGATTGTGATGCTGTTTGCCTAATTAAGCCTCAATTTGAAGCTGGGCCAGAAAATGTTGGTAAACATGGAATTGTTCATGACCACCAGGTTCATTGCAATGTAATTGAACATACCATCGAAAAAGCGCGTGAAATAGGCTTTAACGTGCTAGGCCTTGATTATTCACCAATTAAAGGTGGCAAAGGCAATATTGAATTTTTAATTCATTTGCAAAAAAGTGAAGAAGATGGTGGGCAAATGCTATGGTCAGGAACCCCTGAAGAAGTTGTTGAACGAGCAGTTGCTGAGCTTTAGGAGATAATTATGTTAGTTGAACTGGATATTAAAAACTTCGCCATTATTAAGGCTTTGAAGGTTCGCTTTCAAGAACATATGACAGTGCTAATTGGTGAAACTGGTGCTGGTAAATCTATTATTATTGATGCCGTTTCACTATTGATGGGTGGAAGAAGCCAAAAAGAAATGGTTCGTAGTGGTGAAAAGAAGGCTGTTATTACAGGTCTTTTTGAAATTGACAATCAAGCCGCTAAAATTACAGAACTATGTGAGCAGTATGGCTTGCCTATTTCAGACGGGCAACTTGTGATTAGTAGGGAGCTTGCCGTTAAAGGTCGTAATGTAGTCAGAATTAATGGACAGTTAACGACGATTAACGTTTTACGAGAATTGGGTTGTTATCTGGTTGATATTCACGGTCAAAATGATCAACAAATTTTAATGGATCAGGACCGGCAAATTGATTTAGTTGATAATTACGCTCCAGAACAATTTAAAAAAGAGCTAGCGGAGTACCAAGCCAATTTCGCTACTTGGGAAAAGTTAAGCGACCGGTTGAACCATTTGCGAAGTGACGCTCAAGAGTTAGCCCAAAAGCAGGATATTTTAACCTTTCAAAGTGAAGAATTATCTTCTGCCAACTTAACTGATCCAACAGAAGACGAGCAACTAGAAGAAGAATACAACGAATTAAGTAACTATCAAAAAATCGTGGATACTGCAAATTACTTAATGCAGTTGTACGATGATGACGAACATGGTTTGGAAACACTACTAGGTAATGCTCAGAGTGCTGCAAATGAACTCGGCGAATATGGTGCTAAGTTTAAGGACATTGCCAAAACAATTGATGACGGTGTCTTTGCATTAAGTGATGCCCGAAGTGAACTATCAAATATCTTAGATGAAATGGACTTTGATGAGGAACGCTATCAATATGTTACAAGTAGATTAGATTTACTCAATTCGCTAAAGAAAAAGTATGGCCCTACTTTGCAGGATGTGTTTGTTTTTTATGAAAAAGTACAAAAAGAGTTGAGTCAATATGAAACTGGCGGTCTGGATGAAGAAAAACTGCAAAAAGAAGTAGCTCAAGTTGAAAGTAAGCTAACTGAAGAAGCAAAGAAACTTCATCAGATGCGTGAAAAAGTTGCAAATACATTAGAAGAGAAGATTAAGCAAGAACTTAAAGACTTATACATGGCAAAGGCCCGTTTTGCAATAGATATTTCGACTACTAAGGGTTTCACCAAAAAGGGAACAGATGAAGTTGTGTTCCTAATCGCTCCTAATCCGGGAGAAGATTTAATGCCATTGGTAAAAATTGTTTCAGGTGGTGAGCAATCAAGGTTGATTTTAGCGCTTAAAGCAATTTTTAGTCGGGTTGAACCTGTAGGAACAATGATTTTTGATGAAATTGATACTGGTGTCTCTGGAAGAGTTTCAGCGGCAATTGGAAAGAAATTGCATTCAATTGGACAAAATAAACAAGTTATTGCCATAACTCATTCGCCTCAAGTAGCTGCAGCTAGTGATCAAAAGTACTTAGTTGCCAAAGAAGTTAAAGATGGTGCAACCTACACTCAAATAGGTCCATTAACCCAGGAAGAAACAGTAACTGCAATTGCCGAAATGATGGCAGGAAGCGATGTTACTCAAGCTGCAAAACAAAACGCGAAAGACCTAATGAGGAGTTTTAAAAAGAAAGAATGAGATATCTCGAAAAAATAAAATTAGATTCTAAAGAAGTGAAGCAGGCTCGTCAGCTAGCTAAAGTAATTCATGAACACGATAAAACTTTTTGTGATATCTATTTAAGTAATCAATACAATTATTTTAAGGATATGCCCACTTTTATTCTAGCTTATGATAATGAAGAGCTAATAGGTCTAACAATGCTTTATGCTGATGAGAAGCCGGATGAAGAAGTCGACATTCATGTGGAAGTAGCGCCCAAAAAACGTCAACAAGGCGTAGCTACTGAAATGATTAAGCGTGCAAAAAAGATTCTGAATAAATATGGTTATCAGAACTATGATTTTGTTAGCGAGAAAGCTTTTATAGAACAAAATCCGACATATTTGTCCAATAATAATTTAAAAGTTGATGCTGCTGACTATCATATGAGTACACAAAATCCAGAGAAAATTTTTCAAGATGATAAACTGAATCGCATACTAGGCGTGCGTCAGATGGTCAAAACGGATTTTAATAATGTTGCAAGTATTTATAGTGTAGCTTTTGATCTAGATATTGCGAACGCTAAAACTTATATTGCCGAAAGTTTGGCTGATGATCAAATGCTGAGTTTTGTTTTAACTTATAAAGAAGACGTGATTGGCTATTGTGCTGTTGATGACGGGTATTTCTTTGGTTTATTTGTTGCTCGCGACTATCAGGGACATGGATATGCTAGTTTCTTTATTAAAAAAATGATGGAAATTTTGCTTAGAAAAGGAATAAACGAGTTTTCGCTTGATGTCGAACCTGATAACATAGCGGCAGTTCGGACATATCAAAATGCTGGCTTAAAAATAGTTAGTGAAACTTACTATTTAGTGAAAGAAAAATAGTAAAAAAAGAGTTGAGAAATATTTCTCAACTCTTTTTTTATTAAGCTAAATCGACCCTAAAAATATTATCTAAGTCAATAACTTTTATTAGCTTTTGGTTAGTTGTGCGCAAGGCAAAGCGTCCTGCAGAAATGTGCTTAATGACCTGCCCAATTTCACTAGTACCATCTTGATATCTTAATAGGACATAAGCCCGGTGAAGTAAAGCAAATTCTAAAGAAGATAGAATTTCACTGTGATATTGGTCATAAATACTCAGTTTATCAATGTCATAATCAAATAAATAGTGATAGATTTTTTTAAGTGAGTTTTTCATCAATCATACCTCAGTTTTTCTCGAACACTTGTTTGACTCTTTATATTATAAGAACATTTGTTCAGAAAAACAATACTTTTTCCAAAAATAATTTCCATCATGCGCTACTTTAAAATTCCCTGTTGTACATAATAAATAGGTAGAACTTGAAAATATTCTGCATTTAGTGCAAACTAGACATAATAGCTTTTATTAGGGGAGTATGGCATGACAGAAAAAGGCTTGTTGCTTGTTCTTTCTGGTCCTTCAGGAGTAGGAAAGGGCACTGTGAAAAGTGCAATCGTAGATGGTAAAGTTTTTCCGTTTGAATATTCGGTTTCGATGACAACAAGAAAACCTAGACCGGGCGAGGTAGATGGTAAAGATTATTACTTTGTTAGCGAAGAAAGATTTCAAGAAGCCATTAACCAAGGTGAACTTTTAGAATATAATAAGTACGTTGATCATTTTTATGGGACACCTTTAGTACCGGTTAAGCGAATGCTTGAAGAAGGCAAAGATGTACTGCTGGAAATCGATGTTAATGGAGCAAAAAAGGTACGAGAAAAAATGCCTGACGGAGTTTTTATCTTTTTAACGCCACCAGATTTGCATACATTACATCAACGCCTAGAAAATCGTGGGACTGAGTCTGAAGATGTTATTATGGGAAGAATCAAGCAGGCGCGTAATGAAATTTTAGTCATGCAAGATTATGATTATGCGGTGGTCAATGATACTGTTGCAAATGCAGTTGATCATATTAAGGCAATCGTAGATGCTGAACATGTCAGTGTAAAACGCGTTATTGATACTTACCGTAAAATGGTTAGGGAGGATTAAAGATGAGAGTTACATATCCATCAATTGATAAATTATTAGCCCAAGTGGATTCAAGATATTCATTATCAGTTCTTGCTGCTAAGCGTGCACATGAACTTGAAGCTGGTGATCCAGAGGCATTGAAAGAATATAAATCATTAAAGCCCGTCGGAAAGGCCCTTGAGGAGATTGAAGCCGGTAAAGTTACCGTCGATTCAAGCCATCGCGAGGTTAATCAGTAGTTGGTTGAATTATTTAACCTCCATCTCTTTTTGGATGGAGGTTATTTTTTTAAGGATGATTAAATGATTGCGCAAGTAGTAATTGATATTGCAGCAAAACAGACTGACCGCATTTTTGAATATCATGTACCAGATGACTTAGATGGTGTAGAAATTGGCTCACGAGTATTTGTACCATTTGGTTCACGTAAATTGCAGGGCTTTGTCGTTGACCTCAGTGAAAAAAGCAAATATCAGGGCGAATTAAAAGATTTACTTTTAGTAGTAGATGAAATGCCACCGTTAACATCAGAATTAGTTGAATTATCTAACGCGCTGGCTAATCGGATTTTTGCCTATCGAATTTCGATTCTTAAGGCAATGCTCCCAAGAGTGATGCGGGCAAATTACCGCAAGATCTTGGTACCGATAACCGACGAAGCAAAAAAAATGCCATACTTTCACGGTGATCTAATTGATTTAGCTAATGTGACTGATAATCAAGAGATTGGTCGCATTAATAGCTTGCTACGCAGTCAAGATGCCAAGATAGAATATTTAGTTGAAAATCGTGCCAAAGTAAAAAAAGCCAATTGTTATGAACTTACTTTAGCTAAAAAAGATTATATTAGTTTGTATGAAGAGCTTCGTACAAATGCCGTTAAGCAGCGACAACTATTATTGTTTGTCATTGAAAATTATGAACAATTTCCAATGATGCAAAATGAACTTGAGCAAGGGGCTCAGCTCAAAACAGAAACTTTAACAAGCGCGATTAAAAAAGGTTGGCTTGAAAGAAGTCAAACTGAAATTTATCGTGATCCAATAGCTAGCTATGGACGGTCTAAAGCAAGTCAACCAAAGGTTGAGTTAAATGAGAACCAGAAAGAAGCACTTGCGCAAATTACCCCTGCGATTCAAACAAAAACGGCTAAGACTTTCTTACTAGAGGGAATTACGGGGAGTGGCAAAACTGAAGTCTACTTGAATGCAATTAGTAAGACACTTGAACTTGGCAAAAATGCGTTAATGCTAGTACCTGAAATTTCACTAACACCGCAGATGGTCGAGCAAGTAAAAAATCGTTTTGGTGATCAAATAGCGGTATTGCATAGTGGTTTGTCTGAAGGAGAATTATATGATGAATGGCGCCGTATAAGACGCGGAGAAGTTCATGTTGTAGTAGGTGCACGAAGCGCCGTTTTTGCTCCTTTAACTAACATCGGTTTAATTGTAATTGATGAAGAACATGAATCGTCTTATAAGCAAGAAGACAATCCGCGTTATCATGCACGGGATGTTGCAATTTGGCGTAGTAAATACAATTCTTGTCCTTTAGTTCTGGGTAGTGCTACTCCATCTCTTGATAGCCGTGCTAGAGCCCAGAAAGGTGTTTATCAGTTATTAAAACTTCCAAAACGTGCCAATGCCAAGAAACTACCTGAAGTAAATCTAATAGACTTAAAAAAGGCTGATTTCGCAGGTAATCAACTTGATTTATCAATTCAACTAGTTGATGCAATCAAGCAAAGACTGCAAAAAAATGAACAAGTCATTTTAATGCTAAATCGGCGTGGCTTTGCCAGTTTTATGCTTTGTCGTGAATGTGGTTACGTAATGAAATGTCCTAATTGTGACCTTTCGTTGACAATGCATAAGGATACCCAACAAATGCAGTGCCATTATTGTGGCTATACAACTGTAATTCCGCAAATTTGTCCAAATTGTCACAGTAAACGAATCAGATTTTTAGGTACCGGAACGCAGAAGGTGTTAGAAGAGTTAAATGAGCTAATACCCAAAGCAAGAGTGTTACGGATGGACGTTGATACGACGAGAAGAAAAGGTGCTTTTAAAAAAATTCTTGATACTTTTGGAAATCATGAGGCAGATATTCTATTGGGCACACAGATGATAGCCAAGGGACTGGATTTTCCCAATGTAACTTTAGTTGGTGTAATCAATGCCGATACGGGTTTGTGGGTGCCAGATTACAATGCATCTGAACGTACCTTTGAGCTTTTGACACAAGTAGCTGGTCGGGCAGGACGTGCTGAAAAGACTGGCGAAGTCATAATACAAACTTTCAATCCAGATCATTACGCTATTAAATTTGCTAAAAAACAGGATTACGAGAATTTTTATGCTTATGAAATGAAAGTGCGTCATGCTGGTAATTATCCGCCATACTTTTATACTGTTTTGGTTTCTGTTGCATCTAAAAATGAGCAAAATGCTGCTAAGGAAGCATTCAAAATTAAAAAGCAACTTCAGCAACATTTGAGTAGTTCGGCAATTATCTTAGGACCATCACCAAGCGCAATTTCTCGCCTAAAAAATCAATATTATTATCAAATACTGGTAAAATATAAAAAAGAAGACAATTTAAATAGCTTATTACATCAAATCCAGGATTCTGCACAAAAAGTGAAGAGATATGGATTAAATATTTATATCGACAATGAACCAGAACGAATCATGTAAAGGGGATATGTTTAATGACATCAATAATTTTTATGGGAACACCAGATTTTTCTGTACCAATTTTAAAAGGACTAGTCGAAAATAATTATGAAATCAAGGCTGTAGTGACGCAACCGGATAAAAAGGTTGGTCGAAAGCAGCAAGTTACTAAAACGCCTGTTAAGGTGGCAGCTGAAGAACTCAATTTACCGATTTATCAGCCTACTAAGTTGGCTCGTTCTAAAGAAGTCGAAGAGCTGATTGAAATGCACGCTGATCTTATTGTTACAGCAGCATATGGTCAATTTTTACCAACTAAATTTTTAAACTCAGTTAAAATTGCTGCGGTTAATGTTCACGGCTCACTTTTACCTAAATATCGTGGCGGAGCGCCAATTCAATATTCTGTGATTAATGGCGATCAAGAAACAGGTATCACTATTATGGAAATGGTCAAGGAAATGGATGCGGGCGACATTTATGCGCAAAAGGCAATTAAGATAGAGCCTGATGATACTACTGGTAGCGTTTTTGATAAATTATCACTTGTTGGTCGAGACTTGCTTTTAGAAACACTTCCACATATAATTGCTCATCCAGATGAAAAAACCGCGCAGGATCCTGACCAAGTCGTTTTCTCTCCGAATATCAGCAAGCAACAAGAAAAGATTAGTTTGACGTTAACTGCGTCACAAGCAAATAACTTAATTAGAGGACTCAATCCTGATCCAGGTGCTTACCTAATGCTTGGAAACAGTCGACTTAAAGTTTGGCAAGCTCAAGTTTCTGAAGAAAAAACAACTTTGCCCGCTGGAAGTTTAGTTGCTAATGATAATCGTTTCGCAATTAGTTTTGCGGAAGGCACCGTTTTGAATCTGCTTGAAGTTCAACCAGCTGGAAAGAAGAAAATGTCAATTCAGAGCTTTTTGAATGGTCAAGGTAGTAAGTTTAAAGTAGGAGAACAAGTAGTTGACGGATAAAAGTGCTCGCTTTATTGCTTTAGAAACTTTAATACACATATTTAATGATGGCTCATATTCAAATATTAGCTTGAATAATAGCTTGCGCAATTCTAGTTTATCGGAAACTGACCGCAACTTTGCTACCAGGCTTGTTTATGGTACGGTTCAATATAAGATTTATTTGGAATTTCAATTGCATGATTTAATCAAAACCAAGCTAAAAGAAGACTATTTAAAGCCATTGTTATTAATGTCAGCTTATCAACTCTTTTTTATGGATAAAGTTCCTAACCGAGCAGTTTTAAACGAAGCTAATATTTTGGCTAAACAGTTTGGCAAGCGTAATTCGACTGGCTATAAAATAGTTAATGGAATCTTGCGCTCTTTAATTAGACGTGGGCCAGTTTTACCTGAAAAAGAGCAGCAGATAAATTATTTAAGCGTCAAAGAAAGCGTCCCAGAATGGTTAGTTAAGTACTTAGTTGATCATTGGGGAATTGAACGAACAGAAAGTATTTTGGCAAGTATTAATGAACCAGCTAAAAATACTGTTCGTCTTTCTCGGTTGGCGAATCCAAATGAAGTTGTCAGTGAATTGAATGAATTAGGCTTTTCGCCACAGCCTTCCCAATTGACGAGTGAAGAATTGGTTTTGGATCATGGCGGTGTTAGTTCAACTAACTTATTTAAATCTGGCAAACTAACCATTCAAGATGAAGCTGCTAGCTTAGCAGTGAGCGCTTTTGATTTTACAGGAAATGAAAAAGTTCTCGATGCCTGTAGTGCCCCAGGCGGTAAAACAGTGCAGATTGCTGAAAACCTAGACAGTGGCACAGTTACGGCTTTGGATATTCATGCCAATAAACTACGCTTGGTTAAGCAAAACGCTGAACGAATGAATGTAGCTGAGCGGGTAATCACCAAGGAAATGGATGCTCGCAAGGTGGATAGTGAATTCAGCAAAAATTCTTTTGATAAGATTTTAGTGGATGCTCCTTGTTCAGGATTAGGATTACTTAGAAGAAAACCAGAAATTCGCTACAATAAAACTCTAGCTGACCTAACCAAGTTGCAACAAATTCAGTTGGCGATTCTTGATCATGTTAGTCAATTACTAAAGCAGAATGGAGAGCTAGTATATTCTACCTGTACGATCGCAAGTGAAGAAGACGAGGACGTTGTAGAAATTTTCCTAAAAGAGCATCCGGAGTTTGAATTACAGTCATTCACCGCAGGTAATATGGATGCGCCAAATGGTTTAATTAAGCTTTTACCGGACAGTTATGGCAGTGATGGCTTCTTTATTGCCAAGTTTATAGCACGAGGTTAACATTTTGATTAAAACAGCATTTGCTTCAAGTATTGGACGAATACGTAAAAGCAACCAAGATTTTGTACAAGTTTTTAAAAACAAAAGTGGAGCGACGATGGCAATCGTTTGTGATGGCATGGGTGGTCACCAAGGTGGTGACGTTGCCTCAACCATGGCTGTTAGCCATTTAGGTCACAGCTTTAGCGAGACCGATTTCAGTGATTGTGCAAATGCTCATAAATGGCTTGATGTCCAATTAAGCTCTGAAAATGAAACGATTTTGCGCACAGCAGATCGTTTTCCTGATTTAAATGGAATGGGCACTACAATTGTTTTGGCAGTTGTGTTTGACCATCAAGCTTTGATTGCTCATTTGGGTGATTCACGTGCTTACGGTTATGCAGAAGGAAAATTTGTTCAACTAGTTGAAGACCATTCTCTTGTTAATGAACTAGTTAAAATGGGGCAAATTACTAAGCAGCAGGCTTTAACCCATCCGCAAAAAAATATCATTACGCAGTCACTTGGCGTTTCAAGCACAATTGATCCTGAGTTTCGTGAAATCCCCTTCAATGATGACGACCTTATTTTGCTGTGTACAGATGGCCTAACCAGTTCTTTGACTGATCCGCAAATTCAACAAATTTTAGCCACTAAGGATCTATCACTCAAAGACCGCTGCCATAAGCTAATTAATGAAGCAAATCGTCTTGGTGGCGGCGATAACATCACCGTTTGTCTAGTCCTAAATGAAGGTGGTGGCTCACGTTGATTAATAAAGGCTATTTATTAGGCGACCGCTATCGCATAATCGATACATTAGGTGAAGGCGGAATGGCAAATGTCTATTTAGCTGAAGACATCATTTTACAGCGGAAAGTTGCCGTTAAAATTTTAAGGCTAGATCTACAAAAAGAGCCGCAAACTGTAGCACGCTTTCAACGTGAAGCGCTAGCTACCAGTGAATTAAGTCATCCTAATATTGTGATGGTTTTAGATGTGGGCACTGATCAGGGCTTGCCATACATGGTAATGGAGTACGTAGATGGACCTGATTTAAAAGACTATATTATTCAGAATTCACCACTTAATTTGCATGATGTGATTCGAATTATGGATCAAATACTTAGTGCAATGACATTGGCGCATAAGCATAATGTGATACACCGTGATTTAAAGCCACAAAATATTTTGATGGATAAACACGGTAATATTAAAATCGCCGATTTTGGCATAGCAGTTGCATTAAACCAAAATTCAATTACGCAGACAAACTCTGCGCTCGGTTCAGTGCATTACATGTCTCCTGAACAGACACGTGGTGGGTTAATTACTAAACAATCAGATATTTACTCACTTGGAATCATTCTCTATGAGCTGATAACTGGCTCAGTTCCATTTAATGGTGACTCTGCAGTCGCGATTGCTCTTAAACATGCCCAAGAGCCAATTCCATCGATTAAAGAAAAAGATGCGAAGGTTCCGCAAGCTCTAGAAAATGTTGTGTTAAAAGCAACCGCTAAGGATCCGCGGGATCGCTATGCTTCAGCGAGCGCAATGCGTGCAGATATTGACACTAGCTTGGATCCTGCTCGAGTTAATGAACCTGTTTTTGTACCAACACATGGCACAAGTGATGATGAAACTATAATTTTACCTGATTTTAAGGCTAATCGTCAGCGAGAAGATAGTAATCAAGTAAAAGAAGAGACATTAGACGATAAAAATAATAAGTCCTCAACAAAAGGCAATTTTTTGCAGACATTAAAAACTCATAAATGGTGGTGGCTTTTTATGGGTCTGGCAGCTGTTTTAGTGGTTGGTTTATTGCTTTTAGTTGTTACCAATAACAGTCAAAGTGAAGTAAGAATTCCAGATGTTACTAATTTATCCGAAGAATCTGCGCGCCAAAAAATTGAACAAGTCGGTTTGAAGGTTGGTAGAATAAGGCATCAAAATTCAGAGCGAATTGGTCGAGGTAAAGTTATTTCAACATCACCACCAGCCGGTAGAATGACAAAAAAAGGCAGATTTGTTGACTTAAAAGTTTCTGATGGCGTTGGAATGGCTAAAGTGCCGGATGTGTCAGGCGATTCGTATCAAGTAGCGGTTGCTAAACTAGAAAAAATGGGTTTTGACGTTATCCGCGAAAACCAATTTTCTGATAGCGTTCCAATTGATCATGTGGTTTCGCAAAGTATTGCTGCTGGAGTAGAAGTAAAGCCAGCGGAAACAACGATCACCTTGGTCGTTTCAAAGGGACAAGATGATCACGAAAAAAATGATACTGTTAAGCTTCCAGATTTTAAAGATTACACTCTGCGAGAAGTTCAAGAATATGTTCGTCGGCATGATTTGATTTTGCAAGTCAGTCCTGCTTATTCAAAGAAAGTAAAGAAGGGCATGGTTATTTCCATGAGTCCTGCCCCTGGAACACATGTCCCTCACGGAAGTACAATAATGGTTAGTGTTTCTGAGGGTCCAAAAATTGAACGAGACCATACTGCGATTAAAACATTTACAGTAACGTATCAAGATAATGATGATGATGATTCGCCTAACAGAAGAGGTAATCACATTCAAATCTATGTTTCTGATGACGATCACTCAATTAATAATATTTACCGTGATTTGTACATAAAAAGAGACATGAACTTCTCAATTCCATTTTCGTTAAAGGATGGAGCAGGTGAATTACGTGTTGTCAGGGATGGTCAAACTATACTAAACGAAAAGGTAAATAGATGATTAAACAAACTGATGGGATAGTTGTTGGACTAATTTCTGGTTTTTATGATGTTCAAACTGGAAACCAAATTGTTCGCACAAGAGCGCGAGGACTTTTCCGTAAAAATAAGGAAAAGCCCACTGTTGGTGACCATGTAAAAATTCAAGTAGACGAGCAGGGTACAAGCTATTTAACAGAAATCCTGCCTCGAGTTAACTTGATTGGCCGTCCTGCACTAGCAAATGTAGATCATGTTTTACTGGTGATTTCAGCTGTTGAGCCTGATTTTTCGCTTCAATTATTAGATAGGTATCTAACCTTCTTTTCTTGGCAAAAAGTTGCAGTTAGTATTTATCTTTCAAAAAGCGATTTGGTCGATGAAGAAAAATTGGCCGAAATTAAAGCTAGTTTGTCTTACTACGTAAAAATAGGCTATCCAGTTTTTTACCAATGGGAAGAACTGGCAAAGAAATTGCCGTCAGCAATTGAGTCTCAACAAATTTGGACTCTGGCTGGTCAATCTGGTGCTGGAAAATCAACATTGATTAATCATCTGAAACAAGATATAGAGCAGGAAACTGCTGCAATTTCTACCAGTTTGAACCGTGGTAAGCATACTACTAGAACAGTTCAACTGTTCCCACTTGGTGAGGGCTTTTTAGCTGATACACCAGGCTTTTCTGCGATTGACTTTACACCAATTAAGATTAATGATTTATGTAATTACTTTGTTGAATTTAAACGAGCAAGTGTTAAATGCAAGTTTCGTGGCTGCCAACATATCAAGGAACCTAAATGCGAGGTCAAAAATCTGGTTGAAAAGCAGGAAATCACACAAAGCCGTTATGAGAATTATTTACAGATGCGCTCAGAAATTGAGAATGGTAGGATGCCAGAGTATTTAAAATAAGGAGACAATAATGATTGCACCATCAATTCTAAATATTAATAATTTGAATTTGAAGGATGATATTGCCACTGCTGCTGAAAATGGGATTACGCGTTTTCATATTGATATTATGGACGGCCATTTTGTACCAAATCTGTCATTTGGCCCGCAGCTAGTTAGTGATTTTAAAGCTGAATTTCCTGATTTAGAAGCAGAAGTTCACTTAATGAGTAATAATCCTGATGTTTTGGTACCAGAATTTGCTAAAGCAAAAGCAGATTTAATCTTGCTTCATTATGAAGCAATGACTGAAGAAAAGCTGAATCACTGGATTGATTTTTTACATTCAAATGGGATAAAGGCCGGCATCGTTCTTAATCCTGATACACCTGTTTCAGTTTTAGAAAAATTCCAAGCTAAAATAGATCAGGTCTTAATGATGACTGTTTATCCGGGATTTGGTGGACAAAAATTTATTTTGGACTCATGTGAGCGAATTAAAGAAGCGAATGAACTTTTAGCAGGAAGGGTTCCGATTGAGGTTGATGGTGGTATTAATGACCAAACTGCTCAACTGGCTAAGGAAGCAGGAGCTAATATTTTTGTTGCGGGGTCGTATTTATTCTGCCAAAAGAGTATCCAATTCCAAATTGAAAAATTAGAAAAAGCTGTTGAAGAATAATGAAGGCTATTGCACTATTAGGCGGTCCAAATATTTCTTGGCCTATTGATATAAAGGATAAACTAGTAAAAGCTCGTGAAAAAGGAACTTTTATTATTGGTGTCGATCGAGGAAGTTTGTTATTGGAAGAATTAAATTTAACTCCTGATCTTGCGGTAGGTGATTTTGATTCTCTGAAAAAAGAAGAGCTATTGCGGATTAATCAGACTGTTTCTGATATTCGTTACTCAGTGCCTGAAAAAGACTTAACCGATACCGAACTTGCTTTGCATTATGCTTTTGATGATTATTGCGTCGACTCACTATCTTTAATTGGTGCAACTGGTGGAAGACTAGATCATTTTTTGACTAATTTATTCATGCTGCTAAAACCTGAATTCAGGCAATATGCTGAAAAGGTACAAATAATTGATCAGCAAAATTATATTTCATTTTTAAACCCAGGCAAGCATGTTGTTAAACGTATAGAAAATTACACTTATTTTGGTGTCGCTCCATTGAATGAAGTACAGGAACTGAATATCTCAAACGCCAAGTATAATCTTGCTGGCTATTCAAATACTAATCCAGTTTCCCTCAGTTCAAACGAGTTTTTGCATAAACAGGACACGTTTAATGTATCATTTAAGAAGGGGTTAATTGCAATAATCCAATCGCGTGATCTTGACCGTTTTCAAAACATTCAAAAATAAAGAAAAAGCCACTTACTCAGCTTAAAAGAGAAAGTGGCTTTTTAAGTACAAAAAAAAGACCGACAAACTATTTGTCAGTCCATTTATTAGGCACGAGTAACTTTACCAGACTTTAAAGTCTTAGTTGATACCCATACGCGCTTTGGTTTACCATCAACAAGAATACGAACTTTTTGAAGGTTTGGCTTCCACGTACGACGTGATGAATTCAGTGAGTGTGAACGTGTGTTACCAAAAGTGGTCTTTTTACCAGTGATATAATCTTTTGCCATTTGCTAAACCCCCTTTATTTGTGTTTTCATACTTAGTTAAGATAGCATATTCTCTAAATCATTGCAACCTGAAAAGTATTTTTTATAAATGGATTTTTGTATTATTACTTGATTACTATGATAAAATAGATTCATAATATTGAGAACAATGATTCGGAGGATAAACATGGCTGTTAAAATCAAAACAAAAGATGGTTTGATTGATATTTCAAACGGAGTAATTGCAACTGTTGTTGGTAGTGCAGCTACATCCAATTACGGTGTTGTTGGGATGGCATCTAAGAATGCCATTCGTGATGGCTTTGACGGAATTCTTAATCGAGCAAACTATAAACGTGGTGTTGTTGTTAAGTCAGAAGATAATAGTATTACGGTTGATGTTTATATTATTGTGGGCTACGGACTAAAAATTTCTGAAGTTAGCCGCAACGTACAAACTAGCGTTAAATTCAATTTGAAGAATCAACTTGGAATTGATACTAAGGCTGTTAATGTCATCGTTCAAAGTGTTAAAGTGCTTGACGAATAACTCAAGCGGAGGTTATAAATTTTGGTTTTAAAGGAAATAGATAGTAAAAAGTTCAGAGACATGGTTCGTGTGGCAACACACAGACTTGGTCGAAATGCAGAGTTTATTAACTCCTTGAATGTTTTTCCAGTTCCTGATGGTGATACTGGAACAAACATGAATTTAACTATTGAAAGCGGAGCAAAGGCAGTTAGCGAAAACCCAAGTAATAGTGTCGGAGATCTAACCGAAAGCTTAGCTAAAGGGATGCTAATGGGTGCCCGTGGTAACAGTGGTGTTATTTCTTCCCAGCTCTTTAGAGGTGTGTACAAAGCTACTCAAGGAATGCAGACTTTAAACGCTCAAGAACTTGCAAATGCCTTTTCTAATGGTGTTGCTACAGCTTATAAGGCTGTGATGAAGCCAGTCGAAGGTACAATTTTAACTGTTGCCCGTGTAGCAGCTCAAGAAGGTGCTAATAAGGCCAATGAGACGGACGATGTTGAAGAAGTAATGAAGGCGATTGTCGAAGGTGCCAAAGCAGCTTTGAAGACAACACCTGATTTGTTACCTGTTTTAAAACAAGTTGGTGTAGTTGATTCTGGTGGACAGGGCTTGCTCTTTATCTATGAGGGATTTTTGGAAGGACTTCTTGGCGAAGATTTTGCAGATCGCTACCAACCAGATGAAGGTGAAATGGATGAAATGATTAATGCCATGCACCATCAATCCGTTCAATCACAATTAGCTACTCAAGATATTGACCATGGTTATTGTACAGAAATTATGGTTGATTTGACTGCTGATATACCTGATAAAAAGCCATTTAACCTTGAAGAATTTAGAGATCATTTATCTAAATTAGGTGATTCGCTTTTAGCTGTTTCTGATGATGAAGTAGCTAAAGTTCATATTCATACTGAGCACCCAGGTGCAATTTTTGAATATGGCAGCCAATTTGGGCAATTAGGTAAAATCAAAATTGATAACATGCGTATTCAACACGAGACGATTGTTAACAATAGCGAAGAACAGCAAGAAAGTGTTGACTTTGCTGTAATCGCAGTTGCTTCTGGTAACGGTATCCGTAAGCTGTTTGAAAGTGAAGGGGTAAACCGGATTATTTCTGGTGGACAAACAATGAATCCCTCTACTCAAGACATTATCGATGCAATTAAGAAATCAGGAGCCAAGAAGGCAATCGTTTTACCTAACAATGGCAACATCGTAATGGCAGCAAAACAAGCAGCAGAAGTTAGCGATATTCCAGTTGGCATTGTACCTACTAAGACAATTTCGCAAGGACTAACTGCAATGCTGTCTTTTGATGCAGATGATACATTGGAAAACAACGTTGATAATATGACTGATTCACTTGAAGATGTCGTTTCAGGAGAAGTTACTAAAGCTAACCGTGATACAACAATCAATGGTATTGAAATCCATGAAAATGATTTTTTAGGTATTATTGATGGTGATATTCAAGTTGCTGAAAAAGATCTAGTTCAATCTACCGTTGATATGGTTGAAAAAATGCTTGATGAGGATTCAGAAATTATTACTGTGATGTTTGGTCGTGATTCTAACAAAGAAGAGGCCAATCAAGTTGTTTCTGCGCTAGAAGAAAAGCACGACGATCTTGAATTTGAAGTGCACAATGGTGGGCAACCAGTTTATAATTTCTTGATTTCTGTAGAGTAAAATGGATGCAAACAAACTATTTGCTCCTGTGACCAATTTAAAAGGCGTAGGAACAAAAACTGCTGCTGCTCTTGGTAGCTTAGGAATATATAGCATATATGATTTGTTATTTTATTTTCCATTTCGCTACGATGAATTGCAGACGATACCACTTGATCAGATCATGGATGGTCAAAAGGTAATGCTAAAAGGGATTGTTGCGACTGATGCCTTTGTTAGCAGATTTGGTTACAAAAAAAGCAGACTTAGTTTCAAAATGAGAATTGACCATGATGTAATCTTGGTCAATTTTTTTAATCAGCCATGGCTAAAAGAGAAAATTGAAGTTGGAAAAGAAGTAGCAGTTTATGGCAAATACAACCTTGCAAGGCAAAGTTTGGCTGGCTTTAAATTTGTTGCTGCAAAGGAAAATGACAGCGGAATGGCTCCGATATATTCGGTTAACCATCATATTAGGCAAAAGAAGCTCGTTGAGTTGATAGATTTAGCTTTGGAGGATTTTTTGCCAGACGTAATGGATATCGTTCCCAAACCAATTCGTCAAAAGTATCGCTTACTTCCCGAGCAACAAATAATTTTGCAAATGCATCATCCAAAAAATGGCCGTGAAGCAGAATTAGCGAAAAGAAGCGCAATTTTCCGCGAATTTTTTATTTTCCAAACAGAACTTGCTGAATTAACTAGACATAATTCTAAAAATACTGGAATAGCAAAAAAGTATGATTTGGAAGAAATCAATGAACTGACCAAAGCATTGCCATTTGATCTTTCAGATGATCAAAAAAGGGTTATAAATGAAATCTTTGCTGATTTGCATTCTACTAAGCAAATGAATCGCTTGCTGCAAGGGGATGTTGGGTCAGGTAAAACGATTGTTGCAATCTATGCGATGTATGCAGCTGTTACTGCGGGGTTTCAAGCAGTTTTAATGGTGCCAACAGAAATCTTAGCTACGCAACATTTTAAGAAGATAGATGATCTTTTGCGGCCGTTTGGAGTTAGGACAGCACTTTTAACTGGAACTACTAAGACACTCGAGCGTCGAGAAATATATCGTGAATTGACTGATGGCACTATCAATGTGGTTGTTGGAACTCATGCATTAATTCAACCAAGTGTTATTTTTAAAAGCCTAGGACTCGTAATTATTGATGAGCAACACCGCTTTGGAGTTGGACAACGTCAAGCTCTGATTAATAAGGGTAATGCACCTGATACTTTGGCAATGACTGCAACTCCAATTCCAAGAACCCTAGCCTTAACAGTTTATGGCGAAACTTCTGTTTCAGAAATTCGTCATCTTCCGGCGGGCCGAAAGCAAATTAAGTCCTTTTGGAAGACTGGCAACCAGATGAGTGATGTTTATCGTCTAATGCGCGAGCAGCTGGAGCAATATTTTCAGATTTACGCGGTTACTCCACTGATTACTGAATCTGAAGCGCTTGATTTAAAAAATGCAGAGGAACTTTTTGAAAAGCTAAGCCATGATTTTCCTGATCAACGTGTTGAACTTCTTCACGGCCAAATGCCGGGAACAAAAAAAGAAGAAATTATGTCAGAGTTTGCAGCTGGTGAGATTAACATTTTAGTTACTACTAGTGTGATTGAAGTTGGAGTCGATGTCGCCAATGCAAATTTAATGATTATCTACAATGCCGATCGTTTTGGAATTAGTCAGTTGCACCAACTTCGTGGCCGAATTGGACGTGGAAAAACGCAAAGCTATTGTGTCTTTTTAGCAGATCCAAAAACGGAAGCCGGGAAGGCGCGAATGAAAATAATTGCATCAACAACCGATGGCTTTAAACTGGCCGAAGAAGACTTAAAGCTTCGTGGTGAAGGTGATCTTTTCGGGCGTGCACAATCTGGTTTGCCAGAATTTCAGGTAGGAAATGTGGTCAACAACTACGAAACAATGGTTGTGGCTCAACAAGTAGCCAACAATATAGTTGAAAAAGATCCAGAATTATCTGATAGTGAGCACAAAAATTTAAAACAAGTGATAGAATATAAAAAATTACAGCAAGAACGTACTTAGAAAAGATTGTGGAAATAAATGAGAACAATTGCAATTGATGCAATGGGTGGCGAAAATGCGCCAGAAGCCATTGTCCAAGCCGTTTTGCAGGCAAAAACAGAATTAAAAGAAACCAAATTTATTTTATTTGGTGACCAAGCAAAAATTAAAAAACTGGTCGGTTCCGATACTGACCAAATAGAGATAGTTGGTACAACAGAAGTTATTAATGATGAGGATGAACCTGTTAAAGCAATCAGGACAAAGAAAGATTCTTCTTTGGTTGTCGCAGCGCAGTATATTAAGCAGGGAAAAGCGGACGCACTTTTATCATTAGGAAATTCTGGTTCAATTCTGGCTAGTGGTATTTTTATTATTGGTCGGATTAAGGGGATTGCTCGTCCAGGATTTATGCCAACTTTACCTGTTAAAAATTCAGACGATGGTTTTAACATGATTGATGTTGGGGCAAATGCCAAGACCAAACCTGAGTACATCCTTAATTGGGCTAAAATGGCATCATATTATGCTGAAAAAGTACGCGGTATTAGAAATCCACGCGTTGCCCTTCTTAACAATGGGTCTGAAAGTGATAAGGGTGATGATGTTCATCAAGAAGCCTATCAATTATTGCTTGATAGTGAGTTAAACTTCATTGGTAATATTGAAGGAAATGAACTTTTAGATGGTAAAGCCGATGTTGTCGCAACAGATGGTTTTACAGGTAATGCCGTCTTAAAGAACATTGAAGGAACGTCTTCAGTTCTAATTCATTTATTAAAAGACAATTTGCTAAATAGTGGTTTTTTGGTTAAAATTGGTGCTTTATTAATAAAAAATGCCTTGAAAGGTTTAGTTTCAAAATTTGACGTTGATAAGTACGGTGGAGCAGTTTTACTAGGCCTGGATGCCCCTGTAGTAAAGACTCATGGACGTTCAGACCAGCGAGCAGTCTATTTTACAATTAAACAGGTCGATAAAATATTAAAAGAGAATATTATTGACAAATTTAGGGCTGAATTTGCTACTGATAAATAAAAAGTAATAAAGGAGAATTGATAATGACTGAACAAGAAATTTTTACTAAAATAAAGGACATTTTAGCCGATAATTTTGAAGTCTCTAAAGACAAGATTACAGAAGAAACTAATTTTACAACTGATTTAGATGCTGACTCAATTGACTTAGTAGAGTTCATTTTACAATTAGAAGATGAATTTGGTGCAGAAATTTCTGATGAAGATGCTGAAAAGATAAAAACAGTTGGCGATGCAGTTAGTTACATTGCTTCACATCAAAATTAATTTCAACAAATTTCAGGTTGATATTTGCATATAGCCATTTTGATGTATATAATTAGAAATTAAATAAATTTATTAAGTATCTTTAATAAACTTGTTGAAAAATTGAGAGGGGAAATGGCCTTTGGAAAAACAAAGTGATCTCTTGCTAGATATCCAGCATCTTCATACTGCTTATCGTCTAAACGGAAAGTTTTACGATGCAGCAGACGATGTCAACATTACTCTGAAGCGAGATGAAATTTTATCAGTCGTTGGTGAATCTGGCTGTGGTAAGAGTACAATAGCCGCAAGTATTATTGGTTTATATGACCATAAAAATACAAAAGTAACTGGAGATATTCTATATAATGAATTAAACCTGGTCGGTTTAAATGAATCTCTATTTGATAAGATTCGTGGAAATAAGATTGGTATGATCTTCCAGGATCCACTAGCCAGTTTAAACCCACTTATGCGTGTAGGCGACCAAGTTGCAGAAACTCTATACTACCACACCGATATGAATGAAAAAGAACGTCATGAACGCGTTATCGAATTGTTCAATCAAGTTGGTATGCCAAAGCCGGAAGAAACATACTCAATGTATCCCTTCGAACTTTCAGGTGGCTTGCGTCAACGTATCGTGATTGCCATGGCAATTGCCTGCAAACCAGAAGTTATTATTGCTGACGAGCCGACTACAGCCTTGGATGTAACTATTCAAGCACAAATTCTTGATTTACTTGAAGATATTCAAAGACAATCTCATTCAGGCATTATTTTGATTACGCACGACTTGGGTGTTGTGGCAGAAACAGCTGATGAAGTCGCTGTTATGTATGCCGGTCAAGTAGTTGAAAAAGCAGACGTTAAGACAATTTTCAACAATCCGTTACACCCATATACACGTTCATTATTGAACTCTATGCCTCAATCTGATGATACAGATGAAGATTTACACGTTATTCATGGAACCGTTCCATCATTGATAAACATGCCACGTGAAGGGGATCGTTTTGCGGATAGAATTCCGTGGATTCCTGCGAGTGCCCATGAAAAGGAACCAGTCATGCATGAAGTTGAGCCAGGTCACTGGGTAAGATGTACATGCTGGAAGACGTTCCACTTTGATGATTCTGAAGCAAGTGGGGAGTAATTATGGCAAAAGAAATTATTCAAGTAAAAGATTTAAAGGTACACTATCCAATTAGATCTGGTTTTTGGAATCGTATTACTGATTATGTTCGTGCGGTTGATGGTGTCAGCATCACTATTAACGAAGGTGAAACATATGGCTTAATTGGTGAGTCAGGTTCCGGTAAGTCAACAACTGGAAAAGCAATTGTTGGTGTTGAACCAGTAACAAGCGGCGAAATTATTTATCATGATGTTGATATTACAAAGTCTAAGAATCGTCGTAAGTTAAACTATAACAAAGATGTCCAAATGATCTTTCAGGATTCAATGTCTAGTTTGAATCCCAGAAAGCGAATCGAAGACATTATTGCTGAACCAATTCGTAATTTTGAGAATTTAACCACTGATCAAGAACGTGATCGTGTACAAGAGTTATTGGACATCGTTGGTATGCCAAGTGACTCAATTTATAAGTACCCACATGAATTTTCTGGTGGTCAGAGACAAAGAATTGGTGTTGCACGTGCGGTTGCAACAAATCCAAGGTTGATTGTTGCCGATGAGCCAACAAGTGCTTTGGATTTGTCGGTTCAGGCGCAGGTTTTGAACTTTATGAAGCATATCCAACAGCAATATAACATTGCATATTTGTTTATTTCTCATGACTTAGGTGTTGTTAAGCACATGTCTGAAAACTTGGCTATTATGCACCGTGGTCGTCTAGTAGAAATTGGTAGTCGTGAGGACATCTACAACCATCCAATGCATATCTATACTAAGCGGTTGCTTTCAGCAATTCCTGTTGTTGACGTTGAACACCGTGCAGAAAACAAAAAGCATCGTGAAGAAGTCGATCAAGAATTTCAAAATGACCAAAGTAAGTGGTACGATCAAGAAGGTCGTGTCTTCCCACTGCAACAAGTTTCAGGTAAGCACTGGGTTGCTTTGCCAAAAGATGAACTTGAACGTGAAGAGCTAAAAGAAGAAGGGAGAAATTAATAATGTGGAAAACAGTCTTAAGACGAGTATTAATCATGATTCCTCAGGTGATTATCTTGAGTATTTTGATCTTCTTCTTAGCTAAAATGATGCCTGGAGACCCATTTAGTGGCCAAATTAATCCTAATACTGATCCAAAACAACTTGAGGCTTTAAAACGTGCTGCTGGTTTGTACGATCCGATACCAGTGCAATATGGTCGCTGGGTTGGTAACTTATTTAAAGGTGACTTAGGTACTAGTTATATCCAACATGTTCCAGTAACTTCACTAATTGCTGACCGTGCTGTAAATACTTTTTGGCTCGCGCTGTTAACTACTACCATAAGTTATGGAATCTCAATTCCTTTGGGCATTACCGCTGGTCGTCACCAAGACGAATGGCAAGATCAAGCAGTTCAAATTTTTAACTATGTAACTTTTGCGGTACCACCATTTGTCTTCTACATCTTAGGAATTTGGCTATTTGGTTTTACTTTAGGTTGGTTCCCAATCTCAGGTTCTGTGTCACCTAATGCTTCTGGTTTCTGGGGTACTTTAGGTAGTCAAATCTATCACATTATTTTACCTGCTTGCTTGGTTGCCTTAATTACAACCACTTCAATTGTACAGTATTTAAGAACTGGTATTGTTGATAATAAGGTTGAAGATTACGTTCGTACAGCCCATAGTAAGGGTGTTCCAGAAAATGTTGTTTTCCGTAAGCACATTTTACGTAACTCACTTTTACCAATTGCCTCTTCATTTGGTACAACAATTACTGGATTATTAAGTGGGTCAATGATCGTTGAGTCAGTCTTCAGTTATCCAGGAATGGGTAAATTGTTCCTTGACTCAATTGGTCAACGTGATTACACAACCTTAACAGCATTAATTTTAATCTTTGGTATTCTTACTTTACTCGGTAATTTATTATCAGATATTATTATGAGTATAGTTGACCCACGAATCAGAATTAAGTAAGGAGGAAAAGAAATGTCTGAAAAGAAAGAAAACACTTCAACCGAAGAAGTTAACAAGAAAAAAGTTTCTGCTCCTGCTTCAAGCATTAAAGTGATTGCGCGAGAAATTTTTAAAGACAAAGTTGCTTTAACTGCATTTATTGTTATAATTGCAATTTTACTATTTACCTTTGGTGGTTCACTTTTCTTGAACGCCGAAAAGGTTACTGAAACTAACATTATTGATGCCTACTATGGTTGGGGAACCAATGGACACTTATTAGGTACTGACGACGGTGGTCGTGATATTGTAAAACTATTGATTATGGGTGGACGTAACTCAATTCTTATTGGTATGGGTGTTACTGCTATCTGTGAAGTTGTCGGTTTGGTTGTCGGACTAGTTTCAGGTTATTATGGTGGTTACATTGATGCAATTATCATGAGAATTGTTGATTTTATCCAAGTTTTACCTGTAATGCCAATCGAAATTGTTTTGGTAACAGTTATTCCTCACTATAGCCCGTTGAGTTTGGTTTGGATAATTTCAATGTTTGGTTGGACTGGAACGGCAAGGTATTTTAGGGCCTTCATTCTTTCCCAACGAGGTCGTGATTATGTGTTAGCGTCAAAGACTTCTGGCTCGTCTGACTTTAAGATTATGTTCCGTGAAGTGTTACCTAACATTACCTCAATGATTATCATCGACGTTGTTATTGCAATTGCAAGTAACATTGGTGTTGAAACAACTCTTTCATTCATCGATTACGGTTTACCATCTTCTGTGCCTTCACTCGGTACATTAATTGGCTTTGCAAATGACCCAGTTAATGTTGTTAGTCGGCCTTGGTTGTGGCTTCCAGCAACGGTTATGCTGTTAGCTATTTCACTTAGTATTAACTATGTAGGTCGAGCATTACAACGTGCAGGTGATGCAAGACAACGTGAAAACTAAAAATAAAAAGACTTGTGAGAGCAAGTCTTTTTTGTTGCAGTGAAAAAGAGTAGGAAGTGGTCACATTTAAAACTAGCGGTAAATATGTTAAAATTATTACATTAGCTTATTCCAAGAACATACGGGAATTTATTATTCATTGATTAGATAGGAGTTTTTAAATAATTATGAATAAGTCAAAAATTCTTCGTTCCATAGGTTTAGTGTCTGCTGCGGCTTTGACACTAGTAGCCTGTGGTAAAAGTAATAATACTGCTAATGATGAAAATGCTAAGACGGCAAGTAAATTTCCTCAAGCAGTGCCAGAAAAAGAGGCTAAGCAAGGTGGTACTTTAAAGTACGCTATTAAAACAGATACACCATTTACTGGTATTTTTTCAGATGAATTATCGACTACTGCAATTGATAGTTCAGTAGCTGAACCTGGTGAGGAATCATTATTTGATACTGACGACAGCTACAAAATCACTAATAAAGGTCCAGCAACTTTTAAACTAGACCGAAAAGCTAAAACAATTACAATTACAGTGAAAAAGGGTGTGAAGTGGTCTGATGGTAAGCAAGTAAATGCTAAGGACCTCGAATACCCATATGAAATCTTAGCAAACAAGAAAACAAAGGCACAAAGATATAGCAGTCAATTTGAAGAAATTGTTGGTATGAAAGAGTACCATGATGGAAAAGCCAAAACAATTTCAGGAATTGAAATGCCAGACGGTGAGTCAGGTAGAACTATTGTTTTGCACTTCAAAGAAATGAAACCAGGGATGCTTTACAGTGGTAATGGTTACTTCTGGGAATCAGCAGCGCCATACCACTATTTGAAGGATATTCCTTTTGATAAATTACAATCATCTGATCAAATCAGAAAGAAGCCGATGTTCTTTGGTCCGTTTAAAGTTCAAAAAATTGTCCGTGGACAATCAGTTACTTGGGTTCCTAATAAGTACTATTGGCGTGGTGAACCAAAACTAGCAAAAATCGTTTCACAGGTAGTTTCCGATAACTCAATTTCGCAAAGTATTAAAAGTAATAAATTTGATGTTACAGAAGTAGTTAATTCACAATGGAATGAAGTTAAGGATACTAAAAATGTTAACTTTGTAGCGCAAATCCCTCTTAGCTATCACTACTTAGGCTTTAAAGTAGGTAAATGGGACGATAAGCAAGGCAAGAATGTTACTAATCCTAAAGCAAAGATGAATAACAAGGCATTGCGTCAAGCTATGGGCTATACAATGAATGTTTCATCTGTTGATCAACATTATACTTCTGGTTTAAGCTTCCGCATCCCAACTCTAATCCCTGCTCAATTTGGTGATTACTACGATAAAAGTGCCAAAGGTTATGATTATAACTTGAAAAAGGCAAATCAGCTACTTGATAAGGCTGGCTATAAGAAGAAAGGTAAATGGCGTGTTCAACCTAACGGTAAGCCATTAACCATTAACTTCTTGGCAATGACCGGTAGTTCTGTTCAAGAGCCAACCGTTCAAAACTATATTCAACAATGGCAAAAAGTTGGCTTGAATGTAAAGCTTGTCGGTGGCCGTTTGAGTGAATTTAATTCATTCTATGATAAGATTCAAAACGACAACCCTCAAGTTGATGTGTTCATGGCTGGCTGGAGTTTAGCGAGTGAGCCATCGCCAGCAGCGCTTTATGGTGAAACTTCTCCAATGAACTACACTAGATTTGTTACGCCAAAGAACAATAAACTATTGAAAGAAATTGATTCGCAAAAATCATTCAATCATAGCTACCGTGTAGATAAGTTCCATGAATGGCAAGATTACATGAATGACGAGGCTTACGTAATTCCTCTAGATAACTCATACAAAGTAATAGCTGTTAATAAAAAGATAACTGGCTACTCAACAAATCCATCTGAAAATTCAAATGGACACCAATTATGGTATAAAGTTGGCTTTACTAAATAACTAAGTTTATGGCAATACCTCAAGATATTATCTTGGGGTGTTTTTATTTGCTATTTTATTTTAAAAACAGAACTACCGGTTGACATTTTTAATAAAATTAAAATAATATTAATAAAAGTGATTGACACGTTTAATTTATTCATATAATTTTAACAAAACTAATTTTAATTCTGAATTTGAAGGAGTACTTTTATGAAAAGAGCAAAACTAGCTGGATCGGCAGGAATGTTGAGCCTTGCTGCGTTGACTTTGGTAGCATGTGGCAAAAACAATAATGCGGACAACACTAATAATGCAAAAACAGCAAGTCGTTTTCCTAGTGCAATGCCCAAAAAAGAAGCTAAACAAGGCGGCACTGTACGGGTGGCATTGGAAACAGATACCCCGTTCACAGGGATTTTTTTAGATGAACTGTCTGTCACTAGTTTTGATGCTCAAGTTGCTTCTCCAGGTGAGGAATCATTATTTGCAACTGATGACTACTACAAGATAACTGATGACGGTCCTGCTACAATGAAATTGGACAAAAATAAAAAGACCATCACCATTACAATCAAAAAGGGCGTTAAGTGGTCAGATGGTAAGCAAGTAACCGCTAAGGACATGGAATATTCATATGAGATTTTAGGTAATGCAAAAACTAAGGCACAACGATATTCAACCAAATTAGAGGCTCTTAAAGGGCTGAAAGAATACCATGAGGGAAAAGCTAAAACAATCTCCGGAATCGAATTACCAGATGGTGAAAACGGTAGAACAATGGTTTTACACTTCGATTCCATCAAGCCCGGCATGGCGTATAGTGGAAATGATTATTATTGGGAAGGCGCTGCACCGTATCATTATTTGAAAAATGTTCCTTTTGACAAACTTGAATCTTCAGATGAGGTCAGAAAAAAGCCTTTGTACTTTGGCCCTTATAAGTTGGACAAACTAGTTCGTGGACAGTCAGCAACTTGGGTTCCTAATAAGTACTATTGGCGTGGTAAACCAAAATTGGATAAGATTGTTTGCCAAGTCGTTTCAACTAATTCCACAACTCAAGCAATTAAGAGCCATAAGTTTGATGTTGCTAAGGTAATTAACTCTCAATGGAAGCAAACCAAAGATGCTAAAGGTGTTAATTTTATAGCAAAGATTCCATTGTCATATAGTTATTTGGCTTTCAAAGTTGGTAAATTTGACGCTAAGACAAGTAAGAACGTCATGAATCCAAAGAGCAAAATGAGTAACAGGTCTCTTCGTCAGGCTATGGCATATGCCATGAACATAGATCAAGTTAACAAGAAGTACAATAGTGACTTAAACTTCCATATTCCAACTTTGATTCCAGCGCCATTTGGCGATTACTTTGACAAAGATGCTAAAGGTTATAACTACAACCTTAAAAAGGCAAATGAAATTTTGGACAAAGCTGGCTATAAGAAGAAGGGTAAGTGGCGTGTTCAACCAAATGGCAAGCCTTTAAAGATTAAATTCTTAGGTATGGCAGGATCAGCTGTCCAAGAACCAATCATCCAAAACTATATTCAACAATGGCATAAAATTGGTTTAAATGTTAGCTTGTATAATGGACGTTTAATAGAAATTAACTCATTCTATGATAAGGTCCAAAATGACGATCCTGGTGTTGATATGTTTATGGGTTCTTGGAGTTTGTCAAGCGAACCTTCACCTGCTGATATTTACAATGAAGGTGCACCATTTAACTTCAGTCGTTTTGTAACTCCTGAAAACACTAAGCTTTTGAATGAAATAGATTCACAAAAAGCATTTGACCACAAATACAGAGTTGAAAAATTTCATGAGTGGCAAGAATATATGAATAAAGAAGCTTATGTAGTTCCAGTTAACAATTCGTATGAAATTACTGCTGTTAATAAGAAGCTGACAGGGTACACATTAAAACCTTCACATTCTAATTCAATTTGGTATGAAGTTGCATACGCTAAATAAGCAAAAAACTCGAGTAAAACTCGAGTTTTTTATTGTTTTTGAAAAAGAATAATATAAAAAGCTTAACTTTTAATTAACTAAATTATTGCAATTATCATTTTTAATGCTAAGATAAAATTATTAACTTGTTTCGAGAGCTCAGTTAAATTCTTATTTATTTAAGAAGGAGAATCTCGCTTATGAAAAAGAGTAAGTTTTTAAGTTCGTTAGGAGTTGTTACTGCTGCAGCCCTAACACTGGTTGCATGTGGTAAAAGTGAAAGTTCAAACAATGAAAGTGCCAAAACAGCAAGTAAGTTTCCAATAGAAACTAAGAGTTCAGCTGTTAAAAAGGGTGGCACTATCAAGGTTGCTGAAGAAACAAATACACCTTTTACAGGTATTTTCAATGAAGAATTGCAAATGAGTCAGCAAGATGCTGATGTTGCAAGTCCAGGTCAAGAATCACTTTTTGATACAGATGATCATTACAAGATTAATGATAAAGGTCCAGCCACTTTAAAACTTGATCGTAAAGCTAAAACAGCTACAATCACGATTAAAAAAGGTGTAAAGTGGTCAGACGGTAAACAAGTAACCGCAAAAGATGTTGAATATGCTTACGAAATTATTGCGAATAAGGCTACTAAGTCACAACGTTATGCATCACAATTCAACATTATCAACGGCATGGAAGAATACCATGAAGGTAAAGCAAAGACCATTTCTGGTATAGAGATGCCTGACGGTGAAGATGGCCGAGTAGTTGTATTGCACTGCAAGGAATTAAAGCCAGGTATGTATTACAGTGGTAACGGCTATATTTGGGAAATGGCTGCACCATATCACTACTTAAAGGACATCCCATTCTCTAAACTTGAAAGTTCAGATGAAGTTAGAAAGAAACCTTTGTACTTTGGTCCTTACAAGGTTCAGAAGATTGTTCGTGGTCAATCTGTAACATGGGTACCAAACAAGTACTACTGGCGTGGCACTCCTAAACTAGATAAAATTATTTATCAAGTTGTTTCACCTAACTCTGCTTCACAATCAATCAAGAGTGGGAAGTTCGATGTTACTCGTGTTATCAACAGTCAATGGAAGCAGGTTAAGGATACTAAGGATGTAAACTTTGTAGCACAAATTCCTTTAGGTTATCGTTATCTTGCCTTTAAAGTTGGTAAGTGGGATGCTAAGAAGTCTAAGAATGTCATGAATCCAAATTCTAAGATGCATGACAAGTCACTTCGTCAAGCTATGGCTTATGCAATGAACACAGATGCTGTATACAAGCACTATACAGATGGTCTTAGTTTCCAAATCCCAACTTTAATTCCAGCACCATTTGGTGACTATTTCGATAAGAGCAATAAGGGTTATACATATAACCTTAAGAAAGCTAACCAAATTTTGGATAAAGCTGGATACAAGAAGAAGGGTAAGTGGCGTACAACTCCAGAAGGTAAGCCTTTAACAATTAACTTCATGGCAATGTCTGGTCAAGCAATCAACGAACCAATTGTTCAAAACTTTATCCAACAATGGAATAAGATTGGTTTGAACGTTAAATTGCTTGGAGGTCGTTTAACTGAATTCAACTCATTCTACGATAAGGTTCAACATGATGATCCTAAGGTAGATGTCTTTATGGCTGGTTGGACGTTATCAACTGAACCATCACAAGAGCAGATGTTCAGTGAAGGTACAATGTCGAACTACTCACGTTTTGTAACTCCTGAAAACACTAAGTTGATTACGGAAATGGATTCACAAAAAGCCTTTGATCACAAGTATCGTGTTGACAAGTTCCATGAATGGCAAAAGTATATGAATGATGAAGCCTACGTCATTCCAATGTACAATGAGTATCAAATTGATGCTGTTAACAGCAAGTTAGTTAACTACTCATTGAAGCCTTCTAAGTTAAACAATGGTCACCAATTATGGTACAACGTTGGTTTTGCTAAGTAAAAAATCAAATAAGCCTAATATATGAAAAGAGTTAAGAAATCTAGATTTCTTAACTCTTTTTTTGTGGTAAATTTTTATCAAAAACGTCCTTATTAACGATAATTGCTAAAATGATAAAAATAAATGAAATAAATATTAGTTTTTTATTGATTTTATAATTTTTGATGGTATTATTTTATTATTAACTTGTTTCTAATACTCAATTAAAATTTTACGAATTAAGGAGGAACACGCTTTATGAAAAAAGGTAAATTTATCAGTTCCCTTGGTATTGTGTCAACAGCTGCTTTAGCACTAGTTGCTTGTGGTAAGAGCGGTAATGGAGGCAATGAGGGCGCTAAGACGAATAGAAAGTTCCCAATTGAGTCTCCCAATAAGACTGCTAAGCAAGGCGGAACAGTTAAAATAGCGTTAGAATCTGACACACCATTTATTGGAATTTTTAACGAAGAGTTGCAAAATGATCAGCCTAGTGCTGATATATCAAGTCCTGGTCAAGAATCTCTTTTTGATACGGACGACCATTATAAAATTAATGATAAGGGGCCAGCAACTCTAAGACTTAACCGCAAAGCGAAAACTGCTACAATCACAATTAAAAAAGGTGTAAAGTGGTCAGACGGTAAACAAGTAACCGCTAAGGATGTTGAATATGCTTATGAAATCATTGCTAATAAGGCCACTAAATCGCAGCGTTATTCCTCTCAATTTAATATCATCAATGGTATAGAAGAATACCATGAGGGCAAAGCCAAGACAATTTCTGGTATTGAAATGCCTGATGGTGAAGATGGTCGAGTAGTTGTAATACACTGCAAGGAATTAAAACCAGGTATGTATTATTCAGGTAATGGATATATCTGGGAAAAAGCTGCACCATATCATTATCTTAAAAATGTACCTTTTTCTAAGCTAACCTCATCTGATCAGCTTAGAAAAAAGCCACTATATTTTGGACCATATGAAGCGCAAAAAGTTGTTCGTGGTCAATCAGTAACTTGGGTGCCTAACAAGTACTATTGGCGTGGTAAACCGAAATTAGACAAAATCGAGTATCAAGTGGTTACTACAAATTCTGCTTCACAATCTATTAAGAGTCATAAATTTGATATTGCGCGGGTTGTGAACAGTCAATGGAAAGAAGTAAAAGACACTAAGGATGTAAATTTTGTTGCCCAAATACCATTAGCCTATTTCTACATGGCGTTTAAGGTCGGGAAGTGGGATGACGCAAAGTCTAAGAATGTAATGGATCCTAAAGCTAAGATGGGTGACAAGTCACTTCGTCAAGCAATGGCATATGCATTAAACACGGATTCTGTATATAGGCACTATACTGACGGCTTAAGTTTCCAAATTCCGACCTTGATTCCTGCGCAATATGGCGATTACTTTGATAAGAGCAACAAGGGCTACACTTTTAATCTTAAAAAGGCTAATCAAATTTTAGATAAAGCTGGTTATAAGAAGAAGGGAAAATGGCGCACAACTCCTGATGGTAAGCCGTTAACAATTAACTTGTTGGCTAAGGCTAAGACACCAATTGACGAGCCGATTATTCAGAACTATATCTTGCAGTGGAAAAAGGTTGGTTTGAATGTTAAGTTAGTAGGAGGTCGTTTAGCCGAGTTCAACTCATTCTATGACAAGGTTATACATGATGATCCAAATGTTGACGTCTTTTTAGGGGGATGGACACTTTCATCTGAACCGTCACAGGCCGAATTGTATAGTGAAGGAACCATGCAGAACTATTCCCGTTTTGTAACTCCTGAAAACACTAAATTGCTAGAAGAAATGGACTCTCAGAAAGCCTTTGATCATAAATATCGTGTTCAAAAATTCCATGAATGGCAAAAATATATGAATGATGAAGCATATGTTGTTCCAACATACAACGTGTACCAGATTGATGCTGTTAACAGTAAGCTGACTGGATATTCATATAAGCCATCTAAGATGAATAATGACCATCCATTGTGGTATCGAGTAGCTTTTACTAAGTAAAAGTATCTTGCTTAAGGTAGATAGGCCAAATATTTATAGAAAACTATTACATGAATTTGATGTAATAGTTTTCTTTTTCATTTTTGAAGGTAAAAACTGGTATAATCTATAAAGAAAAAGGGGCTGAAAAGATGGTCAGTACAAAATTTATTAATCAATTAAAAACCAAATACAAGATTAGCTTTAATAACCCAAAATTATTGGAGGAAGCTTTTACACATTCATCGTATGCCAACGAGCATCCGAACGATGGCGTTCGTGATTATGAAAAGCTAGAATTCTTGGGCGATGCAGTTCTTGAATTAGCCATTTCAGATTATTTGTATCGTAATTTCCCTCAACTTAATGAAGGGGAACTAACACGGATGCGGTCAAATATTGTGGATACCGAGGGCTTTGCTAGGTTTGCACAAGAATTTGGCTTTCCAGCTGAAATTAATTTAGGTCATGGTGAGGAAAAAGCAGGAGCAAGAGCCAGAAAAACGCTCTTGGAAGATGTTTTTGAAGCATTTAACGGTGCACTTTTTCTTGATCAAGGCATGAATGCAGTTGAACACTTTCTAAGATTGACGGTTTTCCCAGAAATTGATGCCGGTCATTTTGACGCATCGCGGGATTACAAAACAGACTTACAAGAATTTTTACAACAGGACGGACCGGTTAAAATTGAATATCAAGTAATAAAAGAAGTTCAGACACCTTCTAGTTTTACTGTTCAGTTAGTTGTAAATGGGAAAGTGATTTCTCAAGGTAATGGGCATAATAAAAAAGCGGCTGAACAAGAAGCTGCTAAGGTTGCCTTAAACGAACTCAATTAGGAGGATAAGTGTTTGCCATTAACAGAACTTATCATTGATGGTTTTAAATCATTTGCTGAAAAAACTAAAATTGAATTTGACACTGGTATTACCGGAATAGTTGGCCCAAACGGTAGTGGAAAAAGTAACATTACTGAAGCAATACGTTGGGTAATGGGTGAATCAAGCGCCAAGTCGCTACGTGGGTCAAATATGAAAGACGTCATCTTTGCAGGTAGTGAATTTCGTAAGCCCGCTAATCGCGCTGAAGTTTCAATGATTTTTGATAACAAAAAACGTGAACTTAATTTTGATGATGACCACGTAATTGTTACCAGAAGAATACTGCGTTCCGGGGATAATGAGTACTTAATCAATAAGCGTAGTGTTAGGCAAAAAGATGTCCGTGCTTTATTTTTGGACTCAGGAATTTCTCAAGATAGTCTTGCAATTATTTCGCAGGGGCGAGTAGATCAGATTCTAAATTCCAGACCGGAAGAAAGACGAAGTCTATTTGAGGAAGCTGCTGGAATACTCCATTTTAAAAAGCAAAAAGAAGAAGCCAGTGCTCAATTAGACCAAACTACTGAAAATCTAATCAGAATTAACGATTTGGTCAAGGAACTGGAACAACGAATTGAACCGCTACATGAGCAAAGTTCACTTGCTAAGGAATATCAGTTTCAAAAAGATAGTTTAGATGAAGATTTAAAAACCCTATTAGCATTTGAAATTGAAGACTTAGATGAACAAAAAAAGGCAGTTCAAGAAAAAGCTGATCAAAACCAAGTTCTTTTATCAAAGCTTGATAGTGAAGTGAAAGAATCTCAAGCAGCGGTTGCTGCCAAGCGTTCAGAGTATAAAGCTGCAAATGATGAACGCGAACAAATTCAGGAAAAACTACTTGCTTTGACAAAGAAACTTTCTGATTTGAATACTGAATTGCAGGTTGCTGAGCAAAGCAAACAGTATAGTGAAGCAACAAAGAAAGAGTATCAGAAAGAGCTAGCAGATCTAAAAAAGCAGATTGCTGACTTACAAGAAGAATCTGCGGCGCTACTTCAGCAAAAAAAGGAACTAGCTGAAGAACAAGCTCAGCTGAAAGATAAAAGAACTAAGCTAACCGAGCAATTGGATGAAAATCCAGAGCAATTAAATAAGAAATTAGACGATCTAAGAGCAGATTATATTCAACTTTTGCAAGATCAAACTTCTAATAATAATGAAATTGTTTATTTAAATTCAGAACTTAAGCGCACTAGCGATGATAGTGATTATCAGAATGATGATGTAGTTAATCAGCTTGAAAAAGCGGATAGTGAGCTTGAACGGCTACGTGAGCAAGGAAAAAAATTAAAAGAAAAACACCAAAAGGCTAGAGCCGATGTAAAGCAATTGACTGACAAACAAGCTAGTCAACAAGCAACTTTAGCTAATTTGCGTCAAGTAGTCAGTGATAATAACCAGCGCTATAGTCAGGTTAATGCTAGGTATGAAGCACTTAAAAACATTAGAAACCGGCATGAAGGCTATTATTATGGTGTAAAAAACGTGCTTAATAATTTAAGTGATTTTCCAGGAGTTATTGGTGCGGTTGGAGAACTAATAACTTTTTCGGCTGAATTTGAAGCGGCAATGACTACTGCTTTAGGCGGAGGAGTTCAAGATCTTGTGACCACTTCTCGCACTAGTGCGCGTGATGCGATTAATCGATTAAAAATGAATCATAGTGGTCGTGCCACTTTTTTACCACTCGATGGTTTAAGAGTAAATGAAATACCTTCCTCAACAGTTAAGATTGTTGAATCTTATGACGGCTATCAAGGGGTAGCAAGCCAGCTTGTCAAAAGCTCTACTGAAGAAGATATTAGTGCTGCAATCAATTATTTGTTAGGCAGCACAATTGTGGTTGACACAATCGATAACGCAATGAAAATTAGGCAACGAGTTGCTCGGTATCGTATTGTTACACTCGATGGTGATATTATTTCGCCTGGTGGTTCAATGACAGGAGGAGCGCGAAATCAAAAAAATAATTCCCCGCTTCAGACTGTTTCTGAACTTAACCAATTAAAGAAAACACTTGCTCAACTGAAAGAGCAAATGGCAAAAGATCAAGTGCAGTTTACTGAATTATCTGATTCTAGTGATTCTTTAACTGAAGAAATTACTCAGCTACAAAACAAGGAACGAGAATATAGCAGAGACTTAGGTGAGGCCGTTCTTTCTTTTCAAAATCAGGAGAAGGAAGTTAATCGATTAAAGGCTGCCAAACGTTTGCTGGAAGCTCATCAACAAGAACGTGACGAGCAAATTGCAAAGATTAAAGAAAAGATTTCGTCAGCTGAAAAACAAAAAGCTGATTTTGTCAAAAAAATTGACCAACAAAAAGAATTAATTAGCAAGATACAAGATAGAATCAAAAACTTTACCGAGCTTAATCAAAAAGTTCAGGCGCAGCTTTCTGAATTAGATCCGCAAATTGCTGTTTATACTAATAAGTTGGAAAACCTAACTAGACAAGAAAATGACAAGGCCGTAGGCTTGAAACAGCATCAAGCTCAGCTCAAGTCTTTGTCCGAAAAATTATCTTCCCTCAGTCATAGTGGCGAGCTAGACCAGGCTAAGAAAAAGCAAATGGATGAAGAAATTAAGCAAGGCTCTGTTGAAAAAGAAGAATTACAAGCTAGTTTAAATAATCTTAGTTCAAAGCTGGGACAATTTGATGCTAAGATTAATCAGCTCGATCAAGTGGCAAGTAGAAACTATGATTTGCGCAAAGATGCAGCAAGTGAACAAGAAGACTTCTCAGTTAAGATTGCTCGTCTAACTAGTCAAATTGATCAGCGACTTGACCAATTAAGTAAAGATTATTCTTTGAGTTTTGAAGCTGCTTTGAATCAGGCGCAAAGCCCAAATAGTCAAGAAACCCGTGAACAACTTCAAAAGAGTGTAAAATTACACAAAATGTCACTTGAAGATATTGGGCCAGTTAATTTAAAGTCAATTGAAGAGTATGAGAACGTTAAGAAACGGTACGACTTCCTTAACAATCAACAAAATGACTTAATCAAGGGTCGTGACAATTTGCGCGAATCGATGGCAGAATTGGATCAAGAAGTTAGTTCAAGATTTGAAGCGACATTTACCGCAGTTGCTGAGAGCTTTAGTCAACTATTTCCAGTAGTTTTTGGCGGCGGTAATGCTAAACTTGTTTTAACTGATCCGGACGATATGTTAACTACTGGAATCGAAATCATGGCAGAGCCACCTGGTAAAAAGTCACAACGTTTAAGCTTACTTTCCGGTGGTGAGCGTGCTTTAACTGCGATTACGTTATTGTTTGCGATGCTAAAATATAAACCTGTTCCGTTCTGTGTTTTAGATGAGGTTGAGGCCGCTCTTGATGATGCTAATGTAACTAGGTTTGCCAACTTTTTGGAAGAATATGATATGCATACTCAGTTCATTGTTATTACGCATAGACGTGGAACGATGGAACGCGCGGATCAGTTATATGGGGTAGTAATGCAGGAGTCGGGAGTTTCGCAGGTACTTTCGGTTTCATTGAAAGAACTAAAAGATGAGGTGAATTAACTTTGGGTTTATTTGATAAGATAAAAAAATCTTTATTTGGTGAAGATGAAAATACAGATAAAGAAACGAAAAAAGATGAGAAAGCCGAAGAAGAAAACGCTGAAAAAACAGCTGATGGTGAAGAATCGGCACAAGACGAAAGCATAGAAGAAGCTGAAACAGCAGAAGAAAATCTGGAAGATGATTCTTCGAATCAATCTAACGATGTTGAAGAAGATACTGCCCAAGAAGATGTTGATTCTGACTCAACAGATAATGAGGAAAATGAAGTAGAGGATCAAACATGTTCTGAAGAACAACAATCTGAAAATCAAACTGAGTTATATGAAAAGGGATTAGAAAAGACGAACAAAGGTTTTGGTGCTCGTTTGAATCGCTTTTTTGCTCAATTTAGAACGGTTGATGAAGATTTCTTTGATGATCTAGAAGAGCTGTTGATTGAATCAGATGTTGGTTATGAGACAGCAGAGCAGTTAACCGATGCTTTGAGGGATGAGGCTAAACTACAAAAGGCTAAATCTCGCGATGATCTTAAAAAAGTTATTGTTGAGAAAATGGTTGAGCTATACGATCAAAATGGTGACAGCGAAAACGAAAAACTAAGTCATCATGATGATGGCAAGACTAACATCTATCTTTTCGTTGGTGTTAATGGCGCTGGTAAAACTACCACAATTGGAAAATTGGCCAAACGTCTTAAAGATGAAGGTAAATCTGTTTTACTCGCTGCTGCAGATACTTTCAGAGCTGGTGCAGTTGAACAATTAGTTGAATGGGGTAAACGTGTCGATGTTCCTGTTGTTACCAGTAAAGAGCAAGCCGATCCAGCCTCGGTAGTTTATGATGCAACTAAGAGAGCAATAGACGAACAAGTTGATTACTTGCTAGTTGACACTGCTGGACGCTTGCAAAACAAAAAGAACTTGATGAATGAGCTTGAAAAAATAGAGCGAACAATTAAAAAATTAGCTCCTGACGAACCAACAGAAACGTTGCTTGTTTTAGATGGTTCGACTGGTCAAAATGCATTACTTCAAGCAAAAGACTTTGACAAAACAACTAAATTAACGGGTTTAGTTTTGACTAAATTAGATGGTTCCTCTAAAGGTGGGGTTGTTTTGGCAATTAGAAACGAAATGAAATTACCTGTGAAATTGGTTGGTCTTGGTGAAAAAGCAAGTGATTTAGCCGATTTTGATGCCGCAGACTATGCAGTTGGTCTTTTTCACGATTTGGTTTAAGATAGAAAGATAGAACAAAAAGAGGAGATACTTGATGAAAGAATATAGCGCATGTACCACAATTTTAGTAGGTAAAAATGCTTCTGTTGACGGTTCGACTATGATCTGCCGAAACGATGATACTTTTCGTCCAATAACACCACAGAAGTTCATTATCGAACCTGCTGCAAAAGGTGAAAAGGGCCGTAAAATTAAGTCTTGGCTAAACAAATTTGAAATGGATTTGCCAGAAGATGCTCAAGCAGTTCCAGCAGTTCCTAATGTTGATTATAAAAATCGTGGTTACTACGATGAAAGTGGAATTAATCAAGAAAATATTGCAATGTCGTGTACTGAATCAACTTATGGTAATGAACGTGCATTGGCCTATGATCCACTTGTAAAAGATGGTCTTGATGAAGATTGTATGCAGACAGTTGTTTTGCCATACATTCATTCTGCTAGAAACGGTGTAGAGTACTTAGGGAAATTAATTGCTAAATATGGTTCACCAGCTGGAAACTCTGTTCTGTTTGGTGATAAGGACGAAATTTGGTACATGGAAATAGTTACCGGTCATCATTGGGTAGCTGAACGTATACCAGATGATGCATATGCTGTAGCAGCTAATCGTGTTTCAATTGAGCAAGTTGATTTTGAAGATACTGACAACTTCATGTGGAGTGACGGTATTCGTGAGTTTGTTGAGGAACATCATTTGAATGTCGATCATGAAGGCTGGAACTTCCGCCATATTTTTGGTACTTACAGTCAACAAGATCGTTTTTACAACACTAACCGTGTTTGGTATGGTCAAAAGTACTTTAATCCAGAGATTGAACAAGATCCAACAGACGGTGATTTGCCATTTATTAGACGTGCTGCTAAAAAAATCACTCGTGAAGATATCGAATTTGTTTTAGGTAGTCATTATCAAAACACTCCATATGATCCTTTTGGTAAGGGTACAGAAGAAGAAAAGCATCGCTTCCGTCCAATTGGACTTAACCGTACCCAAAATGCACATATCTTACAAATAAGAAATGATGTACCAGATGACAAGGCTGCTGTAATGTGGCTTTGTATTGGTGGTCCAACTTTCACACCATTTGTTCCATTTTTTGCTAATATGAATGATACTGATCCTTCATATAACAATACTTCAATGGATTACAATATGGATGACGCTTGGTGGTACTACAAGTCACTTGCAGCGTTGGTAGAGAGTCATTACCCACAATTTGTTCAGTTAGATACTGATTACTTGAATGAACTGAACCAATACTATCGTCACCGTGTACATGACATTATTGAAGGTGCCGGTGAAAAATCTGGAGCTGAATTGACTGCTTACTTAACGAAGGCAAATCAAGAGACCGTTGCGTATACTAGAAAACGTTCAGAAAAATTATGGGCACAAATGATGATTGATTCTATCAATATGTCTAAGCTAACCTTTAATATGGATGCTAATCTATAAGTCACTTTTAGAGATAAGTGAAAAACCTCCTAGTTTTTACTAGGAGGTTTTTTAATGCTGTTTAATTTCGTTTATCCATCGTTGAGTGTCTGATTCCGTAAAAGCAATAAATAATAAGCCCAATAATGGTCCAGAAGAACATGTATTTTTTAGCTTGCATGTCTAATCCCCAGAAAACGGCGAAAGATCCCAAAAATGCTAAGAACGGTAAAACCGGATACCATGGCATTTTAAAGGCTGGATCAGTAATATCTTTTCCTTCACGCGGACGTAAGCGATAAATTCCGATTGAAACGAACATAAAGGCAATTAAAGTTCCTGCAGATACCAATTGCGTTAAAAAGGTAAACGGTATGAAGGCAGAAATAAAGATAGCAATAATTGCAACTGTCCATAGCGAACATGTTGGACGACGAGAAGCCGATAATTTTCCTAATTTTTTAGGTAGCATCCCATCACGACCAAACGAATATATCAAACGTGAACTAGCCAAGCAAAGGCCAATCAAGGCGGTAAACATGCCTAAAACCGCGACAGATTGGACAATTACTGCGACCATCCCATGACCCGTTTGCCTTAATGCGTAGCCAACTGGTTCTGCTGAATTAAGATATTGTTGATAAGGTACCATTCCTACTAGAACTAGACTAACAGCAACAAATAATGCAACTGAAATAAGCAAGGAACCGATAATTCCACGCGGCATTGTCTTTTGCGGATTGACTGCTTCAGCTGAATTTGAAGCGATTGTGTCAAAACCTAAAAAAGAAATGTAAATCATTGAAACGCCAGCATATATTCCTTGCCAACCACCAAAAGCACCGTGGCTAGTAGGCCGGTATGAAGGAACAAAAGGAATGAAATTAACTTTTTGTACTGCGGTTAGACCAACAACAACAAATAAAAGGATTGCCAGAACCTTTGTTACAACTAAAACATTTTCAATTTTTGAAGCTTTAGATACACCGCAGCTAACAATCAGAGCAGCTAGTGTAATCGCAATTAAGGCAATAAGATCAAAGAAGCCGCCGTTTACTCCTAAAGGGTTAGCTAACGCATTTGGTAGTTGCCACCCAAGTGGAGCAATTAAAGCGCGGAAATTGGCTGAAAGCCCTGAAGCAATAAAGGCCATTCCAATAAGATATTCAGCAAGTAGTGCCCAGCCAGAAATCCAGCCCCAGAATTCGCCGAAGATAACATTAATCCATGAATAAACTGAGCCTGCAAATGGCATTGCTGCTGCCATTTCAGCGTAGGCAAATGCAACCAAACCAGCAACGATTGAAGCAATTACACAGGAAATCGCGACAGCAGGACCAGCGTGCAGGGCAGCAACTTCACCAGGCAGGGTGAAAATTGAGGTTGAAACAATTGTTCCAACACCTAAAGCTAAAAAATCTCGGACTTTTAATGTGCGGATTAAGTGACCATCTTTTTTTTGATAAATGGCCGGATTTTCTTTCCGATTCATTTTTTTCCAAAAGTTCAAACAAAAATCTCCTTAGTGTTATGTTAAATTTAACAAGCAAAAGCTTGTCATTACTGTATTCTTACCTTTTAGTCAAAATAGCACCGTAATGATACAAGCTATTATCTTTGAATGCAAGAAACTTTAATTGGATTTTTTAGGTAAACTCATCTTTCTAGATCGTCAAGTACGCGCATTTTTGCTATACTGGTTCAAGGTGAACGCAATGGATGAACTAACAAAAAATGAAGTCCTAGGTGATTTATACGCCTATTATGGAAAATTATTGACTAAAAACCAGCAAAGTTATTTTGAAGATTATTATTATAATGATCTTTCTTTGGGTGAAATTGCTCTGAATCATCAAGTTTCGCGGCAAGCAGTTTATGATAACTTACGGCGTTGCCGCACGCTGCTAGTCAATTATGAGGAAAAACTGCATATGCAAAAAGACTATAATGAAATTGAAGAGAAGCTAGGTCAAATTTCCATTGCAATTAAAGAAAAACAGCAAAATCAAGCTTTAAATGATATTAACGAGTTATTGCATAAAATGAGGGGAGAATAATTCATGGCGTTTGAGAATCTAAGCGAAAGAATTCAAAAAGCTCTACGCAATTTATCTGGTAAGGGTAAAATTTCTGAAGAGGACATCAATAACGCTAGTCGTGAAATCAGACTAGCTTTACTCGAAGCGGATGTTAACTTTAAGGTTGTCAAAGACTTTATTAAAAAGATTAAGCAAGAAGCCTTAGGAAAAGAGGTTCAAGAAAGCTTAAATCCGGGTCAACAAGTCATTAAGATTGTTAATGATGAATTGACTAAGATGATGGGCGAGAGTGCTACAACACTCAACAAATCTAAGCACATTCCTACTATTATTATGATGGTTGGTTTGCAAGGTACCGGTAAAACAACAACTGTTGGTAAGCTAGCCAATCGCTTGATTGAAAAAGAAAAAGCCCGTCCCTTATTGATTGCAGGCGATATCTACCGTCCTGCCGCAATTGATCAGCTTGAACAAATAGGTGATCAATTAAAGGTTCCGGTTTATAGTCAGCGGGATGAAAAAGACGTTGCGCAAATTGTAAAAAATGGTCTGCAGCAGGCTGATCAAAATAAAAATGACTATGTCATTATCGATACGGCTGGTCGACTAGAAATTGACGAACCATTGATGGAAGAGCTTGAGCAAGTTAAAGCAGTTGCACATCCAGATAATATTTTGCTTGTAGTTGATGCAATGACTGGTCAGGCAGCAACAGATGTAGCAAAGGGGTTTGATAGTCGCTTAGACATTACCGGCGTCATTTTGACCAAATTAGATGGTGATACTCGAGGTGGTGCAGCTTTATCAATTAGAGCTGTGACTGGAAAGCCAATTATTTATACTGGGCAAGGTGAAAAATTAACTGACCTTGAACAATTCCATCCTGACCGGATGGCCTCCAGAATCTTGGGCATGGGTGACATGCTGACTCTGATTGAAAAAGCTCAGCAAGATTACGATGCCAAAAAAGCTGAAGAAGTAGCAGAAAAGATGAAAGAGAATACCTTCGACTTTAATGACTTCGTTGATCAGCTTGAACAAGTTGAAAAGATGGGACCACTTGACCAAATTGTTAAGATGATTCCTGGAATGGCTAACAACCCTCAGCTAAAAAATGTCAATTTTGATAAAAAGCAAATCGTCTATGTTAAAGCAATTATTTCTTCAATGACAGAAGAAGAGCGTGAAAATCCTGAATTGTTAAATCCAAGTCGCAGAAGGAGAATTGCTGCTGGATCTGGTAGACCGATTGTTGAAGTTAATCGAATGATTAAGCAGTTTAAGCAAGCTCGTGACATGATGAGTAAGATAACCAAAGGGAATTTAAAAGGAATGGAAAATATTCCTGGTATGGATTCACCAATGGGAAGAATTGCAATGAGAAGAATGGGTAAGAAATTTAAGAAAAATAAGAAGAAGCGAATGAAGGTCAAGCGTTATCATTCTTAGTTTTTACCTGTTAAGGGAAAAAGCTTTACACCCTCAAAAAAACATGCTATATTATTATTCGTAAGTTTTAGGAGGATATTAATTTATGTCAGTAAAAATTCGTATGCGCCGTATGGGTGCCAAAAGAAAACCTTTCTACAGAATAGTTGTTGCAGATTCAAGAATGCCACGTGATGGTCGTTTTATTGAAGAAGTAGGTTACTACAATCCAGTTTCAGAACCTAAGGAATTGAAGCTTGATGAAGACAAGATTTTTGAATGGTTGAAGAAGGGTGCACAACCTTCAGATACTGTACGTTCACTTCTTTCAAGCGCTGGCTTAATGAAGAAGTTGCACGAATCAAAATTCAACAAATAATTGAATTTGTTAGAAAAAGTTTGGAGTAGTTTGCTTCAAACTTTTTTCTTGGTTTAAATTTAGGAGAAAAGATGCAGTTTTATGACGTTGCGCGCATATTGACGACACATGGTTTAAATGGAGAAGTCAAAGTAACGCAAATTACCGATTTCCCAGATGAACGGTTTGCTCCCGGGAGCAAGTTATCACTGAAAGATGATCTGCAAACGGAATTAACAATTAAGAGTAGCAGACCGTTTAAACAATTTTGGCTTATTCAATTTGAAGAGATCAATCAAATTGAGCAAGCAGAATTACTCAAGGGAAAAATCTTGGTTGTTAGTGAGACTGAACAGCATGAACTGCCACAAGGCTACTATTATTACCGTGACATTTTAGGGTGTTCGGTTATTGATAATCAAGATGGTAGTGATTTGGGTAAAATCACTGGAATTGAAACCCCAGGAGCCAATGACGTTTGGGAAGTTACTGAAGAATCAGGCAACGAGTATTTAATTCCTTATATTGATGATGTTGTTAAAAAAGTCGATGTCGACGCAAAAAAAGTTTATGTAGAACTATTGGAGGGGTTGCGAGATGAAAGTTAATATTCTGACACTTTTTCCGGATATGTTCACTCCTTTAACAACTTCAATGCTTGGCCGTGGTCTTGAAGACGGTAAATGGGAATTAAATTTAGTTAACTTTCGTGACTTTACTTCTGATGTTCATCATCATGTTGATGACACGCCATACGGCGGCGGCGCAGGCATGGTCTTACAAATTATGCCAATTAAAAAGGCACTTGATTCACTTGCCAATAAAGGTAAAGTAATTATTACTGCACCACAAGGAAAGACTTTCAATCAGAAAATGGCACAGGAATGGTCAAAAGAAGATAATTTGACTTTTATTTGTGGCCATTATGAGGGTTTTGATCAGCGTGTTTATGATTTAGCGGATGAAACTGTTTCAATTGGAGATTATGTTTTAACTGGTGGAGAATTGCCAACGATGAGTATGGTAGACGCAACTGTACGGCTATTACCTGGTATTTTAGGTAACGCAGCCTCTCCAGTTGAAGAAAGCTTTGCACATGGCTTATTAGAATACCCGCAGTATACTCGACCAGAAGATTTTGAAGGGATGAAGGTCCCAGCTGTTTTGACTTCAGGTAATCATCAAAAAATTGATGAATGGCGTCATAAAGAGTCGCTACGAGCAACGTATTTGCATCGGCCTGATTTACTGGAAAATTATGAACTTAGTTCTCAAGAAAAAACCATGTTAGAAGAGATTAAACAAGAAGACACAAGAGCTTGATTTTACAAGCTTTCTTTGCTAAGATAACAAAGGTGCAATTGTAATGTACTAATAGTTATGGGTGTTCCGCTGGCGTAGATAATCGTTGATGAATGCCGAAGAAGGAGAAAAATATGGATCCATTAATTCAAGAATTAACTAAAGAACAATTACGTGATGATATTCCTGACTTCCGTGCTGGTGACACTGTTCGTGTTCACGTACGTGTTGTTGAAGGTTCTCACGAACGTATTCAGATGTTCGAAGGTGTTGTAATCAAACGTAAGGGGGCAGGTATTGCTGCAACTTATACTGTACGTAAGATTGCTTCTGGTGTTGGTGTTGAACGTACCTTCCCAGTAAATGACCCTCGAGTAGCTAAGATTGAAGTATTACGTCACGGTCGTGTACGTCGTGCTAAGCTTTACTACTTACGTGAACGTCATGGTAAATCTGCAAGAATCGCAGAAAAGCGTCGTTAATTCACGCTTAAATAAAAAAGAATCACTCCGTAAAGGAGTGATTCTTTTTTGTTTATGTTAAAATATTCATTAAAATATTTTTAATGAGGAAAAGAATTATGAAAGAACCATTTTTGTTAGAATTTGATCCTGAACCGCGGGCGGTTTTAGAACCAGATCATGAAAAAAAGATTAATAACTTTCGCTTTCAGCCTAAGTTACTGTTTGCATTCCTAACTCCTGATGTGATTGGTGATTTCTTGGCTCGTCATCCTCATAAAAAAATTGGGTTCTTTGACTGTTTTGAAGGAGAAACTCCAATTTATGAGGTTGATTTGGACGAAGAAAAAATTACTTTTTGTCAAGCGAAGATAGGTGCTGCAGCTGCTGTGATGCTATTGGATTGGTTAATAAGTTACGGTGTCAAGCAAATTTTAGCAATAGGATCAGCAGGCTGTTTAATTGATTTACCAGAGAACTATTTTCTAGTGCCTACAAAAGCTATTAGAGACGAGGGCACATCCTTTCATTATATGAAACCAGGAACGTATATTGACTTAAAGTCAGAGTTTTTAATTAAGACCAAAAAATTGCTGAATGAAGAAGGTCTTAAGGTTGAAGAAGTAACTACCTGGACTACTGATGGCTTCTTTAGGGAAACTGTCAAGAAAGTAAAGCAGGCTAAAGAGTTGGGAGCCTCTTGTGTAGAGATGGAATGTGCAGCAATGGCTGCGTGTGCACAATTTAGAGAGGCAGATTTTGCACAAATATTATTTACGGCAGATTCTCTTAAAGACATAGAAAAGCATGACGAAAGAGGTTGGGGCAGTGATGCTCGTGAAAAAGCCATCAATTTAGCAGCAAATATTATAGCCAACATTTAATTTCCAACTTTGTGAAAAATGGAAGTGTGAAACCGATGTGAAACTATGCTGCATTTCACAAAGTTTAAAACAAATATTGATATAACAGCATTCAATACCGAAATAACTTCAAAAATTTGTGAATTACATTTTAATAATTGCTGTGGAAAGATAAAAGGACAAATTTTGCATTTCTGCTTTATTTAGATGCGACTCAAAAATGTAGAAAAAAACCATTGAATTCCGAATAAAACTAGTTCGTAAATTTCAATGGTGTAATAAATAGTTTCTAAATAATGTTGTTTCGATATAAGCCAACAACTTTACCTAAGATATGAACGCTGTTCAAGAGTATTGGTGCCATACTATCATTTTCTGGCTGTAAACGGTAATGATCTTTTTCTTTATAGAACCGCTTGACGGTTGCTTCATTTTCATCGGTCATTGCAACAACAATCTCACCGTTAGTAGCAGAGCTTTGTTTACGGACAATTACATTATCTCCGTTTAAAATACCAGCGTTAATCATGCTTTCACCGTGAACTCGTAGCATGAATAAGTCGCCAGCATCATTAGCTAAATCAGGGGGAAGTGGGAAATAATCTTCAATATCTTCAACGGCTAAAATAGGCTGACCTGCTGTGACATCACCAACAACGGGAATATCAGTAGGCTTGACACCAAGTGCCTTTTTGCCTTCTTCTGTTATTTCTAGTGCTCGAGGTTTAGTTGCGTCCTTAACAATTAAGCCTTTTCTCTCTAGTCTAGAAAGATGACCGTGAACCGTAGAAGTTGATGAGAGTTCAACTCCTTGGCAAATTTCTCTAACAGTGGGAGGGAATCCGCGTTTTTCAACGGTATCATATATATAACGAAGAATTTGTAGTTGCTTAGAACTTTGCTTATTGGTCATTTTTTTCTCCCATTCGTTAGTTAATTCTTTGTATTAACTACATTCTAACAAATAATGTTGCCTAATACAAACAGGCGTTCTAAATAATTATTCTTTTTTTTATCCAAAAAGTAAGGTAGACTTTTACAAATGAGAGGTGCAAAAATGACTGAAAACAATGAACAAAGATTAACTGAAGAGCAAGAAAAAAAACTAACTGATAGAATCAATGAGTTATACCATAAGAAAGAAGCTCAGGGATTAACTAAAGAAGAGGAAGAGGAGCGACAAAAGCTTCACAAAGAATTTATCAGAAATTTCCGTGCTGGCTTTAAACAAGACGTCGAAGACTTGGTTATCGTAGATAAAAATGGTAAAGAAGTAACTTCCGAAAAAGCAAAAAAGGCACAGCGTAAGAAAGGCTTGAGAAAAGACTGATTTATAGCTTTTAATTTACTTATTTTTTAGGTAAGATATAACTATTGGACAAATTGAGGTGATTATTTTATGAGTTTAGGATTAGCAATTGTATTAATTATTGTAGCGCTGCTAATAGGTCTTGTTGGCGGATTTTATGGTGCTAGAGCATACATGAAGAAATATTTTAAAGATAATCCACCAATCAGTGAAGATATGATTGTTGCCATGATGTCACAAATGGGTCAAAAACCTTCTGCTAAAAAGGTAAACCAAGTGATGAACATGATGAAACATCAAAAATAAAATCTTAACTAGATTGACATCAGACGGAGGATTATTTCTTCCGCCTTTTTATTTTGAAAGACAGGTGAAAAATGGGTATATTTTTTAAGTTAGGCTGGTTTTTTAAAAAGGAAAAGAAACGCTATTTAATCGGTGTTGCTTTTCTAGCACTAACTTCAATAATTAACTTAGTACCACCAAGAATTTTGGGTTTAATGGCTGATCAATTAGATAAAGGTCATATTTCTTGGCAAGAATATGCGACTTTAATCTTAGCCATTGTACTAGCTGCGTTAGTTTTATATGCTTTCCGCTATTTTTGGCGTCGTCAAATTTGGGGTGGTGCAGCCGAATTAGAATTGCAAATGCGCTCTAAACTGTTTGAGCACTTTATGGAAATGGATCGTACATTCTATCAACGCCATAGAACAGGTGACCTAATGGCACACGCCACTAATGATGTTTCAGCGATTCAGGAAGTTGCGGGTGAAGGTGTATTGACATTAGTTGATTCACTTTTGATGAGTGTAACAACAATGGTCGCAATGATAGTATTTGTTGATTGGCGGTTAACAATCGTTGCACTTATTCCATTACCATTTCTTGCCTGGGGGGCATGGAAATTAGGCGATCAGCTATACGGTGCGTTTGATGAATCACAGGCTGCTTTTTCTCGTTTAAACAATAAAACTCAGGAATCGATTTCTGGGATTAAGGTTCTAAAAACCTTTGGTCAAGGAAAAGAAGATACTGAAGCCTTCAATGACATGGTTAATGATACGATTAAAATCAATAAACGTGTCTTTAAGTGGGATTCATTATTTGACCCATTGGGAACGCTTCTTATTGGACTGACCTATACAATAACTATTATTTATGGTGGATTGTTGGTTAGCCACAAGGCTTTATCAATTGGGCAACTTGTATCATTTATTGCCTATATCGGGAATATGGTTTGGCCTATGTTTGCAATTGGTTACCTATTTAATATCCTTGAGCGAGGTAGCGCAAGCTATGATCGAGTTGAAAAACTACTTGATGAAAAACCTGAAATTACCGATCAACATGCTGATCAAAGTCTCCAAGCTCAAGATATTGCAGGTGATTTGAAATATCAAGTAAAATCTTTTGCTTATCCTGATGAGCCACAAATTCCAGTGCTGCACAATATTGATTTCACTCTAAAAACAGGGCAGACACTTGGACTAGTTGGGAAGGTCGGAGCAGGTAAAACTACGATTATTCAGCTGTTGCTGCGTGAATTTGATAAATATGATGGGAAAATAACATTAAATGGTCACGATATTAGAGAAATACCATTAAATGTTTTATTGCGTCAGATTTCATATGTTCCGCAAGATAATTATCTTTTCTCAACAAGTATTCAAAAGAATATTGCTTTTTCAGATGCAAATTCAGATGAGAGTGCGATTGTGTCAGCTGCTAAAAAGAGTGATTTGCACAATGATATTTTGCAAATGCCTGGTGGCTACAACACTCTTGTTGGTGAAAACGGCGTTTCTCTTTCTGGGGGACAGAAACAAAGAATGTCAATTGCACGAGCTTTGTTGAAGCAAAGTCAAATTTTAGTCCTAGATGATGCTTTATCCGCTGTTGACGCAAAAACTGAGATGGCAATTTTGAAATCACTAAGTAAAGAGCGTGAAGGTAAAACTACTTTAATTGCTACGCACAGACTGACCTCAGTTATGAATGCCGATTTAATTTTGGTTCTAAAGGACGGTCAAATTGTTGAAAGAGGAACACATGATCAGCTTTTAGCAGAAAATGGCTGGTATGCAGACATGTGGCAACGCCAAGAATTAGAAGCAAAGGTAGGTGAATAGGATGGACGAACAAAGTAATTATGAATCTGTTTGGTCAAAGGAAATACCTGTAAAAGAACAAATCAGTATCTTCAAGCGTTTAATGCGTTTTGTAATGCGGTTCAAAAATGAAATGATTATTGCAGGTATCGGAGCATTTTTGGTTAGTGTAATCAACATGCTTCTACCATATGGATTGCAGTTCTTTTTGGACAATTACTTAGTTAAAGAGAGTGTTACAACCCAAATCATCTTATTTGCTGGTTTCTTATATGCTTTTGGTTCGGTTATCAAAGCGGTTTTGCAGTTTACTTACGAGTACTTTTTTGCTTTAGGTTCTGAAAAATCGCTTGAGAGTTTACGGTCAGCATTATATAAGCAATTGCAAAGCTTGGGAATGCGCTATTTTGATCAAACTCCAGCCGGGTCAATCGTTTCGCGTGTTACTAACGATACGATGACTTTGAGCAACTTCTTAGTTGTACTTTCAAGTGTAGTCATGTCATTCTTCTCAATTATTTCCGCTCTAGTAGCGATGTTTACGACTAACTTCTATGCTGGTTTAATTGTTTTGGCATTTTTACCCATTTTATTGCTAATTATTTGGCAATATTCTAAGAGAAGTTCAAAGTTATACCGAAATTATCGCGAGCGCTTAAGTCGCATTAATACGAATTTAAACGAATCAATTGAAGGGGTTTCTTTAATTCAGCAATTCAAACAAGAAAAGCGGATGACTGATAATTTTGAACATGAAAACACTTCTTTAATGAAGACGCGTTTTAGTATGATAAACCTTAATTCATTACTTTTATCACCGTTAACGAGTATGCTTTACTCGATAGCACTTGCTTTAACCTTGATGTACTTTGGTTTTCCACTACGTGAGACTTTTGTTCCTGCAGGTGTGGTTTATGCATTTTCACAATATATCTCGCAATTCTTCAATCCAATTGCTAATATGATGGATCAAATGACCTTCTTTCAAGATGGAATTGTTGCAGGAAAGAGAATTTTTAGAATTCTTGACAATACAGACTTTGAACCTAAGCAGCAAGCTGAAAAAGGCTTAACAATTACTAAAGGTAAAATTGAATTTAAGCACGTAAGCTTTTCATATGATGGTAAAAATGAAATATTGCATGATATTTCTTTTACTGTTAATCCAGGTGAAACCTTGGGAATTGTTGGACACACTGGTTCCGGTAAGAGTTCAATTATCAACGTAATGATGCGTTTTTATGAATTCTACAAGGGGCAAGTACTAATTGATGGTGTAGATATAAAGAAGTATCCAAAAGAAGAGCTTCGCAAAAAACTGGGTCTAGTTTTACAGGAGCCATTCATGTTTTATGGTGATGTGAATTCTAATATTAGACTTTATAATAAAAATATCACTGATGAGGAAATTAAGGATGCAGCTAAAACTGTTCAAGCAGACGGCTTTATCGAAAATCTACCTGGTAAATATCATGCCAAGGTTGGTGAAGGCGGTAGCGAGTTCAGTCAGGGACAACGACAACTGATTTCCTTTGCACGTACTTTAGTCACTGATCCGAAAATTTTAGTTCTTGATGAGGCAACGGCTAATGTTGATACTGAAACTGAAACATTAATTCAAACTGCCTTAAAGAGTTTAAGAAAAGGCCGAACTACTTTGGCCATTGCACACCGATTGTCGACAATTGTTGATGCTGATCAAATTATCGTTTTAAACGATGGAAAAATAGTTGAACATGGAAATCATGAACAATTATTAGCTCAAAAAGGTTATTACTACAACTTATATAAGTTGCAAAACAGTCAAAAATAAGTTTATGCACGGGTTATTTAATTATCCCGTGCTTTTCTTTTACACCAATTGTTGACAGCGGTTACATAAAGATGTAAATTAATTATAATAACAATTAAAAATATTTATGTTTTAGAAATAGGAAGTTTGAAATGGAATACCATCAAATTAATGATACTGATCGTGAAAATTTACGTAAATTTATTTCAGAACCTGAGCGTTTTGTTACAGAGCCAACTAAACATTGGGATCATGACCAATTTAGAACAGTAACAGCAATGCCAGAATTAGTAATTCAACCAGTTACTAATCAAGAAGTAGAAAATGTTGTTAAATATGCGAGTGATCATCATATTCCTTTGGTACCACGTGGTAATTCAACTGGGTTAATGGGTGCCAATTTATCTGTTGATGGTGGTATCTCACTCGATATGGTTAAAATGAACCGTATTTTAGAATATGATCCGGATGGGTTAACTATGACAGTTCAAGCAGGAATCAGATTAAAGGATATTGAAGAATATCTTGCTGATAAGCCATTTACTTATATGCCTGCACCTGCTATGCACTGGGCTACAATCGGTGGTAATGTTGATACAAATGCCGGTGGTTTAAAAGCAATCAAGTATGGTGTTACAAGAGAGCACATCCGCGAATTGAAGGTTGTTTTAACTAACGGAAAATTGTATAAGTTTGGCTCTAAAGCAGTTAAATCTTCATCAGGTTATTCTCTAAAAGATTTGATTATTGGTTCAGAAGGTACGCTTGGCGTTGTTACTGAAGTTACATTGAGATTGTATCCAAAGCCACGCAAATCAATTAATGCAATTATTCCTTTCCCAACTTTGAATGATGCAATTAGATCAGTTCCAGCAATTCTTGCTTCCGGTGTTGTTCCAACTACAGTTGAATTCATGGGACGTAAAGTGATTAACTTATGGGAAAAATACGCAGACGATGAATTCCCAATTAAAAATGGTGATGGTTTTATTATCATGGGCCTCGATTCATTTACTGAAGAAGAGTGGCAAGCAGAACTGAAACAAGCATTGGAAGCTGTAAAAGAATTTAAAGCTGAAGATGCAGTTATCTTAAGTGCCGATTCAGAAGAAGCTAAGAAAATTTGGAAATGTCGTGAAGAATTACTTCTTGCAATTCAAAAGTCAACTCCAAAGATGGATGAAATCGATGTCTGTGTTCCGATTAACCACATTCCAGAGGTTTTAGATCGTATTGAAGAGCTTGAAAACGAATTGAATATTAGAATTCCAAACTTTGGACATGCTGGCGATGGAAACCTACATATTTATCTTTGCTCTGACGACATGTCTGATGAAGAATACGCCAAGACAAGTGATAAAGTAATTTCAGAATTATACAAGACAGCTAAATCACTTGATGGTAATATGTCCGGCGAACACGGTATTGGTTATGCTCGTGCTGGTTACTATGAAGATTTCTATGGTCACGACTACACTGAACTTTTACGTCAAGTTAAGAAGTTGTTTGATCCTAATGAAGTTGTTAACCCTGGCAAAATCTTTAAGATGTAAGAATGTAAAAGTTAAATAGTTTATAAAGCAACTTTCGATATCATAATTGAATTCGAAGGTTGTTTTTATTTTTAGCAAAAATTTCTAATTCAAAATAAAAAAGACTAGTTACGATGAAATACGTAACTAATCTTTTAAAAATTGAGTTATAGCTCATTTGTTTTAATTTTTAAGCATGTAATCACGAGTCATTGGTAAGTTTTTACCAGACGGCCCTTTGGTTAGGAGATATTGAACTACATCAATATTTCCCGATTCAAAGGAGGCAGCACATGCTTGTAAATAAAGGTCCCACATTCTAGTGAAGCGTTCACCCATGTTTTTTTGAATAACATCACGATGATTGTTAAAGTTTTTATCCCAAATTTCAATTGTTCGTTGATAATGGCGTCTTAACATTTCAATGTCATCAATTTGCATGCCATTTTCGACAATATGATGAACATTTTCATCTAGTCCTGGGATATAGCCACCTGGGAAGATGTACTTATCAATCCAAGCATTGCTAGCGCCACCTTGTTGGCGGGTAATTCCGTGGATTAGGGCAACGCCGTCTTTTTTAAGGTATTTTGCAACGTCATTAAAATACTGACCAAGATTTTCTTTACCAACATGCTCAAACATGCCAACTGAAGTAATGTAATCCCATTGTTGATCGCCAAGTTCGCGATAGTCTTCTAGCCTAACTTCTACCTGATCCTGTAGATTTTCATCGTAAATTTTCTTTTGAACAAGTTTATATTGTTCTTCGCTTAAAGTTACACCAGTAACCTTAAGATCATATTCTTTGGCCGCAGTCAACATAAGCGTTCCCCAGCCACAACCTATATCTAAAAGAGTTTTACCTTTTTGTGGATGTAGTTTATCAAGAATGTGATTGATTTTATCAATTTGAGCCTTTTCAAGGTCGTCTTGATTACCTTCCTTGAAGTATGCACATGAGTAGGTCATCGTAGGGTCAAGCCACAACTTATAGAAATCATTACCGATATCATAGTGACTTTGAACGTCTTTTTCACTCTGTTGTTCAGTATGATTTTGCTTAGGCATAAATTTGCGGAATTTACTAGACCGCATAAAACTGTTTGGGCTTTCATAAGCTCCAAGGATAAGTTCCTGTATACTGCCCTTGATTTCAATCTTTTTATCCATGTATGCTTCGCCGAGTGCTAATGAAGCATTACGGGTGATTTCATTAACTGGAATTTTTTCATTAAAAATGATTTCAATGTTTGGGTTGCCATTGCCATAAACTTCACTCTTACCATCCCAATAGGTTACTTTCACTGGGAAAGGAAAAGATTTACTTAACATCATTTTATAAAATGTTTTCTCTAACAATTTTTTGACTTCCTCCATTCAATTACAGTCGTAATTATTTTAACACTACAAAAAAAGATTAAACTTATTAAAGTTTAATCTTTTCATTTTGTCTGTTTTTACTTTGGTTGATAATGAAAATTAGGATTCTGTTCTTGATCAATCTTATTCCAAGCTTCTTTAAGCTGATCATCTAACATTGCTTCATTTTCATGTGTTAGTTTGATTTTTCGATCAACTTGAATAGGGTCGCCAAAGCAAACCTCAAGTGGTTTTCTCTTTAGAAGTCCTGTAAAGGTCAGAGGACCTTGATAAACAACGGGAACAATTGGCTTACCGGATAGCTTTGCAATTGCAATAGTTCCGCCTTTTAGTTCGGCGGAATGTCTGGTTCCAGATGGAAAGATAATTAATGAATAATTCCCATTTCTTAGGCCCTTGATAGGTGTCTTTAGAGCAGATGGACCAGGATTTTTACGGTCAACTGGAAAGGCATGTGCATGCTTTAAAATGAAATTTAAAACAGGATATTTAAATAATTCAATTTTTGTCATAAACATGAATTCTTTCGGACTTGCAGCTAAAGCAAACAAAATCGGTTCCCACCACGTGCGATGCGGAGCTGCCAAAATATAATTCCCATCTGGGATACGTTCTTTATGATTAACATGTAAATGCCCATTTAGTAGCCAGACAATAAAGCGGGCAATTGGGCGAATGATATGATAAAACATTATTTCCTCCAATGATGTAAAATATTATAACAGAGCTTGAGGAGAGGAAGAAATTTTTATGGTAAATTTGTCAAAAAATGAACGAATTGATTATATGTATAGCGATAATCTTAAAATTGTTCAGGACAAAGATGCCTTTAGCTTTTCGTTAGACACATTATTACTGGCGTCAGAAGCTAAAGAATCAATTAAAGATAGTTCGAAAGTTGCTGATCTCTGTGCAGGAAACTGTGCTGCAACAATTTATATGGCATATTTTAATCGAGCTAAGTATGATGCAATTGAAATTCAAGATGAGGCTGCTTCACAAGCTAGGCGATCGGTTGAATTAAATCAAATGGAAAACCGTATTCAAGTTCATCAAAAAAATGTTAAGGATGCACCTAAATTTTTACGTAAAGATTCTTATGATGTAGTTGTGGTTAATCCACCATATTTTAAAGTGGCAAAGAATCATAAAGTAAATCCTGATCCTAAAAAAGCAATTGCACGTCATGAATTGTTAATTAACTTAGAAGAAATAATTATGGTTGCCAGTGATCTTCTTAAGATGAAGGGAAAAATGTATATGGTACATCGACCTGAACGTCTTAACGAAATTGCATATTTTTGCATAAAGCACGATTTAAGTATCAAATTTGTACAGCCGTATGTATCTCATCGTGGAGATGATGCAAATTTAGTTATTATTGAAGCTGTTAAGCACACGGCAACAGATGGCTTGGTTTTGAGGGATGCGATTGAAGTTCATGATGAAAACGGTGATTTTTTACCTGTGATTCAAAAAGTAATTCGTGAAACTGAGGAAGAGCGGCAAAAACATGATGAAGGAAAAAGTTACTATTTTTATGTTTTGTTGTGCAATGACGGTAGTTTTTATGGCGGCTTTACAAATGACCTACAAAAACGGTTAACTGCACATAACACTGGTAAAGGGGCAAAATATACTAAGACTAGAAGACCTGTCAAAATGATTTATCACGAAAAATTTCAAGATAAGCAATTAGCATTGAAAAGAGAGTACTGGTTTAAGCATCATACACGCCAGTGGAAGGAAAATTTTTTGCGTGAACGATCAGTTGATTTTTAGCCTTGATTCTTAAGCCTAAATTTAGTATTATTTTACTTGTGTGTTAAACACACAAGTAAGAAACATCAAGAGTGATCAACGTTTTGGTGCCACACACTGGTGAAACGTTGAAATGATCGCTTGAGAGGTATAAAACCATAGGAGGAAGTTAATTATGTCAGTAGTTTCAATGAAACAATTACTTGAAGCTGGTGTCCACTTCGGTCACCAAACTAGAAGATGGGATCCAAAAATGGCTCCTTACATCTTTACTCAAAGAAATGGTATCTACATCATTGATTTGCAAAAGACAATCAAGATGTTGGATGACGCATACTCATTCGTTAGAGCAGTTGCTCAAGACGGTGGTGTAATTCTTTTTGTAGGTACTAAGAAACAAGCTCAAGACTCAATTGCTGAAGAAGCAACTCGTGCTGGTCAATATTACATTAACCAACGTTGGCTTGGTGGTACTTTAACCAACTGGAAGACTATTCAAAGTCGTGTGCAAAGATTAAAGGACCTTAAGAAGATGTCAGAGGATGGTACTTTTGATGTATTACCAAAGAAGGAAGCATCTTTATTAACTAAGGAAAAGGACAAGCTTGAAAGATTCTTAGGTGGTATTGAAGACATGCCTAGAATCCCAGACGTAATGTTTGTTGTTGATCCTAAGAAGGAAAAGATTGCTGTTCACGAAGCAAACGTTCTTGGTATTCCAGTTGTTGCAATGGTTGACACTAACACTGATCCAGATCCAGTAGATGTTGTTATTCCTTCAAACGATGACGCTATTCGTGCTATTCGCTTAATTTCAGGCGCGATGGCAGATGCTGTTATTGAAGGTAAGCAAGGTCAAGACGACAATAACGCTGACGTAGAAGCTGAAATGACTAAGAATGCTGCAGCTGATGGTGCTGAAGAAGCAACTGAAGCTGAAGAAACTTCAGACGAAGACTAGTTAAATATCTTTTATTTGAAAGGATACATCAATGGCAAATATTACTGCTAAACAAGTTAAAGAGTTACGTGATCGTACTGGTGCCGGAATGATGGACTCCAAGAAAGCTTTAGTTCAAGCTGATGGAGACGTTGAAAAGGCAATTGATATTTTAAGAGAAAACGGTGTTGCAAAAGCTGCTAAGAAGAGTGGTCGAATTGCAGCTGAGGGTTTGGCTGAATTTGCATTTTCTGGTAACACAGCTGCATTAGTTGAAATTAACTCAGAAACTGACTTTGTTTCATCAAACGATAAGTTTATCAAATTAGTTGATGATGTAACTAAGGCAATTCTTGCTGCAAAGCCTGCTAATGTAGAAGAAGCTTTAAAGGCTCCAATGGCTGGTTCAACAATCGGTGAAGAAATCACTAACTTAACTGCTGTTATTGGTGAAAAGATCACTTTAAGAAGATTTGATCTAATCAGCAAGAACGACGATGAAGTATTTGGCGCTTACAAGCATAATGGTGGATCAATTGTTGCTGTTGTTACTTTGAAGGGTGACAATGAAGAAGCAGCTAAGAATATTGCAATGCACGTTGCTGCTATCAATCCTGAGTACTTAGATAAAGCTTCTGTACCAAAGGCTGATTTTGATCGTCAAAAGGCAGTCTTCACTAAGGAAACTGAAAACGAAGGTAAACCTGCAAACATTATCCCTAAGATTGTTGAAGGTCGTGTTAACAAGTACTTAAGCGAAATTTGCTTGGTTGACCAACCTTACGTTAAAGATGGCGATATGACTGTTGCAGAATACGCAAAATTTGAAGGTTGTGAAGTTGCTGCATACACTCGCTACGAAGTTGGCGAAGGTATCGAGAAGAAGCAAGAAGACTTTGCTGCTGAAGTTCAAGAACAAATTAAATAGTCGTTAAAATCAAAAAACGATTTTCTAAAAACCTTATCCATTAGGATAAGGTTTTTTATTCTTAAAGAAAACTAAAGTTACTAAAGTAATTCTAAAATAAAACTAAACGAATTTACTGGCTAATTTCTATATGGAAAAATATAATTAGATGAATTTTAAAGCGAGGTAAAGTATATGGGCTTTGACATAATGATGATTGCAGTGGTAGTTGGAACAATATGTATATATTTAAGCGTTGAAAAGTCCTTTTCTAAGTTAAGCAATAATTTAGTTTTTGTTATGGGTATCATTCTAGATGCGCTAGCATTTTTCTTAGCTGTCGGATAAAATTTTTGTCTAAAATAGAAACGTTTTTCATAAGATAGAGAAAAAAGAACCCTCCTTAAAGGAGGGCTCTTTTTGTACTACAGTAGTTAGATATTAGTTTCTATGAGTAAGTTCATGAAGATAAGAATAAACGTGATCCACAAAGTAAGATTGCGATTTTTAAATGCAGTTTTTGAAGATTTATGATACAGTAGAATTCTTGATTGTCTAAAAGTAATGCAATCAAAAATTGAGTTTTAGTTTATAATCTTTTATGTGGCTCTTATGGCTGTAACTTTTAATTTATCTATTGGTGAAGGATGAAGATGAAAAATTATTTAAGTATTGATATTGGCGGAACAGAAATTAAATACGCACAAATAGACCAAGCTGGTAATATTATTGAAAAGGGTAAAGTAAGTACTCCTGACAATAAAGCTGACTTTTTAGTTGCAGTAGATAAAATTGTTAAAAAATATACAGATAGAATCAAAGGCTTGGCAATTTGTGCTCCTGGAAAAATCGAAGGAACAAAAATACGTTTTGGAGGTGCAATTCCTTATCTTGATGGCATTGATTTTGGAGAAATCTATCAAGATAAGGACTACCCTGTAACTGTTCTTAACGATGGTAAAGCAAGCATTCTGGCAGAAAACTGGCTAGGAAGTTTAAAAGGAGAAACTAACTGTGCAGCACTAACATTAGGCACGGGTGTTGGCGGTGGCATCATAGTTAACGGTCATCTTTTACAAGGCTCCCATTACCAAGCTGGTGAATTGAGCTTTATGATTGTTGATTTGACCCACCCGGAAAAAATGCAAGGTAGCGTCGGTAATCTATGCTCTGCTGTCAACTTCGTTAAGCATGTAAATAAAAAAACAGGTTATTCTGAAATCAATGATGGAATTCATGCTTTTGAAGAAATTAAAAACGGCAATGAAGACGCAATTAAGATTTTCAACGATTATTGTTTAAACATTGCAGCTTTAATTTTAAATATGAATACAGTAGTTGATATAAATAAAGTGGCAATCGGTGGCGGCATTAGTGCTCAACCAATTCTACTTTCTGGCATCAATCAGGCTTATGATAAGTTAGTTGGCAAAATGAATTCAATCATTGGCCAAACATTAGTCAAACCGAAAATAGTTGCAGCCAAGTTTAGAAACGACTCTAATTTATATGGAGCCTTATATAACTTGTTATTAACTGTAGATAACGAAACTGATTATTAATAGTAAAACCTCACTTAATTTTAAGTGAGGTTTTTTATTAGCTTAAAAACTGATGGATTAATTTTTTCTTTTCCGTATTCTTTTGATAAATAGCTTGGACATGGTAATTTTGCGCACTGTTGTTGCCTTCCAATGGTAAGTACTTAATTTTTTCATTTGTAGAGTTTGTAGGTTGAAGTAAGCCATCTGGATAATATGCATTAGCTTGATTAGAGGAAACAAGAATTTGCATTTGTTCAATAGTTGAAATTCTAGCGACCGGTAAATTTTGATAAGCTTCAGGTAAGGTGGCAAGAAAGGCATGCTTTAAATAATTGGTTTTCTCAGGTCCATAATATAAAATAGGTTTTTCTTTAAGAGCAGTTAATGGAAAAACAGAGCCGCTACTTAAAGGATTGAGTTTACTGACGCCAATCACCATTTTGCTTTGAAAAATACTCTTGTTAGTTAGGTTCTTAGTCAAAAATTCTTGTTCTCCATAATCTAAGATAAAAGCTAAATCTAATATGCCGAGAGAAACGTCTGATATTAAGTGTTCAATACTCTCCTCGGTTATCTTGATTTTTAATTCAGGCTGTTTTTGATTTGCATCAAAGATTTTTTGTAGCAACAATGCCCCTTCAAAAGGAGAAAAGTAGCCAACTTTTAGTTCTTGATAGGTGGTGGCAGCTTCATGCCGCAGAGAATTGATTTCTACAGAAAAGCTATGTAATATTTCCTTAGTTTTCAAGAAAAATTCCTGTCCTTGAGAGGTGATTGAAATCTTGTTTTTGCCGCGCTCGAACAATTTAAAGCCTAGTTCGTTTTCAAGCTTGCTAATTGACTGTGAAACTGCGCGTTGACTAATGTACTGTGTTGCAGCAGCTTTTTGAAAACTCCCTGTTTCGACTACCGTAATGAAAGTATTTAATTGAGTGAAATTCATCTTTATCCGAACCTTTTACTTCTAGTGTTGAAAAATAAAGTGTCTATATTTTTTATTTGTAAGCACTTACTATTAAAGCATAAATAGTTTTAAAGAGGTACACGGTTATGAAAATTTCAAAGAAAGAAAATTATGATGTTGTAGTTGTAGGTTCGGGTGCTGCTGGTCAAGCTGCTGCATTAACTGCTGTCGAGAACGGTAACAGTGTTTTGATGCTTGAAAAAGGGCGTCACACTGGTGGTTCTGCAAATTATAGCGAGGGTCTTTTTGCAGTCGGTTCATATTTACAAAAAGAAAAAGGAATTAATGTTTCAACTTTGGATGTTTTAAAAGAAGAAGTTGAGTATTCTAGCTATAAAGCTGATTCGAGGATTTGGCGTAATTACTTGGATACTAGTGCCGAGAATATTAAGTGGTTACATGATGAAGGCGTTGAATATGAAGGCGTTCAAGCAATGGGTGCTGGTGAAGCAACATGGCATATTTATAAAGGATACGGCGATGGCGCAATGCACAATGGTTTGGAACCTCGTTTCAAAAAATTGGGAGGAGAACTTTTAACTTCTACATCAGCAATTAACCTAGAAATTGATTATGATGGCAATAAAAAGGTAACAATCAAAAATGAAGCTAATGGTGACATTGAAACAATTACAGCCAAAGTAGTGATCCTGGCAACAGGAGGCTATTTAAACAATGACGAAATGATGGCAAAAGAAACCAATTATGATTTATCCAGATTGATTACAGTTTCATGTGGCAAAGGCACTGGTGATGGTTTGAGACTAGGATGGCATGTTGGTGGTCAAAAATATGGCATGGGTACAGCAATGCTATTTGGTGGCTATCTTAAAGATCCAGGCCAACCATCGTTCAAGATGATGCGGAGTCAGATGAATGTGGCTGCAGGACAACAACCTCTTTTATGGGTAAATGAAAATGGTGAGAGATTTGTTGATGAATCAGTCGTTTATAACTTTTCATATGCTGGCAACGCTCTGTACAGTCAAAATAAGGTTTACAGCATTTTAGATAAAAAGATCATTGATGAAATGGCTGAAAAGGGTAACTTTATGGGACTAGGTGTTTACATTGAACGTGGACACAAGATGGATAAGTTACAAGAAGAAATTGATCAAGCAATTAGTGAAAACAAACCATTTATCTTTAAGGCAGATACGCTAGAAGAATTAGCAGAAAAAATGAACTTGCCAAGAGATAAGTTTGTTCAAAATATTGAAAAATTCAATGAAGATGTAAAATCTGGTGAGGACAAGTCATTTGGCAAGGATCCAAAATATTTAAGAACTGTTGAAGACGGTCCATTTTATGGCTTTAAGTTAACAGTTGGTGCATATTGCACGATGGGTGGTCTAAGAATAACCCCTGATAATGAGATTGAAGATGAAAAAGGTCAACCAATTAAAGGTGTATATGCAACAGGTAATGATGCAAGTGGTTTAACTGGAGATACATATGGTCCAAATATGCCAGGAACTTGTGCCGGATATGCATTTTATTCTGGAAGAAATGCAGCGCAACATGCACAAAAATATTTGAAATAATAATAGATTAAAAAGCTCTGTTTAATACGACAGTGCTTTTTATTTTCAACAAAAAATAATAAATAAGTAGTGCGTTTTTCTTCTATTAAAATAAGCTTTTAAAGAGAAAATAAATTTCTTGATAAAATTCTGCTCTTTTGTTTTGTAGTCCTACATTTGCCATTTTTATATGGTAGAATAACTAAAGTTAATAGAGGAGGTTGTCATGACTCAAGTTAAATATAAGCGAATTGTTTTAAAGATTTCTGGTGAAGCATTGGCTGGTAGTCAAGGTACTGGAATTGATCCTACAGTTATCAGCCATTTAGCCGAAGAAATTAAATCAGTTCACGACCTAGGCGTTGAAATTGGAATCGTTTGCGGTGGCGGTAACATGTGGCGTGGTGAAACTGGTGAAAAACTGGGAATGGAACGTTCACAAGCAGACTATATGGGTATGCTAGCAACTATCATGAATGGTTTAGCTCTTCAGGATGGTCTAGAGCATGTAGGTGTGCCAACAAGATTACAGACATCAATCGAAATGAGACAAATTGCTGAGCCTTACATTAGAAGAAAGGCAATTCGTCACCTTGAAAAAGGCAGAGTAATAATCATGGGTGGTGGAACCGGTAACCCATACTTTTCGACTGATACCACTGCAGCTTTACGTGCAGCTGAGATTAATGCAGATGTCATTTTAATGGCTAAAAATGGTGTTGACGGAGTTTACTCCGCTGATCCAAAAATTGATCCAAGCGCTAAAAAGTACAATGAGTTAACTCAACTTGATGTAATCTCCAAAGATTTGAAAGTTATGGATAGAACTGCTAGTTCACTTTCAATGGATACAAATATTCCGTTAATTGTATTTAACGTCAATACAGAAGGAAATATTAGAAAAGTCGTTATGGGTGAACATATAGGAACTGTAATTGAAGGTGGAAAATAATGAATAACGAAACGATTAAAAAAGCGCAAGATAATATGGAAAAATCTATCAGCGTTTTTGAAAAGAATCTCGGCTCTATTCGTGCCGGTGTTGCCAATGCAGCCTTGCTTGATGGCGTTCAAGTTGAATACTATGGTGCGCCAACCCCATTGACTCAAATGTCGAGTGTGACTATTCCAGAACCTCGTGTTCTCTTGATTACACCATATGACCAAAACAGTGTCGATGATATTGAGCATGCTCTTCTTGCCTCAAATCTCGGCTTAACACCAGCAAATGACGGTAAAGTTATTAGACTAGTTATTCCTCAATTGACTGGTGAAAGACGTCAAGAAATTGCCAAAGAAGTAAATAAAATTGCCGAAGAAGGAAAAATTGCTGTTAGAAACGTAAGACGTGATGCAATGAACTCACTTAAGAAGCAACAAAAAGATGATGAAATAACTGAGGACGAGCAACATAACCTTGAAAAAGAAGTTCAAAAGGTAACGGATCAAGCAACTAAGAAGATTGATGAATTAGCTGATAAAAAGCGTAAGGAAATTACTCAAGGCTAAAAATGGCAGAAAAAAGAAATCAATTAAATCATCTTGCAATTATTATGGACGGTAATGGTCGTTGGGCTACAAAGCAAGGTAAGCCACGTGTGGCTGGTCATTACGAAGGGATGAACAATGTTGAGAGAATCACTCTAGCAGCTGATCAACTTGGAATAAAAGTCTTGTCTCTATATGCTTTTTCAACTGAAAACTGGGCAAGACCAAAAGAAGAAGTTGCGTATTTAATGAACTTGCCTGTACGCTTTTTTGACCACTTCATGCCGACGTTAATGGAAAACAATGTAAAAGTTAATATTATGGGCTATTTGGATGAATTACCTCATAAAACATATGATGTAGTTCAACGTGCAATGGCAGAAACTGCGCAAAATACTGGTTTAATATTAAATTTTGCTTTTAATTATGGCTCAAGAAGAGAAATAACCACAGCGGTTAAAGAAATTGGTACGTTAATTGAGACTGGGCAGCTTACCAGTGATCAAATCACTGAAGAACTAATTTCGAATCGACTAATGACCGCAAGTTTCAAAGAATTTAGGGATCCTGATTTGTTAATTAGAACCTCTGGAGAACAACGCATCTCTAATTTTATGCTCTGGCAATTGGCCTACTCTGAACTTGCATTTAGCCCTAAAAATTGGCCTGATTTCACAAAAGAGGACTTGCAAGAATTTGTTAGTGATTTTCAAAATCGTCATCGCCGCTTTGGCAAATTAGATGAAACGGATAGTTAGGTAGTTATTATATGAAACAACGTGTAATTACAGCAGTTATTGCTTTGATTTTATTTATTCCAATCGTCATTGCGGGCGGTTTGTGGATGGATTGGCTGACAGTCGCTTTTGCTGCAGTTGGAATAAGTGAAATCTTTTTAATGAAAAAGCAGATTTTAGTTTCTGTTAACTTTTTGCTAGCTTTATTGGCAACAATCACTTGGGCAGTTCCCGATAGTTTTATCAAGAGCATGCCGTTCCACTGGACTAAATACGGTATTTACTTTGCTCTAATTATGTTAATGCTAACTTGGACAGTTTTATCAAAGAATAAGACAACTTTTGATGATGTTTCAGTGTACACACTTGGTTCACTGTATATCGGCACCGGTTTTCACTACATGGCAAGCATCAGAAATAGTTCAAACGGCTTAGCTTTACTTTGCTATGTTTTTGTTGTCGTTTGGTTGACTGACACAGGTGCTTACATGATTGGACGTAAAATAGGTAAACACAAGTTATGGCCAGTGATTAGTCCTAATAAAACATGGGAAGGGTCAATTGGCGGAACTATTTGCGCGGTCATTTGTGCAGCTATCTATGTATATTTCGTCAATGTCGATTATCCGCTATGGCAAATGGTTGTTTTTGCCCTGATTCTATCAATTGTTGGTCAAATGGGTGACTTAGTTGAATCCGCATATAAACGCTATTATGGTGTTAAAGACTCAGGTAAGATTTTACCGGGTCACGGTGGAATTTTAGACCGATTTGATAGTATGCTATTTGTTTTGCCGGTATTCGCGGCATTACTAGGAATTATACATTAGGAGTATTCCATGAAAGGTATACTGATTTTCTTAGTAGTTTTTGGCTTATTAGTGTTTGTTCACGAATTCGGGCACTTTATTGTTGCAAAAAAGTGCGGTATTTTAGTTCGTGAATTTTCTATTGGAATGGGTCCTAAGCTATTTCAAGTAAGACGGAATCCAACCACTTATACTATTCGCTGGCTACCTTTAGGTGGGTACGTTCGTTTAGCAAGTAAGGACGATGAAACTGAACTTTCACCTGGAATGAATGTAGTTCTTCAACTAAATGATCAGAATAAAGTGGTCAAAATTGATGCCTCAGAATCAGATATTCCGGTGGAAGGAATTCCAGTTCAAGTAATAAAGGCTGATTTGGTAGATAAACTGGTAATCGAAGGCTATGAAAATGGTGATGAAGAAAAACCGGTTAGGTATTCGGTTGACCATGATGCAACTGTCATTGACCAATCAAAAACTGAGCTAATAATCGCACCTCGTGATACACAATTTCAAGAAGCAAATGTTTGGCAAAAACTTGCTACTAATATTGCTGGACCCTTAATGAACATCTTGCTTGGCTTTGTGGTTTTCATGATTTGGACGTTTACAATTCCAGGTCCTGCAACTACAACAATTCAATCAGTGTCACCTAATTCACCAGCTGATATAGCTAAGATTGAAAAGGGATCAAAGTTTGTTTCGATTAATGGTCACAAGACGAGTTCATTTGAGGATGTCTCTAATATAATTGCTCAAAGTAAGGGCCAGAACTTAAAGATAGTTCTGGAAAAAAACAATCAGACTACTACAGCTACGGTAAAGCCAAAGGTTGTAAAAGTCAGTGGTCAAACGGTTTATCAAATAGGAATTAAAGCTCAAAGTGACGATCGAGCTATTTCAAAAGCTAAACGTGGATGGAATACAGCTGTGTCAACCACAGGAATGATTTTTAACGCTTTAGGTGGTTTAATTAGAAACTTTAGTCTGAATAAATTGTCTGGTCCTGTTGGAATTTACTCTCAGACGGCACAAGTTTCGCAAATGGGCTTTTCATACCTTTTGGCATTTTTAGCAATGATTTCAATTAACTTGGGAATTGTGAACTTAGTACCGATTCCTGGACTTGATGGCGGAAAGTTCTTACTTAATATTATTGAAATTTTCCGTGGGAAGCCTATTTCTGAAAACCATGAAGCTATTGTTGAATTGGTTGGATTTGGTCTGCTCTTACTTTTAATCATAGCAGTTACTGGTAACGATATATATCGCTACTTTATTAAATAAAGAATTTGGGGAGAATTTAATGCGACAATCTAAAATATTTATACCTACTTTAAAAGAAGCACCAACAGATGCGGTTGCTGAAAGCCATAAGTTAATGCTTCGTGGTGGCTATGTAAGACAAGTTACTGCCGGAGTTTATGCTTATTTGCCATTGGGTTTTCGAGTTTTAAATAAAGTCGAAAAAATCATGGAAGAGGAAATGGAAAAAATTGGTGTTCCAGAAATGGAAATGCCTGAGCTTTTACCAGCAACTCTGTGGGAAGAATCTGGTAGATGGCAGAAGTATGGTCCTGAAATGTTTCAGTTAAAAGATCGCCATGGACGTCAAAGCCTCTTAGGACCAACCCATGAAGAAACTTTTACCGAAATTGTTGCTAAAAATCTCAAGAGTTATAAGCAAATGCCAATTGCGCTTTACCAAATTCAAACTAAGTTCCGTGATGAAAATCGTCCTCGGTTTGGTTTGCTTCGTAGCCGTGAATTTATTATGTTAGATGCATACAGTTTTGCTGCTACTAGCCAACAATTAGATGAGCAGTTTGATGATGAGAAAAAGGCATTTGAAGCGATTTTTAATCGTTGCGGTGTCAAAGTAACCCCAGTAATTGCTGATTCCGGCACAATGGGTGGTAAAAACTCAATGGAATTCCAAGCTCCAGCTGCAATTGGTGAAGATACCATTGCAACTAATGAAGCAGGTACTTATTCCGCAAATCTGGAAATGGCTCAAAGTATTGATACATTTAAACAAGATCCAGAACAGGTTGCCGAACTAGAAGAGGTTGCAACTCCTGGTCAAGAAACAATTGCTGATTTAGCTGAATTTTTGAAAGTACCAGAAACAAAAATAGTAAAAAGTGTTTTATACATTATTAATGAAAAAGAGCACGTTCTAGTTTTAATTCGTGGTGATAAGCAGATAAATGAAGTTAAGTTAACTCATTTGTTAGATGCTGACTCTGTTCGTGTTGCTACTGATGAAGAATTAAAGGAAATTACAGGTGTTGGCAAGGGTAGTGTTGGTCCAGTTGAAGCAAATTGGGCTGATAAGATTATTGCAGACGATACTGTTAAAGACTTGGCTAATGTAATTGTCGGGGCAAACAAAGATGGATTCCAATTTAAGAATGCTAATCTGAATCGTGATTTTAAAGTTGAAGAATTCAGTGATTTACGTGTTGCAAATGAAGGTGAACCAGATCCTGTTGACCATTTACCATTAAAATTCACTACTTCAATTGAAGTTGGTCATATCTTTAAGTTAGGAACCTACTATACCGATAAAATGGGCGCAAGTTTCCTTGATCAAAATGGGAAGGCTCAACCTGTTATCATGGGTTCATATGGAATCGGCGTAACCAGAGTTCTATCTGCAGTTATTGAACAACATTTAACTGAACGAGGAATTTCTTGGCCTAAAGAAATTGCTCCGTATGATCTTCATATTGTTCAAATGAAGATGAAAGATGACGACCAAACAAAATTGGCTGAAAGTCTTGAACAAAAATATAGTGCTGACTATGATGTTTTATATGATGATCGTAACGAACGCGCAGGAGTTAAGTTTGCTGATGCAGATTTAATTGGTGCGCCTCTTAGAATCACAATTGGTAAAAAAGCTAGTGATGGAATTATTGAGGTTAAGCGTCCAACTGATGAAAAATCAATAGAGCTGAATGTTTCTGAACTCGATGATTTTGTAAATAAAGAGTTAGGATAATTTCTGTGGCTAATAAAAACGAACTTTTCTTAAGACTGTTAGACCAAATTCATTTTCCAGATCAATTTGAAGACAATGCCTTATTAAGGAAAGGTGAAATTAAGAACGTGGATGTATATGCTAAAGAACATAGATGGGATATCCATGTTCTTTTTGCTACTCCGCTTAAATTTGAAACATATGATGCTTTAAATAAAGCAATAGAAGCAAATTTTTCATCTTTTGTAAAAACCAGGCTTTTTGTATCTACTCAAGATGGACTTGATGACTATTTAACCGATTACTGGAAGTATGCCGTTCAAAATTCTGATATTTTACAGCCAGTTGCGCGCGAATTTATTTCTAGTCATAAACCAAAAAAAGAAAATGGGCGTTGGATTATTCCAGTAGATAACTTGGTGGTTGATGGCCTTATTGAACAAAAGATGCTGGACCAACTTGCAGAAGAAATGCGCGATTATGGTTTCTTCAATTTGAAGTTTGTTACTGAAGTTGATGATGCCAATTCACTAAGTAATTTAGAGAGTTTGCAGCAACTGCAAGAACAGCATGAGCAAAGCATGCAGGAAGTATACGAAGCTGCGCCGGTTAAGGAAAGACCAAAACAAACTACTTACCAGACCAAAAAGACTCACTATGGCAATCGTAAATTAGATGAAAGTTTACCTATTACTCAGATTAAGGATGTTATTGATGGTACAAGAAATGTTGTCATAGAAGGGAACATTTTTAATACTGATAGTAAAGAGTTAAAAACAGGTACAATCATCTTTACTGGAGAAATAACTGACTATAGTGATTCAATTTCCTTTAAAAAGTTTATTTCAGATAAAGATCAATTGGAATCGATTAAAGCTTTAAAATCAGGAACTTGGGCTAAAATGCAGGGTTCTGCTGCAGAAGACCAATGGAGTCATGATGTCGTATTCAACATTAACAGTTTTGAAGCAGTTGAGCATATTGGAAGACAAGAAAAATATGAGGGTGATGAAAAGCGCGCTGAGCTTCATCTTCATACTAATATGAGTCAGCTAGATGCGACAAACACAGCCACTGATTTTGTTTTAGCTGCTAAAAAGTTTGGTCAAAAAGCAATTGCAATTACAGATCACGCTGATGTACAAGCCTTTCCTGAAGCATATAATGCCGGCAAAAAGAACGGTGTTAAGATTGTTTATGGTGTTGAAGCAAATATGATTGATGACCACGCCATGCTTGTTCTTAATCCGGCACCAATGAAATATGAAAATAGAGAGTTTGTTATCTTCGATGTTGAAACAACTGGTTTGTCATCAGTTTACGACACAATTATCGAAATTGGTGCAGTCAAAATGAAGGATGGCGAGGTACTTGAACGCTTTGACAAGTTCATTAATCCTCATCATGCGCTAAGCGAACAAACAATCAATCTAACTTCAATTACTGATGAAATGGTAAGTGCTGCTGATGATGAAGCAGTTGTCATTAAGCAGTTCCAAGATTTTTATGGTGACCGACCATTGTGCGGACACAATGTTCAATTCGATGTGGGCTTTGTAAATGCTGCGCTAAAAAGAGCAGGGTTGCAAGAAATCACACAACCAGTAGTAGATACACTAGAAGTATCTCGTTTGCTTCATCCTGAGCAAACAAGACATACTCTAGATTCTTTAGCTAAAAAGTACAACGTTGTTCTTGAACATCACCATCGTGCTAATCAAGATGCGGAAGCAACTGGCTATTTAATGTTCAAACTACTTGAAGCCTTTACCAAAAAATATGGTGAAGATGATATGGGTAAGATGAATGATTATGCGGCTCATGGACAAGTTTTCAAAAGAGCTCGTCCGCAGCATATGACTATTTTGGCTAAGAACCAGGCTGGCTTAAAGAACATGTATCGGCTAGTTTCAATTGCTAATACAAAGTACTTTTACCGTATTCCGCGTACCCCTAAATCCGATTTAACTGATAATCATGAAGGATTGTTATTTGGTTCCGGTTGTTCAGAGGGGGAAGTCTTTGTTGCAATGATGCAAAAAGGCTATGACGAAGCTCGTGAAAAAGCTAAATTCTATGATTATTTAGAAGTTCAGCCACCAGCAAACTATTCGCAGCTAATTGAAGACCATTTAATTGCGGATGAGGCTGAATTAGAAGAAATATTAACTAACATATACAAGTTAGGAAAAGAATTAAATAAGCCTGTTGTTGCAACAGGGGATGCACATTATGTTGAAGAGCATGATGCAATTTATAGAACAATTTTGATTTCAGCGCAGCGTAGTAATCCAGATCGCAATAAAAAGCAACCTGATTTACATTTTTATACTACACAGGAGATGCTTGATGCATTCAGTTTCCTAGGTGAAGATGTTGCAAAAGAAATTGTTATTACTAATCCAAACAAAATTGCAGAATCGGTTGAAGAAATTGCTCCAATTAAAGACGGTTTATATCCACCTCATATTGAAAATTCAGATGAGGAAATGAAAAAATTGACTTACGATAAGGCTTACGAGCTTTATGGTAATCCTCTTCCTAAAATTGTTCAGGATCGTTTGGATATGGAACTAAATTCGATTATTTCAAACGGTTATGCAGTCATTTACCTGATTTCACAACGTCTTGTTGCCAAGTCAAATAAGGATGGCTACTTGGTTGGGTCTCGTGGATCTGTTGGGTCTAGTCTGGTCGCTACTATGTCTGGAATTACTGAAGTAAATCCACTAGCACCTCATTATCGATGTCCAAAATGTAAATATTCGCAATTTTTTGAAAATGGTGAGTATGGCTCAGGTTATGACCTTCCTGATAAAAAATGTCCTGAGTGTGGGGCAGACTTGGTGAAAGATGGTCAGGATATTCCGTTTGCTACTTTCTTAGGCTTCCATGGAGACAAAGTTCCTGATATCGATTTGAACTTCTCAGGTGACTATCAACCTGTTGCTCATAACTTTATTCGGGTTATGTTTGGGCCAGGTAACTCATATCGTGCTGGTACTATTGCGACTGTGGCTGATAAAACTGCTTATGGTTATGCGAAACACTATGATGAAGAAAAAGAACTGAACTTAAGAAAAGCTGAACTTGATCGTTTGGCTGCCGGAGTCAGTGGGGTAAAAAGGACTACGGGGCAGCACCCTGCTGGTATCGTTGTTGTGCCTGATGATATGGACATTTACGACTTTACACCAGTCCAATATCCTGCCGATGATGTGGATGCTGCATGGAAAACGACTCATTTTGATTTTCATTCAATTCACGATAACATTTTGAAATTCGATATCTTAGGTCATGATGATCCGACGATGATCAGAATGTTGCAAGATTTATCCGGTGTTGATCCATTGACAATTCCACCCGATGATCCTGGCGTCATGTCATTATTTTCCAGTCCGGATATCTTGGGTGTCACGCCAGAACAAATTCAATCTAAAACTGGTACTTTGGGTGTCCCAGAATTTGGAACTAGATTTGTCCGCGGAATGCTTGAGGAAACTAAGCCAACTACTTTTTCTGAACTACTTCAAATTTCTGGCCTTTCGCATGGTACTGATGTTTGGCTCGGCAATGCAGAAGAGCTGATTAATAACGGTACCTGCAAGTTGAAGGACGTGATTGGTTGTCGTGACAACATTATGATGGACCTTATCCACTGGGGTGTAAAACCAGAGGTTGCCTTCTCAACGATGGAATCTGTTCGTCATGGTCGCGGAATTAGTGATGAAGACATGGAAGTTTTGAAGCAAAATGATAAAATTCCAGACTGGTATATTGAATCTTGTTTGAAAATTAAATACATGTTCCCTAAGGCACATGCAACAGCCTATATCCTAATGGCTTTACGGATTGCTTGGTTTAAGGTTTACTATCCTGAAATATACTACACTGCATACTTTTCTGTGCGTGCTGATTTGTTTGATCTTGTAGCAATGAGTCACGGTAAAAATACTGTGAAAAAAGCTATGGCAGACATTCAGGAAAAAGGAAATGACGCTTCTGCTAAAGATAAAAGTTTACTAACTGTTTTAGAAATCGCTAATGAATGTTTAGAGCGAGGTATAAAAATTAGGATGGTTGACATCAATGAGTCAGAAGCGACAAACTTCAAAATTATTGATCAACATACTATTTTAGCCCCATTTAATGCCGTTCCTGGCTTAGGAAATAATGCAGCTAAGCAAATTGTTGCAGCTAGAGCAGAGCAAGAATTCCTATCAAAAGAGGACTTGGCTAAAAGGGGTAAGGTTTCGCAAACAATTATGGATTATCTGGAAGAAAATGAGGTCTTGGAAGGGATGCCAGACCAGAACCAGTTATCACTTTTTTAATTTTTTGCAGCAAGAATATAAATATGGTATACTGTTAAAAGAAGTTCGAATAAATGATTCGGAGTGAGCAAGTTTTGCTCACTCTTTTTATTACGGAGGAAAGTACTTGGCGAAAGTTGAAGATTCTGTACTTGCAGAAATCAAACCAATCATTGAACAACGCAATGATGAATTTGTTGATATTGAATATGTTAAAGAAAAGGGTCAAAATTATTTAAGAATATATGTTGATCGCGAAAATGGAATTGATATGGATGAAATTGCTGGCCTTAGCGAATTGATTTCTGAAAAACTCGACGAAATCACACCAGATCCTTTTCCTGATCCATATATTTTAGAATTATCATCTCCTGGTATTGAGCGTCCTATCAAAACTGAAAAAGATTGGCAAAAGGCGCTTAAAAACTATATTCATGTCGGCCTTTACCAAAAAATTGAGGGCGAAAAAGAATATGAAGGTACTCTGAAAGCCTTTAGTGACGAAGAAATCGAACTTGAAGTAAAGGTAAAAACAAGGCGGAAACAGTTAACTATTCCCCGGAAGTTGATTGCAAATATTCGTTTTGCAATCGAATTTTAGAAAGGCTGATTAAAAACTTATGTCTAAAGAAATGCTAGAGGCCTTTGCGACTCTAGAAAAAACCAAAGGTATAAAACAAGATGTGATTGTTGAGGCTATCGAAGCAGCACTTGTTGCAGCCTATAAGAAAAACTATAATCAAGCAACTAACGTGGTAGTTGAATTTGATGAACGTAAAGGTGATTTTAAGTTAATGACTGAAAAGGAAGTTGTCGATGAAGTTCACGATGACCGACTTGAAATCAGCTTAAAAGATGCTTTGACAATTAATAAAGCTTATGAAGTTGGAGATAAAATCCGCTTTGAAGTTGCGCCAAAGAATTTTGGTCGAATTGCCGCACAGACTGCTAAGCAAGTTATTATGCAACATTTACGTGAAGCGGAAAGAAATCATATTATTGATGAATATTCGCAATATGAAGATGAATTGATTACTGGTACCGTGGAAAGACGTGATAATCGCTTCGTTTATGTTAAAATTGGTAATGTCGAAGCTGTTATGCCACGTAATGATCAAATGCCAAATGAAAATTATAATCCGCAAGATCAGATACGTGTTTTGGTAACTCATGTTGGCTCAGACACCAAGGGAGCACAAATTACGGTTTCACGTACTGCTCCAGACATGGTTAAACGTCTATTTGAACAAGAAGTTCCTGAAATTTATGATGGGACTGTTGAGATAGTTTCAATAGCTCGTGAGGCTGGCGATCGAACAAAAATTGCGGTAAAATCTAACGACCCTAATATTGATCCAGTTGGTACTTGTGTTGGTCAACGTGGTGCTCGTGTGCAAAACGTTGTTAACGAACTAGGCGGCGAAAATATTGACGTTGTCAAATATGAAGAGGATCCTTCAGATTTTATTGCCAATGCGTTAAATCCAGCAGAAGTTATTGCTGTTCAGTTTGGTAATGAAGAAGACGAAAAGAGTGCACTTGTGATCGTTCCTGATTATCAATTGTCACTTGCTATTGGTAAAAAAGGTCAAAATGTTAGATTAGCTGCAAGATTAACTGGTTACAAAATTGACATTAGACCAGAATCTGAAGTTGAATTTGTTGATGAAAACACAACTGAAGCAAACCAAGAAAATGCTGAAGTTGAAACAGAGGAAATTGTTGATTCAGTTGCTGACGGCATAGATGAAGATATTTCGGCTGAAGCTGTTGATCAAGATGATGTTGAAATTGAAGACTCTGCCGATAGCGACGAAGAGGCTGATCAAGAATAAAGCGAGGGGTGAGTTCTTTTGAAAAAAAGAAAAATTCCAATGCGCAAAGATCTATTAACAAATAGTATGCAACCGAAAAAAGAATTAGTCCGTGTCGTAATTGATAAGGAAAAAAATATTTCGGTTGATCCTACTGGGAAAAAGCCAGGCAGAGGTGCATACGTATCTTTAGATCCGAGCAAAATAAAATTTGCCCAAGAAAAAGGGTTATTAGATAAGAGCTTAGGTACAAAGGTTCCTGAGTCCTTTTACGAAGAACTCTATTCTTACGTTGATCATCAAAAAGCAAGAAAAGAATTGTTTGGTGATAAATAAATTTGCAAAATAGAACAAAAGCATTAAATTTACTTGGACTATGTGAGCGAGCTGGAAAACTGGTTTCTGGTGTAGATATCGTTCTTGCTTCACTTAAGTCGAAAAAAGTAAAAGTAGTTATTTTGGCTAATGACAGTCATGCAGACACCTGCGAAAAAGTCACTAGAGCTGCTAAGCAAAATGACGTAACAGTAATAGATGATTTTAGCAGCGATGAAATATCACATGCGGTAGGCAAAAACCGAAAAGTATTGGGAATTACTGATACAGGTTTTGGTAAAGCACTAATACAAAAAATACATAAAGGAGTGTGATTTGATGACTAAGAAAAGAATTTATGAAATTGCAAAAGATTTAGGCATCGATAATAAAGACGTGGTCAAAAAGGCGAAAGACCTTGGCTTTGATGTAAAAAATCATATGTCATCACTAGAAGATTCTCAGGTGAATCAATTGAAGGGTAGTTTTAGCAACCCCGCTCCCGCTAAAAAGCAAGAGAAGCAAGCCAATAAAAAGAGCAGTAAAATCAAAATTTCTGTTACTTCAATTCGTAAAAACGAAAAGAATCACGAAGAAGCCAAAAATACTAATGGCCCTCGACGTAGCAATAATCGTAAAGCGAATAACCGTAGTCAACAAAATCAAGACCGTTCTAAGCAAGCTACTAATCAGAATCACGCGCAAAAAGTTACCAAACCAGCTGCTCAAGATTTGCTTAAACAGTTGAAACAAAAGCAAAGAGTTGAACAAAGTTCATTAAACAAGCAGACAGAAAAAGCGCGCGAGTCATATCATAAAGATATAAATAAGCCTGATAGTACAAAAGAAGAAAAGAAATCAACTGAAAAAACAGAATCTACTGTTTCAAAAGTAACTAAGGTGGAGAAAACAACGTCTACAGTAACTGGTCCAAAAATCATTAAACCATCACCAGCCAGATTGAAGCAAAATCAAGAAACTTCTTCTAACCAAGTTAGAAAAATTGACAATGCTGCAGCTCCTGAACCTGCTAAAGATGAAAAAAGACGCGGTAACGGTCATAATTCTCGCAACGCAGGAAAACCAGGACGTAAGGGTAAAAATCAGTCATTTGGCAATAACAGCAATGGTTTCTCAAAACGTCAAGAGAAGCGCAAGAATAAAAATAAAAAACATCAGGTTGAGCAAGTGCCTAAAAAGCAGCCAACGCAAAGAAAAGAGCGTCCATTACCAGAAACTCTTGTATACGAAGTAGGAATGAATGCCCAAGACTTAGGTAAAATTTTACACCGTGAACCTGCTGAAATTGTTAAGAAATTGTTCATGCTTGGTGTGATGACCAACCAAAATCAATCATTAGATAAAGATGCAATTGAATTAATTGCTGCAGAATATGGTATCGATGCTGAAGAGAAGGTACATGAAGATATAGCTGATATCGACAACCTTTATAGTAAGCGGATGGAAGCTTCTAAAGAGTCGAAACATCAACACAAACGTCCACCAGTTGTCACAATCATGGGTCACGTTGATCATGGTAAGACAACTTTACTTGACCGTTTGCGTCATACTCATGTTACTGATCATGAAGCAGGTGGTATCACGCAGAAGATTGGTGCATATCAAGTCAGAATCGATAACCAACCAATCACATTCTTGGATACCCCAGGACACGCTGCATTCTCAAACATGCGTGAACGTGGTGCTGAAGTAACTGATATTGTTATCTTAGTTGTTGCTGCAGATGATGGTGTAATGCCACAAACTATTGAGGCGATTGACCATGCCAAAAGTGCTAAGGTTCCTATTATTGTAGCCATCAACAAGATGGATGCTCCAGGTGCAAATCCACAACACGTTACTGAACAGTTAATGAAATATAATTTAATTCCTGAAGATTATGGTGGCGACACAATTTTCGTTAACATTTCTGCTAAAACTGGTGAAAATGTTGATGAATTGTTGCAGATGATTTTATTGCAAGCTGATATGATGGAATTAAAGGCTGACTCCACACAGATGGCAATTGGTACTGTAATTGAAGCACGTTTATCTCGTGGTCGTGGTCCTGTAGCCGATGTTCTTGTTCAACAAGGAACTTTGCGTACAGGTGATCCAATTGTTGTCGGTAACCGCTTTGGTCGTGTCCGTGTAATGACAAATGACCGTGGTCGTCAAGTAGAAAAAGCAACACCGTCAATGCCAGTTGAAATCACTGGATTGAACGATGTTCCTGAATCAGCTGATAAGCTTGTTGTCTTTGAAGATGAAAAGACTGCTCGTAGTGTTGGTGAACAAAGAGCTCAACAGGCATTGCAACAATCACGTGAAAACGTTCAACATGTCACTCTTGATAACTTGTTTGATACAATGAAGAAAGAGAACATGAAGGAAGTTGATGTTGTTTTGAAGGCTGATGTTCAAGGTTCGACAGAAGCATTACAACAATCACTTGAAAAGATTGAAGTTGAAGGCGTTCGCGTTAATATTATTCACGCTGGTGTAGGTGCTGTTAATGAATCAGACGTTACACTTGCTGGAGCTTCTAACGCATTTATCATTGGGTTCAATGTTCGTCCAACGGCAACTGCCAAATCACAGGCCGAAGCTGATGGTGTTGATATTCGTTTGTACAGTATTATCTATAAAGCAATTGATGATGTTAAGGCCGCTATGCAAGGTATGCTTGAACCAACATACGAAGACAAGGTTGTTGGTAATCTAACTGTTCGTGAAACTTGGAAGGTTTCAAAGGTTGGTACAATTGCCGGTGCATTTGTTGATTCAGGTTACGTTTCTCGTGATGCTGATGTCAACTTAATACGTGATGGCGTGGTTATTTACTCAGGTAAAGTAGCTTCTCTGAAACACTTTAAAGATGATGCCAAAATTGTTAAGCAAGGATTTGATTGTGGTTTAACCATAGAAGGCTACAATGATATTAAAGTAGGCGATGAACTTGAAGCCGTTGAGCAACAAGAGGTAAAGCCTAACAACTAGTTTAACTAGGAGGAAAACATGAAACACAGAGTAGGTCGTGTTGAAGGAGAAATCCTCCGTGAATTAACTAAAATTTTGCGGAAAAATATTCGTGATCCGCGTGTAAGTGATGTTACAATTACAGCAGTTGAATGCACTAATGATCTATCATATGCAACTATTTATTACAGTATTCTTTCTGAAAGTGTTAAAAAGGAAGAGGAAGCTGCAGCTGGTTTAGAAAAAACAAAAGGGATGATGAGACACCTGTTAGGACAAGTGTTGACAGTCTATAAAGTTCCTGAGCTGATTTTTAAACGCGATAATTCAGTTAAATATGGTAGTAAGATTGACCGTTTGATTGCTGAAGTAAAGAAGCAAGATGAGGATCGCAATAATTAATTAAGAAGCGCTTGCGAGCGCTTTTTTTATGGAATAGGAAAATATGATAAACGGAATTTTAGTAATCGACAAAGATAAAGGCATGACAAGTGCTGATGTTGTCTATCATTTGCGAAAAGCATTACATATCAGAAAAATTGGTCATGCTGGTACACTAGATCCAGATGTGACAGGTGTACTGCCAATTGCAATTGGCCAAGCTACTAAGCTAATTGAATTAATGCACACACAGAATAAAAAGTATGAAGGCACAGGAATTATTGGTTATGCGACTGATAGTTATGATGTAAGTGGGACAGTTTTAGAAAGTGAAAAAATCACAGCCCCAATTTCAAAGGAAGCTATCCAACAAGCAATGCAAAGCTTTGTGGGAGAAATTGAACAGGTTCCGCCAATTTATTCTGCTGTTCGCGTTAATGGTAAGCATTTATATGAATATGCCCGTGCTGGTATTGAAGTAGAGCGACCAAGGCGGCAGGTGCAAGTTTATCAATATGATATTAAAAATGATCCAACCTTTGATAAGGAAAAAGGTGAGGAAAGTTTTGACTTTCAGATTGAATGTAGTAAGGGCACATATGTCAGGTCTCTGGTCAACGATCTTAAAACTGAATTGAATGTTCCTGCAGTTATGGAATCATTGAGAAGAACTGCTAGTTCAGGTTTTGATTTGAGCCAAGCAGTTAAATTGGATGAAGTAATTAATGCACCGGAAAAGATTGCCGATTTTATTCAACCAATTGATGCCTTTTTCAAGGATTATGAAAGTATCAACTTGAATGATCCGCAATGGCTTAAGGTGAAAAATGGTAATGCAATAGTTTTGAAAACGAATGCAAAAAAAGTTGCGTTAAGGTACAATAATAGCATTAAAGCAATATACGAAAAGGATGACCATATGTATCATCCGTTTTTAATGCTATTACAAAACCAATAAGATGAAATGAAGGCTTTATTGTGCAAATTATCCATTTAACTTATCCAATTAAGGAGAATATTTTCCCTACTAAGATTGTGCTTGCTTTGGGCTTTTTTGATGGCGTACATCGTGGTCATCAACATTTAATTAGAACTGCTAGAGAAAAAGCAACTGAGAAAAAGCTTCCTCTTGCAGTGATGACATTTGACCGTCATCCCAAGTCAGTTTATCAAAAAGCAGATGTTAGCTATATCGATAGCTTAGACGAAAAAGCATACAAAATGGAAAAATTGAATGTCGATTATCTTTTGGTAATGCACTTTAGTGATGCTTTTTGTAAGTTAAGTGCTCAACAGTTTGTTGATGAAATTATTGTAAAACTTGAAACAGATACAGCCGTAGCCGGATTTGATTATACATATGGTCCAAAAGACGTAGCAAATATGGAAAATTTTTCTAAGTTTGCTAAAGGCAGATTCGATATCGTCAATGTGCCACAGCAGTCATATGGTGGACAAAAAATTGGTTCTACTGAAATAAAAAAAGCCATTGTTAATGGTGACATGGAACTAGCTAATGAACTTCTTGGCTTTCCATATATGATGTCTGGAAAAATTGGTCATGGTTTGCGCAACGGGCATAAGCTCGGTTTTCCAACTGCTAATTTGGTTTGGCAAGATAATAAGGTTATTCCAAAAATTGGTGTTTATGCCACAAAAACAAAGATTGATGGGCATTGGTATGATTCAATGACTAGTGTTGGATACAATGTAACTATCGGCGATGGAAAAAAAGTTTTAATTGAATCAAATTTATTTGGCTTTGATGAAGAGGCCTATGGCAAAAAAATGACTATTAAATGGTACAAGTATACACGTGGTGAAATTAAATTTGCTAATTTGGATGATTTAAAGAAACAAATGGAAGCAGACGAGACCGAAATTAAGGCTTATTTTGCTCAGCAAAGTTAATTTTAGTTAAACAGTAATTCAAGTTAAAATTAATTGCGGAAAAATTAGCACTCAGCTTGACATTCTGCTAAAAGCTAGTATCATAATAATTGTTAGCACCAAAAAAGTATGAGTGCTAAAAGTGAGGGCGATATTTATGTTGACCGAACGTCAAGAATTAATTTTAAAAACAATTATTAATGATTTTACTCAGACGCATGATCCTGTTGGCTCAAAAACAGTGATGAATCAGTTACCGATGAAAGTCTCAAGTGCGACAATTCGAAATGAAATGGCTGTGCTTGAAGATAAGGGTCTTCTTGAAAAAACACATCTTTCAAGTGGACGAATTCCGTCGATGGACGGTTATCGGTACTATTTAGACAACTTGCTTGAGCCACTTAAGATACCATCCTCTGTTTACAAGAGAATTGTTAGTCAACTTGATCAACCATTTCATCAAGTTAATGAAATTGTTCAAGAAGCAGCAAAGATTTTATCTGATTTGACTAATTACACAGCTTTTGCAGAAGGGCCAGAAAATAATGATATCACAATAACTGGTTTTAGAATTGTCTCTTTAATTAATAGACAAGTGATGGCAATTTTAGTTACTAGTGATGGTGATGTTCACAACCAAGTTTATAACTTGCCACGTAACATCAGTGGTGATGAAATTGAAAAAGCAGTCCGAATGATTAACGATGAGTTAATTGGCAAAACGCTAAATGAGGTTACATCATCTTTGCTTAATCGAACTTTGGGTAAGAAGCTTGCTAATTCTCATGCAAGTGACTTACTTGAGTTGGTTGAAGACGTCATTAAAGATGCTACAAGTGAGCAAATGTATGTTGATGGTCAGATTAATTTACTTAATAATACTTCTTTGGATGATGTCTCAAGTTTACGCTCTGTTTATGAGTTAATTGATCACAATGATTTGATTTCAGATATGGTTGATCAATGTATGAACTCAGACAGTGGTAAGTATCCAATTCGTGTTAGTATGGGTTCAGATTTGCCAAGTGATTTACTTAAGGACTATAGCCTGCTCACTGCGGAATATAGTGTTGGTTCACATGGTAAAGGCGTAATTGCTTTACTTGGTCCTAACAATATGCCATATTCGCAAGTAATTGGTCTTTTGGAATATTTTAGAAATGAACTTGCTAAGAAACTACTTGAGTATTATGGTAGATTCAAATAAAGGAGGTTAGCCGTGAGTAAAGAAAAATATGCTAGTGAAAAAGATCTAAACAAAGATCAAACTAAAGCTGAAGAAAAAAAGTCTGATACAAAGGCTAATACTACAGATAAAAGTAAGAAACCTGAGACTTCGAAGAAGCTTGAAACAGAATTAGCAAAAATAAAAGAAGAACAAAAAGAACTAGAAGACAAGTACCTTCGTAGTCAAGCGGAAATGCAGAATATGCAAAATCGCTACAACAATGAACGTGCTCAATTGATTAAGTATGAGTCACAATCCTTAGCTAAAGATATTTTACCAGCGATGGATAATTTAGAAAGAGCATTGGAAACTAAGGTAGATGATGAGGCTTCGCGTCAACTTAAAAAGGGTGTTCAAATGACTTTGGATGCGCTTGTTAAAGCCATGAAGGATCATGGAATTAGCGAGATTGATGCTGAAAAAGCACAGTTTGATCCGAACTTACATCAAGCAGTTCAGACTGTTGCAGCTGAATCCGATGATCAAAAAGATCATGTCGTTCAGGTTCTACAAAAGGGATATTTATATAAAGATCGCACATTAAGACCAGCAATGGTTGTTGTTGCTCAATAATTGAAAGGATGATTATTAATGTCAAAAGTTATCGGTATTGACTTAGGAACTACTAACTCAGCAGTTGCAGTTCTTGAAGGAAAAGAACCTAAGATTATTACTAACCCAGAAGGTAATCGTACTACTCCATCTGTTGTTGCTTTTAAAGATGGTGAAATTCAAGTTGGTGAAGTTGCTAAGAGACAAGCAATCACCAACCCAAACACAATTTCATCAATCAAGCGTCACATGGGCGAAGCTGACTACAAAGTTAAAATTGGTGATAAAGCTTATACTCCTCAAGAAATTTCAGCAATGATTTTGCAATACATTAAGAAGTTTTCTGAAGACTACTTAGGTGAAAAGGTTACTGAAGCTGTTATTACAGTTCCTGCATACTTCAATGATGCACAACGTCAAGCAACTAAGGATGCTGGTAAGATTGCTGGTTTAGATGTTAAGAGAATCATCAACGAACCTACTGCTTCTTCACTTGCTTATGGGCTTGATAAAGATGCAGAAGATGAAAAAGTTTTAGTATACGACCTTGGTGGTGGTACTTTCGATGTTTCAGTTTTGCAATTAGGTGATGGCGTCTTCCAAGTATTGTCAACAAACGGTGATACTAACCTTGGTGGTGACGACTTTGATAACAAGATTATCGATTGGCTAGTTCAAAACTTTAAGGATGAAAATGGTGTTGATCTTTCTAAAGATAAGATGGCTTTGCAACGTCTAAAGGATGCTGCTGAAAAGGCTAAGAAAGACTTATCTGGAGTATCTTCAACTCACATCTCACTTCCATTCATCTCAGCAGGCGAATCAGGTCCACTTCACCTTGAAACAGATTTAACTCGTGCTAAATTTGATGAATTAACTGCTGATTTGGTTGACCGTACAAAGATTCCATTTGATAATGCCTTAAAGGATGCAGATTTAACTGTAAATGACATTGACAAAGTTATCTTAAATGGTGGTTCAACTCGTATTCCAGCTGTTCAAGAAGCTGTAAAGAGATGGGCTGGCAAAGACCCTGATCACTCAATTAACCCTGATGAAGCTGTTGCCCTAGGTGCCGCAATTCAAGGTGGTGTCATTTCAGGTGACGTTAAGGATGTTGTTTTACTTGATGTTACTCCACTTTCACTTGGTATTGAAACCATGGGTGGTGTCTTCACTAAGTTGATCGAAAAGAACACAACTATCCCAACTTCAAAGAGTCAAATCTTCTCAACAGCTGCTGATAATCAACCAGCCGTAGATGTTCATGTTTTACAAGGTGAACGTCCAATGGCTGCAGATGACAAGACTTTAGGTCGTTTTGAATTAACAGATATTCCTGCAGCTCCTCGTGGTGTTCCTCAAATTCAAGTTACTTTCGATATCGACAAGAACGGTATCGTTAACGTATCTGCTAAGGATATGGGTACTGGTAAGGAACAAAAGATTACTATCAAGAGTTCATCTGGTTTGTCTGATGAAGAAATTCAAAAGATGCAAAAAGAAGCTGAAGAGCATGCTGAAGAAGACAAGAAGAAGAAAGAAGAAGTTGATCTTCGTAACGAAGTTGACCAATTAATCTTCTCAACTGAAAAGACTTTGGAAGATGTTAAGGATAAAGTATCTGAAGAAGATACTAAGAAAGTCAAAGATGCTCTTGAAGTTTTAAAGAAGGCTCAAAAAGATAACAACTTGGACGAAATGAAGACCAAGAAGGATGAATTATCTAAGGTTGCTCAAGACTTGGCTGTTAAGCTTTACCAAGCTAATGGTGGTGCTCAAGGTGCTGAAGGCCAAGCTGGTCCTCAAAACCCTGGTTCACAAGATGGCAATTCAACAGGTGGTTCTGCTGACGAAGGTGAATTTCATAAAGTAGACCCAGACAAGTAAAGGGTTTATAATTAAATAAATTAGAAAAGAACTGCCGCAATAGTAGTTCTTTTCTTTTGTAAAGTAAGGAGCTTTTAGATGGCACAAGAAGATTATTATGACGTGCTAGGTGTTAGTCGTGATGCCAGTGATAAAGAAATCAACTCTGCTTACCGTAAATTAGCTAAAAAGTATCACCCTGATATAAACCATGAGCCAGGTGCTGAAGAAAAGTATAAGAAAATTAATGAAGCTTATGAAGTTCTTCATGACCAACAAAAGCGCGCACAGTATGACCAATTTGGTTCTGCTGGTGTAAATGGTCAAGGTGGCTTTGGCGGTGGAGCAGGTCAGGGCTATGGTGACTTCAGTGGTTTTGGTGACTTTAGCGATATTTTCGGTGATATCTTTGGTAATGGTGCGCGTCAGCAACATGTTGATCCAACTGCACCTACTAGGGGCGAAGATTTAGATTATACTTTAACCATTGATTTTATGGATGCAATTACTGGTAAGAAGACTCAGGTTTCATATACTCGTAGCGAAACCTGTTCAACTTGTCAGGGTAGTGGCGCTGAAAAAGGAACACATCCAACAACATGTGACAAGTGTCAAGGAACTGGTTATATGACCATTACGCAACAGTCTTTAGTTGGTGTTGTACGAAGACAAACGACATGTGACAAGTGTCATGGCCGTGGTGTAATTATTGAGCATCCATGTCAGACATGTCATGGTAATGGTGTTGTTGATGGCAAGAATACGATTGAAGTTAATATTCCTGCAGGCATTGATAATGGCCAACAATTGCGCTATGAAGGTCAAGGTGAAGCTGGTAAAAATGGTGGACCTTACGGGGACCTATACATCAGTTATCGAATTAAGCCTTCAAAAGAATTTGAACGTAGTGGTAACACAATTTATACAACAGTACCGATTTCATTTGCACAAGCTACTTTGGGTGATGAAATTAACGTTAAAACCGTCCATGGTGAAAAGAAGTTGAAGATTCCAGCTGGTACTCAGCCAAATAAGAAGTTCACTTTACATGGTGAAGGTGTACCATACTTACGTGGCAACGGTAATGGTGACCAAGTAACCACGGTTCAGGTTCAGATTCCTAAGTCAATTAATGAAAAGCAAAGAGAAGCACTGGTTGAATTTGTCAAAGCCGGTGGAGGATCAATTACCCCACAGGAGAAGGGTTTCTTTGAACGCTTAAAAGATAAATTACAATAAACTATCAAAGCAATGAGTTTAATAACTTGTTGCTTTTTTGTTTAAGCGGGATTAAAAGATTAGCTGAGATGGCAATTAAAAGTTTTATCCCTTTTAGCGAATTTGCTATAATAGGAAAGATAGAGTAAAGGGTGCAATTTATGGATATTAAAAAATTACAAGATTATCAAGAACACATTCGCAATTTTTCTATTGTGGCACATATTGATCACGGAAAATCAACAATTGCTGATCGAATTTTAGAGCTGACTGATACAGTTTCGGAACGACAATTAAAAAATCAAATGCTGGATGACATGCCACTTGAGCGTCAACGTGGTATTACCATCAAAATGAACTCCGTAGAAATTAAGTATCATGCTAAAAATGGTGAAGACTATATTTTCCACTTAATTGATACACCAGGACACGTCGATTTTTCTTATGAAGTTTCGCGTTCTTTGGCCGCCTGTGAAGGAGCACTGCTGGTTGTAGACGCTTCTCAGGGGGTTCAAGCACAGACGTTAGCTAATACATATTTAGCAATTGATGACGATCTGGAAATTTTGCCAGTAATCAATAAAATTGACTTACCTTCCGCAAATCCAGAGCAGGCTAAGGAAGAGATCACTGAAATGCTAGGTCTTGACGCTTCAGACGCTGCCGAGGTTTCTGGTAAGACTGGACAGGGAATTGACGAATTACTTGAACGGATCGTAAAGGATATTCCTGCTCCGTCAGGTGACTTAGATGCTCCTCTTAAAGCATTAATTTTTGACTCAAAGTATGATGATTATCGAGGCGTAGTTCTTTCCGTTAGAATAGAAGAGGGAACAGTAAAACCTGATGATCAGATTAAGATTATGAATACCGATCAAGAGTATGAAGTTACTGAAGTTGGTGTCTCAAGCCCTTATCCAGTTAAAAAAGATTTATTGATTGCTGGTGATGTTGGTTACTTAACGGCTAATATTAAATCTGTTCGAGAGACACGAGTGGGTGATACAATTACTTCAGCTGAACAGCCCACTGCAGAATCTCTTCCTGGCTATCGGCAAATACCACCAATGGTATACTCTGGTATGTATCCAGTTGACAATGCTAAATATGACGACTTAAAAGAAGCTCTCCAAAAGCTGCAGTTAAATGATGCTGCATTGGAATTTGAACCAGAAACTTCAACTGCTTTGGGATTTGGATTTAGATGTGGTTTTCTTGGCTTACTACACATGGATGTGGTTCAAGAACGGTTAGAACAAGAATTTGATTTGGATTTAATTATGACCGCGCCTTCGGTTGATTATCATGCAATTATGAATGATGGTTCAACCAAAGTAATTGATAATCCAGCCGATTTGCCATCAGCAGGAGAATATAAGGAAGTTCAAGAACCTTATGTTAAGGCTGAAGTAATGGTTCCAAACGATTTTGTCGGACCAGTAATGGAACTTTGTCAACGTAAGCGTGGCGAATTTGTCACAATGGATTATCTTGATAAATACCGTGTCAATGTGATTTACAATATGCCACTTGCTGAAATAATCTATGACTTCTTTGACGATTTGAAATCTTCGACTAAAGGTTATGCATCACTTGATTATGAAATTACGGGATATCGTGCAACTGATTTAGTTAAAATAGATATTTTGCTTAATAAGCAGGTAATTGATGCATTGAGTTTTATTGCGCATAGGGATGAGGCACAAGATCGTGCACGTCAGATGACCTCTATGCTTAAGAAGCTGATCCCGCGGCAAAATTTTGAAGTTGATATTCAAGGAGCAATTGGTGCAAAAATTATTTCACGAGCTACAATTAAGCCTTATCGAAAAGACGTTACCTGGAAAATTCACACGGGTGACCCAGACCGTCGTGCTAAGTTATTAGATAAGCAAAAACGTGGTAAGAAACGAATGAAAGCCGTTGGTCGTGTAGAGGTACCACAAGATGCTTTCATGGCTGTCTTACGAATGAATGATGACGATTTAAACTCTAAATAATAAATTGTTTAACAAAATAAGCAAGGCTGCGACTCTATTATCTGATGGATATTAATCCTTATGTATTTTTAGAATATAATCAGATAATGGCGTCGCAGTTTTAATCTGGTATTTTTTATCAAGCAGATAAAGATAAGTGTAAATAGAAAAAGGCTTAATTAATTTAATGATAGATTGGAAACAGCGCACAGGAGAAGAGCTAGCTCCTGAACTAGTTGAAAAATACCAACTTGGCAATACTGAGGCAAAATTATTTTCTTTACGTGGTATTAACACTGATGAAAAACTGAATTTTTGGTTTAATGCAACAGAAGAAGACTTAGCGGATCCCAGCTTAATGCACGACTTGGATAAAGCAGTTGCAAGAATCAATGATGCAATTGACAACGGAGAGAAAATAACAATCTATGGTGACTACGATGCTGATGGCATTACTGCAACCAGTATTATGATGGAAACCCTTGCTATCTTAGGTGCAGATGTTCATTTTTTCATTCCTAATCGTTTCCGTGATGGTTATGGTCCCAATATGGCAGCTTATGAAAAAATCGTTGCAGACGGAACCAATTTAATTATTACTGTAGATAATGGGATAACAGGGGTTGAAGAGGTAGCTTACGCTAAGTCTCACGGGGTCGATACGATTATTACTGACCACCACAAAATTCAAGAAGATGTACCGGATAGTTATGCAATTGTGCATTGTAATTTTCCTGGACAAGATTATCCCTTTGACGACTATTGTGGTGCCGGTGTAGCTTATACAATCTGTCGGCAATTAATGCAAGATCCAATGCCGGAACTATTAGAACTTGCAATGATTGGAACAATTGGTGATATGGTAAAAGTTTCTGGTGAAGGTCATATCATCGTAAAAAGAGGACTCCAGCAGCTTAATCAGACTGAGCGGCCTGGATTACGTGCTTTAATTAAAAATTCTGGCTTAAATTTTGGACAAATCAACGAAACAGATATCGGTTTCAATATTGCTCCACGACTTAATGCGGTTGGTAGACTGGCTGATGCAAGCTTAGCTGTAGAATTATTACTAAGTGAGGATGAAGAAGAAGCCCAAGAAATTGCAGACCAGGTTGAGAAGCTAAACGATGAACGTAAAGAACTAACGGTCGAGGTTTATCAAAATTGTTTGGAGCAAATCAAAGCAAAGGGCTGGCAATCCAAAGGGACACTAGTAATTTATAATCCTGAATTCCATGAGGGCGTTTTGGGCCTTGTTGCAAACAAGGTTGCTGAGCAGGTGCATAAACCAACAATCGTTTTAACTAAAAATGATGATGGAATTATTAAGGGATCTGGACGCTCTATTGCAGGTTTCAACCTATTTAATGCTCTCGATCCGCTTAAAAAGGATCTATTCTTAAAGTTTGGTGGCCATGATTTTGCCTGTGGTCTTTCTATGGAAGAGAGTAAAATTGAGGCGCTAAGAAAGGCATTTGAAGATAGCTATCATGGCGTTCATGAGCAAATTGTAAAGCCATATGATATGGAATTGCCTTTTGAAGAACTTACGATTGATTTAATTGATAAAATCGATCAAGTCGGTCCATTTGGAACGGAAAATCCGCAACCCATTTTCTGCATATCTCAACCACAAATTAGTGGCTGCTTTTATATGGGCAAAGAGAAAAATCACATTAAAGTAACGGTAACTAAAGGAAATGGAAAACTTGAGGTTGTTGGCTTTAACAAAAAATATCTGACAAAAGTTCTGTTGCCGTACATTGATCAGATGTTTATTCAACTCGGCAAGAACACTTATCGTAATCAAGTTAAGCTGCAAGGCATTATGAAAGGGATGACTTTTGCTGCACCTAAACTGGCTATTCCTGCTCCAGTAGTTGATTTAAGGCAAGAAAAATATGTCATGGGTTTTGCTGACCGCTACCTGTTATTCGATAAGAAAAACAAGTTTGCAGCAATGAATAATTTCGACCTAGATGAAACCAAAATTACTTTAGCCAGTGAATATGATGAAGATGGAGAAGTGGTCGTTTTACTTGATGCTCCTCACAATCAGAATGAGTTAGATTTTGCGCTTAGCAATAACTTTGAGCAACTGTACTTGCGCTTTTTAATGGATCAGCTACCTGTAAAGAATATTCCAGATAATAATGCATTTGAGAGTGTTTTACGCTATGTTTATTCCCATCCTGGACTAAGTGCAGAAGATTACCGTCAGGTAGGGCCATTTCTCAATCTAGACTATAATAGTATTCTATTCATTCTTCGGGTACTTTTTGAACTTAATTTCGTTGAAATGAAGCAAGGCAAAATTGTAGGCGTTAAAAATCCGGCTAAGAAACCTCTGATTGCTTCTAAATATTATAATGGAATTAACTCACAGTTGAGCTTTATTAAACAACTTCGACAAATGCCAAGCAGTCAATTGCTAATGTACGTGAATAAGCAATTAAAGCAGCATTAAGACAGATGCGCAAATGTGCAAAAAATGGTAGAATGAGTAAGTAAAACAGCTTAAGTTATAAGATTGTATTTTTGGAGGTTTTTCTTCTTTTGGCAAACGATTTTAAAGAACACATTGCAAGTGTTAATAATTTCCCTAATGAAGGTATTGTATTTCGCGACATTACCCCGATTTTACAAGATGGAAAATTATTTCGAGAGGCCACTCATGAGTTGGCTGAGTATGCTAAAAATAAGGGTGCTGACGTCATTGTTGGCCCTGAGGCGCGAGGATTTATCGTTGGTTGTCCAGTTGCAACTGAATTAGGTATTGGCTTTGTTCCAGCCAGGAAGCCGCATAAATTACCTAGGGATGTTGAACGTGCTTCTTATGATTTGGAATACGGTTCAAATAGTTTAGAGATGCATAAAGATGCCCTTAAGCCAGGGCAAAAAGTGGTGATTTGTGACGACTTACTAGCGACTGCAGGAACACTAACTGCTTGCAAGCAGTTAATTGAAAACCTAGGAGCTGAACTAGTTGGCGCTGCTTTCTATATTGAATTACCTGATTTGCATGGTAGAGAAAAGTTACCTGATTTGGATGTCTTTTCATTAGTTCAATATCACGGTGCTTAAAAAATAAAAAGATTGCACTTTCATAAGTACAATCTTTTTTTGTACTCTTTTTAGAGCAAGATTTTTAACATCAGTGAAAAAGCAAACTATACTAAATATGTCTGAATGAAAAAGTGCTAGCAAGGAAAATGCCATGATCTTTTCATTTAATTTAGGTTGTCAAAATGCTGTTAAAAAAGAATTAACCAGCAAAAATAATTCCTAAATGAAAATAATTTTAAGTTCCAAAAAAAGTGTTCAATTTTTTTTACAAGTGAGACTTGAGTGGATATAATGGTACGGTATTTCAAAAAAGGGGATAGAGTAATTTGCAATTAAGAAAAGCAACAATGGCCGATTTTGACCAAATTATCACTATTTTAAAAGACGGTGCTAACCAGTTAGCCGAACGTGGAGTCAATCAATGGCAAGGTGATTACCCTTCAAAAGGCCAAATTGAAGAAGATATTGAACACGGTTGGGCTTTTTTAGCTGAATCTGATGATCATGAGACAGTTGGTGCTATTGCAATTGTTGATGGTCCAGATCATGTTTATGACCATTTAGATGGCAAGTGGATATGTGATACTGATAACTACGTAGTAATTCATCGTGTTGCAATTAAATCGAACCATGCTGGAAAAGGCTATGCTACTCAACTTTTGCAAGCTGTAATTAACGACATTAAGGACAATCGTGACGAAATTGATTCCGTCAGAATAGACACACACGAAGATAATAAGGCAATGCAACATTTAATAGATAAAATGGGCTTCACCAAAGTTGGTCTCCTTCATGGGGTTTATCGGCCAAATGAAACCTCATACGTCTATGAATTGAAAAAGTAAATAATTAATTTTGATTGAAGACTCTCAAGTATTTGGGAGTCTTTTTTCTACTAGAAATAAAAAACGCACCGAATTAACTTGGTGCGTTTAAAAAATATGTATTTAAATTTGCTTACTCTTATCTATTCTTCATTATTGGTTGGTAAAAGAGGTCAATGACAATTGCAGCTACTAGTGCCACAAAAAATGTAATTGCCAGATTAGTCCAGCTAATCTTATCCATTGCAATCCCCAAGATTGCTAAGATGACTGTTAGGATGATGTCACCTAACTGAGTTAAACCGACAGCTTTGGAAGGATAATCTTGCCAAAAGTAACGTTTTGTTCTTGTAATTAAGATCAGGAACATTGCACTCAAAACAAGATATACGTAAACCATAGTTGAAATCGTCCCATGATTCCAGCCATGAGTATTCAGATAGGCAACGGCTAGGATACCAATTAAAGTCCAACCAGAAGCTAGTGAAAAAGCAATTTTTGCCAATCTAGCCATATTCCAATTTTCTGGTTTGTAGGTAATATGAGTTCGGTCAGTACCAATCATCATCGTTACCATATTATTCATAATAGTATAAATAACCATTGCGTTTAGAGCCATTGGAATGTAACCAAAGAAGAGGTAGCCAAAAGTTAGTAACATGGTCAGTTCAGCTGTTCTTGCGAGCTTGGTAAGAGACCAAGTAGTCATTCGTTGGTATACGCGATGTCCCGCGTCGAGAATTTTAACGATTGAAGTTAGTCCATCCGTTAAAAGAACCATTTTACCAGAGCGTTTTGCAACGTCGGCTGCATTTGAAACAGCAATTCCGACTTCGGCCTGTCTAAGGGCAGGTGAGTCGTTCACCCCATCGCCAGTCATTCCGACAATATAACCTTTTTGCTGGAAAAACTTAACCATTTTTAGCTTATCTTCTGGTAAAACGTCTGCGATTCCGGCTAACTTGCTGGTATCAGTTTGATCAGTAAAATCATGAATTGAAATTACTTCTCCTTCTAAGCCAACTTCTTTAGCAACCGCCTCAGCAGTTTTTTGGTTGTCACCAGTTAACATAATAGGCATAACACCACGTTTTTTAAGTTCAGCCAAAGCTGCTTTTGAGTCGGAGCGAACTTTGTCTTGTAAAATAAAGACACCGGCTAACTTGTCATCAATTAGTAAGGCAACGGAACGGCCTGCACCAAAATCAATGTCCTTAACTTTATCAGTAGCGGATACATCAATAAGTGACAGCTGCTTAAAAGAACCTAATTTGACATTATGTCCATCAATATTAGCCATTGAATAACCAGTACTTGAAGTAAACGGTGTAAAGTCATCAGGTGCTTTAACCTTTAGGCCAAGACTAGAAACGTAATCATCGATTGCAGAATCAATGATTTTTTTATTACGTTGGTCAGTTGCAGCAGCAGCTAGTTCTAGAACTTCGCTATCAGTCATCTGACTAAAATTGGTCCAATTGGCAACTGCAGTCTTGTTTTCAGTAATAGTTCCAGTTTTATCAAGTAAAATTAGATTTAAGTTGGCAGCATCTTGAATACCAGTTAAATCAGCTGTCAAGACACCTTCTTTACTTAGTCGAGTTGCTTCAAATGAGTTCGAGAGGGCAAAGGTTGAGGGCATTGCAACCGGAATAGAGGCAATAAACATCATTGCCAAGAAAGGCAACATTTCAATAAAATTGCTTATCTTTCCACCCTTAAAGAAGAAAGCAATGACTATTACTAGGGTCAAGATACCATCTAAAATACACAAATAATAAATAATTTTGGTTAAGAGCTGTTGTAAGTGTCCTGGAGCAGCAGAGTTGTTAATTAGATTAACGGTCTTGCCTGAGCGGGAATTAGCACCAGTTGCAGTTACTGTTGCCAAGCCGCTACCTTCTACAACCGTGGTTCCAGCATAAGCAGTGTCTTTTACCTGCTTTCTAACAGTTTTTGCTTCACCTGTAATTGAGCTTTCATCTGTAGAAATTTGTCCGTCGATTAGCTTCACATCAGCTGCAAGGACGTCTCCAGCTTGAATACTAACTAAGTCACCAGGTACAAGGTACTTTGAATCAATATTTTGCCATTTACCATCGCGCATTACGGAAACAGTTGGAGTTAATTTATGCGAGATATTATTTAAAACGCGTCTTGACTGTTTCTTTTTAGATGCTCCGTTCCAAGCCGCAAATAATAGCATGAGTAGGACAAAGAGCGACTGAATCCATTTGCCTAAAATGCATTCTAGTAACAATGCTGCTTCCAAAATCCATGCCGATAAATTCCATAATTTTGATAAAAATTCCTTGAAAAAGTTGAATTGAGGTTCGAGGACTTCATTTAAACCATTTTTAGTAAGGAGTTCATCTGCTTTGGCTTGAGTTAAACCTTTAATATTTTCAGACATAATTTATCCTTCCTTAGTTTTTAAATACTTATCTAAATTAGCATAAAAGGGGCTTTTTTTCTAGCTAAAGGGTTAGCTCATATTAGTTTTTTACCGACATTATACATAACTGAAAAGTAATTTTATCTGCATACAAAAAGCCTGCATTGCTGCAGGCTTTTTTCAGGTTAACAAATTAGTCTTTGTCAACGCTGTCTGGGAAAGTAGCTAAACGCTCGCCTTCACCAAGTTCTTCTTCGATTTCAAGTAAACGGTTGTACTTTTCAACACGTTCTGAACGAGCTGGGGCACCAGTCTTCAATTGTCCACCGTTGATAGCAACAGCGAAGTCAGCGATGAATGTGTCACCAGTTTCACCTGAACGGTGAGAAATCATAGTGTTGTAACCATTCTTACGTGAAAGACGAATAGTTTCCAAAGTTTCAGTAACAGTACCGATTTGGTTCAACTTGATCAATGATGCGTTACCAGCACCTTCCTTGATAGCTTTAGTTAAAAGCTTAGGGTTAGTACAAATAAAGTCATCTAAAACAATTTGAATTCTGTCTTTGTGGCTTTGAGTGAACTTGATCATACCTTCAACGTCGTTTTCGTCGTAAGGGTCTTCGATAGAAATTAATTCTGGGAATTCATCAAGTAACTTGTCGTAGTATTCAGCTAATTGATCATCATCGAATACTTTGCCTTCAAAGTGGTACTTGCCATCTTCTTTGTTGTAGAAGTATGAAGCAGCACAGTCACAAGCAATAGCAATATCTTCGCCAGGCTTGTAACCAGCTTTAATGATAGCTTCGTGTAAAGCTTGTAAAGCTTCTTCAGAGTTCTTCATGTTAGGAGCGAAACCACCCTCATCACCAAGGCCAGTTTCGTAACCCATATCTTCAAGAACTTTCTTCAAAGTATGGTAAGTGTTAACGATCTTTTCAAAACCATCACGGAAAGAAGTCTTCTTAACTGGAGTGATCATGAATTCTTGAACGTCAATACCGTTGTCAGCGTGCTCACCACCGTTAATAACGTTGTGGAAAGTTTGTGGCATTTCAAGGTCAGTACCGCCAAGGTATCTGTACAAAGGTTGGTTGCTGTCCTTAGCAGCAGCGTCAGCTGTAGCCATTGACACACCTAAAATTGCGTTAGCACCAAGTTCAGCCTTGTTTGGTGTACCGTCTAATTCGATCATTACACGGTCAATGTTAGCTTGGTCATGAGGGTCTAAGCCTTTCAAAGCTTCAGCAATCTTAGTATTAACATTGTTAACTGCTTTAGAAACACCTTTACCACCAACGCGATCGCCACCGTCACGTAATTCAACAGCCTCATTTTCACCAGTTGAAGCACCTGATGGAACTTCAGCTTTACCTACGACACCGTTTGAAAGGGTAACAAAAGCCTCTACAGTTGGGTTACCACGTGAATCATAGATTTCCAGTGCATGAACATTTTCAATGACTGATTTTAACATCTAAAAACCTCCTAAATAATACATGCTGTACCAAGTAGGTACATACATTAAGAGGAGCAAAGGGCTCCATCTCTACATGACAAATTTTAGCCTAAGTTTGTGATTATGTAAACATTTGTAAACGATTTCTAGCATTAAAAAAATTTAAAAAATAATTAGTCGCTTTTTTAATTCAATTGAATTATTATTTAGCTATACATTTTTTAAAAAAATCAGTTTATTTTCTATACAAGGTGTTTATTATGGAAGAAGTAAAATTAATAATCGATTCTGGTGCCAATGAAAAAGCCAGTGAGAATTTAACCGTTGTACCATTGACAGTTACTATAGCGGGTAAGGATTTTCTTGATAATGAGGACCTTAACATGGAAGAATTTCTTACTAGTATGGAAGAAAACACTGAGGGAGGCAGAACCTCTTGTCCAAGTATTGATGAATGGCTAAAAGCCCTTGAAGGAAGTAAAAGAGCGGTTATGCTAACTATTACCAGTGGACTTAGCGGCAGTTTCTCATCCGCCTATCAGGCAAAACAAATTTATGAAAAGGACAATCCGGGTAGTAAGGTAATTGTTGTTGACTCAAGAACTGCGGGTCCAGAAATATCGGTTATTCAACGTGAAATTAAACGCTTAGTAGAAGATAAATCAGTTCGTTTTGTAGATATTGATCAAAAAATTTCAGAGTATAAAACCCATACTCACTTATTGGTTATTTTGCAATCATTACACAATTTGGCCTTAAACGGTCGGGTCAACATTGCTGTAGCTAAGATGGCAAAAATGTTGAATATTGATGTTGTCGGCACTGCAAGTGAAGAAGGTAAGCTAGAACCAATTTCAAAAGTGCGAGGAATGAAACGAGCTTTTAAAGAGCTTTTGAAGTTAATGGATGAACGGAAATACAAAGGTGGACCTGTCATTATTGACCAGTGCAATAACGAAAAAGATGCCAATAGTCTTAAAGAAAAAATTCTTGCTATATATCCCCAAGCAGAAATAGTCATTCGTCCAATGCGTGGTTTGTGTGCATTCTATGCTGAGGAAGGAAGTCTGATGGTTGGCTTTGATGATCTATAAAGTCCTAATAGCTGCTTACCAATTTTGTAATTGCACATAAAATAACAGCATAGTAATAGCCCTAATTATGATAAACTAGGGCTTTTTGTCAGGAAGATTATTTATTTCTTATGATATTTCAAAAAATTGTTCTTAATTATCTTTATAGTTGGTAAGCTACTTAGATATCTTTAATTTTAAAAAAGAATAATAAAAATACCGCAGTATTGTTGTAATGACTGCGGTATTTTTTTACAAACTTAAATTACTAATAATAGAAATTGTTGACAAATACTAAAACAAAAAACAGCCAGAGAAGTTGCCCCTAGAATATCAGAAGGAAAGTGGGCTTTTAAACTAATACGAGAAATTACAACCATCATCCAAATTAAAATAAGAATCAATAATAATTTGCTACCTAATGTATCTGCAAAAAGTCGCCAAACGATTAAAGCCATGATTGTCGTTCCCAAAACGTGTCCGCTAGGGAAACTATAACCGTCTTCTAAACTAGAATGCATGATTGGTCTTTTTCGGTGCATCCATTTTTTTAAAACAATGCCGACAAAGTCGGTAAAGCCAAGAGTAAATAAAGCCCAGAATGCTAATAAAGTTTCATTTTTACTCATTAAAAAGCTAGCAAGAAATACATCCCAAACCACTAATAATTTAGGATCATTAATGAAAGCAACGATTTGCCAACTAATTCCGTCACGCTGTCTGACCAATTTGTGATGTAGCCAATGATCTAACAGGTTAAAGCGCCGTGAATTTCTAACATTGAAAATAAGTAACAGCAGAATTAAAGCGGATAAGCTGGCAAGCCAAATATAAATATCCAAATTACAACCCTACTTTCAGATAAATACCGATTGTATTTTATCAGCTTGATAGTGTTAGTTCCAACTAGTTACATAGCCTTGAACAAAATTTAAGAAATAAAAACCTTGTAACTAAATTGGATAGTTTCAAAAAACTTTTGTTGTGTATTCTATTTAGTAATATAATTTCATAAGAAAACATTTGATAGTGGGGTATAGAATGAAGAAGTTTATTAAGAAAAACCAAGTGGTAATCATTGCAATCTTTTTTTCAATTGCTATACCACTAGTTATCTTTTTATTTGTTGGTGATAAAACTAGTATAGGTGACTGGTTGGGATTCTTAGGGTCTTATATTGGAAGTATTATCACAATTATCTTTTCTTACGTGAATACGCAATATCAATTAAAATCAAGTGAACGGCAAAAGGACATGCTAGCTTTGCGCGGTTTGTTTAATTCCTCTAAAAAATTGTCATTAAGATTCACACGCTATATAGTTCTATTAAATCAACTAATGCAAAAATCAGATAAGCCGTTAGATAAAAAAGTTCTTGCAGTCTTTTTTGAGCAGTCAGAAAAATTCTTTGATGAGTCAAAAGATTATCTTGATAACTACAATTCTGCAATCATGGCAACAACCGAGGAAATATCTGGAGAATTGAAGTCTTACAATAGTAATTTTAGTAAAGAAGCTGGCAAGACATTTCTGACATTTACAAAAATGCTTAGTGCAGGAGATAAGAAAAATACTCAGGGTAATAAAGATGTAGTTGAAGTAAGAAAAGACTACTTAGAAGAAGTAAAACGACTAGAGAAGGAACTAACAATAGTCCATAGAAAAATTAGGAAGCTATATAACCAACTTAAGTCAGGCAAATAATAGTATAAAAATGGGATTGGAGTATTAATAGTAATGAATAAAGTTTATCGATTTCAAAAGCAAAAAGGGAATACAACAATAAAAATAAAAATAGATTTGAGAGTAAAGACAATTTTAAAAACGATAATCATTAGCATGATTGCAGTAGCTGCGATTTTCAGTTTGGTTAAACTGTAGGGCTAGTTCTAAATGATTTTGCAAATATAATGAGAGAGCTCAATTTGATTAGATCGCAAGTTTAGACAGATTAAGAAAACAATAGAATTGCTTTTTACTCTTGGGCAAATTTTACTGCCAAAGAGTAAATGAATAGAACCAAGTAGATAATAAACTACTTGATTTTTCTTTTGCCGTAATATAATAGGAGATTTTTAAGGATAATAATGTTTACTTGACATTAATGAAGGAAAAATTAGAATAACTGTATAGAATAAAATACTGAACAAAAGGAGATAGAAATTGAATAATAAAACAAACAAGCATGAAACTGTTGGTGAAGCTTTACGTGATATTGCACATCATGAACATGCTTTTGCGCTTGCAGACAATTCTACTAACCACATGGGAGATTTGGTTATATATGGACTTACCTATCTTTTCTTAATCCTATTACCTACTGATATCTTTGAAGTTGGCTGGCTATTTATTCTTGCAACACTCGTAGCAGCTATTAGTTTGGTTCGTTTTCAGAACTTTTTAAAGCATAAAATAGCTTCTGGTAAAATGACGACTTTTTGGGTAAATGCTAGCTTGCTTTCAACAGGAATTCGAAGTTTTGTAGTTGTTAATGCTCCTTTAACTTTTTTGAGTATTTCTATGAAATCAAGTGCTAGCATGTTTTTTTCGTTAGTCATCGGTTTAATTACCGGATTTGGCGGAATAGCACTACAGTACCACTATTTAGTAAGGAATAAAGTTATCGACAAACAGAAGGAGTCAAGAAGACAAACGGCCAAAAATTTAGGCAACTATATCAGTGAAGCTGCTAAAAAGAGTTATGCTGATCGCTTTTATTTTTTTGATCTTGTATGTGGCTATGTGATTTGCCTGAATTATTATTCATATTATAGTATCAACGTAACTAGTTATAAAGTCTGGCAGTTTGGCTTCACAACAGTCATAGTGCTTTTAGGTACTTGGTTATTTCAAAAGTTCCTATGTTACCGAATTAGCAAAAACCAAATTAGTAAAAGTTTTAAGTGGTGTTCTTTATTAATGACAGGAGCACGTGGTTACTTGATAGTCACAGCACCCTGGATTGAAATTTGTTTACTTACAAATGCTTCGATCAATCAGTTGATGGTTAATCTCTTTGGTTGTCTTGCTGTAATAATCGGAGTAGGTTTACAGTATTTATTTTTATTAAAAGTAGGAATATTTAAAGGCTTAGTTTAAAAAATCAGTAAAAGTAATTTCTTTTACTGGTTTTTATTTGATGAATGAAGGCAAATCCCCTTCGAGTCCTTATACCTTTACATTTTTCAGGTTAATGTATACACCAAAGTAATGATTGCTGACTATTTTAGCAAGGCAATTGACGAAGCGGTATATAAGAGAATTATGGGTGATGACTACGTGGCACCGTTTGCTTAGTAATATTAATGAAAATTTAGAACAAACATTAACGGAAGAGTCAATTAGTAAAATTGGCCCTTCTCTTTGGTTTGAGCATGGTTTTTTCTAGCAGCTCGAACTCGCATTGCTTACGGTGCCGGTAGGACATATTTGTTAAAAAAACAGCTAAAAGTGCCGACAACAAGTCCAACAGTCTTTAAAAACCGAAACCTTTAGTTTAGGTAAAGCATTTAAAATGCACACTTCACCATATATTTGTGCACCTGCGATTGCTAAATTGCCCAAGGGAGTGCAAAAAAACGATGACGCATTACAAGTTGTCAAGCGTCTATGGTTAAGGCAGCCACGAGCAAGCGGATACGGCTATATTGTTGGCGGGGACAAGTGCTGTAAAGTGGGACATTTTTAGATAATATATAATTACGCTACTCAGATTTAATTTCTTAGAGACTTCTTTTGTTGGATTAAAGTATTAGATTTACAGACTTTTAACAGTATACACACTATATATAGAGGGATATTTTAAATAGTCTACTATATATTCCAATGATTTAAAAAGTAATTGACTTCATTAAATTAATACTATTAAATTAACTCAGATTAAATTACATTAAGGGAAAATGAAACACATGAAATATTATAATCAAGAGGATTTTCCAGATTCTATCGAATATCAATGTCCACCTAAAGAAGCTAAGCAATTTCAAGGAAAAATTTATAGATTTTCTAAAAAAGTCAATAATAAAACTGATAGCAAAGATTGGATATCAGACTCAAAAATTAAAAATGCATACAATAAATGGAGCTCTGTTAATAATTATGAACTAATGTGTCAGTCATCAGGGTATTCGTGCTTTCTCTCAGAGAAACAAGCTAAAACAGCATTTAATGAAATGACAAAAAAAAATAAAGCACTTAAAAAGAAATTTAAAAGTTTATACTATGTAGCGGTGAACAAGACTGACGGTGTTCTACTTGATACCACCAATCCAAAAAAAGAGTATGAACATTTTACATTCTGGATGTCATGTAAATCAGATATAGCTACACATCATTTTCAAGTAACCAAATTACAGGCATAATTATGAAAAAAATAAAATATACTCCTTTTAAACAAATTAATATTTATCATATTTATGACTATTATGATGAACCTATTCTTTATTCTTTTACTAGTGATACTGGGCAACTTTATATCGCTAATTTTATAGATTATGAAGAAAAAAGCGATACTGATGTGTGGGCTTTTTTACCAGTAACATTTGATAAGTTACGTCATTTGGAAAATAGTGATATTTCTTTACTTGATTTATATAAGAATCCAGTTTCAAAAATTACTTTTATTGAAAAGAAAAACACTGATCAAGATGAATTTTTTATTCAAGAAACATCTGAAATTAGCTCAAGTTGTTTACCAGATGAAGATTCTTTTATAGAGTATGAAGACATTTCAACATTAAAAAATTCAATGGTATCTGATCAAATTAATACAGATAATAGATATGGCATAGATTTTTCTATTCAGCCGATCCAGTATAAGCATGAAGTTTCTATTGGTATATACACAAGATTGTTAAATGAAATTCAAAATTTATTGACTGCTATTAAACAGCCCAAAAAATCCAAAACTTTGTTAAAGAGCTATGTGGAAGATAGCACAACACAGCTTCAAGTTGTAGGAACTTATCCTGGATCTTTTGGTACAAAATTGCTATCAAGTGGTATATCTTCATTAATAAATGACGATGAGGCATTACCATATAAAGAGCTTGTAGAGCTATTTCAAGACACACAAAATGGCAATGAAATAGAGCCCAATGAGATAGTAGAGAAATATGGCTGGCTTGTTCTCGAGCATCTAAATAAATTTTCTGAATGTATTACAGGAGTGAAAGGAGGCAAGATTAAGGCAGAAATACCACGACCAGGAGAAAATACTGAGATTGTGAATTCACATTTTACCCCTAATAATATTAGTAAATTTATAAGTAAAATTGATAAATTATCTCATACTATAAACGAAGAAACTAAAAATTTGAGCGGATACTTAACACGTTATGATTTTAACCAAAAGAAGTTTACTTTAACTGTTATAGATGGGAATGATAAATCTTTTAATTATAATGGAATTGTAAAAACAGAGAGAGAAAAATTTGTTATCCCAGCTTTTGGTCATGCAAAATTAAAAGTAACTGTAAGTTCAGATCATCTTAATAGGGTTAAAGAACGTGTTACATATGAGCTCTTATCATGGGAAAGTAGCGACGATTCAGATTAATATAATTAAAAGCCACTTCAGTTTTAACTAAAGTGGCTTTTTTGAACTTTTAATCAGTGTATTATATTTATATAGGGTGGTGAGTCTTGGGTAGCAAGAAATAAAAAATGATTTCAACGATAGCCGAATAAACAATTGCTAAATATGACAATACCGGCCGTATTAGCAGCTTAATTCATGAAATTATTAAAGTATTTTTAAAATAAATGAAGATGTGGATCCATATTCCACTTTCTGCTATCTATTTTTATAATATGAGTAACAAAGAAAAGAAGTACTATAAATTAGCGATAATTGCTATATTTCTTGGAATATTGGTGTTTGCAATAGGGGAATTAATATGACGCTAAGTGATGCGCAGATACGTGCGAACAAAAAGTGGAATGATAAAAACAAAGATAAAATGAACTACTTTCGAAGAAAATCTGACTCTAAAAACTTCATTTTGAAGTATGCTAATGAAGAAGATCTAGACAAGACACTAGAATATATTAAGCAACGAAGAAATGAATTAAAAAGTTGAAGTCATTTAGCATAATAGACTGGCACGAGCAATGGTTAAAACACTCTTAGACTAATAGTTTAAGGGTGTGTTTTAGTAACTAACAAATAAATATTGTTTCTTGCCTTTTTACCTTTATGCTATGTTTTTACCGAGCAAACAAAAAAAGACTGTAACATCAACTGTTACAGTCTTTTTAAATAAATACAAGGAGAGTACAGGATTTGAACCTGCGCGCCAAGGAAAACTTGGTTCGCCGGATTTCGAGTCCGGTGCATTACCACTCTGCCAACTCTCCATAACGAATATCATTATACCTTATTTAAATGTTTTTTCAACTTACTATTTTGAATACTAGCCAATACCAAAAGTACATTTGCTTAGCATTTTACTAGTATAAGGTACGAATTTTGCTTCACCCTTGCTCAATTATCAGTGTATAATAAGAACGTATGTTTGCTGTGGAGGCGGAAAAGTGAAAAAAAGACACGATCAAAAAGAATTTGATCAAGTTTTAGACGATTTTTTTAGAACATATCAAGACCGTGGAATGAAAAAATGGCAAGGCTTTATGCTAAGCGACTATACATCAACCGTTAGTAAGATTGATAAAAAACGCGCTCAAGTTTATGAAAAAAAGCAACCAATGTCCCAGGAGGCAATTAGTGAGTTGCTTCTTAGTGCATACGCTAATCATCATCCCGTATCAGTTCAACTTAAAGTCATCGATAGTGAAGATGATTTTTTGCCTAATCTAGTTGGTCTAGTTCAAGGCTATCAAGCAGATCATATTGTCATTTCAGATACATGGGTCGAATTAGAAAATATCAATCACGTTGAGCTATGCTAGTACTTTTATAAGTTCAAGGTGTGATAAACGTGATGGTACAGGGAAGGTATGCTCTTATTCTTTTAAATCCCCAAGGGTCTTAAGATATGTTTTGATTTTTCCCTCTATAAAGGCAATACTATCATCAATTTCTTTTTCTTGCTTATGCAAATTATCTAACTGATTAAATAGCAAAACAAGCCTGTCAGGAATAGTTTTATCACCTTCATAGCGCAGCTTTGCATATTTTTGCATCTCTTTAATACTCATATCTGTCTTTTTTAAGCGCGAAATAAACTTAATCCAAGCCACATCTTTTTCATAATAACAGCGACGATTATTTTCATCCCGACTTGGAAAAAGTAGTTCTTGTTTTTCATAATAGCGTAGCGTATCAATTGAAAAGCCACTAAGTTCAGAAAACTGACCAATTGAATATTTCATCTTATTTCCTCCAGCAATAACTCTATTTCAGTATAGTACTTTATCATATTTTAGCATGACAAAATATTTTTAAAATAGCGGTTGACATGGACTACACTCCAGCAATTATTCTATTAACTATTAAAAATAAGTTTGTAAAACGAAAAGGGGAAAGCTATGGAAAATAATGAACGCTATAAAAAGGGCTTAGAAAATTTGGAAAAAGTTGACGGTGAAGGCGGTAAGTCAGTTATTGATTCATTAGCTGGTTTATCCGAAGATGTGGGTCGTTACATCATTGAATTTGCCTTTGGCGATGTATATGATCGTGGTGTCTTAGACCTTAAGCAAAGAGAAATGATTACAATCACATCTTTGCTTTCACAAGGCGATACTGAACCTCAACTAAATGTTCATATTAATGGTGCCTTGAATGTAGGTCTAACACCAGAAGAAGTAATTGAGACTTTTATTCAAACTATTCCTTATGTAGGATTTCCAAAAGTATTGAATGCGATTAATGTTGCTAAAGAAGTATTCAAAGATCGTGGAATTGATTTTACAAAATCAAGTAAAGATTAATAAGTAAAGTCATAAATAAAACTAGTTGCTATAGATGGGCAACTAGTTTTTTAGTTCAATGCTTTTAGCGTCTAACTTAAATTGGACCTTATTAAACGATGAATGTAAATTTGCTTCGATTTATTTTAAATTAATATTTATAGCTAAGGAGGCGTAAGGTGGACAATTCATTAACTAAGCGAGCTGCAGTAGTTGATACTCTTCCAACAGTTTTTGGTTACTTAGGAATTGCTCGTGCCTCGGGATTTTCGACCATTACAGTAATTTTAATGTCAGTCATAATCTATGCCGGTTCAGCACAATTTACCACTGTTAGTATGCTGGCAGCGGGTAGTCCGATTGCTTCAATCGTTTTTGCTACCTTTATGGTTAATTCAAGAATGATTTTAATGAGTACAACCGTTGCACCATATTTTAAGAAAGATAGCTTGGGTAAAGGGATGCTAATTGGTACGCTTTTAACTGATGAAAGCTTTGCTCTAGCAATGAATAAACTTAATTATACTAACGGGAAAATGAATTTTAGCTGGTTCAATACCAAAAATATTATTTCTTATTCAACTTGGGTAATTGCCACAATGATTGGTGCCTTGCTAGGTAACTTTATCGAGGATCCAAAGAAATTAGGGCTTGACTTTGCAAATGTAGCAATGTTTATTGGCTTGCTATATTTACAGGTAAAGAGCGATAAAGATTTAAATAAGTTATTACAAGTAATAGTAGTTTTATTGACATTGGTATTAACTTACATTTCAACCATAATTTTGCCAGCTAGTCTAGTTATTATTGCTGTAACACTTATTGGATGTATATTGGGGATGGTAATAAAACATGTCTTCTTCTAATTATCTATTTTTAACTATTGTCGGCTGTGGAATTGCGACGTGGTTATCACGTGTACTTCCATTTATTTTATTAAAAAAATTCACTTTGCCTAAAGCAGTGGTTGAATTTTTATCCTTTGTACCAATTGTTATAATGTCTACAATGTGGTTTAGCAATTTATTCACTGCTCAACCGGGGCAGTTGCCAGAAATTAACATGGAATACCTAATTGCTTCAGTACCAACATTGGTATCAGCGGTTATTAGTAAATCACTTTTAGTAATCGTTATTGTAGGAATAGCTTCTTTAGCTTTGCTGCGATTGTTTTAATAAAATAGCTAGGCTAAGAGTTTTCCGTCTTTCAAAGTTTGTATTTAAAAAATTGTGAGTTATACTAATAAAAGTTGCCAATTTATGCTGATAAAGTAAATTGGTCATTAAAAAGAATCAAATAAAAATTTGGTTGGAGTCTAAGACTTTCAAGAATTGTCCTCAGGTTTGGGTTGCCTGAGCAATTTTGAAAGTCTTTTTTGTTCATTTCAGAGAGTGGAATTAATAATGCAGATTATGGGAATTTTATGTTTAATTTTGCTATTTGCCTTAATTGGCGGACAGATTGCTAATCGCTGCGGTTTACCAGCTGTAATCGGAGAATTGCTAGCCGGAATTGTTATTGGCCCAGCTATGCTTAACTGGGTACAGCCTAGTGGTTTAATTAAAAGTTTTTCCGACATTGGAGTTGTCTTGCTAATGTTTTTAGCTGGACTTGAAAGTGATCTAGCGATTTTGAAAAAATTATGGAAACCTAGCTTCCTTGTGGCCACTTTTGGAATGATCGTGCCAATTGTAATTGCTTATTTAACGGGGATTGCTTTTAAATTCTCGCAAACAGAAAGTCTCTTTTTAGGTATTACGTTTGCCGCCACTTCAGTTTCAATTTCTGTCGCTGTTTTGCAAGAAATGAAAAAGTTAGAAACTAAAGAGGGGATGACGATTCTTGGAGCTGCTGTGATTGACGATTTGCTGTCAGTTATTCTCTTAAGTGTTGTAAGTAGCGTTACGGGAACCCACACGGACTCCGCGAACGCGAATCTTGGTCTAGGACTGACTTTATTATTACAGCTAGTTTATTTAGTCGTATTACTAGCTGCAAGTATTTGGTTATTTCCACGCATACTTAAACTGAGTGAACGCTTTTTACTACCAGCGGCTAAACCACTTGTTACGATAATTATTGTTTTACTGGCAGCGTTTGGAGCAGAAAAAGTGGGCCTGAGTAATGTCATTGGCGCTTTCTTTGTAGGATTAGCTTTCAGTAGATTACCTGATAAACAAAAACTGCAAAAAAGCTTTACGGATATCGGTTATAGCTTATTTATTCCTATCTTTTTTGCCAGCATCGGTCTAGAAATGTCAATTACTGGAATTTTTAAGGATGGCTTATTATTTATCGTCCTATTTGTAGGAAGTGTTATCTCTAAATTAGTGGGTGCAAGTGTAGGAGCTAAAATGGCTGGTTTTTCTAGTAGTAGTGCTTACCAAGTTGGAACAGGGATGATTTCGCGTGGGGAAATGGCACTGGTTGTAGCACAAATTGGCTTGTCCAATCATTTGCTCGCTCCTGCTGCTTATTCAACTGTAGTTGGAGTAATAGTTTTAACCACACTAATCGCTCCAATAATGCTAAAAGGGGCGCTAATGAAAAAGAGATAAGGAAAAGCTGACAACAAGGGCTATTAATTGATTTGTATGATAAAAATGCTATGATAGAAAACGTGTTTTTGCACAAATTAAGAAAAATGGTGGGATAGTGGATAATGAATTTTCAACCAAATACCGACATCTTTAAGCCTAAATGGTATTTAGAACAAATGAGAGGATGGAGCTTTAAGACTTATATGCTTCTGATGCTAGGAATTGGAGTTATTATCGGAACAACAATTTCTACGCCGGTTAATCAAATTAGTTTAATTACGATGGTTGCTGCAATAATGGGTTTTACTTGTACGCTCGCAATTACTAATGCCAAACCGATTAATGGAGTTTTAGGTTTACTTTCTTCAATCATCTATGTAATCGTATCGATTTACGCACAAAATTATGCAAATGTTGTCTTGCAAGTGTCCTATATCTTCTTACTCGACTTACCGGTATTGTTGCTACCGGCATGGTCTAAAAACGCTGAAAAGCACATTAAGGGGCTTAAATTTAAACAATGGTGTTTTACTATGATCTTCTTTTTATTTGTGACAGCCATGCTTTATCTGATGGACACAAGAATATTTATTAGTCCTCGTCCGTGGATCGATGCAATTGCTGGAGCAATTGGGATTACTGGCTCTGTGTTATGTACTTTTAGATTTCGCGAGCAATATTATTTCTGGACGATTCAAGGGATTATGTCAATTATTTTGTGGGGTGTAACTGCATTTCAAGGAGACACAAATCTAACGTTATTTTTTACATACATCCTATACTTGAGTAATGACGTTCTTGCATTTACTGACAAGCATACGCATTGGTTCCATTAATTTTGATATAACTAAAAACAAGGTTCAATCATTTGAAACCTTGTTTTTTATTTTGCTAAATGTGCTTTAACTATTTTAATTAAGATCTTAGTTGCGCCTTTTCCTGCTTTATCATCGTAATATGACTGATAGCGCTCGTCTGTCTCATAGCCGTTAACAATACCCAAATGTATTTCTGGAGTATAATTTGGCATAATTATTTTAAGCCATTTTTGGTGGTTTTGGAAAATCGTATCGCTTAGTTCAGTTTCCTTACTAGGATCTTTTACTACTTGTTGCAGTTCCCGGACTAAGTCAGCTTCAGTTGCTTTCATTTGGTTAAATTTCTCTTCGGAAAAATTGTCAGCTTTACTATTCATTATCTTCTCCTTTTCCTTATTGATTTTATTTAACCACTATAGCAAATTAAATTACAGTATTTTTGCATGAAATGATTAGTGAAAAGGATTATTTAAAAATATGAGAATAAAATTGGTAGAGCTGTAAGCAAAGACTAGCCTTAAATGCGTAAAGCGCGCTATAATGGAGTTGGAGATGAAGTAATGATTACATTTATTTGGGCTGAAGATGAACAACACAAAATTGGTCTAGATGGACATTTACCGTGGTATATTCCTGAAGATCTGAAGCACTTTAAAACCTTAACGATTAACCATCCGATTATAATGGGACGAAAGACTTTTAATAGTTTGCCACGTATTTTGCCTCAAAGACGGCATATTGTACTATCACAAAATCAAGTTTTTAAAGAAGAGTATAAACATAATCCGCAAGTGGTAGTTGTTTCATCAGTTAACAGTTTAAATAAGTGGATTAATGCGCATCAAACAGAGCAACTGTATGTAATTGGTGGAGTTTCAGTCTTTGAAGCTTTAAAAGACCGCGTAGATTGTCTTGAAAAAACTGCAATTGCTGCAACTTTTCCTGCCGATACTGTAATGCCAGATCTTAATTATGATGATTTTAAATTAAGTAAAAAAGTGCATCATCAAGCTAATAACAAATGTCAATATTCATATGATTTTTTAACTTATCTAAGGAAGAAGGATTAGAATGAAGAAGATGATTATCGCTGCTATTATTCTGTTAATTTGTGTGTTGGTTTTGATTAGTAGCATTATACAAGCAGAGAGTATTAACCATAACTTTTGGTGGCAAGCTATTGGTATGGCTATTGTTACCTTTTTTGTAGGAAGAGTTAATGTCGACTTATTCCATAATTTAAAAATCGACCATCTTAAGTAATTTTTAAAATTTGTAGTTGACAGAACAAAAACTAGGTGCTAAATTAATAAACAATTAAATAATTAATACATCTTGAAAAGCAGAGTAACTATTATGATTACTGATAAAGAGAGCTGGGATTTTGGTGAGACTCAGCCAGTTAGTAGTGGTGAACATGGGCTGGAAATGATGACCGTTAGTGATATTTAGCTACCGGCGGAGTTGCATCCGTTAGCATTGCAAGCTATTGATTGATAGCTATTGAGAGATTTATTACGTGAGTAATAAATAATTTAAAGGTGGTAACGCGAAGCACTCGTCCTTATAGATAGGACGGGTGCTTTTTTAGTTTATTTTGGAGGTTTTTTTAATGTCGAAGAAGAGAAATAGGAATATTATCATTGGGGTAATAGTCGCAATTATCGTTGTCGCGATAGGTTGGTTTAGCTTTGGTCCTAAACCAAATAATCAAAAGAGTAGTAACCATGTTGTAACGGTCGGAATTGTCAGTGAAACAAAACCCAAACAGGATATTTGGAAGCACGTTGCAGCTACAGCAAAAAAGAAATACGGCGTAACTGTTAAAATTAAGAATTTTACTGATTATACTCAACCTAATAAGGCTGTCAAAAACGGTGATATTGATTTGAACGCTTTCCAACACTACGCATTTTTAGATGCTTGGAACAAGTCAAACCATGGTGGTGTTGTAGCAATTGGTCGAACAGAAATTAATCCAATTAGATTATATTCTAAGAAGTACCATAAACTTAGTGAACTGCCAGAGGGTGCAACAATTGCGGTTCCAAATGATGCAAGTAACGAATCTCGTGCACTTTTCGTTTTAAAGAATGCTGGTTTGATTACTTTACCTAAGGGTAAGAAATTACCAACAGTGGCTGATATCGTTAAGAACCCTAAGAAACTTAAGGTTAAAGAAGTAGCAGCAGACCAATGTGGTCGTGTAATTGATTCAGTTGACGCAGCGGTCGTTAACAATGACTTCGCTCGTCCTGCAGGCTTAGGTAAGAAACAGACAATTTTCGTTGAACCAGTTAATAAAGACTCATTAAAATGGGTTAACATCATTTGTGCTCGTAAAGGTGAAGAAAAGAAGAAGGATTACTTAGCAGTTGTTAAGGCTTACCAAACCGAAGAAACAAAGCGTTTGGATAAGAAATATTACGGTGACATGCAAAAAACTGCTTGGGATATCAAGTTTTAGTCATCTTTAACGAATGGAGAAGATTTGTATGGGTATTATTGAATTACAGCATGTTAATGTGGATTTTCCTGATAAGAAAAGAGAGGTTGTGCACGCTGTTCATGATGTCAATTTGACAATAGAAAAAGGCGATATATACGGAGTCGTTGGCTTCTCTGGTGCTGGTAAATCGACATTGGTTAGAACAATTAATCTGTTACAAAAACCAAGTGGCGGCAATATCAAAGTCAATGGCACTGATTTTATTAAAGATGGTAAACAAGTTATTTCTAATAAGGACTTGCAATTAGCTCGAAGAAAAATTGGAATGATTTTTCAAAATTTTAACCTTTTAAATGAAATTACTGTTGTTGAAAATGTCGCTTTTGCCTTGAAGCATTCTGGTTTAAAAGACAATGAGGTTGAAGAAAAATCATTGAAATTGCTTCAATTGGTTGACTTAAAAGAAAAAGCTGAATTCTATCCAGCTCAACTTTCTGGTGGACAACAACAGCGGGTAGCAATTGCTCGCGCATTAGCCAATGAACCAGATATTCTGATTTCTGATGAGGCAACTAGTGCACTTGATCCACAAAATACCCAACAAATTTTGGATTTACTAAAGAAATTAAAAGATGAACTTAATTTAACAATTGTTTTAATCACTCATGAAATGAGTGCTGTCAAGAAAATATGTGACAAAGTTGCGGTAATGCAACAAGGCAAGATTGTTGAAAAAGGTAACCTAAGAGACGTAGTTCTTCACCCGAAAAATTCTCTAACCAAGAGTTTTGTTGGTGGATCACTAGAAGTAATTAATACTCTTAAATCACTTAATTTAAGTAATTTAAATGATGAAGAGGCAATTTACCAACTTATTTATAGTGTCGCTAATGTTACCAAAACTATCATCATTGATCTTTACCGAGAAATTGGCGTTGAAGCAAGTATGCTTTATGGTAACGTCGAATTGTTAGACGATGAGCCAATTGGAACATTGCTGGTCTTAGTTAAAGGAGACAGTGAGAAGCAGCAACAAACTGTTCAATTTCTAGAGAAAGAAAAGGTTGCAGTTACGCGGTTAAATGAGAAAGGTGACTTATATGAGTAGTTGGTTTAATAAAGTTTTTCCAAATGTAATTAATTTAGGTTGGACTGGAGATACCGGCTGGGCATCCAGTATATATCAAACTTTGTTCATGACATTTTGGTCAGCAATTTTTGGGGGAATTCTAGGTATTGTCTTTGGGGTAGTCCTAGTTTTGACCAAAGAAAATGGTGTTAAGCCAAATAAATTCTGGTTTAATCTCTGTGATAAGATTGTCTCCATCTTTCGCGCAATCCCGTTTATTATCTTGCTAGCTTTTATTGCTCCAGTAACTCAAATAATTGCTGGAACCCAAATTGGAATGAATGCTGCACTTGTGCCATTATCTTTAGGAGTTTTTCCTTTTTATGCTAGACAGGTTCAAGTTGCTCTAGAAAGTGTAGATCAGGGTAAGATTGAAGCTGCACAAAGTTTAGGTGCAACAACTTGGGATATCATTTTCAATGTTTATCTGAACGAAGCGCGCTCTGAGTTAGCCAGAGTCTCAACTGTAACTATAATTAGTTTAATTGGTCTAACGGCAATGGCAGGTGCAATCGGTTCAGGTGGGCTAGGGAACACAGCTATTTCTTACGGTTATCAGAGGTTTAATAATGATGTTACATTCGTTGCCACTTTGCTAGTCGTAATCTTGATTTTTATTGTTCAAATTATTGGTGATTTCTTAGCTAAACATTTAAACCACCAAAATAGATAAACTAACTATAAATAAAAAACTAACAACAAAAAAACAACAGGCAAAACTGCCTGTTGTTTTTTATTTAAGAAATAAGTAATTATTTTACAGCATCCTTTAAAGCTTTACCTGGCTTGAATGCAGGAACTTTAGTAGCTGGAATAGTTAAAGTCTTACCAGTTTGTGGGTTACGACCTTTTCTTTCAGCACGATCACGAACTTCAAATGAACCAAAGCCGATGATTTGAACTTTTTCACCTTTAGCTAGGTTATCCTTGATTGATTCGATTAAAGAATCGATCACTTTTTCTGCGTCTTTTTGCTTAAGACCAGTTTTTGCTGATACTTCTTTAGTAAGTTCAGATTTGTTGATTGAAGCCATATTTTCTTCTCTTTTCTATAAAATTTTTTAAACAATTCGACAATTTTGAAAAAAATCATACATAAATGACGAAATGCTTTGTGTCGCTTGATATTTCGCAACTTTTTATATTTTAGCACAGTTCCTGTGTCCTTCAATAGTAAAAAATAAAATAATGTATCAGTTTATTTTATTTAGAACTCGATTAGTCATTTGTTGGTAGTTTAAGTACAGGGCTTTGAATCTTGAGTGCTTTTCTTTTTGCCATGGTTTAGGTTTACCACAAAAATGCAAAATACTGGTGTTTTCCATCACCCACTCGGTATTGTATTCGCCTGTACTTCGCGTGAGATACACAGAATAGGCTCTCGCGTCATAGTTCCAACGCGTTTCAGGAATCTTCAAAATATCCTCACCATAAAGATAGTTTAGAATATCCTGATCAGGTAAGATTAAAGAATCATGATGCTCTTCGATTGCCTGCGTAATATCTTCAATGTTCACTTTGTGACGCATCAGATCTAAATCCATTAGCATAATGCCAGAATTAAAATAGCCAGTTGTTGTCCCAAGTCTAATGTTATTAATTGAACTCATGATATCTGTTAGTCCTTCATGGACAGATGCAGCAAACATTTTATTCTGAAGATCTAAATCCCATAAAGGCTTAATTGAATTAATAACCAAGATATCAGGATCCAGATAAATAACTCGATGTAGATTATCTGGTAAAACTTGTCCCGAGAGAAGACGGAAGTACATTTCTTTAGGATAATCATGCAAGTTAAGTAGTGAATCTGGAAAAGTAATATTTTGATTCATTGCTACGGTTTCGAGCTTAACATTAATTTGCTCACAAAATTTTTCGAGTCCAGTTAGGGCAGAATCATCGATGTTATCGTGAATTAGCCAAACGCGGAAATCTTGGTCTAAATTGTTAAGTCTTACTGAATACATCATTACCTCAAGAGGCTTAAGATAGTTTTGGTCAATTGTGACCAAAATTTCAATTGGACTGGATTTTCGCTGTTTCATATAAATCTTCCTTAATAAAAAATATAAATGAGTTACCTTTCTAGTATAAAACAAAATAATAAGAGATACATTCATAGTATAAAAATTTTAATTACTCTAAATACAAGAATTAATTCCGTTAATGTAGTAAAATTAATTCTAATAAGATTATTTTATTAATGAGGTGTAAATATGAACAAGAAAACGCTATTTAGCTTAGTTGGTGCAGCTTCAATTGCTGTTAGTTTAAGTGCAACTGCTCCAGTTTTGGCAGCAGAAACTACTAATCCAAACACAACATCAACTACTACTAATACAGATCAAAAGGATACCACTACAACTACTCCTTCAGCAGGTCAAACTGGAACAACAGATACTTCAAAGACTTCTACTACAGGTCAAACTGGAACAACTGATACTTCAAAGACTTCTACTACAGGTCAAACTGGAACAACTGATACCTCAAAGACTCCTGCCACCGGAACAACTGATACAACCAAGCCAACAACTTCGAAGCCTATTAACACCGCGGACTTAAATAAGGCTATGAACCTAAATGGGAAGCTTGCTAAGTTGACTAAAAACTCCTATGTATATGATGCAAAGGGTAAGCGTATTAAAAATGCCAAACTAAAGAAGGGGACAATTATTCCCGTATCTGGTGTTACAACTCCAGATAACAAAGTTCTTATTGGGTATAACAAAAAGGGTAAGTACATTAAGGTTAATAATGTTGAACTTTTTAAGGCTGTTCAGTATAAAGTAAAAAAGAACGCCTATGTATATGACAGTAAAGGTAAGCAGAATATGAGAGTTTACTTACCTAAAGGGAAAAAGGTAACAGTTTTCAGAACCAAAAAAATTAAGGGCGTTAAATATGTTGCGGTTTCAGATTCACTGTATATAAAATGGTCAGTTTTAGATCATAAGAGTGGTAAAGTTGTTTCAGGCTAATCTTTCGCTCTTGAAAAGGGTACCTATCCAATAGGCACCCTTTTTTATTCTAAATTTGTATAGAATATGCATTTGAATTCCAAGTACATACTTTCACAATACAAAATTTTGTTTACAAAGTAACGGCAATGCAATACTATATATTTGTGAAGTATATTATTCTATAAATTTTATTTATAGAAATAACAAAAGTGGGAGAAGAAAAATGAATAATAGTTTGTCTATGCAGTTAATAGGGGAATTTCTAGGAACTGCAATGCTTGTTTTGCTTGGTGACGGTGTTTGTGCTGGAACTAATTTAAACAAGTCTAAGTCAAAAGGAGCAGGTTGGATTGTCATTGCTTTTGGTTGGGGTTTTGCTGTAGCATTCAGCGTTTATAGCGCACGTTGGTTGTGTTTAGGCCACTATAATCCTGCAGTTACTTTTTCAATGGCAATTGCTCATAAGTTACCATGGTCTTCAGTCCTACCTTATTTTGTGGTACAAGTACTAGGTGCATTTGTTGGAGCTATTTTAGTATGGTTAACTTATTACCCACACTGGAAAGAAACAACAGATGATCAAGAAGCAATTTTAGGCTCTTTTGCTACAGTTCCAGCAATTCGAAGCTATGCATGGAACTTTTTCACTGAAGCAATTGCTACTTTCGTTTTAGTATACGGATTGCTAGCATTGACTAATGGTGACTTAGCTGCCGGTTTAAATCCTTTACTAGCTGGTTTCTTAATTACATCAGTTTGTTTATCACTTGGTGGACCTACTGGTGTTGCTTTAAACCCAGCCCGTGATTTTGGTCCTAGATTGGCTCATCAGTTATTGCCAATCGCTAACAAGGGACAATCAGACTGGGCTTACAGTTGGGTTCCAGTTGTAGCACCATTAGTTGGTGGGGCACTTGCTGCTTCATTATTTAATGTGTTAGCTTAACAATCAAAAAAAGCACATGACTTAACTAGTCATGTGCTTTTTGTTTGCTTTATAAAAACTAAGGTTTAAAGTGCCGCAATATGTCAATTCCTTTTTTCTGATATTTGTTTGGTACGAAGCTCTTGCGCATTGCAATTTGCATATAGGCATATAATTTTTGTCCTGGCTTCAGTCTGATAACGTGTACACCAGTTTGGTCCTTAAGACTACTTTCCATCACAAGTGCGATACCAACATTTCTTTTAACTAAGTCTATCACCGTTTGCATTGTTTGCGCAGTGTATATGACATTAGGAATAAAATCACCTAATTTACCGACTTCTTCAAGACATTCTCTAGTTAAGAAACCACGACTACGTGCAACAAATTTTCTATTTTTAAGATCCGCCGCACTAATTTGATGAATATCTTTCCACTGATTTGTTTCACTGGTAATAATTACTAATTCAGTTCTGTTTAGGTTATGGATAAAATACTCAGAATCGTTAATTGGAACCATCCAAGAATAAATAGCGACGTCAGCATTTCCATTTTTTAATTCAGCGAACGCATTAGTGGAACGCTCAATATTGGTATCAATTAAATCAGTTAAGCCTGCCTGATAAAACTTCATGATAATGTCAGCAATGTAAGAATTGCCAGCTTCACCTGAAAAGGCCAGACGCAGTTTTTTATCGCTGGCGTGTCTAACATCATAATTGATATTAGACATGTCCTGCAATAATATTTGAGCTTTTTCATAAAGCATTTCACCCGCGGCTGTTAGTGTAATTTTACTTTTTCTGTTTTTCTGTAAAATTAGTGGATCATCAAACTTTTCAGATAGACGTTTGATTGCCATTGAGATAGTTGGTTGAGTTACATCAAAGAGAGCAGCGGTTGCTGTGTAATTACCAGTCTCTACTAGTTTACAAAAGTATAGAAGATCTTTTTCGTTCATATATATCTCCTAGTTATAATCAATAACTTTTATAATTCTCTATCTTTTCTGATTATATTAAACTCAAGTTAAACTTGCAAATATTCCTTACTAGACGCTTTATTTGACCTTTTTTGTCTTTAGCTTGTCACAATTTTAGGCCTAGTATAAGATTAACGATAAGAAATGGTAAAGGAAGGAAAAATTATGACCTGGGCAGCAATATCAACCTGGAGAATGTCATTTGATGGCTTAAGTGAAGCTAGTGTACTTTTAGATAAAGGAATTAATGCTGGTGATGCAGTTGAAAAATTAATTAATGTTGTAGAAAACAATGAACACTACAAATCTGTTGGTTTTGGCGGTTTGCCGAATGAAGAGGGCATAGTGCAAATGGATGCTGGCTTTATGGATGGCGATACATTTGCGCAAGGATCAGTTGCTGCAATAGAAAATGTTAAAAATGCCGTTTCAGTGGCGCGGAAATTAAGTGAAAATAAAACTAATAGTTTCTTAGTTGGTGATGGCGCAACGAAGTTTGCTGCCAAAAATGGTTTTGAAATGACTAATATGCTAACAGAAAAAGCCAAAAAAGAATGGCAAGAGCGTCTAAATGTTAATCAACAGGAGCAACTCCATGCCTACGATGGCCACGATACAGTTGGTGCGGTAACGCTTGATCAGCAAGGCTCGATGGCAGCCGCAACATCTACATCTGGTTTATTTATGAAAAAAGATGGGCGTATTGGAGACTCACCTTTATCTGGATCAGGTTTTTATGCTGATAGCCAAGTTGGTGCTGCTGCAGCAACTGGACTAGGTGAGGATATTATGAAGGGATGCTTGTCCTACGAGATTGTTCGTAAAATGGCCGAGGGACAGTCACCTCAAGATGCATGCGATCAGGCACTGTTTTCTTTTGCTAAAACTTTAAAGAATCGTTATGGAAGTTGTGATGCCATTTCGCTGATTGCCTTAAACTCTAAAGGAGAATGGGGAGTTGCAACAAATGTTGAGTTTGCTTTTTGTGTTTCTGATAATAAACACGAGGCAAAAATCATGATTGCTCAACAGGCGGCAAAAGATAAGACTGAAATTTTCCCAATGACGGAAAAGTGGTTGGCAGATTACCAAAAGAGAACAGAGTCGACAATTGATTAAGCAATATGGAAAAAGATTAAAAATGTTAAAAGAAGCTTGCGTTGAAAATTTTACTAATGTACCTAAAGTGATTGCCGAAGGAGCCAACCGAATTGAACTTAATAATGATTTGGCTGCTGGTGGTACGACACCCTCATTTGGAGTAACTAAAAAAGTCGTGGAATATGCGCATAACTTGAATATCCCAGTGGTGGTAATGATTAGACCTAGAGCAGGTAATTTCGTTTATACAAAAGATGAAATAGCCATTATGCTTTCAGATATTGAAATGGCTTCACTGGCAGGAGCAGACGGTGTTACTTTTGGGTGTATTGATATGAATGGTGATTTGGATCAAGAAAATATGAGTAAATTGATTCAACTAGCTCATGTCCTTGATTTAGAAGTTGTTATGCACATGGCTTTTGACGAGATAGCTGAGAATCAGCAACAAAATGCTATTGATTGGTTAAGTTCTAAAAAAGTTAAACGCATTTTGACGCACGGGGGCAGTTTAGAGCAAACTATTTTCGATAATTATCCTCACTTAAAAGAAATTATTAATTGGGCTAAAAATAAAATTGAAATTCTTCCTGGTGGTGGAATAACTGCTCAAAACATAGCTAAAGTAGCTAGAGACCTCGATGTTACTCAAATGCACGGGACGAAAATCGTGAGCTAACGCCAAAAAATTATTGACAAAAAATAAGACAATAATTAAAATACAATTAATATAAAAAGCAATGAAAAGAAGAGTAAGATTATTTAAAGCGTATTAGAGAGTTCTGTTTGCTGAAAATGAACCGTGAGAGTAGTCTGAAAGTAACTTTGAGCTATATGGTGAATTTTAGTAGCTAATATTGGTGACACCCATTATCGTGTTAGCGTATCGCAGTTATGCCGTACGTGAAGTGACCTAACGACATTTTGTTCGTTGGTAAAATAGGTGGTACCGTGCTAAAGCACCCTTGATGAAAATCAGGGTGCTTTTTTTATTGGTTTTTACAAAGTTCAAAGCTAAAGTACATGCTAGAAAGTGAGAGAAATGAAAAGTATTTTTTAAAGTAGAAATCTATTGAAGACATACAGAAATATGAAAAGGTAGGAGAGTAAAATGGAAGAATTTAAAGACGATATTAATAAAAAGCCATTAAGTTGGAAGGATTACTTAGTAGTCGCATCTTTATTATTTGGTTTGTTTTTTGGAGCTGGAAATTTAATTTTTCCAATCCATTTGGGCCAATTATCTGGAGCAAATTGGGGGATGGCAACTTTTGGCTTTTTAGTGACAGCGGTTTTGTTGCCATTACTGGCTGTCTTAGCGATTAGTGCTAGTCATGCTAAAGGTGTTTATGATATTGGAAAGCCATTAGGGCCTAAATTTGCATTGATTTTTATGGTTTTAATTCATTTGACGCTAGGACCATTATTTGCAACACCACGTACTGCGAGCATTTCTTTTTCAGTCGGGTTAGCACCAGTGCTGCCACAAAAGTATGCGAAAATTAGTTTATTAATTTTTTCGGCTATTTTCTTTATTTTAGCTTTTATCATTGCATATAAGCAATCAACCATTTTAAGCAGTATTGGAAAAGTTTTAAACCCACTATTTCTAGTCTTATTATTCTCGGTATTTTTACTTGCAGCTCATTCGCCAATGGGTGCTGCTAAAAATCAAAGTGCTACGGCTGCTTATCAAGCAATGCCATTTTTTAACGGCTTCTTGCAAGGATACAACACAATGGATGCTTTAGCTGGTCTTGCTTTCGGTTATACGATTGTGTCTGCCGTTAATCAATTAGGTAAGACATCTGCTAAGAGTAATGCTAAGGTAACCGCGAGAGCAGGTGTGATTGCTACAAGTGCGATCGGGGTTATCTATATCGGCTTAATTTGGTTAGGTGCAACTACATTAAATCACTTTAAAATTGCGCCCGAGGGTGGAACAACGTTTAATCAAATCGTTACTTATTATTTAGGGGATGTTGGCCATGCACTTCTTGCAACTCTAGTTACACTCACATGTTTGACTACTGCTGTTGGTTTAATTGCAGCATTTGCGCAAGACTTTCACCGTAGTTTCAAAAAGATTAGCTATCACGCATGGCTTGCTATCATGACATTTGTTTCCTTTATCACGGCTAACTTTGGCTTAGATACGATTATTGCTTGGTCCACACCAATGTTGATGTTTTTATATCCAATTGCAATGGTTTTAATCATTTTGTCAATTTCAGGTACTCTTTTTGATTATGATCCAGTTGTTTATTATTGGGGAGTGGGGTTAACACTAATTCCAGCTATTTTTGATATGCTTGCGTCATTTCCTCCAGCAATTAGTCAACAGGGCTGGGCATTAGCACTAAAATCGATTCAATATCGTTTCTTACCATTTTCAGACATTGGTATGGATTGGGTTATTCCAACTGTTCTTGGGCTGGCAATTGGTTTTGCTGTTCACTTTTATCACAAAGCTAAATTGCAAGATGCTTAACCATTCATATAGTTCAACTTTTAGAGCCTCTTCTTTGACATCACTGCTTGATAAAAGTAGATTTAACTTAAAGAGTTAATTAAATTGATGTAAAAAGAAGTGGGGGCTAATTATTTTGAACGATATGAATATGGGCAAGCAAGGTAAAAATAAAAGTGCTCAGTCTGGGACAAAAATGCACCACTCATCAATGCAAATGAGTGGTGGCAACATGATGATGCACGGAAATCAGATGATGGACATGGGAAATCTAAAACAAAAATTTTGGATTTCTCTAGTGCTTGCATTACCGATACTGTTTCTATCACCAGCAATGGGAATTAGTTTGCCTTTTCAATTTTCTTTTAACGGTTCTGAATGGATAGTAGCTCTTTTTGCAACTATCCTATTCTTTTATGGTGGCGAACCATTTTTAAAAGGTGCTTTTTATGAGTTAAAAGCAAAAAGACCTGAAATGATGACCTTAATCTCCCTTGGTATTGTTACGGCGTATGTTTATAGTATCTATGCTTTTGTGGAAAACAATATCTTACATAATCAAAATCAGGTAATGGACTTTTTTTGGGAATTGGCAACCCTAATTTTAATTATGTTATTAGGTCATTGGATTGAAATGTCTTCCATGATGAGTGCAAATAGTTCAGTAAATGACCTAGCTAAATTATTACCAGATAAGGTCCATCTTCAAGATAATGGTCAGACAAAAGATGTTTCAATTAACGATGTGCAAAAGGATGCAATTGTTTTAGTTAAACCAGGTGAGAGCATACCATTAGACGGAATTATCATTAATGGTTCCAGCGATATTAATGAATCCTTGGTTACAGGTGAATCACAAAGTGTAACACGCAAAGTTAATGATAAAGTGATCGGTGGTTCAATCAATGGTTCCGGCACAATTGTAGTTAAGGTATCCAGTTCAGCTAACTCAGGCTTTTTGGCAAACGTAAACAAGTTAGTTCAGTCATCGCAAATGAATAAATCTAATTTACAGAATTTGGCAGATCGCGTGTCCGGTTGGTTGTTTTATGCAGCACTAATTATTGGTGTCATTGCTCTAATTGTCTGGACTAGTTTAAAAGGAATAAGTAACGGACTGGAGCGGATGGTTACAGTGCTAGTCATTGCCTGTCCACATGCATTAGGTTTAGCTATTCCCCTTGTAAATGCAAAAAGCATGTCAATTGGTGCAAAAAATGGACTGTTGATTCGAAACCGCAATGTAATTGGTATTAGTCAAAAAATTAAATATGTTGTAATGGATAAGACGGGTACACTTACTGAAGGAAAATTTCAGGTTCGTCAGTTTGATACACTAAACCAAACAATCAATAAGGAAGGTGTATTAAGATTAATTGCCTCGCTTGAACAAGATTCAACGCATCCAATTGCAAAGAGTATTTTGCAATTTGCCGATGAAAAGAAAATTAGTCTTTTACCGTTATCAAATAGCAAAACTGCTTCGGGTAAAGGTGTTACTGGAACAATTAATGGCAAGGATTATCAATTAGTCAATGAAAAAACCGCTCGTTCTTTAGTTAATAATTTTCCTAGAATATCTGCTGCTGATTATACGGTAAGCTATCTTTTACAGGACGCAAAACTGCTCGGTTATGTTGCAGTTGGTGATCAAGTCAAGAAAACAGCAATTTCACTAATTAAAGAACTTAAAGCCCAAAACATTATTCCAGTAATGTTAACTGGCGATAATGAAAATGTTGCGGATAGTATTGCAGAAAAGCTGGGAATTACAGAAGTTTACTCAGGGCTTTTGCCAGAAGATAAACAAAAAATTATCGGAAAGTATCAAGCTAATGGCAATAAGGTAATGATGGTAGGGGATGGAATTAACGATGCTCCTAGCTTAGCAAAAGCTGATATCGGTGTAGCTATTGGTACAGGAACAGATGTTGCAATTGATTCTGCTGATGTCGTTTTGGTTAATAGTAATCCAATTGATATCATCAATTTTTTAAAGCTAGCTAAAAACACACAGAAAAAGACAGTTGAAAATTTATGGTGGGGAGCCGGCTATAACATTATAGCCTTACCACTTGCTGCAGGTGTTTTAGCTCCAATTGGAATTCTTCTCCCACCAGCAGTTGGCGCAATCTTAATGTCGCTTTCAACTGTGATTGTGGCTATCAATGCGGAAACAATCCGAATATAAAACTATTAAAAGGCATCTAAAGAAAGGTGCCTTTTGTTTTTTATTAACTTTTTAAATAATTAAAATGATAGCACTTTGATTTTAAAAATATTGAACAAAAATTAAATAACGCGTATCATAAATAGTGAGGTCGCGAAAGAAATATTTTTCAGTTAGAATAGAAATATAAGTTAAAAAGGAGAAGCAAATGAGCGAAGAAAAATACCGTGTTGAAAGTGACACTATTGGTCCTGTAAAAATTCCTAAGGACGCATTATGGGGACCCCAAACAGAAAGAAGTCGAAATAACTTTCCAAGTGGAGAACTCATGCCGCTGGCAATTATTCGTGCATTTTTAAACCTGAAAAAGGCTGCTGCTGAGTCAAATGTCGAAGTAGGCGATGAACCAGAAGAAAAAGGTGCAGCAATTGAAGATGCAGTTGATCATCTTTTACAATTAAATGATGAAGATTTGCGTAAAGATTTTCCACTTCACGTATTGCAAACAGGTTCTGGTACTCAAAGCAATATGAATGTTAATGAAGTTGTTGCCAATTTAGCTAATAAATTACACCCTGGCTTAAATATTTTGCCAAACGATGATGTTAACCGTGGTCAATCTTCTAATGACACTTATCCTACTGCAATGAATATCGTAGCTGTTGAAGCACTTGATAAGTTAGAGCCAGCTATTCAGCATTTAATTGACGAATTAAAGATTAAGCAAGATAAATACTGGAAGACTGTAAAAGTAGGACGTACGCACTTGCAAGATGCAACTCCAATTACCTTTGGTCAAGAAGTCTCTGGCTATATTTCTGCTCTGAAACATGACTTATTATACATTCAAGAGTTAAAACCTACTTTATATGAATTAGCAATTGGTGGTACGGCTGTTGGTACTGGACTGAATGCTGCTCCAGGTATGACAGAAAAAATTGTTGCTAAATTATCCGAAGTTTACGGTCATGAGTTCAAAGTTAAGACCAACAAATTCTGGGGCTTAGCTCATCATTCTGGTATTGATGTTGTTCATGGAGCATTAAAGACTCTAGCAGCAGATATGTTTAAAATTGCGCAAGATATTCGCTTCTTAGCTTCGGGTCCAAGAGCTGCTTATCATGAATTAAACATTCCTGCTAACGAACCAGGTTCTTCAATTATGCCTGGTAAAGTTAACCCAACTCAAGCTGAAGCAGTGACCATGGCTGCTGCTAAAGTTTTTGGTAATGATACAACAATCACTTTCGCTGCTTCACAAGGAAACTTCGAAATGAATGTCTTTAAGACAGTCATGATTGCTGCATTTTTAGATTCATGCGATATTTTGACAGGTACAATTGAAGGCTTTGCCGACAAGATGGTTGCTGGCTTAACAGTTAACTCAGAAAAGATGGATGAATTACTAGAAAATTCATTGATGACAGTTACTGCATTGTCACCTCATATTGGTTATCATGCTGCGGCTAAGATTGCACAAGCTGCAGATAAAGAAGGAACAACGCTTAAAGAAGCAGCTTTGAAGAGTGGCGAGTTAACAGAGGAACAATACGATCAATGGATGGATTACATGCAAATGACTAATATTGATCGAACAGAACCAGAAGATTAAATTTACAGGAGGAATTTGATGGCTAAATTTGTTTTTACACCCAATGATAGTTCTGAGATTGCCAATGAGTACGATGCTGTAATTATTGGCGCGGGTGGAGCAGGACTTACTGCTGCAATTCAAGCAAATGAATTAGGATTAAAAGTAGCCGTTTTTGAGAAAAACCCTGAACTTGGTGGTAACACTAATCGGGCTTCATCTGGAATGAATGCTTCTGAAAGTCTTGTTCAAATCAATGAAGGTATCATTGATAACAAAGAAGACTTTTATGAGGAAACGTTAAAGGGTGGGGGACGTTTGAACGATCCAGAACTACTTCGCTATTTTGTTGATCACTCAGCTTTAGCAATTGATTGGTTAAGTGATCATGGAATTGAATTAACTAATCTGACAATTACAGGAGGAATGAGTAAAAAGAGAGCTCATCGTCCCGCTTCAATGGCTCCAGTAGGTAATTATCTTGTATCAGGTGCGCTTGAACAGATTCAAAAAGAAAATATTCCTGTGTTTAACAATACTAAAGTGACGAAACTGATCCGTGCTGATAAGCAAAGAGTTACTGGTGTTGAAGTTGAAACACCTGCGGGTACTAAAACAGTAAATGCTAAGGCAATTTTACTAGCAAGTGGTGGTTTTGGTTCTTCTAAAGAACTTATCAAAAAGTATCGTCCTGATTTGGTTGATTTTAAAACTACTAATCAGCCTGGAGCAACAGGCGATGGCTTAAAACTAGCTGAAGAAGTTGATGCACAGCTTGAACAAATGGACTTTATTCAAGTTCATCCAACTGCACAGACCGATACTGATCACGTGTATTTAATTGGTGAAGGCTTACGTGGTGAAGGAGCAATTTTGGTTAATAAATCTGGTAAAAGGTTTGTTAACGAAATGAATACTAGAAAAATTGTTTCCAATGCAATAAATGATTTGCATGAAGGAGGAGCATATCTAATATTTGATCAAGGCATCAGAGAAAACTTTACTGCAGTCGAATTTTATGATCATGTTGGTCTGGTTAGCCATGGAAATACATTACAAGAAGTTGCGCAAGCAATTGATGTTGATGGTGATAATCTTCAGACAACTGTCGATACTTGGAATGATGCTATTAATCAAAAGAATGACGCTCAATTTGGTAGAACTACAGGAATGGATCGCTCAATTACAAAGGGACCTTTCTTTGCTATTCACATTAATCCTGCCATTCACTACACCATGGGCGGAATTCATATCACTCCGAAGACTGAGGTCTTAGATACTGACGGTAATGTGATTCCGGGCCTATATGCAGCTGGTGAAGTTTCTGGTGGGCTTCATGGAAATAATCGAATTGGTGGAAATTCAATTGCTGAAACAGTGATTTTTGGCCGCCAAGCGGGTATGCAGATGACTGATTACGTAAGAAATAATAAATAGTTTATTTAAACCAAAAAGTGCTTAGCCTAGTGCTAAGCATTTTTTACGAAGTTAGCTCTATACATCATATTTTGTAAAGAGCTATATAATACATATTTGAGAGGAATACAAGTTATGTCGAGAAAAGTTTTACTAGTTGGTGATGGAGCAGTCGGTTCAACTTTTGCCAACGACCTTTTGCAAAATACTCAAGTTGATGAATTAGTGATAACAGACGTGGTTAAAGAAAAAACAATTGGAGATGCAATGGATCTTGAGGATATTACTCCATTTGTTGGTTCATGTAATATTCATGCAGGCGAATATACTGATGCAAAGGATGCAGATGTTGTAGTTATTACAGCCGGTGTGCCACGAAAACCAGGTGAAACTAGGTTAGATTTAGTCAATAAGAATGTTAAGATTTTAAAGAGCATCGTTCAACCCATTGTGGAATCTGGTTTTGATGGTATATTTGTCGTTTCTGCGAATCCTGTTGATATATTGACCACCATAACGCAAAGACTTTCCGGTTTTCCTAAGAATAAAGTTATTGGTACAGGTACTTCACTAGACTCAGCTCGACTAAAAGTTGAGTTGGCAAAAAGACTGAATTTATCTGTCAAAGAAATTACTTCTATTGTGCTGGGAGAACATGGTGACACCTCATTTGAGAATTTTGACGAAACGGTTGTTGATGGTAAACCATTATCCAAATTTAGTGAACTGACTTCGTCAGATTTATGTAATATTGAAAGTTACATTCGTCAAAAAGGTGGGGAAATTATCAAAAACAAAGGGGCAACTTTTTATGGCATAGCAATGATGCTAGCGAAAATTGTTGGTGCTATTTTGGAAAATAAGGCAATTGTTTTACCTTTATCAGCGCCAATAAATGGTGAGTATGGTATTAAACATGATTTGTATTTGGGAACTCCTGCAGTGATTGATGGTACTGGAATTAGTAGCGTAATTGAAACCAAACTATCTGAAAGAGAATTAGCAAAAATGGTCGATTCTGCTGATAGAATGCAGAAAATTTTAGATGGTATTGAACTATACTAATACAGCTGATTATGAAACGTAAGTAAAAACTTTTAATGCAGGAAAATGATTAAAAGTTAAACAAAAAAGTGGGGACAAGCATCGCCTGTCCCCACTTTTGTTATAATGACTTGCTAAAAGGCTTCAACTAAAGCTTTTATTTTTACGTAAAACTTGTTCAGCGATTCCACTATTGGTTATCAGATGCGTAATCATGTCGCCTCTGAGTGCTCCAAGAAGTGCATCTTCTTTGAAATGATTTTTTACGATGATAAAACGATTAGGTACCTGCATTAAAGTATCTAAATTAATGCCGCAAATATGTGGTTCAATTGGTTTGTAAAAGTTACCATTAATGTCATAGGGACGACCGAAAACAATCCCTGCCACTTGATGACTATCAACATTTTGCAAGACGCTTTTAGCATAATTATCCATAAAAAACTCGTTAGAATCAAGAGATTGCATAGTTCCAAGGCTTGCACAGACCATGTCAAGTTGGTCAAACATTTCTTCGGCGTGGATATAAAATGGTTCTTTCTTTAATTCTGTTACTGTACTTGTATTAACAGAATAAAGTGGAGCAGGAAAAGTTAAACATTTAGCATTAAATTTGTCTGCAGCTTCCTGCACCAATTGATTTTTCCTTTTTCCTGCATTGACAGCTTGACCTAGGAGCTGCACGAATGTTAAATCCTCACGATTAACTTCAGAAAAGTCGTTAATAACATCGCGTAAAAGTGCGCCCCACGTTAAACCAACTACGTGCGCAGACTTTGTATAATTTTGAATTTGCTTTGCAGCATAGCTAACAATTACTTCATTATCTTGGTTTTTGGTTTCCAGATCTTCTAGGATGTAAACTTCCTTTAGATTGAATTGCTTTCGAAATTCACTTTCCAGTTTTTGCGATCTTTTTGGTGTTTGCGCGATACTAATTTTTACAATGCCCTTGTTTCTTGCGTCTTCAAGTGACTTTGTAATCAAATAACGCGATAAGTTATATTTCTCTGATATATCTGCAATATTCATTTGACTTAAAAAATAGTCATGTGCAATATTGGCAAGCTGGTCATCTGTTAATAATGTCATTTTTAGATTCCTCATCTTTGATCTTATTTTTAAATTATATTCGAAAAAAGCGCTTCATTCTAGATTAAAAACGGGATTTGGCTTAAAATAACAATTTAAAAAAATACATTTAATACTCTTATTTTCTATTCGAGTATATCACAGAAGGTTCCAGCGGTAATTTTTTGTAAATCATTTGGATTTAAAAAAACACTCCTGCCAATTTTTCCACTCGAAACCGCAATTTCCGTTTCTTTTTCCATACTTGAATCAAGAAAAATTGGAAAATGATGATTAAAATGGATTCCAATTGGCGTATTGGCACCGTGAACATAACCGGTAGTTTTCACAAGATCCTTTAAAGGAAGCAATTCGCATTTTTTGTTACCTGAATTTTTAGCTAGCTTTTTCATGCTTAAATGCTCAGTAACAGGAATAACCCCAACTAGAGGACCGGTCTTATTGCCTGAACAAACAAGTGTCTTATAGACCAAATGTTCATTCTCGTTTAAAATAGATGTATCCATTTGCGCTACACCACCAGAATCTTCGTGTGTAGCAAATTTTGCTGGACGATAAGATATATTGTTGCGTTCAAGTATTTTTTCTACTAACGTTTTTTCAATATTATTTTTCTTCTTAGACATAATTATCACCTTAGTTAAATATTAGCATTGATGAGGGTGGTTGAAAAAGGGAGTTTTGTCATGAAATTATTAGTTATAAAAATAGAAACAAGCCATGAAGTCGAAGATGCGCTTACTGTATTTAGTCAAGACGAATTGAAATGCCTAGGCACTGAAACACGTAAACGCTCTGATTTTGAAAATGCAGGTGAGCAGAGAGATTCAACCGTTGTACAACTTGATGAAATTGAAAATTTGCCTGAGGATTTAGAGTTCTTTTCATATTTTAATGAAGATGCGGACCGCGATAGTTTAATTGAAAGTTATCAAGCTAAATTAACGGAGTTAAAGTCTTATGGTTTAGACATAGGCTTAAATCAAATCAGTTCTTCTTATATTGAAGACAAAGACTGGAATACGGTTTGGCAAAAATTCTATCATGTAATCAATTTTTCGCGTCATTTGGCAATTGTTCCAGAATGGGAAAATTATCAACCAAAATTTCCTGATCAAAAATTAATCAATTTGGATCCAGGCTTGGCTTTTGGTACTGGCGGACATAAGACAACTCAGCTAGCAATGATGGGCCTAGAACGTGCGCTTATTGAGCCTAAGAGTGTGATTGATGTTGGAACTGGATCTGGAATTTTAGCAATTGCTGCTTCACTTCTTGGCGCAAACAAAGTTGAAGCAACAGACATTTCAGATGAGGCAGTTACATCAGCACAGACTAATATTGCACTTAATCACATAGGTAATATTGAGGTTAGAAAAGCAAGTTTATTAAAAGACGTCCATGGAAAATTTGATATTATCGTTGCTAATATTTTAGCGGAAATTTTGCTCGACTTAATCCCGCAACTAGATGAACATTTGAATGAAAATGGGCAAGTAATTTTTTCTGGGATTGATTATTTACAATTAGATAAAATCAAAGAAGCACTTATTAAAAGCGGCTTCCACATTGTTCTAACAATGCAACAGGATCGTTGGGTTGGATTGGTAATCGAGCGTATCGAAAAATAAAAGTTAAATTTAGATAAAAAGTACTATAATATTTAATTAAGTTAAGTAAGGAAAAAGAATTGATTGATAAATTAGAACAAATAGCACTAATTAAAAAAATGAATCAACATAAACCGATGCCGATTATTTGGTGGACATGTTTAGTACTTGTTTTGCCTCTCTTATGTAGTTTATTAAGAATTCAAACAATTTGGCGTGTAGGTTTATTATTTGGAGTTTTTAATTGCGCGGTCAGCTATCAAGTAGGAAAGTTAATTAAAACACTTACCCTGAAGCCATATTGGCTGCTTTTTTTACCGGTTTGTTTTTGTTTACTAGTATTATTAAAATATGCAAAATACAACCTGTTATTTGGACTAATTTATCTAATTTTTGAAGTCTTTGGCTTGATGGATAGACAAATCTATAAATAGAAGGGGCGGATTCGATGTCAAAATACGTTGAAATGACGCATGAGCAGGTAATTGATGCCTGTAAAAAATATCTCGATGATGAGCAGATTGCTTTTATCGAAGAGGCATATCAATTTGCAAAGAAAGCGCACGCAAACCAGAAACGTGCTTCTGGACAACCGTATATTGTCCATCCAACTCAGGTAGCTGGTACATTAGCTAATTTAGGTCTTGATCCAGATACAATCGCTGCAGGTTTTTTACATGACACTGTTGAAGATACAGATGTAACTAATGATGAATTAAAAGAAAAATTCGGAAAAGACGTTGCTTTTATTGTTGACGGTGTGACCAAGCTAAATAAATACGAGTACAAGTCTCACCAAGAGTTTTTAGCCGAAAACCACCGAAAGATGTTAATCGCAATGGCTAAAGATATTCGTGTAATTATGGTTAAACTAGCCGATCGTTTACACAATATGCATACGCTTGAGCATTTAAGACCTGATAAGCAACGGCGTATTGCTTCAGAAACGATGGACATTTATGCGCCACTTGCTGATCGTTTGGGTATTGGAACAATTAAATGGGAACTTGAAGACTTGAGTTTTCACTATTTAAATCCTAAGGAATATTACCGCATCGTTAATTTGATGAGTTTAAAGCGAAGTGAACGCGAAAACTATATCAATGATACGATAAATACCTTGAAAAGTAGTTTAGATAGCTTAGGAATCAAGTACGACATTCAAGGACGTCCAAAACATATTTATTCCATTTATAAAAAAATGGTTAATAAGCATAAGGATTTCAATGAAATCTATGACTTACTAGCTGTGCGCGTTATCGTGGATACTGTCAAAGATTGTTATGCTGTTCTGGGTGCAGTTCACACTAAATGGAAGCCAATGCCAGGACGCTTTAAAGACTACATTGCCGTACCTAAGGTTAACGGCTACCAGTCACTCCATACCACAATTATTGGGCCTGGTGGGCGTCCACTTGAAATTCAGATTAGAACTGAGCAAATGCATGAAGTTGCTGAATACGGTGTTGCCGCACACTGGGCATATAAACGTGGCAACTTTAACGGAGTTGAGCAAACCGATTCTAATGAAAAGCTTGACATGGTGCGTGAAATTCTTGAGCTTAAAGATGAAACTCAAGATGCCAGTGAATTCATGAAAAGCGTTAAGAGCGAGATTTTTTCTGATCGTGTTTATGTTTTCACACCAAAAGGTGAGGTATACGAATTACCAAAAGGTTCTGTAACTCTAGATTTTGCCTATGAAATCCACACTCAAGTTGGTAGTCATGCTGTTGGCGCTAAGGTTAACGGCAAACTTGTTCCACTTGATTACAAGTTGAAAAACGGCGACGTCATTGACATCATGACTCAGTCCAATGCCAGCCCTTCACGTGACTGGATTGATCTTGTAAAAACATCTCGTGCACGTAATAAGATTAGACGCTACTTTAGAAACCTTGACCGTGAAAATAGCATAGAACAAGGCGAGCAAATGGTAGCCGACAATTTGCGTGAGCAAGGTTTTGCCCCTAAAGAATTTATGGATAAGGAACATATCGATAAATTATTGGAAGACATGAACTATCACACGGTCGATGAAATGTACGCTTCTATTGGATTTGGTGATCTTTCGGCAATCAGTGTCGTCAACCGGTTGACTGCTGATATACGGCATGAAAATGAGCGAAAACGACAAAAAGAGCTTGAAGAAGAAATTTTAAATTCCGGTCAAAAGGCAGTTTCAGAGTCAAATGCCAAAAATAGTTCTGCGACAATGAAAATCAAGCATAAAAATGGTGTGATGATTCAAGGAATCAGTGACCTAATGCTTCATTTAGCCAAATGCTGTAATCCGGTTCCAGGAGACGACATAGTTGGTTACGTTACTAAAGGACGTGGAGTTACTATCCACCGAAGTGATTGTCGCAACATTGCAAATAATAAAGATAGTCAAGGGCGCCTAATTGAAGTTGAATGGGAAAACGTAGAAGAAAGTAGCGCACAATCATTTAACGCAAATATTGAAGTTTTTGGCTATAATCGCAGCAAATTACTTAGTGATGTGATTACGATGCTAAACTCATTGACTCCAAATATTAATAATCTTTCTGGTAAAGTGAATGAGGACAACATTGCCCATATTTATGCTACAGTTGCGGTTAATAACTCAGCTAAGTTAGATCGTATTTTAGCCAAATTACGCGACATTCCAGATGTTTATGAAACTAGAAGGGCAGATAATTAATGCGAGTTGTAATTCAAAGAGTTAATCATGCAGATGTTAAAATTGACGGAGAATCCGTTGGTAAAATTGAAAAAGGTCTTCTTTTACTCGTTGGCCTAAAAGAAGGAGATAACCTAGAAACAGTCAAAAAAGCAGCTGCTAAAATCTCTAAAATGCGTATTTTTGAAGATGAGAATGGCAAAACAAATTTAGGCATTAACGACGTTGACGGTAAAATTTTGAGTGTTAGTCAATTTACTTTACTTGCGGATACCAAAAAAGGAAATCGTCCGAGCTTTATTGAAGCTATGCGACCGCCAAAATCCAAAGAACTTTGGGAAGCTTTTAACCAAGAACTTGAAGATAATGGTTTAGAAGTTGCAACCGGAGAATTTGGTGCAGATATGAAAGTAAGCCTTGAAAACGATGGTCCGTTTACTATTGTTTTAGATTTATAAGAAGTTCAACCTAAATCTAGTTGACATTTTTACAGCAAAAATATATTCTTAAAAAAGAATTATCAATGACAAAGACTGAAGATTAGCATTTTTATTGACAGAGACCGTGGATTGAGCTGAAAAAACGGATAAAAGCTAACTGTGACCCCTTTACCAGATAATAAATCGTTTCGCGAGCGTTATTCGCAGCAGGTAAAAGGTGGTACCGTGCTAACTCAGAGCGCCCTTGATTTTATTCAAGGGCGCTTTTTTTATTAGAAGGATGATTAAATGAAAGTACAAAAGCCGAAAGGAACAGTTGATATTCTACCAGACCAATCTGGTTCTTGGGAAAAAGTAGAACAAATCCTGCGTGATTTTTTTAAACAGGCAAATTACCGTGAAATTCGTACACCTAGTTTTGAAAACTACGAAGTTTTTTCTCGTTCGAGTGGTGAAACTTCCGATGTAGTTGAAAAAGAAATGTATGACTTTAATGATAAAGGTGGGAGACATATTGCCTTAAGGCCAGAGGGAACTGCCGGTGTAGTTAGAGCTTACGTCGAAGATAAGCTTTATGCACCCGAGGTTGTTAAACCGCTTAATGTTTACTATATTGAGTCAACATTCCGCTATGAACGACCACAAGCAGGACGTCAGCGCGAGTTTCATCAAATTGGTATTGAAAGCTTTGGCTCCGACAATCCATTGGCAGATGTCGAAACAATTGTATTAGCTCATGATTTGCTAGCTAAATTAGGTGTGAAGAATTATGAATTGCACCTTAACACACTAGGCAATGAAGAAGTTCGTCAAAATTATCACGATGCTCTTGTTAACTACTTTGAACCATTAAGAGATCAATTATCTGATGATTCAAAAAGAAGATTGGAGAAAAACCCTCTTAGAATTCTAGATTCAAAAGATGAGCAAGATCAACAATTTTTGGATGACGCTCCTAAGATCATCGACTATCTCAACGATGAGGCAAAGGAAAACTTTGACAAAATTCTGGCAATGCTGGATCAGTTAGACATCAAGTATGTAATTGATAATGATCTAGTACGTGGGCTTGATTATTATACTGGCGTGATTTTTGAATTCATGGTTGAGGACAAGAGTATTTGGCAATCTAAATCAACAATTTTGGGTGGCGGTCGCTATAACCACCTAGTTGAAGAATTCGATGGCCCTGCTACACCAGCTGTTGGTTTTGGTATAGGCGAAGAGAGACTAATGCTTGTACTTCAAAAGCAAAATCCAGCACTATTTACTGATGAAGGAATTGACTTTTTCATTACTAATATTGGTGAAGGGACTGAAATTAAGACAGTAGAAATTGCACGTGCACTACGCAAGCAAGGCTTTAAAGTGCAATACGATGTTGACCAAAAGAAGCTTAAAGCTCAATTTAAAAAAGCTGATCGAGTTCACGCTAAATATGTAATTACCCTTGGCGAAAAGGAAGTTGAAAACGAAACTTTGAATATTAAACGCCTACAAGATGGTAAAACACTAGATTTAAAGTTTAGTGATATTGAGAACATGCAAGAAAATATAGCAAAATTAAAGGACTAATATAAATAATGGAAAAAAGAACAAATTATTGTGGCAACATTACCGCTGACTATTTAAACCAAGAAGTTAATCTTTATGGCTGGGTTCAACGCGTTCGGAACTTGGGTAACCTTGTTTTCATTGATTTACGTGATCGGGAAGGAATTGTTCAAGTTGTTGTTAACCATGATTCTGGTAAAGAATTAATGGAAGCAGCAGACTCACTTGGTAACGAATACGTTATTCAAGTTAAGGGTAAAGTGGTTAAGCGCTCCAGTGTTAATCCCGAAATGAAAACTGGTGAAGTTGAAGTTGATGCCAGTGAAATCATTGTTTTAAACAAGTCACAAAACCCACCATTTGAAATTAAGGATAATATTGAAGTAAGCGAACAAACTAGATTAAAGTATCGTTACTTAGATTTGCGTCGTCCTAACTTACAATCAGCAATTATTTTGCGGGCAAAAATCTTACAAGCTACCCATGAGTATTTCGATCAAAACGGATTTATTAATATTGAGACTCCTGTATTAGGTAAGTCTTCTCCTGAAGGGGCACGTGATTATTTAGTTCCTTCACGAATTTATCCTGGAAGTTTTTACGCTCTACCTCAATCACCACAATTATTCAAGCAACTATTAATGGGTGCAGGTTTTGATAAGTATTACCAACTAGCAAGATGTTTCCGTGACGAAGATTTACGAGGAGATCGTCAACCTGAATTTACCCAAATTGATATGGAAACTTCATTTACTGATGAGCAACAAGTACAGGATTATACTGAGGGCTTGCTCAAAAAGATCATGAAAGATGTTATGGGAATTGATTTGAAGACTCCAATTGACCGTATTTCATGGACTGACGCAATGAATAATTATGGTACTGATAAACCTGACATTCGCTTTGATATGTTAATTCATGATTTAAGTCCTATTTTTAAAGATAGTGATTTTAAGGTCTTTTCAGGTGCAATCGCTGATGGCGGCTTTGTTAAGGGAATAGCTGTTAAAAATGGTGCGCAGGCATATTCGCGTAAGCAAATTGAAAAGAAACAAGATTACATCAAACGCTTCCATGCTAAAGGTCTAGCTTGGGTTAAATTTGAAGATGGCGAATTTTCTGGTCCAATTGCACGCTTCTTGAATGATGAAAATCAGAGTGCACTAATTAAGGAATTTGGCCTTGAAGGTGGAGAGCTTCTTGTCTTCGTAGCTGATAAGTGGAAGGTTTGTTGTGACTCACTTGACCACTTGCGTCGTGAGTTTGCTAAAGAAACAGATATTATTCCTAAGCATGAATTTGATTTTGTCTGGGTGGTTGACTGGCCATTATTTGAATATGATGAAGGAATTGGTAGATGGATTGCTGCTCACCATCCATTTACGATGCCTGACGATGAGGGTATTGAACTACTTGATACGGATCCACATAAGGCACATGCGCGTAGTTACGATATCGTAATGAATGGTGATGAACTTGGCGGTGGTTCAATCCGTATCCATAAGCGTTCAATCCAAGAAAAAATGTTTAAAGCACTGGGCTTTACTAAGAAGCGTGCCTATGAACAATTTGGCTACTTACTTGAAGCCCTAGACATGGGATTTCCTCCACATGCTGGTTTAGCAATTGGATTAGATCGTTTTGCAATGCTCCTTGCCGAAAAAGATAATATTCGTGATGTACTTGCTTTCCCTAAGAATGCAAATGCCTCTGAACCAATGATGCATGCACCGGCACCTGTAGCCGAACAGCAGTTAACTGACTTAGGTGTTAAGGTAGAAGATCAGTACCGTGAAGCTGCTGCCCAAATTGATGCCAAGCTGCAAGAACAGGCAATGAAAGACTATGCATCTCATTCAACTTGGGAAGAATAAAGATTAATGAAAAGCATGAAAATGTACTTCATGCTTTTTTGTTACTTAAAAAAAGGAGGATTAGATTAATGACTGAAAAATATCATCGTGCATTTGGCTGTTACGGTATTATTGGTAATAAAAAGGACTTAGTTGTAATAAAGAAATTAGGAGGGCCTTATATTAATCGCTATGACTTACCCGGTGGTAGTCTTGAAAATGGGGAAGAATTAAACCATGCCCTTGTTCGTGAGGTGAAAGAAGAAACGGGACTTAGTGTTTTAGATTTTCACCAAATTGGAGTAACTTCATTCAGATATCCATGAGATTACGAAAAATGGCATTTCAATCAACATATTTGTGTTTTTTATGAAGTAACTAAAACTGATGGTAGTTTAGCAGCAGAAGTTGACCAGTTTGAAGGTCAAGATGCATTGGGTGCAGTCAGAGTGAGTCTAGATCAGCTTAACTTGGAAAACTCTTCGCCATTAGTATTGAAGGCTAAAGAATATTTACTTAAAAGAAATTCGTTTAGTCTAGCAGATCAAACATTTAAAAAATGGCCAATACTTAAAAAAGCTGTTTTTTAAAGCACAAAAAAATCAACTTGCTAATGCAGTGATCCCCAAAATTTAGGACAAATTTAATTTGCATTTTTTATTCCTTAATAAGCATGCCTTTTTCACCTAATTTTACTTGTACTGAAATCAAGAAATCTTGTGTTTGCAACAATATATAATTATTAAACCAAAATAAACTATAAATTGCGGACTATTTAACAAAATGATAAAATTTTTTATATGAATTATTTAGAGAGAATACAGGACATACTGAGTTGTGAGTCAGCAGAAGAAGATATTTATTCATCCTGCTACAAAGATTCTAATTAGATGGTCTTTCTAAGAATATCATAGTTGATTATGTCGATAGTGGACCGGAAGTTTTTAATCTTTTTGGTAACTATAAATACTATATTGCAAGTGTTATAACAAAAATATCCGAATTAAAAATAGAGGTAAAACAACTATGAAAATAAATAAAGTTTTAGTCACAGGTGGAACAGGATATATAGGCTCCCATACAGTTTTAAGACTGTTGGAAAGTGGTTATGAAGTTACAGTTATAGATAATTTGAGCAACTCTAGTGTTGAAGTATTAGATAGTATTAAAAAACTAACGAAAAAAACTGCAAAGTTTTATAGAATTGATTTGTTAAATAAAGCAGAGCTAGAAAATGTATTTGCTGAAAATAAATTCGATGCAGTAATTCATCTTGCTGCATACAAAGCCGTTGGTGAGTCAGTAAAAAATCCTTTAATGTATTATGATAATAACTTGATTAGTACATTGAATGTATTGAGCGTAATGAAAGAATTTAATATCAATAATTTTGTATTTGCTTCATCAGCAACTGTATATGGAGACCCTAATAAAATTCCTATTACAGAAGATGAAGCGATAAAGCCTGAAAGCCCTTATGCTAATACCAAGGCTATAATTGAAAGTATTATGAAAGATTTGTCAAAAGAAAAACTAAATTCAATTAGTTTACGCTTTTTCAATCCTTTAGGTGCTCATCCGAGTGGAGAAATTGGGGAAGAGCCTAGTGGAATTCCAAAAAATTTAGCTCCTTTTATTGCTCAAGTTGCTATTGGAAAAATTGAAAAATTGAAAGTATTTGGAAATGATTATCCTACCAAAGATGGCACTTGTATTAGAGACTATTTGCATGTAATGGATTTAGCGGAAGCCTTTGTGTGTGCACTTCGAAAATTAGATGAATCTCCTAATGGTTATGAGGTTTTCAATATAGGCAGTGGGTCAGGATATAGCGTATTTGATATTGTTCATGCGTTTGAAAAGTGTACTGGTAAAAAAATAAACTATGAAATTATCGGAAGAAGACCAGGGGATGTTCCAGAGTTAAGAGCTGATTCTAAAAAAGCCAATCATTTATTAAAGTGGCAGCAAACAAAGAATTTAGATGAAATGTGTAGAGACACATGGAAATGGCAATCAAGCCATCCTAATGGCTATGAAAGTAAATAACTATGATTGAATCAAATGTAGATTTTGATGATTTAAAATGGTAAAGTAACAAAATAAAAACTGTGAATTGACACCTTATCCTTTATGAATAGCGGAAATGGACAGAATGTCTCTAGCAAATAGGGGGTATTTTGTAACATATCCAAAATTTAATACGTCTGTTAAATTTTGGATTGTTATTTCCTATAATGACTTAAAAAATGCCGCAAGAATTTGATATATTTCTAAATCTAAGACAAGCTTAATATTATAAATGAAGACTAACACCTGATATTCAGATTGTGTTAGTCTTTTTAGTTTTATCTTAAATCCCTAATTACTTTTAAAGATGACGAAGAAAACGCTTGCTAGCTCGTTATCTTGCTCAAAACGACCATTTTCCTAATTGATTAATCCTTCACTTTTGTACTTTTGTTATGAGGCGTTACATTTTTGAGTTTAACATCATGATATCCATTTTCACAGCTCAATTAGCCAACGCTTAGGGGATTTCTCTATGAATCGCTGTGTGGTTTGATTGATGTTATCATAATAAGTCGCTCCTCAAGGTCACCAGAATTAAAATTAATCAACAATCAAGCTAAAAGGACTAACTTCGATTGAATATCGTAGTTAGTCCTCAGTTAACAGCTAATATAAAATGTCCTAATTTAGGGTTCACATCAATAGCAAGTTGCTTTTTTCTTACTTCAAATTATCTAAGAAAGCTAAAGCGGCGCTGTAATTTGGCTCATTAGTCATTTCTTGAATCAGTTCTTGATAGATAACTTCTTGATTGCCATCAACAATCCAGATGCTTCTAGAATCAACACCAGCTGACTCAATGTATAATCCCATCTTCTTACCAAAGTCAAGCTGTTCATCTGATAGTAGCTCCATTTTAGCAACACCTTCAGCAGCACACCAGTCTTTTTGTTCTTCAGGAGTATTAGTAGAAACAGTATAGAAGTCAATGCCTTCATACTTATCTACTTCACCATTAAAGCGCTTGGTTGAAATACTGCAGACACTAGTGTTAATGTTTGGCACAACACTAATCAAAGTTGGCTTAGTAATTAAATCAGCCATCTTAACTACTGATCCATCAGCCTTTTTAACTTCAAAATCAGGTAACTTTTCACCAACAACAGGTGGTTGACCATTAGTAGTTAATGGCTCATTTTTTCTTGTGATTTTCATTAATAAATCTCCCTTATATAAATAACATAACACCACTTATTTTAACTCAAAAAAGAGGAGATACCCAAACAATAAGTTTATTCTTTATCTAGAACGTCGTCCACATAGTTGGTAATTCTGTCAACTGCTGTTCGCAGATGTTCTTCAGAAGAGGCATAGGAGAGACGAACATAGCCTTCGCCGCCTTCACCAAAATAGCTTCCCGGAACAACACCAACTTTTGCTTTATTTGCCAAATCAGTTGCAAACGCGACATCATCTGAACCAAAATGTTCAGGAATTTTGGCAAAAATGTAGAAAGCACCTTCAGGTGTTGCCATTGTAAAGCCATTTTTTTCAAGACCCGTTTGAATGATGTGAAGACGCTTTTCGTAAATTACGCGTGCTTCTTCATAGTCTTGCTCACCATCTTCTAATGCTTTGGCAGCTGCAATCTGTACGTTATCTGTTACAGAAGTAATTAAGAAGGAACTTACTTTAACAACTGTCTTCATAATTTCGGCTGGACCAGCAATATAGCCAATTCTCCAACCAGTCATTGCAAAGCTTTTTGATAAACCAGAGAGTATAAGAGTACGTTCTGGAATAATTTGCGAAAGTGAATAGTGCTTCTTGTCGTTATAGGTTAATTCCGCATATATTTCGTCACTAAGTGCAAACAAATTGTAGTCTGTAATAACCTTAGCCAACTGCTCAAGTTCTTCTTTATCATATACTCGACCAGTTGGATTTGAGGGATCAGTAATAACTATTGCCTTAGCACCTTTGCCCTCATTTTCCATTACTTGCTTTAAATGCTTAGCCGTCAAAATGAAATTATCTTCTGAAGTTTCAACTTCAACCGGAATACCACCAGCCATTTTAATAATTCCAAAATAAACGCCCCAAACGGGTGTTGGAACAATTACCTTGTCGCCAGGGTTAAGTACGGACATCAATGCAACATTCAGTGCTGCTGTAACTCCGACAGTAGCACAAATTTCATTATCTGGATTATAGTAAACACCTAGACTATCATCCAAATATCTACTTACAGCGTTTAAATACTCTTTCTTACCAGCCTCAGGTGCATAGTGTGAGTCATCACTTTTTATATCTTCAATCGCGGCTCGTTTTATGCGTTCGGGTGTTTGAAGATCTGGCTCACCGACAGTCAGTTTAATAATTCCTGGAATCTGTGAAATTTTATTGCTGAAGGCACGAATTTCTGATTTTGGAATTTCATTAATCTTTTTGTTAATTGTATTGGATAAACTTTTTGCTAAAGTTGGCATAAAAACGAACCTTTCTTAATTTTTTTATTCAGATACAATTATAACCTAGTATCGTTCGAGGAAAAGTATAAATTAACATTAATTTATTAAGCTTTATGACTGGTTATTAAAAGAAACTTTGTTATAGTTGATTTAGAAGGTGAAAAAATGGATCAAGAAAAGAAAAACGAAAGACTAAAAAACCTGTCAAAAGACCAATTTGAAGTTACTCAACACGCCGCAACTGATTATCCTTTTAAGGGCAAGTACGATGATTTCTATCAAAAGGGCATTTACGTTGATGTCGTTTCCGGAGAACCTCTGTTTTCTAGTGAAGATAAATATGATGCTGGCTGTGGTTGGCCAAGTTTTACAAAGCCAATAAAAAAATTAGTTTACAATCGCGATCAGTCGCTAGGTATGGAACGTACAGAAGTAAAGAGTCCAGACGCTGACTCCCATTTAGGACACGTATTCAATGATGGGCCAGTCGACCAAGGTGGTTTGAGGTACTGCATTAATTCATCGGCTTTAACTTTCATTCCATATGATGAACTTGAAGAAAATGGTTACGGTGAATACAAGAGGCTTTTTGACTAAAAAGGCAATAAAAAACTGCATTTCAATTATTGAAGTGCAGTTTTTAGTTTAAACAATTTCTTGTTCCTTAAAGCTACCATATACTTTTTCTACTTCAGTGACACTCATGAAAGCATAGGGATCACTTTTCTTAACGATTTGTAAAACGTCGTACATATCGTAACGATCAATGACTGTAATCAAAACTTTTTTCTCAATATGACTATAGGCTCCTTCAACATCATGAAAAATTGTGATCCCACGGTGCATCTTTTCCTGAATACCATCAATAATTGCCTGAGGCTGATCAGTGACAATTGTAACTTGCAATTTTTGATGTTGGGTATAAATTGCATCTATTACTCGTCCGTTGATAAAAATTGTCAAAGCAGAATATAAGGCGCGATTCCAACCAAAAGCAAAGCCCGCCGCAGCAATAATAATCAAATTGATCATAATGCTAACCTTACCATAGCTTGCACCGGTTTTTTTCCGAATCACAATGCCAATAATATCTAATCCACCAGTTGAAATTCCGTTCTTTAGTGCAAATCCGGTTCCCATACCATTGATCATGCCACCAAAAAGTGCACAAACTAATGGGTCAACATGCATATCTATTGGATGAATTACACGCATCATAATCGAGCCCAAGATGACTGTGATTATTGTAAACAAGGTGAATTTATGACCTATTTTAAGCCATGCAATTAAAAGTAATGGCAAGTTTAACGCAAAGTACATTACAGACGTTGATAAAGTGAAAGGTAAAAAACGTGAACTCAGCGTATTAATCAACTGTGCAAAACCGGTAATTCCCGATGAATACATGTGGCCAGGCTGCCAAAAGAAATTTAAGGCAATCGCAACTGCTAATGAATAGAAAAAAGAAGCGGAGATTTTGGAAAGTAGGCTGTAACGCCTATTGAAAGTATCTAGTTTGTCCATTAAATTTTGAGTCCTCTATAGTTTATTTCATAATCTGGCAACATCAATTCAGTCATAATATCAGTTTCAGCAATTAATTTTAACAAAAAAGCAACCAGGTTTTAGACTGATTGCTTGATAAATGCAAAATTGCTTTTAGCTTAAGCTCACTGAACTTTATCTAAACCGTTGCACTTTATACTAACACTATTATTACTTGAAATAATCTCAATTTCTAAGATTTTAAAATTAATCTTGCCAATGTTCTTTTATAAAGGCATCACGACCACCGGATTCTTCTAGTTGGTATCTAAGTGGATCTTTTTTATAAAAGTCTTGGTGATATTCTTCAGCTGGGTAAAAGGGACTAGCCGGTTCAATACTTGTGACAATCGGATCAGAAAATTTATTACTATTTTGTAAATCGGCCTTGGATTTTTCAGCTGCCTCTTTTTGCGCAGGAGAATTATAAAAAATTACCGGACGATAATTATCACCACGATCTTGAAATTGACCGGAAGCATCAGTAGGATCAGTTACTTGCCAATAGTATTGTAGTAATTGATCATATGGCATAATTTCAGGATCAAAGGTAATCTCTACCGCTTCAGTATGTCCAGTTGTTCCAGAGCAAACTTCCTCATATGTTGGATTAGCAACGTGGCCACCAGTATAGCCAGAAACAACTTTTTTGATTCCAGGTAAGGAGTCGAATGGCTTTACCATACACCAAAAGCAACCACCAGCAAATATTGCTGTATCAAAGCCATGATTATCAGATTGTTTGTTAGTCATATGTCCACACTTTCTTTTTGAAAAGCACTTAAATCGATAATTAGACTAATTGTATTTCAAGGAGCAATAGTCCGCAACCAATACGGTTTAGGTAAGAATTCAAAATAGCTTCAATATTAATTAGTCTTCGATACCCAAGTGGTCTAAAATTAAAGCAGCAGTTTCTTCTATTGAACGATGAGCAACATTGATGACAAAGCAGCCCAATTTGTCGTAGAGCTTTTGAGCAGAGTCAAGCTCAGCCTTAATCGCATCAGTATTTGAATAAGTGGTATCTGGGTTTAAGCCATAAGAAATCATTCGTTGACGTCTAATTTCGTTTAGAACAGATAAATCATTTGTGAGACCGATGATTTTCTTTGGATCCACCTGATATATTTCCTTAGGAATATGAGTGTCAGGAACTAAAGGAAGATTAGCAACTTTCAAATTTTTATTTGCTAAGAACAGGGAAAGTGGGGTTTTGGAGGTTCTTGAAACGCCCAATAGCACAACGTCAGCTTCCAAAAATCCTTTCGGATCTTTACCATCATCGTACATAACTGCAAATTCCATCGCAGAAATACGATCAAAGTATTTTTGATTCATTTTATGTTGCGCACCAACTTTCATTTGTGGACGAAGTCCAGTAACCTTTTGGATTGCTTCGACAGCAGGGGAAAGAATATCGATGCTCTCAATATGATGTTCACGTACAAACCTAATAACTGGAATCTGCATTTCGTCTTTTACTAAACTGTAGATGAGAATTAGATTTGGATATTGCTCAATTTCTTTAAATGTTTCTTCAAGCTTTTCCTTGCTAATAATAAATGGGTATCTACGATAGTTGATTTCTGCATCAGGGAATTGGGCTGCAGCAGCAACTGCATTATTAAACGCTGTATCTCCCGCAGAATCGGAAATAATTACTATGTTAACTTCTTTTTTTGGTGTATTTTCAGCCATTATTTGCTCCTTTTTTATTTTAATTATACATTTTAATAAAAATCTTTTACAGATTTAGTAGAAAAAAATAAGAAATCGCAAAAAATATTGCTCTTTTGTATTGACCGTGGAGGATGGTTTGATATAATTGATGTAAATGTATGGCGGTAACGTCAAGAAATGGAAGGAGGGATCACATATGGCCAAGACAGTCGTTCACGAAAACGAGTCTATTGATGATGCTCTTCGTCGTTTCAAACGTTCCGTTTCAAGAAGTGGTACTTTGCAAGAATACCGTAAACGTGAGTTTTATGAAAAACCTAGTGTCCGCAGAAAGCTGAAATCTGAAGCAGCTCGGAAGCGTAAGCATTATTAATAACCAAAAACTTCTATCAAGCTGATAGAAGTTTTTTTGTGCCACAAATACTAGTTTTATTGCTAATTTGCTAATCATTACTTATAGAATTTGGTATAATTTAGCTATACTTTTTAGAAAGAGGGAGTTTACTTTGAGTTTATCTGAACAAATAATGTCTGACATGAAAGAAGCAATGAAATCTCGCGATAAGATTAAATTGAATACCGTAAGAATGATTAAGTCTGCTTTAATGAACGAAAAGATTAAGGTTGGTCATGATCTTACCCCAGATGAAGAACTAACAGTTCTCAACCGTGAGAAAAAACAACGTGAAGAATCAATCGAAGACTTTACAAAAGCTAAACGTGAAGATTTAGCTGAAGATACTAAGAAAGAACTTGCTGTTGTTGAAAGCTATATGCCAAAACAACTTTCAAAAGAAGAACTTGAGGACCTTGTTACTGAATCAATTAAAGAAGCAGGTGCAACAAGTAAATCTGAATTTGGCAAAGTAATGAAAGTGCTCATGCCAAAAATTAAGGGTAAAGCTGATGGTAAAGTAGCTTCTGACGCAGTTCGCAATCACCTTAACTAAAGAAAAGGAGCAATTATTTGGCTCAAACTACTTTTATTCCTAAAAATGCTGAAAATATTCAAAAACTTGTAGGGGTTAATGATAGAAACTTAAGCATACTGGGCGAAGGATACGATGCAACAATTGTTGATACCGGAAATCAAATCGTGATTGAAGGCAATGACGATAGTATTAAAAAGACGCTGGCTGTTTTGAAAGCTCTTGACAACATTGTTAGTGCTAATATTAATATTAGTGCTCCAGATGTTGTTAGTGCAATGAAAATGGCTGAAAAAGGCACAATTGAGTATTTCCCTGATCTTTACAAACAAATTCTAATTCGTGATGCTAAAGGTAAACCGATTAGAATCAAAAATATGGGACAGAAACAATATGTTGAAGCGATTGAAAAGAATGACGTTGTTTTTGGTATCGGCCCAGCTGGTACTGGAAAGACTTTTTTGGCAGTTGTTTGCGCAGTAGCAGCTTTTAAAAAGGGTGAAGTATCTAAGATTGTTCTTACTAGACCTGCCGTTGAAGCAGGGGAATCACTTGGCTTTTTGCCTGGTGATTTGAAAGAAAAAGTTGACCCGTATTTGCATCCAATCTATGATTCTCTCTACTCAATTTTGGGAACAAACACAACAGATCATTTAATGGAGCGCGGAGTAATAGAAGTTGCACCTTTGGCCTATATGCGTGGCCGTACACTGGATGATGCTTTTGTAATTTTAGATGAAGCACAAAACACGACTGACGCACAAATGAAAATGTTTCTAACTAGACTTGGCTTTAATTCAAAAGTGATTGTTAACGGTGATATGACGCAAGTCGATTTACCCGGTCGGCAACGTAGTGGCTTAATTGATGCGCAACATATCTTAAAGAATATTAATCAAATTAAGTTTATTCATTTCTCAGCTAATGACGTTGTAAGACATCCAGTTGTTGCTAAAATTATCAGTGCGTATGAAAAGGAAGAAGAAAAACATTGATTACACCAATCGATATTACCTATAACGATGAGGTTGGCTTTTTAAAAGATAGTAAAGAAAATTGGGAAGATTGGATTTCTAAACTTTTATTACTTGCTAAAAAGGAAATTGGCAAAAACACCAATTTGGAAATGAGTATTAATTTTGTTGATGAGGAACGTAGTCAAGAAATTAATAAAAAATATCGTGGAAAAGATCGCCCAACTGATGTAATTTCATTTGCTATTGAAGATGGTGGCGATAATTTGGATTTGGCTATTTTCAGCGACGATCCTGAATTTCGCGAAGACATCGGTGATCTTTTTATGTGTCCTAGTGTAATCAAGCGTCATAGTGAAGAATATGGCACGGGCTGGAATCGTGAATTTGGCTATACACTTGTTCATGGTTTCTTACATCTTAATGGTTTTGACCACATCGATCCAGCGGAAGCAAAAGAAATGTTTGGCATTCAGGGCAAAGTTTTGGAAACTTATGGCTTGCCATTATACCCTGATCAATTGGATGAAGGCAGAGGTAAATAATGTCTCAAGAAACAAAAAATAAATCAGGTTTTGTGGCCCTAGTTGGGCGACCAAACGTTGGCAAATCGACTTTGATGAACTTTTTAGTTGGTCAAAAAGTGGCAATTACTTCTAATAAGCCGCAAACAACCAGAAACAAGATCTCCGGTATATATACTACAGACGATATGCAGGTTGTCTTTGTTGATACACCAGGAATTTTTAAGCCACATTTAGAACTTGACGACTATATGGATAAGGCAAGTCTTTCAAGCCTAAAAGATGTCGACTTAATCTTGTTTATGGTGGAACCAGAAAAAATGGGGCGCGGTGATGAGTATATTATCGAACAGCTTAAAAAAGTAAATGTTCCGATCCTTTTACTTATCAACAAGGTTGATCAAGTTAATCCTAATGAACTTTTGCCAATAATTGATGAGTATCACAAGCTTGATGTATTCAAAGAGTTTTTACCAATATCTGCTACTCAAGGCATTGGAATTGCTGACTTAATCGAAGTATTGCGTGAATATTTGCCTGAAGGACCAGATTATTATGATCCTGAACAAATTACAGATCGCCCAGAGTACTTCATGGTTGCTGAACTGATTCGGGAGCAGATCTTAAAATTGACTGCTGAAGAAGTTCCGCATGCTGCAGCTGTTTGGGTTGAACGAATGAATCAACATGAAAATAACAAGCTACAAATTGAAGCAACAATTTATGTTGAAAAAAGTGGACAAAAAGGCATCATTATTGGTAAGGGTGGTGCCATGTTAAAACAGATAGGCATTAAATCTCGCAAACAAATTGAAGAACTCCTAGGTGAAAAAGTTAATCTTAAGCTATGGGTAAAAGTTCAGCGAAACTGGCGCTCTGATCCAAGATTTTTGAAGCAAATCGGTTATAATTCCAAGGATCTTTCATAAAAATGAGTAAAGAGCTAAAAGAAGTACAAGGAATCATCTTTAAACGTCAAAAATTTCATGAGGCAGACCTTTTAGCTAAAATAATAACGAAAAATAGCGGGATTATTACAATGATTGCTCGTGGTGCACTTAAGCCTAAGTCTAAATTAGGTGCGAGTCTGCTTAACTTTTCTTACGGTACATATGTGATTGTTTCTTCTGGACAAGGACTAAGCAATCTCCGCACCTATAAAAATGTTAAGCAGTTTGACGGCATCTTTAATGATCTAACCAAAAATGCCTATGCCTCATTTATTTTGGATTTAGTTGACCATGCTTTTGTCGAGTATCAGGATTTAGGTAAGTACTATGAATTAACAAGTCTAGCTCTCACAAAGATCAATGATGGTGAGGATGCTGAAATGATTACTCAGACAATCCAAATGCAACTTTTAGCAGCTTATGGAGTTGAACCTGAACTGCGTCATTGTGTAATTTGTGGTAAAGAGACTGGTGACTTTGATTATTCAATTGTTAAGGGTGGAATCATTTGTAGCAATCACTTCTATACTGATACTACCCGATTACATTTGCAGCCAAAAGAAACTGCAGTTCTAAGAACGATCGGCTTAATACCATTTTCACGTTTAGGCACAATAAAAATTAATCAGGATACAAAAAAAGCTACACGAAGAGCAATTGATCGAATATATCAAGAAACTATTGATTTAAACTTAAAGACAAAAAAGTTTCTTGATGAGCTTAATTTATTTACCTAATCCTTTAGATTAAAATATGATTATGGTAAAATACTATTGTATTTTGACGAAGATGAGGATTAAAAAAAGTACCAGCAAAGCGAATGTTAGATAGTGGAAGGACATCTGGGAAACGGCACCTCTAGTCAAACTAATTAAGAGCAGGGAAATATCCCTGAATTAGGGTGGAACCGCGATAAATCGTCCCTATGCAGTGTTGCATAGGCTTTTTTTATGGCCTGATGCAGGGAGGAAGAAAAATGGCACAGAAAAAAATAACAATTCAAGACATGATTTTTAAATTAGAAGAGTTTTGGTCTTCTAAGGGATGTATGGTAATGCCATCTTACGATGTTGAAAAAGGTGCTGGTACCATGAGTCCATATACTTTCTTAAGGGCTGTTGGGCCTGAGCCATGGGCCGCATGTTATGTTGAGCCTTCTAGACGTCCCGCTGATGGACGCTATGGTGACAATCCTAACCGTTTATTTCAACACCACCAATTCCAGGTAGTTATTAAACCTGCTCCTGACCAAATTCAGCAATACTATTTAGATAGTCTTAAGGTTTTGGGTATTAATCCATTAGAGCATGATATTCGTTTTGTTGAAGATAACTGGGAAAACCCATCAATGGGTTGTGCTGGTGTTGGCTGGGAAGTCTGGCTTGACGGAATGGAAGTAAGTCAATTTACTTATTTCCAAACTGTTGGTGAACTTGATGTTAAACCAACTATGAGTGAAATTACATATGGTGTTGAACGACTTGCTTCTTATATTCAAGATGTAAACTCCGTTTTTGACTTGGAATGGGGAAATGGAGTTTTATATCGCGACATCTTTAAAGAAGCAGAATACGAAAACTCTAAATACGCTTTTGAAGAATCTAATCAAGATGACTTGTTGAAGTTCTTTGACGTATACGAAAGAACAGCAAAAGAACTAATCAAGTTAAATCTAGTTCAACCAGCTTACGATTATATTTTGAAGTGCTCACATACCTTTAATTTGCTAGACGCTCGGGGAGCAGTCTCTGTTACAGAACGTGCAGGATATTTAGCTAGAATTAGAAATATGGCCCATGAAGTGGCTGTATGCTTTGTTGAAGAACGAGAAAAAAGAGGCTTCCCTTTACTGAAAAGCGCAGAAGACAAGAAAGCGGGGCTTGAAAATGACTAAAGACTATTTATTTGAAATTGGAACAGAAGAAATGCCAGCACATGTTGTTGCAAAAAGCGTTAAACAACTTGCTGACAGAACTAAAAAGTTCTTGAAAGAAAATGGCTTAAAGTTTAAGGATATCAAAACTTTTTCTACACCACGTCGATTAACTATTTTGGTTGAGGATTTGGCTGAAAAGCAAGAAGATATTGATGAAATAAAAAAGGGACCTGCTAAGAAAATTGCTTTGGATCAAGATAAAAATTGGACCAAGGCAGCTCAAGGTTTCGTTCGTGGTCAAAATATGACTACTGATGATATTTACTTTGAAGAACTAAAAGGGACAGAATATGCATATGTCCACGTCCAAAAAGAAGGTAAGAAAGCTACTGACATTCTTTTAGGTATGAGTGACATTATTAAGGCAATGACTTTCCCAACTAAAATGCGTTGGGGCGGTTCAAATGACTTTGAATTTGTTCGACCAATTCACTGGTTGGTTTCTTTGCTTGGCAATGAGGTCGTTCCTGTTCAAATTCTTGATATCACTGCAGGTCGAAAGACTGAAGGTCACCGCTTTTTAGGTGATTCAGTTGTTTTAGCCAATGCCGATGATTATGAAGATGCTTTAAGAGATCAATTTGTCATTGCTGACGCTAAAAAGCGTAAAGAAATGATAGTTGATCAAATGAATGAGCTAGTTAAACAAAACAATTGGAAAATCAAGATGGATGCTAACTTACTTGAAGAAGTAACCAATTTGGTTGAATATCCAACTGTCTTTGCTGGCTCCTTTGATAAAAAGTATCTTGAAATGCCTCAAGAAGTATTAATTACTTCAATGAAAGATAACCAACGTTACTTTGAAGTTTATAATCAAGATAACCAATTAATTAATCATTTTATTTCTGTACGAAATGGAAATAAGGATTACTTAGAGAATGTTATTTCTGGGAACGAAAAAGTTTTAGTTGCTAGATTAGATGACGCACAATTTTTCTACGATGAAGACCGTAAATATCCTCTTAGTCATTTTGTTGACAAGCTTAAGAATGTTTCTTTCCATGACAAAATTGGTTCTATGTCTGAAAAAATGGAACGTGTACGTATAATTGGTGACTACCTCGCAAAACAATGGAATCTTGATGAACAAACTATCAAGGACTTTGATCGTGCTAGTGAATTGTATAAATTTGATCTTGTAACCCAAATGGTTGGTGAATTTGCTGAATTACAAGGTGTAATGGGTATGCACTATGCAAAACTTGCCGGTGAAAAAGATGATGTTGCGGTTGCAATCAAAGAACATTACATGCCAACCACTTCGGAAGGTGAGTTGCCACAAACTGTAGTAGGTTCATTACTTTCAGTTGCTGACAAACTTGATACAATCATCACTTTCTTTGCTGTAGATATGATTCCAACTTCATCTAATGATCCTTACGCATTACGTCGTTACGCCTATGGAATTGTACGTATTTTAATTAATCAAAAGTGGTCATTAGCTTTCAACAAAGTTTTGCCTGAACTTGTTTCTGCATTGAACGGAAAAACACCGGCTAAATTACCTAAGTCGGATGAAAAAGAAGCAGAAATTGCATCCTTTATCCGTGACCGGATTAACCAGTATCTGACTAAAAACAACTACAAATATGACATTATCGATGCAGTACTTGCATCAAGTCAACAGGATCCAATTCAAATTTTGGCAGCGGCTAATGTCTTGCAGTTACATCATGATGATGAGCAGTTTAGACCTGTTGTTGAAAGTCTAATTAGAATCAATAATATTTTGAAAAAGGCTAAGCATAAAGGAAATAATGTCGTTAATCCAGACTTGTTTGTTAACGAGAGTGAAAAAGAACTTTACTCTGGCGTGAACAATTTGCAAGACTTAACTGATTTAACGCAGCTTTATGATGGTTTTGTTAAATTGCAACCGATTATCAATTTCTACTTTGAAAACAATATGATTTTGGATAAGGATGAAGCGATTAAGAATAACCGATTAAATCAATTAGGTGCAGTGGCACAACTTGCTGAACATTTAGGTGACTTAAGTAAGTTAGTCATTAAATAATTTATCAAAGTAGGTGAAAAGATGGCTGGATTGATACCTGAAGAGACGATTAGCAAGGTACGTGAGAACGTCAATATTGTTAATGTCATCAGTCAATACGTTTCACTAGAAAAAAAGGGGAAAGATTATATTGGTCTTTGCCCATTCCACGAAGAAAAAACACCTTCCTTTACAGTCAATGAAGGAAAACAATTCTTCAAGTGCTTTGGTTGTGGCAAAGGCGGCAACGTTTTTACCTTCTTAATGGAAAAAGAAAATTTAACTTTTCCGGAAAGCGTGCAAAAGGTTGCTGATTTTGCACATATTGAAATTGGTGAATATGGTCAACAAAAGCCAAAATATTCTAATATTTTAATTAAAATAAATGAGGAAGCTGCTGATTTTTATCATCGGGTTTTAGTTTCAACTAATGCTGGTAAACGTGGGCTTGAATATGCACGTGAAAGAGATTTGAGTGATGAGATTCTAAATCACTTTCGTATCGGGTACGCACCGAAACAGAATAATCTTCTCTTAACGTATTTACGTGGTAAGGACTATCGCGATGAAGATTTATTAGCAAGCGGTTTATTTGTTCAGTCTAAGAGTGGTGAGATGTTCGATCGCTTTAGAGATCGATTAATGTTTACTCTTACAAATGAGGGCGACTATGCAGTAGGCTTTTCAGGTAGGCGACTATCAACGGATAAAACTGAGGCAAAGTATATCAATAGCCCCGAAACTAAAGTTTTTGAGAAATCACAAGTCTTATTTCATTTTTCTGAGGCGAAAAAGGCGGCTAGATCTGAAAATCATTTAGTTTTGTATGAAGGATACATGGACGTAATTGCAGCTTATAAAGCTGGGGTAAAGTCAGGTATTGCGTCAATGGGTACAAGCTTAACTGACCAACAAGTTTACATGTTGAAACGAATCACTAAGAACATCATTATTAATTATGATGGTGATGATCCAGGAGTGCATGCGGAAGAACGGGCAGTTAAACTGTTTAATAAAGCTGGAGGTTTTGACTTGGGTGTCGTTGTCCTACCAGAAAAACTTGATCCTGATGAATATGTTCAAAAATATGGCGTTGAGAAATATCAAGAACAGATCAAAGGCGCATTAACACCGACTGACTTTTTCTTAAAGCGACTTGCTAAGAAATATAACTTAGATAATGATCGCCAGAAGCTTGCATATCTTGACGAAGCTATGCAAGAAATTGCACAGCTCTCAAATCCAGTTGAACAAGATTTATATCTGGATAGAATTGCTCAGCAGCAAAATGTTTCTAAAGATTCATTAAAAGTGAATTTGCTAAAATATCGTCGTCAATTTAATACTGCTAAGCAACATACAGGCGGACAAATTCCAAATGAAACAGAATTTCAACAAGATGAAGGTCCAGCACCAGAGTATCATCAAGATATTGCTATTAAGAATGATCCAGTCCAAACAAGGCTATTGTACTTATTCATTCATTCGGAGCATGCTCGCGATTATCTTTTACAGAACAAGTTCTTATTTCCTGATTCCGATTATCAAAAATTAGCGGAATTATGGTTAAATTTCAGCGAAACTCATGAAAAACCGACAGTAAATAGTTTTTTAAATTTTATTCCTGAACAACTTCAAGGTATAATAGTTAATGCCGAAATGGCAGATATGCCGCAGGATTTTTCAGACCGTGAGATTTGTGAACAAATCTATGCTTTAGAAATGCGTCAAGTTGACAAACAACTGAATAAGTTGATGAATGAACTTCAAGATGCAAAGAGAACTATGGATACGGACAAAATAATGTCTATTACGCAACAAATTTTACAGTTAAAGAGAATTCAAGGGCAGAGGGGGGCTTTATAGTGACAGAAAAGAAAAGCACTAGCGAAAAAGAACAACCATCTTTAGATAAAGTAGTACAAGAGGTTGTTAAAGCGGTTAAGAAAGATAAATCAATTACTGAAACTGAATTTGTTAATCGTTTGGTTAAGCCCTATGATTTAGAGGGAAAAGCAGTCGATCAATTAGTTCAAGAGTTTGAAGATAACGGCATCAGTATAGTTGATGAAAATGGTGATCCATCCAAACTAGCTTTGAAGAAGCAAAAAGATGTTGAAAAGGCTGAACTAAAAGATATGTCAGCCCCTTCAAGCGTCAGGATGAACGATCCAGTAAGAATGTACTTGAAGGAAATTGGACGTGTTCCACTTCTTAACGCAGATCAGGAAATTGCTCTTGCAAAGCGAATTGAAAAAGGCGACGAAGAGGCTAAGCAAGAATTAGCTGAGGCTAACTTACGTTTAGTTGTCTCAATTGCAAAACGCTATGTTGGTCGTGGTATGTCATTCCTTGACTTAATTCAAGAAGGAAACATGGGTCTAATGAAAGCCGTTGACAAGTTTGATTACAGTCTTGGCTTTAAGTTTTCGACTTATGCTACTTGGTGGATTCGTCAAGCCATTACTCGTGCAATTGCTGATCAGGCTCGAACAATTAGAATTCCAGTTCACATGGTTGAAACAATCAATAAGCTGATTAGAATTCAAAGACAATTGTTGCAAGACTTAGGTCGTGAGCCAACTCCAGAAGAAATTGGTGCTGAAATGGATATGCCAACTTCTAAAGTGCGCGACATCCTAAAAATTGCTCAAGAACCTGTTTCTTTGGAAACACCAATTGGTGAAGAAGATGATTCCCATTTAGGTGACTTTATTAAAGATAAAGATGCAACTAGTCCTGAACAACATGCTTCATATGAGATGCTCAAGGAGCAGCTAGAAGAGGTACTTGATACTTTAACAGATCGTGAAGAAAATGTTCTACGCTTGCGTTTTGGTCTTGATGATGGTCGGACAAGAACGCTTGAAGAAGTTGGTAAAGTTTTTGGCGTCACAAGAGAACGAATCAGGCAAATTGAAGCAAAAGCACTACGTAAGTTGCGTCATCCGAGTCGTTCAAATCAGTTGCGTGATTTCTTAGATTAAATAGCTAAACAAAAAGACAAGTTTTTTTGAAATCTTGTCTTTTTTATTATAACCTTATACTCCATAAGTATCAGCTATCAGCTAATCCCCATTGCTTCATGTTGTATTCAATAACACTTTTGCGTTTACCTGATAATAAGAAAACTGAAAAAGCTAGATAAACTAAGGTTGTTAAGATTAAATACTGCCATTCAAAATCAGTGGGGTTAGTCATGACAGTAGTACCTGAAGCCAAGAAAACTAGGATATCAAAAACTGCATGGTAGCCTATATTTATAAAAAAAGATCCAGTATAAAGATAAATTGCTGCAAAAGCAATACCAGCTATACTTGCATCAATCATTTGTAAAATTGTAGCCAGTAGGGGCTGATCTATTAGGTTAACAATATGGAGTGCTCCAAAAATCAAACCGTCTAATACAACCGCCCATGAGATTTGATGTTGCGCATTTTTAAAAGTTCTGAGTAAAATGCTTAAAATACAAAAACGCATCAACCATTCTTCAGCTATACCGGCTTCTATGCCTCTGCAAACGAGCTTTATCATATGTTTTGTAGTAATCTGAAAATTCCAGCTCGTGAGCAGTTGCCTCCAGTTATCTGCTTCATTAAAAGCATTAAACACGCAGTCAGCAAAAATAAATAAAGATATAAACGCTAGAACTGCATATTTAGCTCTTGAACTCAATCCCAAGCCAGGAGCTTGATAGCCCCATTTATTCATGACAACCACTGAAGTGATTACAAAACAAATTGCCCCAGTAACTTCAGTTTTATTAAGCATTTGTAGCAAAGAAGGGGAGCTGTTCATAGTCAACGTTCCCGGTATAGCAAGTATCAGACCTGAGAATAATAATAAAGTTATGATTTGCCCAATTACACTGCTTATTTTTCCCCAGGAAAGTTCTGCCATAGGAACCAGCAGAACTAGTTCATACAGAGTAAGTGGAATTATCAGCCAGATAAGGTTCTTAGTATTAAAAACTTTGATAAAATCTGCTCCGATTGCGAGGAGTACTAAAAAACATATTTGGATATTAACGGCTTGAAAATAATGATTAAATTGGACTATTTTTCTCGTAGGATGTTTTTCGCACAGAAGAGTTAGTTGTAGAGATACCAGTATGAACAAAACTGATAGAACTACCACTGCCTCATTTTTACTTTTGGTCAGGGGCTTGATTTTAAAAAATAGCACAAACGCCACAATGATCAAAATTTCTTGAACTATTATTTGTCCTAGGTGCCAACGCTTAATTGCTTGTTCAGAAGGCATTTCAAATTCTCCTTAAAATAATTCATCTCGACTATCATCCAAGATATGCTCATCAATATCGTCGTTAAAGTATACAAGTAAGTCACGATCAAAATTATAGGCCAATTGATGATTTAACAGTTCTTCTTTCGTCATCCAAACTAGGTTTCCTTCATGAGAAGCTTTTACAGTGCCTGTAAACTCTGTAGCAATATAGAAAAAAACTAAATAACGATGATCATTTTCATCGAAAAATTGCTTAATACCACTAAGACGTGGATTTTTAATGTCGAGATTGGTTTCTTCTTTAACCTCACGAACAACAGAATCATAAAAAGACTCATGTGCTTCAACATGTCCACCCGGAAAAGTTAAACCCGGCCAGGAGGGATCATTTCGATCAATGACTAAAATTTGTTCACCTTTTTTAATCATACACATATTTGTTAAAGTAACTGGTTCTGTTCGATCCAAATTTAAAATCCCCCATCTTTTTAAAACTATTTAACTTAAAACTATTTAACTTTGTGTTCTTTAAAGCTACTTCCCAAAAGGATGAAATGGAAAGTTTTTACCATTGATATTAATTGTTTGGCTGTTGCTGTCACTGATAATCTTTCCTTTTACAGTATTGGATGTGGACAGGTCAGATTTTTTCAAAGGAACATTAGTCCAAATTGCCCTTAAATCCGCTCCGTTATCAGTGCTCTGCAGATTATTTCTGAACAAATCAGGCTGTAGAATTTCTGGAGGTACAGCCACGTTAACCGAAGTTGGCATTACCGGCTGAATTAGTTCTCTATTTAGCTGATCTCGAATAAAGGGCTTGAGTTTATGAGTCTCTGATTTATTCATTAAAAAAAGTCCTCTCATTACAAAATTACGATATTTTTATTATAAATCTTTTATCAGTGAAAAATACAGCGGTTTCTAACTATTTTGAACAAAGAGCGGTAAGTGTATGCTAAAATTTTATACATGGAAAGTAGGTCGAAAAGTGAATTTACGTTTAAACAAACTCGCAACCATGGTGGATCAAGACGCGCGAATTGCAGATATTGGTACAGATCACGCATATTTACCAATTGAATTGGTCAAATCAGGCAAGGTCAATTTTGCAATTGCTAGTGATATTGGAAAAGGACCGCTTGATAATGCAAAACAGGATATTAAAGAGGCTGGCTTAGAAGGAAAAATAGAAACTCGTCTAGGCGCTGGACTCGAAACCATCTCAACCAAAGACAACATTGATACTGTAGTGATTGCTGGCATGGGCGGCAACTTGATGAGTCAGATTTTAAATGATGCCTTAGTTAACAAAAAAATGAGTTTCGACACCTTAATTCTTGAACCAAATGTTGGAGAATATGGTGTTCGTAAATGGTTGATGCAGCACAGCTATCAGATTGTCGATGAACAAATTGTGGCTGAAGCCGGTCATATATATGAACTGATTAAGGCTAAAAAAACTGAATCAAATATTCCATTAACTGAAAAAGAATTATATTTTGGTCCAATCTTAATTAAGACTAAAAATCAGATTTTTACTAGTAAATGGATGGGGCAGCTAAAGTACCAACAAAATTTGTTAGTCAATTTAAATAAGGCAAAAAGCAAAGATATATCCCATATCAAACAGGTTCAAGAACAGATTGAAATGATCAAAGGAGAATTAAATGACTAAAGTTAAAAACCTAGTGAAAGTTTTAAGCGATTTTTTTCCTGAAAAAATTGCAAGTGCTGGTGATCCCGTTGGCATTCAAATTGGTTCTTTAGAGCAACCAGTTACCAAGGTTATGACCACATTAGATGTTCGACCACAAGTTGTTGAAGAAGCAATAAAAGAGCATGTTGATCTAATTATCAGCCATCATCCTTTAATGTTTAGGCCTGCACCTAACTTAAACTTTGCTGACCCACAAAATGAAATGTATGGCAAAATAATTGCTAACGGCATTACTGTCTATTCAATTCATACTAATTCTGATAAAGCTCAAGATGGGTCTAGCGATTGGCAGGCAGAAGAATTAGGTTTGACTGATGTACAGCCTTTTTGTCTAGATAGTGACGGCATTGCTATTGGACGAAAAGGCAAGCTGCCTGAACCGCTCTCTGCAATTGATTTTGCATATTATGTAAAAGAGAAAATGAATATCAAAATGGTTAGATTGATTACTGCTGATAACCAGCAACAAATTTCAACTGTTTCACTTATTTGCGGAGATGGGGGTAAGTACTGGCACCAAGCGGTTAATGAAAAGATAGATGCCTTTATAACCGGAGACGTTTATTATCATACTGGTCACGATATGATTTCTTCAGGAATAACAGTAATTGATCCTGGGCACTATACAGAAAAATTATTTAAGGATAAAATATATGAAAAGTTAATTAAATGGAATGAAGAAAATAATTGGAATGTTAATATCATTAAGTCACACGTTTCAACTAACCCATTCCAAGATTTAGTTTAAATAGAGGAGTTTTTATGGAATACCCAAATTTATTACCCAGATTTTTAAAATATGTAAAAGTTAACTCGCGTTCGGATGAGCACTCAGACCGTTTTCCATCCACTAAGCGTCAAGAAGACTTCCAGAAAGAAGTTGTAATGAAGGATTTAGAGGATTTGGGCTTAAGTGATGTACATTACAACCAAAAATCCGGCTGTGTAATCGCTGAAATTCCTTCAAATATTGATTATGAAGTTCCAGTAATGGGTTTTCTAGCACATTGTGATACGGCAGATTTCAATGCGGAAAATGTTCGCCCACAAGTCCATGAAAACTATGATGGTAAATCAAAAATTCAATTAGGTGATTCTGATTTTTATTTGGATCCTGAGGTTTTCCCTAATCTCAAAAAATATGCCGGTAAAACGCTTATTACTACATCAGGTGATACATTGTTAGGTGGAGATGACAAGTGTGGTGTCAGTGAAGTAGTAACTCTAGCTGAGTATTTGATGAATCATCCAGAAGTTAAGCATGGAAAAATTCGTTTGGCCTTTACACCTGATGAAGAAATTGGCACTGGTGCGCCTCACTTTGACATTGATGAGTTTGGTGCAGACTTTGGGTATACACTTGATGGGGCTGCTCCAGGTAAGCTTGACTGGGGAACTTTCTCAGCAGCAACATTTACACTTAACATTCAAGGAGTAAACGTTCACCCATCAGTTGCTAAAAACCAGATGATCAGTGCAATTCAAGTAGGTATTAACTTCCAAAATCAACTTCCAGTAGACGAAGTACCAGAAAAAACTGATGGACGACAAGGCTTCTTCCATTTAACTGATTTCCAGGGAACCGTTGATAATGCATACCTTGAGTACATTGTCCGTGACTTTGAACGTGATGGTCTTGAGCGTCGTAAAAACTTGGTTAAAGACATTGTCACTAAAATGAATGATGAATTTGGTACTGAGCGAATCAAATTAACAATGAGAGATCAATATTACAACATGGCAGATGAGCTTGAAAAACACATGGATGTTGTTAACTTAGCAAGAGATGCATATCGTAAAGAAGGATTGACCGAAATCGACGAGGATCCAATTAGAGGTGGTACAGACGGTAGTCAACTGACTTATCGTGGTTTACCATGTCCAAACCTATTCTCAGGTCAGGAAAACATGCATGGTCGTTACGAATACACTGTTTTAGAATCAATGTACAAAACAGTTGACGTTATGATCAGAATGGTCGAAATGAACGCAACAAATAATAAATAGTGAAACAAAAAAGGTTAGAAAAGCACTTTCTCTAAAATTAACTTAAATGAGATAAGTGCTTTTATATCAATGATAATTACTGTTGGGTAATACCGGCTTAATTATGCACATCTACTCTAATAATCAAAAAATGCCGATTAAAACGTTGCTATTAATGAGTTAATCGGCTTTTTTGTTTGAAATCAAGTAAAAATGCAGAGTCGTGGAACACTGAAAAAATAATAAGACTCTTATAAATGATCAATAAGAACATAAAATTGCTTTTTAGAAGTATTTATTAGGAAGAAATAAAAAAGATTGCACTAACATATAAACTGCGGTATTATTACAGTGTATTAGAAATGTGATACAGTAAAAGGATGGTGGATTTGTGGAATTCAAGGATAATATTCCCATTTATCTGCAAATCAAGCAATATCTATATCGTCAAATTGTAACCGGCGAATTAAAGCCAGGGCAGAAAATTCCTTCTGTACGTGAACTAGCAGTTCAATTGACTGTTAATGTAAACACGGTACAAAGAGCTTTGCAACAAATGAACGTAGAGGGGATTTTGTATACTAAGCGCGGAGAAGGTAATTTTGTTACCGAAGATACAGACTTGCTTGAAAAGACAAAACAGGAATTGATTAATGATGAGCTAAATAAATTTGTTCAAAGTATGAATGATTTGGGTGTGTCAAATGATCAAATTCATGATATCTTATCAGCTTATTTAAAGTAGGGGAATAGTTAATGAGCAATCTCTTAGAAATTGAAAATTTAACATATAGAAAGAACCTAAAAGTAATTCTTAAAGATATCAATTTAAACTTAAAGCATGGCAAAATTGTTGCTCTTTTAGGCGAAAATGGAGCTGGTAAAACAACATTGATGCGCATAATCGCAGGAATTAATAAGAATTTTCGCGGTATGGTTGCGATTGATGGAGTTCAATCTGTTGCGGACCGTAAAAGGGTCATTTCTTTCTCTGACAGTTTATCAGGATTTAAGGAAAGTACTAAAGTTGCGAAAATAATTAATTTTTACGAATATCTTTATGATGATTTTGACAAAAATAAATTTAAGCAGCTACAAAAGTTCATGAGATTAAATGAAAACTTACGTCTGTCTGAAATGTCAAAGGGTATGCGTGAAAAGCTAATTATTGCTTTGACTTTTTCACGTCAAGCAGAACTCTATTTACTCGACGAACCTTTCTCTGGAATTGACGCGATGGCTCGAAAAAAAATTATTAGTTCAATTATTCTATGGAAAGCGGATGAAGCAACTATTCTAATCTCTGATCATTTCGTTAACGAAATTGCTTCTATGCTTGACGAAGTTGTTGTTGTAAAAGATAAAACAATCTACTGTCACAAATCAACTGAAGAAATACGTGAGAATAATCAAAGCATCGAAGAATTTTATGAAAACATATATGGAGAGGGTGACGAATAATGTTCGGTCGGCTTTTTGCTACTTTATTTACACGAAAAATTAAGAAGGCTAACTACGTACTGCTTGTCCAATTAATTGCAGCCATAGCAATTACTGTACTTAGTTTTACTACAAGTGGACATGTTTATTTTGGAAGGCAAGATTTAGGGGTTTTTCCATCGTTTTTCATGTTTGTCCTCTTTTTCTCCTTTATTGCAGCATTGGCTTTATACTGCATAACTTGTAATGAAAATGAGTCAATTAACGTGAACCAGTCTTTGCGGTTATTACCAATCTCTGATTCAAAGTATTATTTGGATAATATCTTCACTTCAATTGCAACATTAGCATATTTTGCATGTATAGAAGCCATTGGTATAGGCATTAGTTTTTTGTTGGCCTTTCAATTTGATGGCACATTTCATTCAGAAGTTATGACATCGTATGAAAAAAGTAGTTTTGTTTTCAATGTTGAAGATTTTATTGTTGTTATCCAGTCACTGATCTTACTTGTTTTATTTTGTCTACTTTTTTATTTAATGCTTAGTTTTTTAAACTTCTCAAGCCAAGCAATTATTAGTTTTTTACCAGGATCAATTAAAAACAAGTCTTTGTTGGGCTTCATCCGCGTTTTTCTAGTGTTCATTCTCATATGGGCATTAGTCAAAGGAATCCGAGCTCTAACGCCTATTTTTGATGCACCATTTGCAGTCTTTTTTCAATCAACGTCGTCAAATGATTTATTGGAGCCAATTTCAATATTCATTTGCTTTGACTTGCTTTTCATTGCCATTAATTTGTTCTTGTTCAATCAATATATTGAGCCAAAAGAAAAGAAATAACTATCAAACTACTCATTAAGAATATTAGTGAGTGGTTTTTTGTTAAAAAGGATTGCATGGCAGATTTTTTTAGTCTATCATAATAGTGTAATAGAAATATAATACAGTATAAACAGCTGATTTGATCTCCAAATTGAATTATCTCAGGGTATGATGATTGACAAACGTACTCGTATAAAGCAAAAGATTTAGTTGTTAATAAAGTGTATTAGAACTAGGAGCGAACTTAATGGGAAATCTACTAGAAATCAAAGATTTGACGTATCGAAAAAATCAAAAAACGATCTTAAATAATGTCAATCTAACATTAGGACCAGGAAAAATTGTTGCATTATTAGGAGAAAATGGTGCAGGAAAAACTACTTTGATGCGTATTATTGATAGCATGGCTAAAAATTATCATGGCACTGTAATGGTAGCAGGAGAGGATAATGAAGTTGAAAGGAAAAAGCACATATCCTTTACTGATAATTTATCTGGATTTTCTGAAAATACAAAAGTAGAACAAATTAGCAAATTCTATGAAGTTATTTATCAAGATTTTGATGTAAATGAATTCGAACAGCTACGTGGTTTTATGAAAATTGATTCTGAGATACGCCTTTCTGAAATGTCAAAAGGTATGCGTGAAAAACTAGTTATTGCACTAACATTTTCGCGTAAAGTAGATCTATATCTATTAGATGAGCCCTTTTCCGGAATTGATGCGATGGCTCGAAAAAAGATTATTAACTCAATTATTTTATGGAAGGCTAAGGAATCTACTATTTTAGTTTCTGATCACTTTGTTAACGAAATTTCTTCCATGCTAGATGAGGTTGTGATTATTAGAGATCATACTGTATATGAACATTTATCAGCGGATGATATTAGAGCTAAAAATCAGAGCATTGAAGAATACTATGAAGGACTTTATCAGGAGGAAGAAGAATAATGTCACTTTTTAATTGCTGCTTTACTGAACTATTCAAATTAAAAACTAAGAAGCTTAACACCTTGATGCATTTTCAGATTCTAACTTCAATGGCAATAACCTTTTTTTCTCTGTATAAATTTGAAAATAATCGCTTTATCCGCAATACTTATGTAAATGATTTTAATTTCATAACCAACTGGATGACGTCTTTCTTCTTTCTTGTTCTTGCTTTTGGATTTATTGCTGTTTGCTTGATAGCAATATTTGCTCAAAGGGTAAACCGCAGTCAAACCTGGCGGCTAATTCCAATGAGCAGCACCAATCTTTATCTTGATAATACGCTTAGTTCATTTGTCTCAATTGTTTATCTCGGAATCTTAGACGTAATTGGGCTTTTGCTTTTATTCGGGATGTCGGTACTAACGGATAGTCGTTTCAAAAAGAACGTGATTACAGGTTTCTCCAGTCCTTCAAATGCTATGTCTCAATTATTCAATGAACGAGCTTTCAAAATTTGGGGCTCTATATTACTATTGATTTTAATTACTCTTTTTGTCTTTTTTGTAGTTGATTTTTTAAACTTTTCAAGTCGTGCAATTTTAGAATTTTTACCCACTACAAGCGGTCAAGCTTTTCTCAGAGTCATTTTTATCATAGTCCTAATTGTTGCTTGTTGGGTTGCCTTTAGTGCTAATAGCTTCTTAGCGTCACTTATCGACTTCCCGATAAACTTTCTGTTTAGTAGTATTTTTGGCTATGAGTATAATGATAGGTATATAGACTTTGGTATTTCACTTATCATCATGTTAATCTTTGATATCTTTTTATTGGCAGCTAATACTTTGATATTCAACTACTTTTTCGAAGCAAGGGAAAAGAAATAGTGTATTTCTCTTCAAACAAAGAAAAATGACCCCAAGCAAGACTTGAGGCCATTTTTTATATTTATTTCAACTTAACGCTTGGTAGCAAGAAAGTCATACAGTTGATTAATTTCTTCAGGAGTGAATTCACCTTCACCAGCCTTCATTGCATGAATTTTCTCTACCGACAGGTGACTAGCAAATGCTAAATCTGTATCTGTAGTATGATGTTCTGTCTGGTAAGTAATAATTGCATCGGATAATTCTTCTATTTGCTGATTCATAATAAAATCTCCTTTACAATTATTTTAGCCAAAAAACCAAAAAATTCAAAGAAAAGTACTGCTAAAATCCTTGAATTTTATTAAAAGGCCAATATCTAAAGGTAACTTTACCGACTAGATTTTCTCTTTTTACAGGTCCAAAAATGTGGGAGTCTTTTGAGATATCACGATGATCACCCATTACCCAATAATAGCCTTTAGGCACTTTATAAGTAAAATTAGTGGTGTATGTATGTCCAGCATCATTGTCCGCTTTTTTGTATTTGTTATTAAGGTATGGTTCAGCTAGTCTCTTGCCATTAATATACATTTTGTCGTTTTTAGAAACGATTTTATCACCCGGCAAACCAATAACACGCTTAATATACATTGCTCCAGGAGTGTCGTTTGCGGCCTTAGGAGCTAATAAAACTACCACATCGTTACGTTTAGGCGTAAAGTTCCGTACCGAAATCAAGCGATCTTTATCTTCAAAAGTTGGCTGCATTGATGGACCAGAAACTTCATCATTTGAAAGAACGAAGTGGAAGACAAGATAGAAAGCACCAAGAATTACCACCATCATTATGACAACGTCTAAGATGAATTTTCCAAGACTTTCTTCTTCGTTATCTTGCTTTTTTGTTACATTTTTTGCCATAAAATATTCTCCTTTATTCAGTTACTTTTTATTATAACTGAAATCTAGTCATATGAATGGTAAAATCATTGTAGGTATTTGAAATGACAGATTATTTAAAGAAAATTAATCAATTAGATGCTCAGCTTGATAACCCAATAATTCATGACCAAGTTAAAGAAGTTAATCGAATTGATCGCTACATGAAAGAAAAGAAAATTTTACCGATTGCTCCTAAACGACTTGGTTTTTATCCAAATGAAGTTGAGAAGCTTGAAAGTTGTATGCCAAGGCTACAAAAGGACAATATAAAAGTTACCAATCAGCTTCTTAATAGCATGAGGCAGTACCTATCAATCAATTACGGTGTTTGGTCATTGCCAAATTTGGAAACTGCCAAACTAATTAAGGAGCAGTTTAAAATTAGCTCCGTTTTAGAAATTATGGCAGGAAATGCATATTGGTCTAAAGCTTTAACTGAAGTAGGTTTAAAGACAATTGCAACAGATTCATTAGAATGGTCAAAAACTTCAAAAACTGGAAGCCAGCAGGCTACAAAAGTTTTGAATTTAGCTGCACCTGAGGCAATTCAAGCGTTTCCTGACGTTCAACTAATTATTTGTGCATGGGCACCTAATTTTGACGAGAGTGATTTAAGTGCGATAGAAGCTTGGCAAAAATGCAATTCAACTAGTCGTTTGCTATTTATTGGTGAAAAAAATGGTGTAACTAACTCTGCTACTTTTTGGCACCAAATCCATTTCACCCATTCACCGGAATTACAGACAATTAATCATTCGTTTACAAGTTTTGATTTTATTGAAGAACAAATATTTGAGATAAAACATGAGATCTAAAAAAATCCTCTTACTATTTATTATTTTTTTGACATTACTTGGTACAGGTACAATGCTTTCAAATGTCCAGTCCCAAGAAGCTAACCAATTGCTTGAAGCTTATGGCTTGAGCAACAATACGCGCAGCTTTGAAATCAAGAATAACCAAAGTGTTAGCGACTTTTTAAAATATCTAGAGAAAACCTTTCCCCAAAATAAAATCCAACTTCACTTAACGAGTAAAAGAAGGGACAATCAGACATTAGTTTGGTCTAATCATGATGTTTTAACATTACCAACGGAATCTGGACGATATTTTACTTTAGATGACTTTAAGGGACATGTTTCATTTGGAGTTTTAGGCTTAAATGCTAAGGTTCCAACATTAAAAACACAAAATAATGAGTACATTATTTTAAATAATACTTATTATTCTGTGATTGGTACCCTGAAGCACTACCGCCGGATGAAACAAAATGGTTATTATTTAACAACCGGTACCAAGCAGCCTACAGGTAAATTCAAGCTTAAAGACTATACCATTATTATTGATAGCTCTAATAAGGTAATTAGAAAAATTGCCCGTCATTATGATGTTAAAGTTAAAACACCAGTATTTGTAAGAAAGCATCAAAAGCGTCAACTTTCCGTAATTAAAGAATTTCTATTCATCATTTTGCTAGTCTTTGTGGCCACTATTGCTAACATCATCTTGGCTTACTTGGATTGGCAAACCGTTAAGGCGACTCACTTAAAAGGTAGTTTATTACGCAATTGGCTTGCCAATCATGGCTTTAGAATAATATTAGTAGAGCTATTATTATCACTTGGAGCATATTTCTTCCTTTGCTGGCGTGCTTTTTATTCAAATCGAGAGCACCTTTTAATGCTTCTTTTGGGCAGTTGGGGCGTAGTTGCGCTTGTTTATAGCTTCTTCATCTTTTTATGTTGGCGAAAGGAAAACACACATGCTTAATTTACCAGCTGAATTTATTTCTAAATATCAAAAATTACTCGGTCAAAAGCAAGCACAAGAACTATTTGATGCGATGAGCCAACCCGCCAAAAAGGCATTTAGAATCAATACTTTAAAAGGGCAGCGAGAAGTCTCTTATTCTCTCGATCAACCGATTCCTGGACTTAAAAATGCATACTACGGCCAGATTAATGGTCAAGACCCGGAAGCTATCAGTGGCTTAGTTTATTCTCAAGATCCTGCAGCAATGTTTCCTGCCATGATTGCTGATATTCACCCAGGAGACAAAGTACTCGATTTATGCGCTGCTCCTGGAGGAAAAAGCACATTTATCGCTGAACAGCTGAAGGGTAAAGGACTACTTGTTGCAAATGAAATTTCTAATACACGAGTTAAAGCCTTAAGAGAAAACTTAGAGCGCTGGGGGGTAATTAATGCACTAATAACTTCTGCAAGTCCAGAAAAGTTAGTTCAACCGTTTACGCAATTTTTCGATAAAATCATTGTCGATGCCCCGTGTAGCGGGGAAGGGATGTTTCGAAAAAATCCTGAAGCAATTTCTTATTGGTCACAAGACTATGTTGTGACTTGCCAAAAAAGACAACAAGACATTCTGACCGAAGCAGTAAAAATGCTTAAACCTGGTGGCGAATTGGTTTACTCAACTTGTACTTTTTCGCCAGAAGAGGATGAAGAAATCGTATCCTGGTTAGTCGAGCAATTTGGCTTTAAAATTCTCCCAATCAAAGTAAATACCTCTGCTGTTGAACTAGGACATCCAGATTGGGCCAATAACGATCCTGCAATAAAGGGGACATTACGTTTTTGGCCAAACGATAATTTAGGTGAAGGGCAGTATGTTGCCAAATTACAATTAGCTGAACGAGAAAAAAGTACTAATACAAAAGTTAAAAAGCGAAGACCTCATCAAAACAAAGTCAAATTGACGAGGTCAGAAAATGCATTAGTTGCAGAGGTTTTAAAACCATTTAATTTACCCTTAGAACTTGCTAACTGGTCAGCATCTTGTTTAGTAAGTCAAAATCATGTTTATCTTCCTGCAATCGAGACTGACAACATGCATTTTAAAATTATTAGTAACGGATTAGAGCTAGGAATTTTAAAGAAAAAGCGCTTTGAACCGAGTCATCAATTAGCGCTGGTATTAGGACAAAGAAAACAAAAACAGGTAGTAAATTTAACTAAAGAAGATTATGCTAAGTATATTCATGGTGAAACTATTCGCCTAGAATCAGCTTTACACGGTTTTGTGCTAGTTAGTTGCCAAAGTTGCGTGTTCAGTTTTGGTAAAATAACTAATAATGTTTTAAAGAATTTTTATCCAAAGGGATTACGGAAGTAAAAGAAAGTAACTATTAAAGATGATTAAATTAATTGCCACTGATATGGACGGTACATGGTTAACCGATGAAAAAACCTATGATGAAGAACTATTTTTGCGCGAGTTTGCTTTAATGCAGGAACAGGGAATTAAGTTTGTAATTGCCAGTGGAAATCAATATGAGAATATTTATTCTCGTTTTCCTAAAACAGCTCAGCAAATGTATTTTATTGCAGAAAATGGGGCACTGGTTGCTAAGGGAAGACAAGTTCTTCATGTTGACAGCTTATCCGATGAAGATTTTCAAACCATTTTGGAAATTGTTCAGACATACTCAGATGAAAAGGTCACTGTTTCTGGTCTTGCAAGTGCATATGTTTTAGAAAAAGATGGTCAGCACTATGCAGAAGAGCTTAAAAAGTACTACCAAAAGCTGCGTATTGTCGAGGACTTTAACCATTTAGACGATCAGATTTTCAAGGTAACATTAGATGTTCCCGAAGACAGAATGCCGAAGTTGTTAAGTAAACTTCAACGCGATTATCCGCAAATTGGCTTTGTCTCTGGTTCATCGACCTCAATTGACATGTCAACTAAAGGAATGAACAAAGCTGTTGGCCTAGAATACTTAAGCAAAAAATTCCATATTAATTCGCGCGAAATGGTTGCGTTTGGCGACAGTGGTAATGACGTTGGGATGCTAAAATATGTTGGCCGGAGCTTTGTTACCGCCACCGCTTTGCCAGTTGCCAAAAGTGCAGCGGACCAAGTGATCGGATCAAGTAATGAAAGCGCCGTTCAAAAAGAAATATGGCATCTATTAAATTAAGACAAAAAAATATGCAAAGTAGAATTCTACTTTGCATATTTTTAATTATGTAAAATTAATTCAATTGATCAATTAAATTCTTCAAGGGCAGGTCGAAGTAATGCTTGATTTTACTTAAATTTGTTAAATCATTTTGACCGTAAATAGCTAACAAACTAGCTAATTCTTTTTGCCACGCCAAAATCGTTTGTAATAATGCATCTTCGCCTTGATCCTGATATGTCTGCAAAAAGACATTGGAAATGCCGATGTATTTTCCTCCCAAGCATAAACCTTTAAAAATATCTAATGGATTACGAACACCACCTGACACGATAAAGGTAACCTTTTCTTCAGCCGCCATTAAAGCAGAAACAACAGTTGGCAATCCAATCGTTTCAAGATAAGAAAGGTCATTTTGGTTTCGTGCATTTTCAATCTTAGCAAAATCCGTTCCGCCACTGCCAGCAACATCAAATAGCTCAAAACCTTCATTTTTTAGTAAATGAATTGTCGCTTGGTCTAAACCGCAGCCGACTTCTTTTATAATTATCGGAACGGTAACATTTTGACGTAATTCAATTAAGTTATCTAGCCACAAAAAATCGCGATCGCCTTCAGGCATAGCAATTTCCTGAACTGTATTCAAATGAATCTGTAAAGCATCAGCATTAAGTTCATTAACAATTTTTTGAGCATCCATAGCCTCAGTCTTCGCATTCACGTTTGCAATTATGACACCGTCAGGATTTTTTTCACGTGCAATCAAAAAGCTGTCAAGTTGTTCAGCTTCTTTAACTAAGATACTTGCAGAACCCAATGCAAGACCTATTTTAGCTTGCTGAGCAATTTTACCAAATGCTTGGTTAATAGAGAATGATTTTGCAGAACCACCGGTCATTGCGTTAATAAAAAAGGGCGCATTGACGTTTTTGCCAAACATAGTTGTTTTAATCGAACTTAAGTCAACTTTTGCTTCTGGCAAAGCAGGTCGTAAAAGTCCCATTTGGTCAAAGCTATTTGGCTTATTCGGTTCATAAAATTGGTTTGCTAAAGAAAGGTGTTCTTCCTTACGTTTTGATCTAATTGACATTTTTCTTCTTACTGCATTAGCTTTACTTGATGAACGTGAAGGTCAAGGGGTAAAACATTGTTTTTACGCCATTGCTGTTCAAGCTCATTAACATTAGTTTGTTCATCGGTTATAACGATGCCACAATCTCCGTTACCCGCACCTGATGTTTTTGCCGCACCACCAAATGACTCAGCAATATTGATCAATTTTGACAAACGGGGAATCTCAATTGCAATTTGATTTATTTGAGCAAAGTGCTGTAACAGTTTCCTGTTTTCTCGAATTTGCATCTTTATTAGGTCAATATTGCCTTGTTCAAAACCATCAATCATGCGTAATACGCATTTTCGCGATTGTTGTAAAAATTGTTTATATTCGACATTTAATGCTGCTTTATTGGCATTAGTTTCATCAACTAGGCGTGAAGTTGATGCAGGTTTTTGACTCCATCCAATCAATAAGTTCATCCCTTCAGGAGGGGTCAATAATTGAATTTTTAGCCCTGGCCATGCTTCATCAACAACTTCAGAAAGTGACTTTTGTGTTAATTCGCGTTTCAGCCATTTTTTATCAAATGTTTGATAGGCAATCCAGCCACCATAAACACTCGCAGCAATATCTCCTGCAGAGCCGTTTCCTTGAACAGAGTAGTGGGAAATAGCGGACAGTTTATAAACTAGTTCGTTACTAAAAGGCACGTTATAAAAACGTAGAATCGCTTTAACCGTGGCTACTGTGACTGCCGCACTAGAACCTAGACCATATTTTTTTCCGTCAGCTGAGTCAAGATCAGAATTGACGTGCAAATCATATACTCGTAATTTGATATGTTGTTCGAGGCAAAAACGTTCAGTTAAGTTAATTGCCGACAAAATATATTCAAAAGGATTATCACGGTTGTCAATCACCATTTGGGCACCGCGTCGTACCCAGTGAATTGAATCCTGCGAATATTGTTTGGAATGAATCGAACCAGTAGATGACTTAGATTTAGTAATCGAAACCCGGATAAATTGATTAACTGCGACCAAAATTGCGGGACAATCCTGTTCTAAAACTGCATATTCACCGGCGATGTATAACTTACCGGGCGCTTGTTCTGTTATCAAAGAATTTAATCTCCTAACCAATTTAAATACATTATTAATCCAAATATTTGATACCTGGACCAAAACTTGCATTTACTATCTTAACATTGTCAAATTCTGATATGAAACGCTTAGTAATTTCTTTTACATTTTTTAACCGAGTCATAACTTTTACATTTGGACCAGCGTCGATTGTATAGTAACATTCTATTCCTTCTCTTCGCAGCTGCTCAACAAGTTTGATTGCTCTAATCGTATCCGGCTCAAAATAGGTAAATCCAGGTTGAGCCGTTAAGTTAACAGCATGCATCTCATTAGCATTTAATTCGGCTAATTGACCCAAAGCCGTAAAGTCGTTTTGTTCAATTGCTTCAATCATTTTATCTATTTCTGCTTGATTGCGTTCTAGCCAAGGCTGGAAAAAGGGCGAGGTTTTGGCCAACTGCATTCCGTTAGTTGAAGATAATTCTTTGGGGTTAGGATTAAGTTCAACCGCTAATAAATGTAAGTCCATTTCAGGTTGCTCATTTATTGCATACGCATAAGAGGTCAAATCGCTATTTCCTTTCTGCCACATCGCAAAGCCACCAAACACTGAACGGCATGCCGAGCCTGATCCCATTCTTGCCAAACATGAAAGTTCTTGACGGTTAATTTGCAGATCATAGTACGAGCTAAATGCACCTGCTAAAGCAGCAAACGCCGAACTAGAAGAGGCGAGACCAGCTGCAGTTGGAACATGATTGGTAGATTCAACTTGCAAGTGTCCACTTAAACCAAATCTTTCTTGTAAAAATCTAAGATACGAAAAAACGCGCTGGGCACTTTTACCAGTTTGCTCAGTACCATTTAAAATGAAACGGTCTTTTTCACTATCAGAAATTTTGGTATCAGTATAAAATTCATCTAGTGTCATTGAAATACTCGCCATAGCAGGCAAGCGCATAGCCTGGTCTTCTTTTCCCCAATATTTTATTAGAGCAATATTTGTGTGTGCACGAACAGTTTTTTCCATTAAATTTCCTCGATCCAACTATTAACAGCAACATTTTGACATTTTTTTGCAATTGACTTTGCTACTTCAACTTTGTCGCAAAGTACAATGACGATTCCACCTAAACCACTTCCAGACAGCTTAAAGCCCAAGGCTCCATTTTCAAGAGCAAGTTGTTGTAACTGTTTAATTTTACTCGTGGCAAGGCCAAAAGAATCTAGTATTTCTTCAGCTTCATTAAAGATTTTGCCAACACTAACGCGGTCTTGGTTAACCCAAGCTTGTTTTGTATCATCGGCCAATTGACCCAACTGCTTAATCTTTTCATTAGCCACTGGGGATGACTGGACTTGCTGTTGAACTTGAGCAACAGCTTTTTTTGTACTACCTAATTCCCCTGTATCCATAATCAAGAGGGTGGCATTTAGCTTGGCGCGTAAAACACTGGGACCTGACTTTTTATTAAAAAAGATAAGGTAATCAGAATTAACGGTCGCAGCATCTAACCCTGACGCTTTTCCATGATTAATTGTTTCAGCATGATTCGTAACTTCAATTATTTCATCATTTGACAAGTTTAAATTAAAGTAGTCGTTCATTGCCTTGGTTGTTGCAAGGGCAACTGTTGCACTTGAGCCTAGTCCACGCTCGATTGGAATTTCTCCTGTATAAGTTATCCTTAAATTTTCGTTACTATTAGCTTTTGTAAGCATTGTTTTAACGACATACTTCAAACCGTCGTATTCATCTGGCGCCATAAAAAAAGGCCCATGATATGATGCAGTATCCATCCACATTTGTGGGCCCGGTTCTACGGTTGCTTTAATGTGTAAAGACATGATTGGCAAGGCTAGGGCATTATAGCCATAAACCACTGAATGTTCACCAATCAAAATCACTTTTCCGTGCGCTAAATAACTCGATTTCATTTTATTTAAGATCCTTAATGTTTGTGAAAAAAGTTTAGCTCCTATGCTAAAATATGTAGCAAAGGAGAAGAGAACAAATGATCAAAATTCTAGTCGGTCGTCAAACCGATCCAATGCAGGAAAAAGTTTTACAAGCAGCAGTTGAAAATTATCAAAAATTTCCAAAGCAACAAACTTTTGTCATTGTTCCCAATCACATTAAGTTTACCACAGAAATCAGAGCAATAAATAGGCTTGCTATTAGTCAAGGCAATACTGAGCAATCAGTTAAGAACTTGCAAGTGTTATCTTTTTCACGACTTGCGTGGTTTTTCCTAAAGGATTCAAAGCAGGTAATGCCCACTCAGCTTGACAACACTGCGGCAGCAATGATTTTAGCTAAAGTCATTGAACAAAAACGTGATCAGCTCCACCTCTTCAAAAATGTCAATGTTAGTCCTGGCCTAGTTAAGCAGCTTTACAGTACTATTTTGCAAGTTAGAGAAGGTAATCTAGACTTAGATGACTTTGATCAAGATAAGTTAGACCTTGAAACTAAAAACAAAGTGGCTGATTTGAAAATTCTTTATGAAGCTTTCATTGACACCATTAAAGATAAGTTTTCAACTTCTAACGAAATTCAGTTACAGCTAAATGAATTTCTGGCTAGTGGGATTGATTTGAGTAAGACTGACTTTTACTTTAGCGATTTTTCACACTTTTCCTTGCAGGAATGTTTGACTGTCAAATTATTGATGAAGCATGCAAATAGTGTAACTCTGGCTTTTAAAACAAAAACCGGTGAGCTTGACGCTAAAGCAGAACCCGGTGATTATGACTATGTCATTCAAAGAACGATTAACCAATTAGTTAAATATATCGAAGCAAACGAACTAAATTATCAGGTTGAAACAACTAAACCCTCGGCAGCGCCAACTAACCGAGAACTACTTAACTCATTTTGGACAGGTACCGTCCCTGAAGTGGGAAAATTAAATAATATCCAGCTAATTCGTGCCGACAACCGTTATGCTGAAGCATATTTTGTTGCTCGAACTATTTACCAGCAGGTGGCGCTTAATAATTACCGCTACCGCGATTTTTTAGTGCTTGCGCCAAATCTGCACGAATACGAAACCTATCTTTCGCCAATTTTACGGCAAAATGACATTCCATTTTTTAATGATTTACAACAGGAAATGAAGTATCATCCCTTAGTTGTTTTAATTGAGAATATCGCTCAGCTGTTAACTAGGCCACTTCAAACACAAAATATGCTTGCGATTATGAAGACACACTTAATTATTCCGGATTGGTATAAGGATGAGACTTCATACATTCATGATGTTGATGAGCTCGAAAATTTTGTTTTAGCCCACGGCATTAATCATAACTTGTGGAAGCGCGATTTTACAGATTATATTGCTGCTGAAGTTATTCGACTAGACAGAGTTCCAGATGAAGTTGCCAAAATTGAAAAACTAAAGGACTTTTTTGTTAAAAAGATTACTTCTTTGTTAAAAAAACTAGCAGAAGAAACAGACACGCAAAAGGCAATTACCATTTTCTTCAACTTTTTAGTTAACAATCACGTGCCCAAAGTGCTAGAAAAGTGGCGCCAAGATGCCCAAGAAGAGGGTGACCTTCAACAAGCAAGGCAATCAGAACAAGTTTGGGATTTGTTAATTACACTGCTTCATGACTATCTATTAATCAATCCTGATGAGTTTGAGCTTGATAGTTTCTTCAATGTACTAATCAATGGCTTTAAAGAAGCAACATTTGCCCAGATTCCTTCTACACTGGATGCTGTCAACATTTCTGAAACGGGAATTGTTCAACTCAGTGGCTACAAGCAGGTCTTTATCTTGGGCGCCACCAATACAGGTTTGCCTAAGATTCAAAATGTACCAGGCTTTTTGAGCTCTGAAAATTTACAAACTTTAACTAACAGTGGTGCATTTAAAGAAGATTCTTATATTGAAGACCAGCAACAAACCAGTAACCTTGATCAAAATTATCAATTTGGTCTGCTACTGGCGCTTGGTAGTGATATGACCTATGTTTCATACTCTGTAGTAAACGCAGAAAACGAGTCGGTTCAACCTTCTATTTATTATGAACGACTTAAACGTGTCGCAGGTGTCGATACCAGCGTGCAAAAAGCAGCTAATAAAAAAGAGACTGAAGAAAAGGAAAGAGTTGAATTTGCCCAACATAATCTTCCAGAAAAGCTAAATGATCTCTTGTCTTTTTTAACCAATCCGCAAGCTAGTCTTGGATATTTAACATACCTAAAGCAGGCACATCCAGAAGTTAATATTGAACACTTATTTGAACTGACTAAGGAGCGCATCCCTAAAAAGACTAAAATGGTGCTTGACGCAAGTCAGTTTGACAATCACCCACAAGATATCGGTGCAGAGCTTGCTCAGCAATTATACGGAGAAAACCTAAACTCTTCAGTTTCGCAACTCGAAACTTTTTATGAAAATTCTTATGAATACTTTTTAAATTATGGTCTTCGTTTACGCAAACGATTTGATAATGAATTTGATGTAATCCAAGCCGGAAATTATTTCCATGAAACTTTTGATCGTTTAGTGAAAGAGCTGAATAAGGAAAAGCTTGATTTGGCCGAAATTGATGATCTGAAGCTGAATCAATTGCTCGAAGTTGCTCGCGAAAAAATGAAGAGCGAAGCAAAATATAAACAACTTCGTAATGATCCATTTAATGTGTTCCTCTTTAAGTGTCTCGATCAAACCACTACTAATGTGGCTGTTAATTGGCATCGCGCGGTTAAAAAGACTCCATTAAGAGCAAAGTACTCTGAACTTAGCTTTGGCTTTGGTGAAAAAGTACCTGGACTAGACTTATTAGTACCAAATCTAGATGGGAAGCATTATGTCAATTTACGAGGAAAAATGGACCGGGTCGATTTGGCAAAGGTTAGTGATCAAAACGAGTACATTGCTCAAGTTATCGACTATAAGTCTTCCGCCAAAAAGTTTAATTTAGGACTGTTTTATCAGGGAATTTCACTGCAAATGGTCTCGTATATGGATGTACTAATGCGAAATCAACAGTTTTTTACTGGTAAAGAGCCGATGTCATTACTCGGAGCATTTTACCAAACCATTACCAGACAAACTGAACGTTTAAATGGTAAAGATCTATACGGCAATAACTTACAACTTAAGCAAGCTAACTTAGATGGAAAAACGAAGCTCAAGTATAACGGTCTTATTAACTATGATCAGGCCGTTATCTTAGACGCCGATCCTGCACTAAGTAATGGTGGAACTACTTCGGAAATCTATGCTGGGGTCAATAGTAAGAAAGATGGTTCATTGAGTTTTCGTGGCAACGCGTTTAATGATGAAGAAATTGAACTTCTTCTAAAATATGATGAAGAATTAATCAAAGATGCATCTAGTCAAATTCTCTCCGGTAAGGTTCAGCTCAATCCCTATAAATATGGCCAGCAAGTCACTGCTTTGACATACTCTGACTATCGGGATATCTTCTTCTTTGATGCAATGCTAAAAGAAAATAAATACCATCAAATTGATAATTTGAGTAAAACAGAATTAATGAACAAAATTAAAGAGAAACTGGGAAAGGAGGAATAAGTGATGCCAGATTATACGAATGAACAACAGCAAGCAATAGACGATCGTGACCTTGATATTCTGGTTTCTGCTTCTGCTGGGAGCGGAAAGACAACTGTTTTAGTAGAGAGACTTATGCAGGAAATTCTCACTGGAACGGGTGTAAATGAGTTATTAGTCGTGACCTTTACTAAAGCCGCTGCTCAAGAAATGAAAGCAAAAATTAAAAGTGCCCTTGAGCAGAGACTAAATAAGCATGAAAAACTTAAAGTTGACTTACGAGAGCAGCTTAACTTAATTGACGCTGCTAATATTTCAACGATTGATGCTTTCTGTCTAGATGTTATTCATCGTTTTTACTATGTCATTGACCTTGATCCTAGTTTTAGTGTTTTAACGGATGAGACTCAAGCAGCATTAATGCGTGAGCGAGCACTGCAAGAAATTGAAAGTGAATTTTTAGAAAACGATGATCAAGCTTTTATTGCTTTTTACGAGAATTTTGCCGGCGACCGTAGTGCTGAGTCTGCACGTGACTTGTTATTAGACTTATATAATTATGCAATGGCTAAGCCAGACTACCGTGACTGGTTAAAAAGCTTACCAACTCAATATGAAATTGGTGACGATGTCACTCATTCAAAGCTATGGCAGAAGAACATTAAGCCTTATCTTTTGACCACTTTTTCTGATTTAAAGGAAAAACTTGAGCAGTTGCTGGCAATGGCTGCCATGGAGACCAAAGAATTAGCAAAGGTTAAAGACAGCTTCCAACTCTTTGATAAGTGCTTGCAAAATTATCTGGCTAGTATTGAAAGAGATGAAAATTATGATAAACAAAGAGAGCTACTAAGAAGTTGCCTCTTTACCAGTTTTCGTAAATCGAGCAAATGGGATGAAGATTTACTTGATTTTTATGAGGAATGCGTTGAGTTAAAAAAAGATGCTTCCGAGCAAGTATTTACGTCTTTTACCTCCTTTTATGCTACCGATGAAAAAGAACAAATTTCCTTGCTAAACAAAGGGCATCAAATTATGGTTGCAATCGTTAAAGCAGAGCTGGCCTTAATTGAGCGATTTGACCAATTGAAGCGTGCAGAAAATCTGGTTGACTATAGTGATATGGAGCAATTTGCTTATCAAATACTGAGTCAAGATACTTCAAATTCGCAAATGGCGCGGTCGTTTTATCAAACTAAGTTCAAAGAAATCTTGGTTGATGAATATCAGGATATTAATCCCTTGCAAGAACGAATACTGCAGTTGATTAAAAAGGACGGACAAAATAATTTATTTATGGTGGGGGATGTTAAGCAATCAATCTACGGTTTCCGACAAGCTGAGCCTTCGCTTTTCCTCCATAAGTATCAAGAGGCAGCTAAAGATGAGAACAAGCAGGATGAACGGATTCTATTATCTGCAAATTTCCGTTCAACAAAGCCGGTAATTAAACTCGTTAACCAGGTATTTGATCATGTTTTGACTACTGACTTTGGTGGGATTGACTACCAAAAAGAAGGGCAGTTAGTTTTAGGTGCTAATTATTATCCCGAAAAACTGCCCCAAGCCAGTGAACTAATATACAGCGAAAAAGATGGCCAAGATGGTTCAACTAATACCGAAGATGAAGACGAAATCGATTCAGCTGAAATTGCAATGGTAATTAATCGAATTAAGCAGTTTAAAAACGAGAATTTGCAAGTTTACGATACTCAGACAAAGAAAAAGCGGAACTTTAAATACAGCGATATTGCGATTTTAACTAGAAGCCGTAGCGATAACTTAGCAATTATGCAGGAGTTTGCCAAAAATGACATTCCGTTACTGGTGACGGATGCAAAAAATTACTTCCAAACGCTTGAATTAACAATTGTGCTAAACTACTTGCGCATCATTGATAACCCAGATCAGGATATTCCGCTAGTTGCAGTATTGCGGTCACCACTATTTAATTTCACTGAAACTGATTTAGCCAAAATCAGAGTACATAGTAAAAATACCGGTTTTTATGATGCCTTAACTTCTTATGTTGCAGTCAATGATGAGCTGAGTCAAAAAACAAAGATTTTTCTAAATCAGTTAGAAGAGTTACGTCACTTTGCAGCTAATCATCGTATTTCTGAGTTAATTTGGAGCATTTACGAACGAACTAATTTACTTGAAATAATGACTGCTTTGCCAAACGGAAAGCAAAGACGCGTCAACCTTGAAGCACTTTATGAGCGTGCCAGTTCATATGAAAGTGCTGGCTTTAAAGGACTATATCAGTTTATTAACTTTATTGAGCGAATGAGGCGCAGTCAAAAAGACTTAGCACAACCTCTAGTTACTAAAGAAGCGGGGGACTCTGTTAGACTGATGACTGTCCATGGTTCTAAAGGGCTTGAATTCCCAATTGTTTTTTATATTGGTTTACAGCACCGCTATCAAATGCGTGATTTAAGCGGTAATTATATTATCAATGCAAATAATTTGGGTCTAACAATCAGGCAAGAACATTATCGCGCCGATACACTGCTCAAATCTTATGATAATATTGCTCAAAAGCAGCAATTGTTGGAAGAAGAGGCACGTATTCTTTATGTAGGGATGACACGTGCACGCCAAAAACTAATTCTTATTACAGAAGTCAAAAATTACGAAAAGACGCGCCAAAAATGGCAAAATCAGCTTAATGGTCGACAGAAATTGCCTTTAAGTAGTAAATTAAACGCTACTAGCTCAATGAGTTTTATTGGTCCAGCAATTAATTTTGACAAATATCCCGAAATCAAGATTAGTGATATCACGAATTCATTAGATGAAGAGACACCATTTTTGTTAGTCCATTATGAAAATGAAAAAATTTCTTCTGAAATAGCTAAAACAGAAGAAGTGGCCTCTGACCAAGATCATGCTTTATTAACAAGAATAGCTCCTAAGTTGTACGATTACGACTATCCTTTCAGAGATGCCAGTTCGACTACGGCTTATCAATCTGTTTCTGAAATAAAGAAAGCATTCAATGATCCATTGGAAACTGAGTTGGAAAATGCACACTTATTGGCTTCAACCAATCGTTATCTCCAGCCAATTGAAACTAAACCTGACTTTTTGTTTGAAACTAAATTTACTGGAGCAGAGATTGGTACTGCGACACACTTGCTTCTCCAGTACTACGATTACAATCAAAAAGGTGAGCCGGAACAACTTGAACTTGAAATAAAAGATTTAATTAAACAAGACAAGTTAAATCCAGAAATTGTCCCTAGCATTAATCAGCAACAAATCAATTGGTTCGTTCACAGTGATTTTGCTAAACCATTCTGGCAAAATCCTGCTCAACTTAAGCGAGAGGTTGAATTTTCCAGCTTGCTTTCTGCTAGTACCTTGTTCAACGATTTTAGTGATCCAAATGCTAAAATATTAATTCATGGTACAATTGATGGTTATTTCGTTGAAGATGATGGCATAATATTATTTGATTATAAAACTGACCACATTGATCAGCATAATTTAGATTTAGCAATTGCTAATATTAAGCAAAAGTATACTGGTCAACTGCGTTTATACGAGCGAGCACTTAACTCATTTGCTGAAAAACCAGTTAAACATAAGTACCTAATCTTACTTGACGCAGAAAAAATAGTAGAAATAAATTAATTGAAATGAAGGTGAACTGATGACTGCTTTTGCTAAGGATACCTTTGCAGTCGTTGATCTTGAAACAACAGGTACCCAGCGCGAAGACGATAATCATATAATTCAATTCGGTTGCGCGATTATTAAAAACATGGAAGTCGTCAAGACCTATTCTTTTATGATTAACCCTCATCGCGAAATTCCTTTAACGGTTCAAAATTTGACCCACATTCATGATAGTGATGTTGCCAACCAAAAGGACTTTTCTTATTACGCACCAAAAATTATTAAAATTTTGAAGGACACTGTGTTCGTAGCACACAATGTCAATTTTGATTTACCTTTTTTGAATTATGAACTTGTGCAACATGGTTATGAAGCTCTAACTAACCGAGCAATTGACACGGTTGAATTAGCTAAAATCGCTTTCCCAACATTACCGTCCTATAAACTAACAGATTTGACCAATCAGCTTCAAATAAAGCATCTTAATCCGCATAAGGCAGATTCTGACGCATATGGAACCGCAGTTTTACTAATCAAAATCATCAAAAAGCTTGAATCGCTACCGCAAGCAACTTTAAATACGCTGAGCTCACTAGCTCACGGTTTAATTCGTGATACGTCATGGGTTTTCTCGACAATCGCAGATGAAGCTCGCAAGCAAAAGCGACCACTAGATAAAAGTCAGATGCAAGTGCGTAACGTCGTTTTGCAAAAACAGGAAGTACATTCAACGGTTAAAAACGGTGACGCCGAAGCTGTTTTTCCAACTAATAATAAGGCGAAGTATAGTTTATTTAAAAACAAAATTAATTATCGTCAGCCGCAAGTTGACTTGATTAACCGAATTAATCTTTTTCTTGACAGTCCCGATCAACGGGCTTTATTGGTAGAAGCTCCAAATGGGACAGGGAAAACTTTCTCCTACTTGTTTGCATATTCATACCGGCTCTACACTAATCGCAAATTAGTAATTGCTACACCAACCAAAGTACTACAAGATCAAATTATTAGTCAGGAAGTGCCACAGCTACTAAATGTAACTAAACTTGATTTAGCAGCAGAAGTTGTTAAATCAAGTAGTCATTATTTGGATCTCGATGGGTTTTATCAAACCCTTTATCAGGGCACGCCTAATAAAATGACTTTAGTCTTGCAGATGCGGATTTTGGTTTGGTTAACAGAAACTAAGACTGGTGACCTAGATGAACTGCAATTAACCAATTATAAGGCACCGTTATTTGTTAAAATATCACATCCTGGTGACGCACGTGTTGGAAGTAGTTTTGCGGACGTTGACTTTTGGAATTTAGCACGCCAAAGACAAGAAGAAGCAGACATTCTTGTTACTAATCACGCATATTTAGCTAATCACTACAATGATTCAATTTGGGGACAAAATCCTTACTTAGTAATTGACGAAGCACACCGCTTCGTTGATAACGTTATTACTTCACGTAACGATTCGTTCCAATTTGAATCATTCTGGGGCACTTTGACACATTTACGCAATTTGCTCTTTTATGCAGATGATAGTGTTCTAAACCAGTATGGTGATGATGTGCAGTTTAATTTTTTACTAGCAAAATTAGACCCAGCAATCCTGAAACTAATCAATATTATCAACCAGCTGCAGCAAGAACTTTATCAAAAACGTAGTCAAGCAATTAGCAAAAACATGTTGCCGAATAGTAATTTGTTACTGAGTTTTCAAGCAAGCGACTTATTCGGCGAAGACAGCAAGTTTTTAGCTACTTTAGCCAAACTGCAAAAGAAACTTGAAGAAGTCCGCCAGCAAACAAACGAGATTTTGTTTAAGCTTTATAATGAAACAGACACTTCAGGCACTGATCGAGACGCTATTTTAAGTGAAATCACAGAGCAAATTGATCACCTTGATTTTTACATTACCAAAAGCTACCAGCTATCTGATTTATTGCAAACAGATACCAGTATGAGCCAAGAAGGCTTTATTGTTACTTTAACTAATCCAGCTGATCCACTAAGTGCAAATTTAAGTTGGTTAATGCTTGACGCTTCAGATGAACTAAAACAAATCTACGATCGTTTTGATCATGTTTCTTTTGTCAGTGCTACCTTAACAAGTGAAGGCAACTTTGATTATCTTGTTAAACAACTTGCCTTAACAGATATGCATCCCCAAGAATATGTTGGTAAAAGCACCTTCAAATTGGAAAGTCATTTGCAAGTACTTGCCGTTAGTGATCTACCTGATGTCGCCACTAACCAATTTGATCAATCACTGGCAGAAATACTAGAACATGATTTAAACCATAAAAATCACGTGCTTGTGCTGATGACCAATTTGAATAAAATCAAAGATGTCTACAGTATAATTTCGAATTCTCCAGCTCTACGTGATTTTGAAATTTTGGCTCAGGGAGTTTCAGGCTCTAACAACCGCATTACTAAACGCTTTGCAATTGCTCAAAAGGCAATTATTTTAGGAGCTGACAGTTTTTGGGAAGGAATCGATTTCCATGATTGTAATATCGACCTCGTAATTGCAGCAAAATTACCCTTTGAATCTCCAGACTTGCCTGAAGTAAAATTACGCCAGCAACAATTGCAAAAGCAAGGAATTGATATTTTTAAGACAGATGCAATCCCGCGTGCAATCATTCGTTTTAAGCAGGGGATGGGAAGACTAATCCGTGGTGAAAACGATCGAGGTCAATTTTTAATTTTAGATTCACGCCTTTGGACAAAAGATTATGGTAAAGTATTTTTAAATGCTATCCCTGTTAAAACAAACAAAATTAGTTTAAAAGAATTACGGAATAAGTTAGATAACTATGATAGAAGACGACACAAGACAAACGATTAAATTTGTAGCATGGCTAATTGGAATAATTATATTTCTCTATGCCGCTTCAGTTCTCATTTTTTATAAAGCGAGTAACCCCGAACGAAACGAAACAAAGCAATTAAATCAAATTGCATTAGCTAAGTCCCCAATTACTAAAATTGAAAAAAATTATCACTTAGATCGGGGAGTTAACAGTTATTCGTTAAAAGGTTCAAGTAAAAATCGCCAACAATACTATTTTATTTACCTGCCTGGTTCGAAAAAAGGCTACTTACTCTCAGCTAAAAAGGGCGTTGGTGAAGCAAAAGTTCGAAGTAGCTATCAGGCTCAAAATCCTAATAACAAAATTACAAAAGTTAATCTAGGCTGGTACCATAATCGAGCAGTTTGGGAAGTGACAGCAAAAGATTCGTCTGATCACTATCAATACCAATTATATGAATTTAAAAATGGAAATTTGCTAGGTTAAGTCGCTAAATAGCAAAATTTTTGGTATGATTAAATTGATTTGATAAGGAAAGTGGAACAAGAATTTATGACAAAATTAATTTCAATTGCTGATTGTTCTAAACATGTAGACGAAGAAGTTCAAATGCATGTTTGGCTAACAGATAAGCGCTCAAGCGGAAAAATTGTTTTCTTGCAGTTACGTGATGGTACTGCATTCTTTCAAGGTGTAATCAGAAAAAATGATGTTTCTGATGAAGTTTTTGAAACTGCTAAGTCTTTACACCAAGAAGCTAGCTTCTACATTACCGGTACTGTTCATCAAGATGAACGCTCACACTTTGGTTATGAAATTCAAATTTCTGATTTAAAAGTTGTTACTAATAGCGAAGGCTATCCAATTGGCAATAAGGAACACGGAATTGACTTTTTACTCGATCATCGTCATTTATGGCTACGTAGTAGAAGGCCATTCGCAATTATGCGTATTAGAAACATGATTTTTAAAGCCACAGTCGACTTTTTTGAAAACGAAGGCTTTGTAAAATTTGATGCCCCAATTTTTATGCATTCTGCACCAGAAGGCACTACTGAGTTATTCCATACTGAGTATTTCGGTGGGGATGCTTATCTTTCTCAATCTGGACAATTATATGGTGAAGTAGGTGCCGAGGCTTTCGGTAAAATCTTTACTTTCGGACCAACCTTTAGAGCTGAAGCATCTAAGACTCGTCGTCACCTAACTGAATTCTGGATGATGGAGCCGGAAATGGCTTGGATGCATCAAGATGAATCACTTGATATTCAAGAACGTTTTCTTTCATACGTTGTTAAGCAAGTACTAGATAATTGCCAATATGAATTAAGTTTACTTGGTCGTGATCCAAAGAAATTGGAACCAGCTGCTGAAGGAAACTACACCCGTTTATCATACGATGATGCTGTAAAAATGCTTCAAGAAGACGGTCGTGACTTTAAATGGGGCGATGATTTTGGTGCTCCAGATGAAGCTTTCATTTCCGAAAAATTTGATCGTCCATTCTTTATTGTTAACTATCCTACTTCAATTAAACCATTCTACATGAAGAAGAACCCGGAAAATCCAAAAGAATATCTTTGTGCAGATGTTTTAGCCCCAGAAGGATATGGCGAAATTATGGGTGGCTCTGAGCGTGAAAGCGATTATGACACCTTAAGAGAGCAAATTAAGGAAGCCGGTTTGAACGAAGATAATTACAGCTGGTACCTTGACTTACGTAAGTATGGTAGCGTGCCACACTCTGGCTTTGGAATGGGCTTTGAACGTGTAATTGCTTGGATTTGTAAGCTAGACCACGTACGTGAAGCAATTCCGTTCCCAAGAATGATTAACAGAGTTGAACCTTAAATTTGATTAATTAAAATAAGTTAAAAAGTTGGACTAAGTTACTTTAGTTCAACTTTTTTAAAAGGGAGAAATTGTCATGCAATATAATGACTACCGCTTTTTAGGATTTACCGTACTCTCAAACGGATTACTTGCGTATTATCCTCAACTTAAAATTACTAATTCTGAACTGATTTTAATTATCCAATTAGAGTTATTTGCACAAAAAGGAAACAAGTTTCCATCGAATGAACAGATGGCAGCCAATACTAATTTTTCAGCGACAGAAATTGCTAGTATCATTCAACAGTTAATAGATAAAAACGATTTAACGATAGATCAAGTGACAGATGAAAAAGGACGCATTGGCAACTATTATAATCTTGATCGGCTTTATTCAAAATTAGATAATTTGCTAGAAAAAAATGTCGCAACACCGAAGTCTGGGGAAGAAACTACAAACACTACTTCCGAAATTGACAATAGTCCTTTGAACCAATTAATGAGACAATTTGAGATTGAGTTTGGTCGTTACTTAAGTCCAATTGAACGTGAAGAAATTTCTGCTTGGTTAAACGTTGATCACTATGATCCAGAAATAATAAAACTTGCCTTACGAGAAGCAGTTTTATCGCAGGCATATAGCCTTAAGTACGTTGATCGGGTCCTACTTAATTGGCAAAGACATAACTTAAAGACAACAAGCGAAGTTCAGAAGTTTTTACAAAGGAATCGATAAAGAAATGCCTAAAGAAAAATTATTGAGTACAGAGGAAGCTCGTAAAGTATTGCGAACTATTAATCAAATGTACCCCGATGCTAAAAGTGAGTTGGTTTGGGACAATAAATTTCATTTATTGTGTGCTGTTTTAATGAGTGCACAGACAACCGACAAAATGGTAAATCGAGTAATGCCAAAATTCATTGAAGATTACCCAGATCCAGATGCATTAGCAAAGGCTTCAATTAAGGACATTGAAAACCATATATCAAAAATTGGTCTTTTTCATTCTAAGGCTAAGCATTTAAAAGAAACTGCTGAAATTTTGGTTGATAAATATCATAGCCAGATTCCTGAAGACAAAAAAGATTTGGTTTCTTTGCCTGGAGTAGGAGAGAAAACCGCTAATGTTGTTCTAGCAGATGGCTTTGGCGTCCCTGCTATTGCAGTAGATACGCACGTATCTCGCATCTCAAAAAGATTCCACATCGTTCCACAAAATTCCAAACCTTTGGAAATTGAAAAGAGGTTAGAAGAGATTTTGCCCAAAGATGAGTGGATTCATACTCATCACGCAATGATTCTGTTTGGTCGTTATTCGATGACTGCACGTGACAAAAATGATCCATATACATATTTGAAGACAAAGTAGAAAGGCTCTTTGTTAAGTCATGTGAATAAAGAGTAGGGATTTACTACTAATTAGTAAATTGCCCAATGCAATAAAAAACGTCAGCTCATAGATTGAGTTGACGTTTTTTTCTCTATTACTTAATGATGTTCATGCTCTTCAGGAGGCTGATTTTGTGAGTCAGATTCACTACCTTGATTGTTTTCAGTTGTATCAGAATTATTATTTTGATTTGGCTTTTCTTTGTTTTTATCCTTATCAGGCTTACCAGAATTATTATTTGCAGTGCCCTGATCACGATCATGTCCTGTATCATTTTTGTTATCATCCGAATGATTATCAGAAGACTTCTTTCTTGGGGCAACTGTACGCTTTTTCTCATTATAATTGGTTGAACTTGAGTCATCGTCTTTATCGTCGCTAGTGTCATCAACAATTCCAGCAGGAGCATGGCCACGAACAAATAGTTGCCATTCACCAGTTGAAGACACCATTGGCGGATTAGAGTTTTTGGCAATTTTGGCTCTAATTACCGAATTCGGTTTTTGCCAATCAACATTTTGCTTGTTTCTCATCATATAAGTCATCATGTTCTTATAGAAGAGTTGTGCAGATTGTTGGCCAATTCCTGAAATAGTACCATCTTTAAGATTATCGTAACCAGTCCATACCCCGATAGAGTAGCTTTGCGTATAGCCCACAAACCAAGAGTCTTTTGGCGTAGAACCGTAACTAGGGTAGCGAGCAAGTTCCTCATTGGAATACTTGACTGATCCGGTTTTTCCTGCTTGATATAAATCTTTAATCTGAGCATTAGTTCCTGACCCACGCTTAATAACGCCTTTAAGCATATCTGTAATCATATAAGCTGTGGACTTGCTCATCACTCTAATACCTTCAGAGTCATAATTTCTAGTCAAGCCATCAGGAGTCTCAATCTTCGAAACAAATTGTGGCTTATGATAGATTCCATTTGCTGCAAAAGCACCATAGGCACCAGCCATTTGCAAACTTGACGCATCGGCTCCAATTGCTACAGAAAGACCAGAATTTTTAGGAACATGGATATCCATTTGACCAGCAAATTTTGCAGCTCGCTTAACACCAACTTGTTTCAAAGTCTTAACAGCAGGAACATTTCGTGATTGTTCTAGCGCATGACGCATTGTCATTAGTCCATCATACTTGTTATCCCAGTCATAGAGTTGAATATCAGTGTTAGGGTAATAGTATTTACTATCATCTAACATTTTAGCCGTTGACCAGTTTAAATATTCAATTGCAGGACCATAATCAAGAACTGGCTTAATTGAAGAACCGGTGGACCGACTTGTTTGAACAGCACGATCAAGTCCTAATTGAACCGTGGAAGGTAAGTGGCGACCACCAATTATAGCTACCACATGACCGTTACTTGGATCTACAACAGATGCACCAATCTGCATTTTGTCATTGGTAAAAGGCACCTGATTGCTATTAGCTAACTCATATAGTTTGTTTTGGGCTTTTTGATCAATATTAACTGTAATCTTTAGGTTATCACGATAAGGGTCAAAGCCCTTAGCTTTTACTTCTTGGATAGTTTCTTTAATGTAAGGGTCATCTATTTTACGTAAATCAGATTGTGCACGTTGACGATGTGGCTTTATTCCCTTGGTAATGCTTTCATTTTTCGCCGTTTGATATTGTTCGTTAGTAATCTTCTTGTTATCGAGCATTGCTTTTAATACAAGATCTCGGCGATATTTAGCATATTTAGGGTAGACATATGGATTATATACTGTTGGTCGATTAGGCATTCCAGCAAGTAATGCCGTTTGTGCCAAGTCAAGTTCACCGATTTTCTTACCATAATAAAAGTTTGCTGCAGTACCAATTCCATAATTGCCGTAATTCATATATACCTTATTGATATAAAACTCGAGAATTTCATCATGTGAATATTCTCGTTGCACCCTCATTGCAAGCCATGCTTCTTGAGCTTTACGGCGAAGCGTTCTTTGGGAAGGGTCAGTTGAAAAGACGGTTAGCTTAACTAACTGTTGCGTAATCGTTGAACCACCCGCTGAAACACTTTGACTTTTGGCATTTGTTAACATTGAGCCAACGATTCTAATTGGATCAATGCCAAGTTTATCCTTATAAAAGCGTTTGTCCTCAACAGATACAATTGCATCCTTTAATAACTGCATATCTGAATTATCTTTAGCGTAAATTCTCTTTTCAGAACCCAATGAAAGTAGAAACTTGCCATCAGTATTATAAAGAGCAGTTGAACCACCACTTTGTAGTTGAGCTCTACTTATGTTGGGAGCATCCTTGGCATAATATGCAAAAAGCCCAACTCCTGAAAGCAGCAGTAGAAAAATAGCCAAAAATAGCCAGCTGATTATTCGTCGCCACAATGGTTTTGGCAGACTTTTACGGTAACTTTCTCGTGATTCGCGTCCATTATCTGAATTATAATTTCTGTTTGCCATTATTTAATTTCCTATCTGCGATGAATTGATCAACTGCCTCTAAATAGGGTAAAGTGGGTTGAAAACCACAATTAATTTCAATTGACCATTCTTCAACTTCTTCTATGGTTACTGAACTTTTGTCCTTTTCCCACCAAGCTTTAATAATTGCACTTGCAGGGGTAACAAAGTATCTATTAAGTGCAGTGAAACCTATAATCGTAAAACAAATCCCTTGCTGCTTTAAACATTGCTCCAAATGAATAATTTGGTGTTCGTGAAAGTTCTTTAAAGGAAAGTTCGTTTTATTTTTGGTTTCTTTAGCCTCAAAGTCGAGGTAATAACCCTTATATACACCATTATAGTCCGTTGTGGATTCTTGGCGAAAATAAGCTTCTTTTATAACAGCTCTTGAACGTTTAGGATAATCTACTTTAACAATTTGAATTGGGGTTGGCTTTTTATGAACAACCGCAATTTCTTTTGTTAGATAATATTTGTTTGATTCATTAATCATTTGTTCAAGAGTCATCCCGCGATCAGAAAAATTAATGTCATCTTTATGGACATACTTTTTTCTTTTTTTAGGTTTATCGCTGGATTTACGAAAAGCGGCAGAGCTGCCGCTCGGATATTTGACCATCAATCTCACTCCTGCTAGCATTATAGCAATAAAGGTAAACTTTTTGAATAAGGAGCCATCTCTTTCACTATGCAACGTCTTTGGATAACAGGATACCGAAATTATGAGCTAAATACTTTCGGTGATAAGGACCCTAAAATAAAGTTAATTAAATTACTAATAGAAAAGCGCTTAATCGATTTGCTAGAAAACGATCAGCTTGACTGGCTAATTACTGGGGCTAATCTTGGAATCGAGCAGTGGGCTTGCGAAGTCGCAATCAGCTTAAGAGAGAAATACCCTTTGCATGTTTCAATTATTATTCCATATGAAGAATTTGCTAATCGCTGGAATGAGGCAAACCAAAACAAATTTTTAACTCTCAAAAGTCAAGTTGATTTTTTTGCAGCTACTTCTAATCAGGCATATCAAAGTCCGGTTCAATTACGAAACTATCAGAATTTCATGTTATTGCATACCGACGGAGCAATGATGATTTACGATCCCGAAACCCCAGGCAAACCTAAGTTCGATTATACCGCAATTAAAAACTTTCAGGAAGAAAATGAGTATCCTTTGGAATTAATTGACTTTTATGATTTGCAAGATTTTGCTGAAGAATATCAATCGGACCATGATGAAAGCAATTTTATCAACTAAATATAAAACTTTTTCTAAGCTTAGCTTTTTAGTTTTAAGAAAGGGGGCTTTTTGCTAGAATAAAAGAGGAATATTAAAGGAGCTTTTATTCATGGCAGATTTAAATGATATCAAACTATCCACTCAGGATATTTTAAAAAAACAATTTAGAACAAAAGTTAAGGGAATTGATCCGGATGAAGTCGATGCTTTTTTGGATCAAGTGATTGCTGATTACGACACATTTGAACAAATCATTGAAGACTTGTACGGCCAGATTGGTAAACTGCAAGGTGAATTAATGAATAATCAGCCAAAGGAGACTCCCGCTGATTTGCAGAAAACAAGACGAATTACGCCAATTCATTCTGATGATACGGTTAAAGCATATAGCCCAAGTCAAAGCAGTGATGCGTTTAATTCACTTAGCGACGACTCACAAACAGAGAATTCAACAAATATGGCAATAATTCAACGAATTTCAGCCCTAGAACGTAAAGTTTACAACCTTGAGCAACGAGTTTATGGGTTACAAAAAGAGTAAGCTCTGTTATAATTTTTAATAGTGCAAATTTTGAGCAGTCGCGGTTTGACTTTTTAAGTCAGGCTGAGGAAAGTCCACGCACACACAAGCTGCGATGCTTGTAGTGATCGTATTTAGCCCAATAAGCTAAAGGATTTTAAACAATTACGGCGAAAAAAATGCTAAGTTAGTAATAATATGCATGAATATTCTGAAAAGTGCCACAGTGACGAAGCTTGAGTGGAAACACTCTTGGTGGAACGAGGTAAACCCTGCGAGTGTGCAACCCAAATTTGGTGGGGGCGTCTCAACCAAAAGGAAATGAACTAAATGGTTGGATTGCTTTTTAGCAAAGATAGATGGCTGCTGAAGGTAATTATGCCAAAATTACTGGAACAGAACGTGGCTTATAGAAATTTGCATGGCAGCGCTGAGCTTTTCAAAGGGCTCAGCGCTTTTTTTAAACGAAAGAGTTAATAAATGAAAAAATATCAACTATATACAACAATGGGTGCTGGCTTTGAAAGCGTAGTAGCAAAAGAATTACAATCACTTGGCTATGAAACACGTACTGAAAATGGTCGTGTCTTTTTTGAAGGCAATCAATCTGACATAGTTAAGACTAACTTATGGCTAAGAACTGCTGATCGGGTTAAAATTTTACTTAAAGAGTTCAAAGCAACTGATTTTGATACTCTTTATAATCAAGTTTATGACATTGACTGGGCTGAATTACTGCCTGTTGATGCAAAGTTTCCTGTTCAAGGCCGTTCAGTTCGTTCTAAACTACATTCGGAGCCAGGTATCCAATCAATCGTAAAAAAAGCGATTGTTAATAAAATGTCTGATCAGTATCATCGCCGTGGCTTTTTACCTGAAACAGGTAGTGAATATCCTTTGGACATTCATATCTATAAAGATCTTGCCCGAATTTCTCTTGATACCACTGGCGCAAGTTTATTCAAGCGTGGCTATCGTATTGAGCACGGTGGAGCTCCTTTAAAAGAAAATTTTGCAGCTTCTTTAATTAAGTTAACTCCTTATGATGGAACGCATCCCTTGATTGATCCAATGACTGGATCTGGTACCTTAGCAATTGAAGCAGCCTTAATTGGCCGAAACATTGCTCCTGGAACTTGGCGGAAATTTGCTTTTGATGATTTTGATTGGTTTGATTCCGATTTACATGATGATCTTTTAGAACAAGCCAAGTCAGAAGTTAGAACCCTTGACCAACCAATTTGGGCTTGTGATATAGACCAATCAATTTTAGAAATCGCCAAATTGAACGCTAATAATGCAGGGGTTTTACAGGATATTTATTTCAAGCAAGTAGCTGTTAAAGATTTTGCAACTGATTTAGAAAATGGTGTAATTATTGCTAATCCACCATACGGTAAGCGTCTTAAAGAGAAAAAGACTGCCGAAGAGCTTTATGTTCAAATGGGAGAAGCACTTTCTAAGTACGATGACTTTAGCCAATACTATTTAGTGGGTGATCCAGAGTTTGAACAATTTTTCGGAAAAACTGCTACAAAGAAACGTAAGTTATTCAACGGAAATTTACGTGTTGACTTTTATCAATATTGGGCTAAGAAAAAATGATTACTGACAGATTAAATGATGAATTTTGGGTTATAACCGACACTCACTTAATCGCAGATTCTTTGCATGATGGTGGGGAAGCTTTTAGAAACATCCAGAAAACAAGTCAAGGTAAGGACTTAGATTACCAGGAAATTGCCTTACGTGCTTTTTGTAAGATGGCAAACGAAAAAAAGCCAGCAGCAATTATTGTTACCGGTGATGTTACTTTCAACGGTGAACTAATTTCTGCACAAAAGTTTCAAGAGATATTTAGCTCCTTAACTGACACCAAGCTCCTAGTTGTACCCGGAAACCATGATATTTATGATGGCTGGGCGCGAGAATTTAAAAAAGATCAACAACTGTACACTGAACAAATTAGTCCTGTAAACTGGCGCAAAGTTTTTAATAGTTCTTATGAATGTGCATTAAAAAGAGATCATCATTCTCTAGCTTATTGTGTCCAGTTTAATCCTGACTATTTGTTTTTCATGTTAGATTCTAATATCTATGGTCAACATGAGGCAATCGGTGCACCATCTACAGCTGGTCAAATTAACGAAGAACAATTAGTCTGGTTTGGAAAGCAGTTAGATTTTGCAAAAGTTCATCATTTAAAACCTGTTTTATTTATGCATCATAATCTGTACGCTCATAATCCTGCAGTAAATCAAGGCTTTGTTTTAAATAATGCTCCGTTTATTCGGCAATTATGTAAGGAATATGATGTTAAAGCGGCTTTTTCTGGTCATATTCATGCTCAAAACATCGTTGATCCACAGTTTCCAACGCCAACTACTGAAATTGTAACTTCAAGCTTCTGCTCTTATGACCAAGCTTACGGTGTTGTCAAAATCACACCAGATTCACTTCAATATGAACGGCGTATTTTTAATATGACACCATATTTAACTACTGAAGAACAAAAAAATCCTACTTTAATGAATTTTCATCATTATTTAAAGGAAATTCAACTTCATAATTTAACGAATAATTCTAGTCAAAAGGATGACACCACAAACAATTCCGCGCTACTTCAAAAAGTGGATCACTTATTCATTGAAATGAATTATAACTACTTTACAGGGCATAACCACATTAGCCAAAGTGACTTGGCCAAACTTTATTCGTCATCAGAATTTAAGCTTTTGGTTATCCAGCGCCCACGTTTTTCCAAGTATTTAAAGACGCTGTATGATACTACTGATCATAGTAATTTACAGGTGCAAATAGATTATTAAGAGAGATATTAATGAAAAAACACCATTTTATTATTTTAGGAAGAGTCGGCATTATTTACTATAGCTGGCTGCTAATTGTTCTTTTCACAACCTTAACGCTAGCTTATGAAAGCACAAAAGCAGTAAATTGGCCTGCAATTTGTTTTGGAATTATTTTTTTACTACTAGTAATCTATACTTACTTAGCTTCATATTGGACTAAAATGATTTTAAAACTTCCATTTAAAAAGAAAATCAACTGTCAGGTTGCCCCAAAGTTACGCTACACTTGGCAGTTCTTCAATGTCTATGAAATTAAGATTTCTACTTTGCAAACATACTATCTGTTAGGAATTAGTAAGTTTAATTAACAGGAATATTAAGTTTTACTATCGTTACCAATAAGCGAATAATATTAAGCAAAATTTGTTATAATTAGTATTAAGTTATTAAAAGGGTGGGACCTAAATTCTAATATGAAAAGACTGAAAACATTTTAAACATTAACAATTAATTTTTTATATATAGAAAGGGGCATGTGCAATGAAATCAGACATTCAAATTGCTCAAGATGCTCAAGCATTACCTATTAAAGAAATCGCCGCTAAAATCGGCTTAAGTGAAAACGATATTGAGCCATATGGCAACGATAAAGCCAAAATCAATTGGAAAGCCATCAATAAAACAATGGCAAATGATCATTTAGGTAAATTGGTCCTAGTGACATCTATTTCACCAACACCTGCTGGCGAAGGTAAGTCAACCATGACAATCGGCTTGGGTGATGCTATCAATAATCAATTACACAAGAAAACTGTAATTGCCTTACGTGAACCCTCAATGGGACCAGTTTTTGGTTTAAAGGGTGGAGCTACTGGTGGTGGCCAAGCTCAAGTCATTCCAATGGAAGACATTAACCTTCACTTTACTGGTGATATGCATGCCTTGACGTCTGCAATTGATACTTTAGCTTCCCTAGTTGACAACTATATTTATCAAGGAAATGAACTAAACCTTGATCCGGATCGTATTTTGCTTAAGCGTGGAATTGACGTAAACGATCGTAGCTTGCGTAATATTACAATTGGCCAAGGTTCAAAATTTAACGGTGTTGAACATAAATCAAGTTTTGCAATCACGGTTGCAAATGAATTAATGGCCATTTTGTGTTTAGCAACTGACATCAACGACTTGAAGAAACGTATCGGTTTAATGCTAGTTGGTTACACTAAAGATGATCAGCCAGTTTACGTAAAAGATCTTCATTTCGAAGGCGCAATTGCTGCACTGCTATCTAATGCTCTTAAGCCTAACTTAGTTCAAACAATCGAGCACACACCTGCACTTGTTCATGGTGGTCCTTTTGCCAACATTGCTCATGGAGCTAATACCGTGATGGCAACAAACTTGGCTCTTCACTTAAGTGATTACACATTAACTGAAGCAGGCTTTGGTAGTGATTTGGGCGGACAAAAGTTTATGGACTTTGTTTCAAAACACTTAGAAAAGATGCCTGACGCTAGCGTTGTTGTTGCAACTGTTCGCGCTCTTAAATATCAAGCAGAAGGTTCAACAGACAATCTAGACAAAGAAAATCTTAAAGCTTTACGCGAAGGCTTTAAAAATCTAGAACGTCATATGAACAACATGCGAAATTACAATGTACCTGTAATTGTCTTGATTAATCGATTCGCTACGGATACAAAAAAAGAGCTTGAATTGTTGCAAGACCTTGTTAAAGAACAAGGAATCGATGCAATAGTAGTTGACTATCATGAAGAAGGCTCTAAAGGCGGTGTAGAAGCAGCTCAAGCAGTTATTGACTTAGCAAACTCAAACCAAGCCAACCTGCAATCAACATACAACGATGATGATCCAGTGAAAACTAAGATTGAAAAAGTAGCACAAAAGATCTACCACGCAAGTAACGTTGAATACACCGAAAAAGCTGAACGTGATATTCACGAATTAGAAAAAATGGGGAAGGACAAATTACCCGTTATCATTGCTAAAACACAATATTCGTTTACTGACAATCAAAAATTGTTGGGCGCTCCGACTGATTTCACTTTGCATGTCAAAGGTGCAAGTTTGAAGAATGGTGCAGGTTTTATCGTGATTACTACTGGACATGTTTTAGATATGCCAGGATTACCAAAACATCCAGCAGCACTTGATATTGACGTTGACAATAACGGTAAAATTAGCGGGTTATTCTAAGTTTAAAGTATGAGTTTTTTATACCTTATTATTACTGCGGTTGTCGTTAGCGGCGATCAAGTTCTTAAGCATTTTATCGCCACTAATTATGAAGTCGGTGAAGTCCATCAGATTATTCCTGGCATTCTATCTTTTAATTATCTTCAAAATAGTGGAGCAGCTTGGAATATTCTGACCGGTCAAATGTGGCTCTTTTACATTATCAGTGCCATTGCGATTTTTGTATGCCTTTACTATCTATTTAAAGCCAATGTTCATAGCAAATTATTTAAGTTTGGTATTGCTTTGGTTTTAGGTGGTATTATTGGCAACTTGATTGACCGTATTCATTTGAAATATGTTATAGACATGATTCAAGTCGATTTCATTCACTTTAATATTTTTAATCTTGCGGATTCTGCAATTACTGTTGGTATTGTTCTGGTATTTATTTACCTACTCTTTTTTGATGAAAGTGATAAAAACTAATGCCTGAAAGATATGAATTAGAAGTTGCAAACGAAAATGAACGTTTAGATAAGTTTATTGCTGAAAAAATAAGCACTTTATCACGCACACGAATCAAGGAACTGGTTAAAGAAAACCATATTCTTGTAAACGGCGTTAACGAAAAAGTTTCGTATAAAGTTCAACAAGGCGATCATATCGTTGTCGATGTTCCTGCACTGAAACCATTATCAATCGATCCGGAAAATATCCCATTGGACATTGTTTATGAAGATGAAGACGTTATAGTGGTTAATAAGCCGCAAGGCATGGTCGTTCATCCTTCAGCGGGGCATCCCGATCATACATTAGTCAATGCACTGTTGTTCCATACCAAAGATTTAGCAGCTAGTCCTGAAGGTTTTAGACCTGGGATTGTTCATCGAATTGATAAGGATACTTCAGGCTTATTAATGATTGCTAAAAATGCTCAGGCACGTGAGTGTTTAGAAGAACAATTAGCGCACAAAACAAATAAACGTTTATATCTTGCAATTGTTCATGGTAATTTTGGTGAAAATTCGGGCTTAGTTGATGCTCCAATTGGTAGAGATCATTTTAATCGAAAGAAAATGGCTGTAACTGAAACTGGTAAAAATGCTGTTACTCATTTTACGGTTTTAGAACAATTTCAAAATTATAGTTTGATTCAATGTCAACTTGAAACTGGAAGGACACATCAAATTAGGGTTCATTTAGCGTATATTGGTCACCCAGTAGCAGGCGATCCGTTGTATGGACCGCATCATACCTTAAAAGGGCATGGTCAATTTTTACATGCTGCAGTCTTAGGCTTTAATCATCCTAAAACAAATCAGTGGCTAGAATTCAAAGTTGATCCTCCAAAAATTTTTACTCAGAAACTAACCGAACTAAGAGAAACTAAGTGATTAAATGAAGCGATTTTTAATTCTTGAAGATGGTAGTTCATTTGCTGGAGAAGGCTTTGGCGCCTCAATTATTTCAACTGGTGAATTAGCAATTCAAACGAGCAACTTTGGATATCAAGAAGCGTTAACAGATCCGACCAATGCCGGTAAGATTCTGGTTTTTACTACCCCTATGATTGGTAGTAACGGAATTAATGCTATTGACTATGAGAGTATTAATCCCACAGTAAAAGGCATTATTGTCAACGATGTGGCTAAAAATATTTCTGATAGTGAGAATTTTCAAGATCTTGATTCTTTTTTAAAGGAAAAGAATATTCCTGCAATTTCGAATATTGATACCAGGGCTCTTGTCCATCGCTTAGTTAAAGAAAAAACAATTAAAGCTTCAATTATGGATACTGACGATGAACATGCTTTTGATCAAATCAAAGCCTTAGTTCTACCAAAGAATAAGTCTGCAAGTGTTTCTACTAAAAATCCGTATGCTGTACCAAATGTTGGTAAGACTGTAGCAATCATTGATTTGGGTTTGAAGCATTCAATGCTGCGCGAATTATCTTTGAGAAAAATAAACGCAACCGTTTTACCATATGACGTTTCTGTACCTGATATTAAAAATTTGCGGCCAGATGGTATCATTGTTTCAGGTGGTCCCGGTAAAGTTGAAGAAGTTATTCCTACTCTCAGCCCTATTTTTGAAGCCTTTTATGGTAAATCTCCATTATGGGGAATTGGCTTAGGCTTTTTGGCGTTGAGTGATTATTTAAATTTTGAACTTGTCAATTTATCCAGGACTTACAATGGAACTAATTTTCCAGTGATTGAGCAACATTCAAACAAAATTTGGCAAACTGCAATGAATATTGACCAGTTAGTCGCACCTGCTAGTATTCAACTAGAACTTGACCAATCATATCTTGATTTACATAGTAATCTAATAGCTGGTTTTAGTAGTAAAAAAGAAAAGGTAATTGCTACCGCTTTTAATGCAGAAGGGGCTCCTGGTAGTCTAGATGCACTGGAAATTTTTGACAGTTTTATAAAGATGATGGTGTAATTATGCCTTTAGATAATGATTTAAATAAAGTACTCATCATTGGATCAGGACCCACCTTAATTGGTAGTGTTTCTGAAACCGACATTTTAATTAGTGACGCAATCAAAGCACTAGTTGAAGATGATATTCAGGTTGTTCTGGTAAATCCCAACCCTGCAACAGTTTCAACTGACAAAAAGCCTAAAGTGACAACCTACTTGGAACCTATGACACTGGATTTCTTAAAACGAATTATCCGGATGGAAGAGCCGAGTGCTATTATTTCAGCTTATGGCTCCACGATGGGAATAAAAGTCACACGTGAATTGGTAAGCGATGGCATTCTGAGTCAAATGGGTATTCGGTTACTGACGATTAATGAACAGACTCTTCAAGTTAATACAGAAGAGAAGATGACCGCTTTTTTAACTAAAAACGGAATTTCAGCCAGCAGATACTTAAAATTATCTGGGCTTACAGCAGATGAAATTGAAAAGCAACTAACAGAACAAGTTAGTTATCCTGTTCTGTTAATTAAGGAAAAGCCATACTTAGACGATAAAAAAATGCTTTTTGATAATGCGCAAGATATTGCAGACTATCTTAAAGAAGAGCGTCAAAATGAAGATTTTCCTGAAAATCGCTACTATTTAACTGAAGATCTTTCTAATTGGGAAGAAATCATTCTCAATATTATCCGAGATAGTAATGGCAATGTTTTATTTACTAGTTTGGCGGACAATATTGAACCAGTTTCCATTGACTCTGGCGATTCAGCAGCAGTAATGCCTGCTTTAACGCTTAATAATGACCAAGTTCAAACTTTGAGAAAAATCGCCAAAAAAATTGCTGCTAATTTGAACGTTGTTGGGATTTTAAACATTCATTTTGCGGTCAAACACGATGGTACCAATTTTGCGGTGCGCGTCCTGTCCATTAAACCACGACTAACTCGTAGCGCAATTTGGTCACAAAGAATTGGCTTATATAGTTTAGGTTATGTTGTTTGCAAAGTAGCTATTGGATACCATCTAAATGAAATCACAGATCCAATGTCTGGACTCAACGCAGCGATTGAGCCAGCACAGGATAAAATAGCAATCAGATTGCCATTTTGGTCGTTAACTCAGTCTGGCACTAACCATTATCACCTTGGTAGTCAAATGCAGGCGAGTGGGGAAGCAATCGGAATTGGCCAAAATTTTGAATCAGCTTTTCTGAAAGGTTTAGCCTCAACCGTTAATGTCAAAATTGCAATTAATGAGTTCCGTAAAGAAATAGCAAAAAGTGACGAGGCCATAATTGAAGATTTACTTCATCCTGATGAACTTCACTTAATTAAGTTATTAGCTGCAATCTCTAAAGGCTTTACATACCAGGAATTGCAAAAAATCATCAGCATCCATCCAGTCTATTATCAAAAATTTGAACATCTTGCGCATCTTGGTCGTCAATTAGCCGAGGAAGAAGTTACTGACGACTTGTTAATCGAAGCAAAAAAGAGAGGTTTCCGCAACCTGTTAATTTCGGATTTAACTGGAATCAGTTTAAAAGAAGTAGAGAAGCGAATCGAACGGCTCCAATTAAAGCCAGCTTATTTGCAAATAGACGGTTCAGCTGGTGTTTATGAACCAAAGGTGCATGCTTTTTATAGTGCTTTCGGCGTACAAGATGAATCAATCCAGTTAGATTCAAAAAAGAAAATCTTAATCGTTGGAATGTTGCCTTCACAGGTATCAGTTACTAGTGAATTTGATTACATGGTAAGTCATGCAATAGATACTTTACATAATAATAAATATGACACTCTCATTATTTCCAATAATGACGAATCTGTTGCTACCAGCTATCAAAAAGCTGATAAAGTCTATTTTGAACCTATCACAGTTGAAAATATTGTTCATATTGCCGAGAAAGAAGGGATTAAAGAAGTTCTCCTTCAATTTTCAGGCAAAGAAATTAGTGGCTTAGCAAAAAGATTGATGAACAATGGCTTGAGTATTCTAGGAACGGGAGACGTTAATCCCAAAGATCGAATTGATCAAGTCTTAAATTCTTCATTAGACTCACTAAGGCAAACCCAAATGATAACCACTTTAGATCAAAAAGCTGGAGAAAAATTTATCGAAGAAAATGATTTTCCACTTTTAATTGGTGGTTTCAATAGCCAAGGTGTAAAGCAAAAATCTGCAGTTGTTTATGATAAGCCGGCTTTGGAAAAGTATTTAAATGAAAATCAGTTATCCAAAATTTCATTGTCACATTTTATTGAAGGCAATAAGTATGAAATTACTGCCATCTCAGATGGTGAAAATGTTGCCATACCGGGTATTATCGAGCACCTAGAACAAAGTGGTTCTCATGCTTCTGATTCAATCGCTGTGTTTAAGCCACAAAATCTGTCTACACGAGACCAAAAACGTTTGACTGAATATACCACTAATTTAATAAAACAAATTAAACTACGGGGAATTTTTACACTCCATTTCTTAATTGTTAAAGACAATGTTTACTTGTTACAGATAAAGCCATATGCTGGCCACAATGTCGCTTTTTTAACCCAGGCATTGGGTAAGGACATTACAGCATGTGCTACTGAAGTTTTAACTGGTAAAAACTTAAATGAGCTAGATTATGAACGAGGCTTATGGCACTCAAATAACTTCATTTATGTTAAAATGCCAGTATTCTCATACATCGACTATCACAGTGAGAACACCTTTGACTCCAAAATGAAATCTTCTGGATCCGTTATGGGACGTGATACTGCACTGTCTAAGGCACTCTATAAAGGATACGAAGCTAGTGGTATTCATATTCCTAGTTTTGGTACAATTTTCATGTCAGTACGTGATGCCGATAAAAAGAAAATGACTGAGCTTGCTAAACGCTTTTATCAGCTTGGTTTTAAGATAATTGCCACGGAAGGAACAGCTAATTGCTTGGCTGAAGCGGGGATTACTACCGGAGTGGTAAGTAAAATTCATTCGGACTCAAACAGTCTCTTAGACAAAATACGACAACGAAAAATTGTCATGGTAGTTAATATTACCGATTTATCTGATTCAGCTAGCGGAGATGCAACAAGAATTCGCGATGAAGCTTTAAATATTCATATTCCGGTGCTTTCAAGTATTGAAACAACAGAATTAATCTTAAGGGTTCTTGAATCTTTGTCACTAACCACTCAACCAATTTAAAAACTTAACTTTAAGCAAAAAGAGGATAAATGATTATCCTCTTTTTTAGTCTATTCTTTTACTTAAAACACGTTCTTCTTCTGGGGTTACTTCTATTGAGTTTTGCCCAGTATAAATTACAAAACCTGGTTTTGCACCATTTGGCTTCTTTACACGCTTATCTTGAACATAATCAACTTGCACGTGAGCTGAGTTTTTAGCTTTTGAAAAGTAAGCCGCAATTTCAGCTGCTTCCACGATATCTTTATCAGTTGGATCGTCGTCCTGTAAAATGACATGTGAACCTGGAATATTCTTAACGTGAAACCAGATGTCAGTCTTATTTGCCTTCTTTAAAGTTAGCCAATCGTTTTGATAATTGTTTTTACCAACTAAGACTGTTTTTCCAGAAGACAATTTAAACTTATTCAAATTTCGTTCTGATATTTTCTTCTTCCGCTTTTGTTTTTGTGGCTTTTTCAAATAGCCTTGAGCTGTTAGCTCATCTGTAATCTGGTCAATATCTTGCGGTTCAGCATTATCAATTGCAGTTTGTACTGAATCAAAGTAGGCTAAATTATCCTGAGCAATTTTAATTTGTTCCTTGACATGTTTAATTGAATCACGAAGCTTCTTATAACGCGTAAAATACTTTTGGCCATTTCGAGCAGGAGAGAGAGCAGCATCAAGCTTTATCTCAATCGGCTGATTATTTTCGTAATAGTTAGGTAATTCGATTTTCGTCATACCTGGTTTAACCTGATTTAAGTTGGCATTAAGAATTTCTCCTCGAATTCGGTAACCTTCAGAATTTTCAGCTAAATCCAATTGCTTATTTAGTTTACCAATTTTTTTGGTCAACTTTTTTTGCTCATTCTTTACTAGACGCTCTATTTGACCAGATTTTTGCTTAACCCAATCCTGGTTGGCTTGATCAAGATAAAAGTCCTCTAGAGCTTCATTAATGTCCGAATATGAGCGTTCCTTAGTTAAGTCAAGATGGTAGGGGAGGTATGAGAATATTTTTTGTTTATGCTCCGGAGTTTGTAAGATGAATGCTCCACTTTTATCAAATTGACCGATAAAAGTTGAAAAAGATGAGTAAGAGTAATCATCTTCTAAATAACCGGTTAGTTCATTCCTATCATCACGATCAAGTCCACCAATTTGGCGAGCAAAAGCTAGCGGTTCTTGCTCTGACTTTTGCTTATTAAATTCATTTTCAGTTAACTCAAAGCCATTAATACCAGGATTCAATGGTGGAAGTTCATATTTAGCTTTGGGTAACAACATTCTAGCCCTATTTTCATCAGGATTAATTCGTTTTAGCAAATCAATAATGTGACCATCATGTTCATTATAAAGAATAACATTACTGTGTCGTCCCATTAATTCAATCGATAAGACTAGTTTAACTTGGTCGCCAAGCTCGTTTCGATTGCTAAAATGCAGGTTTACAATTCGATCTACGCCAATTTGATCAATTCCTTGAAGCACTGATCCTTCAAGATACTTCCTTAACACCATAACAAAAGTAGGTGCCTTATCAGGATTACTTATTGATTGCTTAGTTAAATAGAAGCGTGGATACTGCGCGTTTGCAGAAATAAGTAATTGGTAGTTTTTTCGTTCTTTTCGAAAAGTTAAAACCAGATCCTGATCAAAAGGCTGGTAAATTTTAGAGAGTCTGCCACCAGTTAAAACTGGTTCAATACTCTCTAAAAGACTATGAATAAACAATCCGTCAAATGCCATAATATCACCTCAAAATACGCTTTCTATTATACCAATTATTTACAAATAAGTATCTAAAGAAAGTAGTCTCAACCTGAAAATAAGATACTAGTATTACTATATTAACTAATGGACCTTACGAAATTATTTATTGCAAAAAGCAGATATACTGGTAATATAGATTTATGGTTATCGTTGCTACATAACTATAAGCTAAAAATAATATAACAGCTTTTGTAGCAATTTGATTGCTACATATGGTTCATTTGTTTCACAGCATGGCATATATCATTCATGCTGATGGTCGTTTTAACAAATTGAATTAACAGGAAATTGTTTTTATTTGTTGCTTTATAAGAAAAAGGTAGTTAAATGGATATTTTATCTTTTAGTACAATTGCAGAAAGTATTAAAAAAGCTATTAGTAAAAAATGTGGCTTAAATCTTTCACAAACGCGCATTCTGCTATATTTTGGCAAGAATAATAATACTGCCCTCAAAATGGGTGACCTAGCTGACAAGCTTAAAATCTCTCTTTCCACATTGAGCAGACAGCTACAACAGAAAAAAACACTTGAATTAGTAATTATTACTCGCTCAGAAAATGATTCTAGTAAAACTGTTGTTCTTAATGAAAAAGGGATTGCCAAAATCAAAGAACTCAAAAGTTCTTTGAAAGAGATCGAAGCAAACTTATTTGCTGGTTTTTCCGATAAAGATATCTCAGTTTTTAATAGTATGTTTAATAAACTAGTCAAAAAAGCAGAGAAGAATTCACTTAAATAGAAAGTCGAACCACTTGTTTTTTTATGCTATAATTCATCTATGTTGTACAGATTAGAATCGAAAGGTTATTTAGATGAAAATTGCATTGGTTACTGATAGTACTAGCGTTATTACTAAAAAAGAAGCTGAAGAAAACAATATAGTTGTTGTTCCTATTCCAATTATCATAGGTGGAAAAGAGTACTTGGAAAATATCAATATCACACCTGATCAATTGTTTGAAATGCAAAGACAAGGAGCTGATTTTCCCAAGACTTCTCAACCAAGCATTGGCGATATGATTAAGCTTTTCGATGAATTACATGATGAAGGCTATGAAGCAATCATTGCGATTACTTTATCCAGTGGTATTTCTGGGTTTTATCATACTTTATGCAATATTGCGGAGAATCATCCAAAATATAATCTACATCCAATTGATACAAGAATGACTGTTCGTTTACAAGGTGATTTGGTTTTGGCCACTTCAAGAATGATTAACAATGGGTTAGATCTCGATACCATTCTTGAACGAGTTGAAAAAATTCGTTCCACAATTGACGAAATTTTTGTTCCTAATGACTTGAATAACCTTAGTAGAGGTGGTCGTTTAAGTAATGCTGGTGCATTTATCGGCTCAATGCTTAATATCAAACCACTGTTAACTTTTAAGGACGGTAATATCGTTGCATTTGAGAAAATTCGCTCAATGAAGCGTGCTTTTTCAAGAATTAAAAAGCTAACCACTCAAAAAATTGATGAATTACCTTATAAAGATAAAATCAAGCTTTTCATTATTGATTCAAATGATAGTGAGCAGGTCAATGAAGCTAAAGAGTGGATAGAGAAAGTGTTCCCTAACCAGAATTATTCTGTCACTACCTTTAGTCCGGTAATTGCTACGCACTTAGGTGAAAAATCGTTTGCAATTGGCTGGATGATTGATATTGATAAGATTGATTTGGGCTAAGTAGAAGCAGCTTATAGGCTGCTTTTTTTGTAATTTGAGGTAAATAAACATGGAAAAAAGAGATCAATTTACTAATTGGGCAATTGAACTTCAAAGTCTTGCTCAAGACGGATTAGCATACGGTCACGACCGGTTTGACCTAGAGCGATATACCAGAATTAGGGAAATTGCTACAGAAATTATGTCTGCTAAGACTGGTTTACCAATAAAACAGGTAAAAGAACTCTTTAGTAGCGATGATGGTTACCAGACTCCAAAATTAGCAGTTCGCGCCGCGATTTTTAACGACGAGAAGATCTTGCTTGTTAAAGAAACGACTGATGAACATTGGTCAATGCCAGGTGGCTGGTGTGATCCTAATTTAACAACGACTGAAAATTGCATCAAAGAAGTTAAGGAAGAAGCTGGACGCGAAGTCGAAATTGAAAAAGTAATTGCGCTAATTGATAAATCCGTTAATGTTCATAATCAAAAAAGAGTAGAGCGTGCAATTAATTGTTGCAGTGTCTTTTTCCTTTGCAAAGAACTTGGCGGTAAATTCGTTGTAAACACTGAAACGACCGAATATGATTATTTTGACGTTGATCATCTTCCACCATTATCAGTAAATCGTACTACTGCAGATGAAGTAAAAATGTGCTTAAAGGCTGCACATGATCCGCATTGGCAAGTTATTTGTGACTAACATAAAAAAGCTGGATAGTTAATCCAGCTTTTTTTCTCCTTGATTTTTAACATTAGCAATTTCATTTAAAGCATCACGTTGTTTCTTTTGGTCAACATGCGTATATAAGTCTGTTGCCGATGTGCCTTTTTGGCCCAATTGTTGCGCAACGAGCACTTGATCTTTAGTTACACCATAAAGTTCGGAGGCAAGCGTATGACGCAATTTATGCGGTGTTAACGGATGGCCAAACGCTGCAGAGTATTTATTAACCATTTTTTCAATTGCATTAGTTGTAATTCTCTTAGTTTGACCATGCCATCTGGTAAGGAAAAAGGCATTCTGCTTTTTATCAGCAAAATAACGCTTCTTACGTATTTCTCGATAACTGTTCAAATACTTAATCGTCCACTTTGCAATTGGCACGCTGTCGCGTTGACCACCTTTTCGGGTTACATCAAGTGTAGCTTTCTTTAAATTGATGTCAGCTAAGTCAATTCCTGCACACTCAGAAACTCTTATTCCAGTTCCTAAAATAAGGGCAATAATTGCCATATCGCGTTCTTTATTGATTTTAAAAGATGGCAGGGCATGCTTGTTGCACTGCTTTTCAAAATTTTTATCAATAAAATCCAAAAACTGATATTTTAAATCACCAGTATACATATGAGACTCCAAAATATGTGCGCGGTAGTTTAACGTTTTTGTATTGTTAAGTGAGTCAATCTTCAACATAACATTTCTTTCGAAATAAGGCTCACCATTGTTATTATCGGCTGTGATGGTTAAAAACTTAAATAAAGAGCGCAATGCATTGATTGAGCGGTTAATTGTAGTGGGGGAGTTCAAGTTACCCTGCTGATTTTTAACATGCCCCAAGTAATTGATATAAAGCATTATGTCGTTACGCTGAAGATTAGCCAAAGTATCAGTAGTAATATGCTGGTTGTCTTCAGCATCAGATATTCCTTCTTGCCTTAACCAATCAAAAAAACGCCTGATTTCAGTCAAATATTGGTAAGAGGTTGCTAAAGAGTGATTGGTACCAAAATTATACTCTTTAACAAAATCCGGCATTTTCTTCAATTCTTCTTCAATAAGGTCTAAGTACTTTTTAGTTTCCACGTAGTTCTCCTAACTATGCTTTTTAATCATTATAAAGCAAAAACGGAATGTATGTTTGTCTTTTTGCTAAAAAGAGTGATTTAATCCTATTTTGTAACTAGGGGAGCAGAAGGATGGGGGAGTGAGTAATAGTCAGACTACTTTACATAGCATTTATTTTATAAAGTACATCCTAACAAATTAATTCATCTCAACCATCATATAGCTTGACGCGTAAGGAATATTTACTTTAGGTTATCAAAACTCTAGAGGAGAAGGGGACGTTTTTTATCTATTTCATGAAGTAAAGTCTATTTTATTGTTAGTTTCCTATGATTTATTAGACTTTTACCCACGTCTCTAACTTATCAGCAAATCTATCTAAATCGAACTGACATTTTGTATTTTTACCGCAGAACCAGTTTGAATTGCTACGAAGAATTTAAAAAGCTGATCTTTAAACCTAAGATTAGCTTTTTAAATACGCGATAAAATTTTTGATAAAAAAGTTTAACTTGTTTTGACAACTTTAAACAAGTTAAACTCAAATAAATTTTACTAACAACTAATAGTGTACGCTTATACCTATCATTAAAATTATAGTTTTAATGATAGCAACTAAAAAAATAGTTGAGCTACTTCATTTTTTGACCCAAATTGAATATTTGACCATATGGAATCCTTTACGGAATAAATGCCCTAATTTCTCTACAAATATAATTAACTGAACAGTGAATTTCGACAATTTTCTACTTTTGTTCAAAAATCGTTTTCTACCTTAATTGAGTGAAAATTCTGCCGAATTAGCTAATCTTTTGATCAGTTATCGAGCAAAAATGATTTTGACGCGCTTAAAATCACTCTAACAGCACAGCAGAAGATAGTATCCGTAAACAAAAGTATTTTGGTCCTATTAAACTGATCTTTTTAGACAATTGAACTCAAACATTTGCTTAACAAAAAAGTTTGATGCTAGTACTAGTAATTTAAATACACGAGTAATGCTCTCACTGATAAATAATATTCTCTTCAGTTTTTTATATTTAACTTTACATAATATATATTATACGAAGTTATACATATGGAGAAATCATAAGTCCTACTTTTCAAATGAATTTTCTTTTTATTTCTTTTTTCCTACTAATCATTTTAAAAAACTAAAATGATGACCTGTTAATGCTTAAAAAGCTAAAACAGACAAAAATCGAATTAGTTGGTTGATTTATATTTTAGCGACACTTTCTAACCGGTATATATTAGTGAATTAGCACATTGCTTTTTTGAATGTTATTTATTTAAGTGCATCAATGATGCTACTTCATTACTATTTTTATTTTTGGTTTTGAAACTAAATAAATGGTTATAAAAAGCGCTTTCTGTATTTACTATTTCTAGTTTATATATTATTATTAATTGTCCAAAAACTGGTCTTAAAGAAATTTTGAATAGCATTGACAGTACCTCTTTTGGTGACTTAAACTATTATTTGCAAGCTTTTATCTCTTCACTTTAGGTTTATTTTTTTAGCCCTTTTTATTTGCTTTTTTTTGTTTTTGTCCTACAATACTATCTGGGGTATAGTTAAAAAACAATTTTGCTAATCTGTGGCTTTAGCTACATTATTAGTTAAGTTGTTTTGTTCATTATTTTTATTGTTTTAATTTTTAATTCTATAATTGTTCTGTTATTATGGAAGATGGAATTATATTTTTGAAAGGGTTGAATTTATTCCATGAGTATAAATTTAGGAAAAGAAATATGCCGTCGTAGACGTGAACAGAAACTGACGCAGGAGGATCTCGCTGAGTTAAGCGATTTGTCAGTTAACTTCATTTCACGTCTTGAACGCACTAAGAATCAGAATATTAGTATTCAGAAACTAGACTCAATTGCTAGAGCCCTGAACACTACTACTCCAGACATCATTATGAATGCTTACCGCTTTAAAGAAGTTAAAGTTGAAAATCATCATGATAATACACCAGTATTTATCAAAAAAGTTCTTAATGAATTAAGAAAGATGTCTCCAGAAAAAGCTGAACGAGTATGTAAATCTTTTATTGTTTTAGCTAAAGAAATAAATAAAGAATAATTGTTTTAAATTAAATATCAAACAAAAACGAGCTAGGTAAAAACTAGCTCGTTTTTTATTTACTATTTTAAATTTTTATTCAAAAGCTTCTGTTAATTGGGGTACTACCTGCTTCTTACGAGAAACAATACCTGGTAAGTCAATTTCAGAATCAACAACTTTGCCAAATGCTTTTTCAAAAGCAGCCTTAGCATTATCATTTCCTACCACAAGTGCTTTTGAATCTGAATCGAGTACATTAGTAATTAGCAACATGAATAAATCATAGTTCTCAGCTTCTGACGCATCTTCCATTGCCTTCAAGAAGCTGTCCTTGCGTTCCATTGCCTCAGGAAGATCAACAACGTTAATTTGAGCTACACGAGCAGTTTGACCGTTAAGTTCAAAACTCTTAGCATCAAGATCAATTAACTCTTCTTCAGGCTTATCAGCAATGTTCGTACCAGCTTTTAGTTCTTCTAGACCGTAAGATTGGTAATCGACACCTGCTATTTCAGCTAGAGCTTCAACAGCCTTTTTATCCTTATCAGTAGTGGTTGGTGACTTTAATAGCAAAGTATCGGAAATAATTGCTGACAGCATAATTCCGGCAATATTCTTTGGAATTTCGACATCATTGTATCTATATAAGTCATACATGATTGTACTTGTACAACCAACTGGTTCATCAAGATAGAATAATGGTGAAGTTGTGTTAAAGTTCATGATTCTATGGTGGTCAACAACGTGTGTAACTGTTACTTTGTCGATATCAGAAACACTTTGTTGTGGCTCATTATGATCAACCAACATTACCTTATCTACTTCATCAGCAGCAGTTTTAATTACTCTAGGCGCTTCAAAACCAAATTTCTTTAATGCAAACGCAGTTTCATCATTAGCTTCACCAAGTGCTACTGGTTCGGTATTATAGCCTAATTTATTTTGTAGGTATGAATATGCAATTGCAGTACCAATTGCATCTGTATCAGGATTTTGATGACCAAAAATTAGCTCTTTTTCCATTAATCTTCCTCTTTTTCTTTTATATTTATCTCTTTACTTAGTAGTTTACCTAATAATAGTTATTCGTCCAAGAACTTTTTCAGTTCCGTTAAAATGCTCATAATACGTGGCACATCAATCTTACCCTTACGATAAATAATTGAGACAGAATATTCTGGAGTACCTTCTATATATACAGGAGTTAAATTAATTTCACTCTTATGCAGTTGATAATATGAAGAACTGACAAATGTGTCATAACTTGTTTCTTCCGCAGTCTCTACTAATTGCTCAGTTAAAGAAAAACTCAATGGAACTTTCATACCATTCTTAGCATTAATTTTGCTACCAAATTTTTCCTTCATCAACTGTGTTAAGTAAAAGTTGTCTGGATATGCCACCCACTTTTTGTCCATAAATTTTGAAGAAGGGTAAGTCTTCCCTGCTTCTAATTCGTGATCATGCGTTAATACTGTAAGCCGGTCTTCACAAATCTGCATGTACTCATATTGATTATGCAGATTAACCTGACTTTTCTTTATATTTGCAGGTACATAGAACAACCCAAAGTCTATTAAATTATTATCGAGGTTATACCACAAATCTTTGCGATTAAAGTAACAAACGTTAATTGTGATATCTGGACTTTGCTGATTGAAACGAATTAAAAATTTTCTTAATAGCTCAGAACTAACACTGTCTAAAACTCCAATTGAAATATTACCTTTATCAGCTTGAGTAAACTCCTGAATATCATTAACAACAGAATTGATTGTCCCTAAAAGCTTAATTGCTCCCGTTTGTAATTGCTTGCCGGCTTCAGTTAGATAGAGTTTCTTGCCCATTTGCCCAAATAAAGGTGTCCCAATTGCATGTTCGATCTTTTTAATTTGTTGAGTTAAGGCTGGCTGCGTAATTCCTAAAATTTGCGCAGCCTGAGTGTAATTCATGGTATCGATTAATTGCAAAAAATAATGTAATGACTTTGTTGATAGTATTGTATCTGTTTTAGGCATATAAATTAATCCTTCTATCTTAACAATAATATAACTCTATTTATATGCTATTATCGTTCAAAAACCCCTTCATGTCAAAGAGCAGTTCAAAATATACTGCCGCAAACTCTATTAAATAACAGTGTATGTATAAATATTATTTACCGTGAACTAAGTGGGTTACCGATTCTTAAACTAACAGGTAAACCTTCACTTGTAGTATCTATCACAAATGAACCATTTGAATAGCGATCTCCAAGTGGGAATTCATTCGTATTCACTTTAATGTGTCGCTTACTTGAAGTCGTAATCATTAAAGTATGATCTTGACCATATGAAGCAACAGCAACAACACGATGCGGATTATTCTTCAGCTCACGTAGAACGAGAACCCCTCTTTTGGCCCGAGATACTTTATTAATCAAATTGGCCTTAAACTGCTTAAATGCTCCTCTCTGAGTGATTAATCCTACACGCATTAGATCAACGTAGTCAGGTTGAATTAAGATATAAGATACAACAAAGTCGTCATCTTTCAGATTAACTGATTTAACCCCAACGGCCTTTGCACCAGATTCAGGTATCTCACTAATATCATAGCGAATGGCATAGGCATTACGGGTAAACAAAATTATTTCTTGTTTAGAATCCAGTTGAACCAAGTCAACTCGTACAACCTTGCTATCATCGTTTTTCATCTTAATCGCAGTAATTGCACGCGATTTATATGTTCTGGTTGGCTGTAAGTTTGCTAATTGTAGCTGCTTAATATAGCCATCATCTGTTGCTATTAAGAAGTTAACTTTTTGATCCAACTGCTCAAAGTCAAAGACACGAATTATTTGTTCATCATTATTTAGACCTATTTCTTGTGATAAGTGCTGTCCAGTATCTTTCCATTTCGTCTCAATTAGTTCGTTAACGGGACGGAAAATCACATTACCACGATTGGTAAAGAGATATAGGCCAGTAAGTGTAGACAAAGTCTTCTCAAATACGACTTCATCCCCATCAGGAAGACCATTTTCTTTATCATCACTTGACTGCCATGATCTTAATGAAGAGCGCTTTAAATAGCCGTCTTTACTAATCAATACACGAACTTGTTCATCCGCTACTAACGCCTTTTCGTCAATTTTAATTTGTGCTGTTTCTGATGAAATTTCTGTTCTTCTCGGATTCCCAAATTCTTTCTTAACAGCTGACAGTTCTTTAATAATTTCCTTGTCTAAAACCTTTGAATCTGAAAGAAGTGTACGATATTGCTCAATTTTCTTATCAAGTTCTGCTTGCTCAGCTACCAAGGCATCAACATCGGTATTGGTTAAGCGATACAGTTGCAGAGAAACGATTGCTTCTGCTTGACGCTCAGTAAAATCAAATTGCTCCGAAATGTTTTTCTTAGCTTCAGTCTTATTCTTAGATGCACGGATAACCTTAATTACTTGATCTAAGATATCCATCGCATGAATCAGACCTTGAATAATTTCAAGACGTGCTTCTGCTTTATTCAAGTCATACTTTGTCCGTTTAATGACAACATCTTTTTCATGCTCCAAGTATGAAGAAAGAATATGCTTCAAACCAACTTGCATAGGCGTCATATGATCAATGGCAACCATATTGAAGTTATAAGAAACTTGTAATTCGGTGTTCTTGAACAAGTAGTTTAAAATGTTTTGCGCATCTGCACCCTTTTTTAGTTCAATCGCAATGGATAAACCATGACGATCAGTCTCATCACGTACTTCCGCAATACCATCAATTTCTTTGTTAAGACGGATTTCATCCATCTTTTTGACAAGTAAAGCTTTATTTACTGCGTAAGGAATCTCTGTAATGATAATTTCTTCGCGATGCCCGCGGATTTCTTGAATTGTTGACTTAGCACGAACCTGAATACGACCACGGCCAGTTTGATATGCTTCTCTTAAACCTTTTTTACCAAGAACAATCGCCCCAGTTGGAAAATCTGGTCCCTTAACAAATTTCATCAATTCATCAAGCGTCGCATCAGGATTCTTCAAGAGATAGATAGTCGCATCAATTACTTCAGCCAAGTTATGTGGCGGAATTTCTGTAGCATAACCAGCAGAAATACCTGTTGAACCATTAACAAGTAAATTAGGATAGCGCACAGGTAAAACTGTCGGCTCATATTCAGTATCATCAAAGTTAAGCACCATATTGACAGTATCTTTATCAATATCTTCCAAAAGCATATTGGAAATTTTGCTTAGACGAGACTCCGTATAACGCATGGCTGCAGGACCATCACCGTCCATTGAGCCATTATTACCGTGCATTTCAATTAGCGGCTCACGCATTTTCCAATCTTGAGAAAGGTGGACTAACGCGCCATAGATAGAGCTGTCACCGTGAGGGTGAAAGTTACCCATGATATTACCAACCGCCTTAGCAGCTTTTTTAAATGGCTTATCATAAGTATTATTATCTTGGTACATTGCGTACAAAATTCTTCTTTGCACGGGCTTCAAGCCATCACGAATATCAGGTAAGGCTCTTTCTTGAATAATATATTTAGAATACCTTCCAAAACGTTCACCCATGACTTGCTCAAGTGGCATTTCACGAATTCGTTCTTTTGTAGCCATTAATTAAACCCCTCTATTCATTTTCTTCTTCAAGAATTGAAGCATTTTCGCCTAATCTAAATTTGACGTTTTCCTCAATCCAATTTCTTCTAGCTTCTGCCTGATCACCCATTAAAGTAGTTACTCGGCGCTCTGCTAGTGCAGCATCATCAATCTTAACGCGAATCAGCATTCTAGTCTCTGGATCCATTGTAGTGTTCCATAGTTGTTCAGCATTCATTTCACCAAGACCTTTGAAACGCTGCAAGGAATAACCACGGCCCATTTCCTTTTCATCATTTACAAGTTCTTCATCAGTCCAGGAGTATTTAACCTGAGCTTTCTTCCCGCGACCTTTTTGTAAACGATATAGTGGGGGCAATGCAATATAAATTTTACCGTGCTCTATCATCGGTCTCATGTAGCGGTAAAAGAAGGTTAATAGCAAAATTTGAATATGAGCTCCATCGTCGTCGGCATCTGTCATAATGATTACTTTGTCGTAATTAGAATCTTCGACTTTAAATTCGGCACCAACACCGGCTCCGATAGTATAAATCATAGTATTAATTTCTTCGTTTTTAAAAATATCTTGTAATTTAGCCTTTTGGGTGTTTAAAACCTTACCACGTAAAGGCAAAATTGCTTGGAAACGACGATCTCGGCCTTGCTTAGCAGAACCACCGGCTGAGTCTCCCTCCACTAGGAAAAGTTCATTTTTCTTAGGATTGCGAGATTGCGCTGGTGTTAGCTTCCCAGATAGAACTTCTTTTTTACGACGTTTCTTGCCATTACGACTTTCATTTCTAGCTTTCTTGGCTGCTTCACGTGCATCCCTTGCTCGCTGTGCCTTTTTGACCAGCTCCTGAGCTAGTTCACCATTTTCCATCAAATAGTACGACATTTTTTCGTAAACAATCGCATCTACAACGGATCTTGCTTGAGGTGTACCTAATTTACCTTTGGTCTGTCCTTCAAACTCTAGCTGCTCTTCAGGTATCTTGACAGACAAAACAGCACTTAAACCTTCACGATAGTCAGAGCCATCAATGTTCTTATCTTTTTTGGTTAGTAAGCCTTGCTTTTTAGCATAGTCATTAAACGCACGAGTAAATCCGCTTCTAGCACCCACTTCATGGCTACCACCGTCAGCCGTCCGCACATTATTGACAAACGAAACCAAGTTTTCTGAATAACTATCACTGTATTGGCCACTGAATTCAACTTCAATTTCATCTTGCTTACCATCAAAGTAGAAGACATCATTAAGGGTTTCCTTACCTTCATTTAAATAGGATACAAAGGACTCAATCCCATTATCATACTTAAAGTCATCATGATGCTGTGGTTCGCGTTCATCAGTTAAAACAAAGCGAACCCCCTTTAGTAGAAAAGCAGATTCACGAATTCGTTCTTGAATTGTTTCGTACTTATATTTAATAGTAGAAAAAATTGTTTCATCTGGCTTAAAGGTAATGCAGGTTCCTGTTTTTTCTTTAGTTTTACCTAAACGTTTTAAAGTACCTACTGGATGCCCACCGTCTTTAAATTCTTCTTCATACGCAACACCATCACGAACAACCTTTACATCCATATAACTGGATAAAGCATTAACTACCGAAGAACCAACACCATGTAAACCACCTGATGTCTTGTAGTTCTGTTCAGTGAATTTTCCTCCAGCATGAAGAACCGTCAGAATAACTTCAATTGTTGGGCGACCAGATTTGTGCATCCCAGTAGGCATTCCTCGCCCGAAATCACGCACGGTGACACTGTTATCTTGATGAATTGTAACATCAATTTCCTGACCGTATCCGGCCATTGCTTCATCAACAGAATTATCGACAATTTCGTAAACTAGTTGGTTCAGGCCATGAATATCAGTTGATCCAATATACATTCCTGGACGCTTACGAACAGCCTCTAAACCATGAAGAATCTGAATCGATGAATCATCGTAAGAATTTGCGTTTTTATTTGTTTTAGCCAAATAAATTCCTCCAGTTTTCAATCATTTATATATTTTAATCCTCAAGCCAAGTAATCTTTGATAAAATAGCCTTAGACTTTAAGAGAGCAGGATATAAATGATAAATCTAAAATTAATACTGGTATTTATTCTAGCATACTTAATAGGTTCCTTCCCCACTGGGGTAATTATCGGAAAAATATTTTTTGCTGAAGACATTCGTGACTATGGTTCAGGCAACATTGGTACCACAAACTCTTTTCGAGTTTTGGGTCCTTTTGCCGGGAGCTTTGTTTTAGTAGTTGATGTTCTAAAAGGAACTTTAGCTACTAACTTGCCACGTCTATTTCATATTGCTGGTCCTAAATACTTACTATTAATTTCCGGTGGCCTAGCAATTCTAGGTCACACTTTTTCAATTTTTCTAAAATTTAAGGGTGGTAAAGCAGTTGCAACAAGTGCCGGTCTCTTTTTAGGCTACAACCTAAAGTTTTTCGGCGTTTGTGCCCTAATCTTTCTTCCACTTGTTTTCATTACTTCATATGTGAGTTTAGCCAGTCTAATTGCGGTTGTCCTAATTTTTATTAGCACTTTCTTTTTTCATGACCTTTTCCTTGAAATTATCGTTGGCTGCATTATGGTTATACTTTTTATCCGGCACCGCAGCAATATTAAGCGACTAATTAACCATCAAGAAAACATTATTCCGTTCGGATTATGGTATTGGTACAAGAAAAAACACAACAAGTTATAAACATTAAGTGAATAAATACAGCTAGCAACTATTTGCTAGCTATTTTATTATAGTTATAAGAACAAAAGTTCGCAACGGAATATTTTGGCATCTTTTTGCAGGAAAAAGATATCCTACTTTCGCTTAACCTCAATTAAACTAACTATACAAAGCACAGCTACAATAGCCGAGATTAACAAAAGCACCTCAAAACTTAATTTTAGACTGGCAAGTGTTCCGTACACAATATCCTTACTTTGGGCTTGACCCCAAGTCAAAAGTGACGCTGCCATAGCTGTGCCCATTGCACCAGAATAAGATTGAGCCGTCATAAAAATCACATTGCCGTCATTAGACTCCTCATTTTCAAGCCTTGCTAAACTAAACGTCATAATATTACTGTAGCTCAGACCCAAGCCAATCATAAAAACTACATAACTAATCACTATGATAGAAACCGATGACCCATTGAAACTTGCAATCAAAAAGCTAAAGCAAATAATAATTACACCTAAAATTATCGGCAGACGCGGATTAGTTTTATCGTAAATAATGCCGGCCAACGCTGCAACAATAGCATCTGTAATTGCGGCGGGAAGGATAAGCAGGCTAGTATTTGCAGTTGTCTGCGCAAATGCTGTTTGCAAAACGTTAGGAAGTAAAAAAGATAGGCATAGCGAAATCAATTGCAATAAGAAAAAGGCAATTAGTAGGCCATCAAAACGCGCACTTTTAAAAAGAGCTAGTTTAATTACAGCATGATCACTCTTTTGTTCGCAGTAAACAAAGACTAAGCAACTAATTAGCGCAACAAGCAGTAAAACAATCTGTCTTAAGCCAAATTGCTGGTCAGTTAAATCAAGTAGCAACCATAAAGTCGACACCAAAAATACACTTAAAAAAGCTCCACCTTGGAAATCAAATGGTACATGAACTGGCTGTTTGACTTGAACAATACTTCGTTCTCCTAATAACCAGGTAATAATGATTATCGGAATAATTAGAATAAATAAGGCTTGCCATGGTAAATAGTTCAAAATAAGCCCACCATATGCAGGACCAACAGCAGGGGCAAAGGCAATAACTAGTGTTCCGATGCCCATCAAAGTTCCAACTTTCTCTTTTGGTGCCTGCTCCAATATTAAAGAGAACATTAATGGTAGGCCAATTCCATCTGCAATTCCTTGTAGGAGACGGCCACCTAAGAGCATCGTAAAACTACTTGTAAATCCTGCCATGCTTGTTCCAATCAAAAAAGAGATGACCGCAACCCTAAACAAGGCAATTGCTTGATACCTTTTACGCAAAAATGACCCAAAAGGGATGATGATCGTTGAAACAAGCATATATCCTGTAGTTAGCCATTGAACTGTTTTTGCTGAAACTGCAAATTGCTTCATTAACTGCGGAAAAGCGATGTTTAGCGCAGTTTCAATTACAATTCCCAAAAAGCTCAGGACTCCAACTGCAATAATTGCTCCTACGAGTTTCTTATTGTTTGTCATTAATTTTTCCTTCCTTAACACTAAACTTTGACTCTTCTAGAATGTTATCACAATATATAGTGGTGCTGAATAGTAGGTCATTTATCAATAAGTGATTTGAATTATACAAAAAATTGCTAATTATAATTAAAATCAGTAGGAAAAATATTTTTATCATTCAATTTTGATCGCACAAAAAAAGTATGACTAGTCGCCATACTTTTTTGCTTAATTATAAGTTATTCATCTTTATCATGGAACGCCATACTGAAGCCAGCAGTGAATGTTTCACCTGCAGCCAAATGGTTCATCCCATATTTTTCTTCTAGCTTTTGATTGGTATCACTTCGATCAGCTATTCCCCACCAAGGTTCAATACAAACATAGTCAGCTGTTTTTGGATATTGCGACCAAACACCAACAAATGGAGCATCGCGTAACCAAACGTTAACGTGGAAATTGTTTGCATCTGTTCTAAGAGAAATCCGATTATCATGACCACGTAATTGGAAAATTAATGCATCATCCTTAAACAAATGATCACTCAGCGTAATCAGACTATTGGTTGAAGCTAAAGAACGATTTTGCCAATCCAAATAGGCTCCTTTTAAAGGAATCCGTACCCGCGCACGAGATGGTTTAGTACTAAAGTAGAAATCTTCCTTTGTTAGCTCAGAAGTAGTTGGAATATTAAAGCCAGGGTGACCACCGATACCAAAAATCATTTCACCATCAGACTTATTGATTACACTGAAATTCTCTTCCAATAAATTGTTGAGTAAATTATAGTTTACGCGCAATTCAAACTTAAATGGGTAGACTTTTCTTGTCTCTTCATTATCGGTCAGTAGAAGCGTAATACTTTCATCAGTCTGTTGCTCAACTTTAAATTCTTGATCACGTGCAAAACCATGTTGATTTAAATGATAGGTTTTGCCTTGATAAGTATATTCATCATTTTTTAGTCTACCAACAATTGGAAATAGAATCGGTGCATGTCGATTCCAGACCTCTGGATCGGCTTGCCAAATATATTCATACCCACTATGTAAACTTTTAACACTCTGGACTTCAGCACCTTTACTTGCAATTGTGACTTGCAAAATGCTGTTTTTAATTGTGTAATCCATGTTAAATCATCGCCTTTTGTTAAAGAATGAACTTAGTTAAATCCTTATTTGTTATTATATCACTAAGTTTTTCATCAACATATGCTTCAGTTATTGTAATTTCACCCATTGCCATGTCAGGGCCTTCATACAAAACATCTTCAAGCAACTTTTCCAAAATAGTTGATAGTCTTCTAGCACCAATATTATCCGTTCCCTGGTTAACATCAAACGCTATTTGAGCTATTTTATCAACTGCTTCTTTTGTGAAGACTAATTTGATGCCGTCAGCCTTCATCAATGCAACATATTGCTCAAGCAGAGAATCTGCTGGATCCTTCAAAATCTTCACAAAATCTTCCTTGGTTAAAGCATTTAGCTCAACTCGAATTGGAAAACGTCCTTGAAGTTCTGGAATTAAATCACTTGGTTTAGATTCTGAAAAAGCACCGGCAGCAATAAAGAGAATATGATCCGTTGATACAGGACCATACTTGGTTTGAACGGTTGATCCTTCAACAATTGGTAAGATATCGCGTTGAACACCTTCACGGGACACTTCTCCCGAAGTCTTCTTGTTTCCAGCAGCTATTTTATCAATTTCATCGATAAAAATAATACCATTGTTTGATGTACGCTCAATTGCCTTTTGATAGATTGAGTCATAATCAACTAACTTCTTTGATTCTTCTTGAATTAGAACTTCACGGGCATCCCTAACAGACATGGTCCGTTTAACACGTTTCTTTGGCATCATTTCATTAAGCATTGAGCCCATATCCACGCCCATTTGGTTCATCATGTTACCCATTGGGTTGATTTTTGGAGCTTGTTCTACTTCAATCGTCACATCACGGTCTTCTAGCAAGCCTTTGTCAAGTTGTTCAGCAACTGACAAACGCTCATTTCTGATTTCATCTGTTACTTCTTCTTGGTCAGCTTCAGGAACGTTATTAGCATTTTGCTCGTTTGGCATGAGCATTGACATCATGTCCTGCAATTCCTGCATTTGATTTCTTCTTTTTTCTTTTTTGATGCCAGGAACAAGCAAACGTACAATTGTCTTATTTGCTTCTTTTGCTGCTTGAGCACGAACATGGTCAAACTGATCCTTTTCTTCCATTCGAACAGCTTCACTGACTAAGTCACGTACCATTGATTCGACGTCACGGCCAACATAACCAACTTCAGTAAATTTGGTTGCTTCAACTTTAACGAAAGGTGCATCAACAATAATTGCCAGTCTTCTAGCAATTTCTGTTTTTCCGACCCCAGTTGGACCTGCCATTAACATGTTTTTAGGAGTAATGTCTTCCTGCATCTTTTTAGGCAGTTGCATGCGCCGATAACGGTTATAAAGAGCCACTGCAACAGCTTTTTTAGCTTCATCTTGACCAATAATATATTCGTCTAATAAGTTAACAATTTGTTTGGGTGTTTTGATCTCCATTACTTATTCACTCACCTTTAAAGTTCATCCGTATGAATTTGATCATCGGTAAAAATATCGATTCCAGAAGCAATTTCAACCGCTTCATGAGCAATCTCACTGGCTGACATATCAGAAGAATGTCTAATCATAGCAATCGCTGCAGCCTGAGCAAAATTACCACCAGAACCAATTGCAACTACGTTTTCATCTGGCTCAAGAACTTCTCCGTTTCCTGAAATTAGTAACAAGTCCTTGTCATCAAATGCAATCAACATTGCGTCTAGCTTTTGCAAAGTTGCATCTTTTCGCCAGGACTGCGCCATTTCAACTGCAGCACGACGCAAATCGCCACCAAACGCTTCAAGTTTACCTTCTAGCATATCTTGTAAACTAACTGCATCGGCAACACCACCAGCAAAGCCAATAACCACGCGATCATGGTATATCCGGCGAATCTTTTTTGCTGTTGCTTTTGCGATTACCTTTTCACCTAAAGTAACCTGACCGTCACCCGCGATTGCAGTTTTTCCGTTATATCTTACTGAACATATAGTTGTCATTATTTTGCCTCATCTTTCTTATCATTGCGTGTAAAGAACTGATCATAATTTGCCTGTAAATGACTCATTGTTACATGAGTATAAATTTGCGTTGTCGACAAATTAATGTGTCCTAATAACTCCTGAACACTACGCAAATCTGCGCCATTATTAAGCATAGCTGTCGCAAATGAGTGGCGTAATTCATGGGGATGAACTTTTCCATTTATCCCCGCATTATTAAATACTTTTTGCATAATATATTCAATTCCGCGCGTAGTTAGCGGCTTCCCTAAATTATTTAAAAAAACAGTTTTAGTATCGTCTGCATTTTTCAAAAGCTTAGGTCGTCCTTCATTCAGGTAGTTCGACAGTGCTTCTTCAGTTTGCTTGTCAAAAGCCACGTAACGATCTTTATTTCCTTTTCCATGAACTAGGATGATCTTTAACTCCAAGTCAATTTGCTCAATTTTTAGTTCACTTACTTCACTTACCCGCATGCCAGTTGTATAAAACAATTCAAACATTGCTAGATTGCGCATTGTTAATGGCTCATTGGACTTAAGTGAATCAAAAACTTGCTTGATTTCAGGAGCATAAAAGAACTGCGGTAGTTTATGATCTTTAGCGCGCAAAACAACCGTTTGCGTTGGGTCTATTTTAACAATTTTCCGCTTAGTTAGAAAGCGGTAAAATGACCGCAAACTCGACATTTTTCGTGATTGTGTGGACCTTGCTACTTTGCGCTCTGCGAGATTTTGTATAAAAAGCTCAACATCCCGTCTAGTAACCTCTTTCCAGCCATCAAAACCACCATTATCCTGCCAAAATGCTTTTGCCTCAAGCAAATCATTTTGATAAGAAATAACCGTATTTTTACTGTAATGTCGCTCATTTTGAAGATAAGAAATAAAAAGCGTTAGTTCATCACTTTCATTAGCACTGATCATTTTTACATCAATTCTTCCTGCTTAAAAGTTGCAAGATCTGCTAAACTACGTTCACTAATTTTTTCATGCCGTTCACGCTTATTGCGAATTTTCTTTCCTTCTAAACCAGGAATCAAGGCAAAACTGGCATTCATTGGCTGAAAATGTTTAACGCTAGTGGTTGTAACATAGTTAGCCATTGAACCAAGTGCAGTATCCTTTGGAAAGACAACGGGAGCCTGATCACAGGCGGTCTTTGCCGCATTAATACCAGCAACTAAACCACTGCCAGCACTCTCAACGTAACCTTCAACTCCAGTCATTTGACCAGCGAAAAAGAGTCCCGGTTGCTTTTTCGCTTCATAAGTAGCTGCTAAGACTTCAGGAGAAGCTATATAAGTATTGCGGTGCATTTTACCATAGCGAATAAAGCGTGCATTTGCCAAACCTGGAATCATCGAAAAGACTCTCTTCTGCTCACCATACTTAAGATGAGTTTGGAAACCAACAATGTTATACATTGAAGCAGCTGCATTATCCTGACGCAGTTGAACAACCGCATAAGGAGTTTTTCCGGTATGCGGATCCTCTAAGCCAACTGGCTTAAGTGGACCAAAGAGCATTGTCTTTTCACCACGACCGGCCATTACTTCAATTGGCATACAGCCTTCAAAAACATCTTCCTTTTCAAAACTATGCATTTCAGCAGTTTCAGCATTAACCAATTCATGAGCAAACTTTTCATATTCTTCTTGTGTCATTGGACAGTTAAGATATGCGGCATCACCACGGTCATAACGTGATTTTTTATACACAATATCCATATCAATTGAGTCTGCCGCAATAATTGGGGCTGCTGCATCAAAGAAATGTAAGCTATCAGTACCAGAAAATTGTTTAATTTGATCTGCTAATGCATCACTAGTCAAGGGGCCAGTTGCAACTACCGTAATACCATCTATAGGCAATTCAGTAATTTCTTCTCCATGAAAAGTGATATTTGGCAATGCATGAAGCTTTTGCGTGATATATTCACTAAACTCATCACGATCGACTGCTAAAGCTCCTCCAGCTGGAACTTGCGTTTTATCGGCAGCTTCAATAATTAACGAATCTAGTTGACGCATTTCTTCTTTTAATAATCCAACGGCATTGGATAGTTGATTGGATCTCATTGAATTTGTGCACACTAACTCGGCCAATTCACCCGTTTTATGTGCAGGCGTCATCTTTTTAGGACGCATCTCATAAAGATCAACTGGAATCCCGCGTTTTGCTAATTGCCAGGTAGCTTCACTTCCAGCTAAGCCACCACCAATAACAGTTACACTTTTTGGCATGTTTATATCTTCCTTTACTAAAAAATCAGTTAAATTAAGCTTAAATAAAAGAATATCATCAAATCAAAATGATTCTGAACGCTATATAATAGGAGGAAACACAATTAAACAATCCTATTAAATACGGTGCTTAATACAACTAGCTCTAACTGTTTTAAAAAGTTATTCGAACTTTTTTCGAATTATTCCAACGTTTTTATTCTTCCGTTTTTCCAACTTAAATTGTTGAAAAGACAAAAATTAGTTAGCTGATTTATACCACTTATACTTGTGAGAATCTAGCATTTTGGAGTGGCCAACTGCAATCTTTCCATAATAAAAGCTCAAGTGATGTCCTTGCTGGTCATCTTTAGGTTCGTAGTCGCTGTCAACCATTGAAATTCCAGCACCGACTACACCTTGTACTCTTTCAGCAACAGTATCTTTTTCATCATTTGAAAGATTGAAGAAGTCGTTGGTAACTTGAACCTCTATGCCGTCATTGCTATACTTTATTTTTTTAAGATATAGAGCATAGGCAAATTTTTCATTACCATTTGAAGCATCTTTCTGGTCATCCTTTAATAGCATAGTAATATTAGCGTTTGCTTCATTAGCGTCAACTTCACTATCATCTTCGGGATCGTTATCATCATCAGCTCGAGTAGCTTTTTTATATGTAGCTATTTGCCTTTTCTTTTTTCTTTTTGATTTTGCTACATCACTGCTATTTTCATTTTGTGCAGTATTATCAGTATTATCAAAAGAAACTACCACACCCATTACACAAAATAGCGCAAATATACTTACCCAATATTGCCACTTCTTTTTAAGTGGCTTTTCCGTTGATCCTGACTTTTTAAGCTTATAATCATGATACAACATATAAATAATAGAACCTGTTAAACAAAAATCTAGCACTACTGCGATAAAAGTAATCATTGTCTCCTGCCTATATCCTATCCTCTTAAAAATCTATTGTCGTTATATTTTATTCTACATTATTTATAAGTTAAATGTATGACCTTTTTAAATTAAATAGTAGTGATATAAGTATCTGCAGTTAAGATAATAATTGTGCTACATCATACGTGCAATTTTAGAGGCAGTCTAATAACTCAAGGCTGCCTTTTTTTATCTTCAATAGGTTTGATTTTAAAAATTAGCATTTTGAATCGAGTTTATCCGCCAAAGTACTTAGAACAAAAAAGAGTAGCTATCAAGAAAACTACTCTTTTTTATTTTATCTCCACATTATTAATATCTTCTAATTCAATCCACTCACCAGCAATAACTACATGGTCAACTTGATAACCGTCCACAGTACCAACTATGTCAGGTAGGAATTTATCATCAATATCAACCTGCTTCAACTGTACTGATACTGATCTATGATTTGCATAAGCAATCATCAATATTTCACTGATTGATTCAAGAGACATTGGTTTTTTCTTTTCATAAACCTGTGCGCGTTCCTTATCAATCTTACCAACTTTAGAAGTAAAGTCACTTAGCATAAATCCTTGCCACTTCTTCATTCCACGATCTTGATATGTCCTGAAAAAATCATCTACTCGTTTGTCAAATTCTTTACTCACTGCACATCACCCAAACATTAGTTTGGAATAATTGTAAAACCTAAGTGATAAAAAAGCAATTTTAGTGATCTAATTCTTTTCTTTTTTTGGCAATAGTTTTTTCCAAGTTGTCTAAATCTTCAAGGGTTGCAAATTTATTAATGAATTTTTGGATGTCATTGAATTGCCCCTTTTTTAGTTGATTTCTTTTGTTGTTAATGGTTTTTTCTAAGTTGTCCAAATCGTCAATGGTTTCAAAACTATTAATGACTTGTTCATCACCATTGTATTGTTCTTTTTTCTGTTTTTTTGATATTTTCCCCTGTCCTTTTCCATATTGAGTATACTCATTAATTGCAGTTTTAGCCATCTCAAAATCAGGAATAAGTAACAATAGCATAGAAAGACAGATTTTAATTGTATCATTGGGTAGCTGTAGCTTTTCACTTTTACTTGGTTTTAAAAAATAGAATAGGACTACAAATAATACTGAGCATTTACCTATTGTTTCTATGACAACGCCAAGTGTATCAAACCAAAACGTCTCTTTCTTTGGAGAATCAACTTCGATTAAAATTTTAAATTCCATATTCCCAATGTAAATCCACCCAAAAACCATCGTAAAAATATATGCCACTACTAAAGACCAAAAAACCTCTTGGTAATCTTTTAACAACACAATAAAAAGAAGTTCTATTAGCACAATCACAGAAGTGATTATGCTAATAAATTTTATATTTCCAACTTTCCCCACGACATTAAAGCTATTAAAAATATGAATTGACCATATTAACGCAAATCCTACAATAGCAAATACTACAATAGCAAAAGCTATTAAAAAAAATACTTCACATGCTTGCACAACAAATCCCCCTTAGTTTTTATGACAATACAATATAGTAAAAAAGACCACTCCAAGATGGCTTTTAATTATAATTATAAAAATTAAACTTCTTCTTCTCTTTTTCTTTTTTTATCAAATTCGTCAATTTTTGAGCGTGCATAAGTATACATATCTAATATTGGATATAAACTACTGATAAAGCAAATAATAACTTCAACAGGAGAAGGTTGAGATTGGCCATATAGAGAGAACCATGCTGTTGTAGCAATTAGCATAGCTTTAGTAGCAGTTACAACAAAAATATCACACTTCACATTAATACTATTGAGCATCCTTATGCAAAAATTAATATATACACTCCAGATGAACACCATATAGTAAAAAAGGATATAAAGAGAAGATAAAGCAATTTTTCCCCAAGAACATATTCCTATTACCAGAATCAGAAGAAAAACAAAACTATATATAGCATCTCTAGTTTCATTAGTGAAATGCTTTTTGTAATTCATATCCTTTAGCATGAAAGAATTCAGCATAAAGAACCCAAGCAACAAAAAAATAATAAAAAATATCTGTTCGTTTTCCTTAAGATTGTAGTTGGTAGATTCCCCCACTTTAACAAGCCTATAGAAATCGATAGCAAAAAGAACTACTGTGATAATAAAGTTAACATTGGTGTCATTAAATACTTTATTAAAAATAAATTTTAAATATTTATCCATTCCAGCACCTTATATAACAATTTTAATTTAATTATAATATAAAACAACAAAAAAGCCACTCCGGACATCAATCCAGAGTGGCCTATTTATTATTTAGTATTTTTTATGTTTTCGCCGCTAAAACCTTTTTCCAAATCTTTAGCAAATTGTGCTTTTGTAATACCTAACTTAGTTAGATAGCCACACGGATCAGTGTGATTAGTATCACTATATCCATTTTGCACTAACCATGCATGTGATTTGATACCAGTTGGCTTTTTATCATCAATTGTTAATGGGATACCATATTTTTTAGCGCTCCAACGTAACCAATTAACATAGTGTTTATAAGCTTTCATTGCTCGCTTATGATTTGTAAATTCGCATAGCTCAATTTGAACTGGTGCCATACTGTTAGCCGGCATACCTGCTCCCCATGCATCATAGCCAATTTCACCTACTTGATAAATATTATTATCATCGATTACCAAGTGTACATAGGTTTGGCTAGTATTAATTCCAGTTTTCATGTTTCTAGCTTCAGCCCAAGCTTCACCATTAGGTGTGGCTGTTGAATGAGCCACGATAAAGTTAGGCTTAGCTCTATGCGAACTTCCTTCATTATCACTTAATGCGTATTTATAATTTCTCTTCATTATTTGTTCTCCTTTTTAATCTTTGCTACTTCCTGTTCAGCAAATGCTTTAATCATCTCTATTACATAGTCTGGCACTGGTAAGCCTTGTTCTTTCAAAGATTGTGTCACCATATCAATAACCTTGTTCATTTTTTGCTTGCCTGTTAAATCAGTTGTTTCTTCCAGGTGTACAAAACCAATGGTTAACTGTTGGATTGTATCAACCAAGCCGTTAATTGTATTAACTACCTTGTTCTTGGATGGGCGCTTTTTAAAATAAAGTGACCATCCACCACATGCTAATAACACCAGTCCAACAATAATATATAAATTTGTTATCTTAATTCCTTTCAAACAAAAAAAGCACCTATTGGTGCTTCTTTGTTTCATCAAATTTTGCTTTTAAAATATCGTATTTCGCTTTTAAGTCATTAAACTTCACGCTTAACTTATCTAGTTTTACTTCTGCCTCTAATCGCTTGTCCCTTTCGGCGTGAAAGTACTCTTTGAATTCCCCCTTTTCAGTTTTTAGTTGTGTAATAAGCGTGTCTTTTTCCTTTATCAGAGAGTGATAATCTGCCCTGTTGGTCTTATGTGACACTGCTAATGCAGTCGCAATCGTACCAACGGCACCGGCTAACACTTGTACCCAGTTGTTAAAATCGTGCAAGTGATCGCCTCCTAATTTTTGTATGCACACCTAATTAACAGCGTTAATAACCCTGCATCTAAAATTACCGCCATTATCATTTCAACTTTATGTGCGCCCAGCACATGCCATACTTGCTCAGCCAACAGCATTGCTACTGCAGCACTTGATGCAATAAGTAGAATGCTCTGGAATCGTCTACTACGATTGCCAGTTAATGCAGTGAATAGTAAACAAACACCCAAAATAATAAAGATGATATCCGACCATTCGCTGTTCATCAGTGGACGAAGTTGAGGTGGCCAGAAGAAGTAATTCTTATCTGCCCACAAAAAAATGCCAATCACAATGATTTGATGATATTTACATAAATTTAATTTTATTTTGTTATTTTTTCATCCTTAGGTTCTTCTTTGTAGTCACCATTTGGACATGAAATTACTAAGCCCTTTTTAGTTTTCTTTTCAACTAAGAAATGTCCATCATTTGGACAATTACGGCTAATCGGCATATCCCACGAAACAAAGTCACATTCTGGGTAACGCGAACAACCATAAAATTTACGATTACGCTTAGATTTTTTCTCGACAACGTCTCCTTTGCCACATTTTGGACAAGTAACGCCAACTTTTTTGACAATTGCCTTAGTGTTACGGCAATCAGGGAAACGTGAACAAGCATAGAACTTACCATAGCGTCCCATTTTGATGACCATAGGGGCACCACAGATATCACAGTTAAATCCAGCAGGCTCATCCTTAATCTGAACTTTTTGAATCCCTGCTTCAGCTTTATCTAATTCTTTCTTGAATGGGTGGTAATATTCATCAACCACTTTTACCCAGTTCTTTTTACCGGCTTCAATACTGTCGAGGTCATTCTCTAATTGAGCAGTAAAGTCGATATTAACAATATCTGGGAAAAACTTTTCGATTAAATTATCAACGATTTCACCCAACTCAGTTGGTACAATCGACTTAGCCTCAAGCTTAACATAGTAACGTCTTTGAATCGTGTCAATAGTCGGAGCATATGTTGACGGACGACCAACACCATTTTCTTCCAGCGTGTGTACTAAACTTGCTTCAGTATATCTAGCAGGTGGTAAAGTGAAATGCTGCTTATTATCGGATTTTGCAAGTTTAACTTCGTCTCCATCATTTAAATCTGGAAGCTCAATATTCTTTTCTTGCAAGTTATCATAAACTTTTGTAAAACCAGCAAATTTCATTTTTGAACCAGTAGTCCTAAATGTAACACCATTTTGTTCAATATCTGCTCTAACAGTATCATAAACTGCTGGTGTCATTTCACTTGCAACAAATCGTGACCAAATCAGTTTATACAAACGATACTGTTCAGTTGTTAATACAGATTTTAGGGATTCAGGTGTGCGGTAAACACTAGTCGGTCTAATTGCTTCGTGGGCATCTTGCGCATCTTCCTGGTTTTTGAAATGTCTTGCACCTTTGGCCGCGTACTCTTTGCCATACTTTTCATTCAAAAACTTAGAAGCTTCTGCTTGAGCAACTGGTGATGTTCTCTTAGAGTCGGTTCTCATATAGGTAATCAAACCAACAGTCCCTTGTTTACCCAAGCTAATTCCTTCATAAAGCTGCTGGGCTATACTCATCGTTCTTCTTGTACGGTAGTTCAACCGCTTATTGGCTTCTTGTTGAAGCGTTGAAGTCGTAAAAGGAGCTGCGGGTTGCCGACGACGCTCACGTTTTAAAACATTGTTAATTTCAAACGGTTTCTTTTTATCAATTTTGGCTAAAACCTTTTGAACTGTTTCATTATTAGGTAGTTCCTGCTTTTTACCATCAACGCCCCAGAATGATGCTTTAAATGACTTAGTTTTCTTCTTAAACTCAGCGTCAATTGTCCAATATTCTTCAGGCTTGAAGTTTTTAATTTCTTTTTCGCGGTCAATTACTAGTTTAAGCGCAACAGATTGAACACGTCCTGCGCTTAAACCCTTTTTAACTTTTTCCCATAATATTGGCGAAAGTGAATAACCAACAATTCGATCAAGAATTCTTCTTGCTTGCTGCGCATTAACCGTGTCCATATCAATTGCACGCGGATTCTTAAAACTATTTTTAACTGCATCCTTAGTAACCTCATTAAAGGTTACACGGTTTTTGGCAGTATCATCCAAATTTAGTGTATGCGCAACATGCCAAGCAATTGCTTCTCCTTCACGATCCGGGTCGGAAGCCAAATATACTTCTTTAGCTTTTTTGGCTTCCGACTTCAATTCTTTAATCGTATCGCCCTTACCACGAATAGAAATATATTTTGGTTTGTAATCATTATCAAAATCAATTCCCATCTGTGATTTAGGCAAATCACGAATATGACCTTTAGAAGCAATAACTCGGTAATTACGACCAAGATATTTTTCAATTGTCTTAGCCTTTGCGGGTGACTCAACGATCACCAATGTCTTTTTTCGTTTACTTGGCTTTGATTTCGTAGGCATCAAAAGCCTCCTCATTAAAAATCTATTTAAAAATACTAGTCTGAGAATAGAATATTTGCCTACCACTTGTCAACTTATTCAAGCTAAAGAAGAAAAATCAGTTATTGGTGTTGCCCCTGCTGCAATTAACTTATTCGGACCAATCGAAAGTTGGCTATTAATCGGACCGGGAACTGCATAAATATTACGATTCTCTTGAAGCGCAATATTGGCCGTTATTAACGAACCCGACTTTTCTTTAGCTTCGGTAACAATTACGCTGTCAGCAATTCCAGCCAAAATTCGATTTCTTTCTGGAAAGCGAAAGGGCCTTGGCGGTGTATCAGGCAAATATTCACTAAGAACTAGACCTTCATTAATAATCTGCCTTTGAATTTGACTATTGCGTTCTGGATAAAAGTGATTTAAACCATTTCCAATAACGGCAATGGTTTTTCCTCCATTATTCAATGTAGCGCTGTGTGCCATTACATCAACACCCATTGCCAATCCACTAGCAATAACAAAGTTTCTTTTAACTAATTGCGGCACTATTTTATTCAAAACCAATTGACTATAATCAGTTGCCTGACGCGAACCCACAATAGTGATGACGTTTTCCTGCAACAATTTCAAATTACCTTGCGCAAACAAAATTAACGGCGGTCGATATATTTCCCGTAATTTTTGGGGATACACTTGATCAAAAAAACTAATTATCTGACACTGCTTTTTTATTCGCGCAATCTTTGCTTCAGCCTGTTGATCATAAAATGCTGTTAACGCTGACTTGATCAACTTACTTGGCAAATCCATTTGCTTAATTATTTCAGGATTAACTTCGCTAGTAGGCAATTGACTAGCAATTTGTAACATCTTAACATAACCGATTCCGTTTTGTAATTTTAAGCGCAAAAGAAAATTTGTTATCTTCATAAAAAGCCTCCTAATTAGAATTACGTAAAAAGGAGACAAAATTTCTTATTTATAAAAATCACTAACTGGTGCAAAAGTTTTTCGGTGAATTGGAGTCGGCCCATATTTTCTAATTGCAGCAATATGATCTTTAGTTCCATAGCCAACATTCAAATCAAAATGATACTCGGGATAAATTTCCGCATAATCTTCCATCAATTTATCTCTGAAAACTTTGGCCACAATTGATGCAGCAGCAATTGAATTTGACTTACTATCACCTTTGATTAATTCTATTTGTGGTAAATCAACTGGAACGTTCATTGCATCTACTAATAAGGCATCTGGACGAACGTCAAGATCATTAACTGCTTGGGCCATGGCCAAACGATCGGCTTCATAAATATTAACCTGATCAATTACTTCAGCATCTTTAACACCAATTGCTACACTGACAGCTTTTTCCAAAATTTCAGGATAAAGTTCCAGTCTTTTTTGTGCACTTAACTTTTTGGAATCATTAACATCAATTAGGTCAAAATTCTCATCAATGATTACTGCTGCCGTAACAACTGGACCTGCTAAGGGGCCCCGTCCTACTTCATCGACACCAGCAACCATTTGATTCTTAGCCCAAAAAGTTTTTTCATATGTAAATCTCTTTTCAAAGGAATCCCTTTTTTGAGCCAGTTTTTCTTTACGACGTCGATAGCTGTCCAAGAGCTTTTTGACACCTGCACGTGAATCATTTTCAAGTTCGGCAAGTTCAGTTTCATTTAATCGGTCATTGATCAATAGTTCTTTTATCTCATTAATTGTCATGGGCGGTCCAAAGTTATCCTTCCTACTTTACCTTTGCGCAAGCGCTGTAACAGATAAAGTGAAAAGCGGTCATAATCATCCCTCATCCCATATTGTTCCGTTAATGCAAGCAATAAATCAGTATCATTAATTTTGCTAACCTCTTCTTTAGTTGACCGAGCAAATTTAACGACATCGTTTAAGTAGTACTTACGCAATTTTGAAAGCAGGTATAGGGCAACATCATCAGCACTAAAAATACTATCTTTAATTGAACCAAGCGCTGCCAACTTATAGCCAACTTCCTGATCTTCAAATTTAGGCCAAAGAATACCCGGAGTATCCAAAATTTGAATGTTATACGGCGTTTTTAGCCAAGTTTGTCCCCTAGTGACTCCAGGCTTATTACCAACGGCAGCGACATTACGTCCAACCAATCGATTGATAATGGTTGATTTACCGCAATTAGGGACACCAGCTAAGGCAATTCTAATTACTGGATTGGAAGCACCCTTTGATTCAAGTTTAGCCACCTTTGAACTTGCAGCTTTTTTAATCATTCGGATTAAGACCTGCATATTAGTGCTATGCAATGAATCAAGGGCCATAACAACCTTACCCTTACCACTGAGCTTTTTCTGCCACATCTTAGTCATCACAGGATCAGCTAAATCAGCTTTATTTAAGATAATTAAATGTGATTTGTCACCCACCAGCTCACTAATCATTGGGTTTCGGGATGATTCAGGGATGCGAGCATCCAAAACTTCAACTAAGACGTCGATTAACCCCATCTTATCTTCCAGTTGGTTACGCGCCTTGTTCATGTGACCAGGATACCATTGAATATTAGCCATTATTTCGCCTTCTTTTAACACTAAAAGGCCCAAAAGGGCCTTTGTTAATACATCATTTTATCTCGATACATTTGATAAGCTTGATCAAAAATACTCATGCTAGACAAATATCCTGCATTTAATTCAAGATAGTCTGACAGCTTGTCATAGTCCTGTTCCTGTTTAGGAAAAGTTTGATCATTTTGAGCATTATTTGCAAATTGCGCAACTTCATCGTTTGAATCGGCGTCACGTAATGTCATTAAATATCGGTAAAAACTCTCTCGATAGGCCAATTATTTACTCCGTATAATACAAAATTGCATATGCATCCATACCAGCATGTGTTGCAATAATTGGACTGGTCTCACGAACCAAGACATCAATTTTTGAATTAATATCTTTGATTTTTTGAGCAAAATCGAGCAATTTTTGCGGAACACCATCTAGCGAAACATAAGAAATTCCAACTTCTTTAATTTTCTCTTTATTTGCTTCAATATCATCAAGGACTCGTTGGTCAAAAGCCATCATGAATTTCTTACCACGACCTTTTTTGGCCACCTTCAATTCGCCGTTAGGCATTTGTAACTCAATTCTAATATTAAGCATATTAGCGATTTTACCTGAAATAGGACCCAAACGACCGCCCTTGATGACATTTTCCAAGTTAACAATCATCAGCCGTAAACGCTGAGTCTTCTTAATTTTTTCAAGATGATCAATTATTTCGGAAATTGATTTACCTTTTTCGGCATCACGAGCTGCTTCTAAAACTTGCAGACCTTCGGCCCGATCCGTCAGCTCTGAATCAACAATGTGAACTTGGTCAGATTTACCGGTAAGCTTCGCTGCTTGACGAGCAGCATCAATTGTACCGCTTAGAACTTTCGCTAAGAAAATCCCAATAACTTCACTACCATCACTAGTTAAATCGTTAATTGTATCAACTAAGCGACCAATTGATGGTTGGCTTGTCTTAGGTAGTTCAGCTGACTCACTCATTTTTTTAACAAACTCTTGTCTGGAAATTTCAATACCATCAAGATAAGTATTTCCGCCAACTGTTACCGATAAGGGCACAACTGTAATATCATATTTTTCAATTTCTTCTGGTGTTAATTGTGCAGAAGAATCGGTCAAAATTTTTATTCTTGACAACTTACTCGACCTCAATTCTGAATTGCTTTACACATTCTATGATAGAATGTGAACTGAATCAATTATAAATTATTATATCAAAAAAACCAGTAAAAAAAAGAAAGCGGATAGATTGTTGCATCATGAAATTTAAAGAATTTTGGCAAGAACCGAAAAACAGAAGTAAGAATTATCAAATTTGGGACAATACACTAAGTGCAGTAACACATGGAATCGGTTTTTTCCTAGCCGTTATCGGTTTAATTCTGTTGATCATTAAAGCTATTTCTCTTCGCAGTCCACTCAGACTAATTACATTCACTGTCTATGGTGTCTGTTTGATTTTGCTATATCTTTTTTCAACTCTTTTTCATAGCTTGATTTTTACTAAAGCAAGAAATGTCTTTCAAATCTTCGATCATTCCTCTATTTACCTTTTAATTGCTGGCTCTTATACTCCATTTTCGTTAGTAGCCATAGGCGGAAAATGGGGTTGGCTATTATTCACTTTAATCTGGCTAATTGCGATTTTTGGAATTGTTTATTACATCTTTAACCGTGGCAAGCACGTGATTTTAGATACAGTCCTCTATGTCGGAATGGGCTGGCTAGTCATTTTGGCAGGCAACTATTTGTATGCTCGTCTTAGTCCAACCGGTTTTTGGCTACTAGTCGGAGGCGGGGTAGCTTACACAGTAGGTGCAGTTTTATATACGATGAAAAATGTACCATTTATCCATGTTATTTGGCACCTATTTGTTATCATAGGTTCTGCATTAATGTACTTTTCAGTTTTGTTTTACGTTTAGGCACTGAGTCCGTTTAAATAAACCGTAATTGCTTCTTCACTATTTTCAAGCTCACCTGTAATGACTTTTTGCTTAATTTCGGTTAAAAGTTCACCCAAGCTAGGTCCAGGATGAATTCCTGCATTAATCAAAAAGCGTCCATCAATTGCTAAATCAGCTGAAGACTTAATTGGTAAAGCAGTATAGCGGTCTACTAAAGCTTCTGAATTAACAGGCTGCCCAAGTATTTTAGCCACATCGATTGTGTTTAGCAAAACATCCTTACCCGCCTTAAATAACTCATAATCCGATGGACTATGTTCAGAAAGCAAGTCAAATAGTTCAACGATTCGTTCTACATTAGTTGTCATTGCATTTGAATTTTTCCAATCACGCATAAAACTGGTGATTTGCTCATTAGGCAATTTTAACAAAATGATAATAATTGCCCACAAGCTAGACTCCATGCTTGGACCAAATTTCAAACTAGGAAAAATACTTAACAGTTCTTTTTTACCTGCAAAATCAGGAACTCCTTCACTTAATTCTGTATCTAGGAAAACCTGAAATGCTTGACGTGAATTAGGACCGGTTCCCATTTTGATGAACTCATCGCGGATCCGTTCAACAGAGATTTTAGGCAAAAGATCATGTAAATTCTTAATTGCCTCTTTTGTCTCATCCTCAAGATCAAACTTTAGTTGGCTCATAAATCTAACTGCTCGCATCATTCGAAGCGCATCTTCGTGGAAACGTTCCATAGGGTCACCAACAGCTTTAATTAAGTGATTATTCAAATCCCCTAAGCCATTGAATAAATCAACAATTTCGCCTTCTGTATTCATTGCCAGCGCATTAATTGTAAAATCACGTCGTTTAAGATCTTCTTTTAAGCTACGGACAAAAGTAACATGGTCAGGTCGTCTAAAATCTTGATAACCGGATTCAGTTCTAAACGTAGTAATTTCATAACTTTCCCCTTCAAAAAGTACTGTTACCGTGCCGTGTTTGATACCGGTATCAATCGTTTTATGAAAAAGGGATTTTACTTCTTCAGGATATGCACTAGTGGCAATATCAATATCATGGATATGCCTTCCTAATAGCAAATCTCTGATTGAACCTCCAACAAAATATGCTTCATAACCAGCTTCTTCTAATCGCTTTAAGACAGGAATTGCTGATAAAAAAATTGGTGGTAATTCATTTATTTTTTTCATTAATAATCAACTCATTTGTTTCGTGTTTTTTAGATCAAAATATGTTACGTTTAAGGTGATGAAAATAAAAAGAAAGATGACAACTTTATGCATAAACTTACAAAAAGAAACATACTTGAATTATTCATGATAATGCTTGGTTGCGCCATATACGGCCTAAGCCTAGATATGGTTTCTGCACCTAATCAACTAACCGATGGCGGTATTAGTGGAATCACCCTTTTGCTCAGACACTTCTGGGGCATTAACATGGGACTTTCTTCACTTCTATTAAACATCCCTCTTATAATTCTTGGTTACCGTTTTATGGGTAAACGACTTTTAGCCTATACAATTTGGGGAACACTTTGGCTCTCTTTTTTCTTGTGGTTTTGGCGCTTAGTTCCTATTATATATCAATTAAACTTGGAACACGACCTCTTCCTGTCCGCAATTTTGGCTGGAACACTTTCCGGAATAGGGTTAGGTTTAGTTTTTCGCTATAATGGTACTTCAGGTGGGACTGATATTATCGCTAGAATTTGCCAGATAAAATATGGCCTATCTTCTGGGAAAGTTTTATTATTCTGCGATGCAATTATTTTATTTGCTTCCCTTTCATACTTAGACTTAAAACATATTATGTATACGCTAGTTGCATCATTCATTCTGTCTCGCGTAATGGATACAGTACAACAAGGGGCATATTCTGCAAGGGGTCTACTCATCATTTCTGATAACTATGAAAAGATTGCTGAAATGATTGATTTAAAACTAGATCGCGGTTTTACTTATCTTGAGGCCCGCGGCGGTTACAAAAAGACAAAGCGTCCTGTAATCTACCTCGTAGTTTCACCGCGTGAAATTCCTGCAGTTAAGGAACTAATCGCAGCAGAAGATCCTAAAGCATTTGTGAGCGTAATTGAAGTGCACGAAGCCTTAGGTGAAGGATTTACGTATAAGCAAAAACGACAACATTTACTGATTCGTAAGTAACTAAAATAAAAAACTCAACATGTCAATAAGGCCCCCTGTTCTTGCTGATCTGCGAAAACCAGGGGTTTTATTTTACGAATTTGCTCCTATTTAAAAATATTAGACAATAGTTTAAAAGGCATTTACGATAGAATTAGTTGATAATTTTTATTGTAGAAGGAACAAAAGTAAATGTTAATTGACGCACACTGCCATCTAGCAAACAATCAAGAGCTCGCACAATTGCAAATCAAACAACAAATAAAAGCCATTATAAACTGTCAAACTACAGAAGAATGGCAAATCAATTCTAAGTTAACCCTGCATAGACAGCCACTTAGTTTTGGTATTCACCCATGGGATGTTAACAAATTAAAGTTTGAGGAAATTGTTCCTTATTTAGAACAAGCCGACGCAGTTGGTGAAATTGGGCTTGATTCGGTTTGGACAAAAAATGATATAAAACTTCAAACAAAAACTTTTAGAAAACAACTTGCTTGGGCAGCTAAAAAGCAAAAACCGGTTATTCTTCACACCAAAGGCTGCGAAAAAGAAATTCTCGCAATAATTCGGCAATATCCCAATAATTACTTTGTGCATTGGTATGATTGCCTAAAATATCAAAAAGACTACATTGATCTTGGCTGCTATTTTAGCATTTGCCTTGATATTCTAGACAACCCTACGATTATTAAATTAGCCCAAAATGTTCCATTAGATCATTTGTTAATCGAAACTGACGGTTTGAATTCAGTAGAATGGCTACTAAATAAACCAGTTAGCATAGCCGACTATCCTGGTATCTTGAAACAAACGCTCACTGCCTTAGCTGACTTGCGCCATATTAATTCAAATCGGCTAGCTACAATAATAGGAGAAAATTTAACACATTTTCTTAGACAAGCCAAATAGCAAAAACTTCTTAACTGAATTTACTCAGTTAAGAAGTTTTTTAACTATCTAAAAGATCATTATTAAGTTCTTGCATTTCAGTATCTTCAGGCTCAAGTTTGAGATAGCGCATAAGCAATTCCTTAACTACCTGTTGGGAATTTGCTTCGGTATTAAAGAAGCGAATCATTTGTTTCAAGAAATCTGCATTATTTTGAAATTCGGGATAGGCAAGCAGAAATTCACTTTTTGCTTGCTCATTTTGATCCAAAGCTTGATATGACAATGCTAAGTTCCAGTGTGCCTGTGGATCAAGATCATCTTCATCTACATCTTTAAACAACTGCAAATTTTCGTCATACTTGCCTTCTTGCAAATAGACGTTTGATAACTGTAATAGTAAATCAATATCTTCTGGCAGGAATTTTAACCCCTTTAGAAGCAAATTCTCAGCAGTGGCAAAATCATTGAGTCGTACAGCAGCACTAGCCCCCTTAGAATACAGCACTGGGTCGAGCTCATTATAAGCAATCCCAGCTTGTGCTGAACGTAAGGTTTGATCATCATCATTTTTATTTTGATACGCTGTAGCTAATAAACGATATGCATTAACATAATCAGGACTTTGGTCAATTACTTCATCAAGATATTTAATCGCTTGATCATTTTTGCCAACAGCAAGCATAATTAGAGCAGCCTGATATTTACTGTCAATATCTAAGATATCGCTACCATGCTGATCGATTACTTCACTAGCTTCTTCATAGCGGCCCAATTTTGCAAGCGTCTGAAACAGGCGGTCACTCAAGTTGATCTCACTAAAAGTGCTTTGCCGTTTCAACAAGTCACGATACAAATCAAGTGCTTGTTCGTAGCGGCCACTTAGATAGTCTAATTCAGCCAAACCAAATTTAACAACATCTTCATCAGGGGCAATTTTAGCTGCTTTTTTCAGCTTGCTATATGCTGTTTCAAGCAAACCATTGGTTTGATAGTAATCAGCCTGTACCAAAAGACCATCTAGATATGAAGGGGAATCTTCTGGGATATCGTAAAGTAAGGACAAGCCATCATCATCTTTACCATCATTTAATAAAATCTCTGCTAAATAAATTTTAAACAGATCTTCTTTAGGAAACCTGGCAATTAAACTTCGGTATACATCCTTAGCCAAGTCAGTAAAACCAAGTCCCATTAAATTCTCAGCTAGCGACGCCAAAACTTCTGGTTCATCCTCGTCTAAAGCTTTTTTCAGTAAAACCTTTTCTTGCGAAAAATCTTGCTTCTCTATTGAATCAAGAAGTTGTTCGGAATAGCTCATCATTATCACCTTTTTAATTATGGAAATAGTTATAATCTAACTTTCTTTAAAAGAATAACAATCAAAAAAGATGATAGCAAGTACGCCATCATCTTTTTTGATAGAACCATTAGTTTTATTTAACAGCGTCTTTAAGCGCTTTACCAGGTCTAAATGCAGGAACAACACTAGCTGGAATTTCAATTTCATCACCAGTTTGTGGGTTACGTCCCTTGCGAGCTGCACGTTGACGTACTTCAAAAGTACCAAAACCAATCAATTGTACCTTTTCACCTTTAGCAAGGTCTTCTTGAATTGAGTTAAAAATTGCATCAACAGCTGTTGCAGCATCTTTTTTGGTCAATTTAGTTTTTGAAGCGACTTCAGTAACTAATTCTGCTTTATTTGCCATCTGGAAATTCACCTCCCAAAATTGAATTTCATAATAGAAATTCATACTTATTTCTCAATAGAGAAACAAGGAACAATGATTCTTTCCCAATCATTCTTTCCTTGTTTCAAAATAGCACAAAACCTATAGTACAACAAGTGATTTAGGCAAAAAATGCCATTTTTCTTTATTTGGCAGATACAAAGTTATTTCCTTTTACGTCCAATAACTTTGATTGGTGTACCGGTAAAGTCAAAGTTATCTCGCAGCTGGTTAATCAAAAATCTTTCGTAAGAAAAGTGCATTAATTCCGGATCATTGACAAAAACGACAAAAGTAGGTGGATTAACCGCCACTTGCGTCATGTAATATACTCTAAGTCGCTTTCCTTTGATCATTGGTGTTGGAACTAACTTACTTGCTTCAAGCAATAGATCATTTAGCACACTAGACCTAATTCTCTGAACTTGGTTTTCGTGTACACGTTTAACCATTTTCGGAATTTGATCAAGATTTTGACCAGTTTTAGCGGAAACAAAAATAATTGGTGCATAATCAAGATATTGGAATTCTTCTCTTATTGTTTGCTCAAATTCCTTGCCACTATTACTATTCTTCTTTGGTAAATCCCATTTATTGACAACAATAATAATGCCACGCCCCGCATCATGTGCATATCCGGCCACATGTTTATCCTGCTCTCGGATACCAGTACTTGCATCTAAAACTAAACAAACGACGTTTGAATGCTCAATCGCACTCATTGCTCTCATTACGGAGTATTTTTCAGTTTTTTCATATACTTTCCCGCGGCGTCTGATTCCTGCAGTATCAACTATACGATACTTAGTTCCATCCTCACCTTCAAATGGTGTGTCAACTGCATCTCTAGTTGTTCCTTCCTCATTGTTCACGATTACTCGTTTTTCACCGAGTAACCGGTTGACAATTGATGATTTGCCAACATTAGGACGCCCAATAACACTGAAAGAAATCTGATCATTGTCATTATTGTCCAAGTCTTTTGGTAATTCACTGACGATTCGATCTAGCAAATCACCTATACCAGTACCATGAACACTTGAAATTGGAATTGGCTCGCCAAGACCTAAACTGTAGAAATCATAAATATCCATTCTTTGTTCAGGATTATCGGTCTTATTAACTGCCAAAATTACAGGTTTTTTAGTCTGGTAAAGCATTTGTGCGATACGTTCGTCCAAATTGGTTACTTGATTAGTTGCACTAGTCAAAGCAACAATGACATCTGCTTCGTCAATTGCTATTTCAGCCTGCGCCCTGATCTCATCCTCTATCCGTCCGTCTTCCCAAGTAATACCACCGGTATCGATCAAATCAAATTTGTGCCCTAGCCATTCAGCTTGTGCGTAGTTTCGGTCTCGGGTTACCCCTGGCTTGTCTTCGACGATTGCCAAACGCTCATTAATAATCCGGTTGAAAAGCGTTGATTTACCAACATTTGGTTGTCCAACAATAGCAACTACGGGCAAAACCATATTTCCAGCCTCCTAACAATAAAAGAGCCGACTTAACAAAGTCGGCTCTTTTAATTAAAAACTAACGACGATCTTTCAATTGGTCACCAATTATGTCACCTAATGCAAAACCGCTGTCATCATTGCTCATATACTTCTTGTTAACTGCGTTTTTGTTGTATGAACTGTGTGAATGTGATTCTTCGCTATTTTCAGAACCCTTAGAATCTGCAGCCTTCATTGAAAGAGAAATTCTACGTTCACTAGGGTCAATGTTTAAAACCTTAACCTTAACCTTTTGTCCAACTTCCAAAACATCACTTGGCTTATCTACATGCTTAAATGAAATTTCAGAAACATGTACTAAGCCTTGAATGCCGTCAGCAACTTCAACAAAAGCACCGAAGTTAGTTAAAGACTTAACTTCGCCTTCAAAGATATCGCCTTCGTTTAATTCAGCAGTAGCTTGCTCAAATGGGGAAGGCTCAGTTTGTTTAATTGAAAGGGAGATACGATGTCTGTCATCGTCTATACCGATTACTTTAACTTTAACATCTTGACCAACCTTCAAAGCATCACTAGGTTTGTCCACGTGCTTGTATGAAATTTCAGATATGTGAACTAAACCGTCCACACCACCAACATCAACAAAGGCACCAAAATTAGTTAAACGAGATACTTTACCTTCAACCACATCACCAACAACTAGTTGTGATGCAACTTTATCAAAGGCTTCTTCACGTTCTTCTTCGATTAAGTCTTTGTGAGAAAGAATCAGACGGTTCTTACTTGGGTCAATTTCTGTAATCTTAAGCTTCATTGTTTTACCAATGTAAGGTTTAAGATCAGAAACATAACGGTTAGAAATAAGTGAAGCTGGTAAGAAACCTCTAGTACCAACATCAACTAATAAACCACCACGTACTGATGAAGTAACAGTACCCTCGATTGTTTTACCTTCTTCGAAGTCTTTTTGTAATTCGTCATAAGCTTCTCTTTCCTTAAGACGAGTTACTGAGAAGAAGAACTCACCGTTCTCCTTGTCACCACCAGCTTTTCTCAAAACTAAAGCTTTGAATTTATCGCCTGGTTTAACTGCTTCGCGTAAGTCTAAGTTGCGATCTGAAGTGAATTCACGACGAGGAACAACACCTTCGACACCAGCATTTTCTACACCAACATCGATTTGACCATCTTCAACGTCTAAAACTTCAACGTCTACAATATCGCCAACCTCAACTCCTTGCATTTGCTTTAATGCATCTAAAAATTGATTACTGTTTTCTGACATTATTTACCTCCCAATATCATAATCTAATTCTAAATGAAAGTAAGATATTTTTCTACTCTTTTAGCCTGTTTTTTAAATATTTTTTTGAGATTTTTTGATTTGTACTAAAATTGCTTCAACTACTTGGTCAATATTCATCTCAGTTGTGTCAATTTCAACAGCATCAGTCGCCTTTTTTAAAGGAGAAATTTGACGATGAGAATCTTTATAGTCTCTTTCCTGAATACTCTGCTCTATTTCTTGCAAGGTTTGGTCACTTTTAATTCCTTGTTGTTTCAAGTCAAGCATTCTTCTTTGTGCTCGAGAATGAGCTGTTGCAACCAAAAATATTTTTACTTCTGCATTTGGTAGAACAGTAGTTCCAATGTCTCTCCCATCCATTACCACATTCATTTCACCGGCCATTTTTCTTTGAAGGCTGACCATTTTCTCTCTGATTTTTGGAAGAGCTGAAACTTGAGAAACATTGGCAGAAATTTCAGGTAAACGGACATCACGAGTTATGTCCTTGTCACCAGCGTATACTTTTTGCCCACCGTCAACTGCTTTAAGTTGAATTTCATTGCGATCGATTGCAGCTAAGATGCCTTGTTCATTACCATAATCTATGTTATTTTCTTTTGCGATAACCGTACAAGCGCGATACATTGCTCCTGTATCGATATATGTAAAATTTAATTTTTGCGCAATAATCTTTGCTACTGTACTTTTTCCAGCTGAAGCTGGTCCATCAATTGCTACTTGCATGCCAATAAAAAAGGGACTGTATGTCCCAACCTTTCTACAATTTATTTTAATTTAAGAACTTGTCCAGCATTAACTTGACCGGTTGAATCAAGTTGATTAATCTGAATCAACTCATCAACTGTTAAATGGAATTTGTCCGCAATACTGGTCAGAGAATCCCCTGTTTGTACAGTATACTCTGTTGGCTGCGAAATTTTCTTTTTAGTTTTAATCTCATCTTGCGAGTTAACTTGCGTTTTTTTCCTAGTCTGTTTCTGGACAGTAGATTTAGTTTTTTTCTTGCGCATCTTTTTAAGCTTAGAATGCACCTTTTTCTTAGTTGACTTTTGCAATTCAACAACCCGTTCATTCGTCTTTTCAGCCGAAGACAAGTGATGAACTACTGGAACAAGTGCTACTAAGACAACAACCAAAAAAATAACCGTCACTTGCCATGCTCGAGAGCCAGTTTTATTTATTATTGCTCTTTTGCTGCTAGGACGTTCATAATGTTTATATGGTCCTTCATGGTTTTGCTGCATTTAAAAAACTCCTTCAACCTAGCTGGCTTAATTTTAGCATATTTACTAATTAAAATGGATAAAAAATAATCTAGAAAAATTCCTTTTTCTAGATTATTTGTCAGTTTACTTTACTTATCTTTATTTTTTTGCAAAATTTGATTTACAACTTCTTGTAGAGAAATCTCTTTCATTTTTTGTTGTGCACTTTGCTCAATTTCAGAATAGACATTCCCTAATACCTCCTGGATATTGCCACCAACAATACACTTAGGATTAGTCTCAGGATCAACATGCAAAAGATGATGATTGATATTAATTGCTTGGTAAATATCAAAAATACTAATTTCTGCAGGATTTCTGGTTAGAGTTGGTTTAGCTAAGCCTTGACGCCCAGTAATGATGTTGGACTTTTTCAAATCACTCATCAAACTTCTAATTACACTCGGATTTGCTTCAATACTGGCAGCGATTGCTTTACTGGATTGATCACAGTCCGAACATATTACTAGATAAGCTAGCAAATGAATCGCGTCACTTAATTTATATGAGTATTTGATTTGTCCTCACCTTACTTCGAAAGTATCTCTTTGATACCATCACTTAGAGTAGTCAATTCTCTTCCAAGTACGTTTTGCAGATCACTGCTGGTCTCACTTAACGAGCCATTGTCAATTGGATCCTGGAAGGAAGCATATAATGCAGCTGTTTGATTATCTAAGCCCTGATTTTCTAAATCAAGAGTATACTCCTGTTTAGAAACCTGCGCAACATCACATGGCTGAGCAAGTGCCTTATTTAAAGCCTCTCCTAGCACTTCATATGTAACTGCTTTGCCTGAAAATTCATAAATTGCTTGTGGATTTTCAGAAGTAAGAACTTTTGCAGCAGCTTCCGCATATTCACGCTCAAGCGCCCAACCTGCTTTATTACCTGCCCAATAAATAGCCTTTTGGCGTGTCTTTCCACTTTCAAAGAAGCCAGCCTCATTTTCTAGATACCAATTGTTTCGTAAAAATGAATGTGGGATGTCTGCTTCTTCAATTAGCTTTTCTGTCAGCTTATGGTCATCTGCCAATGCAGTTTTTGAAGATTGCGCATTAGCAAAACTAGTATAAGCCACAAAACTCACATGATTTTTTTGAAGTGCAGAAACAACATTCTGATGTTGAACACTACGCTCTACCGGACCACCAGGCTGTGATGAAATAAAGAGTACTCGATCAATTCCTTTAAGTGCGTCAGTCATTTCTTCTACACTATCATAATTGCCTTTTCTAATTTCAAAATCTGGGAAAAGTTGTTGAGCTTTTTGCTCATTTCTAGCGATAACAATAATATCTTTTGGATCAACTAACTTTGATAAATAATTGACTGCTAACAAACCAAAGTTGCCTGTAGCAGCAGTAACAGCATATTTCATTAATAAACGCCTTTCTTTCATGTTGATTTATAATTAACAAGTTATATTATACTAGATGTTGAAATAAAAACAACATGTTTAAGCAAAATAAAAGCGCTAGGAAAATCCCAACGCTTCTTATACTTATTTATTTAATTTGAAATATTTACGTACGAATGGTTTCAAGCTTCTCAGAACAGTTTCAAATAGTAAGAATACAACTACACCGTTAATTGCGCCCTTTAATAAATTAAACGGCACAATAATTCCGAAAATGTAAGCACTCATTGATGGAATATGAAGTAATTGCCCTAAATAAACCTTTTCTGTGAAGTTAAGTAAACCAGAATAACCGTGAATAGCAGGTAGATTTGGTACTGTTGATACAGCATAAATTGGTGTTAGAACAAGTGCATTCAATGTTGCCAAAACAATTGTCATTGCAACAATCCCAATTAATATTCCCAAAAGTGGCTTCAGGTGTCTTTTTGTTGCGTTTTTTTCGTCAACAGAAAGATCTTTGGTAACAAAGTAAAACGGTAATGCAAATGACATGGATGCAAGTAAAGCTGCTAATTGACCAATAATACTTGGCAACGCAAAACCATTATATATCAAATTAATTAGCATTCTGATAAAAGCGATAAACAATCCAGGCAAAGCCCCAAATAGAAAAGTTCCAATCGTCACAATAACATCTGAAAAATCAAATTTCAAAAAGCTGGCAACCGGCAACGGAAAAGCAATTTCCATTAAAATGAATGCAATTGTACCGATTAGAGCGTATGCAATAATATTGGCTAAATTACTAGTATTTTTCCTTTTCAATATGTTTTCCTCCAAAAAACAACAGGTCTGTTGCTCCTAGCAACAGACCCGCTTAAATGGAATGAACCCATATATCATATATCATTCACAGCTTAAGTTTAGTCTGTCTTCTTTCATCTAGACTTTAACTATCGGTATCATAACTGATTCCACCACTTGCGTGGGTCGTGGACTCTCACCACCGGTCGGGATTTTCACCCTGCCCTGAAGACAACAAACTTATATTCAATTACAAACATATATTAGTTCACATGCTTTAGCCTGTCAACTTCAGCATGAGATAATTCACGATACTTTCCTGAAACAAGAGATTCTAAAGTTAAAAACGAATAGCGCTCACGTGACAGTTTAATAACCTGATGCCCAACTGCTTTAAACATTCGTTTAACTTGATGGTAATGTCCTTCGTGGATAGTAAGCTGCACAATTTGGAATTTTTTCTTTTTATCAGTGCGAACAACTTTAACCTTGGCACGTGAGCTTTTACGATGATCAATTTCTACACCAGAAGATAATTTTTTAATTTCTTCCGGCGTTAATTGACCTTCAATTTTAGCCACATAAACTTTGGCTACCTTGTTACGTGGATGCATCATCAAGTTAGCTAATTCACCATCGTTTGTCATTAATAACAAGCCTGAGGTATCATAGTCCAAACGACCAATTGGATATAACCGATAAGGTACATCTTTAAAGAAGTCAACCACAGTCTTACGTCCCTTATCATCCTTAACGGTTGAAACAACGCCTCGCGGTTTGTAGAAAAGATATGTATGCAGACTCTCACGCTCAATTGGCTCACCATCGACGGTAATATTACTGAAAGTATCAACTTTTGTGCCAAGCTTAGTAACGACATTACCATCAACCGTTACCCTACCTTCTTGAATTATTTTTTCAGCGCCTCGACGTGAAGCAATGCCTGCTTCCGCAATAACTTTTTGTAATCGTTGTAAGACCATTATTTTTCTCCCTTTTGTGCCTTGGCAATATTTTCATCAGCTTTTCCTCTTGCAGAGAATAAATCAATTTCTCCCTCAGAGTTAATGCTCTCATCTTCAAAATCTTCTATTAAAGGTAAATCAGCCAAACTTTGATAGCCAAAATATTGTAAAAAGTACGTTGTAGTTACATATAAATTTGGATGTCCTGGAACATCTTTTTTTCCTTCAGTTTTAATCAAACCGCGCCAAACCAAGGTTTGCAAAGCACCTGAGGAATTAACTCCCCTAATTTCATCTATTTCAACTCTAGTAATTGGCTGTTTATAAGCAACTATCGACAGAATTTCAAGTGCCGATTGACTGAGTGTTTTTGTAACATCTTTTTGGAAAAAGTTCGAGACTAACTCACTTACTTCAGGCCTTGTAGTTAATTTATAGCTGTGATTTATATACAATACCTGGAGGCCAGAATCAGGGTTTTTGCTTAGTTTGTCAGCTAACTGCTTGGCTAGTTCTCGCAATGCAGAATGCTCCACTCGCATCAGATCACACAAGTTATTGGTTGGTATGCCGCTATCTCCTGCCACATATAGTAGAGCCTCTAATTGAGCTATTTTACTTATCATTTTGGTCTATTCTTTCTAGTTCTAAGTCACCGAAGGTATGTGCCTGCTGCACTCTGATTTCCTGCTTTTTACAAAGCTCAAGTAATGCTAAGAACAAGCCGATTACATCAGATAAATTCTTCATTTTATCCGTACAAGAAAAAAAGCTAATTTTTCGTTGTGTAGCCAATTTTTGGTGTAAGTAATCAATCATTTCGGTAATTGGGGTTTCCTTGACGTCAACCGAGACAGCGTCAGGCTGTCTAATTTTTAACCGCTGCAGAACTACAATAAATGTATTTGCCAATTCTGAAGAGGTAATTTGTCCTAATGGTAGCGGCTGAACTTTTTTAGTTTGCGGAACACTTTCTTCTTTAGCAGCAGTAATCGGAACCTCCTCATTTCGTTCTTTAAAATAAGCAGAAATCTTTTTAAAAACTGAGTACTGCACTAATTGTTGAACAAGTTCATCCCTTGGGTCTTCTTCAGGCCCCTCATCTTCCGTAAAATCGTTTTTGGGTAATAAAGACTGTGACTTAATTCGTAACAACATTGAGGACATCACAAAATACTCACCAGCAATTTTTAAATTTAATCTTTGCATTTCATGCAAATAGGATAAATATTGACTAGTGATTTGTGCAATCGGAATATCATAAATATCAATTTTTTGCGATTTGATTAAATGAAGGAGCAAATCTAATGGTCCCTCAAAGTTTGGTAATTCTAAAGTTAAATTACTGTTCATCTTTTAATTATCTTTAGTTAAATATTTTACTAAATAAATGTACTCTGGTACGGCGGTAATCTTTTTGGTCGGATTACTGCTTGCCAATTCTTGCATTATTTTACTCTCTGTTTTGGCTTGACGATAATCTGGCGCCAGTGAGAGATAACGTACAACAATAAACTCATTATCCCATTGAGTTCCCATTACACCAACAAAGTTAGGATCATCATCCCGATACAAAAACAGCCGAAATTCTTCACTATTTTTATTGAGTTCAATTTCGTCTCTTAAATTATCCAAATTTTTAAAATCTGGCAAGTAGGACAATAAGCCCATTGCCACTTTTTCTTTATCTTTTTTGCATTGAATCAGCATTCAATCACCTAGGTTCGTGGATGTGTTTTAGCATACACTTGCAAAATATGCTGCTGCGATAAATTAGTATAAATCTGCGTCGTACTGATATCTGAGTGCCCTAATATTTCTTGCACCACTCTTAAATCAGCACCATTTTCAAGCAAGTGAGTTGCAAAAGTATGGCGTAATGTATGTGGAGTAACATTTTTCTTGATTCCAGCCATTTGACAATAACGCTTAATAATTTGCCAAACAGCCTGTCTAGTCAATGCACCACCACGATTATTCAGGAAAATGGTGTCGGTGTATTTGCCAGATTTTAAAAGAAGCGGATCTCTTACTTTCTCCTGATAACTCTTAATCCAAGAAATTGCCACATCACTAATTGGTATCAGACGTTCTTTTGATCCTTTGCCCAATACTTTCAGCAGCTTTAGTTCTTCGTGCAGATCACTAAATTTCAAATTAATTAGTTCACTCACCCTAATTCCTGTTGCATATAAAGTTTCTAACAGGGCTCGATCTCGTATGCCCAATTTCTTAGTTACATCGGGTTGATCGAGCAACTTTGTTACTTCATCAACACTTAATGCTACAGGTAAACGGTGTTCTTTTTTGGGTGAATCAATTTCAAGCATAGGATTTATTTTTTGAATGTTTTGCCTAACCAGCCATTGATAAAATTTTCTTAGACTTGAAATCATCCTACTAATCGAACTTGTTGCTTTATTTAAATCACGCTGTTCGGCTAAAAAAGCATCTATATCCACCGCTTTTGTTGGCCAAGAATCGAGTCCTTCTTTTTTCAAAAAGGCCAAGAAATCCATTAGATCTTGTCGATAAGCAAAAATTGTATTATCACTTAATCCACGTTCAATTTGACTATAGCGCAGATAATCTTCAACATCTTCTTGCAGCTTATTCATTTTCTTCAGCTTCAGGATCATTAATTAAAGTAATTGATCCTGCTTCCTTATCTTCTGAAATGTATCTGTTTTTAAGTAAATGGCCCAAAGCACGTTTAAAAGCTGACTTAGAAATGCCAAAGTAGTTTTTAATTTCCTGAGCATCTGACTTGTCATAAAAAGGCAAGGTCTTATCTCTTTTACGACGTAAGCTCATCAGAATCATTTGAGCGTCATCATCAATTTCTTCAAAAGCACGAGGTAAGCTACTTAAGTTTAAGCGTCCATATTGACTAATGCCCACTACACGACCTTTAAATTGCTCACCAACACGTAATGGCTGCGCCATTTGTGAAGCATGAACGAAAGCCAAATAATAGTCACTAGTAATGACAAAAGCACCTACATCGCGACTAGAATACACTGTTCCAAAGACATCTTTATTTTTCATATCAGTTGGAAAGTGAGCCGAAAGTTGGTCAAAAATATCTTCATCTGCCAGCTTGGCCCAGATACGGTCTTTATCATCTGTTTCAAGATGAACTAAAAGCTGATCATCTTTTCTTGGCCACACATCTTTGTTAAAAGGTAAATCATCGACTGATAAAACAACATCTTTATCAGGCAACCCGATATCAACAAAGACTCCTAAGTCAAACCTTACGTCTGTCACTTTACTCCAGCCATACTGATCCGCTTGAGCAAAAGGTAAAAACTGGGTCATTTGGCGATTATGCTGCTTATCGTCATACAGAAAGCCTTTTACTTCATCACCAAGTTTAGGTGGTTCTTCTTGGGTTATTTCTTTACGTTTCAGCTCATAAGTAATACCCTCAATTTGAACATAATAGGCATCATCATTTTGATCGATGACCTTTCCTTTTGCAATTGTGCCAAGCATAAAATTCTCCCTTTAATTTTACATATTCTATTCACTAAGTATAACATTTTACCACGTAATATTTTTCTTAAGAAGCAATTTAATTTATTTACAAGGTGATAAGAAAAAAGCAAAACAAAAAAGCCAGCTAACTAAGCTGACTTTTTCGTTTAAAGTTATCAATTAAAGGTTTGAAACTTCACCTTGGTAAATTGCACCACGACGAGCATCAACAGTAACAGTAGTACCACCAGCAATCTTTTCAGTTGCATCAGTTACACCTACAACTACTGGAATACCAAGTGATAAACCAACAACTGCAGCATGTGAAGTTAAGCCTGAAGCTTCAACAACTAAACCTGAAGCCTTCTTGATAGCAGGCATGTAATCAGGATCAGTGTTCTTAGCAACAAGGATGTCACCTTCATTAGTCTTGCTAATTGCTTCTTCAGCACTGTTTACAACAACTGTTTTACCAACAACTGAACCGTTACCAACGCCTAAACCTTGAGCTAATTTGCTACCAATGATTTGAAGCTTCATTAAGTTAGTTGTACCTGAATCACCAACTGGAACACCAGCTACGATGATTACTAAGTCGCCATCCTTAACGTAACCTTGTTCTTTAGCAACTTTAGCAGCTACATCAAACATGTCGTCAGTTGAAGCAGGTTTTTCAGTAAGTAATGGTTGAACACCCCAGCAAATGCCAAGTGAGTGTTGAATCTTTTCGTCAAAAGTCAAAGCTAAGATGTTAGCATTTGGACGGTATTTAGAAATCATTCTTGCAGTGTAACCAGAGTTGGTTGCAGTAATGATAGTCTTAACACCTAATTCTTGAGCAGTACGGACAACTGATTCACCAATAGCTTCAGTAACGTTTGAACCCTTGTATTCTTCAAATCTTTGAAGAGCTAAAGTGTTACGCTTAAGAAGTTCTTGTTCAGTTCTTTCATCAATTTCAGCCATTGCTGAAACAGCTTTAACTGGGTAAAGACCATTTGCTGATTCACCTGAAAGCATAGTTGCGTCAGTACCGTCAAGTACTGCATTAGCTACGTCAGAAACTTCAGCACGGGTTGGACGAGGATTTTCTTGCATTGAGTCAAGCATTTGGGTTGCAGTGATAACTGGCTTACCAAGTGCATTAGCTCTCTTGATTAAGTCCTTTTGAACAAATGGTACATCGATAAATGGAATTTCAACACCCATGTCACCACGAGCAACCATCAAACCATCTGAAACTTGTAAAATTTCGTCTGCGTTATCGATACCTTCTTGTGATTCAATCTTAGGATAGATCTTAACGTAATCACAACCAGCATCTTCACAAAGCTTACGAATATCAAGAATATCTTGAGCTTTACGTGCAAATGAGGCAAAGATAAAGTTAATACCGTGCTCTAAACCAAACTTGATGTCATCAGCGTCTTTATCAGTAATTCCTGGGAGGCGGATTTCAACACCAGGTGCGTTAACACCCTTCTTAGAACCAATAACTCCAGTATTTTGAGCTTCACAAACTAATTCTTTCTTAGCGTCGTCTTTTTCTTTAATTAATAAATCAACTAAACCATCATCAATTAAAACGTGACCACCAACGTGAGTATCACCATATAGACCTTCATAAGTAACATGAATCATGTCCTTGTTACCAGGTTTTGAAGCATCCATTGAAACGCGGATTTCGTCACCAGTATTAATAGTGAACTTGCCACCTTCTTGATCAGTGGTTCTAATTTCAGCACCTTTAGTATCCAAAGCAATACCAAGAAGTATTCCAGTTTCTTTTTCAACTTGGCGAACCATCTTCATACGTGATAAATGCTCAGCATGATCACCATGTGAAAAGTTGAAACGAAATACGTTTACGCCTGACTTAGCCAAAGCTGTAATAGTTTCAATATCGTTTGAAGCTGGCCCTAAAGTACTAACAATTTTAGTTTTCTTCATTATGTAAAATTCTCCCCAAAATCGACTAAATTATTTAGTCATTTCATCATTTATATCTAATAACGTCTCATCACTGCGATGAGTATCATCAAACAGGTCTAAGATATCGTGCGTTTCAAGTTGACCGTTCTCCATACCGACAGCCAAACCGCCTTTACCATCGAGAAGCAACTTAACGGCATAATTACCCATCTTAGTTGCATTAACTCTATCCAGAACTGTTGGTGATCCACCACGTTGCATATGACCTAAGATATTAGCTCTAGCGTCAAAGTCACCGTATTTTAGAAGTTCAGTTCTAAATTCTTCGGCATCCATTACGCCTTCAGCTAATACGATAATACCATGATCCTTGCCTGCTGCAAAGCCTCGCTTAAGTGTCTCAGCAATTTCTTTAACATCGTATGGACGTTCAGGAACAACAATTGCATCGGCACCACTTGCTAAACCAACACGCATAGCAATATCACCACAACCACGGCCCATTACGTTAACAATGAACACACGGTGGTGGCTACTTGCAGTATCACGAATCTTGTCAATTGCTTCTAACGCAGTATTGCAGGCAGTATCTAAACCGATTGTGTAGTCAGTACATGGGATATCATTATCAATTGTACCTGGTAAACCGATTGAGTTAATGCCAAGACGAGTTAAGGCTAAGGCACCATGATAAGAACCATCACCGCCGATTACGATAACAGTGTCAATATCATGCTTCTTTAGTTGTTCAACACCCTTTTTTTGCACCTCTGGTTGTGCAAATTCTGGGAAACGTGCACTATATAAAAATGTGCCACCTAAACTTATCATGTGGTCAACGTTTTCAGCAGTAAGCGTAACAAAGTCACCAGCAACTAACCCGGCAAAGCCATAACGAATACCAACGACACCAAGCCCGTTATGAATTGCAGTCTTAGTAACAGCTCTAATAGCTGCATTCATGCCGGGAGCATCGCCGCCGCTCGTTAAAATACCAATTCGCTTCATGAATTCACCTCATTAATATTTATTGTGTAATTTCTCACATCCACTAAATTCTAACATTCTTTGCCAAAAAAATCTCAAAAAAATGACTTATTTTACCGTTTTATCGGTCTTTTTGCTTGTTAGCGCTAACAGTCATTACTCACCAAAAATTGTTAGAAAAAACGCTTTATCCCTTAAAGTTCACCACTTTTATGTTCAGTAAAACGTATTGTTTTTTACTTGAATCAAAGCGGTCATTTTGAACTTTAACATTCAGAAGGTAAATATCACCTTCCTTTAAAATAGACTGAGCTTTTTCATAAACATTTGGAAAAATAACAATATCTTCTCTACTTGAAGAATCAACAAAATTAGCAAATGCCATCGTTGTATTTTTCTTAGTTTTGACAAGTTTTAATGTCATCAGTTTTCCTACTGCGACACCAACTTCGTTAATTTCAAACTCATTAAGTGCTTTTGCATGAAACTTTTCGGCATATTTTTGTACCGCAACTATTGGTGATGTCATGGTCGAAAAGCCTAGTGCTTCTTGCTCCATATCAGCTTTTTCTGTATTAGTTGGTGCTGCAGCTGGTTTTATTGGTACGCCACCCAAGCTTTCAGATAGAGCCAAATTGTTGCCAGTCAATTCAATATTTTCAATAATCTCTGGGCTATTTTTGAGTAATTCATTCCGATTATTATTTAAACTATCAAAACAACCTGCCTTAATTAACGGCTGAATTAACTTAACTTTTAAAAACTTGGAGTCAATTCGACGCAGAAAATTAGTAAACGAGGTAAAAGGTTTATTTCCACGTGCTTTTAAAATTTCCCTAAGTGCATCAATTCTTATTCCCTTGATTGCGCGAAGACCAACCAGAATTCGACCATCAACCATCTGATAATTCAAATCACTCTTATTGATATCAGGTGGCAAAATTTTCACTCCAGCTCCTTGAGCACGCATAATGTAATCACTAATTTTAAAATGATTACCACTATTAGAATTTAGCATTGCGCCATAAAATTCTGCTGGATAGTGAACCTTTAAGTATGCGAGCCAAAATGCCATTTTGGTATAGGCAACTGCATGGGAACGATTAAAACCATAGTTAGCAAACTGCTCAATATAGCTGTATACACGTTCTCCTACTTCACGAGGGTGTCCATTTTTTACTGTGCCCTCAATAAATTTATCTTTTTCTTGATCAATGACTTGCTGGTTCTTTTTGGACATTGCCCGGCGTAAGATGTCAGCTTCACCTAAAGAAAAGCCAGCTAAAATCTGAGCTGTTTGCATAACTTGTTCCTGGTAAACCAAGATGCCATACGTTGGTGCCAAAATTTCCTTAAGGCTTGGATCCGGATAAGTAACTTTTTCCTTTCCTCTTTTCCGAGCAATAAAAGAATGGATATTTTGCATTGGACCCGGACGATATAAAGCATTAACCGCAACGAGATCTTCAAAGTTATCCGGATGAAGCTCACGAAGAACATTCTTAATCCCACCAGATTCAAATTGAAAGACTAAATCCGTATCCCCTTTCTGGAAAGCTTCCATTGTCTTTTGATCATCAAGCGGTATTTGATTTACATCAATTGTCTTACCTTGACTCTGAATCATATCTACAGTGTCACCCAGAATTGTTAGATTACGGAGTCCTAAAAAATCAATTTTTAATAAGCCCAGGCTTTCAACATACTTTTTAGTTTGTTGTGTAATCGGTATACCGAGCTGACCGGCTTGCAATCCAGAAATCGCTGCAATTGAGTTATCGCTTAAAACCAACCCAGCAGCATGGATTGAGTAATGCCGTGGCAGACCTTCAAGTCCCTTTGCCGTTTCAAAAAGGAGCTTATTCTTCGAACTAGCGTCAACCAATAAGCGCATCTTATTAGAACTTTGATAAGACTCTTCAAGTGAAATTTTTGTTTTAGAAAACGGCACACTTTGCGACCACTTACTCATTTCAGCTTCACTTAAACCAAATGTACGCCCAGTATCACGTAAAACTTGTTTAGCCGCCAAAGTACCAAAGGTTAAAATTTGCGCTGCATGATCCATCCCATACTTTTCAAACATATACTTGATAACATCATCTCGGCGATTGTCAGGAATATCTAGATCAATATCAGGCATTTCGTGTCTTGAAGGATTCAAAAAACGCTCAAACAGAAGATGATATTCAATTGGATCAACTTCGGTAATCCGCAATGAATATGAAACAAGTGATCCACAAGCCGAACCACGTCCCGGACCTGTGACAATTTTAGCACGATGGCAGGAATTAATTACGTCCCAAACGATTAGGAAATAATCGTTAAAGCCCATTTCATCAATTATGCCTAATTCATAATCAAGTTGGTTTTGGTAATTAGCAGGAATTTCTTGATTTTTAAAACGAGACTGCAAACCTGTTTGCGCCAAATAAGTAAGATATTCCTTTGAAGTCGGGAATTTGTTTTGTTTATATTTTGGTAAAACAGGTTCTTGAAAAACAATGTTAGCATTACATTGCTCAGCAATTTTCCAAGTATTCTCTAGTGCTTCATCAAGGTCCAAATCATGGTACCTGATGCTTAATTCTTGCGTACTTGGTAAATAATGCGAGCCTTCTTGCTTAGCTAGTGATTCGATGTCTTCCATGACAAGACCATTTTTTACAGCCTGTAATGTTTTCTTTAAAAATTGATCATGTGGTTTCAGGTAGTTGGTATCTTCCAGGCTAACAATTGGTAGTTTAAACTGTTTAGCCAGTTCTTTAACATATGTAAGATAAACTTCCTGTTTTTTCGAGCCATATACTCCCAAGTATAGAGAGCTTGTTTCTGGCACCAATTTAAGCAGCTTTCGTACAAAATCGTTACCGAGCTGGTCATCCTGCTTTTGTAAATTAAGCAACTCGCTATATGAATTTGCCGGAACAATTAAAACTAGATCACCAAGATCTTTAGCCAATTTGTCTAAAGTTAGTATTTTCTTATTAGCCCCATTCTCAGTTAATAAGTTAATCCTACTAGATAAGCGTAGAATGTTTCGATAGCCCTCATCAGTTTTTGCCAGTGCAATTATGTCATATTGGTGCGAATTATCAATTAGACCGTTTAATCTGAGCTGCATCCCTAAAATAGGTTTAATGCCAACATCTTGAGCCACTTCAAAAAAGTTAACTAGACCATAGGTAACATTTATGTCAGTTAGACTAACTGCCTCATAACCTTCACTTTTAGCGGCAATTAAAAGATCTTTAATTTTAATTGGACTTTCAAGAAGTGTGAAAGAACTTGTATTTTGTAAAGCAGCAATTTTCATTTGGCATCTTCCCTTCTATTAAAATTAGTATACCAAAAACTACTCTTTTAGTTTGAAAACCTGCCCAAACTTTGCTAAAATTCTCCTATGAAAGAGGGCAACACTATGGGACGTTATATTGTAACCATTTGTTGGAGCGTTGTTTATATGTTAATTGTGGGTTTTATTGCAGCTCCTTTAACGCAAAACGTCTTCAACCTAGGTGAAGCTGCTATTATTGGTGTGATTTTTGGTGTTCTATTTGCCGCTATTATCCCAACAATTACAGCTCATTCTGTTAAAGATAAAAGTCAATACACTAAGCTAAAATAGATCTTAAAAAGCCGTTAGCATAGACTGCTAGCGGCTTTTTGTTTTAATAAAATTTATAATTTTTTCTTGGATCAACTGGTATCTTTGCTTGAGTTAAAAATTCTTGAAACATTTGGACATAATCTTTATCAAGTGTTTCCTCAATTTTATCCTGACTATAACATGGATAAAAGCCGCCACCCATTGCCCGATAATTGTTAACTGCTAAGTAGTAGCTCTTTTCTGGCTCAATTGCTCTGCCTTTTAGCTCAAATTTGGTTAAGCGCTGGCCTACTTCTCTACTAAGATCAGCTTCATAGTCAATTGGATAAAAAACGTCAAAGTTAAATAATAAATCTTGATATTCAGGTGCAAAACTAATTTTTCCTAGATCATCTTTTTTTAAAAAAGATAAACTATGTTCAACAATTGCTCGTAGTTCAGAGCCTAAAATTTTTACTTTGCATAACAAATTGGAATACGGATAGTTTAGCAAAATGTCACGCATTGTTACTTCTTGTTTAAAGCCTTTCGCCGTTTCACTCATCACTGCAGTGGCTGAAACATCTGCTCCAGTAAAATAAAGTTGCATTTGCTGTAACAAGTTAACAAACGGTGATCCCTCAATCCGCGCTTTATTTGCATCTTCAATTGGTGCTGACTGGCTTAACTTTGCTATCGGCTGATCCAGCCATTTTTGTGTATTTTTGTTTAAATCCGTAGAAAGATTAATAATTTCTGAATCAGGAGTGGCTTCTGCAGTATCAATCAACATTGCCTTTTTAGAGATGATTTTTTTAGTCTGTTCGTCAATCTCTAATACCACTTTTCCGACGGCTTCACCGCGATATCCTGGCTGTACAATTGCTGTGTTATTAACTACCGCACTCATCTTTTTGTGCTGATGTCCTGTCAGGAAAACATCAATTTCTGGAATTTCAGCCAGCATTTTGTAGCCTTCGTTTTCCCCTGTTGCTGGTTCAGTTTGCATACCACTTTCGGGATCAGCTTCAAAGCCACCATGATAAATTACGGCTAAAACATCTACTTGTGGGCGTAGAATTTGCGCATAATACTTTGTTTGAGCAAATGCAGAGGCAAATCTAAGCCCCGCGACATGTTCCGCAGGTTCCCATGAAGGAACTTTTTTAGTGGTAGCACCAATTAATCCTACCCTTATCCCATTTTTATTGACGATTAAATAGTCTTTTCCAAAAGCAGGTTGACCGGTTTTTTCATCCAAAACATTGTCATTTACAAATGGCGCTCTACTGTTATTAATGCAATCGTTTAAGTAATCAAGTCCGTAATTGAAGTCGTGGTTGCCCAAGCACCGTGCATCATAATCGATTGCATTATACAAAGAAAGAAATTCTTTTACCTGCTCAATATTTTTAGTTGACTGGGCAAATGAGGCTAATGGCGAGCCCTGCAGGAAATCGCCGGAATCAGTGATGACAACATTATCCTTTCCATACGTCTCTTGCTCACGCTTGATGACGCTACTAACCCTACTTAATCCAAAAGGTGCATTGCAATCTTTGGGACTTTGATAGTCTGTCGGTAATATATAACCATGTAAATCACTTGAACTTAAGAAAACTAGTTCCATCTTGTCTAATCCTATCTACGTGAACAAATTTTAGGTAAAAAAAAGACACCCTTAATTGAGGTGTCTTTAAATTAGTTGTTGTCGCTTGCGTTAGTTTCACTAACAACTTGACGACCCTTGTAATAACCTTTAGGTGAAACGCGGTGGCTCAAACGGTATTCACCAGTAGTTGCATCATAATGCATTGCTGGAACAGCTAACTTGATATGGCCACGACGTGAACGTTTCTTTTGCTTAGAAGTATGTCTCTTAGGAACTGCCATTTTATTTGATCTCCTTTATTGTAGAATTACGTTTTTAGGTCACTAATAAAACAGTGCCTAAAACACTTCACGTTTGTTAATGATACTATTGTATCTTAAATAAATCAAGATATATTAGTTATTCTTGTCCCTTTTATGCCCATTTGCTCCAAAAAACCAGCCAATTAAGACACCTATAATAATCATTAGCACCAAAATAATAATCAGTGGTACCTTAACATTAAACAAGCCGAAATTAATTGCAACATTTTTGGTATTAAGTACGACAAAAATCACTGCTAAAAGAGTAAGGATCAAGATTAAGATCAATTTTATTTGTCTTGTCTTATTTTTCATTTATCGCACTACTTTCTTGAGGCAAACTTGAGGGATAATTTATCCCCAATTGATGGAAATAGATTATAAAGCTTAGCTAAAGTGGCCAAACTAAGCGGAATATTTAATTCACGCTTATTGCTACCAAAGAAGTGAACCACTTGCCAAGCAACATCATCAGGATCAAGAATGTATCTTTCAACGTTTTTAACATATTCACCACTTTTATCAGCAATATTAAAGAAATTCGTGTAAACGGGTCCTGGATTGACCGTCATTACTTTAACACCGAATGGCTTTAGTTCTAGACGCAAGACATTTGAAAATTGAATTACTGCAGCTTTTGAGGCACTATAAGCAGCTGATTTTACAGTTGGAACCTTACCAGCCATTGAACCAAAATTAATGATTTGACCGGTCTTTTGGTCCATCATTAGTCTTCCGATTAGTCTAGTAAAGTACATCAAGCCCAAAACGTTAACTTGGAACATTGCAGTAACTTCACGGCGATCCATTTCAACAAAATTTTCAAATTTACCAAAGCCGGCACAGTTAACTAAGTAATCAACATGTTTAGTTACTTTAACAATGTCCTTGAAAGTAGCATCAATTTGCTCACTTTCACTCATGTCAGTAACAAAGCTGTACGTTGGTGCACCAGATAGTTCATGTGCCTCAGCCGCCACCTTTTCCAGCTTTTCCTTGTTTCGTGCTATCAAAATTACGGTCGCACCGCGTCCCGCACTTTCTAAAGCAATTGAATGGCCAATGCCACTGGATGCTCCAGTAACAACCACGACCTTATTTCTTAATGAGTCACTCATTCTGCTCACCCTCCATTGGAATTATTACCCGGTCAAAATCATTCGCTAATTTAGTATTAGGGAAAATTTTTTCGGCTTGGTTTACTAATTTTCTGGCTTTTGCCCCTAAATATCTGGCTGAAATATGATCCAAATATAAGCTTTTTACTCCATTATCGCGCGCAATTTTAGCTGCTTCAACCGCCGTTGAATGAAAATATGAGTGCGCTAAGTCGGCTTCATGACCAGCAAAAGTTGATTCATGGACCAATACATCAGCATCCTTAGCAAGCTTTGCAATTGTCGGCGTAGAACGAGTATCGTAAATAATTGTAATTATTCTACCTGGCTTACTTGGTCCTAAGAAATCATTTCCATCCAATATTGTACCATCGTCTAAGGTCACTTTTTCACCATTTTTAAGTTTACCAAGTAATGGTCCATTAGGAATATTATATTGCGTTAACTTACTCATTAGCAACTCACCTTGATGGTTATCTTCGACTACACGGTACCCAAAGCTTGGAACACGATGCGCAAGTTTTTCTGCATATACTTTAAATCCTTGGCCTTGGAATATTAGACCACCCTCTTCAAGTTGAACAAACTTGATTGGATAGGATATTTTTGTACGCGAAATTTTAAGTGCAGTGCGAACAAACTGTTCTAGTCCTGGAGGACCATAAATAGTTATCGGACCAACATCCCCTTGAAACGATCTGGTTGCAAGCAAGCCAGGTAACCCAAAAATATGATCACCATGATTATGAGAAATAAAAATTTTGGTCACTTTTCGTAATCTAATATTTGTACGTAAAATTTGATGCTGTGTTGCTTCTCCAACATCAAATAACCAAATTTCGTTAATTTCATCTAACATTTTAAGTGCAATACTCGAAACATTGCGCTGCTTAGATGGCTGCCCTGCACCCGTTCCTAAAAATTCTAATTCCATATGTCCCTCGTTCTAATATTTGGCGTTTTTTGTGATCGTTTTGACGATTAAAGCACTGTAGTACTTTGATCCTATTGGTGTTGGATGAGTCAAATCTTCGTAAAACCAGTCGGTTTTATTTTTAGAAAAATCATACCAGTCAATAATTGTAAGATTGTGATAACGTTTCGCCGCATGTGCCAGTAATTTATTTACTTGATTCTGCCATGGTTTATTTGGTACGTGCGTATTTATCCAAAAAACATGTCGCTTTGGACCAACTTCTTTCATCAACTGCTCTAAATCAGACATGGCAAATGGCCCATTTGTACCTAAGCCAATTAGCACATTGTCAGCAAGTGCATGTTGGGCTTTATATTGACTAACCAATCCAAAAGCAACATTTAGCTGACGTGAAATAGCCGCATCAATAATTGCCTTAGGCATTAACTTGGTTAAGTCATTACTCGAACCGGCCATGACCGAATCACCTATTGCAGTAAGGCGCACTTTTTGTCCCAGCTGTAGGTCAACTTGGCTAATCCCATATTTTGTATAGGAGCGATTTACAGGATGTTTTTTAGCGCTTCGCTTCGCTTGAGCTATCAGCTTGCTCTTTTTTTCATCCTTCTTTTTTGCCTTTTTCATTTTTGCAATCAAAGCTTTATTATCTTTGTTTTGTTGCTTTCGATTTGCACTGATTCTTAAGGCAAGTTGGGATTTATTAAAGTCTTCCGCCTTAACCGTTGGCGAAACAAGCATTGCAATACTACCAACGATAAAAACTAAGCCAATTAAAGCTGTTCTTATTCTAAGAAAATTATTTTTGGCATCCAAATCACGTAATCTGGAGAAAAAAGCTTTGCATTTAGCCCAAGTAATCTTCCCCAGTGGCTTTTCAATAATACGATATGAAGCTTCACTGAATACTAAAATTAATAATAGCTCAATTAGTCGGTATAACACCACATGATCGGCCATATTAGTGACCTTATCTTCAAAAAAGATCATAATTGGAAATTGATACAGGTAAATACCATAACTCCTAGAGCCCAACCAATTAAAAATTGGATTAGTCAGCCAGCTATTCCAATGGCTTCCCGGATGAGCAATGACGCCAACCAAAATAACAGTAAAAATAGTGAACAGTAGCATGCCGCCATAATATGGGAAGCCCTTTTCTGGATTCATTGTTGGACCAAAGAAAAGAAAGAGCATCGTAACTAGCGATATCGCACCTACAATATCAAGCAAAGTTGTATCTATTTGCTCAATTTGAGATTTCATCCTATCCATCGGCCAAATAACTGCAAACGCGGCACCTAGACCAAGTGAAAAGAAACGTGTATCAGTTCCATAATATATCCGATTAAGATCAACACCGGTTTTATACATTATTGCCATTTTCAGGGCGGAAAGGATAGAAATGCCAAAAAGAATTTCAAAAATTCTCTTTCTTTTTTTACCGTATTTTACGAGTAAAAAAATCACTAGTGGCCATAAAATATAGAACTGTCCGTTAATTGACATTGTCCATAAATGCGTGAAGGGAGATTCATTTGTTGCAAAACGCTCAAAATAACTCTGCCCGTTAAAAATTTGCCAGAAATTATAGATATTTAATAAGTTAGCAATAACAATTTGATTTAATTTCGCTAATAAATTTCGTTGAAATAAAATAATATAAGCAGCAGCTAGCCATAAAACAGCAATTAAAGATGGATATAGCTTCTTTAACCTACCTAGATAGAATTTCTTAACGTCAAAGTATCCTTCATCATCATAAGATTTAAGTATCTGACATGTAACTAAATAGCCTGTTAAAACGAAAAAAATCGGCACTCCAAGATAGCCTCCAATAAAAGTATTAGGATCCAGGTGATATAAAATCACACCGATAACTGCTAACGCTCTGAGTCCAGAATATCCAGTAATAAACCGATTTTTTGCCATTTTTCTACTTTTCTATTTTTAATTATTGCACAAATTCAAAATTAAATGTGCCAATTATTACATCGTCGCCGTCAACGGCTCCTTTTTCACGTAATGCTTCATCCACACCAAGGTTTTTCAATTTACGAGCTAAACGGACAACACCGTCTTGATAATCAAGATTTGTACGTTTAACTAAATTCTCTAAACTTTCACCCTTAATTTCAAAAACATGATCTTCAAGTTTGATAACTGTAAATTCATTCTTTTTAGGTGAACTATAACGATATTCCTTAACTTTTTGAACAGCTTTTGGTTCTTCTTGGGCTTTTTCTTTTTCAACTTTTTCAACTAATGAAGCTGTATCCTGCATTAGGACATCAACTCCCTGATGCGTAACGCTAGATATTGCATATACCGGCTCCGTAATGCCTGCCTCTTTCAAGTTTTCCTTAAATTCAGCCAGTTTTTCTTCAGAACCAGGAATATCCGATTGTGTTGCTACAATTAGCTCTTTTTTGTTTTTAAGTTCTTCGTCATAGAGCAACAATTCCTTACGGATTTTTCGATAATCTTCAAGTGCATCACGACCATTTTCAGGATCCATTGATACTAAGTGTAAAATAACTTTTGTTCGTTCTATGTGTCGTAAAAACTGAATTCCCAATCCAACACCTTGACTTGCACCTTCAATTAATCCAGGCAAGTCGGCCATTGAAAAGTCTCGACCATCTGGTAAGATGACCATCCCTAAATTAGGAGTTAATGTGGTAAATGAATATGAAGCAATCTTTGGTTTGGCTTTGGTAACAACAGAAAGTAAAGTTGATTTACCAACTGATGGAAAGCCAACTAAGCCAACGTCTGCTAGAACCTTTAGCTCTAATCGCAAGACACGGTCTTCACCAGGCTCACCATTTTCGGCAATCTCAGGTGCAGTGTTGACACTTGTAGCAAAGTGAATATTTCCACGGCCTCCACGGCCTCCACGTGCAACAACTAATTCCTGTTTGTTTTCAGTTAAATCGCCAATTTCTTCATTAGTATCAAAATCATATACTGTTGTTCCAATCGGAACGCGCAAATATAAGTCCTTTGCACCGCGACCGTATTGTGATTTGATACGTCCATTTTCACCGCTTTCGGCTTTAAATTTGCGCCGGTAACGAAAATCCATCAAAGTTCTTAAGCCGCTGTCTGCAACAAAAATAATGCTTCCACCACGGCCACCGTCTCCACCAGCGGGTCCGCCATTAGGAACGTATTTTTCATGGCGGAAAGCAACCATACCATCCCCGCCTTTACCGGCTTGAACTTCTATCTTAGTCTGATCGACAAATGTAGGCATGCTAATTCTCCTTCCGTCTTCTCTAACTTTACTACTATACCACAAAAAAGCAGCTCTTTCGTGGTAATTTAATTGCTATAGCGTTAATTTTACTGTTTGCGCTTGCGGAAGTGTCAAACCTACTTCGCGCAATTCATCAATTGATGCTTCTTTAATTTTCTTAATTGAGCCAAAATGACGCAATAGCTTGTTTCTACTCTTCGGACCAATTCCTTTAATTGAGTCTAATTTACTCGATAAGGCATTTTTCGCATGTGTCCGCCGATGGAATGTAATTGCAAAGCGGTGAACTTCATCCTGAATCCTGGTCATCAAATAAAATCCTTGTGATTTTGGATCTAGTGGAATCAGTTTCATTGGCACGCCGTTAATCGGATCACCATACAATAGATGATTGGTTCTATGCTTATCATCTTTAACCATTCCTGCTACAGGGATATTAAGGTTCAGCTCATTACGTAAAACGTCTTGACAAGCATCTACTTGAATTTGACCACCATCCATTAAAATTAAGTCAGGCATCGCTTTATGCTCACGTAAAAGCCTTCCATATCTTCGACGCACAACTTCTCTGGTATTGCGAACTTCATCGCCACCATTTTGATGTTCAACTTCTCCCTTCAACTTATACTTTCGGTAAGAATTTTTGTCTGGTTCGCCGTCTTTAAAAACGACCAAAGCAGAAACAGGATCTGTTCCTTGAATATGAGAGTGGTCAAAACTTTCAATTACATGGCCATACGGTAAGCCAAGTGCATCAAAAATTTCTTTTTGCGCACCTTTAGTTTTTCTATTTCCTAGTTCCAGCAAACGAAATTTATCATCGAGTTTCAGCTTAGCATTCTCTTTAGCCATCTTTAAGAGTGCTCGTTTTTGCCCTCTTTTTGGTGTTCTTACAGGGACTTTTAATACTTCGCTTAAGGCTTCATTATCAATTCCTTCAGGTACAAGAACTTCCTTAGGAAGAACTCGATTTTTTTGACCATAAAACTGAACAATAACTGATGCAAAAGCGTCTTCAGGATCACCAGTATCCGTCAAAGGATACATTCTTGTTTCTCTTCTAAGCAATTTTGCCTGGCGTAAGAAAAACACTTGAACTGAAATCCATGATTTATCAACGTAAAAATTAAAAATATCGCGTTGAGTATTATCGTTAGAAATGATTTTCTGCTTTTCGACTGTTTCTTCAATATATTTGAGTTGATCACGAATATCAGCTGCTCGCTCAAACTCAAGGTTTTGCGACGCCTCTTCCATTCTTTGATTTAACTCTTGTTTCACTGAAGCAATATCCCCGTTCAAAAAGCTTTTGATTTTTTTGATTTGGGCATCATATTCTGCTTTAGGAACTGTCTTAAAACATGCTCCCAGGCACTGACCCATGTGATAGTACAAGCAAGGTCGCTTTTGCTTACCCTTACATCTTCTTAGAGGAAAAACTTTTTGAATAAATTTTAGAGTTGCCTGAGCAGCATAAACATTGGGATATGGGCCAAAATAATAGCCGCCATCTTTTCTAACGATACTAGTTAGTTTTGTCTGCGGATCCCGTTCATTGGTAATTTCAATGTAGGGATAACCTGTACCCTGCTTCAACTGAACGTTATAGTACGGTTGATACTTTTTAATTAAAGTTACTTCTAGAAGAAAGGCTTCTTTATCAGTTGAAACGGTAATAATATCATAATCCCTAATTTCATTAACCAATTCAGCCCTTCGACCAACTTGGGTGCTCTTAAAATAAGAACGTACTCGATTCTTAAGATTTTTTGACTTACCAACATAAATTACTTTCCCGTTAATATCCTTCATCAAATAGCAACCAGGTTTAGCAGGAAGAAGTTTTAACTTGTTTTCAATTAATTCGGACGCCAAAAAACCACCCCTTCTCTAAATTTGCTTTATCAATTTTAACACAAAATACGAACTAGTGATTCTGTCAGCTTTTATTCTTACTACCTATTTTTACTCTTAAACTTACCCATGCTATTTTTTATACTAGCTTGTCACAGCTTTTTCAATTATAATTATCAAAAATGAAAGGAAAAAAGCCATGGGCCTAACATATAAAAAACAGGATGAACTGGAAAAGTTATTTGATAAATTTGCAACAGTTCCAAAAGACAAAAAGAAAAAGCTTACTAAAGATAAAGACGATAAGAAGAAGAAAAAATGACTCTCAAGATGAGAGTCATTTTTTTAAAGCTTTTCTTCTATCCAGTCCCATACTTCTTTGACATGCGTTTTCTTAACTGAACTATATGTTAGAACAGTAACATTGTCATGTGCCAAATCAAGGTGCTTCTTTAAATTGGATAGTACTTTATTTTCTTGGTTTTTCTTTACCTTATCAATTTTGGTACAAATAACCAAAATTGGCAAATTAAGATAGAGCGAATAATTATACATCGCAATATCATCTTTAGTCGGCTCATGGCGTGAGTCAGTTAATAGGATTAAGCCTTTTAAATTTTCTCTAGTTTCAAGATAATCTTGAATCATTTCACCAAATTGTTGCCGTTTTACTTGAGAAACCTTCGCATAACCATAGCCAGGAACATCGACTAAATAAAATTCTTCATTAATAATATAAAAATTTAATGTCTGCGTCTTACCAGGTTGCGATGAAGTTCTAGCAAGGTTTTTTCTTCCTAATAATGAGTTAATCAAACTTGATTTACCCACATTTGATCTACCTGCCAAAGCTATTTCAGGAAATTGATCCTTAGGATATTGTTCTTCTTTTACAGCACTGATTGCATAGTCGCTCGTTTTAATTATCATTTGCGGCCTTAATTTCTTCACTATCTTCATCAGCATTTCGCCGAATTACATTTGGCTTTGCTTGATCAGTAATAACTTCTTTAGTAACTTCAACCTTTTCAATATCAGGTTCACTTGGTGTTTTGTACATTATGCCCATCATTGCATTTTCAATGATTGTTCTCAAACCACGTGCACCCATGTTACGTTCGATTGCTAAATCTGCAATTGCTTTAAGCGCACTATCAGTGAATTCCAAATCAACTTGATCAAGCGAAAGCAATTTCTTGTATTGTTTTACCAGCGCATTCTTGGGCTCAGTTAAAATTCTTACCAAGTCTTTACTGCTAAGCTTATCAAGCGTTGCAATGATTGGAATACGACCGATAAATTCTGGAATCATACCGAATTTAACCAAATCACCTGTAGTTAAATGCTGTGTCCATGAATCATCTTTTGTTTTGTTCAATTCATTTTCTGCACTAAACCCGATAATTTTCTTACCCATACGGTTTTTAACGATTTGTTCAATTCCATCAAACGCACCACCAACGATAAACAAAATATTGGTGGTATCAATTTGAATCAACTCTTGTTGTGGGTGCTTTCTTCCCCCTTGAGGTGGAACTGAAGCAATGGTACCCTCAAGAATTTTTAGTAATGATTGCTGTACTCCTTCGCCGGAAACATCACGAGTAATTGAGACATTTTCAGATTTTTTGGAAATCTTGTCTATCTCATCGATATAAACAATTCCTCGTTCAGCACGTTCAATGTCGTAATCAGCGTTTTGTAAAAGCTTTAATAAAATATTCTCGACATCTTCTCCGACATAACCAGCTTCAGTTAAAGTTGTTGCATCAGCAATTGCAAATGGAACGTCGAGAATACGAGCTAAAGTTTGTGCCAAATACGTTTTCCCTGACCCAGTTGGTCCAATTAAAGCAATATTTGATTTTTGTAATTCAGTCGAAGAATCAATATTCATTTGACTTATTCGTTTGTAATGGTTATAAACCGCCACTGACAATACCTTTTTTGCCTGATCTTGACCAATAACATATTGATCAAGTTGTTGCTTAATCTCCATTGGCTTAGGTAAATCTTTGGCTTTCTTGAGCGAATCTGATTTTAATTCATCATCAATAATCTTTTTGGATAAATCAACACACTCATTACAGATATAAACTCCATTGCCAGCAATCATTTTCTTAACTTGATCTTGTGTTTTATCACAAAAAGAACATCTAATTTCATCCTGATCAGTAAACTGTGATGCCATTCTATTCCTCCTAATATCTACAAACTTAAGAGTATCATAAATCAAGAAAATTGCATAAAAAATTTGCTTGTAGGAAAAATAAAAAGGCAGTCTTAACAACTACCTTTTTATTTCGAAATTAAATCCGACTATTTTTCAGATTTAGTTTCTTCTTTCTTATTCTTAGAATTAGCAACTTGCTTTGCATTATCAGTTACTAAGTTGATTGCTTTACGAACATCAATATCATGTGAAAGCATGTCATCAGTTAAAGTACTGCGGACTGTCTTTTCATCCATGTTATATTCACCAGCAAGATCTTTGATTTCTTTATCAATTTCTTCCTTGGATGCCTTGATGTCTTCAGCCTTAACAATAGCTTCAAGAACTAAGTTAGTCTTCACTCTTTCAGCAGCGTCCTTACTAAACTGAGCACGTAATTGATCTTCAGTAGTATTAGTCAACTTGTAATAGGTTTCTGGGCTGATGCCTTGACGTTGCATATTACCAAGGTATTGATTCATTTGTGAATTAACGTCTTCTTGAATCATTGCATCTGGAATTTCATCGATTGTGGCGTTCTTAACGGCACCTTCGATAGCTGCTTGCTCAATTGCATCATTTGCAGCTTCTTCTTTCTTAGCCTTTAAGTCCTTCTTGATCTTTTCTTTTAATTCATCAAGAGTTTCAACTGAATCATCAACGTCTTTTGCAAATTCATCATCAAGTTTAGGTAGTTGTTTTGACTTAACTTCGTGTATCTTAGTTGCAAAGTGAGCTTCTTTACCAGCCAAATCTTTAGCACCGTAGTCTTCTGGGAAAGTAACTACAACATCAACTTCGTCACCAGCTTTGTGGCCAATTAATTGATCTTCAAAGCCAGGAATAAAGGTATTTGAGCCTAATTCTAGTGCATAGTCGTCTGCAGAACCGCCATCAAATGCCTTATCATCAACAGTACCCTTGTAATCAATAGTTACTGTATCGCCCTTAGCAGCAGCACTCTTCTTAAGTACAAGTTCTGCGTTCTTTTCACGTTCTGCATCAAGTTGAGCGTCAACATCCTTAGCATAAACACGAGTGTTTTGCTTAGGTACTTCAATGCCTTTGTAATCACCTAATTTAACTTCAGGCTCAACAGTTACAGTGGCTTTCATTGTCCAGTCTTTGCCCTTTTCCATTGAATCTGGAACAACTTGAGGTTGACCTACTGCAGAAATACCAGCTTCTTTAATAGCAGCAGCATATGCATTAGGTAAAACCAGGTTTAATGCTTCTTCATATAAAGCTTCTTCACCATAGTATTGATTAAAGATTACCCGCGAAACGTGACCTTTTCTAAAGCCGGGAACACGCAAATTCTTTTTTATTCTTCTGAATGCTTGATCTAACCCAAGCTTTACTTCAGCTTGAGAAATATCAAAAGTAAGTTCACCGGTAGTTTTACCAGTTTTATTCCATTTTACAGACATTAATTAAATACCTCCAATGTCAAGTTTACTTGCATCTTGCATACTAAATTATCTTACATTAAACGCACGCAAAAAACAAATTTAGGCAAAAAAAGATGCACTTCTATGAAGAAGTACATCTTTTTAAACTGTTTTATTACGAACTAGTCGAGGATATCAGTAACCTGACCAGCACCAACAGTACGACCACCTTCACGGATAGTGAACTTAGTACCCTTTTCAATGGCAGCTGGTTTGATTAACTTAACAGTAAATTCTGTATTATCACCAGGCATAACCATTTCAGTACCCTCTGGCAATTCAATTTCACCAGTAATATCAGTAGTGTGGAAATAGAATTGTGGACGGTAGTCTGAGAAGAATGGAGTGTGACGTCCGCCTTCTTCCTTCTTCAAGACATAAACTTGACCCTTGAATTCGCGGTGAGTTTGAATTGAGCCAGGTGCGGCTAAAACTTGTCCACGAACGATTTGGTCACGGTCGACACCACGAAGCAATACACCAACGTTATCGCCGGCTTCACCTGAGTCCAAAGTCTTGTGGAACATTTCCAAACCAGTAACAACTGATTTAAGAACTTCTTGAACTAAACCAACGATTTCAACTTCGTCGCCGACTTTAACGGTACCACGATCAATACGACCTGAAGCAACAGTACCACGACCAGTGATAGTGAAGACATCTTCAACAGGCATCAAGAAAGGCTTATCAGTTTGACGTTCTGGAGTTGGGATGTATTCATCAACAGTGTCCATTAACTTCATGATAACTTCTTCTTGTTCCTTGTCGCCTTGTAAAGCTTTCAAAGCTGAACCACGGATAACTGGAATATCATCACCAGGGTAATCGTATTCAGTTAACAAGTCACGAACTTCCATTTCAACTAAGTCAACCAATTCTGGATCGTCAACTAAATCAGTCTTGTTTAAGAAAACAACGATGTAGTTAACACCAACTTGACGAGCAAGCAAAATGTGTTCACGAGTTTGAGGCATAGGACCATCAGTTGCAGCAACAACTAAGATGGCACCATCCATTTGTGCGGCACCAGTGATCATGTTCTTGATGTAGTCAGCGTGACCTGGAGCATCCATGTGAGCGTAGTGACGTTTTTCAGTTTCGTACTCTACGTGAGCGGTATTAATAGTAATACCACGTTCTTTTTCTTCTGGAGCTGCATCGATGTCTGAATAGTCTTCAGCCTTTGCTAAGCCCTTTTCTGATAAAACTTTAGTAATAGCCGCTGTCAAAGTGGTCTTACCATGGTCAACGTGACCGATAGTACCAATGTTTACGTGTGGCTTTGTTCTAACGTAATGTTCTTTTTCTGCCATTAAAATGACCCTCCTGTAAATTTGCAAGAAGTCCGTTGAGTAAGTAACGGATAGTTCTCTGTTGAATATTGTACTACTTTCATTGGCAAATGCCTAGTATTTTAATGCATAGAGCCATGCCTAATGAAAACGTCCTTTGATATTATACTAAATAGGAAAAAAATGTAAAGACCTTTTATCTAAATTATTTTGGCAAATTATGGTCAATTTGTCTGAATAAATCATGGTGATTTCGACCATCTTGAAAATCAATGTATGAAGCAATGTCACTCGCAAAACTATCTGGTTCTTCGACGTATTTAGATAGTTTTGGATACAAGCTACCTAAGATCAAATTAACTTCGCCTAAGACAGCTGGAAGCTGACTCGGGCGGTGATAATATCTTGATCCGATTGCCGAAACTACTTCACGATAAATCGGATCCTTCTCTAGCAAATTAATCTGCTTAGGAATAAACTTTTCTCTTTTACCTAGCACCAAAACATCAAAAGATTTATTAATCCCCAAGCGAAAGAGATCTTCACATAATACTAGACGCACAGCAAAACTTAAGCTGGGGTCTAATAAAAGACTCTGTGCAAAATTCGTGAAGTTAATTAAATCCAATGTAAAAAGTTGGTCATATTCATACTTAGTTGGATTTTTACTAAGACGAAATTTCTCCATTGTTGCTTGCTGCTCAGAAATCGAAGCTGGTAAGACTTCAACTTCTTTTTCGCCCTTACTCAAATTTTTAATCTCGAGTGCTTCAATTAAAAAGTGATTGGCTTGCAAAACCCTAGAATAAGCAAAAAAGATCTCATCATCTGAAAAGAGATCTTTTTCCTCTTTGATTAAGCTATACGCAGAATAGGCTTGATCGGCTTTTAAATATAAGTCGCATAAGCGAAGAACAATTTCCTTGTTATTGCCAATTCGCAGAGCTTCTTCAACATTTTGAATTGCTAAATCTAATTTACCGTTTGCTTCATTTTCTTGTGCTAAAGTTAGTAAATTTTTTTGGCTTAAAGTTGTCATACTAGTCTTTCTTAACTATTTTCTTACCAGATTTTTTCACGTCAACGGAATGATGCTCATTATTTTTTCCAGTAGCCGCATCCTTGCTCGAACGCTTTTGCATCGCACGATGTCTATTCTGGTTTACTTCCATGACCACTGGTAACACTACAGGACGACGATTAGTTTTCTTATATAAGAACTTCTCTAAATCGTTTCTAACATCCTGCTTTATTTCAGTCCAATCAAACTTCTTATGTTCAAAGTTATTATTTATAGTCTTTTTAATTAATTCAATACAATCATTCATCAATTGATGATTGGCCTTGATGTAAACGAAGCCACGACTAGTAACTTGTGGTTGGGCAATAATCTTTTTCTTACGACGATCAATTGTAACAACGGCAATAAAAATTCCATCATCTGACAAAATTTCTCGGTCACGCAAGACAATATTGCCGACATCACCGATGCCTGAACCATCAATCATTATATCTTCGCCTGGAACAGGATCAGTTAAATTAAACTTCTTTTGTTTAAAATCGTAGTCCAAGCAATCACCATTTCTGGTAATCAAAACATTTTCTTTCTTAATTCCTGCTCTTATTGCAAGGTCGCGATGAACTTCCAATAAGCGATATTCACCGATTACCGGAATAACAAATTGTGGTTTTAGAATATCAATTAGCATTTGCAAGTCGCGTCCAGTTGCATGACCGCTTGTGTGCTTAGCCCTACCAAGCTCAATTACGGTTCCGCCTGCTCGATAAACAAGATCACTAGTCTGCGCAACTACTGTTTCAACAGAATGAGATGGTGTTGTTGCGATGAAAACTAGGTCATTTTCATGAATCGTAATCATACTGTGACGTTTTTTAGCCATTTTTTGCAAAGAATTTAATGGCTCACCCATTTGCCCAGTTTCAAGAATTACCACTTTGTTATCTGGTGTAGTGCTCAAATCTTTGACACGCATTAACAGATTTTTAGGAACATAAAGATAACCTAAGTCCATTGCTGTACGAACTATTTTTGCTACATCACGTCCAGTTAATAGTACCTTCCGGCCTGTTTCATGCGCAGCATTTAAAACTTCTTGAATTCTGATTAAATTAGAAGCTTTAGCGGCTACAATTACTCGACCAGTGGCATTACGAAAAACATTGGTCACATATTCACCTATTTCTTGTTCAGAAACGTTAGGTAGTGATGCTTCTGCATTAGAAGAATCACTTAAAAGTGCCAAAACTTTCTTCTGTGAAATTTCTGCCAACCGATCTAAATCAGTTCGATATTTTGGCGCTGCAGAAGGATCAAACTTAAAGTCACCAGTATAAACTACTTCTCCAGCTGGAGTGTGCACATCAATTCCGAGCGAGTCAGGAATTGAGTGAGTCGTGTGGAAGAATGAAATATTCGCGTTTTTAAATTCAATTTCAGTTTCAGCGTCTATTACATGGAACAAACTGTTTTTAATTCGCTTATTCTCTCTTTTAACTGTAATTTTAGCCAGTTCAATCGTTAACCGAGAACCAAATACAGGTATATCATATTGACGCAAAATATATGGCAAGGCCCCAATTGAATCAGCGTGTCCATGAGTTAGAAAAATACCAACAACTTGGTCACCATATTTTTCAAAGAAGTCGAGATCTGGAATAACCAAATCAATTCCATATAAAGAACTATCAGGGTATTTCAATCCAGCATCAAGAACAAAAATTTCATCATTAACTTGAACAGCAAACATGTCCTTTCCTTGTTCACGAACACCGCTCAAAATCATTATCTTAACTTGATCAGCCATTTTATTTCCTTTTCTATAATAATTGTTATTAAGTTGTTTATTTATGGATCGTAAGATCACAACGTAAAAAGTATCTTTTTTTATTCTAGCATAAAAAGCACTTATGGCAAAAACAAAAAGCCAGTTCTTTAATAGAACTGACTTTTTTAAATCTAAGTTTAGAAATTAACGACGTAAACCTAACTTCTTGATTAATTCACGGTAACGATTAATGTCGTTATCTTGTAAGTAACGAAGCAAGTTACGACGGTGACCAATCTTCTTAAGTAAACCAACATATGAGTGGTGGTCATGAGAATGTTGTCTCATGTGTTCAGTCAAGTTGTTGATGTCTTTAGTTAAAATAGCAACTTGTACTTCAGTTGAACCTGTGTCACCTTCATGAGTAGCAAATTGCTTAATGATTTCATCTTTTTCTGCTTTTGAAATTGCCATAATTATTCACCTTTCAATAAAAAAATTGCCGTTAACAACGTTAACCGTCAGGTGTGAGCGAGCAAACAGCGTTAACGGTTCACAACAATAGTATAATACAGATTATTTTTTTAAAAAGCAAGTATAAATTGTCTTGCATCTACAACTATTCTTCAGTATAATTTACTAAAGTAAAATTACGATCAATGGAGGTGAATGTTATGCCACAAATCAAATCAGCTATTAAGCGTGTTAAAACTCAAGATGCTGCTAGAAAGCGCAGAGCCGCTCAAATGACAGAATTAAGAACTGCTGTTAAGAAGTTCAAGACTGCCCAAGCTGCTGGTGCTGAAAACGCCTCCGAATTACATGTTGCTGCTGCCCGCGCATTGGACAAGGCCGCTTCTAAGGGTCTTATTCATAAAAACAAGGCTAGCCGTGATAAGAGTCGCTTAGCTAAGTTAGCTAAATAATTTGAATTCAAAAACTAAAAAGCAAGGATTGAATAATCCTTGCTTTTTTCTTTGCTCAATTTATTACCTCATACGCTCAAAACAAATAACTTTAAGAAATTGTTTTCCCGATATTGCCCATTTTTATAGTTATAATCTAGCTTGATTGCCTGCTCTAACAAGCTCGCCAGTTTATTAGTCGAAATTTTATTATTAAGAGCTAGCTTTACTCGATACGGGTGAACCCCTAGTTCTTTAACAATTTCAGTTTCATTTCTGCCGCGCTCGTGCAATGTCTTTGCAACTAAAATTAATTCTAACTGGTTTTCAAAGACTGCAAGTAATTGAATCGTATTACTACCCTCTCTCAATTGGTTATCTAATCTTGCAATCGCTTCTCGATAATTATGCTTTAAAGCTGCTTCTAAAACTGCAAAAACATTTTGGGCAAATGATAAGTCAACGTTTTTACGAACTAGTGTCTCATCAATTTTATTCTCAGTGGCAGCCATCTTTAATTTATTAAAATTGCTCAGTACAGTATCAAGAACCTGATCGCTTCTTTCAAGTAAAAGCTGCAAAGCCATCTCTGTAATCTGATATCCTTCAGCACTAATTAATGCCTTAGTTACCTTTTTAACTTCATAACTTTTAACTTCAGTATCTACGACATTAAACTTCTTCAAAATTGTTTTTGTCAGCTTCTTTCGCCGATCAAGCTTTTCATACGATGCTACTATTACTAGTTTGTTGTCGAGCTGATCAACATGATCAAAAATTTGCTGCAACTGATCAAGTTGCTTTTTTGCTTTTTGCGGAACTTTAGCAGTTAAAAAGAACGGATTTTTGATAGTTATTATCTTTTGCTGGCTAAAAAGACTTGATTCTGTTAATTCAGCAATCAAATCATCTAGACTATCGCTTTCACAATCAACGGATACTTTCTCTAGTTCTTGAAATGATTCTTCATATATGCATGAGCGCGCAATATAATCATTCAAAAAGCTATCTGAACCCAAAATTAAGGTTTGCGCATTGCTATTATTTGAATTTTTAAACAAAGAAAGTAAAGTCATTTTTGATTCACCACTACAAAACGTTTGAATTTTGGCTTAGAAAAATAGCCATATGTCCAAGTAATCATACCACAGTCCTGCGTCGAAGCCCATGGAATGTGTTGATTGCTTAAAGTATCAAGCGTTTCCTTATGTGGGTGCCCAAAACGATTATTTCGACCAGCTGAAATAAAAACCAATTTTGGCCTTAAAGTTTTTAAAAAATCAGGATTTGAAGAAGTGCGACTACCATGGTGTCCTAGTTTGAAATAATCAGCTTGAATATTAAACTTGTTCATTATTTCTTTTTCACCTTCTTGACCTAAATCACCAGTAAAAAGCCATCTTTTGCTCTTCACAACAAATGTCAAAGATAGTGAATCTTCATTTTTACCTAGGCCAGGTTTAAAAGGATAAACAACATTAAATGTAATTTGTGGCTCAGCTACTTTCTGACCAGCTAATAGTTCTACAACTTGATCTCGCTTAATTTGTCCCACTATTCTTTTTATAAAAGACGGATTACGAATTAATCCTGCTGCCGTATACAATTTTTGAACGTGAACTTGTTCGAGCAAGGGTCTTAAATCTCCAACGTGATCAAAATCTTTATGCGTTACAAAAACCCCATTAAGTTTACTGATTCCCAGTGCTTTCAAAAAAGGAATAGTAATTTTATTAACTTGAGGCGTCGTTTTTTGGCCACTAAAATTTAATTTCCCGCCAACATCAATTAAATAAACACGCCTTGGAAAAGGTGTAGAAATCAAAATACTATCGCCCTGACCTACATCAATCAATGTAACCTGACCTGTTAAGGGAAAGTGAATCGAGGAAAAGATCATCACGTACAAAACCGCAATGCCAACAATTGCTTTTAACCTGCTTTTTTTCGTCAATTTTTGCTCATTTACAAAAACCAGCAAAATAGCCGTAAATATAGTTAACATCACACATTGCCACCAGTTGATCTTACCAAATGTTAATAGTCCCAATTTAGAAGCGGATACTTGAGCTATTAACTTTTCACATGTCTTTAAAACATTCTCAAAGCACCAAGAAATTTCCGGACACAATTTAAAAGTAATCAAGTTCAAAAAGACAATTGGCATAACTAGCCAATTAAAATATGGTACTACTACCAAATTGAAAAAAACGGTCAACAAATTAAATTGAAAAAAATGAAAAAGTAGTAATGGCGTTAGTAAACAATTTAAGGCAAATGACTGTTTAAATGAGGTTAATTTAGTTGTTAATTCTAAACCTAGAGCCAAGACATAACTTAAAATGGCTCCCACATTAAGCATCAAACACGGATTAATTATTAAGTGAATAATATAAGTGAGACCTAATAAATCAAAATGAGTAATTTTTTGCTTCTGGAATTTAAAAATCTGATCAAGTATATAAGTTAGACTGGCTCGAATAAAGCCAGCTTGACCATTACTTAAGAAAATACCAATTAATAGAATGAATAAACAAATTGCAAATGTTTCTTGTTCGGTTAATTTCAGATAATAACAAATTGTACTAATTACTAAGGTATAGATGCCAACGTGAAGACCGGAAATACTTAACAAGTGAATTACGCCAAGGTCACGGTAATTAGATAAAATCGATTGGTCCGCTTGGCTTGGACTTTCGCCAAGAACTAATTCGCTACTGAAAAAAGACAAAATCGGTGGCATTTGTGCAAAATACTTTTGCAAGCAAAAACGAATATGATGTGCAACATCCCTAAAATGTTGCTTTTTTTTTGTGATTATACAATTCTCCAGTTCAATCTTTTGTTTAATGTTTTTGCTCAGATAATATTTTTTTGCATCAAATTGTCCATAATTTGTAGCAGGCTCGATTTCTTTAACCTCTCCTTGTAAATGCGAAAGATAAAGTGAGTACCCAGAAAGGATCTCTTTTTTCTGCATTTGACTAATTTTTGTTGAAACTAGTACTGACTTTCCATCTGCTTTTCCTTGGCCAAACATTCGGTTTCCAGACACTTTGATTTGATCTGGGTATATGGTAACCACAGAACTATTTTTGAGCGAAAAATTTTGTTGGTTCTGATTAATAGCAAAACTGATAAGTGCAACAAATAGCACTAAAAAAACTAAACAACTTGTTTGTCGGTGTTTATGAAACAAAAGAAATACCAAATAAATCGCAATTACCAAGCAAAATAGCCATTGAAGAGGCGTAATAGACTGTGAAAGACCAAAATTTATGTCTGCTAATAATAAAGAAACTAGCAATAAAAAACCTGGTGTCAGAATTTTAGACTTCCAGTTGACTTCGAAGTGCCTCAAAAGTCTTATCTCCTATCCCAGAAACTTGTTTCAAATCCTCAATGCTTTTAAAATTTCCATTTTTTTGCCGGTACGCAATAATCTGTTCAGCTTTTTTAGCGCCTATTCCAGATAACTTTTGCAAATCTGCAGTGTTTGCCGTATTGATATTTACTTTTATTCCTGAAGCTTGGTTGGCACTTTCACTCTGGGAAGAATTATCTAGTTCTCCTGAATTAGTACTACCATTAACAGAAGAAACAATTTCGTTTTCCTTTAACTTTTCTCCATGATATGGAATATGAACTTTGTCCTGGTCACGAAGAATTAATGCACGGTTAACTTTTTCAATTTGAGCCTTACTTGTCAGTCCACCTGCTGCCGCAATCAATTCATTTAAGCGAGCACCATACTTCAATGTATAAACACCTGGATTTTCAATTGCACCAGAAATATCACAAGTAACTTCTTTAGGCTCTTTTACTTTCTTCTCTACCTCTTTATTAGCAATTTGTGTTTCTTCTTTTATTTCAGTTCCTTCTTGCTCATCAGTCTCTGTTTGCTTTATGGCAAAATCAGAATCATTAGATTGTTCATTTCCAGAATGACCAATTAACCAAAGCAGGACAAGCAAAATCCCTATTCCTATAACAAAATACTGTTTATTCTCAATTATGAATTCCTTAACTTTTGCCCAATCCATATTTTCACCTCCTAATTTTAAGTACGAAAAAAGTTCAGAATTTCTTCTGAACTTTTTATTTTTTATTAGTAGTGTTTTTGCAAGTAATGTAAAGCATCTTCAAAGGTACCTACTGGGACAATTTTCATCTTCGTTTTTATTTGCTTCGCCGTTCTTTTAGCAACTTGATAGTTACTATCAGCTTTTTTCAATTGAGACGTATCTGTCGGCGCAAAGAAAACTTCTGCTCCGGCTCTGTCGGCTGCGACTACTTTTTTGTCAACACCACCGATTGCCCCAACTTTGCCTCTAGGAGAGATAGTGCCCGTTCCGGCAATTTTATGTCCCTTAGCCAAATCATGTTGCATGAAAGTTTCATAACTCGTTAGTGTAAACATTAATCCTGCTGAAGGCCCCCCAATTGCACCAGCATCTATTTTTAGCTCTGGTTTTGTCGTAACCTTAACATGTTCTACTAACTGAATTCCAATTCCAGGTTTATTGGTGCCCTTAACTTTAACAATTTTTCCTGAAAAAGTTAGTGGTTTATTATTCCTTAAAACGTTAATTTTAACTTTAGCGCCAATTTTCTTTTTCTGAAAATATGAAAGCATTTCTTCTGTTGATTTGAAACGATGGCCGTTTGCGCCAAGAACAGTATCACCGATTTGCAGTTTTTTCTTAAAACTCGAGTGTTTCTGAACCTGCATGACATAAACGCCTTCGTAATTCAGCTTTGGCTTTAAGCCTGCCTTCTTTGCTGCATAATAGATAGCATTTTGCTGACTGGTTTCCATGTACCAATTCTGCAATTCCTCATACTGACTACTTGTTGCATCCCCCAGCAGTTCTTCTCTTGAAATTCTCGTTTCGTATTTTCTAGTATAACTTAACAAATACCGCAGCACTGAAGCTGGTCGCTGGGTTTCACTAACTGTCACTAAATAATAATTATTAGGTGCTTTTTTACCACTTCTAATAAATTGACTAACTTGGAATGCCTCGCCTGGCATTTCAAGATAATAATTAGTTGGCCAGCTTAAACCTACTACAATTGCGACGACAGCTATGAAAAAGAAGAGCCATTTATGACTTTTTTTCTTACCTTTATCTTTGGTTTCATTGTTCATTAATTTTTACCAATTTTTTCTTTAAAGCATTTGCAGCTTCTATTGGCATAAATGAACTAATATCACCGCCAAATTGAGCTACCTCTTTGATAATACTAGACGCCACAAAACTGTTTTGCGGCGAAGTAAACAATAATACAGTTTCAAGATCATTCGCTAACTGCTTATTCATTGCTGCAATTTGTTGCTCGTAAGTGAAATCCTCGCTGTTCCGCACTCCGCGAACAATAGCCGTTGCACCAATGTCGTGTGCCACATCGACAGTTAATGATAGTGGTCTTTTTTGAACCTCAACATTAGCAATGTTCTTAACTGCACTTTTAATAAATTTTACCCGTTCATCTGCACTAAATAAATAGTGCTTAGAGGTATTGTCCATTACTACTACAAAAACCTGGTCAAAGATTCTAGCAGTCTGCTGAATTACATCAATGTGTCCGTTAGTAATTGGGTCAAAACTACCTGGAAAAAGTGCAATACTCATCTGTTTTCCTTTCGATAAAAACGAACGATTGTTTTACCTAAATGGTGAGTTTTCGTTAGCTCAAAACCTTCTATTTCGCCAAGATTAGTTTCATCGTCTGTCTCTGCTACGATAACTGCATTATCTGTTAACAAATTTAAACTATCCATTTTCTTCATATCAGAAGCAATTTTTTGTTTGGCATATGGCGGATCTAAGAAAACTAAATCAAATTTCTTTTCATCTTTGGCAAGTTTGGTTAATGCAACATTGCTTGACATTTTATAAACAGAAAAACAATTTTCTTCTTTAGTTAAAGCAACATTCTTTCGGATAATTTCCACAGCTTGGTAATTAATATCAATAATTGTTGCATGATTACAGCCTCTTGAAACAGCCTCGATTGCAAGGGCACCACTTCCGCCATACAAGTCTAATACTTCTCCACCTTCAAAAAATTGTCCTAGGCTATTAAACAAAGATTCTTTAACCTTATCACTGGTTGGCCTAGTTTTTTGGCTTTTTAGTGTATACAAGTTGCGCTTAGCATACTTTCCAGAAATAATTCTCATAATAAGTAGTCCGTATTCTGTTCCTGCTCATCAAGTAACTTTTTTTCTGCTTCAGCAGCAAGTTCAGTAATTTGTTCTTCAATATGCTTACTTGACAAGTCAATTTCATCATCACTAGATTTTTGTGCATCCTTGACAAAATCCAATTGTTTAATAGCGTTTATCATTTTGTCAGCTTCTTTCTGGTCAACGTATAAGACACAATATGCATTTTTCTTAGAAAAATACACGATGTCCCCGTAACGCCTAAGCTTAAACTGACTGTTAATAGAATTAAGATAAACAATTAGTCCTTGTCTCTTAGTTAAGGAAGTATTTGCCAAATCATGATTGATACTCATCAGCCAACTCCTCTTCTTTCTTAATACGTTCATTTGCAGCAATATTTAAAACTAATCCAATTGAAGCCGATAGTACAATTAGTGAAGACCCACCGTATGAAATAAAGGGCAAAGTAACACCTGTAATTGGCAATAGACCCAAAACGGCACCAACATTAAACAGAGTTTCAGTAAAGATAATTGTTGTTACACCAAAACAAACCAAGGCATTAAATTGCGTGCTAGCGTGAAGACCCACTTCCATAATGCTCCACATCAAATAGAAAAGTAGTCCTAAAACTAGTAATGCACCAATTACCCCAATTTCTTCAGCAGCAATCGCTAAGATAAAGTCCGTGTATGGTTCTGGTAAATAGCCTCTTTTTTGCATACTATTACCTAAGCCAACACCAAACAAACCACCATTATGAATCGCATAATATGAATTAACTAACTGGGCACCACCTTTTTGCTCTAGCTCAAAGGGATGCAAAAATGACATAAGTCGTTGATATTGATAACTGGACTGTAAAAAGTCAGGATTCCATTTAACAATTAAGAAAACTAAGAAGAAAACAACAATTCCTATTCCTATTAAACAGAGCAATGCATTCTTAGCTGGCACACCTGATAAAGAAAACATAATGATCACAATTGTGGCTAAAATGGCAGTACCACCTAAATCTGGTTCAACAATTACCAATAGCATCATTACCCCAGATAAAACCGCTGGTCTAATCAAATTATTAACAATATTCCCTTGACGGAAAGAACCATCATGACGGTCTAAATAGTATGCTAAATATATTACCAATGCTAATTTAGCAATTTCCAGCGGCTGAATACGGATGACTTTTAAATCAATCCAGCCAACCGCACCATTAACTGCAGCGTCAGAGCCTTTAAATACCTTTAAAACAATTAGGTAAAACAGCAAAAACATACTAATTCCGAGAAACCAAGCAACAAACTTAGTTCGCTTAAAAAGGTCTAACCGCAAAAAGAACGCAAATGTAGCAAAACCAAAGAAAGCTACCACAGCATATATTGCTTGCCTAATCCCATATGTCGCTGGCTTAAAACCATTCACGAGCAAAATATCTGAACTAGCTGAATAAACCATAATTATGCCAAAGAAAACCAGCAATAAATATGGCAATAGAATTTTGTAGTCCAAATGTTGAAGTTTCCGTCGCAAAAGTAGCCCTCCTCTTACGAAAAAAATATACTTTTATTATAAAACAAAAATGACACTACTTCATTAAGTGAGTGCCATTTTTAATTACTTGATTTAGTTTTTATTACGCTTCTTATCTGCCTTTTGACGTTCAGAAGTGTTTAAAATCTTCTTACGAAGACGAATTGATTCAGGTGTTACTTCACAATATTCATCATCGTTTAAGAACTCAATTGCTTCTTCTAGTGTCAATGTCTTTGGCGTTCTGATTGCAGCCGCATGGTCTTTACCGGCAGCACGGGTGTTAGTCAAGTTCTTTCCCTTAATTACGTTAACTGCAATATCACGATCACGTGATGATTGACCAACAATCATACCCTCGTAGACTTCAACACCTGCGCCGATGAATAATTCACCACGTTGTTCAACAGTTTGAAGTGAGTATGTAGTTGACTTACCTTGGCTGATAGCAACAAGAGCACCATTTTTACGTCCTGGTTCCCAGTTCTTAACTACTGGTTTGTATGAATCGAAGCTGTGATTTAAAATTCCATATCCACCGGTTTGAGACATAAATTCATTGTTATAACCAATTAAGCCACGTGATGGAACTAAGAAGTCCAAACGAGTTTGATTATTTCCAGTCGATTCCATGTTCTTCATTTCACCTTTACGTTGTGAAAGTGAATCAATTACTGAACCAACATATTCATCTGGTGTATCAACTTGAACTGCCTCATATGGCTCACACATTTGGCCATCAATTTCACGATAGATAACTTTTGGACGTGAAAGTTGTAATTCAAATCCTTCACGACGTAATTCTTCAACAAGAATTGAAAGGTGTAATTCACCACGTCCAGAAACAGTCCAGGCATTGATTTGATCAGTAGGTTCAACCTTCAAAGAAACATCAGTACGAGTTTGTTTGATTAAACGATCCTCTAACTTTTTAGGAGTTACCTTGTCACCTTCACGGCCAGCAAATGGTGAATCACTTGCAACAAAGTCCATTTGCAAAGTTGGTGGGTCAATCTTAAGGAATGGCAATGCTTCTGGATCTTCTGCAGATGCAATTGTTTCACCAACAAAAATATCGTTAATACCACTAATGGCAATAATATCTCCAGCTTTAGCTTCTGTAATTTCATTACGCTTCAAACCAAAGAAACCAAATAGTTTAGTTACACGGAAGTTTTGCTTTGAACCATCACGTTTCATAACTGTGATGTTGTCGCCAACTTTTACACTACCGCGGTAGATACGGCCTACTCCAATACGACCAACATAGTCATCCCAATCAAGCATAGTGATTTGGAATTGTAAAGGCTCATCAGCATTATCAATTGGTGCTGGGATAGCTTTAATAATAGTGTCAAAAATTGGATCCATTGTTTCTTTTTGAGTGGATGGATCAGCTTCATAAGAAGAAGTTCCGTTCAATGCTGATGCATAAACAACGGGGAAATCAAGTTGTTCATCATTGGCACCTAATTCAATGAATAATTCAAGAACTTCATCAAGAACTTCTTTAGGACGAGCACCTGGACGGTCGATTTTGTTAATAACAACGATTGGCTTAACGCCTGCTTCTAATGCCTTCTTAAGAACAAAACGAGTTTGTGGCATTGTTCCTTCATATGCATCAACTAAAAGTAGGGCTCCGTCAACCATATGCATGATACGTTCAACTTCACCACCAAAATCGGCGTGTCCTGGTGTATCTAAAATATTAATTGTGGTATCGCCATATTTAACCGCAGTATTTTTAGATAAAATAGTAATACCACGTTCACGTTCAATATCATTTGAGTCCATTGCACGATCTTCCAAAGCCATGTGCTCAGGGAGAGTGTCGGATTGCTTCAATAATTGGTTAACCAAAGTTGTCTTACCATGGTCAACGTGCGCTATGATAGCTATATTTCTAATATCGTCTCTTCTTTTTTCTGACAAAAGTATTCCTCCTCCACTCCTCAATAAAAAAACTGTGACAATGTCACAGTTTCGCCGGCACGTTCAAGAACATGCTAATCGAAGTGTTTCATATCTGTATATTTACGCTCATTGATTTTAACACCTAACTGTTATACTGGTCAACGTTTATCACTCTTTTTCAATTTTTAAATTTAGGATAGAATAAAAAGCAGACAAAATGTTCTTATTTATGGTAAAAATATAGAGATAACTTTTTTATGAAAGAGTGAATTTAATTGATTTTAATGAAAGATATTGTTCGTGATGGTGACCCCGTATTACGTAAAGTTGCTGAAAAGTTAACTTTTCCTTTGAGCGACCATTACCAAAAATTGGCCGAAGACATGATGGAATACCTAATCAATTCACAGGATCCAGAAATTGCTAAAAAGCATCAGTTACGTGCTGGTGTTGGTTTAGCAGCACCTCAAGTGGGTGAAAGTGTGCAAATGGCATCACTTCTTGTTCCAAATGATCAAAACGAAATTGTTTTTAAAGAAACGATTGTTAACCCTGAGATTTTGTCCGAATCCGTTCGTCAGGCATGTCTCAGTGAAGGTGAAGGATGTCTAAGCGTTGATAAAGTTATTGATGGTTATGTTCCCCGTCCGGATAAGTTAAAGATTCATTACTATACCGTTGATGGTGAGGAAAAAACGATTAACTTAAAGGACTATCCTGCTATTGTTGCATCCCATGAAATTGAACACTTAAGAGGCCACCTATTTTATGACCGGATTGATAAGCAAAACCCATTTAAATTGGATGATGATACAGTCCTAATTTACTAGTATTGCTACTACATGACAGATTAACCGCCAATTTACTTTGACGGTTTTTTTATGAGTCAAACAAGTAGTGTTTCTATACTTAAAATTATAATTATGGTAAACTGAAATAAGCTATTGGGTACTTTTAGTTATCCAAAATTAAGAACATTTTTATAACTGAATAAGGAGAATACAAATATGATCTACAAAGTTTTGTATCAAAAGGACAAAGTTGTTAATCCTAGACGTGAAACAACTCAAACCCTTTACCTAGAGGCTGATAATTTGGTCAGCGCTAGAACCTTGGTTGAGGACAATACCCCCTACAACATTGAACTCATCCAAGAATTAGCAGGAAATTCACTACAATATGAAAAAGAACACGCCGATTTTAAATTGACGACTTTTGATAGTAAGAAGTAGTTTCTGTGCGAATTAAAAATAATGAAGTAGCCGTCTTTGCAATCGGGGGGTTGCATGAAATCGGCAAAAATATGTATTGCGTTCAATATCAAGATGAAATTATTATCATGGACTGTGGTATTAAGTTCCCAGAAGATGATCTTCTTGGTATTAACTACGTTATTTCTGACTATTCATATTTAGTCAAGAATCGTAAAAAAATCAAAGCACTAGTTGTTAGCCACGGTCACGAAGATCACATTGGCGGTATACCTTTCTTACTTGAAAAAATACCCGAAATTCCAGTTTATGCTACACCCTTTGCCTTGGCATTAATCAAGGGTAAGCTTGAAGAACACGGAATTCTTCGCACTACCGAACTGCATGAGGAACATGAAAATACAGTTCTAAAATTTAAAAAACTTTCTGTTTCTTTCTTTAGAACTACCCACTCAATTCCTGATACGTTAGGAATTGCTGTTCACACTCCTCTTGGCGCTGTTGTCTTTACTGGTGACTTTAAATTTGATTTAACTCCAGTAATGAACCAACCTGCTCCTGATTTTCAAAAGATGGCTCAAATTGGTAACGAAGGCGTCTTAGCTCTTCTATCAGATTCAACTAATGCGGAAGTTTCGCAATTTACCAAGTCAGAGCGCTTTGTTGCACATTCGTTGCACGATATTATTACTGGTATCCATGGTCGAATTATTTTCGCTACGTTTGCCTCTAACCTTTATCGTGTTTCAACGGCAATTGAAGCAGCAATTGATACTGGTAGAAAAGTTGCAATTTTTGGTCGAAGCATGGAAAACGGTGTGCAAAATGGAATCGATCTAGGATACTTAAATGTACCTGAAGGTTTAATTGTTGATTCAAATGAAATCAATCACACTCCTGCCGATGAGGCAATGATATTATGTACCGGATCACAAGGTGAGCCATTAGCTGCTCTTTCTCGAATTGCAAACGGAACACACCGTCAAATTAGTCTTCAACCTGGTGATACAGTCATTTTTTCTTCTAACCCTATTCCTGGTAATACACTTAGTGTAAATCATTTGATTAACAAATTGATGGAAGGTGGCGCTAACGTCATTCACGGACGTGTTAATAATGTTCATACTTCTGGTCACGGTGGTCAAGAAGAATTAAAGATGATGGTTAGATTGACTAAACCTAAGTATATGATTCCCGTGCACGGCGAATATCGCATGCAAGTAGTTCATACAGAACTTGCACAAGCTGCTGGCGTCCCCGAAGATCATACTTTTGTTTTGGAAAACGGTGAGGTTGTCTGCTTTGGACCTGAGGGTGCTAGAATTGCTGGACACGTTCCTGCAGGCGATGTGTATGTTGATACTTCTGGAACTGCTGACGTTGGCAATGTTGTTGTCCATGATCGTCAGGTTTTATCAGAAGATGGCTTAGTTGTTGTAGTTGCTACCGTTGATTACAAACACAAGCGTGTTCTAGCAGGACCTGATGTTTTAAGTCGTGGATTTGTTTATATGCGTGAATCAACTGAATTGATTAGCCAAGCTCAAAAACATATTTACCATATTATAAAAAGTGAAATGGATAAAACAGATAATCCTAAAGATGCTGTTGTCCGTAAGGCAATTGTTGAAAATCTTTCTGATTTCTTATATTCCAAGACAAAAAGACGGCCAATGATTTTACCCATGATTGTTGAGAAAAAGTAAAAAAGCCCATTTGGGCTTTTTTTAATAAATAAAATATGAAAAATAAACTTAAAATCCATCTTCTAGTTAATGAAACTGCTGGAAATGGACATGCGAAAAAGATATTAGACCAAACTACCCTCTTACTTGTTAATGAAAATATTGCTTTTGATGTTTACAAAAGCTCTTTTGCAGGTGAAGCAATTAAAATTGCACAAGGATATGGCAATAGAAACCATCTCTCCAATGAAGTTCTATTAGTAATTGGTGGAGATGGATCTTTGAATGAAGTTCTTAATGGAATAAAAAGATCAAGTCATCCTTCCACGCCGCTAGCGTATTTACCTGCGGGCACTGGAAATGACTTCGGCAAGGCCGCTAATCTTTCCGGAAACCCTGAAGAACTTATTAACCACTTAAAAAATGGTATTGAGCCTGAAAGAATTGATTGTGGTTCTTTCCACTTCCCTCATTCGAGTAATGATGTTTATTATTTTGCCAATAGTCTAGGGGTTGGTTTTGATGCTTATGTTAATCATCTTAGTAACATTTCAGAATTAAAGAAACTCTTAAACAAAATCAATGAAGGCAAAATGATTTATGGACTTCATATTTTGTCAGCACTGAGAAAGCAAGATACATTTACTGTTGATATTAAGTGCGATAATAAAAGATATCATTACGATGATGCTTTTCTAACAACTACCACCAATCATCCCTATTTGGGTGGAGGCATTCCATTATTACCAAGTGCGAGTATCCAAAGTAGTGTGCTTGACACCGTTGTTGTTGAACGCTTCAGTTTAGGTAAACTAATCAAACTCTTTATTAATTTGTTAAAAGACGGCTCACATGTTCATGATCCTCAATTTCATTATTTTGAGGGTAAACAAATATCTATTCAAACAACTAAAAAAGAGTTTGCCCAAGTTGATGGTGAGCAAATCAAACCAGATTCATTCAAAATAGATTTTAAAGTTAGCCATTTTTATTTATTAAGATAATCACTAAAAAAGGAAAAACGTACACGCTTTTCCTTTTATTTTATCTCAAATTTATACAAACCAAAGCTCAGCCATTTCAATAAATGACTGAATTTTTTTACATTAAATTTGCTTCTCGAAGTTAAGATTGAGAAGGCCCCTCCATCATCAACTAGATAATTAGGAGTCTGCCTAAACCCATTTTTTTCATAAAAAGATAATCTCTTTAAGCGTTGTCTATAATTGACCGCTTTTTCATTCACTGGTTCAATGTCAATAATGATAGTTTTGGGTGCAAAACGCTTTTTTAATTGAGTTAAAATTTTTGAGCCATACCCTTGATTTCTTTTGTTCGAAACTGTTGCCAAAAACATCAAGTAAACTGCTTCACTGCTCTCTGCAAGAAATACTAAGCCAATAAAGTCGTGCTTGTCATAAACCGCTTCGAAATGAACTTGGCGGTGAAGTGCCATTAAAACTAATTGCCATATTGAAAAGCGCTCATTTTTTGGAAAAGCGGTTAAATATAATTTTCTTACAGCAAAATAATTCTTTGTCCCCAAAACAACATTCTTAAATTCTAAAATAATATTTTAACTTCCTTTAATGCATGAACTACTCTATTAAGCATAATAAAAGCAGTTAACATCTTTTCATGAATATCAAACTGCTCTATTTTATATTAAGTTTTATTTTAAAAAGCGTCAAATGAACCATTTTTTCGTTCATACTTAATGCTATAGGAAAAAACAATTATTCCAGCAATTAACCAAGCTGCATTGACCAATAAAAAGATTAAAAACTGATGCATAACAAACCCCTGACCCAATACTATGTTTCTTACAAGCTCAACGCCGCACACATAAGGGATAATTTCTTGAATACCAAGAAAAGCTGGAGAAAAAACATTAGAAAACATCATTAAAAGTGATGATATAATTACTGACCACTGCCCCATTTTCTTAAATCGAATAGAACCTGACGCTAAGAACATCCCCATGCCAAACATTCCTAAGTTTGAAATTTGCGAAAAAACAAAAGTAAGAAGCAAAGAAGAAATTAAGTCATTGAAAGTAAAGTGCGACAAAAAACATGTGACTATACTTATGACTAATAACTCAAGCCAAACAATAATGTTTTCTCCAAGAATTTGAAATAGGTAAATTAACCACAAAGGGTATGCAGATTGCATTTCACTTTCTAAGGTTCCTTCCCGCTCATCTATTTCAACTGCATTACTGCACGATTGAAAAGAAGAAATTCCGATACTCCAAAACAAATAGCCGATCATTGCAACTAGTACCCCTGCCTTAGAATTATAATATCGAGCCATTTTGGAAGTATCTGTTACAAATAAAACAATTAAGAAAGCACCCGCATACAAAAATATTTGGCTAACTGTAGAATTTAAGTATCTTATATTTAACTTTATGACAGATTCCAATTGAACAATAAACAACATCCAAAGCTGCTTTATTTTCTTCATTTTTTCCACCCACTTTAGCGATATACATTTTGGTAAGTTCTAATTAGTTCTTCTTCACTAAAATGGTGATTTACTTGTTTTACAATCTGGCCATTTTTAAAAAACAGATAGCAGTTAACCACACCAGACAGCATTTGTGTATCATGTGAAGAAACAAAAATCATCTTGTGATATAGATCTTTCAGCTTCACAATGAACCTAGCTAAATCATCCTGAGCATTAATGTCTAAGCCATTCGATGGCTCATCAAGTAGCAAAACACTGGTTTCCAGTGAGGCACCTACTAAAATTGCTGCTTTCTTCTTTTGTCCTGTCGATAATTCTTGAAATTTTTTATCCAATAATTCCGAAAAGTCTAATGATTCAGCCAAAGATCTCAGTACCTTTTCTGCTTTGTGTAGATTAATTCCTTTAAAAGATGCAAAATATCGCAAGTTTTCAATTGTAGTTAAACGATATATCAAGCCTCTTTCACCTGAGGGGACAAAAGTGCTGTGGACACATGCCCACTTGTAATATGTTTCTTTAACTTTGTCATTTAAAATCTCACCATCAGTTGGAATCAGCACTCCCGCCAATAATCTAAGCATGGTCGACTTTCCTACTCCATTGGGGCCAATCAGACCAACAATAGTAGGCTGCTCAGGAATTTCGAAACTGATATCATGTAGAACCTGTTTTTTACCATAGTTTTTAGAAAGATTTTTTGCTATGATTGCCATGCTATACCGCCTATATCTACATATAATTCAATCGAGTTTTAATCATTTAAGCATAATCTCAGCGCGATGACAAGAAGAATTACTTACTGTATTAACCTAAATAAGATACGGCAACTACTAATTGGGTTAGCTTCATAATCGTTGCAATGACATTAGCTCGACTTACTTCTTTCCAAATTTCTCCAGTATTGTAATCAAAATCAAAGCCTGCAGACTTAGCAACTTCCTCCGTCATAGCATACAATTCTTCATCACTTGCACTTGGGTCAATTTTAAATAATGTTCTACTGTCATCACCTATCCGATACACATCATTACTTTTCTGGATAAAGCAGTATATTGTTTCTCCCAAAGAGTCTTTTTCACTAGTTGCAATTTCAAGTGTATCATCACTAATAAAGCAAACCTGAGTGTGATTAACTACCCAGTTTCCAATTTGATCTTTTATGATTTGCTCAATTTCTTTACTCATTATTTTTCTCCAAGCTATTTTGCTTATTGTTGAACACCTAATTTAATTCCTTGCATGCCAATCATTGGATCTATTTGACCTGAATAAATTAATTCTGAAGTTAAAACGTAATCTTCATCTTTTGGCAAGTCAGTGGTGCTACTTGCAAGATTACTATCTTCTTTTTCATCAACCACTTCTGTATTAACTTTCTTACCTAGCTGTTCACACAGTTTGGCACTTAAGCCAGTTTTACGGTCATTTCCTGGTGTATTAAAAGCCATTGCGTATGCACGCGGGTCTCCAATTAACACAAGATTTTTCTCCGCTCGGGTAACGGCTGTATATAAAAGATTTCGTTTCAACATGACATAGTTTTGCATGGTCAAGCTTAAAATAACCAAGGGAAATTCAGAACCTTGTGCTTTGTGAATCGTAATCGCATAAGCTCTAGTAAGGTCAAACAGATCTTTCTTACTAAAGTTAATTTCACGTCCATCAAAATCAGCTGTCATACACTTTTGCGGATTTTTTTCATCGATGGAGATTATTTTTCCTATTTGTCCATTGTAAATATCTTTTTCAGGGTTATTTTGCAGTTGTAGCACCCTGTCGCCAATTCGAAAAATTTCATCATGAGCTTCGAGAATTTTACTATTAGGTTTGGCTGGATTCATAATTTCCTGAATCACATTATTTAGATTAGTTACGCCACCAGAACCTTGATACATTGCACCCAATACTTGAATATCATCCTGATCAAAACCACGTTTAAGAGCACGCTCAACAATTTGACTAACTACGTGATCAACTTCATGTGGCGGACAGGAAATGAAAGAATAGTTCTTAGTTTTATTAAATAATGCGTCTTGATCCTGTCCCTCATTTATATCGTGGGCAAGCGTAATAATACTTGAATCGTCACCCTGACGGTGAATTTGTTTTAGAACAGTTGTTGGAAAAACATCTGCACTAATTAAGTCACTAAAAACATTTCCTGCACCAACTGATGGCAGCTGATCCTTGTCTCCAACAAATACAACGTGTCGTGTTTCAGCTATGCAAGAAACTAGTTCTTTAAAAAGGAACATATCAACCATCGACATTTCATCAATGATTAGAATTTCGCCATTAAGTTCGTTGAGATCAAGAGCATCACTATCGCCAATTCCTAAGCCTAGCATGCGGTGAATTGTTTTTGCCGTAATACCAGTTATTTCTTCCATGCGCTTTGCTGCTCGGCCAGTTGGAGCTGCCAGTAAGAATGGCGGATCACTACTATAAAGTGCTGATGCAGGAATATCAGCAAGTTCACGTAAAGCTAACAAGATACCATTAATGATAGTTGTTTTACCTGTTCCGGGTCCACCCGTTAAAATCGATATTGGATTAGTTAGAGCATTTTTTATTGCAAGCTTTTGCGTTTGGTCATATTTAATTTTTAGCTTTTTCTCAGCATTTTTTATTGCTTTGTCGATTGCCTTATCTTCAAAATGCTCACTTTCATCTTTACGATCAACTAAGTTTTTCATCATTAAAGCAATGTCGTTTTCTGTTGCATAAATGTTTTGTAGTGCAGCATTCTCACCAGAAACCACAACTTTGCCTTCATGCTGCAATTCATTGACTGCATTGGCAATTGGATCAAAATGCTTAAATTGCAATAATTCGCTAGCTGACGTTAGAAGCTGTTCTAACTTGATATAGGTATTTCCAGCTTGGCTAAGCTCATCCATTAGAACCTGAAAAACTGCACCCTTAATTCTGCGGGGATCATCAACCTCTATCCCCAACTTATTTCCTATTTGATCCGAACTTTTAAAAGCATAACCTGTCACTTCTGAAATTGCAGCATAGGGGTCATTTTCTATTTTAGTTAAAGTATCGCCATGATATAGTTGGTAAAGCCGGCCAGCAACCTTTTTATTTAATCCAAATTGGGCAAGCTTAAGAACAATCTCTGAATATGAATCCATTGACTGAACTCCATTTAATAGACTATCCTTTTGCTTCTTAGTTAACGGTAAAACAGAAACTTTTTCAGGTTTTTCTTTTAAAACTGATAATGCATCAACACCTAAAACCGAAATAATAGAGTCTGCTGCCTTTTTACCAATTCCGGGGAATTTATTTGAACTCAAATAGCGCGTTAAACTACCCTTTTCGTGTGGGACTGATTGCTTATAGCTATCGCATCGAAATTGTAAACCAAACTTATTGTGAACAACGAGCTTCCCTTCAAAGCTATAAGTAGTATTTTCTTGAATTTCGCCAAAACTACCAGTTACTTTAATTTCCTCGCGATCATAGTCTTCCAATTTGCCAATGATTGTTACATCAAGGATTTTATATAAATCTTGATCGTTTTCGAAAACGATTCTGTTCACTTTTCCAACAAACTTAGTCATTTTTCTTTTCCGCTTCGTTAACCATTTTTAAAATTGCACCATATTGTTCCTTGGCTTGCTTAAAATATTTAGGATCTTTTTCTTTTGCATTTTTAAGATAACTAGTTGCTTTTTTACGGTCACTATCCAAAATACTAATCCCAAGCATAAAATAAACTTTTGCCGTCCTTTTGTTAGGAGAAATCTTTTCATAACAGGTACGAGCTTCGCTTAATTCACCAAGACTTAGCCAGATATCACCTAATAATTCTAGAACCTTATCATCAACTTGCTTAATCGTTAACGCATGAGCTAATGCCTTTTGTCCTTGACCAAGTTTTAAAAAAACTAGTGCTTTCTGGTATAAAACTAAATCATCATTAGGAATTTGATTAAGTAAGGTAAGAGACTTATCAAAATCACCTTGCATGTAGTAGCAAACTGCTAAATTATAGTCTAAGTCCTGTGGGTGCTTAACAAGATGTTTAGCTTGCTCAAGAAGTTGAGTTGCTTGAGCAAAACTTCCCTGCTCAATTAATTCTGTCGCTAGTTTTAGATAATTTTCTGTTTTTTGTGGATTCTGATCTATTTTCTCGATTAACTTGTGTATACGCTGATTAACTTCAGCGTCCTCTTTCATACTTTTACTTTGTTTATCTGTCATAATGCATCAGTTCCTGAAGTATCCCTTTCTAAAAAGCTTGTATCATTCCACACAATTAACTTAAAGGTTGCACCTTGATCAAGTGTTTCCAAAATCGTTAAACTAGTATTACTTAATGGGCCATTACACCTAACATCTTTTAATGGGTATCCTAGTAATCCCCCCATAATAGCACCCATAGCAGCACCATGACTAACGGCAAGCACTTTATCGTCAACACCAGTAAATTGGCTGGCTTTTTCAGTAGCAAAGCTCTTTCCACGCGAAATTACATCTGGATAGTTTTCACCTTGAATGCTTTTACCATCATATTTATCAGGTCTATTCCAGATATCGTCAACCTGTTTAGGAAATTTTGCGCTCGCTTCATCAAACTTTAAGCCTTCCATTAGCCCCATGTCAAATTCACGTAGACGCTCATCTTTTTTGACACTTAAATCAGAAGATATAGCTTTTTTCACGCCATTAGCTGTATCAAAAGCACGTTTTAATGGACTAGAATAGATTCCATTGAAATTAGTTCCTTTTAAGTGATTCCCAAGTTTTTCTATATCATTTAAGCTTTCTGCTAACAATGGAGAATCACCATGTGCGCCCTGGAAACGACGCTTCAAATTCCACTCGGTTTTTCCATGTCTTACAAAATAAATCTGCATCTATTACTAGTCCTATTCTTTATTAGCATTACTTTTCTAGTTTATCATTTAATTAATATAAATGAAAAAGCAGAATCAACGGCCTGTAAATATATTTCAGAGTATAAAAAAAGAAAGAACTAAGTCTTTCTTTATAGCTATTCTAAACTAATTGTAATTTCCGCTCTTCCTGGTATGCACAGTCAATGTTGCCACCACCTAGACATTCTTCACCGTTATATAAAACTAGAGCCTGTCCAGGTGTTACTGCACGAGCTGGCTCATCGAAGTAAACAGTAGCTGAATTATTAGCAGCATGATATTCAACAGTAACTGCAACATCAGGCTGGCGATATCGGAACTTTGCACTACAACGAATCTTGAAGTCACGGTCAGGCTGACCAGTGAAAAATGACATGCCGCTTGCTTCAAGCTTAGTAGCGTAAAGCAATTCACTATCATATCCTTGCTCAACAATTAATTCGTTCTTTTTCAAGTCCTTACCAACAACAAACCATGGAGCAGTCGATTGCTTAGTAGAGCCTAAACCCAAACCAGAACGCTGGCCAATAGTATAGTACATTAATCCGGCATGCTCACCGACAACTTTTCCATCAGGTGTGACCATTTTGCCAGACTTTGCCGGTAAGAACTCACTTAGAAACTTGCGGAAGTTTCTCTCTCCAATAAAGCAAATTCCAGTGGAGTCCTTCTTTTTTGCGTTAACTAAATTATTTTCAATTGCAATTTCACGTACCTGTGGCTTAGTCAAATTAGCCAATGGAAAAATCACCTTATTGATTTGTTTTTGGCTCAGTTGACTCAAAAAGTAAGTTTGATCTTTATTGCCATCTTTTGGCCGCATCATATGCGTAATGCCATTTTCATCAGTAATCGTTTTTGCATAATGTCCCATTGCAATATAATCTGCATCTAAGTCCATTGCGAAATCCAAAAATGATTTAAATTTAATTTGGCTATTACACATTACGTCGGGATTAGGTGTACGCCCCTTTTTGTATTCACTTAAAAAATATTCAAAAACACGGTGCCAATATTCTTTTTCAAAATTGATTGAATAATATGGAATACCAATTTGATCAGCTACCTTTTTGACGTCTTCATAGTCTTCTGTGGCGGTACAAACACCCGCATCATCAGTGTCATCCCAGTTTTTCATAAAAACGCCAATTACATCATAGCCTTGCTTCTTAAGTAGTAATGCAGAAACAGAGGAATCAACCCCACCACTCATACCTACTACTACTCGACCCTTTTTTGCCAATTAACTCAGTCCTTTACAGCAACAATAATATTTCGCTCTTCTAAGTCTTTTAGAATATAATCTAACAGCTCCACCGTAGGTGCTAATTGTTGGTTTTTAAAAATATTAACCTTCTTAAGACCATTGCGGTCAGTCACAACCATTGTTAAATGACTCATTTCTTTGTCAATCGTCATTTTCAATTTGGTAGGAGCATTATATGGTGAATCATTATAAAGTGGATGTTCGTAATTAAAATTACCTTTGGCCGTTTTAACAAAGCCAGCGTCAATAAGCGCGTACAGCTTCAAGTCAGGACTAAGTGTAAACTTACGCGTATCACCATTAATTTCTACAGTATTTGCCATAATTATACCTCACGCTTACTAATAATAAGTTAAATTGAATTGAAAAGCAACTATTTTTCTTTTTTCTGGACTTTTTGAGCAATTTTCACTAGTTGTTGAGCAAAGCTAGTAATTTCTTCATCAGTCGTATATCTACCAAATGAAATTCTAATTGACTCTAGAACACGCGGAGACTTTTTACCAAAGCATGCACATAAAACATGTGACGGTTCGAGTGAACCTGCTGTACAAGCTGAGCCACCTGAAACAGCAAAACCAGCTAAATCTAGATTTGCTTGTAAAAGTGTTGTAGATATACCATCAATGCGCAGGTTCAAAATATGATGCGAGACATTTTCACCTAAACCGCCATTAACCTGGTAAGCAATTTTTGCTTGATCGAGTTCAGTCAAAATTATTTTTTGGAAGTGATGATACTTTTCTTGCAATTTTTGCTTATCAACTTCAATAATTTCGCTTACAGCTTCGCCCAAGCCAGCAATTCCAGGAACATTCTCTGTACCTGCCCGTCGCTTCGTTTCTTGCTCTCCACCATAGACTAATGGTGGTAATTTCACATCAGCTTTTTCATACAAAAAGCCAAGAAACTTTGGCCCATTTATTTTATGAGCAGATGAAGATAGTAAATCGATTTTCATTTTAGCAACATCGATGTCAATGTTCCCTAATCCCTGAACCGCGTCAACATGGAAATATGCGTTACTCTTTGCGACAATTTCACCTATTTCAGCAATTGGATTAATTGTCCCTATTTCATTATTGACTGCCATAATCGAAACTAAAATTGTTTCAGGAGTTAAGTTCTTTTTCAACTCTTCAAGTGAAATATGGCCTGTTTCATCAACATTAAGATAAACTACATCGAAGCCCTCACGTTCAAGTTGCATCATTGGCTGTAAAACAGATGGATGCTCAATCTTAGTAGTTATAATGCGCTTGCCTATATCAGACCTACTATGAGCGGTGCCAAAAATTGCCGTATTGTTACTTTCCGAACCACCAGAAGTGAAAATTATCTCGTTATCCTTAGCATTAATTGCTTTAGCAACCTTTGAACGCGCTTGGTCAACTACATGACGCGCTTTTCTTCCTAGCTCATAAGTACTAGAAGCATTACCAAAATCGTTCTTCATTTCTTCAGTAACCACATCAATTACTTTTGGAGACATTGGAGTAGTCGCTGCATTGTCTAAATAAATTTCTTCCATAAGCTATTTCACTTTGTCTAGATAGGCACAAATTAACTTTGCAGCTTTAGCGCCAACTTTTTTGGCAAACTGATCAAAATCTTCGTTTGCATTATCATTTCCATTATCCGAAATCGCACGTAATGCAATAAGAGGTTTAGCAAAATGATAAGCTACTTGAGCAAAAGCCGCACCTTCCATTTCAACACCAAGAGCATTAGCAAAATTAAGTTTAATTTCGTCCTTCTGCTTATCAGAACCGATGAAGGAATCACCAGTGACTACTAATCCTTCTTGATACGATACTCCCTCTTTATTTAAGAAGCTAATAAATTCATTTCTAGCAGATGAATCTAGTTCAAACACTGCTGGTTCACCGGGAATTTGTCCCTCTACGTAGTCCCCAGCAAGCGTATTATGAGCATCATGGTAAGCAAAAGAACTAGCTAAAACTAAATCACCTTTATGAACAGTTTGCTGTAAAGAACCTGCCGTTCCCGTCATAAAAATCAAATCAATATCTACACTACTCAATAAGCTTGCTAAGTTCATTGCAGCTTGTACTTTACCTATTCCACTCAATCCAATGTAAATTTCATTGCCGTTAACGCAAAAATGCTCGAACTGTGTAGATCCGAACATTTCTGTGCTACCAGAGTGAAAATACTTACGATAATATTCTGCCTCAATTTCCATTGGGACAATAATTGCTATCTTCATTTTCCCCTCGATTATTTATAAATGAAATAACGCTAATAATACCAAAACAATCAATACAATCACAATTAATATTGCAATGTTTAAACGCCTTTTTAGTCTTAAGCCCTTCTCTACCCAAGTCTTAGGCTGAGCTTTCTGCTTATTTTGATACTTGGAAGTATTTTCATCACTAGAAGTTTGCGTTTCTCTTTGAGGTTCTCTTCTAGTTTTTGAGCTTTGCTCATCATTAAAAGGACGCTCAGTTGAGTCACGTGTAAATTCTGGATTTACATCTACTTCTTCCTCGTTATCAAAAGCCGATTTAATTGTCTTAAAAAAGCTGTTCTTCTTTTTTCGTTGATTCTTTTTTCGGTAATCAGATCGCTTTTCAGTCATTTTATTCCTTTGCGCTTGCGCCAGTTAACAACATGTTTTCCCAAACACTCATTGCGTACAACGTTTTTGCGTCAACAAGTTTACCTTGAGCAAAAAGACGCTTTAGTTCTTCCAAATTATACCAGTGACTAGTCAAAAATTCATCTGAATCTAATGGTCTTTTATCATCAAGCTTTGTCAAAGTGTCACAATAAAATAAATGTAGTTTCTCATCAGTAAAGCCAGGTGAAGAATAAAATTCGGTAATTTTTTCCCAATAATCGGCATGATAACCGCCTTCTTCATTCAGCTCGCGTTTCATTGCATCCAATGGACTCGCATCGGTCTCATCAATTAAACCAGCTGGAATTTCCAAGGTTAATTCTTTAATTGGTTCGCGCCATTGTTCAACTAGCAGCATTTCTTGTTTATCATTTACTGCAATCGCTGCAGCAGCAGGTTGATGTTTAACTACTTCTCTTGTTGCAGTTTCACCATTAGGCAATTTAATTGTTCTAACAGAGAGATCAACAATTCGCCCCGAAAAAATCTGTTTTGAAGAAATTTCAGTTTCTGTTAAATCCATTTATTCACTTTCCTATTAATTAGCTAGATATACATTCACACATTGCAAGCCATTTTTTCCTTGAGCAAGTTGGTATTTGACTTTTTGACCAACTTGAAGGCGACGATATCCTTCTTCTTTAATTGCAGTGTAAAAAACAAAATAAGATTTGTGGTTTTCGTCATCTTCAATGAATCCAAAACTACTTTTTGGATCAAATTGCTTTACTGTACCTAAACGCATTATTCTTCTAGTCCTTCTTGAGCTGTTTCAGGATAATCAGCCTTGACTATCTCAGCACAGCGTCCACAAAGCATTGGAAGGTCGTTATCCTGACCAATGTCATTTCTAATCATTCGGCATCGTGGACAAACTTCACCTTCAGCTCGTTCAACAATGAAAGCACCATTTTGTAGTTTCTCAGCATTTTCAGGAGCCGGACCATCAGCGATCGTTAATTTAGAGACAATTAAAATCTGTCTGAAATTGGCATCTAGTGAATCTAAAACCGACTTCATTTCTTCAGTAGGATAAATCGTCACAGCTGCCTCAAATGATTTACCAATTAGCTTCTTGTCACGTGCTTCTTCTAGGACCTTTAAGACATCATCTCTTAATGACATGAACTTTTGCCATTTAGCAAGTAGTTCTTCACTATTTTCATATTCTTCAACTTCAGGCATATTCGTCAGTTGGATGTAGTCCTCTTTTTCTTTTAAGAATGACCAGATTTCTTCCATTGTGTGCGGAAGGATAGGTGTCAAAACCTTGGCTAATTTAACCGCAGCATCATAAATGACCGTTTGCATTGAACGTCTTGCATGACTATTCTTACCTTCAATGTATAAAACATCTTTTGCAAAGTCCAAGTAAAATGCTGATAAATCGTTAGAAATAAACGAAAAGATCTTTTTATAGACATTATTGAAATCATATTTTTCATAACTTTCCAAACAGCTCTTAACAAGTTCATTCAAACGAACTTCAAGATATTGATCAATCGAATTAAGATCTTCATATGCAATACGGTCTTTTTCTGGATCAAAATCTGAAGTATTAGCCAACATATAACGGAAAGTGTTTCTGATTTTACGATAGCTTTCAGAAGTTTGCTGCAAAATGTCTTGGGAAACTGCTACATCTGAAGTTGCATCAACTGAAGCAACCCATAAACGAATTATCTCAGCACCCATCTTTTTAATTATATCGTTTGGTGCAATGATATTACCAAGCGATTTCGACATTTTATGACCTTTATCATCTAAAACGAATCCTTGAGATAGGATGTTGCGATATGGTGCCTGACCAGTTGTTGCAACTGAAGTAATCAAACTAGAATTGAACCAACCACGATATTGATCACTACCCTCAAGGTACATGTCTGCTGGAAAACGTAAATCTTCTCTTGCAGCCATTACTGCTCGATGTGAAGACCCAGAATCAAACCAAACATCTAAAATATCTGTTTCTTTTCTGAATTCTCCATTAGGAGAATGTGGAGAAGTAAATCCATCTGGTAAAAGTTCTTTAGCAGTGCGTTTATACCAAGCATTTGAACCTTCCTTGGCAAAAATTTGCGCAATGTGTTCAATTGTTTCTGGAGTAACAATTGGAGTATCATCTTCTGCATAAAAAATTGGTAGAGGAACACCCCAAGCACGTTGACGTGAAATTACCCAGTCGCCACGATCTTTGATCATGTTGTGCAAACGAACTTTACCCCATTCTGGCATAAAGTTAACCTGATCAATTTGTTCAAGAATTTGTTTACGGCATTTTTCAATTGATGCAAACCATTGAGTTGTTGCACGATAGATAACTGGCTTCTTAGTTCTCCAGTCATGTGGATATGAGTGTGTGAAAAAGCTTAGTTTCAATAAGTTACCAGACTGCTTTAATTTTTCGCTGACAACTTTATTAGCATCGTCATAAAACATGCCAACTAATTCAGGGTCAGGAACTTCATCGGTATAGCAACCCTTATTATCCAAGGGACTAAAGACAGGTAAGTCATAGCGTTGAGCAACATTATAGTCGTCTTCACCAAAGCCAGAAGCAGTGTGAACTAAACCAGTACCGTCAGCAGCAGTAACATGCATCGCATTCATTACCAAAACATCTTGTCCGTATAGTGGATGCGAAGCAAGCATGCGATCCATCTCAGAGCCTTTTATGTGTTGTACAACTTCATAATTTTCCCAATCAAGTGCTTCTGCTACTGCTTCAAGTCGATCAGTACCTACTACATATCTTTTATCGCCAACTTTGACTACTGAATAGTCAAAGCCTGGATTAACTGTGATTCCTTGGTTAGCAGGTATAGTCCAAGGTGTTGTAGTCCAGATTACGAAATAAGTATCCTTTGGGTCAATGGTGCCCTTACCATCCTTAACAGGAAAAGCAACATAAATTGAAGGAGACTTTACATCATGATATTCAACCTCGGCTTCAGCCAACGTTGACTCACTAGAAGGTGACCAGTAGACTGGCTTCTTACCCTTGTAAATGTATCCTTGTTCATACATTTTACCAAACACACGAATTTCTTCTGCTTCGTATTCAGGCTGTAAAGTAATGTATGGATGATCCCAGTCACCCATCACTCCTAAACGCTTAAAATCAGCTTTTTGTTTACTGATTTCTTTTTTAGCATAGTCTTCACACAATTGACGGTATTCCGCACGATTCATTTTTTTACGGTCAACGCCTTGTTTTGCTAATTGTTGCTCAATTGGCAAACCGTGTGTATCCCATCCGGGAACGTAAGGTGCGTAATAACCATCCATATTTTTAAAGCGAACAATAATATCTTTAGAAATCTTGTTTAACGCATGTCCCATGTGAATATTACCATTGGCAAATGGAGGACCATCATGCAAGTCAAAACGAGGTTTACCCTCATTTAGTTTTAGTCTTTGTTCATATAATTTATTTTCATCCCATTCTTTTTGCCATTCTGCTTCTCTAACGGGAAGATTTCCACGCATTTTAAATTTAGTTTTCCCTAAATTTAGCGTATCCTTTACTCTCATTATTTATTCCTTTCTGCAAAAAAACCTCGTCCTGATTAGGGCGAGGTTTAATATCGTGGTACCACCTAAATTGAGCCAATTAAGCTCCACTTAAAGATTGCGTAACGTGCAATTGCCGAAATAAACTATATCGCGATAGCTGATCAACCATCAAGCACTTAATACTAGTCTCACACCACCACTAGATCGCTGAATTGTCTTTCGGTTTTACTATCCGTTTATTAATCTCTTTTTTTATAATCCTCTGGAAAAACGATTGAAGTTCCCGAAACTTGTACTTCAGGTCCTTCTTCATTATTCAGATCAATTGTTTCAGAATTTGAACTGTCACCAGCCATTGGCTGTGGATCATCTTCTTCATCAAAGTTTACTTCATAGTCATCATCTTTGTCAACTATTCCCGTATCCTCCTCATCGTCATCTTCATCAACGATTTCTTCTTCGTCGGTTAAAGTAATTGGCTCTGCACCGTCTGGTGGATAAAAACGCTCTGTGCCAAAGTACTTATCAAGCGCCTTTTGCCAATCATCGTCATTGAGATTTTCAATTGCCTTTTGAAGCAAATCTTGAATATATGTACGATAACCAGCGACCTCTTTCTTAACTCGCTCGTAATCGTCTTTGATCGTATCCAATTGCTGCTTTTGGTAGTCAACATCTACTCTTGCTTGGGCAGTTTCGTTATGCGCTTGCTCTGTTGCCGTATTGATAATCTCTTGTGCACGAACATGTGCATCAGCAAGTTGATGCTTAGCTGCTTCTTCGTTATGCTCATATTTCGTAACTTTAGCTTGTAAGTCATTAACTTGCGTTTTTAGCCGAGCTACTTCATTTTTTAAATCAATTGTTTCATCAAGTGCATCACCATAGTCATCCACAACACGATCTAAAAAAGAATCAACTTCGCGACGATCATAGCCACTAAGTCCACGTTTTTTAAATTCCTCATTATGAATATCCATTGGCGTTAATTTCTTTGTTTGTGTTTTTTTGTCTGCCAAAGTCTCAGCACCACCTTATATTTGCCTTTTCTCGTTGTTCTAATATCCTCAACTTTGCATCGACCAAAATGCCTTAAGCTGAGAACATCATCTACTTTTACTATTATATTAGAATCTTTGATACCATGCCAATTTAATTTAACCAAATTTGTCGAAATACTATCTTGAATTTGGCTACGGCTTTGGTTACTAATTCCTGATAAAATTGCATCAACCCGAAGTGAAGTCACAACAATCGAAGTTTCACTACTATCATCTTCTGGGACTATGACATTTCTAAAGTCTATAGGTTCAACTTTAACTTTGACTCGCCCTATTCTAGTAATTTCTTTTTGAAAAAAATCAGTTAGTTCACTTTTCCCAAAAAACTGCCATTGCCCATTTCCGTCAGTAATGATATCACCAAATGTTTCAGTCTCAATTCCTGAATTAGCTAAGCTACCCAGAATGGCACTATGAGTTAATTTTTCAAACTTATTCGGATAGTTAATTGAAAATGCAGTTACACCATAATCCGATAAATCAAAATTAGTCCAGTCTACGGTTAGATAAACTCTTTTCTTCTCAGCAGTTTGGTAACCACCAAAATCCTGCATAAAAAGATCATTTCCTGCAATTGTGCGTAAAATATCTCTTTGAGCAGGATCCAAGAACTCAGTAAGCAATGGTTGCTGCTTAAAAACCACACTATTGAAAAAACCGGTCATTTTATCAATGACCGATTTTTCTTCAACGTCAAAATACGGATAAAACTTACTTGCTTGTCTCTTTTCCATTACGCAAAGATCCTAAACAAAATATTGTATAGCCATCCTATAGCATATTCTTGCACAAAATACAGCAATAACAAGGCTAAAAGAAATGAAAAATCTATGCCAGTAGAATTTGATAGCTGTTCGATAGGTCCTTTACGAAAAATACTCACATATGGATCAATTATGCGATTAATTATTTGTCCAATAGCTGAATCATGTAAAAAAGGTATCCAACTCATAATCGCATCGATAACCATCACAATACTGTATAACCAAATAATCCAATTTAGAATATTTATTATATAACGAATTGCTTCAAACATTAACTCAAGTTATCTTTCTTATCGACTAAATCGCTGATTTTTCCATCAGTGACAAATTTAGGTGGCGTAGCGAGAAAAATCTTGTCACCTATACGTTGTATTTCACCATTTAATGCATAAACCGTACCGGTAATAAAATCAACAATTCTTCTCGAAGAAGCATCTTCCATTCGACTAAAATTAATAATTACTGCTTTATTATTTAGTAAATTCTGAGCAACATCTTTTGCATCCGAATATACACGAGGTTCATATAAAACAATATTGCTTTTAGCAGAACTGCTTCCTGATTTAATTGACACTATTTTATCATGGTCAATTGAACCACTGGGAATACTGTTTTCAAGTTCGTCTTGAGATTCAAGATATTCTTCGTTATCTAACATCTCATTTTCTTCATCTGAGATACCGAAAAATTTACCTATTTTACTAAAAGCCATTTTCTTTACCTCCTGCTACTTTTCGCCACGATGTCTAAAAAACGGAATATCGTCAGTGTCGTCATCATCAAAGGCGCTAGTTTCAATTTGTGAAATACTACCTTGATCATCAAAGGCACTCTGCTGTTCATCACGTTCAACCTCATTTTCAGTGGAACGTCTACTTGCTTGATCGTCATTATCTAAGCCCCAAACACTGGTTGGATCTACCATAGTTCTATGCTTAGGAGCCTGTTCAGAATCAGTAGTTTGATCAAAAACTTGTTCTCTTTCGACTGACTCAGTCTCATCTAGTTTAGTATCTAAATTAATAGAACTTTTTTCAGTTTCAGCTTTAACTTGATGTCCTTGTCCTGGTAGCTGCTTAGAAGCTTCTTCTTCAACTAGAGAACTAATTCCTGTTGCAATCACAGTAACTACTACTTCATCACCTAAATTAGGATTGATAGACGTACCAAAGATAATATTTACATCATCACCAGCAGCTTTTGAAACAATTTCAGAAGCATCTTGAGCTTCAAACAAAGTTAAATCTGGTCCACCAGTGATATTTAGTAGGACTTGTCTAGCACCATCTATTGAAACTTCAAGCAAAGGTGACGAAATTGCTAATTTAGTGGCTTCAACTGTTCTATTCTCACCACTAGCGCGACCAATTCCCATCAAAGCAGCACCCTGGTTAGCCATTACAGTTTTAACATCCGCAAAGTCTAAGTTTACGTAATCGGTAGAAGTAATTAAATCAGAAATACCTTGAACACCTTGTTTTAAGACATTGTCAGCCTCTTTAAAAGCATCCATCATTGGGGTCTTCTTATCAACCATCTCTAGCAAGCGGTTGTTAGCAATAATAACTAATGTATCAACATATTGCTTTAATTGTGAAATACCTTCTGTAGCGTTTTTGGAGCGTTTGGGGCCTTCAAATGTAAATGGTCTAGTAACGACACCAACTGTTAAAGCACCTGTTTCACGAGCAATTTTAGCAACAACAGGAGCTGCACCAGTACCCGTACCACCACCCATTCCAGCAGTGATAAAAATCATGTCAGCACCTTTAAGTGCATCTTCGATTGTTTGTTCACTTTCTTCAGCAGCCTTTTGACCGACTTCAGGATGAGAACCTGCTCCTAACCCTCTCGTTAGTTTTGGCCCAAGCTGAATTTTAGTTTCTGCTTTATTACTATTCAAGGCTTGAACATCCGTGTTAGCAGCTACAAAAGATACTCCTTGTACGCCATCATCGATCATCCTATTAACAGCATTACCACCGGCACCACCGACACCTATCACTTTGATGACAGCATTTTTATTGTCATCTGAATCGAATGTGAAATCCATCTAATTAACCACCTTTAATCAAAGAACTTTTTAAAGAAATTCTTTATACCCTTATCTTTATTTTTTTTATTATTAATTGAATTACTTTGCGCTCTTCTCTCTCGCTTCAGCAACTCAGGTTTATTATATTCTTCTTTTCCCTTGGTTTCATTACTAATAACGGGTCTTTTTGAATTTTTATTACTTTTTTCAGTTGAGTCGTTACTTTCACCTAGGGTATTCTTGCCATAAATTGCACTTATTGCTAAAAAGTCTATATCTGACATCTTATATGCATAGTTAACAATGCCATATGCAGCTGAATATACAGGATTTCGCATTCCAATTTGATCAGGCTGGTAGACACGCGTTTTGACATTTAACTTTGTTGCAATAATGTCATCAATACCTTGAAGAAGGCTACTACCACCAGTAATGATAATTCCCCCAGGGAGCTTCAAGGCATCATGTTTAATTAGTCCTTTTTCAATACGCTCAACTATCTGCATTATACGTGCATTGATAATTTGACTAAGATAAACTTCGTCCACCATCTGCTGACCATTTGATCCCGCACTATTGATAGCAAACTTATTCTTCTTTGAAGCTAGTAAATAGTCCGCGTAGCCATAATCAAGCTTAATTTGTTCAGCATCCTTTTTTGAAGTACTTAAAACAGAAGAGATATCATTTGTGATGTCGCTTCCACCTTCAAAGTCTATATTAGCATATTTTATCTGACCATTGTGGATTACCGTTGCAGTGGTTACGCCTCCACCTAAATCCAAAATGACAGAGCCAAAGGTTCGTTCGCTTTCATTCAAAGCTACACTTGCAATTGCGAGTGGTGTCGGAATAAAGAAGTTATTTTGGTAACCTGCCCTTTCAATCGCTTTCTTAATATTGTGCAATGGGCTTGCAGGAGCAGTCAATACAATCCCTTGAACAGCTAATGAATGGGCAATCATCTTTCGAGGATCATCTACCTCTGTTTTTCCATCAATTAAAAAACGACTCGTCAAAAAAGCAATAGGTTCTCTCTCACTTTTTATAGCGGATTTAATTGCAGCCCTCACGACACGTCTAACATCACTATTACCAACTTCTTGACCATTATCGCTAACATTGATTAAATCGCTTGCTGCTTCCAATTGTAACATTCCAACAGGAATGCCAGTTACTACACGATATATATTTGCATTTGTTTTTTTACTAATTTCTTTTAAAGCGTATCCAATCGCATTCGCGGTTTCATCAATATCAACGATATTTCCATGTCGCATGCCTTTATTAGGAACTGCAACTGCTCCTATTACTTTCCCCGCATCAGCAACGACTGCCTTAACGCTAGTGGTTCCTATATCTAATCCCACTAATAGATTTGTATTGTCCAAAAATTAACCCCCCGTCACTGCTCTTTCTAAAAATTTTAACATAAATTGTTTATAAATACAGCTTATATTAACCCATAAGCCCGCTTTTCACTTGGTGTTAAGGGACGACTATATGCACCAACTTCTAGGTCAATCAAACTGTTTTTATTTACTTTATTCTTAATTTCGTCGTAATACTTTAATTTACTTTTGATTGTTGTAATATTTCCAATAATCACATTCCCATCCTTCATTACGAAGATTACCTGTGATTTTCTACGTGTATTCCCACTTAAAAGCTTAATTTGCTCTTTAAACTCATCAGGTAAGCTATTGAATAAATGCAAATTATTATTTAATGAAACTTCACGATTATAACCAATAAAAACAGGTTTGTCTTGATCTATTTTACTCCAAGAAAGTAGCTGCGTACCTAGTTTACCATTTGAAAGAATTTTACAATAGCCATTTTCTTTTTTTATATAACCTATTGGTTGAAATTCATTTATTTTTAAACTTAATTGATTAAAATGATTCACTTCTACACTAACATTTTTTATTTCAGTATACTCACTAGTTAATTTACTGTTTACATTATTCCAATTTAGCAAATAGTCAATTACATGGTCACTTGCTTTGATTTTAGCAACTTTTACAACATTTTTAGCCGGTAAATCATCCGCTCCCTCAACCCTAACACTGCGAACATTTGCTAAGGGTGAAATGTAGTAGCCAAGGCAAATTAAGCAAATTATTGAGATAGTTATGATTAAGCCAAGCCGTTTAACCAATGCAGACTTACGCTCACTATGCAAATTAGAAAGTGTAGCAGAAATTTTGTTTTGGCTTTTTCTTTTTTTCTGATTAGATTGATGGTCTAAGTAGTGCGATAATTTTTCTTCTGGATCAATCTTAGTTATGCGTTTCTTAGTCAACTACCTCACCTGCTTTTATTTTTTGGCTATTTCTTCCATCACTTTAATAACCTGATCTGATGCATCTGGTACACCTAACTTTTTAGACGCTGCACTCATTTCATCAGCATATTTCTGATCTAGTAAAATGTGATCAATTGAAGAAATAAAATTGTTAGGATTTAAATCATCTTCAGCAATAACTGTTGCTGCCCCAGCCTTTTCAAGATCAAGAGCGTTTTTCATTTGATGATTATGGGTAACATTGGGACTAGGAATCAAAATTGCTGGTACGCCTAAGGCAGTAAATTCTGCAATACTCGTTGCTCCTGATCTTGAAACAACGCAAGTCATCTTGGGTAAAAGTGCCGGCATGTCCTCAACATAAGCTAGAATTTTGATACTTGAACCACAATTAAAGTCAGCTAACTTCTTTTGAATTTCATCATAGTAGTATGTACCTGTCACCCAGATCACTTGATACGGTTTTTTCATTAACTTGGTCAGTGATTTTAGCATAATCCGATTCAGAGCTAGTGCGCCCCTAGAGCCACCGAAAACCAGTACTGTCGGTGTATCTGGATTAAGTGCCAATTTGCTTTGCAAGTCAACTTTTGTCGAAGCAAGGCCTAATACCTGCTGTGAACGAGGATTGCCAGTTTTTATCAGTTTTTTCTTTTCGGTAAATTGTGCAGCTGCATCATCAAAGGTATAACAAATTTTATCAACATAATGACCCAAAAACTTATTTGCGACACCAACAACTGAATTAGATTCATGAATCATCGTAGGAATATTCATTTTAGCAGCAGCGTAGACCATTGCTCCGCTTACATAGCCACCCGTACCTACAACAACATCTGGCTTAAAATCAGAAATTATTGTTCTGGCCTTTTTGGTTGCCTTAATAAATAGGTTAACCGTTGTAAAGTTACTTAGTAAGTGCTTTCTAGTAAACCCCTGCAATTCAAGTGTTTTAAAGTTTACTCCAGCAGCAGGAACGATTTTTGCTTCGAGCCCTTTTTGCGTTCCGACAAACAGAATTTCGTCATCGGTTGCTAAATTACGCTCTTTAAGTCGTTCTATCAATGCCATTATCGGATAAATGTGGCCACCCGTGCCACCACCTGTAAAAATAATTCTCATTTTATTTAGTTTTCAGTTCCTTAACAAAATTTATAAAATAGTCGCCACGTTCTTCAAAAGTACGGAATTGATCCCACGAGGCACAAGCTGGTGAAAATAGTAAAACATCGCCTGGTTGGGTTAACTCATAGGCTTTGGGCACCGCCTCTTGTAAGCTGTTTTCAATCACAATATCAGTGATACCAGCCTTACGAGCAGCGTCTGCTAACAAGAATCTTGTTTCACCATAAAGAACAACTGCTCTTACGTGCTTTTTTAGCAATGGTACTAAGTCATCAAATGTAAATCCACGATCTAAGCCTCCTGCAATCAAAACTTCTGGTTCTTGAAAGGATGGGATAGCAACTGATGCAGCCTCTATATTAGTGGATTTAGAATCATTATAAATCTTTCGACCATCAAGTGTCATGACATACTGTAAGCGATGTTTAGCACCGGTAAAAGTTGCCAAGACTGCTTGAATATCATCATTTTCCGCGCCCATGATTTTAGCGATTGCAATTGCCACTAAGGCATTTTGTTGGTTATGGATTCCTGGTAGCTTCATTTGCTTAGTTGCCATAATCTTTTCGTTTTGATCCTGCAAATATCCGTCAGCAATAAAGTAATTTGCTGTTTGATCTTTTTCTGAGAAAGTTTGTATTTTGGCCTTGGTAATTGCCTTTTCCTTTTCTAAGATGTCTTTTTGATCAAAATTGGCTAAAAAATAGTTGTCTGCTGATTGTGTTTTCGTAACATTTAACTTAGCAGCCACGTAATTCGCAAAGGTTTTGTGATAATCAAGGTGAACATTATCATAAATGTCAATAATTGCTGCTACGCGTGGATTTATATCAGTCACGCCCATCAATTGGAAGCTTGACATTTCAACAACCAGAACATCATCCTTCGTAGCCTCAGTAACAACCTCTGCAATTGGTCGTCCAATATTGCCTACCGCGTATGCATGATGTCCACTTTTTACTAAATGATGCTCCAAAATTTGTTGAGTCAACATTACCGTTGTTGTTTTACCATTAGAACCGGTAACACAGACATAAGGAGCTTCACTGACATTTAACGCAACCTCCGGCTCGGTGATAATTGGTAAGTCTAGTTTGGTTGCTTCCTTTACCATTGGGTTGTCATATGGAATACCTGGGTTTTTAACCAAATAATCAAAGTGCTCTTTTGAAAGCAAATCAACTGGATGTTGGCCACCAATAACCCTTACACCAAGCTTCTTTAATTCTTGTGCATGAGGATTTTGATCGAGATCAGCCTTATCGTTTAAAGTTAATTTTGCACCAAGTTTAAGCAACAATTCACTTACAGCAAAGCCACTTTTTCCTAATCCTAAGACTAAAATATTTTTATTTTTATATGTCTCAATCTGCCTCATTTTGTTTTATCCCCAAATAACTAAATATAAAATACTGCCAATTAAACCAGTTAGCCAGAAAATAATATCAACTTTCCATTCGGAATAACCTAACATTTCAAAATGATGATGAATAGGTGTCATTTTGAAAATTCTCTTACCCGTTGTTTGGAAAGAAATCACTTGTAAGATTACACTAGCTGTTTCACAAACAAACACGATTCCAACTAGTAACAATGACCATGGTCTATTTAAAAAGATACTTACGGCAGCTAAGCCACCACCCAGTGCGAGTGAACCAGCGTCACCCATAAAAATCTTGGCTGGTTTGTGGTTGAAAATGAAGAAAGAAATAAGTCCACCAATTACACTCATACAAAAAATTAGTACTGCAAAGTTTTTTTGCTTTAATGCTAAATATGCGTACGTACCGTATGCAATGATTGATAAACCAGTAGCTAAACCGTCTAACCCATCAGACAGGTTAACTGCGTTTGAAAAGCCAACCAACCAGAAAATAACAAAGATTGTAAACAAAACTGCGCTTGTCACAATGCCGATAAATGGAATATAAAGACCAAATTTGAAGTTATCAGTTGCTGCAATTAGCACAATTAAAGCTGCAATTAGGATCTGCAATGTGAACTTTTGCCAAGCCTTTAAACCTAAGTTTCGCTTATAAAACAGTTTAATTCCATCATCTAGGAAGCCAATAATGCCATAACCTAATAAACTAATTATCAAAATCCAAATTAATTTATTCAAGTGGTTTTGCCAAGCAGCTACCCATATTGTTGAAATAACAGCGGAAAGCACAAAGATGACACCCCCCATTGTAGGCGTTCCCGATTTTTTCTCATGCCATTTAGGGCCTTCATCACGAATTTCTTGTCCTTCATGGTGGCTTCTCATGAAAATAATCATCCACGGAAGAAAAATTCCTGTTAATGCTAACGAACTAACTAATGCAATAATGCTAATGATAAGCATAAAAATGCTACTCCTTTAACTTGATTTTTATTTTAGTACCTGACTTAATAGTGATACCAGGTTTCACGCTTTGTCGACTAACTCTACCTGTGCCTTGAATATCCAACTTTACATCGGTAAGATTTTCAAATTGACGCAATTCTTCAATTGTCCAGCTATTCATTTTCGGGCATTTTATTTTACCGGAAGTTAAAACAAAAATTTTGTTGCCTGCTTCTAGTTTTTGTCCTTTGGCAATCGACTGCCCGCCTATTTTATCACCACTGCCTACCTTAGCAAGCCGTAGCCCTAATTGCCGTGCTTTCTTCTCTGCTTCTAAATAGGACATTCCTTTAAAATCAGGTGTTTTAATGATTGTTGTGTCATTTACTTCGTTTTTTGACATTAAAATGACGCGTTTCATCATCGGCTTAAAAATTGAAGCTAAGATAACTTCCGCAGGCTTGCTCATCCGTCGAGGCTGTTTCACAGTAATATAAATGCAATAGCGTGGGTGTTTGGCTGGGGTGACGCCAACAACAGAAAATGTATAATTATTATCGCCCTTAAGGTAGCCTCCACCCTTAGTATTTGCAATTTGAGCAGTTCCAGTCTTGACCGCAATACTTTCGCCCTTAATGCGGTAAACAGATCCTGTTCCAATTTTCTTATTCAATACACGTTGCATATTTTCAAGAACAACTTGTGCAGTTTCTTTTGAATAAATTGGTTCACCAACATTTTTGATTTGATAATTGGTAATTATCCTACCTTCTGAATCTGTCACTTTTTCGACAAATTGTGGCTTTACCATTTGACCTTCATTAGCCAAACTACTAAAGGCTTGCATCATCTGCATAACATTAACATTTACGCCTTGACCAAAACTTGTAACTGCTTGATCAATTGGTGATTTAAAAGCAATCAGCCCTGGTTGTTCTCCTGGCAAAGTTACACCAGTGTTTTGGCCAATGTGAAATTCATTCAAATATTTACGCCAAGTTTTGGCACCCATTTGTTGTTCAAGATGAACAAAACCAGTATTACTTGAGCGAGGAAAAGCTTGAGAAAATGGGATGCTTCCCCATCCATGAGTTTCCCAGTCATGAATTACTGAACCGCTAACTGTTACCGAACCAGAATTGTAGTATTGATTTGGGTGATAATTTCCACTATTAACGGCCGCAGACAAAGTTAGTACTTTAAATACAGAGCCTGGTTCATACGTATCTTGTACCAAAATGTTCCGGTATGATTTTTCCATTCCCTTTTTTGTTTGCGGGTTAAAAGTCGGTCTCTGCGAAGCAGCCAGGACTTTACCAGTTTTCATATCTTCTACAACGGCAGTAATTGAAACTGGATTAAAATTACTTTGAACGTAAGACAGGCGATTTTCAAGGTATTCTTGCAATTGTGAATCAATGGTTAAATAGACATTATTACCATCTTTGGGCGCCTGATAGTTCTGAACACTATTAGGCGTTTGAAAGTTTGAAGCATCGACTGACGAAATTTGGTAGCCGTCTTTACCTGATAAAACATCATTATACCAAGCTTCAAGTCCCATTGTTCCAATCAAATCTTGGGTCTTAGTTTTTTTGTTATACTCTGGCGTGGCTAAACCAACAATATGTGATGCAAAATTACCATTAGGATAAAGTCTTGATTGAGTTTCAAAAAACTTAATTCCTGGTAACTTCATCTTTTCAATTCGTTCTTTTTCTTTACGCGTTAACCCAATACCAGCAGTTCCAAATTGAACTTGAAAAGCCGGGTGACTTGGATTTAAATACTGCAAAATCTTGTCAGCAGAAAGCGGTAGGACCTTCGCCAATTTTTCAGCAGTTTCTGCTTTATTTACAACGTATTCGGGCTTATTTTTATAATTGATCGAGGATTTATCCAAAATTGCATAAATTGTATACAGATGAGAGTCCTGAGCAACCGCAAGACCATTACGATCATAAATTGTCCCACGAGTTGCTTTTAAAACCTGGTTTCTCATGTATAACTGCTCAGTTTTTTTGGTCAAGTCTTGACCGCTAACTGTTTTAGATATTCCTATATATAAAAATCTGCCCATAAATACAAGAAAAACCAAAGCTACAGCCACCTGAAGGAATCTTCCTACAGTAAAACGGTATTTGTGAGCTTTGGATTTCTGTAAATTTAAATTACTAATGTGTTTTTTCATTAGTGAATAGTCCTAATATTTTTTTCAATCAAAGTTAGCCCCTTATCTTTAGCAATCTTGTTAAGTCTTGCACTTGAGGTTAACTCACCTAATTCCTGATGTAAATCACTTACTTGACTTTGCTTTTTAGCAACTTCACGTTGCACACTAGTAAGTTCATGTTGAGCTGAAGTAGCAGAAATGCTTGAAGATACTAACATTGTCATCAAGCCAATTGTGATTAAAGTGCCCACGGCAAGTAAAGTCCGCTCTAGCCCATTCCAAGCAACATGCCGATGGTCAAGAACTTGTCTTTTTCTCTTTTGGGGTTCTTCTTGATTATTAGGATTAAACTCTATTTTTCTTGCTAAACTATCAGCCATTGCTATTTCCTCTTCACAATTTTTCCGCAACTCGCAACTTTGCACTGTGTGAGCGGTTATTGTTTTCCAACTCTTCTTTTGAAGCAACAATTGGTTTCCGATTGACCAGGCGAAGTGTTGGCTTCATGTTATCTGGTATCATTGGCATTCCTCTTGGTACTTCAACTTCAGAGTACTTTTTAAAAATATTCTTTACGATTTTGTCTTCATCAGACTGGAAGGTAATTACACTAATTCTGCTACCGGGCTTTAAGAGCTCAATAGCCTCCTCAAGTGACTCCTGCAAAACATCAAGCTCATGGTTAACAGCCACGCGTAATGCTTGAAATGTCTTTTTAGCAGGATGTCCCCCTGTTCGACGTGCAAACGCAGGAATTGCTTCCTTAATAACCTCTACCAATTCAAAAGTTGTTTCTATTGGTCTGTTTTGTCTTCTTTCAACGATTTTACGAGCAATTTGGCGAGAATATTTTTCATCGCCAAACTTGTACAAAATATCTGCTAGTTCTTTTTGGCTGTAGTTATTTACTAACTGATATGCATCAAAACTCTGACTCTGATCCATGCGCATATCTAATCTAGCATCAAAGCGATAAGAAAAACCACGTCCTGCTTGATCAAATTGCGGGGATGAAACACCTAAATCATAGTATATACCGTCAATGCCATTTTGATAACCTAGCTCAACCAGATTCTTCTTTAAATGACTAAAATTGTCATGTACTAACACTAGTCTAGGGTCACTATTAGGATTCAATAAACTAGCAAAGTTTAACTGTGCTGATTTTATTGCATACTCGTCTTGATCAAAGCCTATGAGAGTTCCATTCTTAAGCTTACTTAGTAAGTATTTTGCATGTCCGCCACCGCCAAAAGTTGCGTCTACGTATAGACCACCGTTTTGGGGATTTAAATTTTCAATTGTTTCATGTAAGAGTACACTGGTGTGTTTGAATTCCATAGTCATTTTTATAGTTCAATATCATCCAAATCTTCTGCGATGTCATCATAGTTTTCGTTAGCGTCTTCACTAAATTCTTCCCAGCGTTCCTTTGACCAAATTTCAATTCTGTCAGAAACACCAACGATGACACATTCTTTAACCAAGGAAGCGTGTTCCTTTAAAGTTGTGGTCAGATTGACACGTCCTTGCTTATCAAATTCGCATTCCATTGCACCAGAGTAAAACAATCGCGTAAAACTACGCGCATTTCTCTTAGTTAATGGAAGTTTTGCTAACTTAGCTTCAATTTTTTGCCACTCATCAAGTGTGTAGCCAAAAATACAGCCTTCCATTCCGCGAGTGAATACCATCTTATCACCAATTTGAGTACGCAAACGAGCGGGAATAATTAAACGCCCTTTGCTGTCAAGATTGTGATGAAATTCACCCATGAACATGGTCTAGCCCCCTTCCAAATAATAATTTACCACATTCCACCACTTTCTACCACTTTTTATTACATTTTTTTGATTTTTTATTTTTTCATATTTAAAAACAAAAAAAGATTGAAATCTTTCGCAAGATTTCAACCTTTTAAGCTTATTTAGTTAGTGGGGAACTATTCCCACTTAAATCATCATAAATAGTAACCCAACATACCAGAAAATGGTATTCATTGTTAAAAAGTCCCAAATTTCTCTTATTGTTCTTCCCAATGAAATATTTTTATTTTTTACTGCCTCACTAACTGCAATAATTATTACTAAAATAAAAAACATGAAAAAACCATATGGCAAAAACTCTGGTCTCTTTTCTTGAACAACAATCAAATGACAAGCTGCAATTAAAAAAAATGGCAAAATATCATAACCTCTAAATTTTGCTTTCGGGAAAAACCAATTTAGCAAGGCAGCTATTAATATTCCAATAACGGGTAACATAAAAATTAAAAGCATATTTATTCTTCCTCTATTTACTTTGTTTCCATTTTATCCTATTAGCCGTTTGAAAAAAATATTTAAGTAGAATAAAATATTGTTCAAACAGGAGGTCAACAAATGACGCGAAGACGTAAAAAGAAAAAATCAGGTTTTGAAAAGCTAACTATATTTATGGCATGGATAATGGCTATTATTACTTTAGCTGCCGTTGTCGTTCAGGCATTAAGTCAAATCGGCTTTTTTGAATAAAAAACGTGAGAAAATAATCTCACGTTTTTTATTTACGGAGAATTAAGAGCGATAATTCTCTTGTTTTACCATAAACGGAAACTCTATAGCTAACCAGTTCCAAATCCAATACGTTAGTATAATGAAAGCAGCTGACCACAAGAAAGTTGGTAACAGCCCTTTTAGCAACATTCCTAGTGACACTTTAGCAATACCAGTTAAGTTAAAGAATAGCCAGTTATAGGTGTTTAAGAACACCGTTCCAATTAATGTAAAGACAGCTCTAGCCCAGAATAACTCTGGTAAAAAACGAGCCACTTTTTGTAAAAACCAACAAACACAAGGTAAACTAACTGTATATATACCAATGATGCCAAAGAAAAAAACATCACTTACAATGCCAGTACCAAATGCTAGCCATAATTCCTTTTGATTAGTATCATCAATTAATGCAACTAGCATCATCCCAATTGGTAATAATAAATTGGCACCACTGCTAAAACCATACAGTGGATGTAAATATAACGAAAGGCTGCCATTTAAAGCTAATGTGATAAACAAAGCGAATGCCAGTGTATATTTTTTCAACGAACTCATTAGTCTACCGCCCTCTTAATTACGGTTACTGTTGTTGGGTCATTCAATTCACCAGCAGGATTTACTTTTATTAAATCTGATAAACCAAAAGAATCATGTGTTGTAGCAGCAACTGTTCCAACTAATAAGCCCTTAGGAGAATTCCCCCCCATTCCGCTAGTATATATTCTAGTACCTTGTTTTAACTTTTTACTATCAACTGCCTGTGTAAACGCAAGTGTTTTATCTCCAATAACAGTGATAATTCCATGAACCTTTTTACCATTAGTTGCTTGGGCTTCTACCGCAAAACGGTTAGCAGACTTATCAGTAGTTGTAATTAATTCAACCTTAGCAGAAGCAGCATCTGCTTCTACAATACGGCCAATAATTCCTCTACCAGACATTACAGCCATATTTTTACGTATGCCAGAAGTTGTCCCTTTATTGATAACCAAAATATCTGTCCAGCTATCAGGAGAACGAGAAATTACTGATGCATTAACTTGGTCGAAATCAGTAAGAGTTTTCTTAAGTTTTAAAGCTGACTTCAACTGTTTATTTTCAGCTTCAAGGCTAGAATTGCGCGCTTTAGTTTGTTCTAATTCAGATACACGACTTTTTAAGTAATTATTCTCATTTTGTGTATTTAGCAGCTCATTAACATTGTTGAAGCCACCAGAAATTATACCGATTGGAAAATCAACAACTCTGGCACCAACTGCAACAATATCATTGCCTAAACTTTGAATTACAAGTGGAGTATTTCTTTTGTTACGTAAACTAACAGAGCCACCAATCACTGTAAAAAGAGCAATAACAACAATGCAAACTGATAATAATTTTTTATTTTGTAGAAATTTCTTCATCTGGAATGATCCCTAAAGAAAAGCCGGCAAAAATAGCCGGCTTTTAAAATTTTATCTGCGACTTCTACGCATTATTTCAATGTTTTTGAGAGATTCACCTGTTCCAACTGCAACACAGTCCAATGGATCTTGAGCAATGAATACAGGAACTTTTGTAGCCTCGGAAATAACATCAGGTAAATTCTTAAGTAAGGCGCCACCACCGGTTAACACAATACCGTGGTCGATAACATCAGCGGCAATTTCTGGTGACGTTTGTTCGAGCGTTTCTTTAATAGCAACAATAATGTCTTGAACAACGTCTTGAATGGCAAGTGACACATCTTCTGCTTTGATATCAACAGATTTTGGCAAACCGGTAACTAAGTCTCTACCACGAATATTTACTGACTCAATTTCCTTTGCCTTTTCAACCGATGCAGATCCAATTTGAATCTTAATATCTTCAGCAGTACGTTCACCAATTAGCAAATTAAAGTTGGAATGAACATAATTTACAATAGCGGCATTGAACTTATCGCCTGCTTGACGAATTGAAGTTGAAGATACAATTCCACCGAGTGAAATGGTTGCAACATCTGTTGTTCCACCACCAATATCAACTACCATTGAACCGGTAGGATCCATTACTGGTAACCCAGCACCAATTGCGGCAGCAAATGGTTCTTCAATCACATAAGCTTCACGCGCACCAGCTACTCGAGCAGCATCAATTACTGCACGTTTTTCTACTTCAGTTACACCAGATGGAACACAAATCATTACTGAAGGCTTAGAATTACCAACGGTCTTCTCAATAAAATACTTTAGCATTGAAGCAGTTGTATCGTAATCGGCAATAACACCATCTTTCATCGGTCTAATTGCAACGATGCTTGATGGGGTTCTACCAATCATTTCTCTGGCTTCTGAACCAACAGCGATTACTTTATTAGTATGAGTATTTTTAGCAACAACAGAAGGTTCTCTTAAAACTATCCCTTTACCTTCTATATAGACAAGTGTATTTGCTGTACCCAAGTCGATACCAATATTTTTTGCTCCTAATCCAAACACGAAAATCTCTCCTTATTACTGCAGTCTCTAAATCTTGAATCATTATAGCATAAACTCAGACTTAAAAAAGAAGCGCAGTATAAACTTTAAGATGAACTTAAAACAATTGATGCTCGCGCATGCTTAAATAATGCCCTTTTCCAACGATAAAATGATCCAAAAAGTCGATGTGTAGCATGTCACTTGCGCTGTGCAACAACTTGGTTAATTCTAAATCACTTTTTGAGGGCACTAATTTACCGCTTGGATGATTATGAACAACAAAGACACCCGCACACGCATATATCAATGCCCAACGAAAAATTTCACGCGGATGAGCCACAGATTTATCTAATGTGCCTCTGAACAAACATTTTTCAGCAATTATGTGGTTGCTATTATCTATATAAATAGCCCACAATTCCTCTTGCTTACGATTAGCCAGCTTGTCTGTTAAATACATTCCGACTTCATTACTAGAAGTCAGCACTGCATCACGATCATAGACAGCCATCCGTAAACGCTCAAGCACCATTTCGCCCATCACTGCAACTTTATCATCACATTTAAAATCAGACAAATATTCAAGTAAATCGTCAAAGCTAACAATATCTAACTGATTTAGTCTCTTAATTAACTGATCGTAATCAGTTATTCCAACTTTCTTCAGCTGGTCAAACAGCTTAGTCAAAATCACAATATCAGTGTCTATCAAATAGTGTCTGGACTTAATAAATTTCATTAAATCATTCCTTTCACTATTTAATACGCAAAAAGACGTTAAACTTTTTTCAAGAAAGCGAAAAAGTCACTGCAAACTTCTACCGCAATTTTTTTATCACTCTCGCCTGCTGGAATTAAATCAGGCACCATGACGCACTTGATTCCTGCAGCAACAGCAGATTGCAAACCGGCTGATGAATCTTCAAATGCCAAAATATTATTTTGCGGTATTCCTAATTTTTTAGCAGCCAACAGATAAATATCGGGTGCTGGTTTAGGCTTTACGTGATTTTTCTTTACATCATCATAATTCAAGTGAAATTGGAAATAATTCCTAATTCCCGTCATCCATAAATTATGCTCTACCACATCCTCGGTATTACTTGTAACAACCGCCATTGGTATCTGCTTTTTCTGAAATAAATCAAGTGCTTGTTGGACACCAGGACGTAATTTTAACTTTCCTTCATTCGTCCACTGCCATACCAGTTCATCGGTCCGCTTAATAAAACAATCACGTTGCTCATCACCAGAGAAGTACTTTTGGTAAAAATCCTGCATATCATTATTGGTTGAGCCAACAAGTTTGAGATATGTGTCATCTGGAATGCCCAAATTTGCTTCTTTAGCAGCTTGAATGTTAGCCTTCCAATACAAATTTTCAGAATTAACGAGCAAGCCATCCATATCGAAAAGGATACCGTTAATTTCTGCATCAATACCATTAATTTTCATTTTTGGCGTTCTCCTCTAAATGTAAAATTTCTCCCACCAAATAAAACGATCCTGTTACTAATAGTATATCATTTGCTTGACTTTCAAGTTTTAATTGCTTATAGACTGATTGCCAATTTTCGTGATATGGATACTTCTGCACAACCCAATTTGGAAAGTCTTTTTTCTTAGCGGCACGAGGATAATCAATCGTTGTCAATTCTATTTGATCTGTTGGCTGGAATAATGAGAAAACCTCGTCTAAATCTTTATCACGCATCATCATCATTAAAGTGCGAACCGTGCCCTGACGAAGGCGTGCTTGCTCATGAATAAAATTAAGTAAGTTCTGCATTGCTTGAATATTGTGGGCTCCATCTAATATGATTAATGGCTCAGATTGTAATACTTGATAACGGCCAGGAATAATAGTTTGATTAATCGCATCTTCAATTTCATCAGGCGCTAAAGGAAGATGTAAAAGCGAAAATGCTTGAATCGCAACAGCAATGTCAAAGCCCTCAACTTCTGGCCTAGTATTGAAAGATAGGTTTTTCTGGGCATCCCTATAATGGATTTTTTGGTCACCCGAAACGAAAAAGTCCTCACCCAATTTTCTTATTGAAGCACTTTTTTCGCGAGCACTCTCCTCAATAATTGGCATTACTTCTCTAGGTAGATTACCTAGAACAACTGGCCGCTTGGTTTTGATAACTCCACTTTTTTCACGAGCAATATCAAGTAGTGTGGGACCAATTATATCTTCGTGATCAAGTCCAACAGTTGTAATGATGCTAACTTCCGGGGTAATAACATTGGTTTTATCATGTTCACCACCTATTCCAACTTCAATCACGGCATAGTCACATTTAACTTGTTCAAAGTAAACAAAGGCAGCGACAACTTCATATTCAAACGTCACTAAAGCAAAATTAGGATCTTCGATTCTAATTTGGTCGAGTGCGCTTTCAACTAGATTAGCAATTCTAACCAATTCAGAATCACTAATATTTTGGCCGTTTAACTGTATTCGCTCATTAAACTCAAAAATGTACGGTGAAACAAAAAGGCCAGTCTTTTGACCGGCCTTTTGCAACAAATTACTCAAATAATAAGAAGTAGATCCTTTACCATTTGTGCCCGTAACATGAATCGTTTTCACCTGATCTTGTGGATCACCCAATAGTTTTAAGACACGCTTAATATAGGTTAGGTCAGCTTTTTCATGTAGTTTAGGAAGTGAATATAAGTGCTTAATCACATCTTGAGCGTTGGTAAAAAACAATTTTATTCACCCTTCTTTAATTCTTCAATTCGTTGACGTACACTTTCGAGTTGACTTTCATAGTCAGCTTTCTTAGCTTTTTCTTTAGCGATTACTTCTTCAGGTGCATGAGCAACGAAGCCTTGATTGCCTAATTTCTTAGTTGAACGATCAACTTCAGCTTGAAGATTCTTTTCTTCTTTTTCCATCCGCTTAATTTCGTCATCAACATTCACTAAATCAGCCAATGGAATAAAGACTTGTGCACCTGAAATAACAGCAGTTTTAGCAAGTTTCGGTGCAGCAATTTGGGTCGAAATAGTCAATTCCTTTGGATGTAAGAAGTTCTTAACGTAATCTTCATTATCAGTTAAAATTCTTTCATTCTTAGCGTCTTCTAGTTGAATCATAATGTCAATTGAAGATGATAATGGCGCATTTACTTCGGTACGAATATTTCTAACTGCCTTGATAATTTCAATCAAGAAAGCCATATCATGACGCGCTTGCTCATTTTCAAACTCAGCATGTGCCTCAGGATACTTAGCCACCATAATTGACTCACCATCGTGTGGCAGCGAGAGCCAAAGCTTTTCAGTTACAAATGGCATAATTGGGTGTAGTAAACGCAAGATTTGGTCAAGAATCCAAATTAAATTATCTTGTTTTCTTGCTTTTAATTCTTCATCACTACCATTCAAAGCCACTTTTGCCATTTCGATGTACCAGTCACAGAAGTCGTTCCAAATGAAGTTGTATAATTCACGACCAGCTTCACCAAATTGATAGTCATCAAATAATCGAATAACTTCACTAACAGTATGATTTAGGCGATCAAAAATCCAACCATCTGCTAAATCAAATTTAGCTGTATCTGGCATATGAGCAGGTTGTGCATCTTCTGGTAAATTCATAATTACGAATCTAGCAGCATTCCAAATCTTATTGATAAAGTTCCAAGCAGATGCAAGTTGCTTTGGATTGTAACGCGTGTCTTGGCCAGGAGCTGTACCATTAAGTAAGAACCAGCGTAAAGCATCAGCACCGTATTCATCAATTACATCCATTGGGTCAACACCGTTACCCAATGATTTACTCATCTTGCGCCCTTGCTCATCCCTGATTAATCCATGAAAGACAGCATCTTTAAATGGACGTTGATGAGTGAAGTGTAAGCCTTGGAATATCATTCTGGCTACCCAAAACGGTAAAATGTCATAGCCTGTAACCAAAGCATTAGTTGGGAAATAACGTTTATAATCGGCTGAGTCTTCATCTGGCCAGCCCATCGTTGAAAATGGCCATAATGCACTTGAGAACCAGGTATCTAATACATCTGGATCTTGATTCCAGTTTTCAATGTCCTTTGGCGCTTCTTCACCAACGTACATTTCACCAGTCTTCTTGTTATACCAAGCTGGAATTTGGTGACCCCACCATAACTGACGAGAAATAACCCAATCGTGGATGTTTTCCATCCACTGCTTAAAAGTACGCTCAAATCTTTCAGGAACAAAAGTAATCTTATTTTCAGTTTCCTGATTTTTTAATGCGGCTTCAGCTAATGGCTTCATCTTAACAAACCATTGGGTTGATAAGCGAGGTTCTACTTGAACACCAGAACGCTCAGAGTGTCCAACCGAGTGAACGATTGGCTTAACTTTAATTAGGTAACCTTGCTTCTTTAAATCCTCGACTACTGCTTTACGGCATTCGAAACGATCCATGCCTTCGTATTTACCAGCATTCTCATTCATTGTACCGTCATCGTTCATTACGTTGATTCGTTCTAAATTATGACGATTACCTACAGCAAAGTCATTAGGATCATGAGCTGGTGTGATTTTTACCAAACCAGTTCCAAATTCAGGGTCAACGTGTTGATCCTCAATAATAGGAATGTGACGTCCCACTAACGGCAAAACTAATTCTTTACCAACGATGTCTTTGTAGCGTTCATCACCATGAGCAACTGCAACAGCAGTATCACCAAACATTGTTTCAGGACGAGTAGTTGCAATTTCAACAAAACCAGAGCCGTCAGCAAATGGATATTTAATATGATAGAACGCACCTTGATCTTCCTGGTGGATAACTTCAATATCACTTAAAGCCGTTTGTAATTCTGGGTCCCAGTTAATGATATATTCGCCACGGTAAATTAAACCTTCATTATATAATTGGACAAAAACGCGACGAACAGCTTTTGACAAACCTTCATCAAGCGTAAAACGCTCACGGGAATAATCAAGTGACAAGCCTAACTTAGCCCATTGGCTCTTAATTATTCCAGCATATTCATCTTTCCAGTCCCAAACTTGCTTAACAAAAGCTTCACGTCCCATTTCATGACGATCTTGGCCTTGTTTACGCAACTTAGCTTCAACCTTAGCTTGTGTAGCAATACCAGCATGATCCATCCCTGGCAAATACAAAGTGTCATAACCTTGCATTCTCTTATAACGAATCAAAGTATCTTGAATTGCAGTATCCCAAGCGTGACCCAAATGCAGTTTTCCAGTTACATTTGGAGGTGGGATAACAATTGAATACGGATGTGCCTTTTTGTCACCTGATGGCTTAAACAAATCTTGATCTAGCCATTTTTGATATCTGCCCTCTTCAACCTCACGAGGGTCATATTTAGGTGCTAAATCTTTCATATTTTTCCTCCCAATAAAAAAGTCCTAAACAATTTAAAAATTGTTTAGGACGATCTAATTAACCGCGGTACCACCTAAGTTAGGTAAGACTAGGTCCTACCTCTCTTAAAACATGATAACGGCAAATCACCGGACTAGCTTACTACCAGTTCAGCTAATCAGTTTTCAATCAAGCTACCAACTAATCTTCCTTCGGTCTTTCACCAACAATGGACCTTTCTCTATTTATAAGATTAATACCTCTTGATTATTACTTTGTTGCCATTATAGCATGTTTTTTACAGTAATGCAGTATCTTCCTCAGCTTTATTAGCCAGGAATTTCTCATCTGGATAGATTGGTGTAACTTCAATACCATCAAGTGCACGTTCTATTAAACCATCGACATCCAGTCTAGCTTCATATTCACGTGCTTTATCCATTTTCGGTTTTGTCTTTGGACGTGGTGGTGCAAAAATAGTACAGCAATCTTCAAACGGTTGAATTGACAAATCAAAAGTGCCAATTTTTTCAGCTAAACTGATAATTTCTGTCTTATCCATTGTTGCAACAGGACGAAGGACAGGTGTAGTCGTCACATCATTAATTGCAGCCATTGATTCCAATGTTTGTGAGGCAACCTGACCAACTGATTCTCCGTTAAAAATCGCTAAATCCTTGCGCTTCTCGCGAATCAAATCAGCAAGCCTTAGCATGAAACGACGTTGAACTGTCATCAAGTAGCCTTCGGGAATTTTTTCCTTAATAGTTTCTTGAATCTCAGCAAATGGAACAGCGATGAAGTTAATTCGACCAGCATAATTTGCCAAAATTCCAGTCAGCTCTTTTGCCTTATTCAAAGCCTTCTCAGTAGTGTATGGTGGACTATAAAAATGAACCATCTCAATGTCAACACCACGCTTTAATGCCAAATATGAAGCAACTGGAGAGTCAATTCCACCGGAAAGCATCATCACTGCTCTTCCACCCGTTCCAACCGGCATTCCGCCAGCACCATGGAGCAACTCATCAGAAATGTAAACTGCATCTTGACGAACTTCAATTCTCAAAACAATGTCGGGATGCTTCATTTCAACTTTTAGGTTGGACATGTGATCAAACAAATAGTCACCAACCATTAAATTCAATTCGTTGGTATCATAAGTGAAATGGTGATCGCTACGCTTAGTATTAACCTTAAAAGTCATTCCTTCATGATAGGTTTTCTTCATTAAGGCTAAGGCCGTTTCCTCAATATCCTTTAAAGTCTTCTCAGTCTTAATCGTTGGGGAATAGGTTTGAATACCAAAAACCTTTTTTAAGTGTTGATCAACTTGTTTAAATGGTGCACCATTTAAAACAATATGCATGCGATCATGCTTGGGATGAATTTCGACTTGCGGAAAGTCACGCAGAACTTTAGTTACATTTCCTGCTAAGCGGCCAATGAAGTCCTTCCTATTCTTTCCCTTGGTTGAAAGCTCGCCGTAGCGAATCATAATTTCCGTATATTCCATTAAAAACTACTCTCCTAAATGATTTATCTGAGCGAAGTGACGATAAATTTGATCAAAAACTTTAATAAATTCATCTGCTTCATCCAGTGTATTAGTTTCATCAAAACTCATGCGGATTGCACTTGTAGCTATTTTGTCATCAACATTCATTGCAATCAAAGTACTTGCTTCATCTACTTTAGTTGAAGCACAAGCAGACGTTGTTGAAGTATAGATATCATGATCTTCGAGCGTGTGGACAAGAGTCTCACCTCGAATGCCTTCAAGCGAAAAACAAAGAACATGTGGCGCAAAGCCTGTTGAAACTGGTGAAAAAATTGTAATACCAGGTTTATCTTGTAAGTAATTAACAATTTTCGCCTTAATTGCCTCTTCACGTGCCGCCTTTTCAGGTTCGTCAGCCAAAATCAGACGCATTGCTTTCGCCATTGCAGCAATTGCAGGCAAGTTTTCTGTACCTGAACGAAGACTCTTTTCTTGTCCCCCACCATCATGGAGCGGAGCAATCATTTTGCCTTCTTTTTTATAAAAAACACCAGTACCACGAGGGCCATGAAACTTATGTGCAGATAGACTTGAAAAATCAACACGTGGCGTAAAAACACGTGACCAAATATTTTTACCTAATGCCTGCACATTATCAACATGAAACATGATATTTGGATAATTAGATAGTAAATCACTAATCTCTTCAATTGGTTGAATGGTGCCAATTTCGTTGTTAACACCCATAATCGAAACTAAAGTCGTATCAGAATCAATTGCATTACGCAGATCATTGACATTAACTCTACCTTCTTTATCCACTGGTAACCTCGTAACATTAAAGCCCAAGTACTCTAAAGTATTAAACGCATTGGTAACAGAAGCATGTTCAACACTAGAAGTAATTAAATGCTTACCAAATTTACGTTTTTGAAAAGCTGTTCCTTTAATAGCCCAATTATTTGATTCAGTTCCACCAGAAGTAAAGAAAATTTCATCTGCTTGCGTACCCAATAGGTTAGCAGTTTGTTTTCGCGAACTCTCCAATAATTGAAAGGCCCGATCACCTAATTTGTGCAAACTTGATGGATTACCCCAGATTGTTTGCGCAACCTGATCATAAGTCGCTAAAACTGAAGGGTCAATTTTAGTGGTGGCACTGTTGTCAAAATATATCACAAGCTTTTGCTCCCTTCTAAGCCCAATTGACTTGAATGTCCATTAACTAATAAATTTTAGCTTAAATCAAAACTAGCTTCAATGCAATAATTTAAATACAAGTCGCTCATCCCTAATTCTTCCGTTTAAATTACCAAAAGAGCCTCGCTATAAAACCATTTACAAGTAAAAAGCCGTATTTTAGATAAATACAGCTTTTTATTTATATCAGATTGTCTAATTGTTCTTCTTATCAGAATAATAAAGATTCTCAAGTCGTTGATATGATCCAGGCTCGACCTTTTCAATTGCTGTTGCAATCGTATCAAGTGCATCCTTATAGTTATAATCCATACTGTAAAGTTGCATTGTTTTCTTTTGTGCCTGTTTAATTGAATCCTGATTAGAGTACTTGTTGGAATATTGCAAGGTTAGCTCAACTAAATCGACACAATTAATAATTTCATCGGCTTCTCTTTTTAGTCGCTCGACATCGTCTGAAATCTGAATTAACTCGTTAGAAATTTCTTCCATATTAATTCTAACCTCACTCAGTTCCTTTGCAACATGACCAATTTCATTAACTACTAACGTGTACATTTGAATGAATGTATCAGGATTACCAGGTAACTTCTTACGCTCCAAACGGCGATAGACTAACGAAACTTCTTGCTTAAAGCGATTGATTGAGTCATTAGCTACGTTTTCAGCATCGTAAAGCCCATCAACGTCTTGTGACATTCTCTTCTGTTCATCACTAATTTCACGTAATCGCTCTATCATGCTGAGCCAAGAAGTCTTGATTTCAGAATAAACGCCCTTTCCATCAGCAATATTCTGAGTATCTACAGTATATTGTCGATTCATATCGTTTACTTCTTGTTCCAGTTTTCGACTTTCAGCTAGTTCGCCATGAGTTAGCTCATAGCTTTCATCGATATGACGCAATTTTTCAACTAGATTTTTGGATTCAACTTGTGCATGAGCAAGTAAGCGTTGAATTTTATCTTGATTCTTTTCAACAAACGGACGAGCTTTGTATTCTAGCGTTAAAACATCATATAGGCCATCTATTTCAGCCTTAATTTGCTTAAGCCCCTTCTTGAGATCTGCCATTTTTAATTCAGCTAATAGCTTTTCAGCATCATCAATTTGAACACGAATTTGTTTAATTTCTTCTAAAACATTTACCTTAGTAATGCAATATTTTGAAGAAGCCATTTTTTTGTAAGTATCAGTTAGTTCACTTAACTGTTCACGAAAAACCGTGTCAAGCTCATGCTGGGCCTCGCGAACTTCAGGTAATTTTGTACCAATCGAATTAATTGCTGCTTTTATTTTGGATAAAACGCGCTTAGCTTCAACCTGATCCCCCTGCGCAGTTAAGCTTTTAGCCTCAGTAAAATCAGTTTCAATTGCACCAAGTTCAGTTTCAATTTGATCGAGCGCAACACCATATTTAAAGGAATCTGCTAAAACCTCTTTACGCATCTCCTGGTAGCTCTTGTTCAAATCATCATATTCCATTTGATTTTCTCGATTTGACTCAAGCAATTCTGTAAAAACGTCTTTTGTGTTTTTGGCATCATCATAAGTTGGCTTCATAATTTCTTGAGCCTGCTTAATATTTTTGTTTGCCTTAAAAAGCTGATAATGTGCGTTTTGTTCTGCAGCTTGCTCTAGTAATTCCTGAACTTCCGGAATTTTCTTACTAGTTGCTTGTTCATAGTTCTTACGCCATGTTGTTAAAGTTGTTAGACTTTCACCCGCAAGATCAATCTTATCAAGCTTAGCAATATCATTGCCCAAGTCCATTTTGTCAATCTTGGTAATCATATCGTCAAGCTCAATAATTTCTCGCAATTGCCTCCGATTAATGATGAGCATAAATGCTACAATAAGAATGATAATTAAAATTGCAATTATTACAATTATGGACTGAGTTGATGTCATATTTTTCCTCCAAAACTACCCTCAATTATACCAAACTTCTTTAACGGAGTGCGGATTGATTTGAAAGAAGTTAACTATCTTAATTGAATGCTAAAATCTACCATTAATATGACCTTTTCCTGACGTTTTTAATTTATCAATATAATAATTACCAAATTGGCCTAAATTTAACTTGTTTTTTTAAAAACAGCTTAGAAACATCCGGTTTTCCTTGCTTAAATAGCCCAAGGTAGCTATAATAGACTTCGTGTAAAATATTTGCAGCTATAAGTGGCAAGAACGTCAACATCTTAATACGTTTTAGTGAACGAGTAACCGGCGCTGCAAGAGGCGAAAATGAAAATTAAGATGCACGAATGCTAAACTTATACGTAACTATTTTACTCCAAAAACTGTTATCAGATTTTATTGGAGGATTTTATGTCAAGATATACAGGTCCAAGCTGGAAACGTTCCAGAAGATTAGGAATTTCACTTTCAGGTACTGGTAAAGAACTTAGTCGTCGTAACTATGCACCAGGTCAACACGGTCCCAATTCACGTGGTCGTTTGTCAGAATATGGTGAACAATTACACGAAAAGCAAAAGCTACGTTGGATGTACGGTTTAAACGAACGCCAATTTAGAACTTTGTTCAAACGTGCTGGTAAGATCCGTGAAGGTGAACACGGTACTAACTTCATGATTTTACTTGAATGCCGCTTAGACAGTCTTGTTTACCGCCTAGGTTTAGCTACTACTAGAGAACAAGCTAGACAATTAGTTAACCATGGTCACATTACTGTTGATGGTAAACGTGTTGATATTCCTTCATACGACGTTAAGGTTGGCCAAGTAATCGGTCTTAGAGAAAAGTCAAAGAACTTACAACAAGTTAAAGATGCACTTGAAGCAGTTGTTTCTCGTCCATCATTTGTTACATTTGATGACAATAAGCTTGAAGGTTCTCTTGTACGTCTTCCAGAGCGTGATGAAATGGAACCAGAAATTAACGAAGCTTTGGTTGTTGAATACTACAACAAGTTACTTTAATTTCTTTTATTCGCAAAAGCCCTTTCCCACTTGGGAAGGGTTTTTTGTTACTTGAAAGGAAAAAATAATAACTATGTCAGACGATTTAAATACACGAGTTGCGAATGCAGCCCAGGGAATCACCCCACAAACAAAGCCTGATGAACGTAGAAGATATCTTGGCTCACTGCGAGAACGCGTCTTTGTCAGAATGAATAACACTGAAGTTAAAGACCCTACCCTGACCCGATTATTTTTAACACACTTCAACGATTACACTGGATTTTCAATCCTGATTAACGGTAATTTAAATGATGAGTTTTTAAATCAGGTTGAAGCACAATGTGGAAAAACAAACATTCCTTTTACGATTGTTACCAATGAAACAGCTAAAACTGGTCCTGAAGATACGGCAATTTTAGTAGTTTCGAACACGGCAATTAACAAAATGCGAATAGAGATAGCTCAAGTCTACCCTCCCGAAATCCCTAAAACTGAGTTAACTCATGATGCTAAAAAAGATAAAAATGGTTTTTGGCATCGTTTATTCCATGGAGATAAACAATGAAACCATTAGCTTATCGCATGCGTCCGCATACGCTAGATGAGGTTGTGGGGCAACAGCACTTAATTGGCCCTGGAAAAATCATTAGACGAATGGTTGAAGCCAAGCTGCTGTCATCCATGATTTTATATGGCCCACCAGGCATTGGAAAAACTAGTATCGCGAGTGCAATCGCTGGTTCAACTAAATATGCTTTTCGCATGCTTAATGCTGCTACCGATAGTAAAAAGCAATTGGAGCAAGTAGCTGCAGAAGGCAAATTAAGTGGAACTGTTATCCTTTTACTAGATGAAATTCATCGTTTGGATAAAACTAAACAAGATTTTCTTTTGCCTTTACTTGAGTCTGGCGAAATTATTCTGATTGGTGCGACAACCGAAAATCCCTATATTGCTATTTCTCCAGCGATAAGATCACGTTGCCAAATTTTTGAATTAAAACCTTTAGCTGAAGAAGATGTTAATCAAGCAATTAGCCGCGCACTTAGGGATTCAGAAAATGGCTTGGGCTCATACCATGTTGAGCTTACAGATGATGCAAGAAAATTATTAATTCAAAAAGGAAATGGTGACTTACGAACCACCTTAAACGGTTTAGAGTTGGCCGTTCGCTCAACTAAGCAAGAAAAAATTGCTGCGGGAAAAAGTGAAGATGATGAACTAGTAATTGACCAAGAAGAAATGGCAAATTCAATTCAGATGCGAAGCCAGAACTTTGATGCCAAAGGCGATGGACATTATGACTTAGTCTCTGCCTTCCAAAAATCAATTCGCGGTTCCGATACTGATGCTGCTCTGCATTATTTGGCTCGCTTGATTGAATCTGGTGACCTTATTTCAATTTGTCGCAGACTAAGTGTAATTGCATATGAAGATATTGGCCTAGCAAATCCAGCAGCTGTGCAACACGCACAGCTTGCAATACAGGTAGCACAAAGTCTAGGCTTTCCTGAAGCGAGGATTCCCCTGGCAAACGCTGTGATTGAACTTGCACTTTCACCAAAAAGCAATAGTGCAATCAGTGCAATTGATCAAGCACTAGACGATGTGAAAAATAAAAACTACGGTCCAATTCCTAGTGACCTTAGGGACACCCACTATAAAGGTGCTAAGAAACTAGGTCACGGTAAAGGATATGCATACCCTCATTCATTTGCTAATGACTGGATTGCGCAACAATATCTGCCGGACAATTTAGTTGGTACGCAGTATTTCAATCCTAAAGGCAATTCTAAAATCGAGAGTGGTCTTAAGAAGCAGTATGAAATTCTACATGAAATGCAAGAAAAAGGATTGAAAAAATAAAAAGTGGCACAACTGTTATTTGTAACAATTGTGCCACTTTTATTTTGGTCTAAAAGTTAACTTTCTAATTTAAAAGTTAGCCTTTTTAACGTATTTATTTTGCGCAACGATATAATACTTTTTATTCTTAATAGAAACAGGATCACCATAGGTCGAAATTGAATGGTTCTTTCTCAATACCTTTTTACCTAGACGATTACCATATTGGCTATAAAGATAAGCATTATGTCTCAGCTTTAAGTTCTTACCATCGACGTTACCTGCATTAATTAGTAAACCATTTGGCAGAATATAGTAGTTAGTTCCTTTAATTGCTTTTTGCCCGGTTACGCTAATTATAGAGCCAGCTAGATAAATTAATTGGTTAGCACGATGACCACTTTCATCATAAAGATACGCATTGTGCATCAACATTTTTTCAAAGGTTGTCTCAGATTCTTCTTTAGACTCATTAGCAGACATTGCTTCAACCTTTGCAGATTGATTAGAAACAATCACTGCGACATTTGAAGCTTTAACATAACGATTTTTATCAATGATAAAGTACTTCTCGCCACGAAGTTTAACACTATCACCATAAGTTTTAATAATACTACCCTTCTTTAGAACACCAGCTTTCTTTACACGCTGTCCGAATTTGTTATAAACATAAGCATTATGCTTTAACTTTTGCTCAATTGCCAATCCGTTGCCAACGGCAACATAGTATTTCTTATTGTTATCATGTGTGTCAATTAGTACATAGTATTCATGACCTGCAATAGTGACTGTACCATAAGTTGAAAGAATTGAGCCGGCACCAAGTGTAACTTTGTTAGCACGTTTTCCTGAATCATCATATAGATAAGCATTATGCATTAAGGTTACATTAGTACTTTCGCCTAAATCACTTGCTGCACCATTTTCTTTATCAGTAGTTGGTTTCTTAGCTGGATTTGCAGGGTTAGAAGTCGTATCACCATTACTATTAGAAGTAGAATTACCTCCACCGTTGTTAGTGTTGCCGTTATTTCCGTTATTTCCGTTGTAATTGTTGTTGGCACTGTCTTTAATAATTTTATCAATAACAGTTGAATCTGAAGAGGCTTTATTAATCGCTTCAATACCATCGTCACGCTTACCGTCAACATCAGTAAGAGTATTATTTTGATTAATCTTTTTCTGAGCATCTGCTAGAAGGCGGTCGATTTCAGTCTTAATCGCAGCTTTTTCATCATCAGTATAGTTATCACCATTTTCATGTTTTACCTTGTTATTATCAATTTTCTTCTTAGCATTAGTAGCAGCATCAGAAACAGCAGCTTTGGCAATTTCTCGTATTCCAGTTATTCTATTATTCGAAACTTCATCGTAAGAATTACCAGATATATATTTATATTTGTCATGCTCACTGTTAGTTGAATAAATCCATGCAGAATCACCAAAGTATTTTTGGTTCTGAGCAACTGCACCTTTGTATTCAGCCTCAATATCCCTATTGGCAGAACTCTTAACTGTGTACAATGCTTGTTGCATTAATTGATCAATTGCTTGCCTTGTCATGTCAATATCATGGTTCATCTGATTGGCAATACTTTCATAAGATGCATCAGCTTGAGCATCCTGGGTAAGCACATTATCTACACTTCCATGTATGCCATCAAGTCTATTTTTGAAATGATCTCTATCTGGAGGAAGAAGGCTATCTATATCATTAAGCTTATCCTTTGCCTTATTGAACATATCCTTAACTTGTTCTTTAGCCATTAGCTCATTATAAGCATTGATTCCGTTGCTATACGATTGGGTTGTAGAGCCAATGTTTGTTGAATGCTTAATTGAATCAATTGCTTCACGTATAGCTTGAATATTCCTTTGATAATCAGGATTTGCTTTTTGTTCTTCAGTTAACCCATTGTATCCAGCTTCTAGACCTGTTACTTCATTTCCAGCACCCTTTAAGGCATTAGTTTGATTATAATCAAACCATTCAGAAGTATTTTGATAAGTATCAGTTAGCTTAGTACCAATTTGATTTTCGTCAGTCGGAATTTTGTTGATATCAGTTTGCTGCTCTATGCTTGCTTTTTCATTTGCATATAGGTCATCAACTATCTTGTTTAATGCTTTCTTTTGATCGGCAGTTAGTTGAGATAACCCAATAATGTTGTGAGTTGTTGCATATTTTCTTTGTAAAATATCCTCTGCCTTTGCTTTTGCAGCAGCAAGATCAGTATCTTTTTCAACATCAGCAAATCCAGGAATGTGACTACCGGAATCACTATCAGAATATCCTTGAGTTGCGTTGCTGACAATCTGATCAACATCCTTTTGGATGTCATCAGTAGAGCGATCATTTCCGTTCTTATCTGTAGTTGGAACTGCGTTAATCTTTGCTTTACTTTGATCGTAAATGTCTTGGAGCTTCTGCTTTTGCTTTTGTAAATCAGAGTTTACCAAACCAGAGCTTTCAAGCTTTTTATCAGCTTCAGCTTTTTGCTCAAGAAGATTATTAATAGCATTTTGCTTAATTTGATAGATTTCTTCTTTATTTTGAGCTGTTTGATAAAGTTGATTAATTCCAGTTTCACCTAAATTGATTGAGTGTCCGTCGCTATCCAGTCCCTTTTCAATAGACTGCAATTTCTGTTTAACATTTTCGAAATCAGTTGTTGTTGGATTGCTTGGTAAAGCAACTTTACTAATTTCATCCTTAGTCTTTTGAACCAGCTGATTAAGTTGATCCTGCAAGTCAGCCTTTTGTTGATCAGTTAAATGACTTGCAACCTGACCAATACTGCCCTTATCTTTGACATATTTATCAATAGCGGCAATTTGCTTGTTCTTTTCGCTAAGTAAATTAGCTGGAATACCGGCTTGATCTATCGCAGCTTCACCAGCTTTTTCAACTTGATCTAATTTTGCATTATCATCAGCACCATATAAGTCACTAACACCTTTTTGCATCGCGTCATTTATTGCAGCTTCATTTTTGCTTATCTCAGTTGGATCAAGACCTAAACTTGGTAATTTTGCCTTAGCAGCTTCAGCATATTCTTTCAGAGTATTAATTTGTTTGTTCTTTTCCTCGAATCTCTGAGTTAAACCAGTAATTGCATCATTACCAGCTTGTGCTGCTTGATTCATTGCACTATTTGCATCTGTTGAATTGTTTTGAGCAGCTTGAATATTTTGGGCAGCTTTGTCACGCTCTGACTTAATTCGGTCTCTCATCTGATCTGCAAGACTAGGATTATCTTTGGCAATCTTATCGGCAGACTCGTTTGCCTTATTAACTGCATCTTGCAACTTAGTCAATGCATTATTAACAGATTCTGCCTTGATAATTTCATTATTAACTTTATCCAAATCCGCATTATTCTGATCTTTAGCGTCAGCTAGTTGATCCTTATTTACAGTGGAGTTAATTCTAGACTCGCCAGATTGCCGAGCTTGATCAAGTTTATTCTTCAAATCATTATATTGATCTTGACCTAACTTTTTATTAGCTAAATCTTGATCAATTTGTTGTTGTAATTTACCAATTGAGTCAGCCAAATCATTCTTAGCAGAGTCTTTAGCAGCGTTCATGTTCTTATCGTTGACGGTGTCAATGATTCCTTTCATAATGTCGTGGCCCTCATCTTGGGCTTTTTGAACATCATCTTGGTTTTTAGCCTTGTCTACCTTTGCCTTTGCCTTATCCCGCTCGCTATTAATCATGTCCGCATCTCTAGGGTCGTTTTGAATGGCTCCTTTAGCATACTCATCCAAAAATGAATTTGCCTTATTTTTAACTGATTGCAGTTTAGCATCGGCTAAAGCCTGATAAATATTGTTTAGGCCAGCATTTTTCTCTGTGTCAATATTTTCTGCAATAGCACCATTAACGCTTGCAACGGCATGATTATAAGCATCTTGTGCTTGCTGCTTAAACTTAGCTAACTGATCTGAAGTTAAACTTGGTAATCCATTAATTTCTGGTAGAACACCGGTATCTGTTGAGCCCTTTCCAAGAGCTTTATCAAGTTCTTTAATTGCTTGATCTCTTTGGTTACGGATATCATCTGCATCACTCTTACTTGCATTTGTGATAACATTACTAATTCCCTGTAAAGTATTATTTTTAATCTTTTCAACTGTATCACTATCATTTGCAGCGTCAATATCTTTAAGGCCTAAATCAGCTACTTCAAAAACTGCATTTTGGTCTCGTGAATCATGTAGTTTATCGCGAGCTTCAAGTGCCGTCTTTTGAATCAAATCTTTAGCAATAACTTTATCACTAGCCAACTTTGCAGCTGATTCGACATCATTAATTTTATTTAATGTATCTTGATAAATCCCAGTTAATTGATCTTTATTCGTTGTAGCATCAATTTTACTGTTTGCATCTGTTGGGATTTTATCAAGTTGACTAATTGCATCATTAAATTTATCTTTTACTTCATTTCTTTGGTCTGTCGATAATTTGCTATAAATGTCACTTAAACGACTCTTGGCACTGGTAGCAGCATTAGCAATACTATTCTTAATGTCGGTTTTAGATGCGTTGAAACCATTACCTGTAGCTTCTGCAGCATCAATAGCTGATTCACCTTTTTTCTCAGCTGTGTTAGCGTCGGAAATGGCATCTGTAGAATCAATTATTGATTTAGCATTATCACGTGCAGCTGTAATGTTATTAATAGTGGTTGTCTTGGTATCATTAGTAATATCCGAAGAATTATTGATTCGCTCAACCGCCTTTTGAGCATAATCATCAAGCTTTTGCTTATTAAGAATCTTATTAACATTTACATCACTAATCACATTGTCAATTAATGACTTACCATTTTGAACGATTTCATTAAGCTGCCCATTAGTAGTGGTGTTTTTATTATTAATTCCATTAACACCGATATCATATGTAGCATCCACTTTTGCACGTAAGTCTGCTTTGTTGGCACTTGTAATCTGATCCATATTGCCAATTTGCTCTTTAACTTTATTTCGCTCAGCCATTAAAGTTGCTAAAGCTTGGTCTTTTGCAGACTGCAAGTTAGCAGAAGTTTGAATGCTTGCTAAATCATTTTTACCTTTAGCTAGTGCTGCATCTATATCGTCTTTATTTGCACCTTGAATAGCAGTTTGAGCTTGATTAAAGACACTTGTAATCTGATTATAGTAGTCGTTCTTTTCTGTTACTCCTAAATTAGGATCATTAGTAATTTGACTATTTGCGGAATCGCGCGCATTTTTTAATTTCTCGATTGCGGAATTACGTTGCTTTTCTAGAGCTTGGGCGTTGATATCTGATGAAAGAGAATTAATAACAGAATTAATGGCATCAATTCCTGTTTGAGCATCATCATTAATATCAGTTACTGTATGGTCATTAGTAATAGCTTGAATTGCTTGATCATATCCTGCATCAATTTGATCCCGTTTAGCTTGAACTGTTGCAGGATCAAGTTGTTCATTCTGCTGAGCACTTGTGAGAGCCTCTTTAGCTTTAGTTTTGGCCTGTTGTAATCTACTAATTGCCTGAGCTCTAGTGGCTGTGATCTGAGCAGCACCTAAATCTTTTAGAATATTATTTTGACCTTCTTGTTTAGCCGAATTAATATCAGAGATACTTTGAGCCGAAGTGATTTTTGTCTTTGCAGCCTGTGCATCTTGATCAATTTGATCTTCATAATATTTCTTATTTGAGGGACTGAGTTGACTATCATCAATGTTTTCAATTTTGGTTTTTGCATCATTAACTGCTGTATCAATGTCTTGAGCTGCCTTTGTTCTAGCTTCTTCTATCTCCTTATCTGCAGTGCCTCGAGCATCGCTTACAATATTCTCAATACTACTTTTAGCATTAGTTACTGTCTCAGCAATTTTTGAACTATCAACTTTGTTTAAGGTATCTATACTATCTTCAGCTACCTTACTGATTTGGTCATGATATGCTTTCTTTTGTTCATCAGTCAGATTGCTTGTTTGATCAATTCTTGAATTAGCGTTAGTTTGCTCTTGTCTAATTTGCTTAATAGCAGCATCTAAGGAATTGTTACGCTCACCCTTAGCTTTAGCCGAAAGCAGTAGGTTATTCAAAGCAGTAATACCATCATTTCGTGCTGAGTCGATTGCGGTTAAACTATCTGCTTGGTCAATGCGTTGGTTATACCCAAGAGGAGTTGTTAAATTATTGAGTAACTTCTGTGCAGCTGCTACGCTATCGTCAATATCATTTGCAGATAAACCAGGCAAACTACGCAATTGGGTTTCAATATCGCTTTCAGTTTTAGCAAGTTTAATCTTAGAAAGCTGTCTCAAAATTGACCTCTTAACTGCCTCCTCAGTCGTTGAAACAGTTGCGGAATCGCTTGCTTTACTAATATTAGCCAGTCCATCATTTACTGTTTTCTCTATATCAGAGTTTGAAGCAATCCCTAACGAATTTTCATTAGCGCTTGCATAGCCCAAAATTTCAGCCTTTGCAGCATTTTGATCAAAAATAGTTTGTGCAGCTGCTTCTCTTTGGCTGATTACAGTATTATCAGTAGTTCCGTATATCGACTTTTGCTCATCATACATAGAACTTCCAGGTTTAGCAGTTGCAACTTGTGCAGCCTGATCAATTGCGTCTAATAGAGGAACCTGCTGATCCGAACTAATGCCTGAGTTCTGTACTCGCTTTTTGGCAGCTTCAGCTGCAGCATTAATTTTACTTGCTTCTTGATCAGCATTTATATCCTTAATAGCCTCCTTACCCTTAGAACCATCAGGATCATCACCAGTGATAATGTTGTGAACTGCTTGATTATAAGAATCTTTTATTTCTGCAGTTTTATCGGCATGGTTTTTAATTTCATCTTGAGCAACAGCCTGTAAGTCCTTTAGGGCCTGAATTGTTTTGTTAACTTGATCAATTATACCTTGAGCTTCTTTTTGGTGCCCATCCACTGATACTTGATCAAGGTCTTTTTCAATGTCACCTTCCGGTTGAGCAATAGCCTGTGCGCGAGACAGACGACCAGTTAGCTTTAATACTTCGTCCTTTTCTTCTTTACTCAAGTTAGGATCGTTTGCAAGTTTGTAAGTATCGACATAGACCTGATCAATTTTTTGCTTAAGATCGGTTTCAATATTCTTTTTATAGCCATAAGCTGCTTGATCAATCGCATTAATACCATTCTTCTCTGCTTCTGTAATATCTTTATCAGTTTGAAAAGCTTTCACAGTATTAATTGCTTTGTCACGAGCAGAATTAATTGCATCTACCATTGTAGGAAATCTCTTTGACTGCAATATGGCTTCATTATTTAAATTCGTTATTGCACTATCGCGAGATGTTTCAATCGTTGAAGAACTTTGTGCTTGGCTTACGATGTTCTTAATCGCATCAAGGGCAGCATTCTTACGATTGTTAACTTCTGTTAGCGTGTTTGAGCTTGAGGCATAAACTGAAGTTTTTTCATTATTAGTATCAATTGTTTTGGATGCAGCGGCCGCAACTTTATCTAATTGCTCATTAAAGTCTTTAACTTGAGCTTCAGATAGGTTGTTAGGTCTATGAATTTTCGCATCACTAATTGCGTCAGTAATTGCCTTAGCAGCTTGATCTTGTGCATCAGACAAAGTTAAAATATCTAAGTTTTTAATAATTGGGCGACGTCCCATAGCTACGCTTGATGGATCGTAGCTAACAAAGTTAGCATTTGGCGCTAGTTCTACAGAGTAACCCTTATCAAACTTAATCGTTTGGTCAGCGGGAATAGTAAAACTAAAGGATCCGTCATCATTTACAATTGCCGCATATTGTGTTGGTAAAGGATTCAAAGAACTGTTGCTTGAGTCTCTTATAGTGTCTTTTGTTTGCGCATATGGATTATCAATTATGTTCTTACCATTTTGATCCTTTGGAGTCCACGCTGTCTTGCTACCCATACTATCAATCAAATTAGCCATAATATATGCTTTAGTTGCAACAGGTAGAATTAAACTAAATGGGTTTTTCAAATTTTGTGGATCTGAATCAGGACCATCAACAGCAGAATTGTAATTAATTACACTACCTGGATCACCAGAAATTGTTTGTGAACCATCAGCATTTCTAGTTATTTGAACCTTACCGGGATCAATATCCAAAAAACCGCTTGGATTGGCTGGAACGAAACTAATGTTGTTATAGCCAAAATTGTTACTATTATTAAATGCCTTTTGAATAATATCCGAAAAAATCTGATCGTAAGTCCAACCGTTTTTGATACCATCAGCCAATGAGGTTTGAACGTCTTCAGGCAATTTATCGAATGAAATATTAGCTTTAGCCGCTTGCGCCTTAATTTCTGCCAATCTATCTGCAGTTAACTTCTCTTGGCCATTAAGCAATTCGATATTATCCACCGCAATCGTGCTATCAGTTTTCCTAACAGTTAAAACGTGAAATGGAGGCAAAGTTACTTTACCTAGCCCACTTTGCGTCGAACTCAAATCAAACTGTTGTCGAACATTTGTTAAGGTAATTGGCATTGTACCGATAATACTGGTATTAGGATTGGTATTACCTTGGGCATTTAAAATTAATGAAGTAGGATTATTAACAACTAGTTTTCCACCTTGAACGTCTACCAATAGTATTTGACCAGTACCGCCGTTTACATATTTGCCACTTGGATCTGGCTGACCAAGAACGATATTGAAACCACCGTTTTCTATATTAGCCGTACCCTTAATAAGAACTAACGTACCAGAATAGTCACCCATATTTGAACCGTTAATGTTTAATGAGCCTCGCGGTAAAATGTTAAAGTTACCGCCATCATAAATCAGGTTTCTGTTCCACCAGTTATTGGCTATATCGCCGTTAGTGGTAATATTGACTTTCGCATCGCTATTAATATTGAAGACAGAATTACCATCATTGATAAGAATCGCACTAGACTGATCATTGTCATTTGTACCATTATAGTGATCACTACCAACTATGATGTTTAATTCACCATCAACATTCACGGTTTCATTATTACCTAACATGGCAATAGCTAAAGGAAGTCCGGTGTGTTCAGCAGCGTTAGAGCCTAAACTATTATTAGGAAAATAGATTCGCGGCGAAAGTGTAACCTTAGCGTTCTTAGCAATATTAACAACATTGTTGCTACCTTGCATTTCGAGCACGTTACCACCGACAGTTTTACCGGTAAAAGTTCCGCTAAAATCGATTGAGTTATTTGAACCAGTGAATTCAAATAGTTGTTGAACATCACCACTTGTAATTGTAATCCCTGGATACGGTGTATGAGTTACTTCACCATAGTTAGTTCCGGTAAAGTAGATTTTTGTATTATTACCACAGTGAACCATTTGTGATCCATGGAAATTAACATTATTAAAGGTAATTTTGGAAAAATGCCCGTCCTTGTTGTAATCATCAGTCATGATGACACCCCAAATATCTGCACTCCATAAATCAAGATTATCGTACGTAATATCCAAGTCTTTCGTACTTCCACTATTTAATTGGAGGTGATTACCTTTCAAATCAACTTTAAATCTGGTATTACCGTTGCCACCGGATTTAATCAACATTTTTCTTCCGTAAAAGTAGAAGGCTTGTGATCCATTCTCTGGTCCGTCTGTAATATCGTTCATGACGTCAATTTCTGAAATAGACTCATTCTGAAAAGCAGCTATAAGTTCAGTAAAGCTATGGACCTGCGCTACACTAGCATCCTTGGTTTTAATTTCTGTCGTTTTAGCAGTATCTGGAACTTTAGCCGCTGGATCAGTTGGATCAATGGGTTTAGTCGTCGTACCTCCTTTATCTGAGGTGTCAGTGGTTTCTCCAGTTTGATTGGTATCAGAATTACCTGTACTAGTTTGATCCTTAGAATCAGCTGTGTCAGAACCAGGTTTTTGATTAGCACTATTTTGCTGATCAGAGCCATTTGTTGCATTGGTCTTTCCTGTCTGACTAGTTGAAGAACTTGAATTAGTGGTTGGAGGTACACTGCCATCTCTTAAAAATGAGCTTAAACCTGAGTAGGTACTTACATCAACCAAGTGATTAGCATTTTGAGTGTTATCATCTTGGGAGTTAGCCTTTTGACTATCAGAAGTACTCAAACTATCTGTCTTCTTGCTAACTTCTTGAGAAGCATCTACCGTATCTGCTTTAGCAGTTTGGGTATTTAGGCCAAAAAAGGTAAAGCCCAATAGCACAGAAGCAGTACCAATTGTCAATTTTCGAATTGAAAAGTGGTCCTGCTTATCTTGCATTTCCATTTTCTTTAATCTTTCATTGTTATTATTTTTCCCTAGCATGATATTCCTTTCTCAAAATCTATGTTACAACTACATTGTATGACCACTATTAATAATTTGCTAATATAGTGCTTACACTTGATATGCATTTTATAAATAATGAGTTAAGTGCTTTTTCAAAAGGAAAACTGCGCTGTGCTTTCTGCTAGCAATTACTATTATATAAGGACTTGTTACTATACTTCAGGATTGATGCCTAATACTTCAAATATAAAAAAGTGCATTTTATTTGACAATTATCCGTTTGCTTAAATTTTATTTTAACAGCCTGATTATGTATAAATATTAAGATATAAATAAAAGCAACAGTTTAATTCATAACATTGTGATTTTTTTGCAATACTATCTGCCTACTGTTTGAATCTTGACAAATACTGTAATGGTAGGTAGTATAATAATTGATCTGAGTTGATCGACTAGCTTAATTGTATATAGTTGACCGGTCAAACATAAGACATGCGAGATTGTAAATAACTTTTGAATCGGAATACTATTACTTAGTTAATAGGATCCATATTCATTGCGATACATCTCATTTTTTTGAACACTGCGGGTTCAACAAGCATTCTTTTGCTATATTCGGTCGACTCGGATTTCTTTAGAAATTCAGGAAGCGGTCTATTGACCGCTTTTTTATTTGGAGACTTTTATGATCTTAAAAATTGTTATTATTCTGTATTTAGCCGTGCTTCTTCTAGCCGCCTCCTATCTTTGGCATAACCGAGATAGACACTTTTTGGTTTTTAGTAGTAAAAGTAATACGAATTTCCGCCCTATTATGTCTTGGACAGCAATTATCTTATTGTTGGAATGCATTATTGGGATCATCATCTTATTCCAAAGTAATAAGTATTTGAATTTGGTTACCCTACTTCTTAGTTCAATTACTATTCTAATTTTTAGCTTATTAATTAATCACGAAAATGATTAATTCGCCAAAAATTTGGTAAAATGAATATATAAGAGAGGTGTTTTAAATGATGAAACAATATCACCGCATACAAGTCGCCGTTGATGGATCAAAAGAAGCAGATTTAGCTTTTAAAAAAGCAATTTTACTAGCTAAGGGTAATAATGCAGGCTTAGAAATTTTACATGTCATTGATACTAGATCCTTCCAAAATGTTTCAAGCTTTGACTCCGAAATGGTTGAGCAAGTTTCAAATGATGCTAAGGAAAAGCTGCAAAAATATTACAATGATGCAAAAGAAGCGGGAATTGACGATGTTCACTTTTCAATTGAATTCGGTTCTCCTAAGGCAATCATTGCACATGACTTTCCTAAAAAGCATCAAATTGATTTAATCGTAGTTGGTGCAACTGGCTTAAATGCAGTAGAACGAATTTTAGTCGGTAGCGTAACCGAGTATGTCACCAGAACAGCAGATTGCGATGTACTAGTTTGTCGTACCGCCGAAAATCAAAATTAAAATAAACTGGGCATACAAAAAAGCACTTCTTTTAAAAGAAGTGCTTTTTATTTTTAATTAAAAGTCGCCTGCCTGGCTAAACATATAATCTTTATTATGAAACTTCATCGATAAAATCATACCAATACCAATCATATTCCCAATTAAGGCTGAACCACCTTGGGAAATAAATGGTAATGGTATACCTGTCAACGGCAAGAGATCAATACTCATTCCTATATTTTCAAAAACATGGAACAAGATCATCATAATGACCCCTGTCGATACATATGAGTAAAATGCATTTTTGGTATCAAATGTAATACGTACCATCTGGACAATCAGGTATAAGTAAAGCAAGATAACTGCTACACTACCAACAAAACCAAATGATTCACCAATTACTGAATAAACCATATCCGAACCACGAACTGGTACATAAACACTTAGATTTCCAAACCCATTACCAAAAATCTGTCCAGATCCAATCGCTTGCATACTCTGCCACAACTGATATGCTGCTTTAGATGTATCTGTAGATGGATTCAGCCAAGACATGATACGAGCAAATTGGTACGGTTGAAAAGAATGGCTTAGAATAACTTGGCCGCCTGGTGTAGTGACCATAAAAATCACTACCACACCTATAATTGCAACTATGATAAACATTGGTGTTATTATCTTCCAAGATATTCCTGAAACAATAATTACTCCACCAACTATAGCAAAGAAGACAAGCATCGTACCGAAGTCATTTTGTAATTTCAGTAGAACTGCAATTGGCAGCATCCAACCAACTATTTTACCAATTAAAACCCAGTCATTTCGAATTGTATGTGCGAACTTCTGATTGTGCTCTCTAACTACTCTAGCTAACATTAGAATAAATGCTGGTTTCATTACCTCGGATGGCTGAAAGGAAATTGGCCCTAGCTTAAACCAACTTTTGGCACTAACATCAGCAGCTATACTTCGATTATAAAAGAATAAAACTGCAATCAAAAGGACAATTCCTAGACCGTAGGCATATGGTGCAATTCGAAATAACTGTTCTGCATCAAATTGAATTACAAAAACAACTATTACTAAAGAAATCAAATACCAAAGCCCTTGCATTAAAACTGCTTTTACTGGGCTTCCCATATGACTTGGATCATCTATTGCAGCAAAGTAAATCGAGTATAAACCAACAGCTGCCAGAATCAGCACAGGAACAACAATGTTCCAGGCTATTTGATCATACAAATCAGTTTTATTTTGTACTTTTACCATTAATCATCACTGTCCACTATTTTTCATGTAAAGCAAAGTACGATAGCAAGTCATTGATACTACTTTCTAACGTCTTTGCATATAGAACACTATTAGTTTTATTAGTAGTTGCACGATAACGTCCATCAATTTTTTCAATTAAACCAATAGCTTTTTTCTTCTGTGGAATGACTACTTCCCAAGTCGGATTATCTTTCCCGTTGATTTCATTAATTTCAATATTAATATTCTCTGGTTTCTTTGACATAAATACTCCTATTTCACATCAGGATGAAATTTTTTAGCAATAATTTCATCTTCATATCTCTCTGGGTGGGGGTTACGGAAAACAGTAAACTTATCAGGTACCGGGTCAACCCCTCCGCGAACAAAGGGATTGCAACGCAAAATCCTGCTAATACCCATAATTAATCCTAAAAAGGGACCAAATTTGGTCAAAGCATCAATCATGTAAGTTGAACAAGTAGGATAATAACGGCAAGACTTAGGTAAAGCCGGCGAAATAAATTTCTGATAAATTCTAACTAGATAAATTAAAATCTTACGCAAACCACACCTCCAGTTGAATTAATGACGTTGATGCTTTTCGATATTTTTAAGCAAAATGCCTGTTCCCAATGCAACAGCTTCAAGAGGATGATCAGCAGTCAAAACTGGAACCTTAAGATAGTACGAAATTAGTTTATCCAAGTTCTTTAACATCGCACCACCACCAGTTAGCATAATACCACGATCAATAATGTCGGCAGATAACTCAGGTGGAGTCTTCTCTAAAACATCTTTAGTAGCTGCAATAATTGTCATCAAACCATCATGCAAAGCCTCTTGAATTTCAGGAGCAGAAACAGTTGCCTGTTTAGGAAGGCCATCCACTACATCACGTCCACGGACAGTAATCGTCTGATCCTTATCCGGCTCAAAGGCACTACCAATTTCAATTTTAATTTGTTCAGCTGTTCTTGAACCAATAAGCAAGTTATGCTTGTTTTTAATGTAAGAAACAACAGCTTGGTTCATATGATCTCCAGCATAGCGAAGAGATTGGCTAGTAACAATTTCACCCATTGATAAAACAGCAATATCAGTAGTACCACCACCAATATCGATAACAATATTACCTTGTGGCTTAAAAATATCTAGCCCTGCACCAACAGCTGCAACCTTAGGTTCAAAATCAAGGTAAACCTTACCACCACCTGATTTTTCAGCTGCTTGAATAATTGCCTTTTGTTCAATTGAAGTTACTCCAGTTGGAGCACAAATCAAAATGTTAGGTTTTGACATAAAGCCCTTAACATTTAATTTTTCAATGAAGTAAGATAGCATCGCTTCTGTAATGTCAAAATCGGCAATTACCCCATTCTTTAATGGGCGAATCACACGAATATTACCAGGCGTTCTACCTACCATTTTGTATGCTTCAGTTCCAACAGCTACTACTTTATTTGTACTTGTATTGACAGCAACTACTGATGGTTCATTCAAAACGATTCCCTTACCAGAAACGTTAATGAGCACGTTGGCTGTCCCTAAATCAATTCCTATATCTCGTGCCACAATAATCCTCCATAAATATTCATTGTACATTTTACCATAAAGAAAGCTAGTTTGCTGCACTCTTCAGGCGTTTTAACAAGTCTTAAAAGAAATTACTTAATTGTAAAGAAGTATCTATCAGCGTAATGAAAAAATTCCCTACTAAAAAGCCTAACGCAATTGCCGCAAAAATCAGTAGCAATTGCGCTTCAAAAACCTTATTAGTTCTAATAATTTTTTCGATTCTAACACTCTTCATAATTTGAAATGATAGCCCTATTGTTATCAGGTAAATAATAATACTGATCAGAGCATGAACACCAAGTTGAAACATTTAATTTCCCACTTTTCTTTAGTCAAATAAAAAACGGATACACGCTTTTGTGTATCCGTTAAACTTTAATACTATTTACCTGAATTGTAAACACTAATCCGGTTGACAGCCCTTCTCAATGCAACTTGTGCTCTTTCGAGCGATCTTTGATCATGCGCTGCTTTTGCTTCCTTCAAAGCATCTTGAGCACGCTTTCGAGCTGCTTCAGCACGAGACACATCAATTTTATTTGAACGTTCCGCACTATCAGCAATAATCGTTGCTACATTATCAGAAAACTCAAAGTAGCCACCGCTTACTGCTATGTGATTAACAACTTCATTCATCTCACGACTTCTTTTAACCCTAATTTCACCAATTGAAAGTGGAGTTAAAATAGGCAAGTGATTATACATGATTGAGCGTTGTCCATCGATTGCACGCATCTCAACAATACTACAATGATGAGAAAAAACTACGCCATCAGGTGTTACAACATTTACCATGAAAAGTTTTTCTGGATCTGCCATTTGACATCACCCTACTTTTCTAATAATGCTTTTGCTTCAGGATCACTGGCGGTTACACCCATATCTTGAGCTTTTTTCAAAACATCTTCGATAGGACCCACGCTACGGAAAGCATCTTCTGGTAAATCATCTAAATGACCATCCAAAATCATCTTAAAGCCCTTAATTGTCTCTTTGATTGGAACATATGAACCAGGTACACCAGTAAACTGTTCAGCAACAAAGAAGTTTTGGGATAAGAAGAACTGAATCTTACGAGCACGACTAACAATTACCTTCTCTTCATCAGATAATTCATCCATACCCAACACTGAGATAATGTCTTGTAATTCGTGGTATCGTTGCAAAATGTGCTGTACACGTGTAGCAACTTCGTAATGTTCTTGACCAACTACTTCAGGATCCAACGCACTAGAAGTTGATTCCAATGGATCAACGGCTGGATAAATACCCTGCTCAACTAAGCTACGTTCCAAGTTGGTTGTAGCATCAAGGTGAGCAAAAGTTGTCGCTGGGGCTGGGTCGGTATAGTCATCGGCAGGAACATAAACGGCTTGAATTGAAGTAATTGAACCCTTCTTAGTTGAAGTGATTCTTTCCTGCAATTGACCCATTTCAGTTGCAAGTGTTGGTTGATAACCAACGGCACTAGGCATTCTTCCTAACAAAGCTGAAACCTCAGAACCGGCTTGAGTAAACCGGAAAATGTTGTCGATAAAGAGCAAAACGTCTTGGCCTTCAACATCTCTAAAGTACTCAGCTAGGGTTAATCCAGTTAAAGCTACACGCATTCTGGCACCAGGCGGCTCATTCATTTGACCAAAGACCATCGCTGTTTTGCTTAAAACACCAGATGCCTTCATTTCAAAGTAAAGGTCATTACCTTCACGTGTTCTTTCACCAACACCAGTAAAGACCGAAATACCACCATGCTCTTGAGCAATATTGTGAATTAACTCTTGGATAATAGTAGTCTTACCAACTCCGGCACCACCAAACAAACCAACTTTACCACCACGAACATAAGGTTCAAGTAAATCAATAACCTTAATCCCTGTTTCCAGAATTTCTTGGCTGGTAGTTAATTCATCATATTTTGGTGCATTTCGATGGATACTGTTACGAGGATGATCTTTATCGAATTTTGGACCATTATCGATTGGTTCACCTAAAACGTTAAAAACACGTCCTAAGGTATCAGAACCAACAGGTACTGAAATAGGACCTCCAGTATCTTGGACCTTCATTCCGCGCCGGAGTCCGTTGGTAGATTCCATCGCGATTGTTCTTAATACACCGTCACCGAGTTCAAGTGTAACTTCAAGAACAATTGATTCATCATCCGACTTAACGACGCGCAAAGCATTGTTAATATCAGGTAGGTTTTTGTCAAGTGGAAATTTCACATCGACTACAGGGCCGATTACTTGAACAACTTCACCTTCACTCAAAACATCTACCTCCTTTTCTCTTAATTATTTCAAAGCATTTGCACCACTGACAATTTCAGTAATTTCAGTAGTGATCTCAGCTTGTCTTGCACGGTTTAATTTTGTAGTTAAACTTGAAACCAAGTCATTTACGTTATCGGTTGCACTCTGCATTGCTGTCATTGAACTAGCATGTTCTGCAGTTTTTGCATCCAAAATTGCCCCATAAATAGTTGAACGGGCATATTGAGGAATTAGTGTAGTCAACACCGTATTAATGTCTGGCTCAATATCATATTCTAGATCTCGGTGTTCTTTTGCTTCTTTAAGGCCGATATCGATATCAACAATAGGAAGCATTTTTTCAACACGAAATGCTGATGATAAAGAGTTTATGTGGTGCGTATAACAAACGTATAGCTCATCATAAACTCCGTTTAAGTACATTTTGATTGCAGTTGAAACAATTGGTAAAACTTCATCAAAAGTTGGTACATCAGAAATTGCAGTATTTTCATAAACAACATTCAAGTTGTTTTTCTTGAAAAATTCAGCTCCAACTGAGCCAACAGCAAGAATTTTAATGTCTTTATTTTCTGCTTTTGCATCTTCAGCTAAGCCCATCATGTTTTTAATGACGGCACTATTATATGATCCAACAAGTCCTCGATCACCCGTAATTACAAGATAACCAGTAGACTTTACTTCTTTACGAGCTTGAACCATGTCTGAAATGACACCTAAGCCAAAAACACTCTCATAATCAATCTTACTGATGCTGTCTTCATCAATTGCAACATTTTCTTTGTGCAAATGACTAACCACTTGTGCACTCATCAAACGCGAAAGAGTTTGTCGAACATGGTCATTATAAACCGTATATCCTTCATCTCTTTTTTCTGTTTGATTTAGTTTTGACGCAGAAACCATTCTCATTGCTTCTGTGATTTTACCAGTTTGCTTAACTGAAGCAATTTTCTTCTTCAACTCAAGTAAAGATGCAGGCATAAGCTACCTCCTATTTATTACTTGGTGAAAAACTATCTGCAAATTTAGAAATTGCAGTCTTTAACTCACTTTCATCCGGCAGTTCACCTGTCTCACGGATGTGATCCAATAAGTCTGAATGTTGACTATCAAAGTTATCATACAATTCTTTTTCAAATCGGCCGATATCTTCAACAGGAACAGAATCCAAATAGCCATGAGTTAGTGAGTATAGTAAGACTACTTGCTTTTCAACTGGAATTGGGTCATGTAATGGTTGTTTTAAAACTTCAACAACTCTGCGACCACGGTTTAATTTAGCCTGGGTTGCCTGATCCAAATCACTGCCAAATTGAGCGAAACTCTCTAATTCATGATAAGCTGCTAAATCAGTACGTAAAGTACCAGCAACTTTTTTCATTGCCTTTATCTGAGCGCTACCACCAACACGGGAAACAGAATTACCAGCGTCAATAGCTGGACGAGTTCCTGCAAAGAACAAATCACTTTGTAAGAAAATCTGACCATCCGTAATCGAGATTACGTTGGTAGGAATATACGCTGAAATATCTCCCGCTTCAGTTTGGATAAACGGAATGGCAGTCATTGAACCTCCACCAAGTTCATCACTCAACTTCGCACTACGCTCCAACAGACGGGAATGCAGGTAGAAAACGTCACCAGGATAAGCTTCACGACCAGGCGGACGACGAAGGAGCAAAGAGAGTTCACGATAAGCAACGGCTTGTTTGGATAGGTCATCAAAAATGACTAAAACATCCTTGCCGTTGTACATAAATTCTTCACCCATTGCCGTACCAGCATATGGTGCTATATAAAGCATTGGGGCCGGTTCACTTGGTCCAGCTTCGACAACAATTGTATAATCCATTGCGCCAAAGCGTTTCAAAGTTTCTACTTGCGTTCTAACAGTTGACTCCTTCTGACCAATAAAGACGTAAATACAAATTACATCTTGTCCTTTTTGATTCAAAATAGTGTCAACAGCCAAGCTTGTTTTACCAGTTTTACGGTCACCAATGATTAATTCACGCTGACCTCGACCAATTGGAACCAATGCATCAATTGCTTTAATACCAGTTTGAAGTGGTTGATTAACTGATTGTCGTTGCATAACTCCAGGTGCAGCATCTTCAATTGGACGAGTCTTAGTGGTTTTAATTTCACCAAGTCCGTCAACTGGCTGACCCAGAGGATTAACTACACGACCAATCAGTTCTTCGCCAACTGGCACACGCATGATTTCACCGGTTCTTTTTACTTGGTCACCTTCGCGAATATCATCAAAGTTACCCAAGATAATGATACCAACATCATTTGACTCAAGGTTTTGAGCAATACCATACGAACCGTTGTCAAATTCCAACAATTCATTAGATAGAACATTGTCCAATCCGTGAGCCCGGGCGATACCATCACCTATGTAAGTTACAACCCCAACCTCATTAATGTCGAGTTTGTCATCATAGTGTTCAAGCTGTTGCTTGATTAAAGAGCTAATTTCTTCTGCTTTAATGCTCAATGGTTTCACCTCTTTTAATTTTTACTAATTAACTGCGCACGAATCTTTTTCAGTTTGTTCTTTACTGAACCGTCGATAACGCAATCGCCAACTTTTAGAATTACACCGCCGATTATCTCTGAATCTACTTTGTTTTCTAGGGTAACACTAGCTAAACCAAATTTTTTAGCATAACTATCTCCTAGAGCACTTAATTGATCTTCATCGAGTTTAACCGCAGTTATTGCAGTTCCAACCATTATTTTTTTGCTGTCATTATACAATTTATTAAAGAAATCGATAATATCAACAAGTTCAAGAAAATGATTATAATCTAGCAGCAAATTTAAAAAAGTTTGAACTTCTGTACTGAAGCCCTGTTCAATTGCTGACAACGATTTTTTCTTTTCATCACTGTTTAAAATTGGATCACTAAAAACACTAAGGATCTGTGGATTTGTACAAACGGCTTTTCTTAATTCACATAATTCTTCTTTAACAGTATCCAAAGCGTTCATGTCTTGCGCATAATTAAATAGCGCAGTTCCATAACGTGCAACAATTTCTTCTCTACTTAAGGCCATTATTTATTCAGCCCCTTAATAAACTGATCAACCAAATCTTTTTGATCATCAGCAGATAAGTTTTTAGCAATTACCTTTTCAGCAATTGTAACTGATATATCAGCTACCTGCGCACGTGCTTCATCTAATGCATCTGCTTTAGCTTGTGCAGCATCTGCTTTCGCCTTTTCATGAATCGAAGCAGCGTCATCGTTAGCCTCAGCTACGATTTGACTACTTGTCTTCTGCGCATTAGCTTTTGCATCAGAGAGAATTTGTGTTGCTTCTTGTCTTGAATTTTTCAAGGCAGCTTCACGTTCATTAGCCAAAACTTCGGCTTTTTTGCGGTTGTCTGCAGCTGAATCTAAATCGCTAATTACTTTTTGCCGTCTTTTTTCCATCATTTCGGAAACTGGTCCCCAAGCATAGTGCTTAACCAAGACAAGCAAAATTGCAAAAACAATCAAATACCAAATGGTATTACCAATGTAAATATGACCTGATGAGGCTGCAAATAAAGTTTGAAATGTCATTTACTGCCCTTCTCTCTTTTCAACTTAATTACTTTTAAAAATTAAAGGAAGAGAATCAGAAAAGCAACAACAATTGCCAAAATTGGAACGGCTTCAATCAAACCAACACCGATGAACATTGTTGATCTCAAGTTACCTGCACTTTCAGGTTGACGAGCCATACTTTCGACAGTCTTAGTAATAACTTTACCGTTACCCCAAGAAGCAGCTAATGCTGCAATACCAGCGACCAAAGCTGCAGAAATATATTTAAATGCTTGTGACATATTTAAACCTCCGAAAAATTATTCTTTTGTAACTTTCTTACCAATATAAACCATTGATAAGGTTACGAAAACATATGCCTGGATAGAGCCAATGAAGACAGAGAAACCTTGCCAAACCATCGCAAGTGGGGCAGCTAAAACCATAGTTGTAATACCAAAGCTAGGAGCTAAACTATTTCCAATCAATGTCAATAGCACTTCCCCAGCATAAATATTGCCGTATAAACGTAAAGACAAAGTCAAAAAGTTAGTTATTTCCTCAATCATATTGATTGGGAACAAAAAGCTAACTGGCTCTGCATAATTGCGCCAATAGCCACCTACGCCAAATTTTTGCATTCCAAATGTGAATGATAGAAGCAAGGTCATCATTGCAAACGACATCGTCGTTACTGGATCAGCTGTTGGTGACTTAACAAACATATTGTCACCAACTTTGACTTCTAAGAAGAGTCCCAATTGATTCATGCAAAAGATAAATAGGAACAAAACAAAAGCATAAAGTGATAGATGCTTACGCGCATCAGGATCACTGACATTATCTTTAACAATGCCATCAGTGAAATCCAATAAATATTCAATCACATTTTGCTTCTTGTTCGGTCTCAATTCAACTTTGCGCGAGAGCCAAATGCAGACGAATAAAACCACTGCAGCCATTAAAGTTGAGCCAATCATCCCAGCGAGATCAAAGTTTAAACCCAAAAATTTAAAAACAAATGATTTCTCCATTACTTCGTGACCTCCCTTCTTGTGCCCAGTTTATCGAACACTCCTACAATATTAACACCAAACAAACCTTTTGTGAAAAATTGTAAGCGAATTCCGTATACTATTTGTAAAAATATCGCTATTTAGTGCCAAACAAGCGGTCACCGGCATCACCAAGACCTGGGGCGATGTAGCCATTTGGTAATAACTTCTCATCTTCTGCTGCGGCATAAATGTCTACATCAGGATTTTCTTCCTGAATAGCTTTTACGCCTTCGGGTGCAGCAACTAAAACGGCAAGTTTAATGTCCTTGACACCACGTTTTTTCAAGGCGCCAATAGCCATATTAGCCGAGCCACCAGTGGCAAGCATTGGGTCAACTACTAAACACTCACGATCTGCTACATCCTTAGGCATCTTACAGAAGTACTCGTGTGGTTCTAATGTTTCTTCATCACGGTACATCCCAATGACACCAACTTTAGCTGAAGGAATCATTTCCATCACACCATTGAGCATACCAATACCTGCACGCAAAATAGGAACAATTGTCATCTTTTTACCGGCTATTTCCTTTTGCGTTGTTTTGCCCATTGGTGTTTCAATTTCAACATCCTTTAATGGTAAATCCCTAGTAATTTCATATGTCATCAATCCGCCAATCTCACCAACAATTTGACGAAACTCATTGGAGCTTGTCTCCTTACGTCTAATGATTGTTAACTTGTGTTGAATCAACGGATGATCTAACACTGTAAATTTACCCATTCTTTTCCTCCTATAAAACAAATATACTTTCTCGCTTATTTTAATCAAAAAAGCAGAGGGTTTAAAGCCCTTTGCTTTATTTTTTTACTTTACATGAAAATGGTTCTCAGCCGCAGCTTTATTTAAACGATTCATATATGCCAAGGTGGCCTCGCTGCCACTGAAACCTTGGACATAAATTTGATCAATTGACTGCTTATCATCAAAATAGCGCAATGCACCAAATAAGTTATGATCGGCATCTACCAGATTTTTACCCAAACTATACTTATTTTGCTCTGGTACATTCAACCCAACTAAAACAGAATCTAAAGCTGCTACGCCAGTATGCTCATTAAACTCAATTTTTGCAAAATCACTCGTGTCATCAACAATTATTACTGGTTCACTTGGAGCATAATGACGATACTTCATCCCCGGAGCCTTTGGTACATCTTGATCTTTCACTTGTCCACTGTTAATCAAGACCTTTTCACCAAGTACTTCGCTTAGCTCTTGTGGCGTAATTTCACCTGGTCGTAAGACAACCGGCGTTTCGACGGACAAATCAATAATAGTTGATTCCAAACCTACTCTTGTTGGCCCACCATCGATTATGCCCGCAATTTTACCATTTAAATCATGATAAACGTGCTGTGCAGTGGTTGGACTTGGTTTAGTAGAAGTATTCGCAGAAGGCCCAACTATTGGATAGCCCAGTTTAGAAATCAAATCGTGTGTCAACTTATCATCTGGGCAGCGAAAAGCCACAGTATCTAGCCCACCAGTAACAGCTTTTGGCAAAGCATTAGGCTTAACAAAAAGCAAAATAGTCAGCGGACCCGGCCAAAAATGCTTCATTAATTTTTGCGCACGTTCAGGAATTTCTTTTGCATAATCCGAAACCATCGCTTCATCTGAAACAGTTACAATTAACGGATTATCACTAGGTCTTCCCTTAGCAGCATAAACACCCTTCACAGCTTTTTCATTAGTTGCGATAGCGCCAAGACCATAAACTGTTTCGGTCGGAAAAGCCACTAATTCACCAGCTCTTAAAAGTTTAACGGCTTCATCAATTTGGTCCTGCTGAAAAATTTTCGTTTCCATTACTTATTCCACTTCCCAGTTACCATTCGCGGTTTACTTGCCATATCATCCTTAAATTCAATTGTAAAATCAGGTAATTCTTTAGCAAATAGTTCTTGTAATTGCTGTTTTTCGCTAAAGCCAAATTCTAAAAAGAACTCTCCACCAGGATTCAAGTGTTCACGTACCTGCTTGGCAAATTTTTGATAAAATGTAATACCACTTTTACCACCAAATAATGCTTCTTTAGGTTCATTTTGTAAAACATTCTGATCCATCACATCTTTTTCAGATTCTTTGATATATGGTGGATTAGAAATTATCTTATCGAACTTTTCTAATCCAATTAAAACGTTAGCTTTGCGCACAGTGACGTCTAAATCATAGACTAAGAAGTTTTCTTCCGCTGTTCTTAAAGCAGCATCTGTCACATCAGAAGCGAACAAATTTAAATCTGTAATTCCTTTTTTAGCTGCTTCTTTTGCTAAAGCAACAGTAATACAACCTGAACCAGTACCTAAATCAAGTACGGTCTCACCGCTTTTTAATTCTTCAAGCGTCCAAGTAACTAGTTCTTCAGTTTCAAAACGCGGAATTAAAACACTTTGTTCAACTAATATCTTGTAACCATAAAACCATGAATAACCCAAAATGTATTGAGGTGAAATTCCTTTAGCAAGTTTTTTGACATCTTTTTGGGCTTGCTTAATTTGAGCGTCGGTTAGCGCCATTTCTTGTTTTAACTCAAATTCGCTTGGACTTAATCCAAGTCTTTCAGCTAAAAGAAAATTAACATCTTCTTGACGCTGATCAGCAGCCGTTTCGGTTGCCCAAATACTTAAGTCCTTCAAAGTAGCAATTTTAGCCATTTTGATCAGCCAACTCCTCTAATTGCTTAGTTTGGTTATATAAAATCAATGCATCAATGACTTCGTCCAACTCACCATTCATAATTCGATCTAACTTGTTGAGTGTTAAACCAATTCGGTGGTCAGTTACACGGTTTTGCGGATAGTTATAGGTTCTAATTCTTTCAGAACGATCCCCCGTACCAACCGCATTTTTCCTCTTTTCGTCATATTGATCACGATTTTCACTTTCATAGTAATCATAAACACGTGAGGTTAAAATTTGCATTGCTTTTTCACGGTTTTGTTGCTGACTACGTTGATCCTGCATTGCCACCACAATTCCAGTAGGTAAGTGAGTCATTCTAACAGCACTAGAGGTCTTGTTAATGTGCTGACCACCTGCACCACTAGAACGGTAAACATCAACTCTGATGTCCTTTGGATCAAGCTCAAAATCAACTTGCTCATATTCTGGCATTACAGCAACAGTTGCAGTTGAAGTATGTACTCGTCCTTGAGATTCAGTTACAGGGATACGTTGTACACGGTGAGCACCATTTTCATACTTTAATTTAGAGTAAACTTTGTCACCTGTAATCATGATTGCAACACGCTTATAGCCACCAACTTCAGTAGGTTCACTATCAACAATGGAGACTTGCCAATTTTGTCGTTCAGCATATTTTTCATACATTCTGAGTAAGTCACCAGCAAAAAGTGAGGCTTCGTCACCACCAGCTGCACCTCTGATTTCCATAATGATATCTTTATCATCATTAGGATCTTTAGGAAGCATTAAAATTTTGATTTCGTCTTCCAAATCAACTATTTCCTGCTCTAGGCTACTATTTTCTTCTTTAGCCATTTCAACTAAATCAGAGTCACTTTCACTTGAAATAATTTCGTTATTATCTTTTATTTCTTTTTTATCTGCTTTGTATTTTTGATATTTTTCTACAACATCATGTAAGTCAGATGCTTCTTTGGAAATTTCCATATACCGTTTGGTATCGTTGATAACCTCTGGATCGGCCATCATTTCTTGCAATTCATCATAATGAGCCACAAGTCCTTCAAGCTGTGCCATAATTTTATCCATATTTTATCAGTCCCTCTCTATCTTTGTTCATTTGGGTGAAAATAATGAAAACGACAAACCGGATAGTAACTTTCATCACCACCAATTTGGACCTGCTCACCTTCATAAACTGGTTTCCCTTCGTGAATACGCAAGTTCATTGTAGCCTTACGTCCACAATAGTGGCAAATGGTTTTTATTTCGTTGATTTTATCAGCAACAATCAACAGGTTTTTTGAACCTTCAAATAGGTTATTCTGAAAATCATTTTTTAGTCCAAAAGCCATTACTGGTATGCCTAATTCGTCAACAATTCTAGCACACTCAAAAACATGGTGCCGCTCCAAAAACTGTGCTTCATCAACAAAAACGCAAGCAATTGGACCATCACCAAGCTTTTTTTCCTGATCATTGATTTTTTCGATATAAGCAAAAATATCCATGTCATGCTCAATTGGAATAGCCTTGCGATGAAGACCTATTCGGGAAGCAACAGTTCCTACCCCACTCCGATTATCTACGCCACTTGTCATCAGCACAATTTTTCGACCCTGAGCCTCATAGTTATGTGCGTCTTTCAGAATTTCAAGCGTTTTGCCACTACTCATTGTGCCGTAGTGAAAAAATAATTGTGCCATTTTTGCTCCTTTGTATAATTATATCCACCTGACTTTATCTAGTATAGATGAAAATCAAAATAAGTGCAGTTAAAATAGTAGTTAAAAACTCGTTTTCGTTTGCGTGCTATGCTATAGTTGTTACAGATTTTAAAGCGAGGGATAAACATGAATCTAAAATCTGATGTTGCCAAATTTGCCGGAAAATCAAGTTACTGGTTTCTTCACAATGTACTAAAAGGTGGAACTAGCTTCCCAGGAAAAATTGCAATGAAACTTGATCCAGATATTTTGAACACACTTGCTCAAAATTACGAAACAGTTATTGTAACCGGGACAAATGGTAAAACTATGACCACTGCATTGATAGTTGAAGCCTTACGAGAAAAATACGGCGAGGTTTTGACCAATCCGTCTGGTTCTAACATGCAACAAGGAATTGTTACTGCTTTTTTAGCTAATAAAAAGAGCAAAGCTAAGCGCCCCATTGCTGTTTTAGAAGTTGATGAAGCCAATGTCAAAATGGTTACTAAACTAGTTAAGCCGAGTGTTTTTGTTTTAACTAATATCTTTCGTGATCAAATGGATCGCTACGGCGAAATTTATACTACCTATAATAAAATTATTGAAGGTATTAAGTTAGCTCCTGATGCAACCGTCATTGCTAACGGTGATGCTAGTATTTTTTCATCAGTTGATCTGCCAAATCCAAAAATTTTTTACGGCTTCAAACTTCCAAGTGACCATTCACAAAATGATGTTAAAGCTCCGGTTAATACTGATGGTGTCCTTTGCCCTGAATGCGACCATATATTGCACTACCATGACCGAATTTATGCTAACTTAGGCGACTTTTTCTGCCCCAACTGTGGCTATCGCCGTCCGGAGTTAACTTATTCAGTCAGCGAAATTATTGATCAGGATCCAAACCACCTTAGCTTTCGAATGGGAACCAAAGATTATCACATCAATATTGGTGGAACATATAACATTTACAATGCTTTAGCAGCTTATTCTGTCGCACGTCATTTTGATCTTGACGATGAAGAAATTGCTAGTGCCTTTGCCAAAAACAAACGCGTTTTTGGTCGCCAAGAGTTAATTCAATACGCTGATAAGGACATTGATCTCATTTTGGTTAAAAATCCAGTTGGTCTAGACGAAGTTTTACATATGCTTAACACCGAAAAGGATGACTATTCTCTAGTTGCCCTACTTAATGCTAATCATGCTGATGGAATTGATACTTCATGGATTTGGGATGGTCAGTTTGAAGATTTGAATCGCGAACAAATTAAACAAATTCTAGTTGGTGGACAGCGTTGGCATGACATGGGATTTCGCTTAGAAGTTGCTGGCTTTTCACCAGAACAAATGACTATCTGTCCGGATAACGAAGCAGTAATTGAAGAAATTGCCAAGCTTCCAACTAAAAAGGTATACATTTTATCTACCTACACTGCCCTTCTTTCACTCCGCAAGACAATGGCAGAGAAAAAGATAATTAAGGCTGGCATGTAATTGACATAATTAACAGCTAAAAACTATTTTTGTAAAGTTTTTAAAGATAGCGCTTGCAAAAAGATAATTTTTTTGTTAACTTTAAAAGAGTTAATGATAGCGCATGTTACTGGTAATGCAGGCAAGACTACATTGATAACTAACATTTTGCTTTTTTAAGTATTAGTTATTTTTGTCGTCCTGTCTGCATTTTTTGATGGGTACAAGAATGAATAAAATTAAAAAGATACTAAATGTTAATGTTGTAATTATTGATCACGATGGAAATGAATATATTGCTTTTGGTAAAGGGATTGGCTACCATGCAAAAGTTGGTAGTGAAGTGCCTGAAGAAAAAATTAGTCGGAAGTACATTCCGGTTGATGATAACAAACAAAACGAGCTCGTTCAGTCACTACAAAAAATTCCAGCCAAGATCATTGAAACAACAACTGAAATAGTTGAATATGCAGAGCGAAGTCTGCGCGAAAAGCTCGATGCAAGTATTTATTATGCTTTGTCTGACCATTTATATTTTGCAATTCAACGTTTGCAAAATAACTTATCGTTAGGCAACCGTATATATCTAGAAATGAAAACTTATTATCAGCCTGAGTTCAAAGTAGGATTACATGCACTTGATATTATCGAAGACAATTTAGGCGTAAAGTTACCTCAAGAAGAAGCTGCTAACATTGCTTTTCACATTATTAATGCTTCCAGTAATCAGGAAAGCAGCAATGTGCTTGAAGTTTCTCGCCTAATTGATAATATCTTGCAAACTCTGCGTGTTCTTTGCCACGGTAACCTCGCAACAGAAGGCTTAAATTACGAGCGCTTCGTTACTCATATTAAGTTTTTTGCTGAAAGATATATCAGTGATCAGATGCTTTCAAATGATCCAGAATTACTAGAACAAGTGATGAATCTTTATCCTGAGGCTAGTAAAATTGCCATGAAGCTTAAGCAAACAATTGAAATTATTTATAGTAAGCCTATTACTAAGGAAGAGCTTGCTTATTTAATTATTCATATTCACCGTGTGACCATGTATTGAAAGGAAAAAACAAATGAGAAGTAACAAAGAAGTTACCGATATGATCGTTAAAAATGTTGGCGGTCCCGATAACATTTCTAGCTTTTATCATTGTGCGACACGAATTCGCTTTACGTTAAAGGATAAAAGTAAATTTAATGCTGAATTTTTGAAGCAGCAACCGGAAATCTTGGGGGCGGTTCAAGCTGGTGAAGAATCGCAAGTTATCATCGGCGCAAAAGTTGGTGAGTACTTTAAACAGATTCAAAACGATTATCATATTTCTAGTGATAATTCATCTGAGCCATCTCCAGATAAAGAAAAGGTTGGCTTTTTCAGAAACCTGGTTAATATTCTAGTTACAATTATGGCACCAATCATTACGCCATTAATTGCCGGCGGTATGTTTAAAGTGGTTATTTCACTTTTAACTACTTTTAATCTAATCTCAGTCAAGTCCCAGAACTACGCTATTTTGAGCTTTATGGCTGATGCTGTCTTTTACTTCCTGCCAATGATGCTGGCAGTTAGTGCTGCAGAACACTTTAAGACAAATAAATTTTTGTCAATTGCTATTGCTGGTGTGCTTTTACATCCCAATTGGGCAGCGTTAGTCGCTGCAGGCAAACCAGTAACTCTGTTTGGAGCACCAATAACTTTAGCTACATACAGCAGCACTGTTATTCCAATCATTTTATGTGTTTGGATTCAATCCTACGTTGAAAAATTTGCTGAAAAAGTCTCCCCTAACGTCATTAAAACAATGCTTAAACCACTTTTGATTTTTATCATCATGGCTCCCCTTGCTTTAATTGTTATTGGACCAATTGGCTCATGGTTAGGTGACTTATTAGCATTACTAATCAATAGTTTAAACAAATACGCGCCTTGGCTAGTTCCAACTTTAATGGGTGCTTTCTCACCTCTTCTAGTTATGGTAGGTATGCACGTAGCACTAGTGCCAATAGCATCTTTAGGTATTGCTAGTCCTGCAAGAAGTGAGAATATTCTTGGACCTGGTATGCTAGCCTCGAATATCGCTCAAGCTGGCTGTTCATTTGCCATTGCCCTAAAAGATAAACGTTCACAAAATCGCCAATTAGCACTTTCTGCTGGTGTAACTGCCCTATCAGGAATTACTGAGCCTGCTCTTTACGGTGTTACCTTAAAGTACCAACGAGCAATTTACGCAGTTATGGCTGCCGGTGGATTGGCTGGCTTTTACGCTGGTATCACTCAAGTTGTTAGATATTCATTCGGTTCACCTGGTATCTTCACTATTGTTAACTTCATTGGTAAGCCTGGCAACTTTTTAAATGCCATTATTACTGCTATTATTGCCTTTGTTTTAGGTTTTATCTTCACCTTTTTACTCGCAAAAGTTAAAAAAACTGATTCAAGTGCGTCAAAAACATCAGATACATTAAATTCATCTAATACTGAAAATTACGCTGAATTTGAAGCTGTTAACGCTCCAGTTGATGGTAAAGTTATTCCTCTAGATCAAGTTAACGATGAAGTGTTCGCAAGTGGATCGCTTGGTTCAGGTCGCGGGATTGACCCTGAAACTGATCTAATTGTTTCTCCTCTAGCCGGTAAAGTTACTATGACCTATCAAACTGGTCACGCAATTGGAATCACATCAGATAATGGTAATGAATATCTGATTCATATTGGAATTAACACAGTTAACTTAAAGGGCGAAGGTTTCGACGTTCAAGTTAAAGAGCAACAAGAAGTAAAACAGGGAGATCCTTTGGTTCAAGTTGACTTTGCTAAAATTAAACAAGCAGGATATGATCCGACTGTTTTAATAATTGCGCTCAATAAACCAGACAACCAGTTAAACTATAACTCAGTAGATCAAGTAACTGTTGATGATCGAATCTTCAGCACTAGAATTAAAGGACAAGATGATAATGAGTAAAACTTATTCGTTTCCCAAAGACTTTTTATGGGGCGGAGCAACAGCCGCTAATCAACTTGAGGGTGCCTACAATGAAGACGGTAAGGGGTTATCCACGATGGATTTACTTACTGGTGGTGATCATCAGACACCGCGAAGAATCACACGTCAAATCGAAGACAACACCCTCTACCCTAATCATATGGCCGTTGATCACTATCATCATTACAAAGAAGATGTTAAGTTATTTGCCGAAATGGGTTTCAAAACATACCGTTTTTCAATTGCTTGGTCAAGAATTTACCCTAATGGTTTAGAAAACGAGCCTAATGAAAAAGGGTTAGAATTTTATGATAACTTAATTGCTGAATTGAAAAAATATCATATCGAGCCGTTAGTAACCATCTCACATTTTGAAAATCCCATTGGATTAACACAAGAGTTCAATGCTTGGGCCTCTCGTAAAATGATTCCCCAGTATGTTAAATTTGCTAAGACTATAATCAAACGTTATCACCAAGATGTTAAATACTGGCTTACATTTAATGAAATCAACATGCTTGCCAAACCGCTTGGGGCGTATATGGGCGGCGGAATGTACTTAGGTGATTCAGAGGTCTTCAATAATACTGAGGAAGACTCTACCCAACTACGTTATCAAGCATTACATTATCAGTTCTTAGCGAGCGCCGAAATTGTTGATTGGGCACATCAGTATGATTCTTCATTAAAAATGGGCTGCATGATGGCCTACCGCATGATCTATCCTCTAACCAGCCATCCTGACGATGTTCGCTATGCTCAATATATGACTGAAATCAATAATTTTTACTGTGGTGACGTGCAGGTTAAGGGAAAATATCCTTACTTTGCGCAAAAGTTCTGGAATGACCACAATCTTAAGTTAGATATCACTGACGATGATTTAAAATTGTTACAAAAAGGAAAAGTTGATTTTTATACTTTTTCTTATTATCAGTCATCTACTGTCACTGTTACCCAAGACGATGCTGAAAAAGCTGCTGGTAACTTCTTTAATGGTGTCAAAAATCCGTATGTTGAACGTAGTGCTTGGGGGTGGGAAATCGATCCTGTTGGCCTTCGAACAGCACTAAATCAAATATACGAACGTTATGAAATTCCACTAATGGTCGTTGAGAATGGACTGGGAGCAGTAGATCAACTAGTTGAAAAAGATGGTCAATATACTGTCGAAGATGATTATCGGATTGATTATCTTCATGATCATATTGTTGAAATGGCTAAAGCAATTGATGACGGCGTTAACTTAGTTGGCTACACCCCTTGGGGCTGTATTGATCTTGTATCAGCAAGTACAGGCGAAATGACTAAACGCTATGGCTTTATCTATGTTGATAAAAATGATGATGGTAGTGGAACTTATAACAGATACAAAAAGAAATCATTTAATTGGTACAAAAATGTTATTGCAAACAATGCAATAGACGATTAACAACACAAAATAAAAGAGCTTCATAATAGTTGGGCTTCAAGCTAGCTATTTGGAGCTCTTTTTTCATGAGCAAATATGCTAATATTTTGTGAAATCTGCTAATTCAGATGCAACAGAGTAATTACATTTTTGAGCAAACTAAAATACACGATTCGATTAAATCTAAATCGTGTATTTAAATGTTATTCAGTTATACAAATATTTTGTTGCTTAACAGATTAGATACGCTTTTTAAATGCTGCAACCATTCCTAGCAATGAAACTGCAAGGACAGAAATACCAGCTAATAACATCTTCAAAGAGTTAGTCTTATCAGAACCAGTTTGTGGCAAAACAGCTGGTTTAGCGGCAGGATCCTTAGTTGTTGTATTTACATTGTCACTCTTGTTCTCATCTTTTTTGGCAGTATCAGTTGAAGCTGCTGGGTCCTTCTTATCTTTGCTAGGATCCTTTTGATCAGAACTTGTACCAGGCTTTTCAATTGGGTTTTGAATTTGTCCTGAATTGTCAGTTACATTGGTCTCATTTGAACCATTGTCCTTAGTATAAATGTAGATTACCTCTTTAGGTGTGTCTTCAAAGTAACCTTCAGTTGGTCCTTGCCAATTCTTTAAAGTGTATCCAGGAATTGCCTTACGCATTGTTCCGTAGCTAACTTGTGTATGGCCGGCAATAGTTTGATCGTCAGCAATCTTATTTCCTGCTTCATCTTGATAATGAGCAACAACTGTAGCAGTTCTTCCATCGTTAACTACTGTAGCAGCAGGATTGGCAGCATCAGCTTTAACAACATTAGTTCCATTAACACCAGCAAAAGCAAATACTGCTGCAGCTGCGGCAGTCAATAAAGCAGAGCTTTTCTTGATTTTTAAGCTTTCAATTTTCTTCATAATTACTCTCCTAATAGCGTTTTCTATTCTTTAATACAATTATAATATCACAACTTGTTCCCCATACCTAGAAATTTTCTAAGTCTAATTTAAACCGGTTAGCTCCCACTTCTTTAGTTTCCAGGTATAAAAATTTTTGCTAAAGAACAAACACCAGTATTTTATACTAAGTTCCCAGCTTACTGCACACAATATGATTAGAATACCTCAGGTTTAGTGATGCAAAAAATAACACCTACCAAAAGTTTAAATATACATATATAATAGCTACGGTCATATATTTTTATTGTCCACAACGCCAGTGACACTAAACCTATGGCATATTTTTGAAGGGAGATCTTAATGATCAAAATAAAAAAAGTACTATCAGTTGTTGGAGTCAGCTTCTTAGCAATCGCATTAGGTGGATGCTCTTCTAATAACAAGTCGAGCAATTCTAACACACTCACTAAGACTGAACTGCAGAAAAAAGCTTTTAAAGAAAAGTATGACGAAATTAAGCTTGGAGATATTTCTAAAAAGGGTGGCGGCGGTGCTTCCATTACTGAAACCACTGAACTCTTAGGGAAACCAAAGTCCACTAAAACCACTTTAGTTAACGGACTAAAAATCAAAACAATAGGTTGGACTAAAACAAGTGCAGCACTTGTTGTTCAGTTCTATAATAAAAAGGCAATAACAAAGACCATTACTAATTTCAAGTGGGAAAAAACAGCTGGTAAATTAACTCTAAAATCATATAATAAAGTTAAAGAAAATAGCTCTTATGCCAGTCTGGTTAAAAAACATGGTCAACCCGATACATTAAACGAGAACATCGTAATGGGAAAAAAGAACAAGATTGCTTTTTATCAAACTAAAACGAAATCAAAATCCGATAACAATAGTAATCGCGTTACTTTTGTTTTTTCAGACAACAAGCTCGTTTCAAAAACAAAAGCTGAGTTGAGTAAATAGTTTTAAGTACTCTGCTCAAGCTACTTCTAAATTTATAATTTAACCTCTCTTAATTTATTCAATCAAAAGGGTCGCATTCCAACAATTTAATTGTGGACTGTGACCTTTTAATATGCTCTGATTATTTTTTTATGACAACATTGCTTAGTAGGACTTACAAAGTTGCTTTCTTTATAAAGCTGTTCACATTTACAATGTAGTATTCCTTATTCTTTATTCTAATAGGTACGCCATAAGTCTTTACCAGCCTGTTTTTCTTTAATTTTGTTTTTGTGCGGTTGCCATATCGATTATAAAGATATGCATTATGTTTCAAATTAGATTGCTTTGCATCAATTGTTTCCTGCAGCAAAATACAAACCATTTGACAGTTCATAATAGCTTCTTTCATTACCTGTTTGAAAAGTCGGCATAGAATAAAATTTGCCTGTAGATCTTAAACTTGAAATTAACTCAGAAATAAAGCACTTTGGACATGAATTTTTCCATTTATAACTATATATATTAGAAAAGTAAAATTTTTTATTATACGGAAAAGCAGTACAATAGATTTTGTTGTTTTCTCTTAAAAAATCACAGAGCCAAGTATATTCATTAAAGTCTAAAGGACTAAAAATAGTTATAATCAAGCTATCATCAGATATTTCTTTTATCTTTGCTTCAAACCGGTCGCTTTGAAAAGTATTAAGGTGGTAGCTCGTTAGTGTGTCATTTTTTTCATTCATGACTTTAGACATCAAGTTATATATATTTTGTATTGGTAAAAACTACTGTATTTTTATATTCAGAATAATATTCAACTTTTTCTTCGAGAAGCTGAGAATCCAACATAAACTTTAAAGTTGACTTATATATTTCTAAACCAAAATAATCTTCTAAAAACTGCTCAGTAACTAAATTTTTGTGAAGATTGTCTATCTTACTAAAGAAACTAATTATGCTTCTATTTGTAAGGTGATTTATCCCATTTTTATTTTGGACTACTGCATTATTAATATCATTATTTAAAATTAAAAACTGTGGTATTATATATGATTTCATAGTTATCTTATCCTTATGTTTTTAGCTTTTTCCTTAATTTCAAGGTCATGACTAATGATTATAACTAGATTAGTTTGTGCAATTTTTTCCAATAAGCATAATAAATCTGATTGCAATTCAGGGTAAATATTAGCTAGTGGCTCGTCTAATAAAAAGCAGTGCGCTTTCTTTTTCAAAATAGCAGAGTAAAGCTTTACTAATTGTATTTCGCCCGTTGAAAGCTCAGTCATTTTCTTATCTAACACTTTTTTTATATTAAATTGAGAAGAGCTAAATACTTTTTGGAAATATTGATCACCAGAAATACAGTTTTCGTTACTCTCATTTACATACATATCTAAATATTCCCTTACAAGACAATTTGGAAGAACCGTATCTTGGAATAAACAGCTCATATTATTTTCTCTCAATTTTTCCTTATTTATTAAATCAATATCTATATTGTTTATTAAAATTGTTCCTTTTTTCGCTGACGTATACAGTCCAATTATCGTCCTTAAAAAAGTAGATTTTCCTATTCCATTTTTGCCTCTAATAACATAAAAACCAGGATTATTAAAAGTACATGTAAGTTCTTTTGAAAATAAAGTATTTTGTGCATCCAAGCTAATATTGAAATTGTGAACTTGTATATTTTTAACATTAGAAATGACTATTGCTCCGTCTACTTCATTCCGGATAGACATCAATTGATCAATTCTCATGTATGCAGCTCGAAAAGACTCAAAGTTAAACAAAATAGAAAAGCTTTCATCCACTTGTCCTAATAATTGATTAAAGTATTGAAAAAGAACTGAAAAAGATCCAATTGTCATACTTCCTGATATTACGGCCAATCCGCCATTAATAAACAATATTATCTGGAAAATCAATTGTAAGACGATTTCACAAGTAGACATACCCAAATTAAGAAGAAAGTTTTTTCTTGTAATATTTAAAAGAGAAACTTTAGTCTTTTTCCATCTTCTGGATTCTATTTCTTCCCGTTTATTACCTTTAATTTCAACATATCTATTCAGCCATTCAGCAAACCCAGAAAAATATTCATTGTAAATTCGTCTTAATTCTAAGTTTATTTTGAATATTTTTGGTTTTAAAAAAAGGTACAAAATAATATAGGCTGGTAGCAAAATCATTACTAGCAAGAAAAAGTGAGATTTAGCTTTAATAATATAAATAAAAATTATAATCGAGGAAATAATAATTGAAGCGATTTGATTTACTGTTTGAAACAAGAAATTTAAGATTTCATTAGTATCTTCCGTAATTCTATCTGCAGTTTGAATAGGATCAAGTTTTAAGACTTCTAACGTATCTTTTGAATAAAGCTTCTTTATTATAATATCGTTTACTTCTATGTTTATTTTTCTGAACTTTAGAATTTGAATTTTATTTATAAAAAAAGATAAAAATAATCTTATTAGGTTTAAAACTATTATCACTATTATATTACGTATAAATGATGTCCTATCAGCCTTATATACTAGTGAATTTATTAGCATACCTTCCAAAATAACATTAGATGTCTCAATACATGTATTAATAATACTCATTCCTAAAAAAAGAAAATACTCAAACTTGTACTTGCCATTAATCTCTTTTAGAACAGCACGCATAAAATCACCTACATAATTTAATTAAAGGATAATATCTTCTAAGGATTGTACTTCTTTTTCTAATTTTATTTCAGAGCCACTACTGACTGAGTTACTCTTTTTATAATTTGGCAAAAAAATACCTTCCAAAAAACATTAAACACTTTAATATTTAGTTAAAACAAAATTAACTAAAGACTAATTGAGCGACTTTAAATTGTCAATAAATTTTTATTTATATTATGAAATCTGAAAGCACTAAAACTAGCCAAAACCCTTATAGATTCTGGCTTTTTGGTGTCTAAGTCAGATTTAAACCTACTTGTTTTACACTAACCAACTGTACCGATTTAGCTAAATATCTAAGATTAGCCCACTTGCACGTCTACTTAAAAATATAAAGTTTTTTAACTTGTCCTGAACTAATTACAGAAAATTCGAGAAAATAAAAATGCCTTTATATCAGCGTTTAAACCATCTGACATAAAGGCAAAAATGTAATTATTGGGATATCCGGGCTCGAACCGAAACATGCAGGAACCAGAAACCTGTGCCTTACCATTTGGCTATATCCCAGTGTTAATCACCCGTACGAGAATTGAACTCGTAACTCCACCTTGAGAGGGTGGCGTCTTAACCATTTGACCAACGGGCAAAATCAACAGTAATTATTATGCTTTATACAGCCCTTGTTGTCAAGTGCTTTTGACGCATTTACACCAAAGATTTTCAGCTTAAAAATCACATATCCTCAATATTTTTTACTTTCTGAGTTTTGATAAACTTCTTCTTAACATAAAAATACAATTATTGTCTTTTCGATACAATTTTATTACTTTAATTGTATATAATAGTAGGTAAAGTATTTTATGAAGGAATTTTTTATGCTTGATTATTCAACCACACAAAATTTAATTGAATCAATGGTTTCCGAAAGGATTGTTCCAGGCGTTAACTACGCTTTTATTAAAGACAAGCAAATTTTTACTTCAACAATTGGTTTTGCTAGTACATACCCCAAAGTAACTCAACTCAGTCCATTTGCCCAATATGATTTGGCAAGTCTAACTAAAGTGCTAATTACTGAAAATATTTTATTAAAGCTTTATCAAAACGATGAATTAAACTTTACTGAGCCACTTCAAGATTTTATTCCAGAGTTTCAAGACAAACGAGTTCGCCTTTTTCATCTTCTCACCCATACTAGTGGAATTCGCGGTTGGATTGAAAATCGTGACCAGCTAAACCATGATGAGTTAATACATGCAATTATTAACTTACCTGTAACTGACGAATTTGAGCATAAAATGCGGTATGCCGATACCAACTTCATTCTTCTGGGCTTAGTAATTAAAAGAATCTATGGTAAGCCTGTTCAGGAAGTTGGAGTAGATGAAATTATCAGACCAATGAAACTCTCAGAAACCACTTTTTCACCTGATAAGGATAACTGTGTTCCAACAGCAATGGTAAACGGTTCCGTCCTCCAAGGAGTGCCTCATGATCCTAAAGCAAGACAACTTGGGAGTGATTGTGGCTCTGCTGGCCTCTTTTCTACAATGTCTGATTTAATTAAAATTTCGAAAGGTTACATTGGCTTAGACGATAATATTCTTCCATATGACCAAGAAACCGTAACTAAGCTTTTTGAGAATAAAAATCCTGCCGGTGTTCAGCCACGTTCTTGGGGTTGGGACTTACGCTTTGACCCTGAATTTAATTACCCAATTATCTTACATACAGGTTTCACTGGGACACTAATTCTCCTAGATCGAGTAAAAAAATCCGGAATGATCGTTTTAACTAACCGTGTTCATCCCACGGGACATAACCAAGTTTTTCTTGCCATGCGGGAAAAAATCATTCAGAGCTTTTTAAAAGAAAATGTCCAGTAAAAAAACAGCTTTTTATATAAAAAGCTGTTTTTTTAGTATTAACACTTCTTCTTTGGCCAGAAGTGATAAATTAGGTCAACTAAGGCTTGAGCAAACATACCGCCTGCCATCCAGTACATAGCCATCATCATCTTATCAGTAAATGTAAAGTAAGCAGTAATGCCATAAACAATTACCCAAACAATCTTAAAAAACAAATTATCACACATCATAGGTAAAAACCCCTTTCATTTATTATCCAAATTATACCTTTTTTCATAGTAAAAATGGGGCTTTTTCAGGTTATTTAATGGGCTTAACTTTAAAAAATTAAAATTTATTCTAATTAGTGTTATCATTTCAAAATGTTTACATTCGTAAGCAATAAGCAAACTTTTTTCAAAAATATATTTTACCGTTACAAGGCATCATTTATTTTCCTGGTTATGTAATTTAATTAGTATTTAAACAGCAAAAAGGTTTGAACTAGGTTCAAACCTTTTATTAACTTCTAGTATATTTATTCACTCATTAACTGGTATGCTTGATCTAATACTTTGGCTCCATCCATCATACCATATGCTTGCATATCAATTACTGCTAGCCCAATGTTTTTACCATCAACTTTTTGCTTAAATTCGTTTTCCATATAACGAACCTGAGGTCCAAGTAAAATACAGTCAATTTTGTTTTGCGCAAGGTTGTCATCTGCTTCCGCTGCAGGACAAGCAAAAATTTCCACATCTTTTCCTTGGTCTTCAGCTGCTTTTTGCATTTTAGTAACAAGTAAACTTGTGCTCATTCCTGCAGAACAGCATAGCATGATTGTTTTTTCAGCCATATTAAAACTCCTTATTCATCTATCTCTAATTTAGTAACATTTTTAGCGTTTGTGGCAATTACTTTTTGATAAAAGTAGAAACTATCTTTTGGATAACGCTTCATATCACGTTCAGAATTATTGTCACGATTAACAAATACTAAGCCATATCGTTTATCCATGCCATCGTTAACACTTAATAAGTCCAAAAATGACCAAGGATTAAATGAAATTACATTTACGCCATCCTTAATCGCTTCACGTAATTCATAAATATGTCCGTTAAGGTACTTAACCCTCTTTGAATCATGGACTTTTCCATTTTCAAGCTCTTCACGTTCTGGCCAACCACATTCTGTAATAATAATTGGAATATTTGGATAGCGATCATTAACCTTTTGCAAGGCAAAGCGTAAACCAACGGGATCGTATGAAAAGTCCCATTCAGAATTCATTAAACGATCGTCCCTAACCTTCTCGACATTAGAAATAACACCATCGAGCATTTTAGGGCTTTCTTCATTGCTTAATTTGAACACTGAAGTTGAGTACCAGTTTAGGCCTAAGAAATTAGCTCTTCCTTTTTGCAATATTTCGGCATCACCTTCATGTACATCAAGTGTTATATTGCTGTCCTTAAGGTAACGTAAATAATAGCTCGGTAATTCACCACGAAGAGCAACGTCCATATCAATAAAAGAAATCATATCTTCCATTGATTTACTCTTTAGTGCATTAGCAGAAGTATGATCGTAAGGGAAATTGGTCATATATGATACAGCTGGACCTATTTTGGAATTAGGGAACATTTCATGACACAGTGAGTAAACCTTAGCTTGAGCTAAAAACATATTGTAGTTTGAATTCTCGCCTTTTTCTCTTAAACGATGCATGTCAGTGTCGGTAATTCCGTTCATCGCTGGTACATTGGCAATTAGTGACTGTTCATTGACAGTTAACCAGTATTTTACACGGTCACCAAATTGTTCAAAAACAGTTTTAGCATAGCGATAGTAATCATCAATTGCTTTTCTATTGGCCCATCCACCATATTGTTTAACCAAATCTTCTGGACAATCAAAATGGAATAATGTAACTATCGGCTCAATTTTATTTTTGACCAATAAGTTGATTAGCTTATTGTAAAAATCAATACCTTTTTGGTTTGGTTCCTCATCATTACCATGAGGATAAATACGTGCCCAAGAAATTGAAAAACGGTAACTTTTTAGGCCAAGCTCAGCCATTAAGGCTACATCTTCTTCAACATGATGATAATGATCAGCTGCAACTGAAGTATCTATATACTTACTTTTCTGTGAACGTAAATCAGCAACTGTAACGCCTTTACCGTCTTCATTAGCTGCACCTTCAACCTGAAAAGCTGAAGTACTTGCTCCCCACAAAAAGTCAGCTGGAAAATCGTCCTTGAGCTGCTTTTGAATGCTCATTTTTATTTACTTTCCTCCTCTAATGCTTGCTTGTCTGCAACCTTAAAGAATGGAAGATAGATTGCACACATTAATGCAAAGTTGATAATCCAAATAACTGCACCTTGCCAGCCCATAATCATAGCATCAGCAACTAATTTAGGCATTGTCCAAGGCATACCCATTCCTAAACTTGGATTGTAACTAGTAATGAAGCCAATTTTAACAGCTAATAAAGCTACACCACTAGATACAAAACTAGATAAAATAAATGGAATAAACATAATTGGGTTTAATACAATCGGCATACCGAAAATGATTGGCTCGTTGATGTTAAAAATATTTGGTAAAGCTGAAACTTTGAAAAATTCCTTGTAACGCTTAGACTTACCGAAAACTAACGCAACTAGAACTAAACTCAGTGTAGCGCCAGCAGCATCATTATTTGCAAATGAAAATACAACTAAATTACTTAAATATGGAATAGTTTTACCAGCTTGGTATGCTGGCGTACTACCTACCATCATTGAAATTACAATTGGAATAATAACCGACTGAATAGCAGCTGGATGAATACCAAAGGTAAATAATAGGTTAGATAACACCATAATTAAAATTAATGTAATTGGTGAACCACCTACATGTAATAATGGAGTTGTAATTAGCTTATTAACAAAGTCAAAAACATTTCCAAATGGTGAAAAGTCAAAAATAGCTCTTACAATAAATACGCCAACAAAAATAATAATTCCAATAATTAAAGGTTCAATAGATGAACTAACCATGCTAGGAACCGAATCAGGTAATTTGATTGTTAACTTCTTGTTTCTACTTAACTTAACATAGAAAACACCAATTAAAATTGATAGCAAAATAGCAACAATTATACCTTCACTGCCTAAATAGTTAATCTTAAACGCATTAATTGGCGTTTTGCCTGGAATAACTTGCGGCATCAAAATGAAAAAGCTGGCCAAACTTAATAGACCTGATACAACACCGTTTGCCTTAGACTTTTGAGCGTAGTCATAAGCAATTGTAAAGGCAATGAAAACAGCTAAAATGTTCATTGTCCCGTTAACGATAGCAGTCATGGATGGTGTAATACCAACTTTAGCAAACCAATCTGCTACAGGTTTAATTGGAAAACTGGCAAAAATAGAGAAAATAGACGCACCAATTGTCACTGGCAGTGTCATAACCATTCCAGATGAAATACTTTGTAGGACCTTATTTTGTCCTAGCTTATTTGAAAACGGAACTAGATATTTTTCTAGCCACTCTTGAAATTTTTTCATTTCTTAAACTCCTTAAATAACATAAATCGCTTTCAGCAAAACAAAGTATATAAGTAAAAAAGAGGCATAACCATATTCAAAAAACAGAAAATATGTGTCCTATTCCCAGTTTTAGTACTTGTAAATATAAAAAGACCAGTTTCAAATTAAAAACTGGTCTTCTTTTTACTTAGATGTATTTTTCTTTGGAGGTGCTGAGCCATTATCAGCACTGGCATATCTAGATTTGGTAATTAAGCTTCTTTTTGTTTGTTCTTTTCTACTCTTGAACCAAAGCGAGTAATGAACAGTGCAGCAGCAGTTACAGCTGAGATTACAATTCCTGCAATATAAGAATCATGTCCTGGTGCAATTTTTACTGCTGCAAGTAACATTGGAACAATCATTCCCGCAATTGAACCAAGTAATGTATTAATTGAAATAGCCAATGGGAATTGCTTCTGGTCTGTCAAAAGAGACATTTCAAATGGAGCTGTGGCATTAACTAGAACAATCCCCATCCCTGAGAAGGCATTACCGATAATGTGAAGCACAACATTTGATGAGAATACAATACAGATGAATGATAGCGCGAATGCAACAAATCCCCAAGCAATTGTATCGCTCTTTGTGAATTTTCTAATATAAGTTAAGAAAGTAGCAGTGATAATACCACCAACATTACCAAGTGCTGTTACCATTGCCACATATGCAGTTCCTTTTCCTTGAGCTGCTAAAACGATAGATTGGTTTGCAAGGAAAGTCATCATTGCTAATGAAAGCATGAAGTTTACAAGATAAAGTACATAAACAAGACCATTAAAGTTCTTTAATAGCTTCCAGAAACTTGTCTTTTCACCAGACTTCTTATCTTTGTCTGAACTAGCAAGCTTACTATCTTGTGGAATCAATAAAAGTGCCAAAATGAAGACAATTAAAGCTAATGCGTATACCCAGAAAAGATTACGCCAATTTGCACTTCCAAGAACTCCTCCAAGAGCGGTAAAGATCATCATTCCGACGTTAGTAACACCTGTTGCCCAACCCATTGTTGTAGCGCGAGCTTCACCTTCGAAGTTCTCTTGTAATAGCACTGGCACAACATTAGTAATTGTTCCCGTACCAAAGCCTACTAAAACCATGCAGGCTAAAATAATATTTAAGCTACTGCTGTAGATAGCTGGAATAACTCCGGCAATTCCAACAACTGCAACTGCTAAAAGACCTAGATTCTTTCTGGTCATTTTAAATGTCAAGTAGGCAAATAAAGCAGTAGCAATAATTTGACCTAATTGAGGAATTGAACCAATTAATTGAACTTTAGAAATTGGCTCAGATGGAAATGATTTTGCAATCGCAGCTATAGCTGAAGTTACAGCAGTTGAGAGCATTAACAATAGGTTCATACTTAGAATACCTATCGCTTTGGATATCTGTTTTTTATTCATTAAATTCTTCTCCTTAGCTAGAATTCGCTTTCAGATTTCACTTAAAAAGTATATTAGCCAGAGCAAGAACTTGACCATATCCAAAAAACAGAAGAATTATATTCATTTCCCAGTTTTCATTTAAAATAACATGTACAAAAAAAGCTGACAAGATATTATATCAGCTACGTTTTTAACTATTTTTATTACGGTATTCAGCTGGTGAAATTCCAAAATATTTTTTGAAAATTTTATAAAAATATGATGGATTTTCATACCCAACTCGATTTGCGATTCGCTCAATTGGAGCAGTGGTATAAGTCAAGTATTCAGCAGCAACATTTATTCTTTGCAGGTGAACCAGCTGAATAAAGGTTTTACCGGTTTGTTTTTTAAGATAATCAGACAAATAATTAGGATTAAAGCCAAAGCGCTTAGCCATTTCTTGTAGGGTTATGTGGCTGTAGTGTTTTTCGATGTATAAAAGAAGTGACAACAGATTATTGTTCTTTTTGCGATAATCTTTTACCTTTATTTCTGAATTTGCTGTCTGACGGATTAACCGCGAAAAAAGTGTGAGCATTTCCAACCTAATCAGCTGGTCAGATTGAATGTCAGGATGATAATATTCATCGATTACATCATAGATAAGCTCAGTTATTTTTCGATCATGATTTGTTTTGAATAGACTATATCTTCCTTCACCATATTCTTCATCAGACAAAAGTGAGAAAAGAATATTTGAGATATTTGAACTATTCTTTTTGTTTTTTAAATAATCTAGTTCATTTAGTGAAAAAGCTGAGCTTCGCAAGGCAATATTTACTACTATTCCATTTTTACTAATCGGTTTCACTTTATGAACGGTTCGATTGCCCATAAAAATCAAATCATCCTGATTGACCTTGACTTCTGAATGCTCTAATACCACAGTGCAATCCTCCACTAAGGGTATCATAATCTCAATATAATTATGAAGATGATACGGTACGAATGATTCAGTTGGCTGCACCGCAATTGAAATTGAACTACTGTTTAAAGTCAAATCATCTGAATATGTGTCAAAAAAACGATAAATTGGCTCATCGTTTACCTTGCCTACTCTTTTAGTCAAATTACCGCTTTCTTTAACAGTAGCAAGCACATCTTCCCAATCTCTCGGCGCATTGTTTTTCCTAAGTAAACTCAATACTTGGTCTTTCATTTTTACCTCCTTTTATGATATTTTCAACCTAAAAGCCTTTAAAAATAAAACTGTGATATCAACACAACTTTTATGACTTTTGGCAATAGCACAAAAACAAACACTAGATTAAAATAAACTCGAAATCAATTTATATTTATAGCACACGGAGGAAAAATATGACAGACTTATCGAAAAAGCCTTATAACTTGTCTGCTTCACAAATCGACTTTGTAAAGCAAAAAGTAGCAAGCATGTCGACAGAAGCTAAAATTGGACAATTATTTTTCGTTATTGGTGAAGACGAAGAAAATACAGATTTAAAAGAATTCGTTAAAAAGTATCAACCAGGCGGAATCATGTACCGTCCTGACGCTGCTAAAAAGCTGCAACATGAAATTGCCACTTCACAAGAAGCAAGTGATATTCCACTATTAATTGCCGCAAACCTTGAAGCTGGTGGTAACGGCTTGGTTAATGAAGGTACTTGGGTTGGGCGTCCACTTCAAGTGGCGGCAACTGATAATCCAGAAAACGCATATAACCTCGGTGATGTTTCAGGTTATGAAGCAAAACAAGTTGGTGGCAACATGTCTTTTGCACCAATTGTTGACCTTGACTTAAACTTCCGCAATCCAATTATGAACTCACGTACTTTTGGTAGTGATAAGGACCGCGTAATTAAAATGTCCGATGCAGAAATCGAAGGACTTAATGCTAACCACGTTATTCCTGTTGCTAAACACTTCCCTGGTGACGGTGTTGATGAACGCGACCAACACCTTTTAAGTTCAATCAATTCACTTTCTGCTGATGAATGGATGGAATCATACGGTGAAATATACCACCACTTAATCGAAAATGGCTTGCCAAGTATTATGATTGCTCATATTATGCAACCTGCTTGGGAACAAAAATTACAACCAGGAATTGAAGATAAGGACTTGCGCCCTGCCTCAACTTCTAAATTGTTAATTGATGGCTTACTTCGCGACGTTTTAAACTTCAACGGTTTGACAATTACAGACGCTACGCCAATGATTGGTTACAATGCAATCATGCCACGTTCTGAAGCTTTACCAGCTACAATTAACGCAGGAATCGACATGATTTTATTCAACAAAGACATTGACGAAGATTACAAGTTCGTCACTGATGCAGTGGCTAACGGTACCATTTCAATGGACAGAGTGGATGAAGCTGTTACTAGAATTATCGGAACTAAGGTAGCACAAGGTGTTATGAACACTGATTGTGAACTTTGTGAACCTACTTCAAGTAACATTGACTTAAAGCTTGCTGAACATGAAAAGTTAGCTGCTAAAGTTGCAACTGAATCAGTTACCCTTGTTAAAGATCGTGACAACTTGTTGCCAATTACACCTAAAAAATATCCTCGTGTTCGCCTAGTAGTTTTAGGTGACAACGATGACGGTGGCTTTAAAGAAGGTGGCAAGGTTACTGCTAAATTTAAGGAAAAACTTGAAGAAAAAGGCTTTGAAGTTACTGTCTTTGATCGCCAACACTTAAACTTCCAAGAAGTATTTGCAGGTGGTGTTCAATACGAAAAAGACCAATTTGACTTAGCTTTTTACGTTGGTAACGTTGAAACTGCTTCTAATCAAACCACTACCCGTCTTGACTGGATTCACTTAATGGCTGCTGATGCTCCATGGTTCATGAAAGACATTCCAACTGTTTTTGTTTCAACTTGCAACCCATATCACCTCTTCGATATTCCAATGGTTTCAACTTACGTCAACGCATATACAGGTAATGACGTTACCATTGATGCATTGCTAAGAAAGATGACCGGCGAAGAAAAATTCATTGGTACTAACCCAGTTGATCCATTCTGTGGTCGTTTTGACACACGCTTGTAAAGGGAGCTAAAAATGATCGAAATTAGTCAAATTTCAATTAACCATATGACCACTCCACTTGGTTTTGACTTATATAACCATTTACATATTGAATTTAGTGTAAATAGCTCTAAACCTATGACGGAAACCAAAAAAAGAGTCATTATAAAAACCGATGAAGTTGTTTACGACTCTGATTGGCAAAACTATGACAATAACTTTTTTGATTTTGCAATCGAGTTAGAACCTCGTACCCACTATACAGTGTCAGTTTCCGTTCAAAATGCCGGTGATGAAATAACTAAGGATAGTTTTTTCGAAACTGGAAAAATAACTGAACCATTTTCAGCTAACTGGATTGGAAACAGTAACAAAGATTTACAAAATACTTTGTTAAGAAAAGAATTTGCATTAGATAAAGAAATTGCTGATGCACGTCTTTACATGACTGGTTTAGGTGTTTACGAAGTTTACTTCAACAACGAAAAAATTGGTGACGAGTTGCTTGCTCCTGGTGTAACTGCCTATGATCAAGTAACCCAAGTTCAGACATATGATGTCACTAGTTTTTTACAAAAAACTCAAAAGCATGAATTATTGATTTCTCTAGGCGACGGTTGGTATAAAGGAAACTTCGGCTTTGACGGCGGTCAAGAAAATATTTATGGTGATCGTCAAATGGCCATTGCAGAACTGCATTTAACCTTTGCTGATGGGACTGAAGAAGTAATTAACACGGATGATTCATGGCAAACAACTTCTGGAAAAGTTACTAAGTCGGCAATTTACTATGGTGAGGATTTAGACGACACAAAGGAAATTACTAACTGGGAACCAGCAGTAATCATTGATCATTCAAAAGAAATTCTGCATGATCGTTTAAGCTTGCCACTTAAAGTTGAAGAATACTTACCAGTTAAAGAAATCATTCAAACTCCTGCTGGTGAAACTGTCTTAGATTTTGGCCAAAATCATGCTGGTTGGCCTGAACTCTTCAACCATGAACCTGCAGGACAAACAATTGAACTTCAAGTTGGAGAAATTTTACAAAACGGTAATTTTTATCGTGACAACCTTCGTGAAGCCCGCGCAGCCTTTAAGTATACTTCTGATGGCAAAGAAAAATGGGTTCGTCCCCACTTTACTTACTATGGTTACCGCTATGCAAAAGTTACAGGTAATACCAAGCCACTTAAGAAGGAAGATTTCCGTTCAGCAGTCATCTACTCCGACATGAAAACGACTGGTGGAATTACGACGAATAATGCGAAAGTCAATCGTCTTTTGCAAAACGTAATATGGGGCCAAAAGAGCAATTTCTTTGATGTCCCTACTGACTGCCCTCAACGTGATGAACGTCTCGGTTGGACTGGGGATGCAGATGTATTTTCAGCAACAGCCGTTTTGAACATGGATACCTATGCATTCTTTAAGAAATATGCACGTGATATGCAAATCGAACAGAATGCTCATGATGGCATGCTCACAATGTATGCTCCAGCAATGGGTAATGGTAGCGGTGGCGCTGCAATTTGGGGTGATGCTGCAACAATTATTCCATGGACTGTTTACCAAGCATATAATGATCCTGCTATTTTGCGTCAAAATTACTCAAGCATGAAAGCTTGGGTTGAATGGATTGGTAAAAATACTTCAACTAAGAACCTTTGGACAGGTTGCTTCCAATTCGGTGACTGGCTTTCACTTGATGGTGAAAATCCAGCAATGCCAACTGGTAAAACTGATGAAGACTTCATTGCTTCTGTTTACTATTACTACTCTACTTCTATTGTCGCTGAAACAGCACAAATACTTGGTTTTAGCGATGATGCTGCTAAGTACTCAAAACAAACTAAAGCAATTAAAAAAGCTATTTCTAACGAATATATTACTGCAACTGGACGTTTATCAATTGATACACAAACAGCTTATGCGTTGGCTCTAGCCTTTGATTTAGTACCTAATGAGCAAAAGCAACGTGTCGTTAAAGACCTAGTTGCTCGCCTTGGTAAAGATAATAACCATCTAAAGACTGGTTTTGTTGGTACACCAATTGTTTGTCGTGTTCTTTCTGAAAACGGCGAACACAAGCTTGCAACACAAATCTTCTTAAATGAAGACTTCCCAAGTTGGCTTTATGCAGTTAATTTAGGTGCAACAACAATTTGGGAACGTTGGAATTCAGTTATGCCTGATGGCTCAATGAATCCTGAAGGAATGAACTCACTTAACCACTACTCTATTGGTGCGATCATGCAGTGGGTTTACCAGCAAGTACTTGGAATCAGTTCTCAAACAAATGGCTATCAAGAAGTCACTTTGGCACCACAATTTGATTACCGTCTCAAGCATGTTCAAGGTCATTATGAAAGTTCATACGGTGATCTTCAAATTGAATACCAACTTGAAACTGATGAACAACACACAATCAAGCTCAACCTGAATATTCCATTTGGTCAACAAGTAACAGTAAAATTACCACGTGCTACAGGTGAAGTTCAGCTTAATGGTGAAGCCACTAGTCTGCCACTTAAGCTAACCGGTGGACAATATTCTATCAGTTATGTTCCAAGTTCTAGCTATATCGAATACTACAACATTGATATGCCAGCCAAAGACCTTATGGCAGATTCTGAATTAGTAGAAAAATTGTCACCACTGAATGATGTCTTTGGTTTCTTACAAGATCAAAATAACCTTGACACATTTGGTGGAAGTTCATTAATTGAAATGAATACAATGTTACCATTTGTTAATATCTCCGATGAAGATTTCGCTAACATCAAAGCTGTTTTAGCAGAGACTCCATTGGCTAGTGAAAGGAAGTTTTTAAATGAAGGGCGTACTATTTGATCTTGATGGTGTAATTGCCGATACTTCGGTTTACCACTTTCAAGCCTGGCGAAAACTCATCAAAGACCACTTTAATCGCGAATTACCTGATGAATTAGAAGTCCAAACTAAAGGCGTAAGTCGTGCTGATTCACTTACTGCAATTCTGAACTATTTAGACATTAAAGTAACTGATTCTGAATTTAACAAAATGACTGAAGAAAAGAATGATGTTTTTCGTGAGTTATTAGCCAACTTAACCCCTGCTAATATCCTACCTGGAATATCTGAACTTATTTCTGAACTTAAGGCACATAATGTTAAGCTTTCACTAGCTTCTGCAAGCTTGAACGGTCCTTATATTCTAGAGAAACTGGAGCTTATTAATACTTTCGATGCAATTGCTGACCCTAGCAAGGTTGCAGCAGGAAAACCAGCGCCTGATATTTTCATCGCCGCAGCTGATGCCATTAACTTATCTCCTAAAGAATGCGTTGGCATCGAAGATTCAATCGCTGGAATTAAAGCAATAAATTCTTCAGGTGCCTTTTCAGTAGGTGTTGGTAATGAAAATGAACTTAGCGAAGCCTACTTGCTCTATTCTGATACCTCCAAATTAAGCTATGAGCAAATAAATGCCGCATGGAAAAAGCATAATTAAAACAACTTATATCTATCCTTTGAATTAAAAAACTAACTAAAAATCAAATCAAACAAAAATAGCCAATTTCCTTACCGAAATTGGCTATTTTCTTTATTTTTTATTCACCTAAATAAGCAAAAACTACTTTTTCATCATAGATGTGAAGCACTTTTTCAAATAAAAAGCGACAAATTACTGCAACAATTGCTGGAATAACAATCCAAACAAGCAGTGCCATTATGAAATTCAAACTGTACTTACCTGCATCCATTGAAGCCAGTGGTCCAACAATGCCTACAAGACCAAATCCTGCTGATGCAGGAGTCCCAGATACATGGAATAATGCGACAGGTATTGCGGACACAATTGCTGTGATTAGTGAGGGCAGAAGAATAATTGGATGTCTAAATAGATTTGGCATCATCATTTTCATTGCGCCTAACGCAATTGCAATTGTTACCCCTGATTTGTTTGTGCGCCAAGAATGAACAACTAGCACAATTGTCGTTGCTGCTACACCCATAGCTGCAGCACCAGCTGAAAGCCCGTTTAATTGAATTGCCATGCCAATCGCAACCGTTGAAATTGGTGAAACAATCAAAATACTAAACATGCAGGAAATCAATATACACATTAAAATTGGTTGTAAATCAGTAAATGAATTAATGACATTTCCTAACCAAGTGGTAATTTTACTTACATAAGGTAAAATTAATAACCCGATCCAGCCTGCGCCAACTCCAATAATAATCGGAGCAGCTACAATTTTTACTGATCCAAAACGTTCCCCCACTAGAAATAGTAGGAAAACAGCTAGACCTGCAGTAATCATAGTATTAATCAAATCACCAGTTCCAGCAGAAACAAACACACCTTGTGCTTTAGTTGCTGGATTGACAATTTGCGGAACAAATTTAGTTACGCCTGATCCGACATATGCTGCTGCAGCTACAATAGCTACATCCAACGGAACCATTTTAAATTGGATTGCTATTAATGCCCCAATCAACAACGGTGTCGCACATTGGAAAATCAGTAATGCCTGACCGATACTGGCGGTAATTGCATTCTGCCCAAATAACTTTAAAATTGCGCTTACTACTGCATTAGGAATCAAACCAACAATGATCCCAGTTGCAGTTCCTGCTAGAATATTGTTAAAAAATGTTTTGATTGTTAATTTGTTTGTTGTGGTTGTGTCAGCCATAAGAAATACTCCTTCGAATTAATTTTTAATGTTGATTGCATTTAAAAATAATTCGTTGCAAGTAAAAACGGCTTGAATTCAGCTGCATTCTTTTTTCCTCCCGTTCAAAGATATTATCAATAGTTTAACATGATAAATTTAAAAATAAAGGAAAAATTAAATAAAAATGAGTTAGATTCATTAAAAAAAGGAAAGCCACCATATTACGCTTTCCTTTTCATTTCTATAACAACGCACTTCTATTTATTTCTTGCTTCTAACCTAAATAAATTTAGATAACTTAAGAAAATAATGACACTAATGATTGACATAACTAAGAAAGCAACCTGACTTCCCTGGGCAGTTAAAACAGAATAATTGCCTGGCTTTTTTTGCCATGCTGAAATAATTGTTGCCATAACCGTTGTTCCCATTGAGCCAGCATACTGTTGACCAGTCTGAAAGACAGCGGTAGCATCAGTATGTAATTCATCTGGTTGCAATTTGGATGCTTCAGCCATTGTATTGTTGAACGCCATTTGTCTCCCAATAATCATAATGCCGTAGAAGACGCCCACCATAACTGTTGAGATTTTCAGACCGAAAATGGTAAATAGTATACTTGCCGTAAAGCAAAAGATTGTACCAGTTAAAAATGGAAGTTTTGGCCCTTTTTGATCATAGATATGTCCAAACCACGGATTCAAAAAGCCACTTAAAATGCATCCCGGAAGTAAAACTAACCCGCCAATGAGTGAACTTTCATGATTAACAATCTGAACATAGTTTGGCAACACGAAACTAGTGCCAATATTAATAAACTGCAGTAATAAATAAGAAATCATCGCAAAAACAAATGCTTTATTTTTGAAAATATCTAAGTTGATTAGCTTCTTTTTGCTCTTCTTCGACAGTTTGATAAAAAGGAACACCAGCGCTGCAACAACAGCCATACTTATCCAAAAATATGGATCACCGATGCCATTACTAATTCGATTAAAGCCCAAGTTAAAGATAATCATAGCCGCAACAATCACAAAGTAACTCGCCCAATCAAAGCTTGGATGCTTTTTTTCGTGGTATTGCTCAATTGACAGAGCTCCGATGATTAGTACGACTACAGCAATTAAAGCAACAATATGAAAAATTAACGGCCAGCCAAAATAATAAACAACTGTCCCACCAAATGTTGGTCCTAAAGATGGGGCAAGAATAACTACTAGACCAGTTAATCCCATATAAAAGCCCCATTTTTCCTGCGGCATTAGTTCAACAACCAAATTAAACATCAGTGGAATTGACAAACCAGCTCCCACAGATGAAATGAGTCTTCCTGCAAGCAAAACCCAAAAATTTGGTGCAAGTCCAGCAACTACTGAGCCGCCAATAAATGAAATAGCTGCAGTTAAAAACAGCTGTTTAGCCGAAAAGCGCTCGTTTAAATATGAACTTGCAACCATAATAACTGCAATTGTTAAAAGATACCCTGTAGTGGTCCATTGAACAAGTCCTAGACCAATGTGAAATTGTTTCATTAGCGTAGGAAAGGTAACGTTCAAACTTGTTTCGGTTAGGATTGATACAAATGCCATCAGTGCGCAGCTAACAATTGCTAGAATATGTTTTGGCGACTCTTTTTTTCTTTCCATTCTTGTAAACCTCCCTGTAATAAAAAAGAGTAAAAAGCTAATTAGCTTTTACCCTTTCCAATCCTTAATCGGTTTTCACCGATCAGATAACAATGTACAGGACAAATTATCCTTATTCTTGCTCAAAACGTGATACTAAGTTATCGTGTAAAGCTTCGTAACCTGGTTTGTTTAATAAACCAAACATGTTACGTTTGTATTCTTCAACACCTGGTTGGTTAAATGGATTAATGCCATTGAGGTAGCCAGAAATTGAAATGGCTAACTCGAAGAAGTAAATGAGGTAACCTAATGTGTGCTCAGTTTGATCTGGAATATTAACAGTCATAACTGGTACGCCACCATCAGTGTGAGCCAAAACAACACCTTCGTATGCACGATCGTTAACAAAGTTTAAGCTCTTTCCTTCTAAGAAGTTCAATTGATCTAAATTACGATCATCCGAAGGAATCTCTACATCGTTTGCAGGATTTTCAACTCTAATAACTGTTTCAAATAAGTTACGTAAGCCTTCTTGAATGTATTGACCTAATGAGTGAAGATCAGTTGTAAAGTTTGCACTTGCTGGCCAAATGCCCTTGTTATCTTTACCTTCTGATTCACCCATTAATTGCTTGCACCACTCACTAAACATTCTCAAAGTTGGTTCGTAGTTTTCGACAATTTCAGTAGTGTATCCTTTACGGTATAAGATATTACGTAAAGCAGCGTATTGGTATGGTGTTGCCTTTGATAAGTCAGTATCAGTGTATTCGCTACGTGCATCAGCAGCACCTTGCATAAGTTGATCAATATCAGCACCAGAAACAGCGATTGGTAATAAACCAACAGCAGAAAGGACGCTGAAACGACCACCAATGTCATCTGGAACAACAAATTCTTCATAGCCTTCAGCATCTGCTTCAGTCTTAAGAGCACCTTTAGCACGGTCAGTTGTAGCAAAGATACGTTTTTGAGCTTCTTCTTTACCGTATTTCTTAATTAACTTATCTTTAAAGATTCTGAATGCAACAGCAGGTTCTGTGGTTGTACCAGATTTAGAAATAACGTTAATGCTAAAGTCCTTATCTCCTAACCATTCAATCAAATCGTGAAGATATGAACCAGAAAGTGAGTTACCACAAAAGACAACAGTTGGATACTTATCCTTGCCCTTACCATAAAAAGCGCTATTTAAGAATTCAATGGCAGCTTGGGCTCCAAGGTATGAGCCACCGATACCAATACAAATCAAAACTTCCGAATCGGCTTGAATTTTTGCAGCTGCTTTTTTAATACGAGCGAATTCTTCTTTGTCGTAATCAACTGGTAAGTCAATCCAACCTAAAAAGTCACTACCTGCACCGGTACCTTCCTTTAATTCCTTAGATGCAGCATCAACCATTGCTTGCATTTCGCCTAGTTCATTTTCGTGAACAAATGGTGTTAATTTACTGCTATCGAATTTAATTAAACTCATAAAATACGCTCCCTTTATTGAATTAAATATCTATTTCACAAAACCATTTTAGCAATCTTATTTTATAAATACCAGCGCTTTTTAAATTGTTTTCAGCTTTACTCGTAATTGTTGAAAAAGCCAGTATAGTAAATAACCCAAGGCCGCCCCACAACTATTAAAGAAGACATCATCAATGTCACTCACACCGGTTGCGAGTAAAAACTGCATTGTTTCAATAAAAACTGAAAATAAGACGCCTGCTACTAACACCCTGATAAAAGTTTGCTTTTTTGAAAAAACAAATGGTGCTAAAAAGCCGAATGGTAAAAAGCAAGCAACATTACCTAATGAATTGTATATAAAATCCAGCCGACTCTGGGCATAGTACATCTTCCAAGTTTCTTTCATAAATACGAGATTAATATCACTTAGCGGTCGATGGAAATTGAAAGAAAGTTGCCATGGGAAATAGGTTCGGCGAAAAGTGGTTAACATTAAAATCAAAATTAAATAAAAAGCAAACAGCCATACCGTCGCTTCTGATTTAAGTGTTCGCCTTCGTCTTACCACCATTAACCAAAACAAACGCAAAATCATGAAAACCCAAAAATAAAAAATTGTCTTATCAAATGCCAACATAATTAACTTAATTAAGGCAAAATGATTAACTTTAGTTGCATAACTTTGAGCAATTAAGTTATATAGCGGTCCTAGAAATATCATTTTCAGTTCAAGTCCTATAAATTTAGTGTTCATCTAGATTATACCCAATCTTTGCCAAATTTTTCTTAAAAAAGGACTAACAATTCAGAAATGATTGTCTAAAGTGCGCGAAAATTCTAAAATAATTAAATAAGGAGAGTTCAACTTGAAAAAAAAGAAGCTGATTAATTTTATCCAAACCCGTACAGGCTTTTTTTGTCTGTTGGTTATTTTGTTTACATTAAAATATATTTTTGCCGCCTATCATGATTTTAACCTAGGCATTAATGATCCCTACCAACACATTATCATGTGGATCAGCCCTATCGGATCGGCAGTTTTATTACTAAGCATTGGATTTTACTTTTCTAAGCCAGTCGTATCCTATGTCATCATGTTATTAATGGATTTTGCCAATACTGGTTTGCTCTTTGCTAACATCTTAAATTATCGACAATTTGCAGACTTCATTACTGTTAAAACAATGACTAATGCAGCTAAAGTAGCACCCGGTCTCGGAAAAAGTGCTGTCGCCCTATTAAAGCCCTCTGACCTGATTTTATGGCTCGACTTAATTATTGTGATAGGACTTTTGCTTGCTCATAAAATCAAAATTGACCAAAAATCATATGGATTACTAACTCCATTTACGATTACAACGTGTGGGGCCCTAATTTTAAGTCTCAATGTTTTTTTAGCAGAATCGTCACGTCCTCGACTTTTAGGGACAACTTTTGATCGTTCTTACATTGTTAAGTATCTAGGAATTGATACTTTTACCGTGTACGACGGCGTGAAAAATGAACAAACTGAACAAGTAAATCGTAATGCTAACACCGCTGACTTAAACAAAATATTGACTTATACACGTAAAAATAAATTACCAGTTAGCCCTCAGTATTATGGTGCTGCCAAAGGCAAAAACGTCATTGTAATCCACCTAGAGAGTTTCCAGCAATTCGTAATCGATCTCAAAATTAACGGCAAGGAAGTCACACCTTTTCTTAACTCAATCTATCATAGTCGTCATTCACTTAGTTTTTCTAATTTCTACCATCAAGTTGGAATTGGTCGTACTAGTGACGCAGAAAACATGCTTGAAACAAGCACATTTGGTATCTCAGACGGTTCACTTTTTACTGCGCTAGGTAGTTCAAATACCTTCCAAGCTGCTCCACAAATTTTACGCGAAAATGGCAATTACACTTCAGCCGTTTTTCACGGTAATGTTGGTTCATTTTGGAATCGTGACGATGTCTACAAAAATATGGGCTATAACTATTTCTTTGACCAAAATTATTACAGTCATGATCAAAGCGATAGTATTGGCTACGGAATTAAAGATAAAGTCATGTTCGCTGAAAGTGTTAAATATCTTGAACGCATGCAACAACCTTTTTATAGCAAATTTATCACCGTTACCAATCATACCCCGTTTGATATGGATGAAGAAGATCGCGATCCAAACTTTAAAACTGCGGATACATCTGATAAAGCTATCAACAACTACTTTGAAACAGCTCACTATCTTGATCAAGCAATCAGGGAATTTTTCAACTATTTAAATAAATCTGGTTTAATGAAAAACACCGTGGTAATGATTTATGGTGATCACTACGGCTTAAGTAATTCCGAAAATGAAACCTTGGCCCCTATTATTGGTGAAAGCTCGGATACTTGGAATAGTTATAATAATGTCCAAATGCAACGTGTGCCGTTTATGCTTTACTCGCCTAGCTTAAAGGGCAAGATTATGAACGAAGTTGCAGGAGAAATTGATGTTCTGCCTACACTACTTCACTTACTTGGCATTTCCAACAAGAACTATATTCAGTTCGGTAATGACCTGCTATCACCGAAGTATAAACCATGGATTGTTTTCAGAAATGGCACAATTGTCAGTCAAAAATACGTTATTATCGGTGGAAAAGGTAAAAAGGGCACTGTTTACGATCGAATCAGCGGTAAAGAAATTATCAATTATACTGAAAAAGAAAACAAAGAAATTGCTGAACTAGCCAAAAAAGGAAAGATGGCTCTTAAGTACTCTGATTTGCTCAATAACCATAACCTTTTACGTTTTTACACCCCGAAGGGATTCAAACCAGTTGATCCAGGTCAATTCGATTACTTGAGTAACTTCCAGCAAATGGAAGCCTTAAGAGCAAAATTAAAGACCAAATCAACAGCACTAATCTCCACACATAAGCGCTCCACTACTCGCTTTTACCGTACTGATGCCCCTGAATTAAATGGTCGCCACAATGAAATAACTGAAATTCCTGAATCAGTGGCAGAAAATCATTTAGATAAAAAAAGGGATAATGATAGCCAAAAGAAAAAAAGAGAATATAATTAAGACATAGTTAATCTTTTTATAATTTGAGGTGTTTTAAACTATGGTCTATTTAATTTTGGTTATTGTCGTTATCCTTTTATTCCTATCGTGTTGCCGAGTTGTTCCTCAAAATAATGAAGGACTCATCGAAACTCTAGGTAAATACTCAAGAACAGTAAAAGCAGGCCTTGTTTTTGTCATACCTGTAATTCAAAGGTTGCGCCGTGTTTCATTAGCAATGTTTCCAGCAGAAATTTCTAAGTACTCAATTATTACTAAGGACAATGCTGAAATCACCACTAGTTTGACGTTAAACTATTTAGTAACTGATTCATATAAGTACTTTTACAACAATACCGATTCAGTTAAGTCGATGGTTGAATTAATTAGAGGACACTTACGCGATATCATTGGTCGGATGGACTTAAACGATGCCCTTGGTTCAACTAGTAAAATCAATTCACAACTTGCTGATGCAATTGGCGATTTGACAGATTTATATGGTTCGTGTCAATATTGATGAATTACTTCCTAGTGTTGAAATTCAAAAGGCAATGGATAAACAACTAACTGCTGATAGAGAAAAAATTGCAGCAATTGAAAAAGCCGAAGGTGAAGTTAAAAACATTGAATTAACCACTAAGGCCAAAAATGAGGCATTAATTGCCACTGCAAAGGCTAAAGCTGAAGCTGTCAAAACTGAAGCCGATGCTGAGGCATACCGAATTAATCAGCTACAGGCAAGCTTGGATAAAGCTTCAGATGGTTACTTTAGAAACCAAAGCCTAGATAGTTTTAACAAGCTTGCTTCTGGTCCTTCTAACCTAATTGTAGTCGATAAAGATGATATGACTAACTTAGGTGCAGTACCTGCTACAGCAAAAATTTGGCAAAAATCTACTGACAAAAAAGAATAAACAAAAAGCACTTCAGTTGAAGTGCTTTTTGTTTATTCAGATAGATACTGTTCAAACCCTTCATTAAAGAAAGTGATTGTGAAAATAGCTCCTTCGTTAGGACTCGAATCTACGCTAATTTTGCCACCATGCTGCTTAATTAGCGAAGAGACAATTGAAAGGCCAAGACCAGATTCACCAGTTCCTTGACGAGCCCTTGACGGATCAGCTTTGAAAAAACGATCAAAGATATACTTCATTTGTTCATCGCTCATTCCAATTCCGTTATCCATAACCACAATTTCTGTAGCATGGTCTTTTCTTCGGCCACTAATTACTATTTGACCATTTTTGGTAAATTGAATTGCATTTTGAACCAAATTGAAAATTATTTGGGTAAAGCGATCCTTGTCCGCATAAACTGACAAATCGCCAGGTGCAGCAATTCGAATCTCATCATGTTCCTTTTCAGCGTTTTGTGAAAGCTGCATTTTCACATCTTCTAATATTTTAGTTGCATTAAATGAAGTTTTAACCAACAAAATCTGATTATTGCGAATTTTTTCAAAATCAAGATTTTCATTGACTAATCTGATTAGCCTTTTAGTTTCTTTTTTCATTAGTGAAATTGACTTAGGCTTAGCGTCTTCAGGAATCGCATCATATTGCAATCCTTCCAAAATTCCATTAATGGTTGTTAGAGGCGTTCTCATTTCATGAGCAGCGTCAGCCAGGAACTGATCCCGCCGTTTTTCCTGATTCTTGATTTCTTCATCAGACTGTTTCAGCGACCGTACCATTTGGTTAAAGTTATCGGCTAGCTGATCAATTTCATCGTTTCCCTTATAATTGAGCTGCACATCAAAATTACCGGAAGTAACCTTCTTGGTTGCAATCGAGAGGCGCTTAATTTTGCTAGTAGTGTAATATGACAAAGCTAAACTTAAGGCAGCTCCGACAGTTAACGCAACAATAAAAGCATTTACCAAATTTTGCTTCGCCATTGCTATTGGTCTTTCAACGTTTTTTACCCTAGCGCCAAGCCAAATTGCACCAATCATCTTGTGCTCACTCATCCAAGGAACAAGAACACCAGTACATGGATCATTAGTGTGGCCCATATAAGAATGAGAGTCGTTATTATTTTTAATACGAATTTCTTGCCCTTGTTTCAAAATACCATATATATCAGAAGCAAGGTGCAAGTCTTTAGCAGTCTTCGGATAAATTTGGCGACCATCTGAATCAAAAATACGGAGATGAAGATCATCACCACGTAAGACAAATTCCATTTGCTTTAGGAAATTTGCATTTAACATTAATGTGCCATTCTTTTTATCCGTCGCCGCCAAAGAGCCCAAAGAAGACGCATAGTCTTCCATTCGCTGATAGTTTTGCGAATATGATTGGTTTGTTACATAAGCAATTTCGGAATAGCCAATAATTGCAACAGTTGTTAAAATAATCAGCAAAAAGCTAAGCATGTGCTGATAAATCAATTTCATAATTTATTAAACCTGTGAATCGTCAAATTTGTAACCAATTCCCCAGACCGTTTGAATGACGTTTGCTCCAACTTTCTCCAGCTTATGTCGTAATTTCTTGATGTGTGCGTCGACTGTTCGTTCTTCGCCAAAAAAATTATAGCCCCAAACATAGTCAATCAGTTGGCTCCGCGAAAAAACCTGCTTAGGTTTTTCTGCCATTATAGCCAACAAATCAAATTCCTTTGGGGTAATATCTGGTACTTTTTTGTTATCAAACAAGATTTCACGTCTGTCTTTAGAAATTTTGATATGTTCTGTTTCAACATCAAATTTTTCTTTTACTTTATCAGCTTCGGCTTTAGCTCTACTTTGGCTTTCTTCTATATCAATTCTTCGCTGAAGAGCCTTGATTCTTGCAATTAAAGCTAATGGACTAAATGGCTTTGAAACATAATCATCTGCGCCTACGCCTAGGCCCAAAATCTGCTCTGCTTCACTATTTCTCGCCGTCAACATAATAATTGGAATAGTTGGCGATTTCTCTCTAATTTCTCTAGCAACCTGGATCCCGTCTTTTTTTGGTAAATTCAAATCCAGTGTAACTAAATTATACTGGTCAGGATTAGCAGAAAATTTTTCAACCGCTTGCTCCCCATCAGTAGCAACCTCCATTGTCCAACCCTCTTTTTTGATGAACATTTCCATCATTTCAGCAACGGACTGGTCATCCTCAACCATTAAGATATTTAATTTCATTTTCGGTCCCTAAATCCCTTAGTTTTCTCATGCTTTACGTCATCAGGATTAACGTAATCATGTGGCAATTCATGGCAATCGATCAAAAACTTCTTTAAGCTTTTCTCAGTTGCCATAATTGGAAATACAAGAAAAAGATAAAATGTGAGTAACCAAATTAGGAAATATCGATCCCAATTTAGCAAATGGACACCGATTCCAATTAGCAACTGTATTCCGCCAAAAAGGATAAAGTAAAGACTAGCCTTTTTTTGAGCAAACTTAAAACTAGTCGAATTAGTCTGAGCAAGGTATGAATAATATCCGTAAAGTGGATGAGGTTTTCGGGGAGGATTAATTAGCCAGATAATTCCCACAACCATAATAACTGATCCACAAGCGATATATATCATACTTTTCCCTCTTTTAATTTTGAAAATCTATTTGTCATTTCCTGGAGCAGAAATAACCATTTTCATTTTACCAGTGAAAGTGAATTTTTTCATCTGATTAGGAATGATCAGATTTGTACCCTTTTTTAATTGGTATGAATCAGATTCAGTTTCTAGCTGACCAGATCCATCAATTACAGTTATTAGCAGATACGGGTGTTCATTTAAGCCCGTTCTCCACTCACCATTTAAATCAATTTGCCATAGATAAAAATGTGGTGATACAGGTGGGGCAACCAAGGTCGTAATTTGCGCATCTTGATCTTGTTCAATCTTGCCGTTAAGCTTAGGATCAACGTGAGGAACGGTAGTAACATCGATAGATTTCTCAGTATGTAAATCTCTCTTTTGTCCAGTCTTGTCATCGATTCGATCATAGTCATATAAGCGATACGTAACATCACTTGACTGTTGTGTTTCAATTACCATGATTCCTTTAGTTAAGGCATGAATTGTACCTGCCGGAACGTAGAAGAAGTCACCTGCTTTAACTGGAACTTTCCGCAAAAGCTTATCCCATTGGCCTTTGTTAATCATATCAGCCAATTCTGCACGTGTTTTTGCAGTATGACCATAGATTAAATAAGAACCAGGATCAGCTTGTAGTACATACCAACTTTCAGTTTTTCCACGATCATTTTCTACTTTTTCAGCATAATTATCATCTGGATGAACTTGGACAGACAAATCATCATTAGCATCAAGAAATTTCACTAATAGTGGAAATTCCTTACTTTTCGGATCACCAAAAAGCTCAGGGTTTTCTTGATAAATCGAACGCAAGCTCTTACCTTTTAATTCGCCGTTTGTTGCCGTTGAGGCATCATCCTTATAACCTGAAATAACCCATGCTTCTCCGACTTTTCCATCAGGAATATCGTAGTTAAAGATTGTTTCTAGCTTACGGCCACCCCATATTTTTGATCTAAAATACGGAGTTAAAAAGATCGGTTCCATTCCCTATCACCTCATATATAAGTTTAAACTTTTACACATTAAAATTAAAACAAATTTTCAAATATGAAAACAAGTTGTTGTTACAATAATAATATTTTTTATAAATCGCTAATTCAAAAATACAGCCTAATTTTAAAAAATAAAAAAGAAATCCTATCGCAACAAGCTAGATAATTGATAAGTAATATTTTGCAGTCACTTTATATTGTTTTTCTTTATATGTTTTTATTAAGCAAAGTTGTGTGCTATTTGAAATAACCAGTATAAAAACCTATCATATTATAATTTTAAAGCAATCCATAAGCAATTTTTACTAGATGTGGTTAATTACTATTCATGGATTGCATCACTTATATGTTATAAAGTAAGTCTTGTTTTTTCAATAACAAATTAACATTTGTTTATAAAAAGTTGCAGACTATAGTTCTTTTAGATTGTTTAAGCCACCTACAAAATTGAGTAAAACAGAGGTTATTAAGTAAATAACAGCTACAATAAAAACCTGTCAGATTGTTCTGACAGGTTTTTTGAGGAATAATTCACAACTAGTTTCATTATTACTTTATTATATTAGTTTTTACTTTTTAAATCTTCCAATCGTGATTCTTCTATTTCATTCCTTAATTCAGTTTCATACTCTTCTCTTTGCACTTTATCCCAGCCGTAGTAATCAGCCATATGGTTGACAACGCCAGTTTTAACTTCATTCAACGTGTCACTCTTGAATAAAATGTGGTAAGTGCGACGTAAAAGATAATCGACAGGTGTCAGTGTCATTTCTTCAGCTAACGAATAGTCAAGTGCGGCAGTTTCCCCCAGACTTAATCCATCTGCTGGTTTAATTGTACGAGCATAATCATATATTTGTTCAGCTTCAGAACCAAATAAATTGGCAATTTCTGTCGCATCTGCTTTTGACAGACCAGCTTCTTCACCCTCTTTAGCAATACGGGCAAGTTCTTCTTCAGCATTGTCAGAGTCAAAGTCGCCACCTGCAACTTTAATTTCGGCTGAATCTTGTAAGGTAAAATTCTTTGAAAACTTATCGTGCAGTTTTTCCAAAATCTTATCCATTGCTCCATTTGCCATAATACGGTAATCGGTCAACTTACCACCAGCTAAAGTGATTAATCCATCTTCTGCTTCAGTTAATGAACTACCACGTGACACAGCTGATGGTGCCGAAGTACTGTCAGAAACACTGGCACCTGTTGCGGCATCAGCTGCTTCGTTTCCTTCAACTTCTACTTCAATTAATGGACGAACACCAGCCCAACTAGCTTCTACATCATCTATAGTTAAATGAGCAGAAGGATATTTCTTATTTATAATACCTAATAAGTAGTCAACATCGCCTTGCTCAACTGTTGGATGAGCATAGTCACCTCTAAAGTCGGTGTCTGTAGTCCCAAAATAGGTCTTGCCTTCCCGAGGAATAGTAAAAATCATACGACCGTCATCGGTACCCGAACCGAAATAAGTTGGTTGTGGTACTGTCAGACGTGATTGGTCAACAACAAGGTGCACACCTTTAGTAGGACGTAAACGTGGTTTCTTGTAAACTTCTTTATCTGATTGTCTTACCAAATCAGACCATGGTCCAGAAGTATTAATAATTACGTCCGCATGAATTTCAAAATCTTCACCAGTTAAATTATCATGAACGCGTACGCCGTTTGCTTGCTTTTGGTCATCATGCAAAATTTCAACACATTTTAGTCGACTAACAGCCAAACAACCTAATTCGTGTGCCTTTTTAACGTTTTCTAGTACCAGACGTGAATCATTATTTTGATAATCTAAATAAACTCCTGCTCCTAGAAGATTTTTACTATTTAACTGTGGCTCACGTTTTAAGGTTTCTTCCTTATCCATCGTATAATTAGCATATTTGGTCAAAGGAGAATCTCCTTCAATGCCAGCTAGATGATCATAAAGATCCATTGCAACTTTGACGGAAAACATAGTAAAGGCTGCACCAGGTTCGTCATAAATAGGTAAAATCATTGGATCTGGTTGAGTCATATGTGGAGCAATATGCTGAATAACTGCACGTTCCTTAACTGTGTCGGAAACTACCTGAACGTCAAAAGTTTTAAGATAGCGAATACCCCCATGAACTAATCTAGTCGAGCGTGATGAGGTACCACTACCAAAGTCTTGCATATCAATCAAGCCAGTTTTCATTTTAGCTGCACTAGCTTGCAAAGCCACACCTGCTCCTGTAATACCACCACCGATTACTAGCAAATCTAGTTTCTCGTTTTTTAAACGTTCAATTTCTTCTTCTCTTGTTTTAATTGAAAATGCCATGATTTATTCTCTTTCTTTGTAAAAAACACTACTTACTTCTTTAGGTATGGTTTGTATGAAAAGCTTTGGGCTGCCTTAACCGCTGATTTCCAGCCTTCGTAAAGATGTTCTCTTTCCTCATCACTCATTTGGGGTTCAAAGGTCTTACCTACTTTTTGAATTTTCTTAATTTCATCAAGACCACTCCAGAAGTTGATTGCTAAGCCTGCCAGAAAAGCTGCGCCAAGCGCTGTAGTTTCAATGTTAGCTTCACGCTCTATCTCGGTTCCTAAGATATCTGCTTGGAATTGCATCAAATAGTCATTGTTTGCTGCTCCACCGTCAACCTTCAACTTAGGAATATCAATCTTTGTATCTTCATGCATTGTATCAATTACATCGCGACTTTCATACGCTAATGACTGCAAAGTAGCTTTAGTAAAATCATTCTTGGTAGTACCGCGAGTTAAGCCAAAGACAGCCCCGCGCACATTAGAATCCCAGTATGGAGCACCTAATCCAGTAAATGCTGGAACAACGAAAACTTCGTTATTATCCTTTGAATTTTGAGCTGCCTCTTCTGATTGAGAAGCGTCATCAATAATTTCCATCTGATCACGTAGCCATTGAATTGCAGAACCTGCTACATAAATACTACCTTCTAAAGCGTAATTTACTTTGCCATTTATTCCGTAAGCTACAGTAGTTAACAAGTTATTAGAAGAAAACTTTGGCTTTTCACCAGTGTTCATAACTGTGAAAGCACCAGTACCATAAGTATTTTTAACCATGCCTGGTTCAAAAGCTAGTTGACCAAACAAAGCTGCTTGCTGGTCACCGGCCATTCCAGCTATTGGCACTTCACTACCATAAAAATGGTATTCCGCTGTAGTACCATAGACTTCAGAATTAGACCGAATTTCAGGTAGTAATTGTCTTGGAATGTTCAACAGCTTAAGAATTTCATCGTCCCAATCAAGTTGAGTAATGTTAAAGAGCATTGTCCGGCTGGCATTCGTATAATCTGTCACATGAACTTTACCACCTGTTAATTTCCAAACCAGCCAAGTGTCAATGGTGCCAAATAATAATTCGCCCTTTTCAGCCCGCTCTTGAGCACCAGGAACATGATCAAGAATCCAGCGTATTTTAGTTGCTGAAAAGTAAGCATCAGGTATTAAGCCAGTTTTCTCATGAATCATGTCTGAATAGCCATCGGCAATTAACTTGTCAGCTATATATGAAGTTTGCCGTGATTGCCAAACTATTGCATGATAAATCGGTAATCCGGTTTTTTTATCCCAAATTACTGTCGTTTCACGCTGATTGGTAATACCAATACCAGCAATTTGATTAGGTTTGATTCCCGAATTAATAAACGAATTGGCAATTGTAGATAATACTGAATTCCAAATTTCATTGGCATCATGTTCTACCCAGCCAGGTTTAGGAAAATATTGATTAAATTCTTTGCGTGAGTCAATTACTTTTTTACCATCATGGTCAAAGATAATTGATCGAGTACTTGTAGTACCTTCGTCAATCGCTAAAATATATTTTTCAGCCATTTATACTTTTTCTCCTTTTTAGTCACAAAACTAATTTAGTAATGCTAACCGTTTTTACAGATTTAATTTTACCCTCGCTTTTTAGAAAGCGCTAACACATAATGATAATAACTTATTAGGTAAAGTTATAAGCAAAAGGATAAAACGTGATGAAATACAGTTTATTAGCATATAAATACTTTATTGATGTAGTTGAAACTCAAGGATTTACTCCTGCTGCAAAAAGAAATTTTGTCTCTCAAACAGCAATCAGCAATGCGATTAAAAATTTAGAAGATGAGTTAGGTGTCCAACTAATTGACCGCTCAACTTCACACTTTAAGGTAACCGTGGCAGGAAATAACCTATACAACTGTGCAGTACCTGTTTTAAAAAATTACTACGAATTCAATGAAAAAATCAGTCAATTAAACAATTCATTTCAAATTTTGAGAATACACTACTTACATGGCTTTGATTATTGGACTGTAAAATTAGCTGACTCTTTGACCCAAAATAGCCCTAGCCTAAAAGTACAACTGGATACTGAAAATTTTTCAACAAGTATACCTAAGCTTGATGCTGGAGACTATGACGTACTGATTGGCTTTTCTACTGCTGTCAGTAAAATTAAAAATATCCATGTTAGAAAGGTTGGTACTGCTAGTTTTGGCATTTTACTGAATCAAAATTCTTTCGATTCAAACGGGAAACTTAAAAAAAACATACTAAAAAAGCACCCCCTTTTTTTACAAAGATGGAGTGCTACTGATAATAATGATGTACAAACAAAAATCAAAAATACTCTGGAAAAAATGCATATTAGTTATGAAGAAATTGATTATTTAGATAGTTTTGACTCTGCATTATCAAATGTTGTGTTAAATCATGGTATGGCAATCTATCCAGAGGAACTATCATTACCAAAGATCTATGATAGCCGTGTTACTTTTTTACCTGAGCTACCGAAATTAAAATATGATGTTGTTGCAATATATAAGAACCCAGCAATCTCTAATATATTAGAGCGTTCTTTATCAAAAGACTAAGTGATTTTTCTAAAATTTTATGATCAATCCTAGACAAAATGTAACAAGTCGGCGACCATTTGGCGACCACTAATGATAAAAAAGCCTATAACCACGAAGGTTATAGGCTTTTATTTAGGGAGATGAGGGGAATTTATAATTGAAATCATCAATAAATATCAAATATAAACCTTGATATAATAGCATTTTAAAAACGACTGATAATAGTAATTTATGAAAAGTTAGTCCATGTGGTTCTCTATGTCATTATTGTTTTCTAATTCATTTCTTTTTTCGGCAATAATCTTTTCCAAGTTGTCTAAATCTTCAAGGGTCGCAAATTTATTAACGAATCTTTTAGCTTGAGACCTAGCCGCAAGATAATTCATTCGCTCTTTATTTTTTTGATTCCATTTTTTATTTGCTTCTTTTTTTGCTTCAGTTAGCTTAGCCATTTTGTCACGCTCCAAATTATCGCAATGATTACTACTACAATTATAACTGTTTTAAGGATAGTTCTAGGTCTTAAATCTATTTTTGTCTTGATTGTCCAATTACCTTTTTGCTTTTTAAAATTATATACTTTGTTCACTGCTTTTGCTCCTTCCTAATTTTTCCTGAAATTTTCTTTTTTCTTGTCTACAATAAAGAATATAAATAATTTATTGTTAGATAAAAAGGAGAACAACATGATAAATACAAAAGCCTTTACTAAAATTTCTTCGGGACTTTTAATTGGCTTAGGACTTTTAACTATACAGCAAAGTTCAAGCCCTGTTTTGGCTGCCTCTTCACCTAAAGTTCAGTTAAGACAGAATTCCTATGTATATTCTTCAAAGGGTAGTAGAAAAAGTAAAGTTTCATTAAAACGAGGAACATATCTTAAAACTTATGGGAAAAAATCTATAAAAGGAAAAGTATATTACAATATTGGTAACGGACGATATGTAAAGAAAATTAATACGGTCATCCCCCCTAAGGAAGACAAGGATCCAGTTTTATTTACGGTTTATTTGAAATATGACGCTGAGTTTTATACAAAGCCTAACGGTGAAAATTCACTTTATACACTGATTGGAAAGCAAAACGTCTATGAAACATATACAGACAGTGATGGCCATATATGGTACCGACTTAAGTATCATAACTGGGTTAAGGCAAGTGACACACAAAAGTCAAAACCAAAAGAAGATAAAGATATTCCAACTTCTGATAATTGGGATGATCCAAATGATAATACTAGTATCGAAGAAGTGAAAGATGAATTAAGCAGCATTCCTACTGGAACTGCTTTTGATAGGTCGACTATTGTAGAAACTGCAAAATGCTTTGAAAAATTGGTTAATGACTGGCGCGCTTCTCAGGGAGTGGACACTAAGATGTCATATACAGATAAACATTTTGACTATGATGTTTCTCGTTCAATACATGATGCTCAACATTTTGATGCATATCATGATTCAGACAGGCATCAAGGCTCTTCCAATTTTTATGGAGAACTTGAGGCCTTGGTTAAAGAAGGAACACCTCAGCAAATGGCTCAAGAAGCATTCAATAATTTTGTTTTTTATGATGGAAGTGCCAACTTTGCTCATAGAGATCACCTAAAACGTAGATCATGTACCTCATTCGGACTTGGGCTAGCTTCCACTCACAAAAACGGTTTCTACGTAAACGGGGTCAGCTTTGTCGTTGTAACTAACAACTAAAAGTCAAATCCCCACTTTTTTATAACTAAGATAATAAAAAGTTAATTGAAAAAGCAGAATCCAACCCTAACCCTCGATATAATAGGCAATATATAATTTTTACAGCCATTTATACTGGCATGAGAATTGGTGAAATCATGGCACTTAAATGGTCAGACATCAACTTTAAGGCTAGGACTATCGATATTACAAAAAGCTATTCCTATGCTTCTCAAAAAATTAAAGAGCCTAAAACTCCTTCATCTATAAGAATCATTAGGGTCAATCAAAAATTATTGAACGTGTTACAACAACTTAAAAAATACAATCATGAATATGTTTTTGGAACTTCATTTGAAACTGTTCCAACTCCAACGGCATGTAATAAAGTATTAAAAAAGCTTCTAAAGCAATGCAATATAACTATTCCTGGCTTTCACTTTCACAGTCTGCGCCATACTCATGCTTCTATATTGCTATACAAAAGTGTTGACTTATATGCCACTAGTCAGCAACTAGGTCACTCTAACATGTCAATTACCGCAAAAGCTTATGCTCATATGATTGACGAATTAAAAGCTAAGACAGATAACCATATTGAAGAAATACTAGATACCTTGTAAATAAAAAAATGGACTAAACAGTACTCAAGATAAGTACCATTTAGTCCATTTTTAGTCCACCTATGTATAATATCAGCATTTATAGCATAGATTCTATGGAGATGAGGGGAATTGAACCCCTGTCCAAACGCATTCCGTCACTGACATCTACAATCATAGTTATATTACTTGAATTTCACTAATCCAAAACGCCATATAACAGGGCTAGAATGGACTAGCTAACCTGAAATGACTCTTTTTAACTATTCAGATGAGGTAGTTAAACGTAACTCACTAAGTTGATACTTTTTACCAGACGTGAGTAATCCGATAACAAGCAACACATGCGCTTAAATTAAGCAGCTAATGCGTAAGAATTTTCTTTATTTGCAGTTATAAAACTGTTGACGTTGTTAACGCAGACGTGACCTACGGATTGCAGTCAATGCGAATCTACGCCTGTCGAATCCCAAAACATCCCCAAATAGGATAGAAATAGTATAGCATAAATTACACTAACTTACTATCCGGTAGCTTTTGAGTTACAGTAGACAACTTTACAAAACAAATTTATTAAATGCCTGTTCAATACCATCTTCATCATTTGAAGCAGTTACATAATCTGCATGTTCTTTTGCTGCAGCAGAACCGTTTTCCATTACTACTGAAGTTCCAGCCACTTTAAACATTGGAATATCATTGCGTTCATCCCCGATAGCCATTACTTCAGCAGTTTTGAGTCCTAGTTCTTTTTTCAAAAATTCTAGTGCTACTCCCTTGTTAACATCTGGATGCATTATTTCTAAAAAGTTAGCTGCTGCACGCACCACGTAATTTTCTTTTCCAAATGTTTTTACAACGTCAGCTTCAACTTGATCAAGCTTATCTTTTTCATCACCAAAAACAGCCTTAATTACTTGATCATCTTCAGGTAATTCATTAGGCTTTCTGATTAAGACACCAGCACTGTTTTCCCATGCCTGGACAACAGTAATTCGATTAACATTTAAATTACTTGTAATGATTGCACTATTCTCATCAACAATATTGTAATCCACGCCATGTTCTTTCGAATATTGGTCAATCTTTTCATAAGTTGCTTTATCAATTCCAGATTTTTGTAAAGTCTTACCTGTCACCGTCTCAATAACAGCACCATTAAAAGTAACAACATATTGATTATTCTGAACTATTCCTAGCTCATTCAAAAAATGCTTCACACCAGCTAATGGTCGTCCAGAGCATAGCACGACCTTAATATCACGCTCTACTGCTTTTTTAATTACTTCAATAGTAGATTGAAGTAACCTTCCCTGACTATTTAATAATGTGTCATCAACATCAATCGCAACTAATTTAATCATTTATTTTTCCTTTACTATTTTGTTCAAGTTTTAAGTTATTTACCGTTGAATCCGACCATGCTTTTGTGAATTATATTGATAGTCAAAATCAATCTAATAATGCGAATCATATAACCAAACTGGTTTGGCTAGTCTTTCCGGTTCCTCAGTTTGAAATCCGGAAAAGGCATATGCATGCAATAAATTATTCGTATTGCCCAAAATGTCATAATTAATTCTCTATGGCTGAGAGACTTGAAAAATTGAATTCCCTAATAGTGCTATAACAGTCAAAAAAGCTATTCTCTCCTCTAAATCGTTTAATGACGACACATTTTTTTTAGGCAATAACACATATTTTTTCCTATGTTACAGCATTATTTCCAAATACTATAATATCAAAAATAAACAAAAAAAGTCGCTAAGTTTTTTCTTAGCGGCTTCTTTATTTAATTACAGGTTTTATCGTTAACTCAAGTGAGCTAGACGAACAACATCACGTTCAATCATCAATTCTTCATCAGTTGGAATAATCATTGCCTTGATTGCTGAATCTGGTTTAGAAATGAACTTCTCGCCATTAGACTTATTAGCTTCATAATCTGGCTTTAGTCCCATAAATTCAAAGGACTTCATGATTTCTTCACGAATACCTGCATCATGCTCACCGATTCCAGCAGTAAAGATAATTGCATCAACACCCTTTAATTCAACAATGTAAGAACCAATATACTGTCTTATGTGGTTAACAAAGATCTTACGTGCTAATACTGCTTTTTCATCTGAATTATTTTCCAAGTCACGCATATCAGAAGAAATGCCGGAAATACCTAATAAACCAGATTGATCATTCAAAATGTCAATCATTTGATTAATATCAAGGTTTTCCTTATTCATAATATATTGCAAAACGGATGGATCAACATCACCAGAGCGAGTCCCCATAGTAACACCAGCAAGTGGTGTGAAGCCCATTGATGTATCATATGATTTGCCATTCTTTACTGCAGTAACGGATGCACCAGAACCTAAGTGACATACGATTAATTTCAAATCTTTGGCATCACGTTCAAGCATTTCTGCTGCTCTACCAGTAATGTAACGCACAGAAGTACCATGTGCACCATACTTACGCACACCATATTTTTCATAGTATTTATAAGGGATTGAATACATGTAGTGTTCTGGATCCAATGTTTGATGGAATGAAGTATCAAAAACCCCTACTTCAGGAACATCGGGTAGTAACTTCATAAAAGCTTCAATCCCCTTTCCTTCAGCCGGATTATGTAATGGGGCATATTCTTTTAAATCGTAAACTTTTTGCAGCTTTTCCTGATCAATAATAGCAGAATCAGTAAAATCTTCACCACCGGCAACAATTCGGTGACCTACTCCAGCAATTTCACTCAAGTCTTCAACAACTTTATATTCTTTTAAAGCCTTTAATAACAAATTGACAGCTGTTTCTTGATCAGGAATTGCAACCTTTTCTTCGTGCTTTTCACCATTGGCTAACTTAATTTCAAAAGATGAGCCATCAATACCAACTCGATCAGCAATCCCCTCTGCCAGTACTTTTTCTTCAGGTACAGCAAATAGTTTATACTTAAATGAAGAACTTCCTGAGTTTATTGCTAAAACTTTTTTCATAAATGAGATTCCTCCATACACTTTAATTTGACTTTTTTCACAAGTTAATGAATATTTTTAGTATACCACTCATTTAGTTTAACATTAAGCTTGATTAGGTCCTCTTCTTTTTTAAGTGTATCTAACTTTGTGAGAAAAACCTCACTACTTTTAGCATTTTTACCATGATTTTGGAAAACTAAAACGGACTTTTGATTAAATTTATTTTGGAACGCATTATCTGGCAGCTCAATTATTGCTCTTAAATAAACTTTTTCTGATAACCATGGCATAAAGTCACTTCCAGTTTTTCCAGACAAAATGTCCTTAGGAACAACAAGGAAAGCATATCCACCCTGCGCCAAATTCTTAATTATCTGTTCAATAAACAAAAGATGAGCAAATGAATGACCTTTTTCAGCCTTGGTTGCAAAATTTTCTGCATTTTCATCAATTGGATAATAACCAATTGGTAGATCACTCACAACAACGTCTGGCTCAGAACAAAACCATGGTGTTAACGCATCTTGGTTGAATAGCTCTATTTCAAGACCATTTAAATGCGCGTTAATATCGGCAAAGTTCAACATATCTTCATCGTTATCAATGCCAAATAAGTTAAAATCTGCTTTTGAATGATTCGCATTTTTGAGCTGATTTACCACTGAGAATAATAAATTGCCTGAACCAATTGCGGGATCAATTATAGTTAGCCCTTGATCCGGTAATAATTTCTGCATAAACATCGCAATAATAGTTGATATCACTGGAGGTGTTGGCATCTGATTAGGATCTAAATCGTCCTCATTAATAGCCTTGAGTGTTAAAAAAGTAAATATTTGCACTTTGGCCTTTTGTGAAAGATCTTCATAATGCAGCTGTTGGTATTTTTCACTTAGTTGGGCCACTGTTTCTTTATCAGGTGCACCTAATTCAATCTTTATCTGCTCATTTTCCAAATTATCAAAAGTCTCTGTCAATGCCTCACTAAATGATACGTTTAAAGCATTCTGTAATAACTCAACGCAGTCTATAAATTTATTAAATAAGTTTTCAATTTTATCCACTTTGATACCCCGTTTCTTCTAAACATTTTAATAGAAATCAGGTAACAAGCGCAAGTAAATCAATATCGACATAAATATTCGATTAATAGCGTATTGTTTTGCATACTGCTACAATAGGTTTCTTGATAAAACTGTAAAAAAAGCAAACAGGTAGTCAAAACTAAAACGCTACTTAATAAAGCACTAGCCTTTAATTTCATCATTTTTTTTCTTTTCATTTTTTGTTGTTTTAGGTTTTGCATCCAATTTGAAATATATTTCAGATGATCGCCCATCTTTTTCGACGACGTTAATTTTTATTTGTTGGTCTTTACTAGTAAATGAGGCTTTTTTAACGTTTAACAGTAGTGGCATATGTCCTCCTTCAGGCGTCCTCATTCTAATCATGTTTTTATATGAAGCCAAAATATAAACTTGCGTTTTTCCGCTTTGATCAATTTTTTTGATAGCAACTTGACGGCTATTTGTTCCAGCTGGAAAAAGATAAACGGTTTTAGCATCTTCTTTCAAAAAATGATCAAATTGAACATAAGCAAATACTATGTCATCGGTTCGATGATGTGCTTTATCAGCCGTTGCCATACTCTTTAACATATTCTGTAAAGTTACAACTGCTAGCAAGGTTACAAAAACAGCAAATACAGCATCAGCCAATAAGAAGCCATTACTTTTTAACCTTGTACATTTGTTTTTTAGTTGCATCATAAATTTTTGAATCACCTATCATTTGATAAACATGATCATGAACAATAATTTGCTTAATTCCATTTTCCTTCATTACTCGAATAGCATAAGTACGATCAACTTCTTGTTCATTTTCTCGTTCAAATGATCTACTTTCGCTCACAATCAATGAAATACTGACAATTCCTAAAAATGTAATAAAGAGTGCGACACAACTTTCAGCCATTAAAAAACCACCTATTTTATGCTGCATCGTCAATCACTCGTCCCCACATCATTTGCAGCCTGATTGTCTTTCTTTCTTGACGATTGGCAATCACAATTGTTCTCGGTGACATTGAGCCGCTCGACGAGATCCATAAATCTGATAATTTATAAATCTTTATTTGGGGTGCAATTTTAACAACTTTTCTATGGCCTGCTCTGGTAACCGTCAACATATTCGAATTAGGATAATACCTGATGTAGCTTGCAACATGTTTAATGGTAGAAATTGTAGCAGCCTGTTCGATTGTGCTTTTAACTTCTTTGGTAGTATTATTTAACATCATTTTTTCACTATAACCGTCAAGACAAACTGTACCCAGCATAATTACCCCGATTGAAATTGCTAAAGTAATTACCATTTCAATAACTGTAAAGCCACGTTGGCTTGCTTTAGTTTGCATTCTTTTGAACAACACCGTTAGTTACTGTATAATCTTGTGTCTTATCAAACTGTTTCTTAGTTAAATAGCCGTCGTCAAACATATTTTTAAAGGAAATTTCCTTACCGTCGCGCTCTTTGTCTTCTTGATATAAATCTGCCTGAGTTTGGAGAGTCGTTTTAAATGCATCATTAGCTTTGTCATTTGCACTTTGCTTTTGTTTAGTCAAATTAGGTGCAATGATTAGTAACAACATAACGATAATAGCAACGACTACTACCATCTCAATCAAAGTAAACCCTTGTGCTTTTCTATTTTTTGCTAGTAAACCCAATAGATATTTTTTTATTGCTTTTTTCATTTTTATATCCTCCTAAATACTTTGCATCATTGCATACATTGGTAGTAATAACTTTAAGTACATTCCGATAATGCATAATCCAATTAAGATGAAGCAAAACGGTTGAACATTAACAATTAACTTTTCAATTTTGTTGGACAAATTAGTAAACAGTGTCTTCCCTAAGAGCAAGCAGCGCTTACTTAAATCACTCTTTTTCGCACCAGTTTGAACTAGCAATAACAGTTCATTTGGTAAAAAAGGCTCTTTCTTGATAATTTCCTCCAGGCTTTTACCATCCCTAAGCTGGTTACCAACTTTTGCACCAATCACTTGTTGTAGTGACCCTGTTTCTTGTTTAGCAGCATACTCACACATCTTTTGTAGTGAAAACCCACTTGCAAGCAATAAACCAGCATCATAAACAAGTAAGTAATTAACATATAATTTAATAGTCGAACCAATGATTGGATAATGTTCTAACTTAACCAGAGAACGATAGTCCTGTTTCTTCAATAAGGTGGTAACTTTAACTAAAAAATAGATAAAAAGTAGCCCCATAACAAGTAAAACAAATAGCATAATGTCACCAGTATGCTCTCCAGTATTCGCAAACTGACTAGAAACGAAGGTTTGCATGAATACGAGCAACAAAACCATCATTACAGCTAAAACAAATGGGTAGGACATTTCGGCTTTTAATTTCTTTATTTGTTCATTTTTCAATCTACTCAATGACGCAAGTTGGCCAAGGCATTCAACTAAGTTGCCTTGATTCATTGCTAAGTCGATCTGGGTAACAACAGTTTTTGAAAAGCCTAGTCGTTCCATTTCTTTGCTCAATTTTGTTCCAGACTGAAGGCGTTTGTTTAACTTTCCAAGGATCTTTTTCTGCTTTGACCAAACAATTGGCATTAATTCCAAACTTGTACCGAGAGAAAAACCGTTAAGTAAACTATTTTGTAAGTAATCCAAAAAGAGAAATCGTTCTTTACTATTTAGCTTACCCCTGCTTGAATTGCTCAAATATTGCCGCACTAATTCTCTCCTCCTGCTTTAACTTCAATAGATTATCTTGCCAGTCAATATAATCACCACGTTGAGATTTCAAGACACTTTTATGTAAAAAATTCCCACTTGCAATGTCCATTAGACAAGAAAAACCATTTTTTGTTGGCAATAAACGTTGATAACAAACGACATTAAGACAATTTACCAATTCACTTTTAGTAATGTTCAAACTTTCTAGTCTTGAAATTGTTTGCAGTGTGCTTTTTGCGTGAACCGTTGCAAAAACTAAGTGACCACTCAAGGCAGCATCAATTGCCAAACGTGCAGTTACTGCATTTCTGATTTCGCCAATGATTAGAATATCTGGACGATGTCGTAAAGCTGCTTCAAGTAATATCGGATATGTAATGGCTGCCTCTAAATTAACTTGTGTCTGTAAAAAACTAGCTTCATGGATTTCCACCGGATCCTCAATTGTCATCACCATCCTGTCTTGACCAACATACTTAGCAAGTTTGTACATGGTGGTCGTTTTTCCCGAGCCCGTTGGACCACTAGTAATAATAAGACCACGTTTTTGCGCTAAGCTTTTCAGTAATTCAAGTTGCTGGTTAAAGAAATACTTTCCTTCACTTACACGGTAAATAATTCTAATAACCAGTGACTCGCAGTCAGTATAATCACCAAGACTGGATAAGCGCAGATAATATACTTGCTTATTGTACTCAAAATCAAATGCCCCAACTTGTGGTCGTCGGTGTTCAGCAATATCCATTTGAGCCGCAAACTTTAAATAATTAATCAACTCCTTTCCTTCGTTAATCGAAAAATTCGCTTGATTTGCAATTCCATTAATTGTTCGAAAATTAACCACTAATTTTCCTTTTTGGGTTAAAAAGAACAGGTCGCTGGCATGACAGTCAATTGCTTCTTGAATTAATGAACTAACCGCTTCTTTAATTCGCATAAATACCTCCTTTTTGCCGCCAATAATAATTACGCAAAAAGCTGGAATTTTTTTGTTAAAATCAAATATTATTTTGGATAAACAAAAAAGCAGCACTTTAAGTGCTGCTTCTTTATTCTTCTATTCATTTTTATAGTAGACAGAATGACAAGATTAGCATAATGACTACACCACCAAGCATTGGTACAGAAGTCCGCTTGATAATTTGAGCTGTATCCAAGTGAGTTGCCTCGGAAACGATTAGGACGACTGCCGCAACAGGCGAAACTGCTCTTAACAAATTAGCTGCTAATTGAATTGGAACAGAAAGTTGCTGTGGGGCAATTCCGGCAGATTTTGCTAACGGTACAATCAATGGAATTAATGCAAAAATCAATGCAATACCACTACCACTCAAGATAACAATTATAGCAGTAAAGATTACCATAATTATTGGCAAGAGGATGCCGGCACTTTTAATATCTGTCATTGAATTTTGTAGCATTGCCATGATGCCAACAGCATTTAATCCTTGGACATAAGTTTGAGCAGCAACTAAAAGTACGACAATACTCATTGCATTGCCCATCCCTTTAATGAACACATTGCTGTCTTGCAAAACTTGTTTAGCATCTTTGGTATTAATTAGTTCAACGATAATGGCAATAATCCAACTGATAAGCGTCACTTCCTGCACACTCATGGTTGTAGTTACGCCTCTAACAAGATTATAGATGAAGTCAACTATCAAGATGATAATTGGTGCTAAAGGCAAGAGGCCGTATACAAAGCGTACGAATTTTCCACCTTTAACCTTAAGTTTCTGGGTACTCTCTTCTTTTAACCCATATTTCTTTAGTTCTTCTTCATAGCTAATTTCTTGTCCATCTTTCTTATCTTCATGTTTTTGCCAGAAATATTGAATTACTGCCATTAAAAGTAAGGTCGGGATTGAAATTAAAGCGTGGTAACCAAAAACATATTGTGTAGTTGACATATGTAGGGCTGAAGCCAATGCCACATTATCTGAACCTAATGGTGTTGGAATGATTGTAGCTGAAGTAGCAATCAAAGCAGCAGAAGTTAATCTACTCATTCCTGTTGCTCTTAAAACAGGATACAATGTTGCCAATAAAATAATTGCTAAGTTTGAAGCACTTGGAACTACAAGAGAAAGGATGTTTGACATTAAGAAAACAATTGGAACTAATAGGTAAACCGATTTAATTCCCTTCATTGAGGAAGTCAAAGCACTCACTGTCACATCGTTTGCGCCAATGTGACTCATGTAGGCACTATACCCAGCTAAAAGCAGAATTACAAATCCTGCTTGTGACAGCGTCGAAGTAAATTGATCTATTATAACCTGTATAGGTTTTAAAAATGGATTCGACACTGGAGCTAAAACGGTTATCTTATTCCCCATTAGAACTGCACAATACAAAAGTACAAGTCCTAAAGCAAATAGCACAATTTTAATATCCATTTTCTTGGATAACATGTACACCAAGATGACTACTGACAACAAAGTTAATACAACTGCGATTAACTGATTCATTAAAAATTCCCTTCTAATCTAACAAGCTTTTTTGATTGCTTCGATGAACCAAGCAATAAATTCATCAACATTAACCGACTTACCAATTAAGGCATTTGCTGGTTTATTCAATTTATTATTGAAGTCCATTAAAGAAGCACCGTTTGTAGGACCTTGATCGGTTATGATATCCACATAGGCCTCTTCAAAATCAAACATAGTCGGATTTAGTAAAATTCCTGCTGCAAGCGCATCGTAAATTTTCAATCCAGTATTGAAACTACCGCCACGGTAGCGTTTAAACAGGCTATAGAACATATCACCAACACTGCCAAGTGACTTGATTTGCTCACTTATTTCAGGCTTAACAAGTGCTTGGAAGCCAAGCTCTAACGGTGCAACGCGAATTTTTAGTCCACTTTCAAAAACAATTTTTGCTGCTTCAGGATCGCCGGCAATATTAAATTCGGAATAAATGCCGTAATTTCCGCGACCAATGCAGCCACCCATCAATACTAATTCTTCAATATTAGCTAAATCTTCAGGATATAGCCGAATGTAGAGTGCAAAATCTGTTAATGGTGCAATCCCCACCAAAGTAACTTTTTCACTTGAATTAGCCACTACCTTGTGAATAGCTTCGGGTGCTGTTGTATCTTTTAATAGTAAATCTAAATCAGGCTCTGGAAAGTCATAACCATCCATGCCACTTTTACCATGAACGCTAGCCGCATCTACTGGTGCCTTAATTAAAGCGCGTTTACAGCCCTCTACAACAGGAACTTTTTTGCCTAAAAACTTTTCAAGCTTTAACACATTGTTTAGTGTCTGTTCAATTCCCACATTACCAGCAGCTGCCGCAATTAGCTTCACATCTACTTGCGGATCAAATAATAGAATTGAGATTGCAACTGCATCATCAATTCCAGGATCCGTACTTAAAATAACGGGTTTTGTCATCTTAACTCTCCTACTCATTAAAATGTCTTGTAATAAAGAATCTAATTAATTCCAGTAAAACAGTATACTACTTGTATACCTAATATTCCCAATAAATTTGTGATTTATTACTCAAATTTATAAATATCTTTTACTAACTTTGTTAAATAATGCCATGTTTACTAGTACCATTATGATAAGACGCTATTTATTTTTTTGTGAAGCAGTCAACTTTATTTAAAGCAAATCTGATGCTTTTAGTTTAGCCTTTGCACGAACAGTTATTACATTGGTTAAGAAACAACTAATTATGGCAAATAAAAAACCTTCCAGAATAAATCTGGAAGGTTTTATCTTCTATTAATTAGTCTTCCTCAGCTGCAGTATAAACGTTTTGAACATCATCATCGTCTTCAAGCGCATCAACTAAGTTATCAAATTGTTCCTTCTTATCTTCAGGAACAGGTGTTGTATTTTCTGGAATCATTGTTAATTCCGCATTTGCCAACTTGTAGCCTGCTTTTTCTAAAGCATCACGAACTTGAGCAAATTGTTTTGGATCAGTGTAGATTTCGAACGCATCGTCACTAGTTTGTAAATCGTCACCACCAGCATCCATTACGTCAAGAAGCATCTGATCTTCATCTGCATCAGTAGTAGTACGATCAATTACGATGTAACCTTTACGGTTAAACATGTAAGCAACTGAGCCACTAGCACCAAGAGAACCACCGTTACGAGTGAATGCAACACGAACTGCAGAAGCTGTCCGATTCTTGTTATCAGTCAAAGCTTCAACAAATACTGCTACACCACCTGGTGCATAACCTTCATATGTAATTTCATCGTAGTGCTCATCTGAATTACCTTCAGCCTTCTTAAGCGCACGATCAATATTGGTTTTAGGCATATTATTGGCACGTGCCTTATCCATCACCATACGTAGGCTAGGATTCCCAGAGGGATCAGGACCACCATTCTTTGCAGCCATATATATTTCACGAGATAACTTTTGGAAAATTTTACCTCTCTTTGCGTCTTGCGCATTCTTGCGGCCTTGAATATTGTGCCATTTTGAATGTCCTGACATAAGAATCCTTCTTTCTCTGCTTAAAATATTAACGATATAATCTTAACGCACGGTTTAAGAAAATTCAATACTATCAAGTCAAGCGGAGTAATTTTCTTCCAATCTAATATAATTACTTATCATAATAATGCAGACGAATTTATTAATTATTCCCTAGTCTTTTTCATTTTTAATGCGTAAAATGTAAATAATTGTTTAAAAAAGGAGAGAACTTTTGTGGAGGAACTAGATTCTAATAAGAAATATATCTCGTGGCCTGTTTTAACCCTAATGGCTTTCTGTACGGTTATTGGCCTCGATGATATCATGTACAATTTCCAAAATCAGGGAATGCCAGTTGTCACCTCATGGATTATAATGTGTCTTTTTTATGTTATTCCATATTCATTAATGGTTGGACAATTAGGCTCAGTCTTTAATCAGGAAGGCGGTGGGCTTTCCTCATGGGTACGTGGTACCAATGGGGAATTCCTTGGTTACTTTACTGCATGGACATATTGGGCTGCATCTATCCCTTATGCCGTCGATTCAGCTAACGAGATTATTGTCGATATTGGTTGGGCATTAACCGGTTCAGAAAAGTTTCAGAGTCAAATATCTAACACCAAATTTGCTCTCATGACTTTTGCCATGTTTATTATCTTCATCATCATTGAACACTATTTCTCTCGTTCAATGGAAATTTTGTCGACTATTGGTGGTGGCTTGATGTTAATCATGACACTAATGTTTGTTTTCTTGGCTTTCTTAGGTTTAGCTAAATCAGGTGGCCATATGGCAACCCATCCCTTTACTTGGAAAACATTAATTCCTAAGTTTGACATGCATTATTGGACCACTATTGCCATGTTAATTTACGCTTTAAATGGCTGTGAGCTAGTAGCGCCTTACGTTACTAAAATGAAGAAACCAAAAGCTGATTTTCCTAAAGCAATGGTTGCTTTAGCAATTATGACCATTTTCTTAACTGTCTTTGGCTCATTCGCACTTGGTATTTACTTTGACGGTTACCATATTCCAAAAGATTTAAAGATGAACGGTGCCTACTACGCATTTGATATGGTCGGTCACCAATATGGTATGGGTAAAACATTACTTTACATTTGGGCTTGGACCTCAGTCTTTTACAACGCGGCCCTTCTGGCTGTTTTACTAGATGCAATGACAAGAATGTTAATTTCCGATACTGGTGACAAATACATGCCACACTTTTTGCAGAAAAAAGATAAAAATGGATTACCAATTAATGGTTACGTTCTAACTGTCGGTCTTTCAGCTTTCATCATGCTTTTAGGAATTTTCCTGCCTGATATGAATGATATTTTCAACTGGCTCTTAAACCTTAACGGTATTATTTCACCAGGTGTTACCTGCTGGATTTTCTTCTCATTCATGCAAATCAGAAAGAATTCACAGAAATTCAAGTCCGATTATGTCTTTATAAAAAACGACAAGCTTGGCTATCTGGCTGGACTGTTTTTATTGATTGTTACTGCAGTGGCAACAGTACTCGGCATTGCGCCACAAGACATTAAGCAGTTCAGTGGCTATTGGTGGTATGAACTAATTATTAACATTGTCGCAATTGTAGTATTGATTGGTTTGGGTGCAATACTGCCAAGTATCAGGAAACGTGAAGAAGAATACGGAATTGCTTTCAATCGTGGTCAATGGACAACTATGGGTGTTCTAGTAATTGGTTCAATTATTTTTGATTTGTACTTAGGTGAAAGGAATCACTTGTTTAATGGCGCCACACTTAGTCTTGGACAGGCTAAACTAGGCATGAACATTGTATTAATTCTGATTGAAACAGTGTTTGCAATTCTGATTTGCTGGTTAGTTGGCAGAAAAAAGCCTACTTCAGCTAAAAAATAGTTATCAAAATTTAAAAACAGATTCATCGTTAAATGAATCTGTTTTTTTGTTAAATGAAGAAAAACTAATCTATCTAATATATAATAATATAGAGGATTTTAGACGAAGGAGAACACCGATGACACCAATTCCATTTAAAGCAGTTGCCGTAGATATGGACGGCACTTTTGAAGATGATAATAAACAATTTGATCATCACCGGTTTGAACAAGTTTTAACCAAATTACGTGAGCAAAAAGTTCATTTCATTGTTTCTAGTGGGCGCCCTCTTTCGCGTTTGCGACAAGACTTTTTTGATTTTCTAGATCGAATCGACATTATAGCTGATAATGGCTCAATTCTTACCAAGGATAATCAGGTCATCGCTAGACATGTTTTTACTTATAAGACTGGCATTAAGCTAATTAATTTCATTCAGACTAATTACCCCCAAATAGAAATTGTTGCGAGTGGTTTGGATAGTGCCTACTTAAATAAACGTGCATCCACCAATTTTAAAAAATTAATGCACTTTTTCTATCCCAACATTGATGAAATCGCAAACTTACTTGACCTTCCAACCAGCGACAGCTTAACCAAGCTGACACTAAGCTGCTCTTCTGAACTAGCTAATGAAATTGAAAAGAAATTCAACGCAGATAATACTGAGCGAATTCACTGCACAACTAGCGGTTTTGATAATATCGACATCATGCCAGTCAACGTTAACAAGGGGCAGGGAATCAAATTCTTTTTACGCTACTTTGGAGTTGAGCCTGAAGAACTGATTGCTTTTGGCGATGGAATGAATGATAAAGAAATGATCGAACTTGCTGGTTATAGCTATGCAATGGAAAATGGTGATGAACGCTTAAAGAAAATTGCCAAATTTGAAGCCCCTAGCAACAATGAAATGGGCGTTTTGCAAGTGTTAGAAAAGTATTTAGGCTAAAATCAAGTTAAACTAAAGGCAAAAAACAGATTTAATAAGGAAAAATTATTTATGAGTTATATTGAAGTCAAACACAATTTTAAACGTTACCAAACCGGTGATACTGAAATTTTAGCTAATAACGACGTCAATTTTTCCATTGAAAAAGGCGAATTGGCAATTATTTTAGGAGCTTCCGGTGCTGGTAAGTCAACTATCCTCAATATCTTAGGCGGAATGGACACCAACACCTCTGGTGACATCATTATCGATGGCAAAAATATTGCAAATTATAATAAACGCCAATTGACTACGTATCGGCGTAATGACATTGGTTTTGTTTTTCAATTCTACAACTTAATTCAAAACTTAACTGCAAAAGAAAATGTCGAACTAGCATCAGAAATTGTTGCCGATTCACTTGATCCAGTTCAAACCTTAATTGACGTTGGCTTGAAAAATCGAATTAACAACTTCCCTGCTGAACTATCAGGTGGTGAGCAGCAAAGAGTTGCTATTGCACGTGCTATTGCTAAAAATCCCAAAATACTCTTGTGTGATGAGCCAACTGGAGCGCTTGATTACCAAACAGGAAAAAGCGTCTTACAGACCATTGCCAAAATGAGTCGCGAAAATGGCGCAACAGTAGTTATTGTTACGCACAATAGCGCACTGGCACCCATTGCAGATCGCGTGATTCATTTTCATGACGGCCAAGTAACCAAAATTGAGCAAAACGCTCAACCAGAAGATATTACAAATATTAAGTGGTAGAAAAGGCAGATCATGAAAAAAATAATTTGGAAAGATTTTTGGCAGTCAATTAAGCACACCAAAGGACAATTCTTGTCAATTATGGGCTTAATGATGATCGGAGCATTCGCGCTGGTCGGGCTTTTTGTTACTGGGCCTGATATGCGTGATACTGGTAATCACTATGCGCAAGAGCTTAATACTGCTGATTTATCTGTAATGTGTAATTATGGTTTTGACAAAAAAGATACCGAAAAAATCAAGCAAACAAAGGGTCTTGAAGAAGTTGAATTCGGCTATATGACTGACACCGTTTTAAAAAATACCGATGAAAGTTTTCGCGTTTTTTCAAAGCCTAAATCTGTCGGCAAGTACGAAGTGCGCCAAGGTCGCTTACCTAAAAGTAAAAACGAAGTTGCACTTGCTGAGCACTATCATAATCGCTACAAGATTGGTCAAGAAGCCAGTTTTACCGAAAAGAAGAATCTGCTTGGTAGTACCCTTCTAAAAAGAAAGACATTTAAAGTTGTTGGATTTGTCCGCTCAAGTCAAATTCTATCTAATGTTAACTTAGGTCAAAGTAATAGTGGTACTGGCGAACTTAAAGGATATGCTGTTGTTTTGCCAAGTGCTTTTAACCATCAAGTTTACACTGTTGCCAACCTTAGATATCACAATTTACGTAACCTTGATTCATATGGCAAAGTTTATACTGCCCGAGTTAGTGATCACAAAAAGGCACTGCAAAAAACGCTCAAGAAAGATACCGAGCAACGCCAAAAACGAATTTATGCTAGCTTTAATCAAGTAATAAAGCCAAAGGAACAGCAACTTACTAACGCCAAAAATAAAATAGCCGATACTAAAAAGCAACTGTTACTTGCCGAGCAAGAATTAGATGAGCAGAAAAATGCCTTAGCTGCTCAAACTTCGAGTGCTACTACACCGGAAGCAAAAATGCAGCTTCAACAGGCTCAAGCAGAATTATCTGCCAAGGCAAAAGTTTTACAAGCAAAAAAACAAAAAGCATTGACTGCTTCAGCAAGTGCTGAAAAAACAATTGCAAAGAATGAGCTTAAATTAGCTAAGGCAAAAAAGCAGGCCAAAAAGTTATCAGCACCAAGTTATAGTGTTTACAATCGTCGAGAAGTGCCTGGTGGTGAAGGAAATCTTGTCTATACTACGGTCGCAAGAGTTGTCGAAGACTTAGCGAAAGTCTTTCCTATCTTTTTGTACTTTGTAGCTGCTTTAGTCACATTTACCACTATGAATCGTTTTATCGATGAGGAAAGAATCAATTCTGGAACACTGAAAGCATTGGGTTATAGCGACAATGTTGTTATCAGCAAGTTTGTCTTTTACGGTTTTCTTTCAGGAACCATCGGAACAATTATTGGTGTTTATCTTGGCCATACTTTAATGCCACAGATTGTTTACCATGCTTACTATAAGTCTCTGACGATTCCACCAATTGAAGAACACTTTTACTGGCAGATTAGTTTAATTGCTCTTGTTTTATCTTGGATCAGTTCCGTTCTACCCGCTTATTTAACTGCAAAAGCTGAATTCCGTGAAAAACCAGCTGCATTACTTCTACCTAAGCCACCTGCAGCTGGTTCAAAAATACTTCTTGAAAGAATTCCGTTTATTTGGAACCATCTTAGCTTCACCCACAAGGTAACTGCCCGTAACATCTTCCGTTATAAAAAACGAATGTTAATGACAATCTTTGGTGTTTGTGGTGCAGCTACTCTTCTTTTTACAGGTTTTGCAGTAAAGAACTCTATCAGTAATATGAACAATCGTCAGTTTTCAGGATTAATTCATTACAACATGATAGTGGCTCAAAAATCCCCAATTTCAGCTAATGACCAAGCTACACTCGATGATAAACTAGAAGAAAGTAACATTAAATCCGAACTACCTATCTATTATGAGTCGATGTCAAAAACTGCTGGTAAATCTGGTGACACGCAAGACATTACTTTAATTGCTCCAAAATCAGACCACAAACTTGATCAATATCTTTATTTAAACGATCGTCGCAGTAAAAAGAAGATTACATTAACCAATGATGGTGTTGTCATTTCCGAACGCCTAGCCAGTCTCCTAAACGTTAATAAAGGTGACTATATGACTTTGACTGATAAAGACAATCATCGTCGAAGAATGAAGATTGCTAATATTACTGAAATGTATATGGGCCACTTTGTTCTAATGAACTCAAACCAGTATAAAAAGATTTTTGCTAAAAAGTATTCTACTAACGCTCATCTGGTTAACTTAAAGAACAGTTCTAATAAGAACACCAAAAAAGTAGCTGCAGAGTTTATGAAGCTTAACGGTGTCGCTGGTGTCGTTCAAAACACAGCAATTAGTCAAGAACTAGACGTCGTTGTGCAATCCCTTAACATGATAATGGTTGTTTTAATCATTGTTGCTGGTTTGCTGGCAATTGTTATTTTGTACAATTTGACTAATATCAACATCGCAGAACGAATTCGCGAACTATCTACCATCAAGGTATTAGGCTTTTACAACAATGAGGTCACAATGTACATCTACCGCGAAACAATTTTGTTAACGGGTATTGGCATTCTAGTAGGATATTTGACCGGTGATTTGCTTTATCGCTACATCCTGTATGTTGTTCCACCTGATAATGTCATGTTCAATCCAGCTCTTTCCGCCTCAAGCTTCTTGTGGCCATTAGGTGTAATTGGATTAATTACAATTATTTTAGGATTTATCGTCAACAAAAAGTTAAGAGATTTAGATATGCTAGAAGCATTGAAATCCGTTGATTAATATCCTTTGAATAGTAAAAAAGTCGAACTATTATGCTCGGCTTTTTTCAATAGTTTTTTGTAGTCAAATTAAAACCACTTTATTTAAGTGAAAACATCGTTACAAATAACTAATGCTCATACAGAATAAAAAAGGATAGTCGACTGAATTTCGACTATCCTTTTTGTGTTAAATTTTAGCTTTTCCTAGTAAAACAGAACTTATTACAACTGATAATGAGCTAAAGGCCATTGCAAGACCAGCTATTTCAGGGCTAAGAGTAAAACCAATTCCTGCAAATAACCCCGTAGCAATTGGAATTCCTAAAATGTTGTAAATAAATGCCCAAAACAGATTCAACTTAATTCGTTTAAAAGTTTTTTTACTCAATTTAAGTGCACGAACAACATCTTCTAAGTCATTTTTGATTAGAACAATTCCGCCTGCATCAATCGCAACATCAGTTCCAGAACCCATTGCTATCCCAACATCTGCTTGTGTTAATGCTGGAGCATCATTAATACCATCGCCAACAAATGCAACCTTGTAGTTATGTTGCAACTTTTTAATTTCGTCAGCTTTATCTATCGGTAAAACTTCTGCAATTACTTGATCTATTCCTACTTGTTTAGCAACTGAATCTGCAACTTGCCTATTATCACCGGTAAGCATAACTGTTTTTAAGCCTTCCGCTTTTAAGTCGGAAATCGCCTTAGCAGCTGTTTCCTTTGGAGCATCTTGAATTGCAATCAAACCGATAACCTTATCATCCATAGCAACAATAACAACGGTCTTTGCTTCTTTTTGCAACTTAGTTATCGCATCAGACATTTTGGTTTCAACAGTATATTGGTCAATTTCGGGTTTACCGACAAAAACAGTTTTCCCATCGATTATTCCCTTAATTCCGTGTCCTTCAATCGCCTTGAAATCAGTTACATCTTTCATCTCAACATTTTCAGTTTGAGCAGCAGTTAGAATTGCTGGTGCAAGTGGATGCTCTGATAATTTTTCTAGGCTTGCAGCTACTTGTAATACTACTAATTTATTCCCAATGACGTCTGTTACTTGCGGTTTTCCTTTAGTAATTGTGCCAGTTTTATCAAAAACTATTGCAGTTAAATTATTAGCAGCTTCAAGAATTTCACCATTTTTAATCAAGATTCCTTTTTTAGCGCCCAAACCTGTTCCGACCATTAAAGCGGTTGGCGTTGCTAATCCTAAAGCACAGGGACAAGCAATTACCATTACGGAAACTGCGTAGTTAAGAGCTGTTGGTACGCTCTTATTTAAAAAGACAAACCAAACTAGAAATGTGATAATAGCAATAATTAAAACAGTTGGAACAAAAACGTTAGCAACTTTATCGGTTAGTTTTTGAATCGGTGCATGGCTATTCTGTGCTTTCTTTACAATTTCAATAATTTGGGCAAGCATTGTGTCATTGCCAACTTTTTCGGCTTCAATGACAAAAGCTCCATTTTGATTAATTGTTGAACCAATTACTTGATCTCCAGCTTTTTTGGCAACAGGCATGCTTTCCCCAGTAACCATTGATTCATCAATATTTGAAGTTCCAGAAACTATTTTTCCATCGACAGGTACTTTTTGTCCCGGTAAAACTTGTATTAAATCACCTTTTACAACCTGACTTATCGGAACTTTCACAAACTCAGTTCCGCGTTTTACCAAGGCCTCTTTTGCCCCCAGGTTAACCAGCTTACTAATTGCATTCGAGGCATTACTGCGCATTTTTGCTTCCAGGACTTGCCCTAAGAGAACAAACGTAATTACAAACGCTGCTGTCTCAAAAAAGACTGGCCTTCCCGTGAACATGGCATAAATGCTGTAAAGGTAAGTGATCATGGTTCCCAGTGCAACAAGGGTATCCATGTTGGAATGATGCTTTAAGAATGCTGACCAGGCGCTAGAAACGAATGGACCCGCAGAAATCAACATAATAACTGTCGTAAACGCCAGCATTGTCCAATTACCACCTGGTAACATCCAGCCTGTAAAGGGATGGATTATCATCTCAACAAGCATTGGCAGGGAAAGTACCAATGAGGTCCAAAAACGTGTCGTTATCTTCATATACTGATTCCTTTTCCTAATTACTTAACGATTACCTTGCCATGAAACATGTTCATACTGCATCCCCAGTCATATTCGCCTGCTTTAGATGTATCAATCTTGACTTGCTCGACTTGACCTTTTGGCAATTCTTGATTAATTCCCAAGTCAGAGAAAATGACATGATCTAAGCAGCTAGAAGAATCTAATCGCTTAAAATTCAAAGTTGCTGGAACGCCCTTTTTTAGGACAACTTTTTCAGGTGAATAGCCACCCTTTACTTGAATGTTAACCGTTTGATTAGTAGAATTCACTTTTGCTTGCTCAACACTTGCATCATGTTTACCTAAGAACCACCAAGCAATAAAAGCGATAGCCATAATTCCTACAATTAATGTAATAACCTTCATAATTAACTCTCCTTCAACTTATTTTTTATTTGTTTAATTCTTTTTAATGTCTACATTTGTAAACTATAATTAGTTTAACACTAAATTTACATTTGTAAACATAAACGAATTAAAAAAACCACTAACTTTCGTTAATGGCTGTTGCGATTTTTACTTTGTCTATCTGACTTATCGATCCTCCAAAATCGATAAAATCGACTCGTGCGTAAAAATTATGTCGCATCCGGACTATCAAATTGCGCATAAGCAGCAGGTTAAGCATTATTAGCATTTGATACGCTTTTTTTTACTCCATTGCTTTTTAGCGTGAAGCTACTCAACTATTCAGTGATCAACTTGTTTAAATAAAACTTTTGTCTTTCATTTCATTTTCTATCCCATCTTTTAGACTTGGTCAAAAAACCGCAGATCATCAGTCTATGAGGATCTGTAATATCTTTCAAGAAATACCCGTCTACTTCAGCAGTTCTTTAGAAAATCTTTTAAAAAAACATGCGTTATCCTTATCTTCCTTATTACTTGTATATTTTATATTTGCTATTTAATCATAATAAAAACTAGTAGCACTTAGTATATTTTTTAAAGAAATGCATTAATTCTACCTTGACCAGCTCCCCAATCACTAGTAAAGTAAAATCAATTTATAATTTATCTATAGTTAAACAAGGAGCGTGCAGTAAATGTCAAATTGGTCAACAAAATTTGTAAAAGAAGGATTAACTTTTGATGACGTCTTATTAATTCCGGCTGAAAGTCATGTATTACCCAATGAAGTTAATTTACATACAGAGTTAGCACCAAATCTTAAACTTAAAATTCCACTAATTAGTGCTGGTATGGATACAGTTACTAAGGGTGCAATGGCAATTGCAATGGCACTTCAAGGTGGATTAGGTGTTATTCATAAGAACATGTCAATCAACGCACAAGCTGGCGAAGTCGCAAACGTAAAAAATGTTATTGTACCAAGTGACGTTTCTAAAGCAGCCGTCGACGAGAACAATCGTTTATTGGTTGCAGCTGCAATTGGTGTAACTAGTGATACGTTTGAACGTGCTGAAGCACTACTCGAAAACGGCGCTGATGCAATCGTTATTGATACTGCACATGGACATTCCGCAGGTGTATTACGTAAAATTAAAGAAATTCGTGATCATTTCCCAAATGTTACTTTAATTGCAGGTAATATTGCCACTGGTGATGCGGCAAGAGCACTTTTTGATGCTGGCGTCGATGTCGTAAAAGTTGGTATTGGACCTGGATCAATTTGTACAACGAGAGTTGTCGCTGGAGTTGGAGTTCCCCAAATAACTGCAATTTACGATGCCGCAACAGCCGCTCGTGAATATCACAAGCCAATTATTGCCGATGGTGGAATGAAATACTCCGGTGATATTGTAAAAGCCCTCGCTGCTGGTGGTAATGCTGTAATGCTAGGAAGCATGCTTTCTGGTACAACTGAAGCTCCTGGAGAAATTTTTGAAAGTGATGGCGAAAAATACAAGACCTACCGTGGAATGGGTTCTGTAGGAGCAATGGCACAAGCACATGGCTCATCTGACCGTTATTTCCAAGGTGGCGTAAATGAAGCCAATAAACTTGTTCCAGAAGGTGTAGAAGCACGCGTTGAATATAAAGGTGATGTTTCGGATATCATTTTCCAAATTATTGGTGGTTTACGTTCCGGAATGGGATACGTTGGCGCATCAACTATTTCTGAACTAATTGAAAATGCGCAATTTGTAAAAATCACTAATGCTGGTTTGAGAGAATCACATCCACATGATGTTCAGATCACTAAAAAAGCACCTAATTACGAAAGATAAATTTTAAATATCAAGTTCAAAAAAGGCTAGTTACACAAGCGTAACTAGCCTTTTTATTTCTCAGATAATATTTGATTTAATTTAAGCAGATTTTGTATCAGCTCTTTTTTTACTTCAGAACCCAAAATTTTCTCAGTTTCTTTCTCAGAAGAAACAAAATATGAGGTTATTTCAGGTTCCATTTTTCGAGCCTTATCTGTCAACTGGATTACCTTTAAACGCGTATCCTTATGATTAACTTCCTTTGTAATCAAATCCTTTTGCTCCATCAGATGCAAAATATTAGTTGCAGTCGACTTTCTGATATTGAACTCATGCTCAATATCCTTTTGATAAATATAGTGCTCTCCAGAAAAGGATGCTAAATATTCAATAATTAGCATTTGCATTCCTGTCAGACCTAATTCTCTAGCAAAATGATCTACATTACGGTTAAAAGTGTTTTGGGCGCGTTGTAAAGCCAAACCCAGTCTTTCCATTAATTATTCTCCTGCTTTAACAGCCTTTGTAGCTTTATAAAGCAAGTATACACCAATAGCAACTAAAATCAGCAAAAAGATTAAGCCAATTTGAGCGGCATCAACCAGTCGGCCAGCTGCAGTTGATCTAGTACTCATTTGTTGAACAAATTGCATAATTGCTGAAACAATTGAAGTACCTACTGCACCAGCAAATTGCTGCGCCATATTGAATAATCCATTACCATCAGTATGTTCTTTTTCAGTTAAAACATTTAGAGAAGCTGTCATGATATTGCCCATGATTAAACCAGTTCCAAGCATTGTCACTGTGTAAAACAGGATAATTTCAAGTGAGCTAAAGTTAGAAGCAAAAGCACAGAATAATGCACCGCCAATAAACTCTAGAATCGCACCAGTCATTACTGGTTTTCTGGCACCGTAGTTATCAAGCAAACGTCCACCAACAGGAGATGCAATCGCACCTACAATTCCACCAGTCAAAAGTAAAAGACCTGCTGTCATAGCTGTTTGCTTGTTAGCAATTTGAACATAGTTTGGCAGAATAAATGATAAACCTAACGTGTTAATTTGAAATACAAAGTATGCACTCAAACCTTGAGTAAACTTGTTTTTCTTAAATACTCGAATATCGATCAATGGATTTTCCACTTTTAAAGAGTGCTTAATAAAAATGATCAATCCGATAATTCCGATTACTAATGGAATAATAAAAGTAAGAGGCTTTTGCATAACCGTTGCTAAGTTACTAAAAGCAAAAATCAAAGCAATAAAAGTTACTGCAATACTTAAAAAGCCAACAAAATCTAATTTAGTGTGCTCAATCTTTTCTGAGTCTTTAGTAATTGAGCAAAGACCCATAACTAATGAAATAATCATTACTGGAAGCATGAAGATGAAGATGTAGCGCCAACCCATCGTATTCACAACTAAACCACCAAAAGTTGGTCCAAGTGCTGGGGCAACTGCAGTAATCATTGTTCCAATTCCCATTAATAAGCCAATTTTGTCTAATGGGGATTTTTCTAGAATAATGTTAAACATCAATGGAATAGCAATTCCGGCTGCTGCTCCCTGAACAATTCTTCCTATTACTAAGAGCATAAAATTCTTAGCAACTACATCAATTAAAAGACCAACAATAAACAAAACTGAAGCTGTAATAAACAGTGCACGTGAACTAAAATTACGTTTTAAATATGCTGAAAGTGGCATAACAATTGATGCAACCAATAAGTAACCAGTTGTCATCCATTGAACCATCGACATATTAACGTTAAATTCGCTCATTAGGACTGGAAAGGTAACATTTCCTGCCGTTTCAATCAAAACCCCCGAAAATGACATCAATCCTGCTGCAAAGATTGAACAAATCAATCTCGCATCTAATTTCCTTTGCATAAAATTCCTCCTTCAATTTTAGTTAGCAAGCTAACGATTTACTATCGTAACCTAAAAAAATTTAAAAAGCAATTAATAACGTTTTCAAAACAAAAACCCATCTAAAAAGATGGGTTTTATTTAATCATTTTTTAACTTAATAGCAAAATTAAGCATTAATAACGTACTTTTCCCAGTACTTCCATACGTTGTCACTGGAGAAGCGCTTTGCACTTTCGTATGCACCTTCATTTAGCTGCTTCATTAGTTCAGGATTAGCAAAGTAATCTTCAATTTTAACAGTCAAATCGTTAACATTGCCATTGGGGACAAGAAAACCATTTTTACCATTTTGAACTAAATCAGAAGGGCCATAGTTAATGTTATAAGAAATAGCTGGAACTCCATGCGATTGCGCTTCTAAAATTGCTAACGAAAATCCCTCAAATGTTGAAGTTAACAATAAGAGTTCCGCACTGTTGTAAACACTATCTGTATCCTGTGTATATCCCTTGAACTCAACTACATTTTCTAAATCGAGATCTTTAACAAGCTGCTTTAACATTTTTTCTTCTTTATAGCCATCCCCTCCATTACCGTAGCCATAGATGTCAAAGCTTAATGTCGAATTTTTCTTATATGCTTTGGCAAACGCGTTGATTGCATCAGCTAAACGCTTTTCGGGAAAAAGTCGTGCTATTGCTACAATTTTACCTGGAATACGTTCACTTATTGGAATATGTCGAGCATTCAACTGTTCATCAGGAACGATTCCAACTGGGATTGCCACAACTGGTACTTGAGTCCGTAATCGTTTCTTCATATCATCAGCTTGACGTTGAGACGGAGTGATAACTATGTCAGTTTTGCTTAACAAATCGTTGTTGGAAATAGACGAATAAGATAATGGGGAACTTGGATCCCAGTAATTTCGATAATGAATACTGTGAAAATGTTCAATTTTTCGAGCTGGAGTTTTCATATTAATCATTGGAACATTTGTACGATTGCTTCGGTCAGAAATAAAGGTCGACATTTCATCACCGTCTTGTTTATTTAACTCGTCAAGCATAATTGTAAATGCCTGCCCACTATTCATCAATGAATGCACCTTACCATGCGTATCGGTTAGTTGAATATTCGTCGCAGGATATACTTTGGGTTTTCTCTCATATGAAATTTCACAAAAAATTGTGTTATTGGGACGAAAAAGCTGTTCATAGATAAGGTGTCCATCAGCAGTGTCATAGATTTGAGTCATGCTCTTGAAGCCACGTGTATCATAAAAGTCTTGTTTTGTGTGGCTACCGTCAGCATTAAAGTAGTCAATCGTATCAATACTGCCATTAGAAAATAAACTAATTCGCATAGTTTTACGATTACCATCATAAACTTCATAACCATTGTTTATTTCTTTTATTTGATAGTCATCTGGAATCGGCAGATCAGAAACAGTTGCCACTTTTGCAGGAAACGATACTGTACCTGCAAAAAAGTCAAATGGATTAACGTAATCGTCATCATCTAATCCATATAACGGCAAATTTCTGTGTGCAAAACGATTGTACTCACGCATTGCTAATTTAGCAGGCACACCTTTTTGCTTGAATAATTTTAATCTCTTAATTTGTGCATGTTCAATGCCAGAACTATTAGCAGCCAATTTACCACTTAAAAAATAATACATAAGTTTAACCTCTTACTTTGTTAAATTACAATTAACACTTTTCTATTTTTATAATTTAATCACCATGATTGACCTAAGCATTAATAACATACTTTTCCCAATATTTCCAAACATTATCACCGGAAAAGCGTTGAGCATTTTCATATGCACCATCATTTAATTGCTCCATTAGTTTTGGATTGGCAAAGTACTTCTCAATTTTGGTAGCCATATCGTCAACATGACCACTTGGAACAATAATGCCGCTCTTACCATCCTGAATTAAATCTGAAGGACCATAGTTAATATCATATGAAATGACCGGAACTCCGTGCGACTGTGCTTCAACAATTGCAAGAGGAGCTCCTTCATAACGTGATGACAATATCAAAAGCTCTGCTGTATTGTATACACTATCCATATCCTGTATATAGCCTTTAAATTTAACTACATTTTCCAAATTAAGATTTTTAACAAGCTGCTTTAGCATATTTTCTTCCTTGAAGCCATCAGCACCATTTCCATAACCATAAATGTCAAAGCTTAGTGTCGAATTTTCTTGATGTGCCTTTGCGAAAGCATTAATTGCATCATCTAAACGTTTTTCAGGGAAAAGTCGAGCTATTGCTATTATTTTACCAGGTACACGTTCACTTATTGGAATATGTCGAGCATTCAGCTGTTCATCAGGAACAACTCCCACTGGAATTGCAACAACTGGTACTCGAGACCGCAACCGTTTCTTCATATCATCAGCTTGATGCTGCGATGGCGTAATAATTAAATCAGTCTTGTTCAATAACTCGGGACTAGAAATAGATGGATAGGTCAAAGGCGAACTCGGATCCCAGTAGTCTCGAAAGTGAATGCTATGAAAATGTTCAATTTTTCGAGCTGGAGTTTTCATGTTAATCATTGGAACATTTACCAAATTACTCCGATCAGAAATAAAGGTCGATATTTCGTCACCGTCCTGCTCATTTAATTCGTCAAGCATAATTGTGAATGCTAGACCCGTATTCATTAGTGAGTGTACCCTACCTTGCGTGTCAATTAACTGAATATTTGTTGCGGGATAATAATTTGGTCGCTTTTCATAAGAAATTTCAAAATAGACTGTATTATTTGGGCGATAGAATTGTTCATATACAAGATGCCCGTCAGCTGTATCATAAGTTTTGGTTGAGCTCTTAAAGCCACGCGTATCATAAAAATCTTGCTTAGTAAGATTAACGTCACCATTAAAGTAATCAACCGTATCAACACTACCATTAGGAAACAAACTAATTCGCATGGCTTTACGATTACCATCATAAACTTCATAACCGATATCTATATCTTTTACTTGATAACCGACTGGAATCGGTAAGTCAGAAATACTTACCACTCTTTCTGGAAAAGTCACTGTGCCAGCAAAAAAGTCAAACATATTAACATAATCATCATCAGTTAACTCGTATAATGGTAAGTTCCTATGCGCGAAGCGATTGTATTCACACATGACAATTTTAGCAGGTACACCTTTTTGCTTGAATAACTTTAATCGCTTAACTTGTGCATGCTCAATGCCAGAGTTACTAACACTTAATCCACCATTTAAAAAATAATACATCTCTTAATACCATACCTTGCTATATTATAATGTGTACTTTAAATCTATCACACTTACTTTACGATACTGTCTGTTTCCAACAAAACATTAATAATGAAATAAGCCCCGAAAGTCTGCTAACTTCGGAGCTTATTTCGTGTAAGATACGTTTTGCCGCTTCATTTCATAACTAATTAAGAAAAATCAGCATTGATTACATACTTTTCCCAGTCTTTCCAAATGCTATCACCAGAGAAGCGTTGTGCATTTTGGTATGCACCTTCATTTAACTGATTCATCAACTTTGGATTAGCAAAGTACTGTTCAATTTTGGCAGCCAAGTCATCAACATGTCCGCTAGGAACAATAAAGCCACTCTGACCATCTTGAATCAAATCTGCCGGACCATAGTTAATGTCATAAGCAATAACTGGTACGCCATGCGATTGTGCCTCAACAATTGCAAGAGGCGCTCCTTCATAACGTGACGATAAGACTAAAAGCTCTGCAGTATTGTAAACAGTTTCCATATCTTGGGTGTAGCCCTTAAACTGAACCACATTTTCTAAATCAAGATTTTTAACAAGCTGCCTTAGCATTTTTTCTTCCTTAAGACCATCGCGTCCGTTACCATAACCATAGATATCAAAGCTTAGCGTCGGGTTTTCTCTATATGCTTTAGCAAATGCATTAATCGCATCATCTAGACGCTTCTCATAGAATAAGCGTGCCACTGCTACAATTTTGCCTGGCGTACGTTCGCTCATTGGAATATGTCTGGTATTCAACTGCTTATCAGGAACGATTCCAACTGGAATTGAGACAATTGGTACTTGCGTACGTAAACGTTTCTTCATATCATCAGCTTGACGTTGAGATGGTGTTATAACCAAGTCAGTCTTGCTTAATAACTCATTATTAGAAATTGATGGATATGTTATAGGAGAACTTGAATCCCAAAAATCTCTGAAATGAATATTATGAAAATGTTCAATTTTCCGAGCTGGAGTTTTCATGTTAATCATCGGAACATTCGAACAATCACTTCTGTCAGAAATAAAGGTCGAAATCTCGTCACCATCTTGCTCATTTAATTCATCCAACATAATTGTGAACGCCTGTCCACTGTTCATCAGTGAGTGCACCATACCGTGCGTATCAGTCAATTGAATATTTGTTGCCGGATAGGAATTGGGTCTTTTTTCATAAGAAGTCTCGTAATAAATGGTATTATCAGGACGATAAAACTGCTCATAAATAAGGTGACCATCTGCCGTATCATAAATTTGAGTCATACTCTTGAAACCGCGAGTATCATAAAATTCTTGTTTTGTATGATTGCCATCGCCATTAAAGTAATCAATCGTATCAACACTGCCATTAGGAAAAACAGTAATTAGCATAGTCTTGCGATTACCATTATAAACTTCATAACCGTTATCTACTTCTTTTATTTGATACTCATTTGGAATTGATAAATCAGAAATAGTTGCCACTTTCGCCGGAAAAGTTACTGTGCCAGCAAAAAAGTCAAACATGTTAACATAATCATCATCAGTCATTTCATACAATGGTAAATTTCGGTGAGCAAGACGATTATATTCACACATGACTATCTTAGCAGGTACACCCTTTTGCTTAAATAATTTTAGTCGTTTAACTTCTGCATGCTCAATACCAGAGCTATTAGCATCTAATCTGTTATTTAGAAAATAATACATCATTTACTCCCTTACCTTGTTATATTGTAATTCGCACTTTTAATTCTATCATACCAATATCATAATATTGCTTATTTTCATAAAAAGACTAATAATATCATACACACTAATTGCGAATAATACTGTAATTATTTAGTTTCATGGTTATAGAATTTTTAAGCACAAAAAAGCACCGTCAGTATAGTCACTTCTATAGACGATGCTATTTTAAATTATTCTCTTTTTTTAGTTATTTTTAGGACCACTGGCCAAATAAATGTGAGCACCAATCCCATGGTAAGACCAAGCCATAAAACAGACGAAGTGGTCAATGAAATTCCATGATAAAGCTCTGTCTGCAAGTTTTGGGTTAGCTGATTTAAGTAATATTGCAGTGCGCCAAACGATCCTACAGAGGCAATCAATAAAACTATCGAAGCCCAAGAACTACCGAATAGTACAAGCAGAGCTGCAATAGCAAAAAGCAAAATAGCTGCGAAAAAGAAATAATGGAAAACATTAATGGTATCGTTAACTTGCTTGCCGTTGTTTTTGAGCTCTTTATTTAACCGATCTAAAATGACGTAATTGACAGCCTTTTGAACCTGATTCTTTTCAGATAAATTCAAATTTTGCGCTGTAACTTCACCATTTTCTTGGTAACTCACACTCAAATTATAAAGGTTAATATAAGACAAATCTCGATGATACTTTTGTGGTAGTTGTTCAAAAATCTTATCTTCAACACCAAAGTCTTTTGCTAACTGCAGCGATCCCTTTAAATTAGCATCCCCAGTCTTATTAACATTCTTGTCAATTACTGTTTTCGCCATTTTGGGAACATTCTGAACATTAATTGTTGCAACGCCGTCAAATAAAAATAACCCTGATAGACAAACCAATGCGGCAAAGATCAACCGTAGAAAAATACTAGTAAACTTCTTCATTAAGCTTACCCCCTTAGGTAGATTAACTATTGTTCTAGCATTCGTGTTGACCTGAAACTAAGCAGTTACATTTAATTACTGCAGGCGCCTTACTCTCCTTACCAGCAAGCTCATCCTCAATTGTCGAGATATCTGATTTAGATAATGGCATATCTTTCAAAAGTTCAATTAGAACTTGTCCTTTATGCATATCACACATGTGATCCATCATTTCTTTTGAAACCTGAATCATCATCTGCACTTGAGTAACAGTTGCGGAGTATGCATACCGATGTCCATCTTTTCTAGTCTTTAGCAAACCTTTTTTAACTAGTCTCCCAATCAATGTCTTGATTGTTGATTCTGACCAGTTCTTTTTAGCTTGTAATTGCTTAATGATATCACCAGTATGAATTTCACCAAGTGTCCACACTATCCTCATGACTTCCCACTCGGCTTCAGAAATATTATGTTCTTTATTTTTTTCTACCATAATAATCAACCTAACTTTATTCTACTACAAAACATATTTTTTTAATGCTTTGGCAATTCCGTCATGGTCATTATCATCAGTTACATAGTCCGCACTATCTTTAATCAGCTCGATTGCGTTTCCCATTGCAACTTTTTTAAAGTTTGGATTGGAAAACATCGAAATGTCATTCCCTTGATCGCCAAAGACCATTACTTGACTCTGATCAATCTTCAAGCGATCAGCAAGTACCATAAGAGCGTTACCCTTAGAAGCATCTTTAATGTTGATTTCAACATTAGTCGAAAAGCTTCGAACAATATCATACTTGGCAAAAGCCCACTCGGGAATATTGTTCCATAATTTTTCAACCTCGTTAACATCTTCAGTCATGCTAAAGCCAACTTTGTTAAAAGCAAAATCTTGTGGAATTTCCTCTGCCTTACGTACTTTAATCATGTTATTAGTCATTGCGGCATTCACTGCAAGATTAGCCCCTAAATCGCGATCACAGGTCCAAAAACATTCTGGCGTTTCAAAATGTAAATTAACATGAGCAAGTCTTTGAAGTTTGCGCATATTGGAAAAATCCTGATAGTTCATTTCTTGATTCATCAAAACATCGCCTGCCAAGTTTTGAATGACCGCGCCATTAAACACAATATTATATTGCTTCTTTCCAGCAAGGCCCAATTGCTTGTTAAAAGGCATTACCCCAGATAAAGGTCGACCTGTTGCAAGAACCACTTGAATTCCTTCGCTAATCGCGTTTTTTAAAGTCTTTTCTGTTTCTGGCAAAATCGAGTTAGTACTACTAAGCAAAGTACCGTCTAAATCAACAGCAATTAATTTTATTGACACAGTATTTTCCTCCCACTGCTTTTTGCATCGTCCCCTTTATTATACAAAAAGTCGTAATTACTTACGACTTTTTTCGGTATCTAGTTGTTTTGCTAGTTCTAAAAAAATATTTATTCAACAGTAACACTTTTAGCAAGGTTACGTGGTTTATCTACATCTAATCCCTTAGCTTTAGAGGCATAATAGGCAAATAATTGAGCGGCAACAACACTAACAAGTGGAGTTAGATAATAATCAATATCTGGCAAAATGATATCGTCGTCAGGTTTTGCCAGTTTCTTACTTGCAATGGTAATCACACTAGCACCTCTTGAGACAACCTCCTCGATGTTCCCGCGCATTAGGTCTGCTGTAACCGGATCATTAATTAGGCCAATTACCGGTGTATTCTTTTCAATTAACGAAATTGTGCCATGCTTTAATTCGGCTGCCGCAAATCCTTCTGTTTGGATATAAGATACTTCTTTCAGTTTGAGTGCAGCTTCAAGAGCAAGTGGATAATCAATTCCGCGTCCAATATAAAAAGCATTGCGTGACGGTACTAGATATTCTTTAGCTAATTGCTCAATTTTTTCTTTACTGGTGATTACTTGTTCTACTCCCTCAGCAGCTAAAGCTAAATTTTCCTTTAGAGCAAAATTTTTCGCTGCGTCATTGCCAGTTCTTTCTCCCATTGCTTTTGCTAGTATTGCCTCAACTACCACCTGAGCCGTATAAGCCTTGGTTGAAGCAACAGCAATTTCAGGTCCCGCTTCAAGTGACATTGAATAGCTTGCTTCACGAGCAAGTGTTGAACCTGGAACATTTGTTAATGTAAGGGTTGGTATATTACGCTTAATTGCTTCTTGTAAAACGACACGTGAATCTGCCGTTTCCCCAGATTGCGATAAAAAGATAAATAATGGTTTTTTCGACATCATTGGGAAATGATAACCAGCCTCTGATGCAAGTCCAACTTCTGTCGGAATATTAGCAAACTTTTCAAACAAAACTTTGCCAACCAAACCAGCATGGTAGCTGGTGCCTGCTGCAAAGATATATAAACGATCTGCTCGTGTCAGTGCATCAACGATTTCTTGATCAACTTTTGGCTTACCGTCTTCATCTAAATAGTATTGAGCCAAATGCCGCAAAACACTTGGTTGCTCGCATATTTCTTTTAACATATAAAATTCATAAGTGCCCTTAGAAGCAGCGTTAGGATCAATATTCACCTCATAAGGCTTTGCCTGAATTTTCTCTCCAGCAAGATTTTCTAGTACGTAGTTATCCTTAGTGATATCTCCAACTTGACCGTCAGCCAAATCAATAAAAGTCTTGGTTTGATCTAATACTGACAATGCATCTGAAGCAATTACATTAAAGTCTTTTCCTAGTCCAAGCATTAGTGGCGACTTATTTTTAGCAATAAAAATGTGATCAGGAATTGTATTGTCAACTAAAAGTATTGCGTATGAGCCTTTTACTTCTGCCAGTACCATCTTTAAAGCAGTAAAGGTATCGACCTTTTTGTCATTAACTACCTTACTAATTAATTGAACGATAACTTCGGTATCTGTATCTGATTGAAAATCAACGTCACTTAAATATTTTTCCTTTAGTTCTTGATAATTTTCAATTACCCCATTGTGAACCATGTAAAAACGATTTGTCTCATCAAATTGTGGATGTGCATTAGCTACAGTTGGCTTGCCATGTGTTGCCCAGCGCGTGTGCCCAATTCCAACAAGTCCATCCTCATCCTGCGTCATCTTAGCACGTAAGTTCTTAATACGCCCGGTAGTTTTGGTTAAGTATTCTCGCCCATTTAAGTCATTTAAATAAATGCCTGCTGAATCATATCCCCGGTATTCCAAGTTTGCTAAACCATCTAATACGACTTCTTTAGCCGATTTACCGATAATTCCAACAATTCCACACATATCGTTCTCCTTTGGTATAGTCCTAATTTTATTTTTTGGACTAGTAAAAATTTCTTTATTACGTATGGAATGATAATATTTATTTAAAAATTGGTCAAGCAATTAGTGCGGCAATTGGTATATACTAAGTCTGATAAGTGCTATTGTATACACAAAAAAGGCAGGAAAAAAAATTTCCTGCCTCTTACTTTTGATTGGACTTGTTAAATTTAGACGCCCATTTCTTTTTCAACTACATCAGTGATGCGTTTTACATAGGCATCAGTTTCTTCTTGTGTTGGTCCTTCTGCCATCACCCGTAAAAGCTCTTGCGTACCTGAAGGTCTAACCACGACACGACCATCACCATTCATATCATCTTCAACTTCCTTGATAACATCAAGAATTGGTTGATGCTCTTTCCAGCTCTTCTTATCTTTTACAGGAACATTAACAAGACATTGAGGGTAATCCTTGAAATCTTCAAGTAGTTCACTTAGTGATTTACCAGTCTTCTTCATTACTAGCATTAAATGCAAACCTGTTAGCATCCCATCACCAGTATTATGGTAGTCGCTCATAATTACGTGACCAGACTGTTCCCCGCCTAAGTTATAACCGTTTGCTCTCATTTCTTCGGAAACATAACGGTCACCTACTTGAGTACGAATGTTTTTAATGCCCTTTCTCTCAAGTGCCTTAGTAAAACCTAAGTTACTCATCACGGTAGTTACAATCGTGTCCTTCTTTAGACGGCCACCATCTTCCATGTAGCTGCCCAAAACGTACATAATGTGGTCTCCATCAACTTCATTACCATTTTCATCAACAGCAATACAGCGATCAGCATCCCCATCAAAAGCAAGTCCTAATTGGGCACCTTGTTTAACTACTTCTTCTTGTAACTTCTTTGTGTGGGTTGCACCAACGTGATCATTGATGTTTAAGCCATTTGGATGAGTTGCAATCGTAGTAAAATCAACACCACAATCAGCAAATAGACGAGAAATCAAGTTGCTAGCAGCACCATTAGCACCATCAATAACAACTTTAATTCCATCTAAATCAACTGGAATGGTATTTTCAATGAATTGGAGGTATTTTGCACTACCTTCGTGAAAATCAGTTACTGAGCCTAAACCCTCAGCTGAAGGACGAGGTAAGGTATCTTCTTTAGCATCAATTAGCTTTTCGATTTCTTCTTCCATTTCATCAGATAGTTTCAAGCCATCGCTACCAAAGAATTTTATTCCGTTATCTTGAACTGGATTATGAGAAGCGGAAATTTGTACGCCGGCATCTGCACCTTGCGCTCTTACTAAGTATGACAAACCTGGAGTCGTAATTACACCAACTTCTAAAACTTCAATTCCAACTGATAGCAAACCAGAAATCAGCGAATATTCTAACATTTGACCAGAGATTCTGGTATCACGAGAAACTAAAACTTTAGCTTGCTCATCTTTAGCCTTGTTCTTGGTTAAAATATAACCTCCGTCACGTCCTAATTTAAATGCCAATTCTGGTGATAAATCTTGATTTGCTACTCCACGAACACCGTCGGTGCCAAAATACTTCAACATCTAAAATACCTTCCTTTTACTTAATTTTTTTCACTTTTTACATTTGAATTTGCTACTTTAATGTCTATTCCAAGTTGGGCGGGATCAGACTTAACTACACCCGCCGGCAAGTCTAGTTTAATCACTTTGCTTGTCGACACTGCAACATCACTAAGGTCGACTGGAACTTTTAGCTTACTTATTTTAGCTAAATCTTCCTTTGCCCCATATATAGTAACATAGTCCGGTTTAGCCGTTAGCGAATATATTTTTCCGCTTTGCTCACTTTTTGGTTCTAGCTTAACCCTAACTCGTTTATGAGCGACTGAAACTGGTATTGTTACCTTAGCTGTAGCAGGTTCAATGACCACATTAAGCTGCCTTTTTTTGTGATCTAAGGCAATAAGGCTAACTTGCCGTTCATAGTCATGCTTCATTTCACTTGGAAGAACGACCTTTGCGACTATTTGGTCAATTTGTTCAACCTCACTCCGTGCTCCAGTAACCTCAACTTGTTGCGGATAAACGCTTGGATGACCAACCGTATAACCATGAGCTACAGCGTTCTCATTATACTCTATTTGAACAGGCATTGTTGTTGATTTTCTTTTCTGAATATCAACATGAACAACTTTTGGATTGATTGAATATGAAAGTTGCCTGCTAATGCCGTTAACGTGAACTTTTACTTCATGACTACCGATTTTCTTCTTAGTCAAATCAATATAGGCCCGAAAGTTTTGCGTATTGACAGTTGATGTCACTAGTGCATTAGAGCCCTCTAATGTAATGCTTACTTTTTCAGGATAGCCGACAACGTAATACTTATCTGTATCAACTGAAACTTGCAAAGGAACACTAATCGTTTGCGTTTTATTAGCAGTTTGTTTCGTCCTACTTGACTGTCCCTGAGTTAAAAAACCACCCTGTGTGTCATTAACATAAATTACCAATAAAATTGCAATCAGTAGTGAAACTAACCGAATGAACCAAGATTTTTTCCAAAAGTTTTTCATCGGTCAGCACCCCACTTCCAAACCTTACGAGCAATTTTTTGATACCATTTTTCTGCTTGGTTTTTCTTAGGAACAAGTTCAGCAGTCAGGTATTTCATGTACTCATCACGAGTCATATCAACTAGAAAACGCCCATTCCGCGTAATTGTCACGCCACCAGTTTCTTCGGAAACAACAATTGTAATCGCATCGGTAACTTCTGAAATTCCGACAGCAGCACGGTGACGTGTCCCTAAACGCTTCGGAATCATACTATTATCCGAAAGAGGCAAATAGGCTGCCGCAACGGCAATCTTATGATCATTATTAATAATGACAGCGCCATCATGTAACGGGGTATTAGGAATAAAAATATTAATCAATAACTCACCAGTTACATCAGCATTCAACTTAATACCAGTTTCAACATAGTCGTCTAGTCCTGTTTCTTGCTGAAGGGTGATTAATGCACCGATCCTTCTTTTCGACATATATTGAATTGCCTTATCAAGTTCATTAATAAACTTGATTGATTCAGTACGTTCACTGTCTTCTCGACCAGCAAAAATTGGCAAACGCCCTAAGTGCTCCAGTCCACGCCTAATCTCGGGCTGAAAAATAATGATAATCCCGACCACCGACCAAGAAACAATTTGATCGATCAACCAGGTCGTGGTATGTAATTGCAAAATTCCAGCAACTATTCGCACCACAAAAATCAGGACAATCCCTTTGGCAAGCTGAACTGCTTTAGTACCTCGGATTAAAATGACTAAATGGTAAACTAAAAACCAAATGATCAAAACGTCTAAGATAGTTGAGAAGTTCGCCCAAGTAAAAATATGTATTCCATTAGACTGCATAGATACTCCTTTCTATTATTGTAACAAGCAAAAATTAATCATTCGGCTTACCAATAATTCTAACTTCAGTCTCTAAATCAAGACCAAATTCCTCTTTAATCTTCTCTTGAATTAAATGGATTAAGTCAAGATAGTCCGTAGCTGTTGCTCCTCCTTTATTAACAATAAAGCCGGCATGTTTAGTAGAATCTTGCGCTCCGCCAATCTGTTTTCCTTGAAGACCCGCTTTAATGATCATCGGACCAACAAAATGACCAGCTGGACGTTTAAACACGCTACCACAAGAAGGATATTCTAATGGTTGTTTATATTGTCGCAATGCATTGAGATAGTTCATCTGCGCTAAAATTTCACTTTTCTGGCCTTTCTTTAATTCAAAGGTCGCAGATAAGACAATATCATCAGTGTCTTGAATACGTGAATGTCGGTATGAAAAAGCCATTTCCTCATTTGTATAAGTTTTAAACTCACCTTTTGCAGACATTACGGTAACCGACGCAACAACCTCACAAGTTTCACCGCCATACGCTCCTGCATTCATAAAAACAGCGCCACCAACACTACCTGGAATACCAGCCGCAAATTCCATTCCACTAAGTCCATGGTTGGCTGCCATAAAAGCAGTGCCAATAATTCGTGCACCTGCTTGAGCAGTAACTGTCTGACCTTCAACGGTAATCTTATCCATTTTGGTTAAAATAATGACGAGTCCATCAATGCCACCATCACGAATAATTAAATTTGATGCATTTCCAATAACAGTTAGCGGTATTTGATCAGCATTAGCTGCTTCAACTAGCTCTTGAAGCTCTGTTTGATTTTGCGGGAAAGCCAAAAATTCTGCTGGACCACCAGTTTTTGTAAACGTATATTTGCTAAGCGGGACTTGTTGCTTAATTTCTATCCCTTCTTTTGCTAAATCAAATAACTTCAAAGTTAAAATTCTCCTTATTAAATCTTTTGTTTATTTTACCGCATTCAGTGAATTGCTTCATCCTATGTTATACTAAAATTAAGTTTTAAAGGAGAGAAAATGAATTTTATTGCAATGGACTTTGAAACCGCCAACCGCCATCCAGAAAGTGCGTGTTCTCTAGCACTAGTAATGGTTCGCGACAATCAAATTGTTGACCGGTTCTATACAGTTATAAACCCCCAAATGCCGTTTGATGCGCGAAACATTCAAATTCATGACATTACTGCAGATGATGTAAAGGATGCGCCAACAATGGCAGAAGTTTGGACTCAAATCAAAGACTTGTATCAGCCTGGCATGCTAGTTTGTGCGCATAATGCACGTTTTGATACAAATGTAATGAAGCAAAGTTTAGCGCGTTACGATATTCAAGAACCGCACTATTTTGTAATCGACACCCTACAAACAAGTAAATTATTTGAACCTAATCTACCTAATCATAAACTGGATACTGTATCCGAAGCATTAAATGTTGAATTGTGGCACCATCACAATGCGCTTAGCGATAGTGAAGCCTGTGCAGGTATTCTTATCGCCCAAAACAAAGAATTTGGTGATGAACCAATTAAAAACCTTGTTTACCAAATCTAATAAATAAGTCAAAAAAGCAGAACTGATTAATTTCAGCTCTGCCTTTTTATTGCAATTTATTCATAACATCTTTTACCCACAGTTCATTGCGCTTTCCCTGCGGTCTAAATTCTAATGTCCTCTTAGTGGAATCCCAGCTATCATCAACTCTTCTAATTACTACCTGCAAATATTGATCTGGTAGATAGCCCTGAATAACTTCTGGCCATTCAATAATAACCAATCCTGGCTCTGACAGATAGCTATTTAAATCGATTGATGATAAATCGCTGTTTTCTAAACGATAAAAATCCATGTGATAAATTGGTAGTTTTGCCTCAGCATACTCACGGACAATCGTAAAAGTTGGACTTTTCACTGGACGTCTTACCCCAAGCGCATAACCAATTCCCTGTGTCAGCGTAGTTTTACCGGCTCCTAAATCACCATTTAGTAAAAGCAAATCGTGTGGCCTAGCCGTGGAGGCAATCGCTGCACCAATTTTCTTCATTTCAGCAGCTGAGTTAATCTCTAATTTAGTCATTATTCTTTGTCCTTAAAAAGTGCTTGAGCTGCTGTTAAAACAGCTAAGTCGTAGACATCCTGGCTACTTGCCCCACGTGATAAATCGTTAATTGGTTTATCAAGTCCTTGCAAAATAGGTCCAATTGCTGCAAAGTTACCCAAACGTTGTGTAATTTTATAAGCAATATTGCCCGATTGTAATTCAGGGAAAATAAAAATGTTTGCACGCCCTGCAAGTTTAGAATCAGGTGCCTTTTTTGCAGCAACTTCCGGAACAAAAGCAGCATCAAATTGTAATTCACCATCTGAAACAATATCAGGGTGCTCTTTAGCAAAAATTTCAGCAGCCTCGACAGTTCTAGTAACCATTTCGCCTTTTGCGGAGCCCTTGGTTGAAAAGCTAAGGAAGGCTACACGTGGCTCAAGGTCAATCATTTTGGCTGTTTCAACAGTTTGATAAGCAATTTCTGCTAACGTTTGACTATCAGGTGCTGGATTGATTGCACAGTCTGCAAAAAGATACTTTTCTTTCCCTCGCTCCATAATAAAGCTACCAGAGACGCGATGCATGCCTTCAGCAGTATGAACAAGTTGTAATGCTGGACGAACAGTTTCTGCCGTCGAATGAACTGCACCGGAAACCATTCCATCAGCAATTCCCATCTTAACCATCATTGTGCCAAAATAATTGGCATCCTTTAATGCTTTACGCACCTCGGATTCAGTAATTTCTTTGCCACGAGCTTGAATGAAGCTGACTATCATTTCATTCAGGTTCTCGTAATTATCAATGTCAATTAATAAAAGATCATCGAGTGAAATTCTTTCTTGCTGTGCAACTTGTTTTACTTGTTCTGGATCACCCAAAATAATTGGGCTAATGACATTATCGTCTTTAAGTTTTCTAACGGCTTTTAATATCCTAGGATCATTTCCTTCAGGGAAAACTATGCGATATTGCTTACTAGAATTTTTTACTTTGCTCTTTAATAATTCAAAAATACTCATTATTTCACCTATGCTAAATCAGATTCTGTGACTTGTTGCGGCAATTGCCAATCAATTGGTGTTTCACCAAATTTTTTTAAGGCCTCATTACAACGCGAAAATGGTCGTGAGCCAAAGAAGCCGCGATCTGCTGAGAATGGACTCGGATGAGCTGATTTAATCACATAATTCTTCTCTTGGTCAATTAATGCGATTTTATTTTGCGCATATTTGCCCCATAAGATAAAAACAACCTGACCACGATCGCTCAGGGCTTTGATTGCAGCATCTGTTACTTGCTCCCAGCCTTTGCCCTGATGTCCATTTGCATGTCCATATGGTACCGTTAAAACTGCATTCAGTAGAAGTACACCCTGATCAGCCCACTTTTTCAAATAACCATGTTGAACCGGAACACAACCCACATCATCATAAAGTTCCTTATAAATGTTCTGTAGGGATGGTGGTAATTTAACCCCAGGCATTACGGCAAAACTCATTCCGGTTGCCTGCCCTGGATTATGGTATGGATCTTGGCCTAGAATAACTACTTTAGTCTTAGCAAATGGGGTTAATTTAAAAGCAGTGAAAATATGGTACATATCTGGAAATATCCGCTTAGTTTGGTATTCTTTTTTCAAAAACTCATGAAGCGCATGGTATTCATTACTTTCAAATACAGGAGCTAATACTTCATCCCAGTCATTGCCAATAAACTTTTTCATTATCAAGACACCCTCTCTTTCACAGCCTATATGGTATCATGAAACTAATTCTGATTGAAAATAACTTAGACAATTTTAACGATTTTTACCATAACAAAGCGCATTTATTAAAAAAATAATAAACGACATGTTCTCTACTTATGTTAAGATGATTATGAAATAATAAAACGCTTCAGTTACGAAGGAGGCTCATCTCTTATCTTGATTAAATTAGTAGCTTGTGACCTTGATGGCACATTATTTAACAGTAATATTACCGTCTCAGACGAAAACGTAGCCGCAATTAAAGCGGCCCAAAAAAGTGGAATTGAGTTCTTGGTGGCAACCGGACGTTCACCTGAACAATCGCGTAAAGTAATTAAAGATTTTGGTATTAACACAGGTTTTATTAACATTAATGGTGCACTTGTATTTGATGCAAATGGTAAGCTGCAGGTTAAAAATCCGTTACCAACAGCCAAAGCGAAACAAGTAGCGGACATTTTGGACCGCCACCACATTTATTATGAGCTTGTAACCTCAGACTTGATTTTTTCAAAAGACATTAGCCAACGAGTAGTTAATTTAGCTCGTGCATTAACTGCGCTTAATCCGCGCCTAAGTTTTAAAAAAGCAGTAGCAACAGCAGCAGGAAGTAATGCAATGTTAAGCATGACTTACGTTGACAGTTTTACTGACCTATTAAACGATCCAGAGCTTGAAGTAATGAAGATAATTTCATTTGACGGACATGGACCTGAAGCTTTTGTTGAGGCAAAAAAGGAAATCATGGCTTTGGGAGACGTGGCAGTGACTTCAAGTTCTCCTGCTAATATCGAGATTAATGATGCTAAGGCACAAAAAGGTCCTGCATTGATGGAATATGCGAAAAAGAAAGGCCTGAAGCGAGAAGAAGTTGCTGCAATTGGCGATAACCTTAATGATGAGAGTATGATTAGGGATGCAGGTACAGGTGTAGCTATGGGCAACGCGGTTCCAGCAATTAAGAAATTAGCCCAAGTACAAACAAAAACTAATGATGAAAATGGAGTAGCTTATATTTTAAAACAGTTTATTAGCGAAAATGCTAAAGAATAGAGGTGCTTAAATGCGCTATTTACTAGAACTAACTCAAAAGCAAGAATACGGTCAGATTCCCGTTGCAAATGAAAAAGGCAAAATCAAATACTTAATTCAAGGTAATCTTGATAATCCTAACCATACACTTTATTTGAAGACATATAAGCAAACTGAAATTGGTCGGCTTTATACTGATGGTAATGGCATAATTTCATCCTATACTATTGACGTTGTCAATCATTCTTTAGTTAAAGTCAAACGCTTTAACAACTCTGTGTCGAATCTTTTTTATATTACTAGACTTAATTACTTAGTTACAGGTAGTATCAAAAACGGAAAATACCGCTTTTTATCTGGGGTTAAAACAGTGGCTACGGTTGAAACGGATATCAAGAAAAATGGGGTCGTTTTAACTTGTAATATTGCTCGCCCAGAAGATGTACCGTTTATTTTACTGTGTGCCACCCTTTTTACACAATGGCATACAACGCCTCTGCGGTTACCGACATTCCCACCTATTGGACGTAAATATAATGTTAAATTCAACTAAACAAAAGGAGCACTACTAATTGTAGTGCTCCTTTTGTTAATCAACCTTTTTCTTATAAGCCAACTTCTCATTTTCAAATGTCAGAAATTGGTCATCAAAAAAGATATATTTCAGCCAAATCAAAAAATGAGTTATTTTAATCTTTTTCTATATCTTGTTACACCAAAATAGTAGATTGCACTAACTAATAATGCCACTCCATAAACGTATTGTGTACTTATTGAGCCAAATTTTTCTATAATCCAACTTCCCCCAAATGTACCTAACGGTATCATTAGCGAAAGTATACTGTCATTGATAGTATCAATTCTACCTAAAATTGCTGATGAAAAGCTTGTTTGAACTAGAGTTTCAAAATCAATGTTCATCATTGTAATCCATAAAGAAGAGATTGCAGAGCTAATCAAGGCGAAAATCACACTAGTTTTTACAGTTAATGGAACCAAGAGTCTAAATATTCCCGCTCCCAAGAAGCATAAAGTAATAAAAGCTTCCATATTCTTTTTTCCTAACTTAAAATGCTGTATAACAAGAGCTCCTAGTATGCTTCCTAGGGAGGATACCATCAGCAATCCTCCATAGCCAATCGCCGAGTCATGTATATAGCTTTCCGCAAAATAAGGCAATCCAACATCATAAATGCCAAAAAAGAAGTTAACCACACATAACGGTAATATTAATTCAATAATATTACTCTCACTTTTCAAAGTAACCCAACCAACTTGTAAATCTTTTAAATAGGAGCCTGTAAAGTATTCTTCACTTTTTAGTACATCTTTTGCGAGCATATTAATTTGTACTCTTGCATAGATAAAGAGCGCTATGGTAAAAATAACCGCTGATATAATAATGGTTATACTGATAGATGTTGTAGCAATAATAAAGGTGGTTATACCGTCTAGTACTAAGTCCAATATCTTGTAGCTTACCTGAAAAAGGCCGTTAAAATGCAAGAGATCCTTCTTCTCAACAAGCACGGGCAACAGCTTATATTCTGTTGGATAAATAATTGATGATAATATTGTTGATATACCAAATAATAGAAGTAAAAATATGTCAATGATTACATTATTTTGCTTAAGGTATAGTACACAGGCGATAATAACACTAATTACAATTTGTATAAGAGTTGAATATTTTAGCAATTTTTTAACGGACAAACGATCAATTAGCGGACCAAATCCAAACGAAATTATGTCAATTCCAGCTTCAATTGAAAAAATTAGCGCTACCATTAATGGTGAATGACCAGTTTCTTTAAAGTACCAAAAAATTGCCATATAGAATAAACTATCAGCAATATTAGTTGCCACCCGTCCAACTAGTAATTTATAAACATTTAAATATTTCTTTTTTATCATCACTTTTCTATCCTTAAATATTATCCATTTTCTGTCTTGACTCTTCAATATTATGTTGCAAGCTTTTGTCCCAGTTGACTTCTCGGGGGAAAAAATCTAACACTTGGATTAGCAATAGTGCTTTTCTTTAATAAACGTCCTACATAGAATCCTGTGATTTGAGTTGAATGTATTCTTCTGAAACTGCAGATATTGGTATAGTTACATTTCCTGCAGCAAATAGCCTAGAAATCTTCTTTTTTGCTAAATCATTTGTTCCAGCTTTTACTTTAAAGTGAGATTTTTAACTGGAAAATCGCCAATTTCATTATTTCGATGAGAAACTAAAATTATCGTTTTACAATCTTTCAAAAACATTTGAAGTAAATCCTGCGACGATTTCAAATCAATGCTTGAAAAACTTTCATCAAGTAAAACAAGCTTGTTAGCAGAATCAATGAGACGAGCTAATGCAACTCGTTGTTTCTGTCCTCCAGAAAGAGAATTGTATTGCCATGAATCATCAATTCCAAACTTTTCTTTTACTGAGGCTAATTTTTCCAAATTAACTTTTCGTCCTAATGAAATATTATAGTTAATTGAGTAAGGGAAAATTGTAACCTTTTGAGGTAAGTATATAATCAACTCGTTTATGACTTTTTGTGGGATTTGATTAATATTAATTCCATTTAAAAGAATTTCACCAGAATTTGGTTTGAGCTGACCAGTTGCTAACTTAAGCAATGTTGATTTTCCCCTGCCAGAATCACCATTTAGTTTATAAAAATTATCCCTAGTAAAGGCATAAGAAAAATGACTTAATATTGTTGTTCTAGAACCAGGATATGAAAACGACACATCTCTAAATTCCAGTGTCTTAAATTGCATTGGAAAGGATGCCAGATCAAACTTTTGTTTGTCTGGAATAACAAGATTTTTTAGCTTAGAAAATTTTGCAAAAATACCTGAAGTTGAAAGCAATTGAGCTAAATAGCGATTAATTATTCCAGCTGAATCAAAGACTTTTGTCGCTAATTCTGCTGTCGACAAAATAGCTCCAGCACTCAAAACACCCTTGAAATGTAAAAATCCAGTAATTCCTAAAATAATTAGCTGACTACCAATATTTACTACACTAGTAATAATGTCGACAATCGATCTCCTAATAGCGTTATGAACATTTGCTTTCTTCAATATACTAGAGCCCGTATCAACGAGCTTTTTTATCTCTGACAGGGCATTAAAAACAAAGAGGGTCTCATAACCGTGTAATCCACTGCTAGTATACTTAAGAAATTTTTCGTTAGCTTTAGATATCTCTTCCACTCCATTACTAAGGTATTTTTTACAAAGCCGAGGTACTAATACAATTAAAACTACTAAAAAAATAGCAGTAATGAACAAAATTGGACTATATAGATATAATGCAATTAAAGCAAAAATTGCATTACCACTGAAGCGAACAATCCTGAAAAAGGTGTTTACACCTTCTCTTTGAATGAGATTAACATCGTTTTGCAAATACGATTCGTAATAGTCCACTGGATTATTCTGAAAATCACTCTCTGGCATTTCAGTTAGCGCTGTTGCAATATCATTTCTAATATCAGTTAAAATGTCTTGAGTTGCACTTTCTTCAATATAGCTTTCAAAAAAGGAAATAATAAAAGAAATAAACCATAGTAAAAAAATCAGCATCAATAATTGACCAAAAAGATTTATATTTTTCGCAATTAAAGCATTAGCTAAATTTGCCATTTTGGTAGCAGCCAAAACTTGCAGGAATGAATTGGTTAACAACAATAAGCAGGCACACCCGACGGAAAATAAATGTTGCTTAAGATATTTGTACATGTTGTGCCTCCTATATACAATTAACTTTTTCATTTAACTCTAATATTATCTGCTTATTCTGTCAATTAGCAAATAATGCTTATTTATATTTGGTTTAAGCTTCAAGAAGATAGCAAAAGACATTACCGGTCTACAGGGGTAATGTCTTTTGCTAATTAATCAACCTTTTTCTCATATGCTAGCTTTTCATTTTCGAATGTCAGAAGTTGGTCATCAAAATGATCAATTTTATAAGTTAGATAGTTAATTGTCTTTTGAATATCATGTATTTGCTTTATTAGTTCGTCACGTTGCATTTCTAATAATTCACGACGCTTTTTTCTGGTTTGTGGTTCATGCAAATATAGTACAACAAATTGCTTCAGCTTTTTAACCGGCATCCCAGCCTTACGCAAAACTAAAATATAAAAAATCTAGTTTTGATCGTATTCACTATAAACGCGATAACCATTTGATCACGCTTTATCGCAGGGATTAATCCTTCTTTTTCCCAATATCTTAATGTGTCTTTTGGTAAACCAAATTTTTTGCTCACTTCATTGATATTCAAACTTTTATTTCCTTAATCAACATTCCGTACTAGATCATGGATATTTTGAACAGCTGCTGGATCCCGATGATCAAAAAACTGACTTTTATTTTCATCTAGTGTTTTAATTTGTGCCATTTCTGCTTGAGTCAATTCAAAATCAAAGACTTGGCTGTTTTCAACTATTCTATCATGATGAACTGATTTTGGAATCACAACAATTTTTCTTTGAAGTAGCCAGCGTAGAATAACTTGCCCTACGGTCTTATGATACTTCTGTCCAATTTCAGCAATCAGTGAATTAGTAAATATTTGCTGCTTTCCTTCAGCAAATGGAGCCCATGCTTCCGGTTGAATATTGTGCTTCTGCAAAAAAGGAACATCATCTTTTTGTTGCATCCATGGATTAACTTCAATTTGATCAACAGCGGGACAAATCTTATTGTATAGCTCTAGATCCAAAACACGGTCTGCTGTAAAGTTCGAAACACCAATTGCTCTAATTGTACCTGCTTGATATGCTTCTTCCATTGCTCGCCAAGAGCCGTAAACATCACCATACGGTTGATGAATTAGATATAAATCTAAATAGTCTAACTGAAGTTTCTTTAAAGAAGTTAAAATTGCTCTCTTTGTTGCTTCATAACCGGTGTCAGATACCCATAGTTTTGTTGTAACAAATATATCAGCACGATCAACTTCACTATTTTTTATTGCTTGTCCTATCGCCTCTTCGTTGCCATATGAAGAGGCTGTATCAATTAAGCGATACCCTGATCTAATTGCATCTTCTACTACCTGTTCAGCTAAGGTTAAATCGGTAATTTGAAAAGCACCGAACCCTAAAAGGGGCATCTCTACTCCATTATTTAATGTTATTTTCTCCATTTTTAACTCTCCCAAAAATTCTTTTGTTAGAGTTAGTATAAACGTTAGAGTTAACTCCATAGCAAGGTTGAATCTACTATTTATTGCCAATTTTAGCTATTATTATCAAGTTCTTTAATAATTAAGTCAGCCAATAACTCATACCCTGCAGCACCAAAATGTAAACCATCATCTAATTGGCCTTGACAAAGAGTTGTTAAGCTTCCTTGCTTAGCCATTTTTTCAAAAAGGTTAATAAAATGTATTTTATAATTATTTGCTACTTGTTCCAATTCTGCTGTATAAGCAGCAACATCATTATTAGTTCGCTTTTCCTGTTTATGCTCATCAACTGCAGGCGGAGAAATCATTATGAAATTATTTGGATAATATAAGCAAACCATGCTGGAAATAATTAATGCCATGTTTTGCTTAAACTGCTCCAATGGAACCTTTTTATGCAGTGCCAAATCGTTTGTTCCAAGTAATAGAATCAACTTATCACAGTGGTCTATCTTAAGGACAAGGTCAGAAATCAAAGCAAAAAATGCACCTGAGTTAATTCCTGGTACTGCGGTATTAATCGTCTCTATATTAGAATTTTTCTTCTTTAAGGTGTAGTCAAGTCGTGGCCCTTTCAAGCCTTCTTTTCTAGCAATGATGCTATCACCTGTTAAAAGCAATTTCATTTGAAGCTTCTCCAATTAAAACTAATAAAAAACTGTAGTTACAGTTAAATTGTAACTACAGTCTATTTTAATTTCTAGGATTTACTTTACTATACTTCATATCCTTGAATTCATGAGCAGCATATTTTTTAGCCAATTCTTCAGTTCTGAAGTATTGGTTAGTAACTTCACCCACTTGAGGATGTGATTGGAATAAAACAGATTCTTTCTTTCCATCAATCACTTCAGTTTTTACAGTAAAAGCATAACCCATCTTAGTTGACTTTTCATCGACTGGACTCACAATTGTCCACTTGTCGCCATTCATTGTCTTAGTTGTTACTCTTGCATACTTAGCAAATAAATCAGCGTTCTTTGACTTCCAAGTTTTGGACATTTGCCAAGGGTACTTTTTAGTTCCCTTAACTGTTCCAATTTCAACAGCCTTAACATGGTCATTTGCCCATGGCGTATCGAATGAATTCTTTTGAATATTCATTGGATTAGGTGTCAAATTGTTGGTGCTGTACCACTTACCACGCAAAGTTTTGGGGAAAGTATATAGTTTGTTAAAACCATATTTATTTTTCTTAACAGTGGCAGCTTGAACTTGGGCTGGTTGATTTACTAGTGCTGGTGTAGCAGTAGTTAAAGCAACTGTTGCGGCTGCAAGCATTGTTAAAATCTTCTTACTTTTCATTTTTTTCGGCCTCCTGAGAACCTGAGATAATTTAATATTATATCAGTTATTTTCAACAATAAAAGTGTCTTTTGTGATTTAAATATATAATTATATATATTATTCCTGTTAACTAAAACAATTCCAAGTAAAAAGCCTCTGCAAATAGCAGAGGCTTTTCATTTTAAACATAAGAAAAACTAACACAAAAATAATTTACCATTGAGCAAATGTTTTTAACTCTTTTGGCTTTGTCCCACCATACATTCTAGCTAACTTAGCCGAACGCCAATAAACGTTAGTTATTCTATAAGAAGATGTAGTTCTTTCAATTAAAACGCGGTGTCCTTTGTAATGATATAAACCTAAACTCCTACCTGATGCAACAGGACTAAACCAAGGTAACATCGAGATATATTTTATGTTTTTGTCCTTTTTAAAAGTTACAGGGTAAAAAGCCCTTACCCAATTTCTGGTTTGCTTAGTATTCTTAATTCCCTTAGCATTAGTATCTTGCCTATGTAATTCATCAGAACCGATTTTATGCGCTTTTACTCTCAATTTATCAATTGTGTTTGATTTATAATTCATATCAAAAGCTTTGCCATACCAGGTACCACGCATCTTCTTCGGTGTAGTCAGTTTTCCTAAATTACCTTTTACATGAGCTGCTTGAACAACCGTGTTTGTATTGAAGAAGTTACTATCATTACTTTTTCCTACAAATAATCCAAGAGCCAAAGATGTAGTTATAGCAATAAGTATCTTTATTTTGCTTTTCTTTATTTGTTTATTCAATATTCTTTCCCTTCTTATTTAATAAAAGCTGACTTTTTGATAAACCTTCCACTTTTTTCCGTATAGTACTTTTTATCTAAATAGCCTGTGACTGGTAGTCCATATGTCATTACTCTCGTATGTTTTTTTAACTTTTTTAATTTCCCACCATCCGGAAAAATAACATACGCATCTTTCTTTAATTTGCGGCTCTTACCTTTTAGGTTAGTAGCCAGAATAAACTTACCATCTGAAATTTCATCAAAACTACGGCCGTTTGAAATTATAGAAGAAAGTAAACTTACTTTTGTTCCTTTTTCTACCCTTCCTTTTGTACGCACATATGCAGATAGTTTTTCATCTGGCGCGTAGATCGTGGACTTTTTTGCAACAACAGCTGTATTACTATTTTCTGATGCAAAAACTGTAGTTGTCGAACCAAGACTTATAAAAATAAAAGTAAGGTGCTTAAAAACAAACTTAAATTAAACTTATTTAGTTTCATTATTTTCTCCTAACGATCATTAATTTAATGACTACTTTATTTAATATATTAAATTTTAATACACGATTTTATAAAAAACAACTTGTACTTTGCTCACTTTATAGTAATAACCATGGTACTAAATTTTTGATAAGCAAAAAAAACCTCTGCTATTTGCAGAGGCTTTTCATTTATACAGTTAAAATTAGTCTTGGTAATTTACCAAAGCTAAATATGAATCAGGTTTAAGTGATGCACCACCAACTAAACCTCCATCAATATTTGGCTTACCCATCAATTCTTTAACATTAGCTGGGTTAACTGAACCACCATATTGGATACGAACATTTTCAGCAGTTTCATCATCGTACAAGTCCTTGACAGTCTCACGGATTGTCTTGCACATTTCTTCTGCTTGTTCTGAACTAGCAGTCTTACCAGTTCCGATTGCCCAAATTGGTTCATAAGCAATAACAAGGTTTGAAACTTGTTCAGCAGTTAAACCATCCAAATCAGCTTTAATTTGGCCAACTACCCATTCTTCTTGCTTGTTAGCTTCACGAGTTTCAAGTGATTCACCACAGCAAACGATTGGAGTTACGTTATTAGCAAATAAAACTTTAGCTTTCTTGTTAATATCTTCATCAGTTTCGTGGAAGTATTCACGACGCTCTGAGTGACCAATAATGCAGTAATCGATTCCCATTTCGTTAAGAACTTTAGGAGAAGTTTCACCAGTAAAAGCACCTTCAGTTTCGAAGTAGGCATTTTCTGCACCTACATGTAATTCTGAACCTTCAGCAGCCTTTTTCAATGCATCAAGGTCAACGGCTGGAGCACAAATTACTGATTCTACTTTACTTGATTCTGGTAACTCATTTTTAATAGAAGCTACGAACTCAGCAGTTTGTTCTGGGTTCATGTTTAGTTTCCAGTTACCAGCAATAATTGGTGTACGCATTTAATTATTGTCCTTTCTGATAGCTTATTTGTCTGAAATGCAGGCAATTCCTGGCAATTCTTTACCTTCAAGGTATTCCAATGAAGCTCCACCACCAGTTGAGATGTGAGTAATCTTAGGAGCAATACCTAATTGCTTAGCAGCTGCTGTTGAGTCACCACCACCGATAATAGTAGTAGCGTCAGTCAAATCAGCTAATGCTTTACCAACTTCTAAAGTACCTTCAGCGAAGTTAGGCATTTCAAATGCACCCATTGGTCCATTCCAAACAACAGTCTTAGCATCTTTCAAGATATCCTTGAACTTTTCAACAGTCTTAGGACCAATGTCAAGACCCATCATGTTTTCAGGAATGTCGTCACCAACAACTTTACGAGCAGCATCATTTGAGAATTCAGTTGCAGCCAAGTTATCTACTGGTAAAACAATCTTACCATCTGCTTTTTCAAGCAATTCTTTAGCCAAGTCAACCTTATCTGGTTCAAATAATGACTTACCAATTTCATGACCTTGTGCTGCTAAGAAAGTATAAGCCATACCACCACCGATCAAGATGTGGTCAGACTTAGGAATCAAGTTAGTGATAACGTCAATCTTATCAGAAACCTTTGCACCACCTAAGATAGTAACAAATGGGTGAACTGGATTTGCAACAGCATCACCTAAGAACTTGATTTCCTTTTCCATTAGGAAACCAGCTGCAGCCGGCTTACCAGCCTTCTTCATTGCTTCAGCAATTCCAACATTTGAAGCATGGCTTCTGTGTGCAGTACCAAAGGCATCGTTAACGTAAACGTCACCTAATGATGCCCAGTATTCACCAAGCTTAGGATCGTTTTTGCTTTCACGCTTACCAAAGTCATTGTCGATATCTTGGAAACGAGTGTTTTCAAGAACAACTACATCGCCATCTTGCATGTTGTTAATAGCATCTTCAACTTCTTTACCTTCGTTTTCAGGAACAAAGGTAACAGGTTTCTTCAATAATTCACTCAAACGATCAGCGATTGGTTTAAGTGATAAGTCCTTTTTGTCTGCATCTGACTTAATACGACCTAAGTGACTTAGTAAGATTGCCTTACCACCATTGTCGATAATGTAGTTAATAGTTGGAAGTGCGGCAACGATTCTGTTGTCGTCACCAATCACGCCATCTTTAATAGGAACATTAAAGTCAACACGAACTAATACCTTTTTATCTTTAACATCAACGTCTGAAACGATTAATTTAGCCATCTATATCCTCCGATAACTTAATTATTTTTCTTGAAAAAAAGGCGGAAGGAAGAATTTCCCTCCGCCTTCTCTTTACTACTTATTCAGTAATCTAATTTACAGATTAAAGAGTAGCAAATTTCAACAAAGTACGAACCATTTGGCAAGTGAATGAGTATTCATTGTCGTACCAAGCAACAGTCTTAACTAATTGGTTGTCACCGGCAGTGGTTACCATAGTTTGAGTTGGGTCAAAGATTGAACCAGCAGTCATACCTACAACATCACTTGAAACGATTTCATCATCGTTGTATGCAAATGATGGGCTTTCGTATTTCTTCAATGCTGAGTTAACTTCGTCAGCAGTTACCTTCTTGTCAAGGATTGAAACTAATTCAGTCAATGAACCATCAGTAACTGGTACACGTTGTGCGTGACCGTTAACTTTACCGTTCAATTCTGGAACAACAAGACCAATAGCCTTAGCAGCACCAGTTGAATGAGGAATAATGTTAACTGCAGCAGCACGAGCAGCGCGCTTGTTACCACCACGAACAGGTCCATCCAAAAGCATTTGAGTTGAAGTGTAAGCGTGGATAGTAGTCATAGTAGCTACCTTAACACCAAATTCTTTTTGCAAAGCGTCAACCATTGGTGCCAATGAGTTAGTAGTACATGAACCAGCAGATACGATTGTGTCGCTTGCGTCTAAAGTATCATCGTTTACTGAGTAAACAATAGTCTTCAAGTCGTTACCAGCAGGTGCTGAAATTAAGACTCTCTTTGCACCAGCGTCAAGGTGAGCTTGTGACTTAGCCTTGCTAGTGTAGAAACCAGTACATTCAAGAACAAAGTCAACACCATCGTTCTTAACCCATGGAATGTTTTGAGCTTGTGGTTCTGCGTATACACGGTATTTCTTACCATCTACAACGATTGAATCATCAGTAGCTGAAACTTCGTGGTTGAAAGTACCATGAGTTGAGTCATACTTCAATAAGTGTGCTAAAAGTGCCGGAGTAGTCAAGTCGTTAATAGCAACAACTTCGATATCCTTTGACTTTTCGCCCAAATCCATGATTCGACGGAATGCTAAACGACCAATACGGCCAAAGCCGTTAATACCAATTTTAACTGTCATATTCTAAAGTCCTCCTTAAGAACTATAAACATCTTTTTATTTTAAATGAGAATTATTTCTCCTTTAAAATCTTCTTTGAGGCTCCCTCATCAGTAATTAACCAGGTTTGATGAGGAGCATTAGGCATATAAGCTTTGATTGCTTTGGCTTTTCTGCCACCACAAGCAAAGGCAAATATGTGAGGTATTTTGTTCAGATTTTCGAACTGCAAGCCAACCTGATGCACGCGGTCGACAATCTTACCATCGCTATCGAAAAAACACCCAAAACATTCGGTAACGACCTTTTTTTCACGCAACTCAGACAAACGAACCGAATCGTATCCTCTGCGCCGCGCCATATCTTGAGCTAGCCCTATTCCATGAATGACAACATCAGTTTTTGAAATATCTTCAAGCACATCAGCAACAGTTGATTCACGAATCAGTGACTTATAGGCTTCTGTAGAAACCTGCTCAGGTAAATATAAAGTTCTATATTTACCACCTGTTTTCAGTGCCATTTCCTGAACAATTGTATTGCTTTGAATCGCAACATTTTCACCCAGGGCACCTCTACCAGGTACAAATTCTAATTGCCGATTCTTACCTAAATTTCTAGACAAATTTTTTGCTGACTTCGCAAGTGCAGCTCCACCTAAAACAGTGATAATTGAGTGTCCTAGAGGCAAAAGCAAGTCAAGAGCTGAATTGAGTTCTTCACCCATTCGCTCATAAACAAGTTCTTGCAAGTCACTATCACCAGGAACAATAATCGTCCGTTCAATTCCAAGCTTACGAGCTAAATCAACCTCAGTCTCACGTGCATTGAATAGTCGATCAATCACCGGCGCTGCATCCTGCAACATCTTCTGACCTTTTTCTGTCATAAACATTCCAAAGCTTTTAATCTCGATTAAGCCGAGATCACGAAGATACTCCGTTTCAGTTCGAACGTTCCTTTCAGAAAGTCCTAAAGACTGAGCAACACTTCTACGCCCAATTGGGGCTTTAAGGGATATCTGCTCTAGAACAAGATATCTTTGTCGAAAAACTTTTAAAATGTCAGGAACGAGAGCTTCTAGCACAGGAATTTCCGAGTACATCGACTTCTCTCCTTCTCCCGGGACATTTTTGACCTAGCTATTGTCATTTTTTGTCCCAGATTGTCTAAAAATATAAGAGAAACGTGAACTTATATCAATTAAATTCTTCATTCCTCAATCGACATCTATAGTATATCAACCACCCAAAAATAATTCAAGCAAAAATGAACCGATTAGAAAGTCTTAATAATTTAACTGCTTTTTCCTTAGTTTTAAGTAATAACTGAGTCCTGCTTAGCTTTTAGAATAAAAAGAATTCAATTTTTTGCTTTTTTCTGCTATACTTGTTCAAGTGCTAATTGGGTCCTTAGTGTAATGGATCGCACGTAAGATTCCGGTTCTTAAAATCTGAGTTCGACTCTCAGGGGACCCATAACTAAACAATAAAAGAGCTAAATGAATTGTTGTCATTTAGCTCTTTTTGCTTTTACTGTCTTTGTTCTAGTATTTCTTGCAATTCACTTTGATACTGACTAGCAATCTTGATTGAATCAGCGTCTGTAGCAAAATTGGCATTAAGTAAATAAACAAACACTGCACGCATAGCAGCTTTTTTATTGGCTGCTTGCTCCCACGCAATTGATTTTTCACCTTCAAGAACAGAAGCACTGACCTCTTCGCCCCTATTAGCAGGCAAGCAGTGCATAAATTTAACATTAGGGTTTTCGGTTTTTGCAATTAACTCGTCATTAACTTGATACTTAGGGTAAAAGATCTTCATGTATTCATCTTTATTCAGTTCTTGGTCATATAAGCCGTACCAAACATCCGTATAAATGAAGTCTGCGTTTTTTAAAACTGCTTCATCTTCAGATAAAGTGATTGTACCACCTGTTTTGTCAGCAATTTTTTTTGCTTTTTCTACTATTTTCTTTGGCATTTGCTTAGCTTTAGGGCCATATTGCACAAATTGCATGCCCATTTGTGCACACAGATAAATTGCTGAAACAGCTATTTGCGTAGCATCCCCGACAAAAACAAGCTTTACTTCAGATAGTTTCTTACCTTCAGGTAAATACTCCATAATGGTAATCAAATCACCTAATGCTTGAGTAGGATGATCATCATCGGTCATGAAGTTGACAACAGGTACCCTAGAATTTTGAGCTATCTCTTCAACATCTTCTTGGCTAGCTGTTCTAACTCCGATAATATCGAGTAAGTCCCCTAGAGCATGACTGGTATCCGCTAATCCTTCATGACCACCCTCGCCTAATTGAATTTGACCAGGTGCTAAATATAGTGCATGACCACCTAATTCAGTCATTGCAGCTTCAGCAGAGCAGCGCGTTCTTGTTGAGGATTGATCGAAAATCATCCCCAAACTCTTGCCCTTTAGTAATGGTGGATAATATCCATGTTCAATTGCCTCTTTTAGCTTCAAGCCCAGTTCGGCCATATATTGCATTTCAGCTTGTGAAAAATTACAGCTATCAATAAAATCTCTTTTAGTCAAAAGGTTCTCCTTAATCAAAATACTTGTTTTATCAGACTAAAATGATACCTGATATCTTTCCTTTGAAAAACGGTTTTGCTGAAATTATAAAAACTCTTAAACATTGCCATACATAGCAATATTATTCACATGTTCTAGCATCTTAATATCTCATTTTTAAACAAAAAGGACTAACTTTCGATTAAAAATCAAAAGTTAGTCCTCATCTGAATTATAATGCGCTACTCTAATTTTTATATTTATGTCAGGCATACAATGATTCAACTTAGAACTTTTAGTGTTGCCAGTTTCTATATGCCTTTTCAATCAACAGGCTAAATATAACCGTTAAGAAGAGTGGAATTAGCATCAGTAATCCTATGACTTTTTGGGAGCCAAGACTCATTTCTTTTTGCCAAAAAGCAGTCAAATAAATTTGCCATGACCAGGGTACAATCGGCCAAATAAAGTCGAAGATAACTGTAATGCTTAAAGCAGAAATTACGGATCCAAAGAATCCTAAAATCATTGCTCCCCCAACGTTCCATTTAAGTACAATTAATTGAGCAATTGCGTATTGCAAAAAGCCAAAAAGAGCAAAAGCAATGCTTGTTAGAAGAAGCTTTAAGAAGGAGATACCCGTTACACGGAACCCATATTTTAGAATCAAATAGTAAAAAATACTTGTCCCTACTATTTCAACAAAATACCACAGCCAATAGTACAGCAATTGCGTCATTATAGTTTTACCCTTCCCTATAGGATTGGACAACCAATTTTTGCAGCCGCCGGCTTTTTCTTCTCTATCAAAAACAAGACAAACCACAACGCTAATGACTAAAGGAGAAACAATTGCTAATATTTCATAAAAACTTATAACCATGGTTTGGGAATTAACAAAATTCTTCTTACTTCCATAGTAAAGTCCCATAATTAGCGGGAAAATAAGTAGCACAAATAAATGCATGTATAATAAAAAGCTACGCTTTAATTTTACGTTTTCGGCTTTAAATATTTTATTAATCATTTTTCTTTACCTGATTTCTGAATGATCTAGCACCTAAGTAACTTAAAATCACAAATAAAACAAGTGCTGCTCCAATCGTCCAGTAATTATTCGATAAGCCTGAAGTATTTGCTATCGGGAGACCATTTATTTTAATCTTAATTAGAGAAATTGGGAAAATTTCAGACCAAGTAAATGGCCAAATTTTCCCCCAAGCGTATTCATTAATTTCTATGCCAATAAAAACTCCGATAGCCGCAATAAGCACTGTAACATACATATTCGTCAAACGACTAATCCATGTATATAAAGGTACTTGCCATAAATTCACAAGCCATAATCCCAAAATCGCCAAAACTATTGAGGAGACTGAAACACTAGTAACTGTCACAAATGAAAGTACGCAAACCAAAATAACTAGGACAAGGGAAGTAATCAGGCCTTGCAGAGACCCATGAAGAATTCTACCTAACTCATAACTAAATAAGTCATTCGGTGAGCTCAGAATCATTTTATATTCAGTACTATTTTTTTCATGGCGATCATTTAGCCCAATGATTAGTGCTAAAAATAATGGAAACCAAATACAACTCCACTGATTAATTATGCTTTGAGCCACATAGCCGGCTGCTGCAAATAATAGAAAAGTGACAATTGCTACTAAGAATGGAAAAACCCAGATTAATTGTCTAACAAGAGTTCTTTTAGTTTTAAGAGTTTCTATTGATAGAGCTTTAAGCACCTGTAACACCAGCTTTCATCAACGTACTATTAAACAGCTCTTCCAAGTTTTCCTGATGATCTATCGGCTTTTCTAAGAGAAGTTTACCGTTTCCGATAATTCCAATGTTATCTGCTAAATGCTCAACTTCTGATAACATGTGACTTGAAATAATAATTGTGATATCTTTCTTTTTAAATTCAGCAATCAGGTTACGTAATTGTTGAATTCCTAGTGGATCAAGTCCGTTTGTTGGCTCGTCTAAAATCAATAGCTTAGGACTACCAACTAAGGCTAGCCCAATTCCCAATCGTTCTTTCATACCTAAAGAAAAATTTTTAGCAAGTTTCTTTCCAGTTTGATCCATACCCACTGTTGCTAAAATATTATCTATTTCATTAGTATCTATGCCTCGCAAATTACAAATGACCTGCAAATTTTCTCTTGCAGTTAGGTTGCCATATAACGGAGCATTCTCAATCAACGAACCGATAGACGCAAGATCTTTTCTAGACCATTCATGTCCAGCAAAGGAAATCGATCCTTCTGTGGCTGAAATCATTCCAGTTAAAATTTTCATCAGTGTCGTCTTACCGGCTCCATTTGGTCCAAGCAAGCAATAAACCTGATTGGCAGGTACATGTATATTAACATGATCAAGTGCAACTTGATTTTTGAACTTTTTGGTTAAGTTAGTTGTTTCTAGTATGTTTTGCATAGGGACCTTCCTTAAACTATTTTAAAAATACTATAAATGAAATTATATAATAATTAAAGTAATACGCAAACTTTATAAGTACAGTTAATTTATTATTAATCCGGACTAAAACAAAAACAGTCTTCCTTTCGGAAAACTGTTTTTAATTCATTTTATTTTGCCTTACCAACGGTTAATTCCCCACGTTGAGCAAATTCAGCGTAAATCTTATTACCGGAAACAGACAGACCCTCAAGCTCACGTTTTATGTTGAAATGATGTGTCTTCTTATAAGTGCCGTCTTTGGCCACTTTGAAAATGTAGTCGTTAAAACCAACGTAGAATTGGTCATGCGATGGGTCATAAGTAAATCCTTGAACAGGTGAATGGTTGCTGACAAAGTTCCCCCTTGTCGCACCAACTTCTTCTGGTACCCAAGAATCACCATTCCGCGTTACTTTCCAGTATTCATAATAACCATTGCCACCATTGTGGAATAAGCAGTACATCGTGTTATCATCAGAGAATGTTGCATTGTGAATGTACCTTGGTGATGAACCACTCCAGATTCTGAAGCTCCAAATTTGGTTAACCATCATGTCTGACTTACGAATTTGATAAATCTCTTCAGAAGCAGTGGAATTCTTCATCTTGTTGTCATTAGCAATTACATAAATATAATTTGCTGATGAGCCGATTGCTTGGCCATGTCCAAGTTTAATGTATGGGCTGACTTTAATGTGCGATGCATAATTTTTAAAAGTTGACCATTTTAAACCTTGTAAATTCTGCGCACCATACTTGCTAACATGGTTTAAATCATATGAAACCAAGTGACCGTATTGATCACTACTTGAATTGAAGACAGCAACTGTAAAGTTGGAACCGCGTACAGTTATTCCCTCCGGTATTACCCCAACTTGTCCCATCTTATCAGCTGCCTTGTTGTAATCCAAACTGACAAAACGAGGTTGGAAAAACTTGGTTTTAAGAGTTAAGCCATTTGACTTAAAAGTATTTGAACTGGTTTCAAAAGTGTAATGGTGCGCCGCATTCCAATTTCTTGAACTAGACTTTGAACTGCCTTTCCAAGTAGATACTTCTTTAGGGCCATTTTTAGGAGCAACAGAAGCTCTAGCTATACCCTCATTTTTGTCAGCACGAACCGTCACAGTTGTGCTTGCCTTTGCGTTGCCATAACTGTAATTAACTGTTGTTGTGCCAGGGGTAGCAGAACTAACGCTTGAAGTCGAAACTTTAATCTTATCAGCTTTAACAGCTGTCCCCTCACTGTTTGTAGCATAGTTAATTGCGTCCCTTGTATCAAATGAAAAGTTTGGATTTTGTACTAGACTAACTTTGGAAACAACTGCTATTTTGTTTCTTGCAAAAAAGTCTTGGCTAACCCAGCCAACTGTTCGTCCATCAACAATAATCTTCCAAAACTTACCCTTTTTGGTATCAAGTGATTGCTTTGATTGAATTTGAGCATGCTTAAAATACTTAGTCGATGTAAATTTGCCTGATGGACCCTTTCTATTTGTATTATGATAAATAGCGTAATTACCATTACCTGCAATTTTAGTAACAGCTTTATGGTAACTCTTGGCATTTACTTCAGTTGTATTACTCCCAACAAATAAGCTAGTTAGCAAAATTGAGCAAGCAACTAGCAATTTACTTATAAACTTTTTTTTCATTAAATCTTTCTACCTCCTAATGATACATATAAAGATAGTTTCACACTTTTAAAAAGCTAAATCAATAGTGTGCTCCTATGATTCTAATAAAAATAGATTTTTATAATTGTCTGCGTTACAATATTAACGTTATTATTTTTTCTGTAAGGAGAACTAGGTTATGGAAACATCGCAAGAAAATTCCAAAAAAATGATGTGGCCCACCCTAGCAACTATGGCCTTCTCTATTGTTTGGAGCTTTGGTAATGTTGTTAATGGGTTCATTTATTTTGATGGAACAAAAGTTATTCTCAGTTGGATTATTATTTTCCTTCTGTTTTTCATCCCTTATGCACTAATGGTTGGTGAGCTCGGCTCTGTCTTTCAAAACTCCGAAGGTGGGGTCTCATCATGGATTAATGCTACAATTGGTCCAAAATGGGCTTATTATGCTGGTTGGACTTTCTGGGCTGTTCATGTCGTTTACATTTCAAGTAAGGGTACTGGTGGATTAAGAGGTATGTCATGGGGCATTTTTGGCAATACTACTTGGTATGACAGTTTGCCTACTACCTGGACTCAATTAGCTACTCTTGCTGTCTTTTTATTCTTCTGCTGGGTAGCTAGTCGTGGTGTGCCAGTTATTAAGACATTGTCAACGATTGCTGGTTCCTCAATGTTCATCATGTCAATTTTATTCATTATCATGATGTATGCAGCACCAATGATCAATCCTCACGCCGGCTTTAATAATATTAGCTGGAACTGGAAGAATTTTGTACCTGACTTTAACCTCAAGTACTTTACCTCACTATCAATTTTAGTCTTCGCAGTTGGTGGGGCTGAAAAGATTTCACCATATGTAAACAAGTTGAAAGATCCTTCTCGTAACTTTCCTAAATCAATGTTAGGTTTAGCTGCAATGGTTATGATTTCCGCAATTTTAGGAACAATTGCGTTGGCAATGATGTTTGATCCTAAGGTTGTTAACGCCAATTTAAACGAATACATCTCTAACGGACCTTACATGGCCTTTGCCAAATTGGGCCAATACTACGGTGTTGGTGGATTGTTTATGTACATTTATGCTTGGTGCAACGTTATTGGACAATTCTCAGCTTTAGTAATCAGTATTGATGCTCCATTACGTATCCTATTAGGTAGTAAGGAAGCTAAAGATTACATTCCTAAGAAGCTATTGAAAGTTAACAAGCATGGCGCCTACATCAATGGTATCTGGATGGTTGTTTGCTTATCCGGTGGTCTAATTGTTTTACAAGCTATCATGCCAAACGCTCAAGCAGTCATGGCTCAATTGGTTAAATTAAACTCTATCGTGATGCCAATGCGTTATTTATGGGTATTCATTGCTTACATTGCATTACGTAAGCAAGCTACTAAGTTCCACAATGGCCAAAACTACGAAATGACTAAGCATCAATGGCTTGCATATACGCTTGGTGTTTGGGGATTAATTGTTACAGTTGCATGTTGCTTAATGGGAATGTACTCTGATGATCCATTCACATTATGCTTAAACATTGCTACCCCAATCGTTTTATTCTTACTTGGTATGATTTTACCAACGATCAAGCACCATCAAGATGCTAAAGAACAGTAAATACTAATTAAAGATTAATTAAGTCGCCTAATAAAAGGCGACTTTTTTTGTGCATTTAATGCTAAACTATACTTAATAAACTAAGGAGATGAAAACTGTGCCAAACTACTTAAAAGAAACAGAAGATTTACTACGTGAACATAATTTGAAAGTCACTAAGCCACGGCTTAAAATCTTAAAATATCTGCGGACACATCATAATCATCCTACTGCAGCTACTGTTTTTAAAGCAATTAGCGGCGACGAGCCAGCCTATCGAGCAACAGTCTACAACACACTAAACAAATTAGTTGATGCAGGCATTGTTATCGAAATCAAAAATAGTGATGACTCAATTCATTACGACTACTTTGTTGAACCCCACTTCCACATTATTTGTAAACAATGCGATAACATAGCTGACGTTTATTATCCTGACTTTGAAGCTGTTGAAAATCGTATGCGTGCAGAAGCAGAAAAACAAACGGGCTACGTTACTTCTGCAAGTCACTTAGAAATTTTTGGTATTTGTCCTGAATGTCAAAAGAAGAATCAAAAAAAGAAGAGCTAAATTGCTCTTCTTTTTTGATTTAAAGTTTATTTAATTGATGTTCATACTTACTAATAGCTCTGCACGCTGTGCTAAGTTAACGTATAGTTTACCATCATGTACAGAAATACCTTCGATTTCACGACCGGTATCAAATGAATAGTGATCCTTTAAAGTCCCGTCACGACCAATCTTGAAGATCAAGTCATTAAATGCTAAGTAAAAGTTCTTATGATCGGGATCATAAGCAAAACCTTGAACTGGTGAATTGTTATTAACAAAATTGCCATCTGTCTTACCAACTAATTTTGGATTCCAGTTGTCACCAGTACGAGTTAGTTGCCAATATTCATAGCGATTATTCTTAGTATCATGATATACCGTGTACATTTCATAATCGTTCATGATTACTCCGTTGTGGAAGTAACGAGGACTATTTTGATCACCCACCCAAGTTTTCATTGTCCAAATTTTGTTAATTTGTAAATCACTCTTACGGATTTGAACAATTTCTTCTGAATCGGTTGTTTCGTTTAATTTATTATTATTATTAATTACGTAGATATACTTGTCACTTGCACCCATTGCTTGGCCATGTCCAATTGGGATGTATGGACTGACCTTGATATGCTTAGAATAATTATTAAAGTCCTTTTGAGACATATCTAAAAGATGTTGCGCATTATACGGGCTAGTTAACTTATTCAAGTCATAACCTACAACGTGGCCAGAACTTAAATAAGTATGACTCAATAAACTAGTATAAGCCCAGCCGTTTGAAACAGTCACGCCTTCTGGAATATGACCAACACGGTTAATATTATCATCGGTTGGATCTTTTACGCTGAGAAGGACTGGTTGATAAAATCTTGTCTTCAAAGTCAGATTACCACTTGTTAGAGTATGTGATTCTGTTTCAGGCGTATATTCCGTAGGACTAATGTAATTAACTGAAGAACCGTAATGCGTCTTCCAGGCTTGGTGTTCATTTGTACCAGGCTGAGCAGGGAACGAATTAGTTACATCAGGATCAGCAATTCCTTCAGTAGTGCTTTTTCTAACTGTTATCTTAACACTTGCTTTCGCGTCACCATATGTATATTTGACTGTGTAGGTTTTTGGAGTAGCACAAGAAATGGTCTCACGAGAAATTTTTACATTGTCATTGCTAATAACAGTGCCCATGTAATTAGTTGCATATGAAATTGCATCCCGTGTGAAAAATTCATAAAACTCATTGTTAACCAAACTAATTGTTTTAGGCACAGCTATTTGATTTCTAGCAAAGAACTTTTCGTTTACATAACCAACTTTTCGACCATTAACATAAATTCTCCAGTAACGAGCACTTTTTGTTTCAATTAGTTGATCTGATTGAATATGGCTATATTGAAAGTTAATCCCATCAGCAACTTTTTTGCTAACTTTACCATCTTTTACGTTTGCCCAAACCTTGTAGTTCTTGTTACCAGCAACTTTGGTCATCATTGCATAGCCTGTAATTACTTGTTTGGGTGCTTTCTTTTTCACTGGTGGCTGTTTGGTATTCGAGTTGTCTGAGTTGGTATTACCAGGATCAGGTTGACTATTGGGATCACCACTGTCATTCTCCTCATCGGTATTTTCGCCTTGACTACTATTCTTGCTAGGAGTGGTTTTTGTTTCTCCTTGCGCTGGCTGCTGCGACTGATTAGAATCAGCTTCAACCGATGTAATTACAAGTCCAGTCGACAACGCTAGCCCCGCAAGCACTGTGGTCGTAAGAATTGCAATTTTCTTAAAAAGCTTCAAAATTATTCCTCCAATATTTTAGTTTACTCTTCGTATTATATAATAAGAACGTTGTAATTTAGAATACAAAATTAATACACTTTCATTGACAGTATTTAATGTAAGTGATTTAATTAGCACTGTACTTATTAGAGTGCTAACAAAATGACTTTAATTTTAGGAGGTAAAAAGATGCTTGTACCTACAGTTATTGAACAAACTGCTCGTGGTGAACGCGCTTATGACATATATTCTCGTTTGCTAAAAGATCGAATTATCATGCTCAGTGGAGAAATTAATGACGACATGGCAAATACAATTATTGCCCAGTTATTATTCCTTGATGCTCAAGACAACACTAAGGACATCTCCCTTTATATCAACTCACCCGGTGGTGTAATTACTTCTGGTTTAGCAATTATGGATACGATGAACTTCATTAAGTCAGATGTATCAACTATTGCAATCGGAATGGCAGCTTCAATGGCTTCCATTTTATTAACCAGTGGTGCAAAGGGTAAACGTTTTGCTTTACCTAACTCTACTGTATTGATTCATCAACCTTTAGGTGGTGCTCAAGGCCAACAGACTGATATTCAAATTGCAGCTAATGAAATTTTAAAGAGCCGTGAAAAGATCAATAAGATTCTTCACGAAACTACTGGTCAACCACTTGAAAAGATTCAGAAAGATACTGAACGTGATAACTACCTAACTGCTGAAGAAGCAAAGGATTATGGCTTAATTGATGAAATTATGGTCAACCAAAAGAAGTAGTTAGATACTAATTAAACTAAAAGATCTCCAAGCTAAATAGCTCGGAGATCTTTTTTATTCTTCTAATTTCTGTGCCATTTCATGTAGTTTAGCAAAACGATGATTTGCACCTGATTTTGAAATAGGTCCATCTGGAACTTGCTGAGCAATCTCTTTTAATGACAGTTCCGGATTGGCCAGCCGCAATCTTGCGATTCCCTGCAGCTTTTCTGGAATATTTTCAAGCCCGATTTTGCGTTCTATTAGTTCAATATCCTCAACTTGTTTAGCAGCTGCATTAGCAGTCTTTTTCAAATTTGCCGTGTCACAATTAACTAAGCGATTAACCGAATTGCGCATATCACGCATAATTCTTAAGTCCTCAAAGGATAGCATTGCGTTGACCGCACCAACAACATGAAGAAAATCGCCAATTTTCTCTGCTTCTTTGAGATAGACTATATAACCTCGCCTTCTACTAATTGTTTTGGCGTTAAGATTAAAATAATGATTCATTAGTTCTAATAAATCATTGTTGTGATCTTCATAAGCAGAATATATTTCCAAGTGATACCTGCTTGTTTCCGGATTATTTACACTCCCACTTGCTAAGAAAGCACCACGCAAATACGACATTGCCCCCTCGCGCGAATCAATTATTCTTTTAGGTATTCGCGTGATTAAACCCGAATCAGGCGCTAAAATTTCCAAATTAGTCAAAATTTCTTTGACATGATTTTGCAGGCGCACCAAATACTGGTTATTTTTCTTTAGTTTCATTTTACGCGAAACGATTAATAACGGTTCTACACGATACGCTGTTTTTATTAAAGAAAAAATTCGTCGAGCAATTGCTGGGTTTTCAGTTGTGATATCAAGACTAAACATACGGTCATGATAATTTAAAACACCGTTCATCCGCAAAAAAGCAGCTAATTCAGCCTTTGCGTGCTCAGGATGAATTGGTAAGGAGGTAAGTTCCTTCTTTACTTCACTTGCATAACTTGCCATTGGTTATTCCGTAGTCTTTCTGGTCGACATTGCCGTAAATGCACGATTAATTATCTCGTTTGCCACTTTTTCACCATCATGGAACACAAGGCCGCTTCGTTGGTCAATGAAGTCATCTGTGATTACCCGGCAGCCTTGCTTTCGCAAGCCAGCATAGTCATTTTTAACGGGCTCAATGTAGGCATCATAATCCTTAGGATTAAATTTTGACATGTCAATTTTGGCACCATTAACCAAAGTTGTGTTTACATAATGACCACCAAGATGCTTGTTGATAACGTCAACATGATCACAGTCGGAGAAGTGATCAGTCTCGCCAAGTTGAGTCATGATATTACAAATATAAATAACTTCTGCTTTTGTTTTTCTAACAGCCTCACCGAGATTAGGTATCATCAAATTAGGAAGAATTGAAGTGAATAAGCTTCCTGGACCCAAAACAACCGCATCAGCTTGCATTATTGCGTCCAGAACAGGTGAAACAGCCTCCGGTTCTTTATTAGAATTCGTATCTGTTACCCAAACACGCTTGATTCGCTTGTCCTTGTTAGTTATTTCCTTTTCTCCCGCTTGGATTGTCCCGTCAATAAATTCCGCATTCAATGTTAAAGGCTCGTTGGAAGCTGGAAAAACATGTCCATCAACACGCATCATTTTTGACAATGATTGGACAGCGTCAAAAATATTACCATGCATTTCATTTAAAGCAGCAATAATCAAATTACCTATCGCATGTCCCGAGAAAAATGAGTCTGATGAATCGAAACGGTATTGAAAAACATCTTTTTGTTCTTGTGGTATGTCGCTTAGAGAAACTAATACGTTACGAATATCACCAGGTGGAACAACATTAATGAAGTTACGAATTGTTCCAGAAGAGCCGCCATCATCTGAAACTGTCACAATTGCTGTGATTTGCGCATCTTGTTCTTTTAACGCACTCAAAACAACTGGTAGACCCGTTCCGCCACCAATTACAACAATTTTGGGTCTTCTACTTCTCGTTACCCTAATCACTTTTGAATCGCTATATGTCATATTTTCACCTTTTTCTGGTATACCTGCTAATTTCGCGATGAGTTATATCAACTGGATAGTCTTGTGACAAATCATGTGCAAGCTGCCTAGCAATTGCTACACTACGGTGTTGACCACCTGTACAGCCAATCGCAATAGTTAACTTGCTCTTTCCCTCTTTAATATACCCAGGCATGGCTGTTCTCAATAAATCTAACAGTTTTTCATAAAATACTTGTGTAATATCTTTATCCATCACATAATCGAAAACTCGTTGATCAAGTCCCGTGAAAGGTCGTAATTCAGAAATATAAAATGGATTTGGTAAAAAGCGTACATCTATCACAAGATCAGCATCAATTGGCAGACCATATTTAAAGCCAAAAGAAAGAACTTCAATTGAAAATGGCTGCTTTTCTTGATCACTAAATTCTTCAAACATTTTTTCTTTTAATTCTTGAGGAGTAAGGTTTGACGTGTCAATAATGTCATTAGCACGATTTTTAATTCCTGCAAGAATATGTCGCTCTTCAATAATGCCATCAAGTAGCCTCCCACCATGAACTAGTGGAGGAACGCGCCTTGTTTCTTTATAGCGAGCAACCAATATATCATCCGAAGCATCCAAAAAGATAATCCGTGTTTGAACACAGCTATTATCCTCAAGTGAACTTATTTCATTTATTAAGTCCTTATAGAAACTGCGCACTCTTAAATCGATTACCACTGCTACTTTAGAATAATCATCCGAGTTGACAATTAAATCCCAAAAACTTGAAAGTAAGGTTGGAGGCAAATTATCAACAACAAAGTATCCCATGTCTTCTAAGGAATGTGAAACGACAGTCTTTCCAGCCCCACTCATTCCAGTGACAATCAACAATTGTTTTTTATTATTAGTCATGTTGCACTCCCCTCTACTCAAATTATAACATACCGGGTGTTTCACATTTCAGGTCAAAAAAAAAGTTCATTACGAACTTTTTCAATCTTTATCTATGAGCAAATGCTGCAATTACTTCGCTTATTCCAAAAATAAATAGCCAGAAGGCAACGAGCAAAATTAATGTCAATGCTGAAAGCATTGGGTTGAACATTAATCCTACTGCAATCAAGAGCCCGAAAATATTCAGTATCATGTTTACCCAGAAATAAAAACCAGATAAACTGCGTAAATGCCACGTGAAAATAATTCCAGAAATTGAATCAAACAGGAACCAGAAGGCAAATAAGTATGCAATGGTTAAACCCGCTGCATCGTATGAATAGAGGAATAAAATACCAATGATGATATCCAAAACCCCCGTGACGATTGAAATCCAACTAAAGGAAACAAAATAACGAAAGCGACTATAAAATGCGAGCCAGACAAAACCTTGGACTATTGAAATAATCGCAAACAGCAAGACAAATGCATGTAAAGCCTTATTGGGGTGACTAATTAAAAATACTCCTGCAATAATCATTAATATGCCGGAGATAAGTGCAGCCCAATTAAAGCCGCGTCTTTCTCTGTAATTTGAAAAATTATCCATTTCTATTCCTCCCTGTCCGATATTTTACACTTTTTATATGTAAATAAATACTATTTCTTTGCTTTTTTCGCTGCTTCTTTAGTTAGCGCAGTGTCTCGTTTAAGAACAGGGGCAAGATATTGTCCTGTATAACTTTCCTTTACTTTAGCAACGTCTTCAGGGGTACCAGTTGCAACAATTGTGCCACCACCTTCACCACCGTCAGGACCAAGGTCAATTAACCAGTCAGCATTTTTAATCACATCAAGGTTATGTTCAATAATTAATACTGTATTACCTTGATCAACTAGCCGCTGCATTACTTCAAGCAGACGCTTAATATCATCAGTATGAAGACCAGTTGTTGGCTCATCTAGAATATAAAAATTCTTACCAGTCGAAATTTTTTGTAACTCCGCTGCTAACTTCATTCTTTGCGCCTCTCCACCAGATAAAGTAGTGGCAGATTGACCTAATTTCACGTAACCCAATCCTACATCGACGATTGTTTGCAACTTGCGAGCAATTTTCGGAATATTTTTGAAAAAGTCGCATGCTTCACTAATGGTCATATCAAGGACTTGGGCAATATTCTTCTTACGATATGTGACTTCAAGCGTTTCTGAGTTGTAACGATTGCCGTGACATACCTCACAAGGTACGTAAACATCTGGCAAAAAGTTCATTTCAATTTTAATTATACCGTCACCGCGGCATGCCTCACAGCGTCCACCTTTGACGTTGAATGAAAAACGAGCTTTAGTATAGCCACGTAATTTTGATTCATTAGTTTGAGCAAATAATGCTCTAATATCATCAAAAACACTAGTATACGTAGCTGGATTACTTCGAGGTGTTCTACCAATTGGACTCTGATCAATATCAACTATTTTTTCGATATTTTTATAGCCAGAAATACTCTTATATTTACCAGGTTTAGTTTGGTTACGATTCAGTTTTTGCGCTAATACGCGTTTTAAAATCATGTTGACCAAAGTCGATTTACCAGAACCTGACACGCCAGTGACAACAATTAGCTTACCAAGTGGAAACTCAACCTTAAGATTTTTCAAATTGTTCTCTTCGGCACCAGTAATGGTAATCTTTTTCCCATTACCTTTACGTCTTTCCAATGGAACCGGCACAAATTTTTTACCTGACAAATATTGTCCTGTAAGTGATTTTGGATTAGCTTCAACTTCTTCTGGAGTTCCGGCGGCCATTACTTCACCACCGTAACTACCAGCACCAGGACCCATATCAACAAGGTAGTCAGCCTGACGCATTGTCTCATCATCGTGTTCAACGACGATTAACGAGTTACCTAGATCACGCATTCGTTTCAATGCAGAAATCAAACGATCATTATCACGTTGATGCAGCCCAATCGATGGCTCATCCAAAACATACATTACGCCGGACAAGTTTGAGCCAATTTGTGTGGCCAATCTAATTCGTTGAGCTTCCCCACCAGACAGAGTATTAGCAGAACGAGACAATGTTAAATAGTCTAGGCCAACACTATTCAAGAAAGTTAAACGATCGCGTACTTCTTTAAGAATTGGTTTAGCAATAATTGTTTCTTGTTCATTTAATTTAATGTTATTGAAGAATTCTAAAGCCTTAGTAATCGACATTTCAGATGCTTCCGAGATATCTTTTCCCATGACTTTAACTGCTAAGGCTTTTTGGTTAAGGCGCTTGCCGTGACAAGTTGAACACGTTAATTCTGTCATGTATTTACCCATGACATCGCGCATAAATTTGGACATTGGGTTCATGTAGCGTCTTTCAACGTTTTCCATTACGCCTTCAAATGGTGCAGTGGTGTTCTTCACGCCAAATTCACCAGATAAATGAAAAGAAATTTCTTTCTTAGAGCCATGCATCAAGATTTCTCTTTGATTTTTGGTCAATTTACTATATGGCTTATCCATTGGAATCTTTAATGCATCACATGCTTGTTGAAGCATCCCACCATAGTAATTTGAAGTCTTCCAAGGAACAATTGCCCCTTCAGCTAGTGTCTTACTTTTATCAGGAACAACTAAATCTTCATCAACTGAACGCTTCACTCCCAATCCATCACAATCTGGACAAGCACCAAACGGTGCATTGAAAGAGAACAAACGTGGTTCCATTTCGCCTACTGTAAAACCACATTTAGGACAAGCGTAGAACTCAGAAAAGTTTAGTGTCTCACCATCAATAATATCAACATCCATGTATCCTTCTGACAGCCTTAGCACAGCTTCCACTGAATCAAAAAGACGTGATTTGATACCTTCTTTAACTACCAACCGGTCAACGACAATATCAATGGTGTGGCGTTTATTTTTGTCTAAATCAAAATCCTCACTGATATCATGCATCTCACCATCAACAATCACACGCACATAACCAGCACGTTGAACCCTTTTAAATACTTCCTTGTGAGCGCCACGCTTAGATCTGATTACAGGTGCGAGTAGCTGAATTTTAGTCCTTTCAGGTAATGCTAAAATTCGATCAACCATCTGCTCAACGGATTGTCTTTCAATTAACGTTCCATCATTCGGACAGATTGGATGACCAACTCTAGCCCATAGTAAACGCAAGTAGTCATTGATTTCAGTAACTGTACCAACTGTTGAACGAGGATTATGCGAGGTAGTTCTTTGATCAATTGAAATTGCCGGATTTAAGCCATCAATTGAATCAACATCCGGTTTGTCCATTTGACCTAAAAATTGACGAGCATAGCTAGACAATGATTGAACATAGCGTCTACGACCTTCAGCATACAGTGTATCAAAGGCAAGCGAGCTCTTACCAGAACCCGATAAACCAGTGATTACCACCATTTTATCTTTTGGAATTGTTAAATTAATATCTTTTAAATTGTGTTCACGTGCCCCGCGAATTACAATCTTATCATTTGCCATTTAGTGTTTTTCCCTTTTTCTCAATTGGTTTTCTTGTTGAACTTTCAAGTTCCATGATTGCGTCACGCAATGTTGCGGCACCTTCGAAATCAAGTTTCTTAGCGGCTTCTTGCATTTGCTGACGAAGATCTTTAATCATCGTCTTCTTCTGTTTAACAGTTAGTTCATCAAAGTTCAGATCAGCAAAGCTATCAGTCTCAGCAACTTCATCAACAGCCTTGGTGGCAGAAATCACGTCTCTAATCGGCTTAACGATTGTCTTTGGTGTCATATCGTGTTCTTCGTTAAACTTGATTTGCAATTTACGTCTTCTCTGCGTTGCCTCAATTGCTTCCCGCATAGAATCCGTGATTGTGTCAGCATACATAATTACTTCACCATTAGAATTACGCGATGCACGTCCCATTGTTTGAACAAGTGGGCGGTAAGCTCGTAAAAAGCCTTCTTTATCAGCATCAAGAATCGCGACTAATGAAACTTCAGGAACATCGATACCTTCACGAAGAAGGTTAATTCCAATTAGCACATCATACTTGCCCATTCGTAAGTCACGTAGTATTTGCATTCTTTCAAGTGTCTTTACATCAGAGTGCAGATATTGAACCTTAATCCCTAAATCCTTTAGATAATCGGTCAAGTCTTCTGCCATTTTCTTAGTTAATGTAGTGATAAAGACACGTTCATTACGCTCAATTCGCTTATTAATTTCACCGACCAAATCATCAATTTGACCTTCAACCGGTCGGACCTCAATCTTCGGATCCAACAATCCTGTTGGTCGGATAATCTGCTCAACCTTGTGGTCAGTTCGCTCGAGTTCATAATCACCAGGTGTAGCAGAAACATACATAATTTGATTTACATGCTTTTCAAACTCATCAATTTTTAAAGGCCGGTTATCCAATGCAGATGGTAATCTGAAGCCGTAATCAATTAACGTTTTCTTTCGATTACGGTCACCATTGTACATTGCTCGAATTTCGGGCATCGTGGCATGGGACTCATCAATTAGAATTAAAAAGTCATCTGGAAAGAAATCAAGCAGAGTGTAAGGCGGTTCGCCCTCTTTTCGATTTTCCATATGTCTGGAATAATTTTCAATTCCACTGGTAAAACCAACTTCTCCCATCATTTCCATGTCAAAAGTAGTGCGCTGCTTAATTCTCTCCGCTTCAAGGAGTTTTCCCTCTCCCTCAAACTTCTTAACTTGAAGTTTCATTTCTTGCGAAATAGCTTTAAGCGCTCTGCGCATTTGTTCTTCATTAGTCATGAAGTGCGTAGCTGGAAATAGTGAAATACTCTCACGCTCACCAATTACCTCACCTGTTAAAGAATCAATTTCAACGATTCGGTCAATTTCATCCCCAAAGAATTCAATTCGGTAGGCATGACTTGAGTTACCAGCTGGAAAGACTTCAACAACATCTCCGCGTACTCTAAACCGTCCGCGCTGAAAATCAATATCATTGCGATCATACTGAATGTTTACAAGATTGCGCAGCAATGTATTACGCCCATAGTCATCGCCTTCATGAACAGTAATCACACTTGCAGAATACTCTTTTGGATCACCCAAACCGTAAATACAAGAAACAGATGCTACGACAATCACATCGTTTCGCTCCATCAAATCACTGGTAGCTTGGTGACGCAACTGATCAATTTCGTCATTGATTGATGAATCTTTTTCAATATAGGTATCCGACTGGGGTACATAAGCCTCAGGTTGGTAGTAGTCATAGTACGAAACAAAGTAGTCAACTGCATTGTTAGGGAAAAACTCCTTAAATTCGCCATACAACTGACCAACCAAAGTTTTATTATGTGAAATTACTAATGTCGGCTTGTTCAAATTGGCAATAACATTAGCCATCGTAAAGGTTTTACCTGTACCAGTAGCTCCTTCAAGAATTTGTTCCTTATAACCTTTTTTAAAGCCGTCAGTTAATTTATTAATTGCCTGCTCTTGATCTCCTGCAGGTTTAAACTTTGAGACAAGCTCAAATTTTCGTTTATCTTGTCGTTTAATCATAGATAGGCTCCTCATAAAAAAATTGGACCAAAAAGTCCAACCTTTATTTCGTTTATTCTATTCTACTACCTCGAACGTATTTTCGCACGTCTTTTGTTTTTATTTTAAAAGTTGTGCTAAAGCTTCTTGATAGTCCTGCGCTGCCGCTTCAGCTTGTTTAATGTCTGGCTTGTTAACCCCAACGTATGCTTTAATAACTGGCTCAGTGCCTGATGGTCTTAGAGCAAGCCAAGTATCATCGGCAAGATAGTACTTCAATACATTGGACTTAGGTAAGTCAGTAAATGGTTGTTTTTGCTTTCCACTAAACTGTTCTTGCAATAAGTAGTCTTCAATTTTAGAAACCCTTACCCCATTTATCTCGGTTAACTGACTTTCACGCAATTTAGCCATTAATTGAGTCATTTTCTTTTGTCCACCAATGCCAGGCATTTCAATTGCTCGTGTGAGTTCATATGATGTGCCATACTTTTGCCAGATCTCGTTTAAGCCATCCAAAACAGTCATTTGACGAGAAGCATAGTACGAGGCAACCTCTGCAAACATAATTGCGCCCTGCATTGCATCCTTATCGCGTGCAAATGGTTTGAATAAATAGCCATAGCTTTCTTCAAAGCCCATTAAGAAACGGCCATCGTGCTCCTTATTCATCCGGTCAATTTCTTCGCCGATAAATTTAAAGCCTGTTAACACCGTTTTGGTTCTAATTCCAAAGTCTTGTGCGATTTTCAGTGGCATACTACTTGAAACAATTGAAGTGATTAATTCATAGTCACTTGCTAGTTGATGATTGTCTTTTAAGTTAACTAAAAGATAATAAATCATCAAAGTGGCAATTTGATTACCTGTCAGAACCTGGAATTCACCATCTTTTGTCCTTACACAAGCGCCCATTCGGTCTGCATCCGGATCCGTCGCAATAATCAAGTCAGCATTTACTTGGTTGGCAAGTTCAATTCCTGGATCAAAAACATCACGATACTCAGGATTAGGCTTCTTAGTTGTTGGAAATTCAGGATCAATAATCGATTGACTTGCTACAGGGTAAACATTAACGAACCCGTTTTGCTTAAAGGCACGCTCATAAAGCATCTTGCCTGTACCATGGAGTGGTGTATAGACAATTTTTAATTGATCTGCATTCTGCTTAATCTGTTTTTTATCAACATTAACCGTTTTCAGTTCAGCTAAATAGGCTTCATCCAGATCTTCACCAATTAAATCCAAAGTGCCATTGGCGCGTAATTCCTGAACTTCAGCAGTCTTAACTTGAAAAATATCTGTTATCTTTTGTGCATAGTCAAAAACACGGTCAGCATCGTCTGGTCCCATTTGGGCACCATCTTCACCGTATACTTTATAGCCGTTATATTGCTTGGCATTATGCGAAGCGGTGATGTTAATACCGGCAAATGTATGGAGATAACGGACTGCATAAGACAATTCCGGCGTTGGCCGCAAATCATCGAAAAGGTAGACCTGAATACCATGGGCTCCAAGCACCCGAGCCGCATGTTCAGCAAAGTCACGTGAATGATATCTTGAATCAAAAGAAATGACTACGCCTCGTTTTTGCGCCTCAGAACCTTTTTCATCAATTAATCTTGCTAGCCCTTCTGTTACCCAGCCAATTGTAAACAGGTTTATCCGATTAATTCCCGGTTCAAGTCGGCCTCGCATACCGGCAGTTCCAAAATTAATTTCTTGGCCAAAAGCATCTTCAATCCATTTCGGATCTTGTCCCAACTGTTCTAGTTGTCTCTTTAAGTAATCGGGCATATTAGGCGCTTTTTGCCAAACTTGAAATATTCCTTTAGCGTTCATTACAGCACTAAACCTCTTTTTCTTGTATTTAAATGGCTAATTCGTTTTCATAATTTCTATTCTAGCATTTATCAACCTAGCTATCCGCAATAATAAAAAAAGAATCCATTTTTATGAATCCTTCCTTAGTTTTATTTATCATTTAAATCTTGTAGATAATTGTAAGCGGCTTGACCAGCTATACTACCGTCACCAACAGCATTAGCAATCTGACGCAAATCCTTTGCTCGAACATCACCTAAGGCAAAAATACCATCAACCTTAGTTCGCATGTGGTCATCTGTTGGAATCCAGCCCTGCTCATCGGTTATTCCAAGTTCTTTAAAAGGAGCGGTTTGAGGAATCACACCAACGTAAATGAAGACACCACGAGTAGCCAATTGCTTTTCTTCACCAGTTTCTTTGTCCTTGTATGTAACACCTGTTACGCGTTGACCATCGCCATCGATTGATTCAGTTATCCCATTCCAAATGAAATTGATTTTATCATTGGCAAAAGCACGTTTTTGTAAAGTTGGCTGAGCCCGTAACTGATCCCGACGGTGAATAACGGTCACTGATTTAGCACTTTGAGCTAAATAAATCCCTTCTTCAATCGCTGAATCGCCACCACCGATTACTGCAATGTCTTCATCCTTGAAAAATGCAGCATCACAAACAGCACAATAAGACACACCCTTACCAGAATATTCTTCCTCTCCTGGTACATTCAAGTGCCGATGATCAGCACCTGTTGCAATAATCAATGCAGGAGCACTATATTCGCCAGTGTCAGTCTTAACAACCTTGTTTTCACCCTCTACGGTAACTGATTGAACATCACCATATTCAAATTCGGAGCCAAATTTCATTGTCGAGTTATACATTTTTTCGCCCAACTCAGGTCCCTTAATTTCAGTAAAACCCGGATAATTGTCAATTGCATCGGTATTGTTCATTTGACCGCCGTATAAACCACGATCCAAGATTAAAACTGAAAGGTTAGCTCGCGAAGCATATAGTGCTGCAGTTAATCCGCCTGGACCAGCACCAATCACAATTACATCATATTTTTTTGCCATAATTACACCTTAACTATACTCTTATTTTTCGTAAGTAAATCTTATATCTAAAGTCGATTAAAGTCTAATTTCTTGCTTTGGACTTCTCCCCATCATTTTGGTAATTTCATCGTCAACATTAGAATTTTCATATAGTACACGATAAATTGCTTCACTGATTGGCATGTCAATTTGCTTTTCTTGGCATAATTCATGAACTGCCTTCACGGTTGTCGCACCTTCAACAACTTGTCCCATATTCTGCAAAACATAATCAAGGCTCTTGCCTTCGCCAAGTTGTTTACCACAACGCCAATTACGTGAATTAACTGAAGTACAAGTAACGATTAAATCACCGATACCAGATAAGCCACTAAATGTCATTGGATCAGCACCAAAGTAGTTAACGCCAAGTCTGGTGATTTCAGCAAGACCTCTAGTCATCAAAGCTGCTTTAGCATCATCACCATAATGCTTACCAACCAAAATTCCCGCAGCGATTGCAATTACGTTTTTAACTGCACCTGCAACTTCAACACCAACTAAATCGCTATTAGTGTATAAACGGAAATAGTCATTTGAAAACATTTCCTGTACTTTTTCGGCGTTTTCTTTACTTGTTGATGCACAAGAAATAGCAGTGAGATCTTTTTGAGCAACACTTTCTGCATGGCTTGGACCTGAAATTGCCACAATTTTATCCGTGTCGTTAGGATAGACTTCTTCGGTAAGAATGTCTGAAATTAATTTCTTAGTCCCTGGCTCAATTCCCTTAGTTGCAGTTACAATTAAAGGCTTGCGACCAGTTTCAGTCAAAATTTGACCAACTTGCTTGGCAACAATCCTAATTGCTTGCGTTGGCAACACAAAAAGAATGACTTCAGCCCCATCAAGCGCCTTGTTTAAGTCACCTGTGGCTGTAGCTGTTTCATTAACACTCCAATCCTTCATGTAGTGCTCATTGGTGTGATGCTTGTTAATTTCTTGGTTAACTTCCTCATTATTACCGTAAAGTACGATTTCATTACCTTTATCAGCAAGCATCGAACCTAAAACTGTTCCCCATGAACCTGCTCCTAAAACTGCAATTTTTGTCATTGTTTTTCCAATCTTTCTATTTATATTTTTACTAATCTCTTGAATACGGGAATTTTAGCCCACTTCCGTCAAGATACCATTTAGGTTTGACGACTTTTCTTCGATAAATGAATAAAGCAATTACAGCAATAAACAAAATCAAACTTAATAATTGTGAAACCCTTATTTCACCTGTTAAATATAAACTATCTGTACGCAATCCTTCGACAAAAAAGCGCACGACAGAATACCAGCCTAAGTACAGCATAAAGACCTCACCTTGTTTAAACAAGTGCTTTCTGTGTCTTAATACCAGAATCAGAATTAACCCAATGAGATTAAAAAATGATTCATATAAAAATGTCGGCTGATAATAAGTTCCACCAATCTTCATTTGATTAATGATAAAATCTGGCAAATGTAGGCTCTGTAAAAAATGCAAAGTTGTTGGCCCACCGTGAGCTTCTTGATTGAAAAAGTTACCCCAGCGTCCAAGAATTTGTGCTGCCATGACCCCTGGTGTAATTACATCTAACATTAAAAATGGTGGTAACATTCTTCGATAAGAAAATATTAGTAAAACAATCAAGCCAGCAATTAAACCGCCATAGATTGCAATACCACCATTCCAAATTGCAATAATTTGATCAGGATGCTTTGAATAATAACTCCATTCAAAAATCACATAATAGATTCGAGCCCCAACGTAGCCAAGTGGAACTACCCATAACAATAGGTCAAGAAAGTCCTCACTTTCGATTTGGCGCTTTCTACCTTCAACAATTGCCATTGAAACTGCCAAAATGATTGCAACAGCCATGATAATGCCGTACCACTTTACACTAAAGTTACCAATTACAAAGGCGTCAGGACTAATCACTAACTTCATTTACTTTCACCCTTTGTTGAGTCATCTTTAGAATTTTCAGCAATCAAACTAGTTAAATTATTGTCGAAGGTAGTCGTGGCATTATAGCCCATTCTTTTTGCCCTAAAGTTCATTGCAGCAATTTCAATGATATCTTCCATACTGCGACCAACTTTGACTGGAATAGTAATCTGTGGAATTTCAACATTGCAAATTTCACGTTTACTTTCTTCGAACCCTAACCGATCATAATTAGCCTTTTCATTCCAATTAACCAGTTTGATTACAAGCTGAATTACCTCGCGATTTTTCACTGCACCGACACCAAATAAATCCATTACATCAATAATTCCGATACCACGGATTTCCATCAGATGCTTCAAAATTTGTGGTGCCTCACCCATTACAGTTTCAACATCACGTTGGTAAACATCAACACGGTCATCAGCAATTAATCTATGACCCCGATGAATCAAACCAAGAGCAGTTTCCGACTTTCCGACACCAGAGTCACCAGTTAGTAAAATACCCATTCCTTTTACTTCAACTAATACGCCATGAACGGTATCTCTAACTGCCAAGCGTTCACGCAAGTATTCCGTTAGTCTACTTGAAACATAGGTTGTTGATTCAGTTGAAGATAAAATTGGAATTTTAGCATCCTCTGCCGCTTCCTTAAGTTCTTTTGGCACAGGCAAAGAACGTGAGACAAAGAAACACGGTGTTTGCGGTGTACATAGTCGCTTGAAAACATTGACCAAACTCTCGTGATCTAGCCTGGCCGCATAAGATATCTCAGTTCTACCTAAAAGCTGAATTCGCTCTTTCGGATAAAAATCGAAATAACCAGTTAATTCAAGCCCTGGACGGTAAATGTCCGAGACCATTATTTCTTTATCATCAATGTATTGCTGCCCTTGGACAACATATGCAATTTTGTTATCTCGAACTAAATTTTTTAATTTAACAGCGTTTACCATTTAAAATTGCCTTTCAGTTATTTGTCAACATCCTTAGTGTGAACATTACGCACTTTTTTCCGTTTGGGCCGATCATTCGAATTAGAATACCAATTGTTTTTCTCAGAAAAATCTGGTCGTTCACCAAAACTACTTGGTCGCTGATCATCATCATTCTTGGTGAAGTGGTTGATCAACCAGAGAATAGCTGCAATTACCAAGACGGCTGGTAACAGCATGAATAAAATGTGAAAGAAAGCAAATATCGCACTTAGAATGACAACTGCTAATAAAACAATTCCAATAATTCCCCAAAAACTCATTTTTCCACCTACTCTGGATTATCTTGACTAAGTAACCATTGCAAATATGCATAGACAAATGGCTGTAACTTTCCATCCATTACACCACTTGTATCAGAAGTTTCATAGCCTGTACGCAAATCTTTAACTAAATTATAAGGATGAAAAACATAAGATCTGATTTGTGAACCCCAGCCGTTTTCCATTTGATCACCCTTGAGTTTTTGCTTATGCTGGCGCTTCTTTTCCTCTTCTAAATGGAAAAGCTTGGCTCGTAATTCGTTCATTGCCGTTTCACGGTTCTGAAGCTGCGAACGCTGTGCCTGTGATGTAGTTACAAACCCAGTTGGTAAGTGGGTAATTCGCACTGCACTAGAAGTTTTGTTAATGTGTTGTCCACCCGCACCACTAGAACGATAAACATCAATTCTCAAGTCTTTCGGGTTAATATCAATTTTGATACTATCATCAATTTCTGGAATGACTTCAACCGAAGCAAACGAAGTGTGGCGTCTTTTGGCTGAATCAAACGGTGAAATTCGTACTAAACGATGAACCCCATTTTCTGATTTCAATAAGCCGTAAGCATTTTTTCCACTTATTCGAACGCTAACACTTTTCAATCCTGCTTCTTCACCTGGCTCATAGTTGTTAATTTCAAACTTAAAGTTTCTGCTATCTGCATATCGTTGGTACATTCTCAGCAGCATTTGTCCCCAATCCATTGCCTCTGTACCACCAGCGCCTGGGTGAATTTCTAACAAAGCATTGTGATTATCATATTTGCCAGACAGTAACAGATCCATTTCATAGTTATGAAATTCTTCCTGTAACTTAGCTAAATCTGCTTCAACCTCTTTTTGCAGTTCTTGATCCGGCTCCTCACGTAAAAGTTCTAAAGCTGTCATTGCATTTTGATAGTTTTCCTGCAGACTTAAAAAAGAGTCACGCTTTTCCTTTAATAGATTATTTTCACTAATTAAATTTTGTGCTTTTTCTTGATCATCCCAAAACGAGGGTTCCTGCATCTTACTTTCATTAACAATGATGCTTTCGTCAATTGACTCTAAGTCAAAGAGACCCCCTAAAGTGGTCTAACCGCTTTTTTAACTCGTCTAATTGATTTTGGATGTCACTAATTTCCATTAATTTTTCTCCTAAATTAGGTTTAATACAAAAAAGAGAAAGCATAGCCGCTTTCTCTTTAATCTTAATTTTTTAACGACTAAGATTTTGTCTGATTTCAGCCTTCATGAATAAACGAGTTACATCAAATTCAATATTTGAAACCATTTCTTCAAACATGTTGTAACCGGAATCCTGGTATTCAACTAGCGGATTAAGTTGTCCATAGCCACGAAGACTAATTGATTGGCGTAATTGATCCATTGCGTCAATATGATCTGTCCAACGATCATCTACCACACGTAGAATAACCACTTTTTCAAATTCCAGCATTTGTGACGGATCAGCCAGTGCATTAGCCTTTTCGTTGTAGTTCTTCTCAACGTCATCATACAATTTCTCTTTTAACTCAGGAACTGTAATCGTCTTAAAGTCAATTGCATCCGTTTCATCTTCAGAAAGAAGACTAGAACTAATGAAATCCCGAAGGGAATCTATCCGCCATTTGCTTCGATCACCTTGTGCAAACATGTCAACTTGACTACTAATGGTACGACAAATCATTGGAATTAAGACATCCTTAAGTGAGTCTTCTTCTCCAATAACTTGCATCCGTTCACCGTAAATAATTTCACGCTGAATACGCATTACATCGTCGTACTGCAAAGTTTGCTTACGCGTATCATAGTTGTTACCTTCTACTCGTTTTTGAGCAGATTCAATTTGACGAGTAATAAATCTATTTTCAATGACTTTATCATCATCATTATCTGACAAGCGATCCAAAAAGTCCTTAACGCGCTCTCCACCAAAGCGTTTCATCAAATCATCTTCAAGTGATAAGTAAAAACGTGTTTCACCAGGGTCTCCCTGTCGGCCTGAACGCCCCCGAAGTTGATTATCAATTCTTCGGGACTCATGCCGCTCTGTACCAATAACTGCCAAACCACCAATTTCTTTAACGCCAGGTCCCAATTTGATGTCAGTACCACGACCAGCCATGTTAGTAGCAATCGTTACTGCACCACGTTGACCCGCATTCATGATGATTTGCGCTTCTTTAGCATGGTTTTTAGCATTCAAAACTGCGTGAGGGATATTCTCTCTATCAAGCAACCCGCTTAATCTTTCAGAACTTTCAACCGCAACCGTACCAACCAAAACTGGCTGTCCATTTGCATGACGTTCTTTAATTTCATCCACTACAGCAGCGTATTTAGAATCTAAGTTAGGATACAAAACATCTGGACGATCTATTCTAATTATAGGACGGTTGGTTGGAACTGTGATAACTTGCATATTGTAAATTTCACGGAACTCTTCTTCTTCAGTTTTAGCAGTACCAGTCATTCCTGCAAGCTTTTTGTACATTCTGAAAAAGTTTTGGTAAGTAATCGTTGCCTGTGTTTTAGATTCTTCCTGAATCTTAACATTTTCTTTAGCTTCAATTGCTTGGTGCAAGCCATCTGAATAGCGCCGCCCCTTCATTACACGACCAGTGAATGAATCAACAATTAAAACTTCACCATCTTGAACAACATAGTCAATATCCTTGAGCATAATGTAATTTGCACGTAAAGCTTGATCGATGTGATGCACAAGTTTTTGGTTTCCAACATCGTATAAGTTTCTCAAACCGAAGTGGTCACAAGCCTTTTGAATACCCGTTCTAGTCAAAGAAATTGTCTTAGTTGGCCAGTCAATCTTGTAATCTCCATGATCTTCTTCATCATCAATATCATCATCACTCTTGTCTTCTTTGAGAGTTTTGACAAAACGGTCTGCACGAATGTAGTCGCCGTTAGCTTGCTCGGCTTCACCAGAAATAATTAACGGAGTTCTTGCTTCATCGATTAAGATTGAGTCAACTTCATCAATAATGGCGTAGTTCAGTTCACGTTGAACCATCTGTTCTTTGTAAACAACCATGTTGTCACGCAAGTAATCAAAACCTAATTCTGAGTTAGTTGAATAAGTAATATCACAATCATATGCTTCCCGTTTTTCATCAGGTGACATTGCATTAATATTCAAACCAACTGTTAAGCCTAACCACCTATACAATTGACCCATTTCTTCTTCGTCACGACTCGACAGATATTCATTAACCGTAACAACATGTACGCCCTTACCTGTCAGCGCATTTAAGTAAACTGGCATTGTTGCAGTCAAAGTCTTTCCTTCACCTGTCATCATCTCAGAGATGTTACCATAGTGCAGTGAAATCCCACCAAGAACTTGAACGTGGAATGGATACAAACCCAAAACGCGTTTAGCACCTTCACGAGAAACTGCGAAAGCTTCAGGTAAAAGTGAATCTAAAGTTTCACCATTTTCCAAGCGCTCACGAAACTCTGGTGTCTTAGCCTGTAATTGCTCGTCAGAAAGTTGACTATATTCATCAGCATAGCTTTCTACACGCTCAGCTAACTTTTCGAATTTCTTTAGTTCTCTTTTATCACTATTGTATAGTTTCTTTAAAATATTAACCATTTAATCGATCCTTATATGTACTTAAGTATAAAACACATAATAATTTTAACATGATTAGCCCTAAATGAAAAACAAACAAAACAAAGACCTCACACTAAATGTGAGGTCCAGTCTTAAAACAGCAATTATTTATTTAGTTTCAATTAAGCCATAACGACCATCATTCCTACGATAAACAACACTAGTACCATTTGTTTCAGCATCTTGGAAAACGAAGAAGTCGTGCTCCAACATGTTCATTTGCAAAATCGCTTCTTCTGGACTCATCGGCTTTAAGCCGATTTGTTTGTTTCGAACAATAGTGAATTCTTTAGCTTCTTTTTCTTGTGCTTCTTCTTCAGTACCCTCAACAAAAAAATCACCAATTCCCTTTTCACGGGTCTTACGATTCACACGTGTCTTATATTTTCTAATTTGTCTTTCAAGTTTTTCAGAAACAAAGTCAATGCTACGATACATATCATCAGTTGTTTCTTCTGCTCTCAATACTAAGTATGGAAGTGGTATAGTAACCTCAACTTTGGCAGTACGATCACGATACACCTTTAAGTTGACATGCGCAATGATGTCTTGGTTCAAGTCAAAATATTTTTCTAATTTCTTTAAACGTTTTTCAACGTAGCTTCTTAGGGCATCGGTTACTTCGATATTTTCACCACGAACATTATACTTTAACATATGAGATTCTCCTTTCAACTGCATCCGCAGTCTTATCTTATTTATATTATAACAAAACTTGAAAGCGCTGAACAACATATCTCATCGACAAATTGTAAAGCTAGAAATCTGTGCTTGCGGAAAGGCTATTTGAAGCGCATCACGGGCATAATATAAAGTTCTTCCGGTCGTGTAAATATCATCCAAAAGCAGGACTGAGTGTTTATTCAGATCTGCCTTAATTCCCTCTTTAACAAGAAAACTTTGTTTGCTTTCCAGCCGCTCACTTCTCGTACGCTCACCCTGGGCACCTTGACCTTCTTTTTTGACAAGAAAAAACGAAAGTGGCACTAGTTGACTATAAATCGCAGTAATTGTATCAAACTGCCTTTTTGCGATATGTTCAAGGGAGGTGGGGATAGGAACATAAAAATCGGCTTTAATTTTCTTTAACTGCTCAAAACACAGTTCTTGCAATACTTCACGTAAAACATAGTCACCATATCGTTTATAATTTACCATTATCTCGTGAAAAGCATTATTGTAACGATAGATTGCATGGTTATGAAGCAGATTTTGCCCATATACTTTTTTCCATTCTAAGCAATCCAGACAGAATTCATTTGCGGCGGCTTTGCCATAGCAAATTTTGCAGTGCTGATTACTTATTGATGCAAATTTAGCCAAACAATGCTGACACAAACATTGTTCATGAAACTTTTTAAAGGAAAAAATCCGCAAAAATGAGGTAGCGGGAATGAAATCTTGCCCACATAACAAGCATTTTTTCATTTATTCATCTCCCTAATTTGCTTAAGTGCATTACGAATATTTTTCGTGTATTTGTGGTAACAAAATAAAACAAGTCCATCTGCATCATCTTTTGCCCGGCCGACACGCCCTGCAATTTGAACAAGGCTAGCTGATGTATAAATCTCGTCATCAGCTTGCACAACAATTACCCATACGTGCTTAAATGTTACTCCTCGTTCCAAAATTGTCGTCGTCACAAGAAGTTGCGACTTCCCCTGCCTAAAGTTTTCCACTTTTGCCAACCTATTTTTATCCATGGCATGAACGCCTTCAACTATCACACTACTAAACTGAGCATTATTTTTTAATGCACTCACATAGATGGGGATCTGTTCAACTCTTGGCACAAAAAGCAATAATTGATGACCACTCTTAATAACTGCGTTAATTTCTTTTAACAATCTAGGATTAATTTTTTGTTTTAGTAAAAATGGGCGGTTAAAAAATAATTCTCGCGGCACTGGTAATAGTCCACCATGAAACCGCCGGTTAAGACGTAAGATCTTCAACTGCTTTTTCTTAACCTTTTCAAGTAGATCATTTGTTGGAGTTGCCGTTAAGTAGGTTCTTACACCATCCTCTTTCACAGCATTCTTTGCGGCAAAATGTAGTTGTGTATTTTCGACATACGGGAAAGAGTCCACTTCATCGATTACCAGTAAATCAAAAGCATGATAAAACTTCATGAGCTGATGTGTGGTACAAATCGTTAGTTGATCCAGTCTGGGTTCGTGATGCTCTTTGCCATGATATTTACCAATTTTTATTGTGTTAAATGCTGCCTTAAATCTTGGGTACAGCTCATTAACAACATCTATTCTTGGCGTTGCAATGCAACTTCTTTTTCCCTGCGCAATGCACTCCGCAATTGCCGCAAAGAGCATTTCTGTTTTTCCAGCACCAGTAACTGCATGAACTAGCGTATCTGCTCTTTGATTGAAATTTTTAACAAGTTCGCACGAAACAGCTGACTGACGTTTTGTCAGACTGCCATGCCAGGTTAGACCGCCATTCTTCATTCTTGAAAATTCAGCTAACTCTAAGTTACGAACAAGTAAATCACCTTCTACTATGCGTCCTAATTCAATACAATCGCGGCAATAAAATTTGCCATTTGGTAGCTTCGCATAAACTCTTGTACCGCAACGCATGCAATGGCTTTGCTGAATTGCGCTAATTTTAGTTAAAGCTTCATTTGTGCTAAAATCCTCTTGACTGCTAATCCACTGGCGGCCAGTGAGGCAAGATGAATTTTCCATTTCTCTGTCCTCCTAATAGTAAATACGTCAAAAGGAGGCAAACTTTTTTGGCCAAAGAAGAAAATTATTTAACAATTAAAGAAAATGGTTCAAACGAAATAGTCATTAAAAAGAGTCGCTTTATTGCAAGTCTTTTTCGCACCGAATCAGTAGCTGAAGCTGAAGCAGTAATCGCTGCAACCACAAAAAAATACCGTGATGCAACTCATAACACTTATGCTTATACGATAGGATTAAACGATGAGCAAGTAAAAGCCAGCGATAATGGTGAACCTTCTGGAACCGCTGGTGTTCCTGAGCTAAAAGCCCTACAACTGATGAATTTAAAAAATGTTACTGCTGTAGTTACGCGCTACTTTGGGGGGACTAAACTTGGTGCTGGTGGATTAATTCGGGCATATTCTAATAGCGTTACCGAAGGAGCTGAAGCAATCGGCGTTGTTAAGCGTGTCTCGCAACAAGAGCTTTCTTTTCACGTCGCATATAATCGGTTTGATGAAGTGAACCATTTTCTAAAAGAAGAAAACATTTGGATTGAAAAAGTTACCTATGGGGTCGATGTTGTCATTAGCATTTTTATCGATGAAGATGAGCAGCAAGAGCTTGAAAAAAAGCTCACCAACCTTATGAGCGGTCAAATCGAGTTTACGCCAGGTGATAAACGCTATAATGAAATTCCAATTACCGATCATAATTATCATGACAAATAAAAAGGACTAGTACTTAGTCCTTTTTATGTTTGCTTTTTAATTGTTCTGGTTTTTCTTGACCCAAATGCCATACTTCAACCGTTGGATCTTTCTTACTACGTGAATTGATTATTTTTTGTATCAAACTTAAAAGCGGTTTGTATTTTTCACCCAATAAGCCAATTGATTCAACAAATAACTCTAGTGCTACGGCTAATCCTGCAATGAGTAGCCATAGGCCCCACACCGGTGAAAGTAAGAAAAGCAATGAAATGAATGAAAAAATCAGTGAAATTCCATATATTGCTAAAACTGCTTGACGGTGAGTTAGCCCCATTTTCATTAGCTGATGATGCAAATGGTGCTTATCTGCCTGTGAAACAGGTTGATTATTAAGCTTACGTCTAATCATCGCATAAATCGTATCAGTGATTGGCACGCCTAAAATTGTGACTGGTACTAGCATTGAAATGAAAGTTACATTTTTCAAGCCCTTAAGCGAAAATACCGCAATCATGAAACCAATATAGAGGGCCCCTGTGTCGCCTAAAAACATTTTGGCAGGATGAAAATTGTACGGTAAAAATCCCAAAAGACATGCAGCTAGCATAAAACAACTAATTGGAATGTAAAGCTGACCTGTATGTAAGAAGAAATAGCCAACTATTCCCATTGTTGTCAATGATATCATTGATACACCATCGGCTAAGCCATCAAGGCCGTCAATCAAGTCGACAGCATTAGTCAACGCTAAAATCCAAAAAATTGTTATTGGTAAGCTCCACCAGCCTAGATTTATTTGCTTATTTAAAAATGGCAGATTTAGTACGCTCATTTTTATTCCAGCTAAAAAGTAAATTACCAATGAACCAATGAAAATACCAAACATTTTTTGTCTTGGCTTAAGTTCCATAATATCATCAATAATTCCGGTTAGAACAATTACACTTGACCCAAGAAGGACACTAAAAGCTTCATGAGTAGGAAATTGCTCACGCAAGAGAATAAAAACCCCAATATTAAAAGTAACAAAAATACCCAAGCCACCTAGAGTCGGCATTGGCTTCTTGTTTACCCGTCTTTTGTTGGGGATGTCCACTGCCCCTAAAACAAAGGCTAATCTTCTAATAAAAGGTGTGATTGAAGCTTGAATGATCACTAAGAAAAACAGTTCAACGATAATTTTAAACATAATCGGCTACTTTCATAAATTAATTCTCTTAATTATACCGACTTGGCGAAAAATGTACAAATTAGGCCTATATTTCATAATCAAAAAAGGTTGAATTTTCATTCAACCCTTTTATTTTGCAACTGCAACTACCCTTTTTTCACGAATGACCGTAATCTTAATATTACCCGGGTAATCAAGCTCTTTTTCAACTTGGTTTCGAATATCACGTGCTAAAACAGTGATGCGATCATCTGAGATCTTGTCTGGCTCTACCATTACGCGAACTTCACGTCCTGCTTGAATGGCATAAGCCTGTTTAACTCCGTCATACCGATTGGCAATTTGTTCTAGTTCAGTTAACCGTCTAATATAGTTTTCTAAACTTTCACTTCTTGCTCCTGGTCTTGCAGAAGAAATCGTGTCTGCTGCTACTACTAGTTCAGCAATAAACGAAGTCTTCGGTACATCCCCGTGATGAGCAGCAATTGCATTAACTACTACATCTGGCTCATGATATTTTCTTGTTAATTCCACACCTATTTCAACGTGTGAGCCTTCAATATCATGATCGATGGCTTTTCCTATATCGTGTAATAATCCCGCGCGAACCGCTAATTTTTCATTTAAACCTAGCTCAGCCGCCATTGTGCCGGCTAATTTTGCCACTTCAATCGAGTGACCTAAAACATTTTGTCCATATGATGTCCGATACTTGAGTCGACCTAATGTTTTAACCAATTCAGGATTCATTTTGTGAATTCCTAATTCCATTAGGGCGCTTTCACCAGCTTCATAAATATCGTCGTTGACCTCTTTACGAGCCTTATCAACCATTTCTTCGATTCTAGCAGGATGAATCCGTCCATCCTTAATTAAGCGTTCCATTGCTCGTTTTGCAATTTCACGTCTAATTGCGTCAAAACCACTTAGTGTAACCACTTTTGGAGTATCATCAATGATTAAATCGACACCAGTAAGGGCTTCAAAAGAACGAATATTTCTACCTTCACGACCAATAATTCGTCCCTTCATTTCTTCATTAGGTAAATCAACAACTGATACTGTAGTCTCAGCCACAGTATCAGCTGAACTATTCTGAATGGCATCAATAATGATTTTATGAGCATAGTGATCAGCTTTTGCCTTAACTTCCTCATTACTATTTTGAATCATTTCAGCACGTTCTTTAACTAGCTCATCAGATAGTTGACTAAGAACCATCTTTTTACCCTGTTCTTTATCCAAATGAGCTACTTCATAGAGCTTATCTTGGCTTTGCTGTACTAACTCATCAGCTTTTTTAATTTTTTCATCTAAATCAGCTTTTTGTTTTACTAATTGGTTTTCCTTTTCGGTCAGTCCATCCTCTTTTTCGATCAACAAAGAATTCTTGTGATTGAGTGTATCTTCTCGTTGTTTTAAGCGATTATCATCACGTGCAATTGCGTCACGCTTTGTGTTTAGCTCATCTTCAACTTTTTGTCGATATTCTTGAATCTGTTCTTGAGCTTCAAGAATTTTCTCTTTTTTGGTATTTTGTGCACTTTGCTTAATAGCATCTGCTGCCTGCTTTTGTGCGTTGACTTCAGCTTTTGCAGCATCTACTTGTGCTTTTGCTTCGGTTAAAATATGGTCAGCATCACTTTGCGCATTTTGGACTTTTTTCTCCCAAACGTTCTTTCGAACGGCGTAGCCAATGACTGTACCAACTAAAATTGAAATAATAGCAACCGCGACGGGAATCAATATTGTATTTGTCATGATTACTATCGCCTTTTTTATTTTTAGATTATTTACACATAATTAATAATAATGAACCGCGAGAACGATGTCAAACAAGTAGAAAAAAACCTTGATCTAAATTATAGATCAAGGTTAATCTCCTCAACTTTAGTTACTTTTGTTGTCGGTTTTCTTTTTTTCGGAAACCTCCTTTTCAGCATTTTCGGCTTCTTTAGCCTTTTTGCTTTTAACTTTTTCTGGGTCTTCACGCTCAGCAATTGACTCTTCGTCAATGCCATATGCTTGTCTTACCTTCTGTTGAATTTCATCATAGATATCAGGATGCTCTTCAAGATACGCTTTGGCATTCTCACGTCCTTGTCCAATTCTTTCATCGTTATATGAATACCAAGAACCCGCTTTAGCAACAATATCTTTATCGGCAGCCATATCAAGTAATTCACCACTTTGTGAAATACCCTTGCCATACATCATATCAACTTCAGCGACTTTGAATGGCGGTGCAACCTTGTTTTTAACCACTTTAATTTTTACTCGGTTACCAGTAATTTCGCCACCAGTTTGCTTGATTTTTTCTGCTCTTCTAATCTCTAGTCTAATCGTAGAATAGAACTTAAGGGCACGGCCACCAGGAGTAGTTTCTGGATTACCAAACATAATACCGACTTTTTCACGAATCTGATTAATAAAAATTGCAATCGTTTTTGTCTTATTAATGTTTCCTGACAGCTTACGTAAGGCCTGACTCATCAAACGAGCCTGCAAACCAACGTGACTGTCACCCATTTCACCATCAATTTCTGCTTGAGGTACTAAGGCGGCTACAGAGTCAACAATTAAAATATCAATCGCGCCACTCGTAATCAGTGTGTCCGCAATTTGCAAACCTTCTTCACCAGTATTTGGCTGGGATAGGATAAGTGAATCAACATCAACACCTAAAGCTTCCGCATATGCTGGATCCATTGCGTTTTCCGCATCAATATACGCAGCCGTTCCGCCACGCTTTTGCACTTCAGCCACAGCGTGCAGAGCAACCGTAGTTTTACCTGAAGATTCAGGTCCATAAATTTCAACAATTCTGCCTCGCGGATAGCCGCCAACCCCAAGAGCTGCATCTAATGCAAGCGAGCCGGATGGAACGGTTGAAATTTTGGTATCCGCCTTGTCGCCCATGCGCATAACGGCACCTTTACCAAAATTCTTTTCGATTTTTTTCAGCGCATTTTCCAATGCAGCCTGCTTTTCATCTTTGGCCAAGAATTTTTTCCTCCTCTAGTATCTAGTCCTCAATTTAGTACTTACTAATTATACTTTGATTTAGTGTATATTTGCAAGAAAAAGCGAACAAATGTTTTAAAATTACTTTCTTACTAATAAGTACGCTAGAAATAAAAATAATTTTTTGCAATTTAATTTCTTAGCCCTTTTGGTTGCAACCATTTTTGTAAAAAGTTCAGAAGTAAATCTGCCAAAATTGCCATTAACGCGGTTGGCAATGCACCTGCTAAAATAATTGCACTACCGTTAGTTGCATTGGTACCACGGATAATTATATCGCCTAATCCTCCTGCACCAACAAAAGAACCAATTGATGTGATTCCAATTGCAATCACAAGAGCATTTTTTAATCCGGCAATAATTACTGACATTGATAACGGAAGTCGCACCAGATAGAGCAACTGCCATTTAGTCATACCCATCCCTTTACCTGAGTCAATGACATTTTTATCAACACTCTTCATTCCAGTATATGTATTTTTAATAATTGGTAATAAAGAATAGAGTGTCACCGTCACTATTACTGTCATTACACCTAGTCCCATCGCAATCATAATTATTGAAAGCAATGCAAGTGACGGAATTGTTTGAATAAAGTTGGCAATTTCTACAACAAAGTTACCTAAGTGTGCATTTCTAGAAATAAAAATTCCAATGGGAATTCCAACTACAGCAGCAAACAGTACGCCATAAATCGAAATTAAAAACGTACGGTTAAATTGTTGCAAAACATAACTGCCATTGTGCTGGTAATAATAAATAAATTGTTGCCACAAACCTAATTTTGACATTATTTTTGCCCCCTAAAGTAATTGTGCTTGACCAAGAATTGATGAGCGACAGTAGCAGGCTCAAGTAATTTATCATCCACTTGATAATTCATTGCCCTAATTTCATGGACATTAATATTACCTACTAATCTACTTAAAAGCGGCTTCAAATCTGGATGCTCACGTAAAAGATAGTTATTAATCAACATCCCGCAGTTATATGGTGGGAAAAAGTGCTTATCATCTTTTAGTAAGTGTAATTTATAGCTATCAATCCGGCCATCAGTTGAATAGCCTAAAATGACATCCATCTTTCCACTCTTCAAAGCTGAATATACTAATCCGATATTCATTGAGTGTGCTTTTGAAAAGGTAATGCCATACGCTGTCTGAAAGGCAGGATAACCAACACCAGGAGCATTGACCCATTCGGATGCAACTCCGAAAGAAAACTTATCCTTCACCTTTTTCAGATCAGAAATATTATATAGATGATATTTTTTCTGATCTTTTGCTCTTACCATAAAGGCATAGTTGTTTGCGAAACCATAAGTTGGCAGATAAGTTTGATCCCATCTTTTCTTTACTTCTCGCCTAACTGTTTCATTCGCCTTTTTTGAATCCTTAATTGCTGGTAATAGTAAATTGGCGGTCAACTCACCACCATCATAGGCCGCAGCTTGAATGTCAGCATCATGCCGATAAAGAGCTTGGTGTTGCATTGGCGCTGAACCTAAATTATTGATAATCGAAGTTTTATAATTCGTTTCATGTTCAATCAATTGAGCAACAATGTTAGCCACAATTTGTGATTCAGTAGTCGTTAGAGCCGTAATCCTAATATCGTCATTTTGTCCCTGAGTATCCGCTAAACCAGGTAAGCCACAAGCACTGCTGGTCAATACAAGTAAGACTGAAATGAATAACAACAATAAATTTTTAAATTGCTTTTTCATTAGACATGCCTCCTTATATTCCCTTTGGCGAAAGTTTCTTCTCTAACTGGCCTAATAAGTAATCTGCCAAAAGTGCCAAGATAATAACTGGAATCGTACCACCAAAAATTAAATCTGGTTGATATAAACTCAAGCCATTGAAGATAAAGTCACCTAATCCTCCTGCCCCGATATATGAAGCTAAAGTAGCCCAAGCGATGACATAAATAGCTGATAATCGAATGCCTGACATAATTACTGGCATTGCTAAGGGAATATCAACCTTGAGAATTAATTGCATTTTCGTCATTCCCAGCCCGCGAGCTGAGTCTATCGTGTCTGGATTTACATCAGTCAAACCAACGTATGTGTTTCGCATTATTGGCATCAAACTATAAAGAAATAAAGCGATAATTGCTGGTACACGTCCTACGCCAAAGAAAGGAATCATCATTGCGAGCAGTGCTAGGGCTGGAATAGTCTGCAACATACTCGCAAGTGCAATTACAACTTTGGCAGTCTTAGGAAATTTAAGCAAAATTACGCTAATCGGTACCGCAACTATGATTCCTAAAAACAATGAAATTGCGGAAATATAAATTTGTTGCCAAGTTTTTTCAAGCAACTCTGAACCATGCTGTGCAATGAAAGCAGACATACTAATTCGCCTTCTTTTCTAACTCTTCTGTTGCAGGTTTCTTTTCTCCCCAAATTTTTTCATAGACAACATTAACTAAACTAGCTCGAGTAACTACTCCAATTAGCTTTCTCTCTGCGTCAACGACTGGAATATATTGACCATTGCGGCTTAAAATTCTGCTGAAATTATCACGTAAATATTCTTCAGGCCCAACGGTAGCATTAATTGGCAACATAATATCGCTAACTGAACTAACATGAGGATACTTTCTTTGTAAGTCAGCAATCGAAATGTAGCCTTTCAAATGATTATCATCATCAATTACAAGCAAAGTATCAACGTGACGTTCCTTCATCATAGCTAACGCATCATTCAAAGAAGCACCCAAATTAATTTTTACGGGTGCTGTCATCACATTTTTAACCTTAACAGTTTCATATTTTGCTTCAGAAAGTCGCTCCTCACCAATCAAGCTCTCAACAAATTTGTTTGCAGGATGATGCAAAATTTCTTCCGGACTTCCTACCTGAATTAACTTGCCGTCATGCAAAACGACAATCTTAGTGGCAAGCTTTAATGCCTCATCCATATCATGTGTTACAAAAACAATTGTTTTGCCTAACTGCATTTGTAAATTTTGCACTAAGTTTTGTAGACTCTCCCGCGTGATGGGATCGAGTGCGCCAAAAGGCTCATCCATTAAAATTAAATTTTGATTTGCAGCCAAAGCTCGCACTACACCAATACGTTGCTGTTGTCCTCCAGAAAGTTCAGCTGGATAGCGGTCTAAATAAGATTCGGGTAATTCAGCCAGTTTGATTAAACGCTCTGCTTCTTCATTGAGCTTTTCTTTCGACCATTTTAAAAGTTTGGGCACCAAAACGATATTTTCACGAATTGTCATATGCGGCATTAAACCATTATTTTGAATTACGTAACCAATCTTTCGACGTAAGTTAACTGAGTTAAACTTCTTTACATCCTTGCCGTTAACCAAGACTTGTCCCTTAGTTACGCTATTCATCCGGTTAATCATTCTCATTAACGTCGTTTTACCTGAGCCGGAGGTACCGATTAAACAGCAAAATTCACCCTTATTTATTTTAAAGCTAATATGCTCCACTGCTGGTTGCTTCGACTTGGAGTAAATCTTCGTCACATCTTTGAATTCAACCATTGGACTTTCTTCTACCATAAAATCTCTCCTTTTCATTTTAATTATAATTTAATCTTAACAGTATTATTACTAGTTATCAATCTTGTTGCTCTACACTAGGCTTCACCAATTAATTTTTGGCAAACAAAAAACACTAACTAAGTTAGTGTTTTTATAGTTATTCAATTTGTTTTTACATAGAACCTTTGAAAACATCCCATGAACTGCGGAAGTAATCCCAGCCAGAGTATATTGTAAAAATTAAAGCTAGATATAGCAAAATTGTTCCAATATGGTAAAAATCACCAATTAATAAGAAGATGATTGATAGCATTTGGCATGTTGTCTTAATTTTGCCTGGCATAGCAGCTGCCATTACTTGACCCTTGTTTTCAGCTAAGATCAAACGTAAACCAGTTACTGCTAACTCCCGACAAACAATAACTGCAACAACCCATGCTGGAGCTAAATTTAATGAAATCAACATAACGAATGCTGTCATTGTCAACATCTTATCAGCTAAAGGATCAGCAAACTTACCAAAGTTAGTAACTAGGTTTCGTGAACGGGCAATATGTCCGTCAAACCAATCTGTTGCCGAGGCAACTGCAAAAACAATTGCAGCAACTACTAACTTCCAATAAACAGTTGATCCAGCAACCTTAACACTGGCATCCCCACCAAAAATAATAATTAATACAAATACCGGTATTAAGAAAATTCTAAAAACCGTTAATTTATTAGGTAAATTCATTCTAAATTACTTCCTTCTACTACTTGGCAGTCTTTTACCGGCCACCATTGCTGTTATTTGTGGACTGGTTAGAATGGTTAGCTTCAGTTCCTTGTCCATTGTTAGTTTGCTGATTTGTTTCATGACCTGATTGACCATTATCAGTTTGACCATTCTGCTGATTGTTAGTGGTACCATTTGACTGATTTTGGCCTTGATTATGTTGATTTGTATTAGTATTGGTATTTGAATGAGTAGTTGTTTGATTATTAGTTTGTGTTGAATTGTTCTCAGTTGTCTGAGATTGTTCTTGCTTATGCTTACCGATATAAAAAGTCAAAGTGCTACCAGTAATCCGCGGGTCAAAGTGCATTTTCTTACCGCCAATTCTAATTGTAGCTCCATACGGATTAGTAAATGTCACTACCATGGTTTTAGCAGATTCAGGAATAGCCAAAGTACGTTTCTGATTTGAAGCTAGCACCTGATTTGCTTGACTAACGCCGTCAATCACAACGGAAACATTGGTTTGCTGATTACCAGCACGTACAACTAAATTACGATTTTCCTTTAAACCAGTTACTTGATACTGATTATTACTCAACTGCTTAATTTTCACTTTAGCTTTCTTAACTTGCTTCCGCTTCTTAGACTTTGTGGTGTTACTATCTGACGAAACAGAAACATCGTTAGCAGAATTATCAGGTTGATTGTCGCTAGCTGAAAAATGAGCATAAACCATATAACAAACAAGTACGGCTAAAATAATTCCTACGCCAACAATAATTCTTGGAAGGTATTCTTTCCAAATCTTCTTTTTATTGCTAGTTGTTTTGCTAACTTCTTCACTTTTGTTGTCGATGGAATCCTCAACGTATTCATCAGGCTCGGCTTGGGGAACGTCATTGTGGTATTCACTAAGAAGCTGTTTTCCGTCTAATCCGACTACTTGTGCGTATTGTCTGATAAAAGCACGTACATAAAAGTCTCCAGGAAGCTTATCAAAGTCATCTTGCTCAATTGCCGTCAGATACCTGCCTTGAATTTTGGTTGCTTTTTCAATATCTTCAATTGAAAGTCCCTTTGCCTCTCTGGCACTGCGTAATTTGTCTCCAATATCTGCCATAGTTACCCCTTTTAATTTTTAACTTTACACACTGAGTATAACATATATACTACTAATTTCTTTTACCATTATATAAACTACGTTAACCAGCCACCACTAACATAAAGCGTTTGTCCAGTTAAATAAGTTGAATTGGGATCAAGTAAGGCTTTGACCCAGAATGAAATGTCAGCGCCACTAGCTAATCGTCCAGCAGGAATTTCTTCTACTACTTCTGCCATTTCTTCTGCAGAAAGCATTTTATTCATTGCTGTGTCAACTGCACCGGGCGCAATAACATTAACCGTTAAGTTAGCCGATGCAACTTCTCTAGCGTATGCCTGGCTAAAGCGGCTAAGTCCAGCCTTGGTTGCACTATAAACTGTTTCCATTGCGCTGCCCTGAGCTCCATAAACCGAACCGATAAAAATAATTCGACTAAAATCATTTTTTATCAAAAGCGGTTCAAGTAGGCTAGTCAACTTAATTGGTGTAACCAAGTTGACCTGCATTATCTCATCCACTTTATCTAAATGTTGGTCACTCAGAAGATGATAATCTGTAATACCCTGAGCAAAAATGACTGCATTAACTGGTAATAAACTTTGCACCATTTTTTCAAGCTCATTATTTTCTGCTAAAAAACTGAACTTCAGCGGTAGAAAGTCCTGCGTTGGATACTGCTTCATGAAGCTTTGACTCATTTCACAAGCAGTTGTCCAGTTACTGCTACAATGAATATATAAAGACCAACCGGCTTCGGCTAAGTCAGTACAAATTGATTGACCAATACCACCAGTTGCACCAAAAACTATCGCTCGCTTCATCAAAACATTTCCTTTTTGTTTTAGTGAACAAACAGCAAAACAGCATTGCAATTATATAATAATTACTTTTTAGATGCTACAATTTCGACTAAAGTTCACATTCAAATTAATTTTAACATTATTTTTTCTCAAATTTTGTCAAAAAAACAACATGCTAAACTTTCTTAAAAATTAGCTCTTATCTTCGGCTTTTTGAGGCTGTATTAATACTTGACGCGGCTTTGATCCTTCGGAAGGGCCGACTACACCCTTAGCTTCCATTTCATCAACGATGCGCGCTGCACGATTGTAGCCAATTCTAAACCTACGTTGCAACATTGACACACTGGCAGATTGTTGCCTTCTTACTAGATCAACAGCTTGATCATATAATTCATCCTCTGGCTCAGCATCAGCATTATCAGCTGTTTCTTCCGTTTTTTGCGGAATCATACCCTCATCATATTTTGGCTTTTGCTGTTGGCTTACCCACGAAATTACTTTTTCAACTTCACGAGAAGAAATATAGGCGCCTTGAATTCGCTCTGGCTTTGAAGCACCCACTGGCATGTACAGCATATCACCACGCCCTAGCAACTTTTCTGCACCATTTTGGTCGAGAATAGTCCGGGAATCAATTCCACTTGAAACCGCAAATGAAATTCTGGAAGGTACATTAGCCTTGATTAGTCCCGTAATGACATCAACACTTGGTCGTTGCGTTGCTAAAATCATGTGGATACCGGCAGCACGAGCCATTTGTCCTAAACGAACAATTGCACCTTCTACGTCTCGGCCACCAACCATCATTAGGTCACTTAATTCGTCAACTACAACTAAGATATATGGTAAGGGTTGCATCACAGGCTTGCTTTTATCCTGATTATTGATTTCAACCTTTTCATTAAATTCGGCCATGTTACGTGCACCACTTGCAGCAAATAGTTTATACCGACGCTCCATTTCTTTAACTGCTTTACTTAAGGCATTTGCAGCTAATTTTGGATCCGTGACCACCGGAATTAACAGGTGGGGTACACCATTATAGACTGAGAGCTCAACCATCTTCGGATCAATTAAAATCAATTTTACTTGATCTGGAGTGGCTTTCATTAAAATACTTGTTAATATCGTGTTTACTGCAACAGATTTACCAGAACCGGTTGAACCAGCAATCAGGAGGTGCGGCATCTTCGTCAAATTGGCAGAAATAATTTGACCACTGACGTCCTTACCGAGTGGAACTTGCATCGGATCAGCTTTAGCCTTGCTGTCCTGATTTTGCATCACATCTTTAAAAGCCACAACTGAAGTTGCACGATTGGGTACTTCAATTCCAATATATGGTTTACCCGGAATCGGTGCTTCAATTCTGATATCTTTTGCTGCAAGAGCCAGAGCAAGGTCATCAGCTAAGTTAACTATCCTGCTTACCTTTACACCGACGGCTGGTTGAACTTCATACCGTGTGACCGTAGGTCCCAAAATTGCTTTCTTGATATTAACATTGACGCCAAAGCTCTTAAAAGTAGATTGCAGGGTCTGGGTATTTTTCCTAATCAAAGCTTTGTCAGCACTTTGGTCAGTGTTTTTAACTGAATCGAGTAATGTCAACGGTGGCTTTTGATATTCGGGGTTAACTACTTCTTTACCATCAAATTCACCGTGATCAACTGATCCAAGCTCCTGCATCAATTTCTGGTCTTCGTCAGCAAAAGAATGAGATTTAGGTAGTGCGTCATTGGCTGTTCCTGAATGCTCTTGCTGGTCATCATGACTGGAATATTGAACTTGCCCATCATCTTCAAGTGGCTCTTGATAAGTTGGCTGTTCTTCAATTGGAAGTTCTTCTGCAAAATCATTTTCTTGATTGGACGAAATATTACTTTCATCTTCGTTATCGTCTTTTACAGTAAAGTCATCAACATTTGGAAAAACTGGTGATTCAGAAGAAAGTGGATCTTGAAAATCGTCCTCTTTTTCTTCTCTTTTTTGAATTTGTTCCTCACGAATTTCACTGTATTTCTGTTTGATTTTTGAACCAGCTTTTTTATTTTTGGCAATAAACAACTGGCTAACAGCCTGAAACTTCCTGATGATGTCAGCAAATTTAACATCAAAGAACATTAAAATACCAATTGGAATAAACAAAATTGCAAATACACGCAACCCAATATGTCCAAGTAGTGGATAAAACAGTTGATAGCATATAGCACCAATTAATCCACCTCCAATCGACTCAGTAATAGCAGCACGGCCAAATTCAGCAGACATCTCGTGCCAAAAAGCGTTCATAAAAGCACTATTAACTAATTCACGTTCAAAATAAACGCTACTTTGGATAATCAAAAAACCTAAAATTGCTAATAGCAACCCACATGTTCTTTTCAGCTTAAAGTGCATCGGTTTGTTGTAAATCAACATCACTAAGCCAAAAATTGCACATAGTCCCGCAACTAATAGATAAGAGTCACCAAAAAATAGGCGGAAAACATTAGCAATTTGTTTACCTAGAATACCAAATTTGGCAAAAGCTAAAACTACAACAATTATTTGGACAAGACCGACAATAGCCCAAGTTATCCCTGTATTTTGCGCCTTCTTACTTACTTTTGTTGTCTTCTTCTTTTTCTTAGGCATAAAACCACCTAATTAGGCTTTAAAAGTTGGCTTGGAAGTTCAAATTAACTGGTTCATCCAGGGCAATTTGTGTAACTTCATAAGTCAAAGTTTCAATATATTCAACCAATGGGCGACTTAAGATTTTATAATCTGTTTTTGAAAGGTCACTACCATCACCAAAATAATCTTTAATTTTAACAACTTGGCTAATCATGCCGCTAACAGTGAATTCACCGGGAGCGGGAGCCACTTCAAAGACAACGGTAATGTCGAAGTAGTTACCATCTTCACCCGGATCAGTGGTACCATCTTCATTTTGTTTTTCAACTTTTTTCAAACCAAAGTTCACATTGTCCTTAGTTTCAAGTTCTTCATTAATGTCGTAGTGAAAATTCTTTACTATGACTGGTGTTTCTTTATTGAATTCCATTATTGTTCTCCTTTTAAATTACGTTCATATCTTTCTGGACGATTATAACTGTCCTTAAGCTTATCATTTTCGTAGTGATGCTCTTTTTCCAATCCTGGAAAACCTTGTTGACGAATTGCTTCCAACAGGACAATCGCAACCGAATTAGCTAGGTTATAGCATCTGATATTATCAGACATTGGAATCCGTAAATTGCGTTCATAATATTCTCGCATAAACGTTTCTGGTAAACCAGTTGTTTCCTTACCAAAAACAAAATAATAATTCTTTTTTGGATCTGTGTAGCTTACTTCCGCATAGTTTTTTGATGAAAATTTGGAAATCAAGTACATTTCATCGTCTGGACCAAGACTGTTTAAAAAAGCCGTAAGGTCATCGTGCAACCGCACGTCAACCTTATCCCAATAATCAAGTCCGGCACGTTTCATGGTTTTATTATCAATGCGAAAACCAAGTGGTTCAATTAAGTCCAATACAGTATTAGTACCAGCACAAGTACGTGCAATATTACCTGTGTTAGCAGGCATTAATGGTTCATATAATACAACGTGATTAGTCACTTTTTTCTCCTTAACATAAAAAGTGTGGCCCAGTGACCACACTTTACTCTAATTCTTTGTCACTTCTTCGTTATCAACTGTCTTCTTTGGAACTAAAGAAGTTTTTTCGTCTTCATCAAAAACTTTTGAAACCTTACGATAGTAATTATACACACGCATGATGATGATTTTTAAAATTGCGTAAATTGGAATACCAAAAATCACACCCCATAGGCCCCAAACCGCACTTGAACCAATCAAGAGAAGAATAGTTGTAACTGGATGCATTTCCATTTTGTTTCCCATAACCAATGGACTAATCAGACGTGATTCAATTGTTTGCTCAACAGCAAAAACAATTAAAACTTTAATGACCATCGGTAGAGAAATCATGATACCAATTACGATTGCTGGAATGAATGCAATAAAAGTACCAAAATATGGAATCAGGTTTAAAAAGGCACTTAAAACAGCGAGCGCAATCCCATATGGCAGACCGATGATGCTATAGCCGATTGCAAACATAATCCCTACCCAAAAGGCAACTGTTAATTGACCTCTGATATATGAAGAGAGAGCTGTATTAATATCATATAGCAATTCATCAAAACCGTTTTGCCAACGTTTAGGAGCAAATTGGGTCAAATAAGGACGTAGATTATGTCCATCTTTTAACATGAAGAATAAGATAAATGGCGCCGTTAATAACGTCATAAATATCATCGTAACAATACTAATTGCTGACGAAATATTATCTAGTGCAGCATCAATCGCATGCTGGCCAGATTTAAATATCATGTCCTGCGCACGTGCAATTGCATCATTAATATTATTTTTCACACTATGAAATTGTGGATCACTTAACATATTTTGAACAGCAATTGTTGCATCATTCCAAATATGAGGCCAGTGTCTTATTAAAGAATCGACTTGCGTTTGCACAATTGGCAATAAAGTATTAACAATCCAAACAAGTAATACCGCTACCAGTAAAAACAAACCAATAATAGTTGCAACCCGTGGTACTTTGAACTTACGCTCAAGAATGTCGACCAAGGGGTTCATAATGTAATATTGAATTAAGGCTAGTAACAAAGGCGGCAAGATTGCACTTACAAATAGCTTTGCCGGATTCATCACAAAAGATATTTTATTAAAGACCCAAATAATCAGGAAAAACAATAAAATATTGAGTAAGACAACACTAAAGCGATTATTCAAAAACCACTTTTGAAAAATGCTCTGTTTTCTAGGCTTTTCTTGTGAGTTCATTAAATCCCCCTATTTAAACATGCTCGTAGATAATTTCATCACCTACATTAAACTCTGGGAATGTTTGCTTATCCGCAAACGTCAAGTAGACAGCATTTGCCATGGGATTTTTAGGCTTTTTTTGATCAAAAAAGATTGTAATATGACCTAAAGCTTTCATATTACTTTCGACCATTGCTCCGACATAATCAGCCACGTAGGTTTGACCATCAATCGTAATTGTATCGCCCTTTTTGAACACAAACTGACTAACTGGTGTTGTATCATCAAATTTTTGAATGACCGAAACATCATCTAAATCAGCTGTCACATTATCACTAAATAAAATCACCATTTTGCCGTCTGCTTCAATAGCTTGTTGACCAATTTTGGTAATCGTTGAGTTCCATTTCATTTTATTAAGCTCCTTAGACAATAATTTTAGCATAACAAAAACCGCTTAACTAATATATAAGCGGTTTTTATTTGTCTGATGGCTATTTTTCACGATATAACAACCATTTTTTAATTTCATCTATGATTACCAATGGAATTGGTAAACAGAATAAGAAGAGCCAGTCAATCGGCATTAATCTTGTAGTGTTAAATAATTGTTGTAAACCTGGAGTTACAGTTAAAACAAGGAACAATAAAATTTCAAAAATAATTCCGTACCAGATATTACGGTTACTGAATAAACCTTTTTTGAATATTGATACCTTATTTGTACGACAGTTTAGCACATTAGCAATTTGAGAGAAGATAATTGCTCCAAGTACCATTGTCGTAGCACGCATATAAACTGAACCACTTGAAGCAAGTGCAACTTTTGGCCAACCATTTTGCATATTAACAAAGAAGTAAGCACAAATTGAAATAATGCTTGAAATCAAACCGTACCATAAAAATGCTTTGATAATTACACTTCGGTTGAGTAGATGTTCGCTTCGTTTACGTGGTGGTTGCTTCATCACATCTGGATCAACCGGTTCACCACCGAGTCCCAAAGCAGGAAGCATATCTGTTCCCAAATCGACCGTTAGAATTTGCATAACCGTCATTGGAAGTGGAATCAAACCACCAGAAAGTAGGAAGAGAATCGATGGAAAAGCTTCCGGAACATTCGAGGTCAAGATATATGTCAAGAACTTACGGATATTACTATAAACTGCACGGCCTTCTTCAATTGCAGCAACAATTGAAGCAAAGTTATCATCAGTCAAGATAATATTGGCCGCATCCTTAGCAACATCTGTACCAGTCATCCCCATCGCAATCCCGATATCAGCCTGTTTCAAAGCAGGAGCATCGTTAACACCATCACCAGTTGAGGCAACAATTTCGCCATTTTCTTGTAAAGTTTTAACAACTTTATATTTCTGCTCAGGTGCAACTCGAGCAAAAATCACTTCGCCCTTAAGTGCCTCACGCAGTTCATCATCGCTCATCTTGTTTAATTCATCACCGGAAATAACTCTCGCTTTATCTGAAGTTAAACCAATTTGAACAGCCACAGTCTTGGCAGTCAACTTGGAGTCACCAGTTACCATGATAATTTTGATTCCTGCTTCATGACAACGTTTAACGGCATTGTAAATTTCAGGACGTGGCGGATCACTCATCGTGGTTAATCCAACAAATATCAAATGTTCTTCGGCAGTTTCAATGGTTAGCTTATTAATATCAGTGTCCTTAGAATCAATGATTCTGTAGGCCATTGCCATACTACGTAACCCTTTAGCAGCATATTCTGCATTACGCTTATCTGCAACATTGCGGTCATCTTCAGTCAGCGGCCGAACTTTACCATCAACTTGAATCTGATCACACTGTTTAATGACGTCACTAAATGAACCTTTAGTGAAGATAATGTCTTGTGTGTCGTTCCAACGGTGGATAGTTGACATTCTCTTTCTGTCTGAATCAAACGGTAATTCACGTAAGCGTGGGTATTTAACCAAGACCTTTTGGCGATCAAAACCCGCTTTTTCCGCCATTATTATTAATGACGCTTCAGTTGGTGTTCCTAAAATCTTTGGTTTGCCGCCCTTGGTTTTACTTGACTGAACAGCTGTATCGTTATCAAGCGAAGCAATTTGAACCAGCTTATGTAAATCAGGATTTTCTTCGTACCAAAGTTGTTTTTTATTTAATTCCACCTGACCATTGTTTTCATAACCATTACCGGTAACTTGGAATTCATTTTTTAGTGTCCAAATGTAATGAATGGTCATTTGGTTTTGAGTTAACGTTCCCGTCTTGTCTGAACAAATGACGGTTGTTTCTCCTAAGGTCTCTACAGAATTAAGTTCCTTAACCAAAGCATGTTTCTTAGCCATTCTTTTGACCCCTTGGGCAAGACTAAGAGTAACAGTTGGTAAAAGACCTTCTGGGATGAATGCAACAATCATTCCTAAAGCGAAAATGAATGCTTTTGCAAATGGGTATTTAACAAAAGCGATTGCTGCAATCATGAACACAATTCCGATTGAAACCGCAATAATTGATAACTGCTTAGTAAGTCGGTTTAATTCTTGTGTAAGTGGACTATCGACCTTGTTTTGCTTTTGGGTAAGCTTGGCAATTTTACCAAACTCGGTATTCATTCCCGTTGCAAATGCAATCGCGCGTGCAGTTCCTGCTCCAACTGTAGTACCAGAATATACTAAGTTAGTTTCAGCGTAACTGCCCTCTCCAGGTGAATAGTCGGTTGTCTTTGATTCAGGAACAGACTCACCGTTTAAAGCACTTTGGTCAACCTGCATTGAACTTGCAGAAATCAACCGTGCATCAGCTGGAATTGAATTTCCAGCTTGCAAAACAAAAACATCCCCAGGAACTAATTCCTTAGCATCAATTTGGACCTTTTTGCCATCACGAATGGCTTCGACATATGTTGGCAGCATATTATTTAAAGCATCCGTTGCTTTTTTAGCTGCTCGCTCTTGCCAAAAACTAAATAACCCGTTGATGATATTAACTAGCCAAATAGCAATTCCCAATTCCAGTGTGCCACTAAACATGGCAACCGCGCCTGAAATCCAAAGCAAAATGGCCATCATACTAATAAAGTTTTTAAAAAAGGCCTTCCATTCAGATTCTTCTTTAGCTTTCTGAATTTGATTCGGACCATACTTCTCTAATCGACTAGCAGCTTCTTCGGAACTCAAACCGTCCGTAGAAGACTGTAAATTAGTAAAAACTTCAGAAATATCATTCTGGGCATATAGCTCCCGAATTTTATTTTCGTCCATTCATTTGTACCTCTTAATAAAAATGTGATTTAATCGGAATATTCCGATACCATACTTTACCACTTTTAAACTAATGTAATCATGCAAATTTTTTACAAATAAATGTCATGTTATACTTATCTCATTAGTTCATATCACTGAAATTAAATGGAGGCTGAAAAATGAAATTATTAATTGGTGGCTACACCAAAAAAAAGGCTACAGGAATTTACGAATTACCGCTTTATAATTCTGATAACGGCTTAAAAGTTGAACTGGGAACAGCAAAGGAAGTGATCAAAATCGGCGGTCCTACTTACTTTGTTCAAGACCAGGATTTGATTTTCACAATTAACAATGCTGGTGATAAAGGCGGAATTAGTTCTTTCCAGTTAGTTGATGGTGCATATCAAGAAAAAGATTCTTATTTAACTGCTGGTTCTTCACCAGCTTACATCGGACTTGATTCAGTAAAGCACCTACTTTATACAGCAAACTATCACACTGGTGTTTTAGCTGTTTTTTCTTACACAACTGATGGTCAACTGACTCTAATCGACTCTGTCACACATACAGCAGACACACTTGGACCTCGTCCAGAACAAGTTGACGGGCCTCACCCACACTTTTTTGATGAGACACCAGAACAGAACCTGGTAAGTTGCGATTTGGGTAACGACTGCGTTGATTTTTATCGCCTTCAAAACAACAAGCTTGAACACTTAGCTAAGTATCAAAATGAAGCCGGCTTTGGTACACGTCATATCGTCTTTAGTCCTGATGGAAATTACTTCTATGTCGTTGGTGAGCTTTCAAGTAAGGTCAATGTGGTTCAATTTAATGAAAAAGATTGGACTTTTAACAACATTGCCACATATTCAACTATTCCTGACGATTACACTGATCACAACGGTGCTGCTGCTATTAAAATTAGTCATGATGGTAAATTCATTTACGTCTCTAACCGCGGTCACGACTCAATTACTGTTTTTGCAGTTAAAGAAGATCACACGTTAGAGCTTAAACAACGCGTTTCTACCTTTGGTGAATTCCCGCGTGATTTCAACTGGGATCCAAGTGAGCAATTTGTTGTAGCAACCAACCAAAACACTGACAATGCTACCTTATACAAGCGTAGTGCTGAAAATGGTTGCCTTACTCCAATTCAAAAAGATATTTACGTACCTGAAGGTACTCGTGTTCTCTTTAGTGAATAAAATTTTTAACCAAACAAAAAGAACTGTTTACAGTTCTTTTTTTGTGCTATTTTGCCATAAAGTTTGCATATCTTCCGGATCCGCAATTTCAATTTCTACCAGTTGGTTGTATGCAAATGGATCTGGAAAGGCTAAGTAAAAGCAGTTCAATGCTTGGCGGTTAAATTCGTCATTTATGCCATACAGCGGATCTCCAAATAAAGGATGGTTAATTGATTGCATATGAAGTCTGATTTGATGAGTCCGTCCAGTATAAAGCCTTAGTTCAACTAGACTAATTCCGGGCTCTTGTTTAAGAACCTGATAAGCTGTAATTGCTCGTTTGCCGTCTGGAGTGATACTTCGCTTGACCGCGTCTCCCTTTTTTCCAATTGGTTTATCAATCACACCCTTTAATTCATTTTCCGCAAAATTACCATGGACAATCGCATGATACTTTTTAACAAACTGATCTTTATCCAGTTTACTAAAACGCGAATGAGCTATTGCATTTTTACCAACCAATACTAAGCCTGAGGTTTCGCGATCAAGCCTGGTTACAACGTGCGGCTTAACACCTTGCAATTTTTGTTGTTCAAAATAACCCAAAACACGATTTACAACCGCATTGTCATCGTATCTTGAAGGAATTGACAAGAGATCTGCTGGTTTATTTATGACTAAATAGTTTTCCGTTTCTTTAGCAATCACTAAAGGCTTGTACGACGGTTTTAGCCATGGATTCTCCCTTTCGTTTCCCGGAACAAAAATCACTTCGTCACCAAAATGCAACTGATAATTGGTAAAACGCCGTTTATGGTTTACTAAAATCATTCCGTCATTGTTTTTTGCGTCATTAACAGCCTTTTTTGAAAACCCGTTTTTCATTAAAAAAGCCCCTAATTCTACGGGAGCTTTATTTTCTACTTTAACTTTAAATAGTGTCATGTTTATCCCCAATGAAGGCACTCTGAACTCGAGACCAAAAATGAGTATGTCCAAACCGGTCAAACCGAATTTCCTTGTTTGAAATTCGAAAGTCTATCTTTTTGGCATTATGAATGTTAATCCTATTACCGTCAACCGTCATTACAAAATGATCTGAATTAGGGACAATCGTAATCCACTGGTCAGGTGCAATGACAATTGGAGATGAAAGAGTTCTAAAGACACGATTATTAATCGATGCAATTTCAGTCATCTGCAGCGCCTTTAGTTTCGGGTGAATTACTGCCCCACCAATTGATTTGTTATAAGCAGTCGAGCCCGTTGGCGTTGAAACACAGAGACCATCACCACGAAAATTTTCAAATAGCTTGCCGTCAATATAAACATTGGCCTCAAGTGTATGGGAAACCCGTTTAACAGCAGATTCATTCAAAGCTAAATAATGTTTGCGTTCATTAGATTCTGTTGTCAGTTCTACCTCTAATAACGGATACTTGGCTGATTCAGGTTCACGCAAAAAGAGTGCATCAACCATTTTATCAACATCTTGCCCCTGCCAATCAGTATAAAAACCTAAGTGTCCTGTGTGAATTCCAATAAAACGAATCGAACTGATTTGTTTTTCATATCGGTGAAAAGCGTTTATTAATGTGCCATCCCCACCCACAGTGATCACTACATCAGGATATTTTGCGTCAAAAACCACGCCCTCTTTTGTGGCAAGAATCTTTTTTAAATGAGCTACTACTTTTAAAGTTTCTTCATTGATGTTATGAGCAATCGCTATTCTCATTATTTTTCCTTACCTTTGTTTTTGGTAAAAACTTTCTGTGCTTCTTGTACTTCATCCTTGATTAGCGACATTTCTTCATCAAGCTTATAGGCTGTTTCAGCCGTAGACTTTAATCTTTGCGAAATATCTTCAGGATATGAACCTTGATACTTATAGTTTAACGTATGTTCTACGGTAGCCCAAAAGTTCATTGCTAAGGTTCTGATTTGAATTTCAGCCAGCAATTTTTTCGAGCCTTCAGGAAGATAAACTGTATATGAAATTACCATGTGATAAGAACGATAACCTGACGGTTTGGCATTTTGGACATAATCGCGCTCTTCTAACACTTCCATGTCATCACGCTCGTGAATCAAATCTACCACTTTGTAAATATCGTCAACAAATTGACAAACAATTCTAATGCCCGCAATATCCTGCATATCAGTTTCAATTACATCAGAACTAATAACCCGCCTTTTCATTTTTTCTTTAATCGAATCTACCGTTTTCACGCGTCCAACAACAAATTCGATTGGCGAGTGCTCACCTTTAGTTAAAAAGCTCTGGCGCAGCGAACGGAATTTTACTTTTAATTCTCGAACGGCTTCAGTATAAGGCCATAAAAAAGTATCCCAGTCAAAATTCATTGAAATATTTCCTTTCTTAGTTGCTTCTTCATTCTAACATAAAACAAATGATAGCAATTTCATATTGGCGACAGAAGCTATTATCTTGCTTGCTTTTTTAATAACAACGGCACAAAAAAGTGCGATTAATTAGCTTTTCCCGTAAATAGTTTTCTTAAAAGTTATTCTTTAACAATCCTTTAAAATTATGATAAAATTATTAAATAAAGTCAAAAAAGTTGCTCACGTTAATTTTTTACCTGTTCTTCACATTTGCTTTATGACAATAGTTTAAGTAGCTCCATTTTTTTAAAAACAACTTTTGCTAAGCTTATTTTTTGACTCTTATGGCAAAAGTAGTTCAGAATGAAAAACGTTGCCGCATTATAATAAATGTGATCAAGTTGCGAAAAATTGACTATAATATAGATAGGTAAAGTTGCTAGTTGTAATTTTCCCTATGATACCTTTTAAGGTAAGATTACCTACTACAACTAATTTGTTGATGTACATTGGGGTAGATTAATGTCAGAGAATAATGAAATTGAAGCCAAGATAATTTTGCCCAAAACAGCGTATTCCCAATTATATACAAGTTTTCCTGTTAAAAGTGATTTTAAGCAAGAAAACTACTACTTCGACACTAATAATGGCTTATTAAAGCAAGCACATATCAGCTGCCGGATACGTTTGTTTGAGGATCATGCCGAGCAAACATTGAAAATACCGGGGAAAAATCCTATACAGCATCATTATCATCAAGCAATCGAAATCAATGATGACTTAAAACTAGAGAAGGCACAAAATCTTCTAAAAAAAGCCGAAGAAAAAGGCAAGATTACTTTTACTGGTTCGGTTGGTGATTATCTTAAAAAACACTTCGGTTCCGAAACGAATTTATGCTTGCAAACATTCAGTAAAACGCATCGAATTCTTGCTCAAGGACCACAAAATTGTGAACTTACATTTGACGATACAAAATATCCTGATGGATTTGAAGACTTTGAACTAGAAATAGAAAATGATAATCCTGCTTTAATTGAATCAACACTGAGTTTGCTTAAACAACAGTATGGTTTAGTGCAAAATTCTGCTAATACAAATCGAGCAAAAATTGCACGCGCTTTCAGTCATCGTGGTAAAATGTAATTGTATGTTTTTTTAAGGATGGATATTTGGTAAAGTTGTATTGATTAATCAAGTTATGGAGGAGCCTGATCATGTTTGAGATATTTCTTTTTGTTAATCCAATTGGCGTGTACTGCTATGATACCGAAGTATCTGTTAAGAAAACTGTCGATGAACTTGATATTAGCTCTTCTTTCCATTTTGTTCCTATTACCAACTCAAAAGTAATCAAAGACGATATTATTCGAAGAAAAACTTGCGGTCAAACGATAGACGATATTCCTGAATACACAATGGCTGCTTATCAGGCATTACGTAATTATCACGCGATTAAGCTTGAATATGGTAACAAAAAAGCACGTTGCTATTTAGTTAGCTTGCAAAAAGCTGTGAGTAAGGACTTTAATGTTTATTCGCAAGATTTGCCTAAAAAAGTTGCAGTTGATTTAGGTCTAAACTACAAACGAATCTGTGATTCTAAAATCAATAAATATATTGATGACTCGATTGAGCAAGACAAAGAGCTCGCACGAAAATTTAATATTCAAACCATTCCTACAACAATCTTTTTTAATGAAAGTGGCGACGATAATGGGCTTTTAGTTGAAGGCACAATTGCTCACGATAAATTGCTTGCTTTGTTAAAAAATAGTTACTGTAGGGAACCGCAAGAAGAAGAACAAAAGCAAGTGGAAAATGGTTATCTTCCTAGAAAGCACCTTCGTTTGATGTAAAGTATGTTGTAGCATTATCAGCTGAATTGACAGAACGAACTTGGCTAAACACCCATTGTGGTAATTCATCAACCGTCATCTGTTTTTGGTACAACTTTGCACCTATCTGCAGTCCATTGATACTTTTATGTGCTAATTGCATTTTTAGATAGTTCTTCTGAACGCTAGAATCAATCTGGTAATTTTTCAAGCGTGGCTTAAAATACCATAACTTTTCTAATCCAATCGAATTCAAACTAAAACTAGCAGTTTGAAAATGTAACCTATCCGTTAGTGGTTCAAGTTTGACGTTATATTTCAAACGTAAACTCCTTTGATACGGATTAACTTCTAAATAATAATTATTCCACAACTCGTTTTCACGAAAGAAAATGAGTTGTGTTTTTTTGAGATAATGTTGAAGAAAGTGCCTTTTTCCTACAATCCAAATGTCCTTAATGCCAATTTGTTGATACAAAAGATGTCGGTGCATAAAGTCTGATTTATTGAGCGGCGCGCATTGCACCTCAAAAGCCAACTCAGGACTTGCTAGCACATCTGCTCGTAATCTACCATTTGCAAGTGATACTTCCGTCTGCGCGTTAAATTTAGCCGCTTGCAAGGCATCTTTAAGTAGTTCCTTGCTTTGCGCATGCTCATCTTTTTCTCCTGCCATATTGATAACCTGTGGCAAGTGCTTAAAGTAAGCTGTCTTCTTTTTTACAATTAACTGAACCTCTCTTTTACAACGCGGACAGAAATAATGTCGCCTCGCAAACTGCTTTGGGTTAGTACTTTCTTTTACTGCTTCTTCTCTGGCAGTAACTAATTCATTATTCAAAAATGCTGCGTACAAAATAATCACCTATTATGAAGTACGCAAAAAACGACAGGTTTTACCCTGTCGTTTTTAATTAGTTTTATTTTTTAGCAAAAGTCTGGCGTAATTGCTCTAATGCATCCTGTTTAATAAGACACTTTGCAGTTGTCCGGACACGTCCCATTTCTTCACTCTTTACCTTGGTACCGTACTCATTAGCAATTGCCCACGCATCAGCAGGTTTAAGTTCAGAATAGTTTTCATTATCAAACGCTAAATCAAGGTAAAAACGATTTCGTTCATAGTAAAGACTTGAAGAAAGATCTGGTGCCAATAAATTATCGGCAAGTTCAACTACAAATTCAAGATCAGAAAAACTGTAACCCTGTTTTGTCTGCAATTTCCAAAACGATTTTTTAACTTTTGGAACTGTAGCTTCATCAGTGTCTTGGCTGTCCTCGTCATCCAAGTCTTCTTCATCATCGTCTTCTAAATCAAGGAAAGATCGACGTGCATCATCAGTATTTTCGTTTTTAATATCACCAAAATCCTTCTCAAACAGCTTTGATAAGCTCTCTGGATCCTGATTCGTTGCCTTAGTGATCAACAGATCAAGTCCACCATTATTTGGCATTACTTGAAAAGTGACTGGAGCATCTTGGCTAAAAGAATGGTCGGTGTCAATTTCATCTAAAATTGAATAGAAAAATTGTTGGATCTTACCTTTATCGCCCAGCAAATCTAGAACTTTCAGACCACGTTTAGCTAATTCAGATTTGTTAATTCTCACGCGGATAGTATTTTCATTAATATGTTCTACTTGCATGAGTCATTCACCTCCATCAGATCCTTTGTTCTATTGTAGCGTATTTTGTACATAAAATAAAAGCGTTAGTTCTAAAACTAACGCTTTTTTTGAAAGATTCCAAATTATAAATCTGCGATTTTTTGCATTTCCTCAAGTTCAAGTCGACGAACTTTTCTAGGCAAGAATCGTCTAATCTCGTCTTCGTTGTAACCAACTTGAAGACGACGATCATCCATAATAATTGGTCTTCTTAAAAGACTTGGGTCCTTTTCAACCATATCTAGTAATTGATCAATTGATAGATCATCCAAATTTATTTTAAGTTGTTGGAATGCTCTGGATCGTGTAGAGATAATCTCTTCAGTACCGTTTTCAGTCATCCGCAAAATTTGGATAAGTTCCCCTTTAGTAAGTGGTTCAGAAAAAATATTTCTTTCCTTAAAATCAATATCATGTTTCTTCAACCATGCCTTCGCTTTCCGACACGAGGTACAACTTGGAGATATATATAAATTTACCATATATTTTCACGCTCCTTCTGATCAAAAAATGATTCGTTACCTCTAGTATTATATCACATTACTTTCTTTTTATAAGTAATGTGTCTATGCTATCTATATTTTATGATAGTGAGTAAAAGTGAAGAAACTGTGAAGAATTTCTCAAGAAAAAGTAAAGATATAAAAAGAGTGCATTAATATCTAATGCACTCTTTGTTAACCTATGAACTTAATTATTCACTTTTTTCATTAAGTCGTCAACTAATTTTTCGTTTTCTTCAGCAGTTTCTGAAACAAAACAAGCAGTATTAGCTAATTCCTTAATATCTTCAGTGTTTAACTTCTTCATTAAGCTTCTAATTCTTAAAATTGAAGTTGCGCTCATTGAGTATTCATCAAGACCCATTGAAAGCAAAATTGGGAACATGGTGCTGTCGCCAGCAGCTTCACCACACATACCACACCAAATGCCATTTTCATGAGCAGCATCAATTGTGTGCTTGATCAAACGCAATACTGAAGGGCTAGCTGGTTGGTATAGGTATGAAACATTATCATTACCACGGTCAGCTGCCATTGTGTATTGGATTAAGTCATTGGTACCGATTGAGAAGAAGTCAACTTCTTTAGCGAATTGGTCAGCAATAACTGCAGCAGCAGGAACTTCAATCATCATTCCAACTTGTAAGTCTTCGCCAACCTTAACACCGCTTTTAACTAACTTATCTTTTTCTTCAGCCAAAATTGCCTTAGCCTTACGCAATTCACCCAAAGTACCGATCATTGGGAACATGATGCCCAATTTACCGAATGCTGATGCACGTAAAAGCGCACGTAATTGTGTACGGAAGATTTCTTCATTTTGCAATGACAATCTGATAGCACGAACACCTAAGAATGGGTTCATCTCTTCTGGAAGATCCCAGTAGTCTAAGTGCTTGTCACCACCGATATCCATTGTTCTAATGACAACTTGCTTGCCATTCATTCCTTCGATAACTTCTTTATAAGCTTCGAATTGGTCTTCTTCACTTGGGAAGTCCTTGGAATCCATGTACAAGAATTCAGTTCTATACAAACCAATAGCTTCAGCGCCGTTCTCATTAACACCTTCCATATCATTTGGTGTACCAATGTTAGCTGCAATAATGAATTGCTTACCATCAGCAGTTACAGAAGGTTCGTTCTTGAGTTTCTTCCATTCAGCCTTTTGCTTTAGGAATGCTTCACTCTTAACTTTGTAATCAGCAACTTGTTCATCAGTTGGCTCAATTACTGCATCACCGTTCAAACCGTCAACAACTAATGTTTGACCGTTTTCAACGTCTTTAGTAATTGAATCTGTACCAACAACAGCAGGTAATTCAAGTGAACGAGCCATGATTGCTGAGTGAGCAGTACGACCACCGATATCAGTAACAAAGCCCTTAACAAATTTCTTGTTTAATTGAGCAGTGTCACTTGGAGTAAGGTCATGAGCAACAACAACAACTTCATGATCAATTGAAGCTGGATTAGGTAATTCCTTACCTAATAAGTGAGCCATGATTCGTTTTGAAACATCACGAACATCAGCAGCACGTTGTTGCATATATTCGTTATCTGTCATGCCTTCAAAAATTGTAATGAACTTTTGAGCGGTTTCATCAAGTGCAGCTTCACTGTTAATTTTTTGCTCTTTGATTTCATTTTCAATTGCACCTGTAAATTCAGGGTCATTCAAAATCATCAAGTGAGCTTCAAAAACTTGAGCTTCTTCTTCACCTAAACTCTTTTTGGCACTATCACGAATTTTTTCAACTTCTTCAGTTGATACTGAAATAGCTTCATGGTAACGAGTTAATTCACTGTCAACATCTGAAACAGTTGTCTTCGTGAAAGAAAGATCTGGTTCGACCAAGAGATAGGCTGGTGCTACAGCAATACCATCACTAGCAGCAATTCCTTTTAATGTCTTGGTCATTATTCAGCTAATCCTTCTTTTTTCATTGTTTCTGAAATAGCGTTGATTGCATCTTTTTCATCATCACCATCAGCACTAATTGTAACGTCAGCGTTCTTACCAACACCGAGTGACATAACACCCATGATTGACTTCAAGTTAACTGATTTGCCATTGTATTCCAAGTTGATGTCTGAACCAAACTTTGAAGCAGCTTGTACTAACAAAGTTGCTGGACGAGCATGAATACCTGTTTCTGCAATAACATGAAAATCGCGTTTTTCCATTATAAATATCTCCTTTGAATTGAAAAATCAAACCGGTAGTAACTACCTATTCGCTTACTTAGACTATCATTTTTTTGTGAATTAGACAACATAAATGTAACAGTTTACATCATCAAAGTTCCGTTGTTGATTGCCTGTAAACTATTTTTCCACCACGTAGGGCCTTACCAGTTATGTTCTGTCTTTTACCAAAAGATCTCAAAGCAGCCTGAAACGCAAATGCATCTTTAGGTTCAACTTCATAATGATCTAATTCACCACTTGCTAACTGCTCTAAAATTTTTTGATAATCCAAATATACCACCGTTTTTCTAAAACATACACTAAAAATTAAGCATTTTTGCTTTTACAAGTGATTATTTTAGCATATTTGGATTCAATAGATAATAATGTATATTATTCCGAGTTTTAGCACTTGATTATTGAGAGTGCTAATTATATAATTTAGTCATTGAAAAGAAAGGCGGTAATGTAATGCTCTGTCAAAACTGTCAAAAACGACCTGCCTCTATTCATCTTTTTGCAAAGGTAAATGGAGAAAGCCGCGAAATCAATTTATGTGGACAATGTTATCAAGAACTTAAACAACAAGGAAATATTAACATGAGTAACGACAACAACGGTTTCTTTGGCGACTTTAACGATCTCTTTAATTTTAATAATGAAAATGCAATGAATGGCAATCCTAATAACCCAGGTAACCCTGGAATGAACAATGGTAATCCTAATAATGGTGGTGGAGGCCGTTCACTACTTGATCAATACGGTACAGATTTAACTGCTCTTGCTAAAAAAGGCAAAATTGACCCCGTAATCGGTCGCGATAAAGAGATTGCACGTGTCATCGAAATTTTAAATAGAAGAACAAAAAACAATCCTGTCTTAATTGGTGAAGCCGGAGTTGGTAAGACTGCGGTTGTCGAAGGATTAGCACAACAAATAGTTGATGGTTCAGTACCTGCAAAATTACAAGATAAACGAATTATTTCATTAAATGTTGTTTCTCTTGTTCAAGGAACTGGAATTCGTGGTCAATTTGAGCAACGGATGCAACAATTGATCAAGGAACTGCAAGATCATGACGACATCATCTTGTTTATTGATGAAATTCATGAAATAGTTGGCGCCGGAAATGCTGAGGGCGGTATGGATGCTGGTAACATTATTAAGCCAGCCCTTGCTCGTGGTGACTTGCAACTAGTCGGTGCAACTACCTTGAACGAATATCGCGAAATTGAAAAAGACTCTGCTTTGTCACGTCGTTTCCAACCAGTTGATGTTAAAGAACCATCAGTTGCAGAAACTATTCAAATTCTAAAAGGCATTCAGAAGCGTTACGAAGACTATCATCACGTTCACTACACCGATGATGCAATCAAATCAGCTGCTGAATTATCTGAGCGCTATATTCAAGATCGCTTCTTACCTGATAAGGCCATTGACTTGCTCGATGAGGCTGGTTCAAGAATGAACTTAACCATCCCTTACGTTGACAAAGAAAAACTGCAGGAAAGAATTGCAGCAGCTGAAAAGTTAAAGCAGGAATCACTGCAAAATGAAGACTACGAAAAAGCTGCTTACTATCGTGATCAAATTGAAAAATATAATAAGGTAAAAGACCAAAAGGTTGATCCTGATAAATCACCAGTTATTACCAGCAAGATTATGAATAAGATTGTTGAAGAAAAAACTGGTATCCCAGTTGGTGACTTACAAAAACAAGAAGAAAATCAACTGCAAAACTTGGCTTCTAACTTAAAAGAACATGTAATTGGTCAGGATAAGGCTGTCGACAAGGTAGCACGTGCTATTCGTCGTAACCGAATTGGTTTCAACGAATCCGGTCGACCAATTGGCTCCTTCCTCTTTGTTGGTCCAACTGGTGTTGGTAAGACTGAGCTTGCTAAACAATTAGCTAAGCAAATGTTTGGTTCAGAAGATGCCATGATTCGTTTTGATATGTCAGAATATATGGAATCCTATTCAGTTTCTAAATTAATTGGTTCTGCGCCTGGCTACGTTGGCTATGAAGAAGCAGGTCAATTAACTGAACAGGTTCGTCGTAATCCATACAGTTTAATCTTGTTAGATGAAATTGAAAAAGCTGATCCTTCTGTAATGAACTTGTTCTTACAAATTCTAGATGACGGTCGCTTAACTGATTCTCAAGGTCGTACTGTTTCATTCAAAGACACAATCATCATCATGACATCTAATGCGGGACAAGGCATTAAGGAAACTAGCGTAGGCTTTACAGCTGAAAATGCTAGTGATGAGCCAGATGCTGCTCGTTCTTCAATGAGTCAATTCTTTAAACCTGAATTCTTAAACCGTTTAGACGACGTAATCGACTTCAACGAACTATCTAAGGAAGACTTAGTTAAGATTGTTGACTTAATGCTTAACAGTGTAAACAACATGGTTAAAAGCCGCGGAATGCAAATTACTGTTACTGACGAAGCAAAGAACAAGTTAGTTGAGGAAGGCTACAACCCTGCTATGGGTGCACGTCCACTTCGCAGAACTATTCAAGAAGAAATTGAAGATAAAGTAGCTGATTACAAGCTTGATCATCCAACTGCTAAAAACTTAACTGCAAGTGTTACGGACCAAAAGATTGTTGTTAGCGATGAAGAAAATAATTCTTCTGATGAGGAAATTGATCATTAATCTCTCGGCTTTATGCAATAAAATTTTAATTAATTACAATATAATTGCTTTTTTGCAAAGAAAAATGTTGTAATTAGCGTTATACTAAAGTAAAAGATAACTACTAGAAGAAACGGGTGAAATCCATGCACTTAATAGATGTAACCAATAGTTATAAGGATCTAGTTCATAGTCAACTGAATTCGACTAACGTTAATTATGTAAAAGTTTATTCATTAGGAAATACCTCTGTCATCTATACCGAAAGCAATGAAGCAATCGAAATTGCTTTGGAAAATCATGATCGTCGTATTCGTAAAGAAGAAGCTGAATTTGTCATTAAGCGACTAATTAAGGAAGATGATCCTTCCTACGTTATAACCTTTGACAAAAACCAACAGTTAATTGAAATCAATATTGATAAATAGAAAAAAGGTTGATAAATTTATCAACCTTTTTTTGTTTGCTTATAATTTCTCAGTTAATTTAACATCCGGATACTTATCTTGGAAAAAGCGCTCAGCAAACTGATTTTCAAATAGAAACAGTGGCTGATCATAACGATCTTTAACCAATAAGTTACGGCTATTCGACATAGCAGGATCAAGTTGCTCCGGATCAATCCAGCGAGCCACACGATGACCGATACTATTTAGCTCTACATCTGAGTTATATTCGTTCTTCATTCTGAACTTAAAAACTTCAAATTGCAGTTGACCAACGGCACCCAAAATATATTCATCAGTTTGATAGTTACGGTATAACTGGATCGCACCCTCTTGAACCAGTTGCGTCATTCCTTTATGGAACGATTTTTGCTTCATCACGTTTTTCGCAGTTACACGCACAAACAATTCCGGTGTAAATTCTGGTAATGGTGGGTAAACGATTTTCTTTTTACCAGCATAGATACTGTCACCTATTTGGAAATTGCCAGTATCATAGAGACCAACGATATCGCCGGCAACCGCATCAGAAACCTGAACACGTTCACTAGACATGAACTCAGTTGCATTATTTAGCCTAATTGGCTTATCAGTCCGCGCAAGGGTGACATCTAAGCCCTTTTCAAATTCCCCGCTACCAATTCTAATAAAAGCAATTCGGTCACGATGATTTGGATTCATATTAGCTTGAATTTTAAAGACAAAGCCGGAAAATTCCGGGTCATCTGGACTTAGCTCTTCATCATCATTAACTGTGTGTGCTTGTGGAGCTGGAGCCAATTTTACAAAACTCTTTAAAAAGGTTTCAACGCCAAAATTAGTTAAGGCAGAACCAAAGAATACGGGGGTCTGGTCTCCTCTGAGAATCTTCTCAGAATCAAAAGTATTACCAGCTTCTTTGATTAATTCAATTTCATCTAAAGTATCCTTAAATTGTGGGTTCTGGCTTAATGGTTCGCTTTCAGGCAAGTTGCCATCTTGATCAAGTGGCAAGAAACGGTCTTCACCGTCCTTGTGATAAAGCTCAACTTGATTATTGGCAATATCATAAAGACCCTGCAAAGTTTGGCCGGAACCAATTGGCCAATTCATCGCAACTCCTTCGATGCCAAGAAGATCTTCCAATTCCGCAATTAAGTCTAGTGGTGGACGACCATCACGATCCAACTTGTTCATAAACGTGAAGATTGGAATACCACGTTGCTTGACAACTTTGAACAGCTTTTTCGTTTGTGGCTCAATACCTTTAGCTGAGTCAATTACCATGACCGCTGCATCGACTGCCATTAATGTTCGATAAGTGTCTTCCGAAAAATCCTCGTGTCCTGGTGTATCAAGAATATTGATTCTTTTACCATCGTATTCAAACTGCATTACAGAACTAGTAACGGAAATACCACGTTGCTTTTCGATTTCCATCCAGTCACTAGTTGCATAATGGCCTGTTTTACGTGCTTTAACGGTACCAGCACTACGAATAACGCCACCAAAAAGAAGCATTTGCTCTGTAATCGTTGTTTTACCTGCGTCAGGGTGCGATATGATAGCAAATGTTCTTCTCTGTTCTACCTTATTTTTAAGTTCATCACTCATTAATTACTTTGCTCTTCTTCCTTTTGTCCTTTGTCTGGTATCGTCAACAAGACCGTGAGTAACCTTGACCTGTTCATTCTTCTTGTGGTCAAAACCATCCCATTGTCTAATTTGACTGATAATTTTTCTCCTTTGGCAGGAATAATTCCCAATTTAGTGATTACGTATCCTGCTACTGTATCAACGTCTTCCATTTCAAGATCAGTACCAAACTGTTCGTTAAATTCGTCAAGCGGCATTTTCCCGTAAATCACATATTTATTCGGAGCGATTTGTTCGAATAAAACTTCAGTGTGATCGACTTCATCGTCAATGTTACCAACAATTTCTTCGATCAAATCTTCAATGGTTGCAATACCAACAACTCCACCATATTCATCGGTTAAAATTGCTAATTGCTGCTGTGTTCGCTGCATTTCAACTAGTAATTCAGCCAAATCAGTTGTTTCTGGAACAAATAGCGGTGGATTCATGACATCTTCATAGTCAATCTTATCAAAGCCTTTTTCCCAAGCCTTTCTAAGCACTGTCCTGATATGAATGACACCCACAATCTTGTCCTTGTCCTGCTTGTAAACAGGGATTCTTGAATATGGCTCGTGCAAAATTTCTTTAAGGTTATCCTGCAAGCTAACGCCATAATCGACCATAAACGCATCGATTCTAGAAACCATGACTTCGCGGACCATCCGTCCTTGAAAATCCAAAACATTATCCAACATTGAAAATTCAGTGTCACTTACTTTTTTCTGATTGTGTAGATCCTTTATTTCCTCAGTTAAATGTTCTTTCGTCTCTCCATCACTTGAAGAGGATAATTTATTCTTGAAAATTTGAAATAAATTCCCCTTATCAGGGTCGCTAGCCATAGTTTTTTCTCTCTTTCTAAAAATACGAAGTTTAATAGTGCCATTATATCATGTACGCACAGGATATGTTAAAATAGCACGTAAGAAATGAGGTTTATTAATGAAAAAAAGTCATGTTTTACTTGTTTTTACGTTTTTATTGCTAATACCATACATCTGCAGTCTTACCATCATCGGTATCGGTTACGATGCATTAGTACTGCATTCAGCTGACTTGTTCAGAACCTCAATTGGTGCATTTGTCGGCGCTCTAATTATGTTTGCAATTAAGGCAACCATTCAACGTCCGGTCGACCTCTTGGCTGTGGAAGTTGATGACGGCTTACTAAAACAACTTTTACGTTTTTTCAGTATTAGACGGCGGCCACTTTTGCAATTAGCCAATATGATTTTGGACTTTGTTCTCTGCTTTGGCGCAACGTTTGTTGTTCGCCAATTTCTAACTTTGGATCAGATTGTTGGCAAGTCGGCAGGAATCGTAATGTTAGTCATGTTACTTTCAACCTGCTTAGGTGCCTACGTTGAATACGATAATTTATCAATCGACCCTAACCAACATTAAATAAGCTATTCACTGGCATCCAGATATAACATCTGTGCCAGTTTTTTTGTCGCTAAATTTAGCGTTTGAACAAAGTATGGTGTTAGGCTATCACCTGGATTTTCATACATTTGAATTCCTTCATCACCAACTTTTTGTAAAAATGTCGGTAAAACTGAATTAAGTGGTTGACTGAAAAAAGCGAGATTTTGCTGGTCAAGTTCTTCAAGTGCGACCTCATTTTGAGGTAAAACAAATCTCATTAGACCACTAGGAACTTCTACTTCATTTGGAACTAGTACACCGTACCAGTACATAAAATTTTCTGGACCGAAAACGATCATGCTAGCCCGTTGATCAGTTAATTCATGCTCGGCTAAAAACGCTTGAAAAAACTGATCTTGTTCCATTTCCACATTACAACTAGAAAATGTTCTTTGGTCATCCATTAATTGATCGGAAAAAGGACGACCAACAAATGTACTTTTTTCTTGTAACTTTTTCATAAAAACTCCTTAATAGTCTGCTAATTCATCAAGCGGGATAATTTCTCCTGCTAAAAAAGAATCAATTTCATTGCTGGCAAAACCATGTGTATAAAGATAATTACGGATTTTACTGTTGCGCTCTTGTTCGGGCAGCCTTCTGAAGCGCTTATAAGCCTTAACGCCCTGTTTTTTCAAAGCATCAAGTTGCTCACTTTCATCTTGCGCAAGATCCAGTTCGGCAATTATCTCATCAGCAATTGAGCTAGAAAAGCCGTGGCTCATCAACTTGGTCCTCATTTTACGCTCAAGTTCACGTTGTGAAATTCTGCCAATTTTACTTTTCATTGACTTCAAGACCCGTTGTCCCGCAGCTTGCCATTCACTGTCATCAATCCGTTCCAACCCAATTTGGACTAATTCAGGATCGATCCCCTTTTGCGTAAGTTTACGTGAGATCGTCATTGGCCCATCAGTACCAATTCGCAAATTTTGTCTAATTATTAGATCCACATACTTTTGATCATCCAAAAAGCCCATTTCGGTTAATTGACTAACTGCAGCTTGCGCAGGTTCATTATCAATTCCATGATCCTTTAAGTATTGTAAAACTTCATAAACCGTTCGCGGTTCATAATTTAAATACCTTGATGCTAAATTAGTTGCTTTTGCATCTTCATCATATTGCTTGACCTCATCTACTTTTTCATCAGTCAGCTCTTGTCCTTTTAAAAGAACAAATTCCGCGACAGTTTGCTCACTGGCGGAAAAAGCATACTTGCCATCTAAAAAGATATTATACCGACCCGGACGTTTTTGACTGCTTACTTTAGTAATTATTGGCATTTTACTCACCTTTCTACTAGGTTATAGTTACATGCTAGCAAATTTCTTTCATTCTTGCGAAAAAGTTTTGTTAGGTAGTACAATAAATTGTTAACATTGTAACGTTTTATTGTAGAAAGAAAATTATGTACAAAAATTTTAAGCAAAAAGAAACAAAAGAAAAAGACGTTATCATCACGATTAAACGCTTAGGAATTAATGGTGAAGGTATTGGCTATTATCGCAAGAAAATCATTTTTATTCCAGGCGCACTGCCAAACGAAGTTGTTGTGGCAAAAATTATCAAGGAATATCCGCACTACATTGACGCTGAACTAGTTCGCATTAAGGAAAAAAGTCCCGACCGTGTTCCTTACCCTAAAGGCGTTGATCCAGCAATCGGCGGACTTGAGCTGGCACATTTAAGTTACGAAAAGCAGCTTGAATTCAAGCGTGACAATGTTTTGGAAGCATTAAGAAAATACCATCCACGCGGTTACAATAAATATAAAGTAAAAAAGACAATTCCTGCTCCAAGTGAATGGCACTACCGTAATAAGGCTCAATATCAAATTGAGCAAGATCATGGTCAAACTAAACTCGGTTTGTTTGCCCCAAATTCGCATGAACTATATGATTTACCTGTCATGCCAACGCAAAACAAAGCAACGCAAGAGACTGAACGTAAAATAAAAGAGCTGGTTGACAAGTTACACGTAGCAGTTGCCGATCCTTTCAGACATTATGATGGTTTAAAGACAATCGTTGTCCGCCAAGCGGAAGCAACCAAAGAAATTCAAGTAACACTGATAACGGTTGGACACAAAATTAAGAACTTACCTGCTTTAAGTAAGGAAATCATTAACTTGCCTAATGTTGTTAGCGTTTTTCAGAACGAAACTGATTGGCGCAACCCTCAAGTTTGGGGTAATAAGACAGAAAAATTGGCCGGCAAAAATCAAATTATTGATGAGATCTTAGGCAAAAAGTTTGCCCTTTCACCACGAGCATTTTTCCAATTAAACCCAGTTCAAACTGCAACCTTGTATTCTGAGGCACTTAAATTCCTCGACTTAAAACCTGAGGACACTTTAATCGATGCATATAGCGGCGTCGGTACCCTGGGAATTTTAGCAGCGGATCAAGTCAAACAAGTAGTTGGAATTGAAACTATTCCTGAAGCTGTTGAGGATGCTAAACACAATGTTGAGCTTAATCATTTGCGTAATGCAGATTACTTTCAAGGCAGTGTAGAAAAAGTTCTGCCTGAGTTGCAGAAAAATGGTGTTCCAATTGATGCCTTGATTGTTGATCCGCCAAGGACCGGACTTGCAAAGAGTCTAATTAAAACCTTATTGAAAATCAAGCCTAAAACTTTTGTTTACATTTCATGTAATCCTTCCACTCTTGCACAAGACTTAGTGTTATTGAGTGAAGCATATGATGTTCGCTTAATTGAAAATGTTGATATGTTACCTCAAACACCACGCTGTGAGTGTGTCGTCAAATTAACCTTACGCTAATATAAAAAAGTTGTCGCAAATTGCGGCAACTTTTTTATTTGTGGATGGAGGTATTTTAATGCTTTAGGTGAATAAATAAAGACCAACCTTTATTATTTGATAAACCGATCTCTTTAAGTAAAGATCATTATCCCTTAACTATTAGAAAGCCAACTCATATATGACATATACTTTACTTTAACAATATACAGAATATGGAAATAAATTAGGTTATTTGTTTCCCCTTTCCACAATTTAATCATAGCATTTTACTGCTAGTCCTTACCACCAAAAAGCACTTATTATTTAACATAATCTTTTAAAAAGCTTGCGATACGCTTACGGTACTCCTTCGGGTGATCGGCAAATGAATCAGCATGTTTGGAATTTGGTGCAACCCATATTTTTTTAGGACCTTTAGTCGCTAAATAATTATGGTATACCATTTTAGTTGGAACAAAAGTATCATGACTACCATGAATAAAGAACATTGGATGATGATTTTTATGTAGTTGCTTAATGCTCGATGCATCTTTCATAAAGTAACCAACTTTTACGCGATTGATGCCGCTCAAGATTTCTACTAATGGGAACCGTGGAAAAGAAGGCATATTATATAGTGCTTCAGCCTCGTGTTCAATTTCATCTTTAACGCTGGTATAGCCACAATCCTCAATAAAGGCCTTAACCTGCCCTGGAAGTTTTAGTCCACTGGTCATCATCGCTGTCGCTGCGCCCATACTAAGACCATAGACGACAATTTGTTGCTGACTACCTTTGCGCTTGAGTACTAAATTAATCCACTTTTTGACATCATCTTTTTCCGGCCAACCATAGCCGATATATTTTCCTTCGCTTTTACCTTGAGCACGTGGATCAGGTGTTAGAGTATTGTAGCCCATTTCATGAAATAGTGCGTCATACTCGCCCATATCTTCCTTAGTGTCCATGTATCCAGGCAGAATAATTACTGTCTTATTGGAACTAGTCGCAGGAATATAGTTTGCGACTAATTTATATTGATTGTCAGCCGACTGCATGTACCATTTTTGTTTAGTAGTCTTTTTGAACCACTTTTTTTCTTTGTATAATGGATCCGACTTTTTCAAAGTGTCACTGGATGAGCTTAAAAAGCTTTTTGGTCCTGGTACACAGGCCATTTTAAAGAAATAATAGCCTGCACCAGTAAAAACTATGCAAACTAGCAAAACAATAATTATTAATGAAAGCCATAGCTTTTTATGCTTTAATTGTTTCAAAGATATGTCACCTTTTCTAAAAATAATATCAATAGTATAACACTTTAAAAACGTATAGGAATCATTATTATGAAATTGACTAATTTATTGCAATTAACGAATGATATAGATGGCCAAACCAAGCTGTTTTTAACAATTGATCAACAAGTTTATCCCTTAGCAAAATTAAAAATTTCTAGAAAAGAGTGTCTGTTGTATCCAGGAAAACAGGCGATGACCAAGGGTAAAATGATTCATTTAGTAAAAAACATCCATGGCTTTGATATCCCCACATACATAGTTAATCAGCAAGAACTCCTTCCAGTATTTGGCATTCAAATATTGCCCGAACAAAATTCAATTAGATTAACTTAGTTTTGATTCAAGGTTAAGCCAGGTTTATCACGTCCATGAGTTTTATTTTTGTATTTCATACAATATGAATATTTAAAGACAGCAAAAAACAGTTAGTTACATTCGACTAACTGCTTTTTATTCTTGATTCTTCTAAACAACGAAAATTTGAAAGCACATTTAAAATGCATAGTTTGTTCAAAAAAGTTATGCAATAAGCAATTATAAATTAATCCTAACAAAAGCTGATACACTTCGTAAATTCAAAAGTATTTAGTATCTTTTGTCATCTCCTAGGCTAGGTAATAACCACTTGTTCTTAGAAAATGAAACTATTTTGAAGGTCCCCACCAGTTATGGATTATATCAATTAGGGCTAATAAACCTAAAGCGTTCATGATAATGCCCTTAGTTTGTGCATGTCTAATCTTAGCGTCAACAGCTACTTTTTTCTCTTTACCTGATTTTTTTACTTGAAAGTTAGCATCATAAGGTGTGTGACGCTCTACAGTTACTGGCATATGTAACTCATTTTGTTTTTTGACATATTCAAGTCGCTCACTTGTCGTTAGACTATAGAGTTCTTTATCAGTAAGGATGCCTGCTCGTTTAAAGGCTTCTCTTCGATTATTTTTTAATTCTTCCTGCTGGCTATATTGCTTTCCACTGATCATTTTTAGTGCCTCTATTTTCAGCCTTCTTTTAATTACGTATTAGCCTCACGGTTTTGATTTAACAACCATCTAAAACCCATTACTTCCTCAGCAGTTAATAGTGTCAGTTCTACCCATCATTGATTTAACAACCATCTAAAACTTATTAAACGCAACTTAGTCCGCTTATTTTGTTCTAACCATCATTGATTTAACAACCATCTAAAACTACTTTAAACGTTCGTACGATAAAGATAATGTTCTAACCATCATTGATTTAACAACCATCTAAAACACAAAAAACGGCGTTTCCAATAATCACGATGTTCTAACCATCATTGATTTAACAACCATCTAAAACGGAACTGGTAGTGACTGTATCAGTAGGGATGTTCTAACCATCATTGATTTAACAACCATCTAAAACTATATCGAATCGCCTTTTGGTTCATATAGTGTTCTAACCATCATTGATTTAACAACCATCTAAAACTATATCGAATCGCCTTTTGGTTCATATAGTGTTCTAACCATCATTGATTTAACAACCATCTAAAACTGGAGCAATTAGTACGTTAATAGCTGCTGTGTTCTAACCATCATTGATTTAACAACCATCTAAAACAAAATATCTATCCGCGTCAATATTACTTAAGTTCTAACCATCATTGATTTAACAACCATCTAAAACATGCCACCTGCTTTGCTTAGCAATTTACCAGTTCTAACCATCATTGATTTAACAACCATCTAAAACGGTAAATCAGTAAGTGATGCACACGATAAAGTTCTAACCATCATTGATTTAACAACCATCTAAAACCGATTTTTTATCATCATTTTTTAATGTTGTCTAATCAAAAATAGTTGCGGCAATTATCAAAGTTTTTTTCGTCAACCCAACTACCTCGTAATTGCGAAAAACACACTTTTGAATTAAAAACTAGCTACATTTTTAGTTCAAAAACTTTTAGACTAAAATTAAGTCACCTAAATTATAGCACAAGGGTTAATTAGCTTAATGTTTTGGTTTCACTTTTTATAAAAATGTGCATAAAAAAAGACCCAACTTTAGGGTCTAAATTTATTTTTGCTTGTATTGACGAACGTGATCTTTAGTTCCAGCAAAGTACCAATAACCGGTTTCTTCATCGCTCTCTAATTCAAGGTTATCTTGAGGAAGTTCAAGTGCCTGAGTAAAAATTTGTTCATATTCTGAAACACTAACTTTCTGACGACGGGCAATCATTTCCTGGTCACCATCAATATCAAGAGCATTTTGATACTCCGCTACGACTTGACCAGCATAAAACTCACCCATTGCACCTGAGCCATAAGAAAATAGTCCAACTAACGCTTCAGGAGCCAAAATACCGTTTTCTAGCAAGCTCAAAAGACTTAAGTATAGAGACGCAGTATAAATATTACCAATTTCACGGCTGTATTGCGCAGAAGCTGTAAAGTTATTTGCTAATCTTTCTGCAGTTTCTTGTTCCTGCTTTTCAATTGCTAATTGATTTGCCTTAAATCCCATCTTAACAAAAGGTAGATGATAAATTAGTGCAGCAAAATCGCCAGTTTGACAGTCATTTTGAGCTTTGTAATTGGTAAATGTTCGTTTGAAAAAGTCAAGATAGACCTCTGTAGAGTATTTACCATTGACTAGAGCAACAGCAGAATCGTTTGGACGCCAAAAATCATTAATATCAGCACTGTAGGCACTGTGGCCATTTTTCAAGGCTAAAATTCGTGGCTCTGCCTTAATTAGCATGCTGACGCTGCCGGCGCCTTGCGTCACTTCACCACCAGTGTTTAAACCGTAACGCGCGATATCACTACCAATAACGATTGCACTGTGATGTGGGTGAAGTCGAACATAATCTCGCGCAATCATAATTCCTGCGCTCATCCCAAAACAAGCTTCTTTTATTTCAAAAGTTCGCACTTCAGGTGCAAGCTCTAGCGCACTCTTAACAAAGAGTGATGCAGACTTAGATTGATCCACTCCACTTTCCGTTCCAATGACTAGTAGACCAACTTGTTCACGGTCGATTTCATCAATATAACGCATAGTTGCGTTAATTCCCATTGAAACAGCATCCTGCGTTTGATCAGCCACGCTCATTTTGCTTTGACCAATTCCAATCAAAAATTTATTGGGATCTTGATTACGCGCATGTGCTAAATCCACCATATCAACGTATTTATTAGGGGTGTAAAAACCAATTCGATCTATTCCAACTTGCATTATTGTCCCTCTCTTATTTGTTTTAAAAACTGCTCCGCAGCTGCTAATGAATACTCTTTTTTGTCAATCATCATTTGCCGTACCTGCTCCTTTTCTCGCAAAGTGGCAGTTAAATTGGCAACAGTATTTTTAGCTTGCAATTTCATGTGTCCCGCTTGAATTCCCGTGGTCGATATTGCTAGCAAAGCAGCTAAATTGTTAGCTAAGCCGATCCCTGCAATCACGTTTGCCAGTTCGCTACTAGTGATATCTTGGCCTAAAAGACGGTAACTTTGCTTTACATCAGTCCGGGAGTTAATTGAGCCCCCAACCGTACCAATTGCTAATGGAAGTGTCAAAGAGCCAATCAACTTGTCATCTTTGACATCCCATTGACTTAGACTACTGTATTTGCCCTTTTCATTGGCCCAAACACCGCAAGCTACTTCAACGGCTCTGGCATCATTACCAGTTGCCAACAGAACCGCATCAACACCATTCATGATGCCTTTGTTATTTGTAACTGCGCGAAATGGATCGTTTTGCCCAATTTTGCTCAGTAAGGCAATTCGTTCAGCCACTTTTACTCCGCCAACTGTGGCAACATCCAATTCAACTTGTGCTTTAGTGAATTGACTGGGGTAATTCGATAAAATTGCAAATAACTTGTCAACAACTCCTGGAAAAGTGGCTAACTTGTTAGCAACAAACTCCAAAATTGAATTTACACGGTTAGCACCCATTGATTCAGCCGGATCGACCAATACTCTGAGCATTACTAAGTCATCTTTTTGTTGTAGATTAATTTGACGAACACCACCACCGTGTTTAACCAAGCTGGCAAATTGAGAGTTTGCTTGCTCGATTATTTTAGGAAAAAGTTGAGAAAGCTCACTTACATTAAACTTAGTGTCAACTTGTAAAGTGACTTGACCGTAAATTCCGGTACGTTTACTTACTGCTGTAACACCACCGTTTTTTGCAAAAATGCTAGCCCCATGATTGGCAGCGGCAACGACCGATGGCTCTTCTGTTGCTAGTGGAACAAGATACGACTTGCCGTTTACCAGAAAATTTTGCACAACGCCTACCGGAAACCGCAATTGTCCAATAACATTTTCACTTAGGCTATCTAATTCGTGCAGGGTAATTTCGTCGATATCGTCTAATTCTATCCCTTGATTAATCAAATATTCTCGTCTTTTTTCAGGCGTTAATTCATAAAACTTCATTCGTTAAAAGTCCCGAATTAATTCACAGGCAATAGCCTGACCTCCTCCAATACAGAGCGTGACTAAAGCTTTGTACCCATTAACGTGCTTTAATTCATTGATTGCCGTTCCGACCAGTCTAGTTCCTGTTGCGGCTAAGGGGTGTCCTAAAGCGATGGCACCACCATACATGTTCAACTTTTCACGTGGGATTGCTAAAGCTTGTTCTACCGCCACGCATTGAACAGCAAAGGCCTCGTTTAGTTCAATTACATCATAGTCTGTAATCGCGCTACCCGTATTTTTCAGTAGTTTTTGCACTGCATAATACGGTGCAAATCCCATTTCAGCAGGATCATTACCTGCTTCGGCAAAAGAACCTAGCTTAGCAAGTGGCTGCAAGCCTAATTTTTCTACCTTGTTCGCAGTTGCCAGAATTACGATGCTAGCTCCGTCACTTATAGGCGACGCATTACCAGCTGTTACAGTACCATCTTCCTTGAAAACTGGCTTTAAGGTGCTAAGCTTGGCAACATTTGTATCTTCGCGGATATTTTCGTCGTGCACTAAGTCATTATTTTCATCAAAAACTTCAATTAACTCATCTTTAAAACAATCATTTTGCACTGCTGCCGTAGCCTTTTCATGTGACCAGCTACTGAACTCGTCCATTTCTTGCCGAGAAATTTGATACTTGTCGGCAAGTCGCTCAGCAGTCAAACCCATCGGCATCCCTGAAAATGCATCGGTTAGTCCATTAGCAAACATTTCATTTTTTAAATTGCTACCAGCTTTATCTTCAGCGATAAAAGCCGCATTAGTCATGCTCTCGGCACCACCGACTGCAACTAATTCAAAGTCGCCGAGCTCCATTTGTCCTTGAGCCAAGCGCATTGCCTTTAAACTCGATCCACAAACCTCATTTACTGTCACACTGCTGCTGGTTTCTTTCATTCCAACATTCAGTGCAACTTGTCGAGCCATATTTTGTCCAAGCCCTGCGCTTAGCACGTTACCCATAAATAGTGCATCTAGTTCCTGTGGCTGCATATCAATGCTTTTAAGTGCCCCAGTCAGCGCTAATTCGCCAAGTTCAGTTGCATTTTTTTCATTCCACAAACTGCGGTAGCGGCCAAAAGGTGTTCTTTTAGCTGCAACAACATAAATATCTTTCATAAGTTAATCTCCTCACAAAATATTCAAGTTGAATCTTACCTAAAAATCACGCAGAAAAATAGTAATTTGGCCCACGTTAAGAAAAATTTTACACAAAAAAAGAAACCATTAAGATTTGGTTTCCTTAAATTGTCATTTATTTTTCTTATCTTCAGCCTGCAACTTTTTAGCTAAATCAATAATATATTGACGTAACTGATCCTTAGTTTCAGGATGTTGCAGCCCGTATTCAATTGATGTTTCGAGGTAATTCTCTTTATTACCAACATCATGGCGAACACCTTCAAACACATGTGCAAAAACGCGCTGCGTTTTATTCATTGTGTCAATTGCATCAGTTAATTGAATTTCGCCACCCTTATCAGGTTTTTGCTCTTCTAAAATTGCAAAAATTTCAGGAGTAAGCAGATAGCGACCAATAATCGCATAATCACTTGGCGCCTTGTCAACATCAGGTTTTTCCACAAATGACTTGACATTAATTAAACCAGGCATAATTTCATTTTCGGGTTCAATAATACCGTATTTTGAAACCTCTTTATGAGGCACTGGCATTACTGCAATAGTCGAAGCATGAGTTTCATTGTAGCGATCAATCAATTGCTTGGTTAATGGCTCTTTGTCCATCATTAAATCATCACCAAGCATTACCACAAACGGTTCGTCACCGACAAAACTGCGTCCGCGCGCAATTGCGTCACCCAAACCTGCTGGATAAGGCTGTCTAGTGTAGTAAATATTAATTCCTAAATGGGTAATTTCTTGCGATAGTTTAAGTAAGCCAGTCTTACCTTTTTCTTGTAAGTTCTGTTCAAGTTCTGGGTTAGAGTCAAAATGGTCTTCAATTGTTCGCTTGTTTTTACCAGTAACAATTAAAATATCTTCAATTCCAGAACGTTTAGCTTCTTCAACAATAAACTGAATTGTTGGCTTATCAACAATTGGTAGCATTTCCTTTGGCATTGCTTTAGTGACAGGTAAAAATCTTGTACCCAATCCAGCCGCCGGAATAATTGCTTTCCTTACTTTCATCCCTTGTACGCTTTCTTTAATAATCTCAAAAATAATATATCAAATTAGTGCATTTGATGCTAGTTTTTCCGGTTACGCTTTTCTTGCACATATTCAGCCAAGTGACCTACCGAATAACTCACTTCACCGTAGTTCATTGTCACAATTGCTGCATTCACACAGGTTCCAACCAAAAACAAAATTGAAGCAATATTGAGCCACAACATAAAAATGATGAAGGTACCAACAATGCCATAATTTTCCCAGCTAATATGGAAATTATGTAAATAGTAACTAAAGAGCCACGACAATGCCACCCAACCAATTAAAGTTGTAAAAACACCAGGCCAAATGACACGTTTTTTTAATTTTATATTGGGCAAAAAATAATTTAAGTAATACAATGCACCAATTAAAGTAATAATGACCACAGGATAGCGGTAGCTAAAGATTTTTTCAATTTCACCGACTGATAATGAAAAAATTGGACGTAAAAATTCCAATACCTGCTGACCAAAAATAAAAGTCAAAATAAGTAAAGCAAAAATCAATATCATCAAGTTGGTTAAAAAGATGGTAATCGATCTTGTCCAGACAGTAATCTGCCACTTCTGCTTCAACTCAACTTCACGTACACCGTAAATTCGATTCATGCCAATTCTGATAGCATTTACAAAAGACGAGACCGACCAAAATGCCAGCAAAATACCAAACGAAATATAACCAGTTGAGTTACTTTTTAACAGTGAATCAATGATTGGCATAATAAATTTGGCAATCCGATCAGGAAAAATCAATTTTAGATAGCTAGCAATCGGTTCCGTATTAATGTGAAATAGTGGCAAAATGTTTCCGATAATAATAATCAACGGAAAAATTGAGAATAAAACATAGTATGCAATTGAAATCGCGCTAGTTAAAACTTCGCCCTGAGTGAACTTGTTAGAAACGGTTTTATAAAATAAAGCAACACGTTGACTGGCTGCGCTCGCTTTTCTACCCATTCAACTTAGTCATCCATTTCGTCAAAGTGTGGCAAATACTTCTCATAACCATCATATGGCTTTTGTAAAGTTAAAATCTTAGGACCATCTTTAGTAATGGCAAAAGTGTGCTCAAATTGTGCAGATTTAGAACCATCTGGCGTAGCGTAAAAGACCCAATCATCGTTTGGATCAGAAACAGTTTTTTGTTCAATCCGCCAGTCACCCCCGGCTTCAACCATTGGTTCAACCGTAATTGTCATTCCTTCGCGAAGACGTAAACCATGTCCTGCCTTACCCCAATGAGGAACTTCAGGATCTTCGTGAATACTTGGTTGGATACCATGACCAACTAGTTCTTTCACGTCACCATAATGGTGTTCATCTTCAACGAAATGTTGGATGGCGGCACCAATATCACCGATTCGGTTGCCTAAAACAGCCTGATCGATTCCAAGGTACATTGCCTTCTTAGTTGTTTCCATTAAGTCCCGATCTTCAGGAGAAATTTCACCAACTGCATAAGTGGTACATGAATCAGTTTCAAAACCGTTAAGGTTGCAAGTTACATCAACCTTAACCAGATCGCCTTCTTTTAAAATAGTGTCCTTACGTGGGGTTGCATGAGCAATTTGGTCATTGACTGAAATACAAGTACCATATTTGTAGCCCTCAAAACCTTGTTCTGATAAGCGACCACCACGGCTTTTAACAAAGTCTTGGCAGAATTCTTCAATTTTCCAGGTCGTAATTCCTGGCTCAATGACATCGCGCAATCCTTCAAACATTGAAGCCAGTAAACGGCCAGAAGCTTGCATACCTTTAAGTTCACGAACAGATTTAATTGTTATCAAAATTAAACTTCTCCTCTTAGTAAAATGATGTTTATTATCATTATAGCGTTTTTTAAAACTTTACTAAAGAATTTCATCAATACAGTGAAATTATGTATAATGTTATGATGAATAAAAAAGAGGAAAGGTAAGGAGAAGTATGAAAGCTAGAATTGTCTATGCTAGTATGACTGGTAATGATGCCGATATGGCAGATATCTTGGAAGAAGATTTACAAGACTACGGCTTTGATGTGGAAACAAGCGAAGCAGAATTTACCGATGCTAGTGACTATTTGACAAGCGACCTCTGCATCTTCGTCACTTATACTTACGGTGAAGGTAAAATGACTGATGACGTTGCGGACTTTTATGAGCAACTAAAAGAATTGGATTTAAGTGGTAAATACTTCGCCGTGATGGGCAGCGGCGACATGGTCTATGCTGACCATTTTTGCGAAAATGTCTTTGACTTTGAAAAAATGTTTAATCAAGTTGGTGCAAAAGAAGTAACTAAACCAGTTACAATTGAAAATGCACCGGATGATGACGATATCGCTGCTATTGACAATGCCGCAAAGGAAATGGCTGATCAATTAAATGGCTAAAAACACTAACACTAATTCATCCAAGTTTAATTCAACGTCTGATCCAACCATTCATCGCTTGGGACAAAACGTAGTTAAACGGCACCGTAATTTATTTGTTTACATGATTTTCGGTTTTATTGCTGCTCTCATTAACACCGTGGTATTTATGGTTATCCACAAATACATGCATAGCCCCGTATTAATTTCAAATACAATTGCGTTTGTGATTTCAAATTTGGCCTCTTTTGTTTTTAATCAAAAAGCCGTTTTTACAAATAACGTTGATGAAGAGCACTCTACTTGGCAAAAGTTAATCGTCTTTTTCACTTACCGCATTATCAGCTTGATTCCAGACAGTCTCATCATGTTAGTTGGTCTATCATGGTTAAAACTGAACGCATTGTTTGTGAAGATTCTTGATCAAGTTCTGGTTGGTATTTTCAACTACTTGACTACCAGATCTGTTTTCCAAGCAAAAGAAACTACGATGATTGAACGAGCTAAAAAGATGCTCAAAGAACATCAAGAAAAACATCAAAAATAAAAAGTCATGAATTCTGCTAGTGAATTCATGACTTTTCTTTTTATTCAAAATCTTTTGGTCGTTGCCCCTTTTTATCAGAAAAGTAATAAGCAATTGCATCCATGATGCGGTCTGAAGCATGACCATCACCATATGGATTCTTCGCATTAGCCATTTTGTCATAGGCACTTTTATCTTCTAATAATTGCAGCATTGCTGCTCGAACATCGTCAACCTGCGTTCCAACCAGTTTCAATGTTCCAGCCTTGACACCCTCTGGCCGTTCAGTAGTATCACGTAAAACTAACACAGGTTTGTTTAAGGCAGGTGCTTCTTCTTGAACACCACCCGAATCTGTCATAATAAAGTAACTGCGCTTAGCTAAGTTATGAAAATCAACCACGTCAAGTGGTGCGATCAAATGAATGCGAGGATCATTGCCTAAAATCTCATGTGCTACTTCTTGCACCTTAGGCGACATGTGAACGGGATAGATGATTTCAACATCATCGTGACTATCCACAACTTCTTTCATCACCTTAAAGACGCGTCTCATCGGTTCGCCCTGATTTTCCCGTCTGTGCATTGTTACTAAGATCACTCTATGATTTGGCTCAATTAAGTCGAGCACCTTATGATGATAGTTATCTTTGACCGTTTCTTGCAAAGCATCGATAGCAGTATTACCAGTAATAAAAATATTCTCTGCTTGATGATGCTCACTAAGCAGATTTTCTTTACTCAACTTAGTTGGCGCAAAATAAATATCTGCCAAGTCATCTGTCATTTGGCGATTCATTTCTTCAGGGAAAGGCGAATACTTATTCCATGTTCTCAAACCGGCTTCGACGTGACCAATAGGTCGTTGTTGGTAAAAACTGGCCAAACTAGCTGCAAAACTAGTCGTTGTATCACCGTGCACCAAAACGATATCAGGTTGTTCCTTGGTAATCACATCTGCCAATTTAAGCATTACCTTTGAAGTAATTCCTTCGAGTGACTGGTTCTTTTTCATGATATTAAAATCATAATCTGGTTTTATATTAAAAATTTCTAGAACCTGATCTAGCATTTCGCGATGTTGCGCAGTAACGACTGTTACCTCATCAAAACGCTCATCTGCCTTTAGTTTCAGCACCAAAGGAGCCATTTTTATTGCTTCTGGTCTGGTTCCAAAAACCATCATTACTTTTATTTTAGTCATAAGTGCCTCCACACTAATAATATTAATTTCACAAGAAAAACTCAAGTCATTATGCTTTAATAATTAAGAGGAAATAGAAAGCTGGTAAACTAATGAAAAATCACTTCGGACTACTTTTAATCACTGCCTTTTTAATCATCATTGCCTGCTTCTTTCTAGTATTTAGTTTCGATAACCGGCGTACAAAGCAAAAACGATTATTACTTTTCACTGGCGCAGTTATCCTATTTATTATAATTGGCATTTTAACCAAGCTAATCTTAAACAATCCTCTACTTTAATCATTTTTAGATTGGCGATTTCCGTAAAAGAGTGCTACTCATTTTTTCCGAGTTTTTAAATGTGCATCTTTCAACTATTAATTGGTAGCTCGTTGTATAATCACAATATAGAGTAAGAAAAGAGATGAGCAAAATGAGCAAGGAAGAAACCACCAAAAATGTTTGGGTTACAACTCACGGTGACCAATGGGCAGTAAAGATTGCTGGTGAAGCCAAGCCACTTAAAGTCTTTGACCGCAAAACTGATGCAATGGAATTTGCTAAAGAACGGGCTAAAGAAGAAAAGACTGAGTTAATTAGCCAAAAACGAGATGGTAAAATTAATTTGAAAGATTCTTATGGTCATGATAGTCGTAAAACAAAAGGCTGACTTTAATAGCTGAACTTAAATCAACTTTAATAGATGACAGTGACTTCTATATTCTCATTCATTATGGTTACAGCATTAATAAATAATAGTTGATACTCTCAAAACCTATTTAAGTTAATATTTTAATTAACCAAATAGAACACTTTTTCTTTATTTATATATAACAAAAAAACTGATTTCCAAATCGGAAATCAGTTTTTTTAATACTTAAAATTAGTGGCTCCGTTAATTTAATGAGTAAACATATACCGCACCATCTGACCAGCTTGATACATAAAGTTGATCATTATGAGCACGCACACCTACGCAACCACCAATTTTATCAGCAATAACTTCAGTTGAACCGTCTTTAGCAATTCTTCTGACACAATCACCACCATTGTCAGCGGCAATTATCTCGCCCTTAGCTGTAATGTCGATGCCAACGCCTGGTCTTGCAAAACCTTTTGAAAATACTGAAACTTGTTTATTAGTGTCAATTTTGAGCACACTTCCGCCGTAGTTCGTGACAAACAAATTGCCTTGAGAATCTTCCACTACTCCAACTGGAGTTTGCATTTTATTCGAAATAATGGTCTTTTTGCCTTGAGGATTAATACTTACTATTTCATCACTACCACGGTTAGTAACAAGTAAATTCCCTGCTTTATCAAATGAGATACCTGTTGGTGTACTCAAATTATTAGCAAAAGTAGTCTTTTTACCATTTTTATCTACCTTAAGAATGACATCAGCACTATAGTCAGATACATACAAATTGCCACTCTTGTCGAAAGCTAATCCTGCTGGTGAACTCATGCCTGTTACAAATTTTGACTTTTCACCATTGCTCGATATTTTTGTTACTGAATCTCCACCCCAGTTTGAGACATAAAGGTTATTCTCCTTATCAATTGCCATTGCTGTTGGAGATGAGAAGCCTGTGTATTTTTTAATCAGTTTCAATTTTTGGTCCCCTTTCTGCCTGCCTTTTTTTGCCTTTTTCACTTTTTTGACCTTTTTGGTCTTCTTTTTCTTACTGTAAACTTTGGTGCTTAGTTCCACGTCACCTAGTCCCATGTCGTTTGTGCAAGCAGCTAAACTGCCTAGTAGACCTAATAAGACTGTTATTTTAGCCAAGCGCTTCATCATTTTTAAAAATCTCCTGTTATGTTCTTGTAAAGCATCATTGCATAATGAAACTTATTGTCATAAGGATAAATTTAACTATCCCTATTTACTCTGCTAACTATTTTGTCATAATCGTATTTAGCATCACCATCAGTCACTTTCTCAAAACTGTTTGAGTTGTAACTCGTATTGGTGGATCTATTTCATTTGTTCGAAAACTGGTGCTCCAGTATCTAAAGCCTCCTATTCTTGTAGTTTCTTATATATAGTAGTCTATCTGCTGGAGTTAACTCCATGTCAATTAAATATTGCATAACAAAAAATCCATGCTTTTTTACAACATAGATTTTTCCATTTATTTACCTTCAACTCGTTTCCAAACAGTGCTTAAGTTTAAGTATTTTACTAAATCACTTATATAGCGCCATCTTGAAATCATCCCGTTTGTCATAGTCAATTGTTACTTTTTGCAACAATGTACCGTGCTCGAGTATTCTCTCCACCTACACAATCTATTTGTTCTAGTTTTAATATCAGAACTTGAAGTGGAGCTAACTCTAGCATATTTTCATCATAATTGGCGTAAATATGATAATAATGACCCCCCAATTTTTCTATTCTCTATAATCAAAATAAATTGGAAAAACAATTGATAATCACTACTACAATTAACTAGTCAGAACAAAAAACTGGTTCCTTACTTGGAAATCAGTTTTTCATTTTCAAAGTTTCTCATTTTTCATGACTCTGGTGAGATTCGAACTCACCTCTACGGTTTAGGAGACCATTATTCTATCCAGATGAACTACAGAGTCGCAACAAATTAACTTTACCAAATTTAGTTGATAAAAGCCAATTTTTTTAGATTAATATTGCCGTGTGAAATATGGACTTGGATTGTTTGAATCCGCAATTTTATCTGCCGCAAAAACAAAGGGCGTCCAGATTGCCAGCGCAATTAACATGTTAATAATACACAAAACAATTGCACGCCAATCATAATTGCAGGCTAAGAATGGTCCAATAATTGGCGGCACAACTGCAGGAACCGCAGCTTGTACTGGGTTTACCAAGCCCAACATGGTCATCCAATATGAAAATGCAACATTGACGATTGGAGCTAAAACGAAGGGAATGAAATAAACTGGATTAAGCACGACTGGCAATCCAAGAACAATTGGCTCGTTGATGTTAAAAACAGCTGGGGCCAATGCAACTTTAGCGATCGTGCGGTAATCACTCCGTTTAGAAAATAGCAAAATCGCTACAACTAGCATCAAAGTACCACCTGCGCCTCCAAACCAAGCAAAGGCATCAAATGAGCCCCTAACCCAGAGATAAGAAGCAGGTTCACCGTTACGTACCGCAGTTACGTTAACATTTTGGGCTGTTAACCAAATTGAATCGAGGATTGGGGCCCAGACTCCCAGCCCATTAAGTCCAAAGAAACTAAAGATTTGGACAAACAGCGTCACCAACAAGACCATGCCAAATCCCTGACCCAATTTTACAAGCGGTGTTTGGATGGAATTTAATAACCAATTACCAAAATAAGTACCAGTAATTGTTTGAAAAGCAAAATTGATCATGCCGACACAAAAGATGGCAATAATTGCTGGGATCAGTGAATCAAGTGCCATTTGTTCTGCATATGGTAAAGTAACCGACATATTCAACTTAAGTCGTGCTTTTACACAAAAAGCAAAAATTGAAACACCGATTGAACCAAACAAGATTGCGGTAAAAATTCCAGTAGTTGAAAACTGCGAAATGTCAAAAGTGTGCTTAACTGAAATAGTCCGGCCATTTACCCGCATTTTGGTTAAGTTGGCAATGCTCATTGCTAAGGAAGATAGGGAAACAATTGCCCCCGCAATTGGATCAACTTCCATGCTTTTAGCTAAATGATAGCCGAGTGACATAGATAAAAAGAGTGCAAAAAGTGCAAAGGTTCCTCGCCAAACAACATTGCTAATCAAAGCGAGCGGACTCATCAACCAGGCAAAGGTTTCCCAGCCCAAGTTAACTCGCGCAGCTTCAATCAAGCTCTTAATCAAAACTGCAAGTGAACCAGCAATCGTAATTGGCATTACAGAAACGAATGCATCACGTAAGGCCACTAACCAATGGGTCTGCGCCAGTTTATTTGCTAGTGGTAATATGTAGTCTTCTAACCAGGCTACTAATCGACTCATTTCTGCTCCTTTTTCTTTAAATAATGTGGATGATATCCCTTATTCTTACGATTCTTGTTTTTATGCTTTTTCTTTTTAGTAGGCTGCTCAGGCTGAACTGTCTTTGTAGCAGCTTTGGACGCTACATCTTGTTCCTTTGGCTGTTCGGTCGACAACTTGTGTTTAGCAAAATAAACCCGCTCAATTTGTGTTGTATCTGTTAATAACTTTTTGAGATCCCGCAAATCATGGTCATCCCCAAGTGTTACAACATAGCCCTTGGCTCCCATTCGTCCGGTTCTTCCAGCGCGATGCAAGTAGGTATTCGTTTCACTAGGAATATCATAGTTGATTACATAGGTTACTCCAGGTATATCTAAACCGCGAGCAGCTAGGTCTGTTGCAATTAAAAGTCGTGTTCTACCGGCCTTAAAATCGCTGAGTGCTTGCTCTCTTTTTTGCTTGCCAAACTCATTTGCTAATAAACCAAATTTGGTTTTGGTATGACCAAGGATACCAGCAAAACGCATCATTGTCTGATTGGAATCGAAAAACAAAATCCCTTTAAAGTGATCCAACCGCATTAAACGCTGAATGAAGTCAATTTTATGAGCATTATCAACCTGCAGAAAATAATTTTTTACTGTTGTGCTTTGCTTCGCCCGCACATCAACCAGTTTAAAAGGAAGATCAAACAATTCAGCTGCATTTTGCGTAATCTCTGATTCAGTTGCTCCAAATAATAAAATTTGAGCATTCGGTAATAAGTTTTGTCCTAATGAACTTAACAATTCCATTTTGCTGAATTCAAGAATATCGTCAGCCTCATCAATGACTAAAGTTTTGATTTGTTCAACTTTAATACGGTTACTTGAAAAAAAGTCAAAGAAACGTCCTGGAGTAGCGACAACAACTTCAGGATGTTTTTTCTTTAAATTGTCTTCCTGTCGTTGCCGATTACCTGAACCGACCAACGTAATTCCAGTAAGATCTAAAGCGTGAATAAAAGGATTGATTGCATGTCTAATTTGCACTGCAAGCTCTGTTGTAGGTGCAAAAATAATCAAACTATTCGGCTCACCCTTAGTGATTCTTTCAAGCGTCGGTAAAGCATATGCCAACGTTTTTCCCGTTCCCGTTTTGGCCAACGCAATACAGCTTTCACCCTCACTAATTAACTGGTTAGTTTCTTGTTGGATTAAAGTTGGTTTTGTAAAACCTAATTTAGTTAAAACTGTTTCGATTTCTTTTTTCATTATTGTGTTAACTGTCCATATCGTTGTTTATACTGCGTTACTGTCCCATTATATGCGAGCATTGCAACGCCATTTTCTAAGCCGCTAACCGATTTTACGCGACCGTTGTTAGTGTAGCGCCAAAAAGAATATTTCATCTTACTTGGTGCTTTTTTGCCATTAGTAATAAATAAAGTTCCATCAGGGAAAAAGGTTTTATACCTGATATTAACATCAACCATGACTAATTTGCCATGGTTTTCCAGCATTCTGACAAATTGAGCCATCTGTTCCAGATAGCGGTTACTATGATCGTCAACTGCAGGTTCAATCAAGATAGGTAAGCTGCCTGTGTTCAAACCGACTTTTTTCATGAAATATTGATAGTGCTGTTCCGGTGTAGACTCATTACTGTAAGCGATACTGGTGCCAAAAGCCATTTTGGTGCCTAACACCTGATCGCGATAAGATAAGTAATCATCATCAAAATATGAACGTCCTTGCGTGCTTCTGAGATACACAAACGAAATACCGTGATCTTGTAATTCATGCAGGTCAACATATCCAAAAGTTTGATTTAGTTCCACACCAATTGCACTTGAATTTGAATCGGAAGGCAGTGTTGTTTGATTGCGAAAATTAAGTACACCTGCTACAAGTCCACCAATTGCAACTATTAACAGTAAAATAATTGCTGGCAACGTATATTTGTGATGAAATCTACCCATCCTGATCTCCGACCTTTATCTATTAGTTATTATACCAATATTTTTATTATAATTGACAATAACAAAATATGATACCAGGACAAAAAAAGACTAACAAAAGTTAGTCTTTCTTGATTTCATCTATTCATCAACTGGATATACTGGCTTCTCACCACTTAAAACACGTTTAGCATCGGTCATACTCTGGTTAACCATATTTTTAACCGAAGTCTTAGTGTAGTATGCAGAATGCGGTGTGAAAACAACATTTGGCATTTTGACCAATTCTTGATAGTCTTCTGGCAATTCTGAAATGTCATTGAATTTCTTCATCACAATTGCTTCTTCGCCAGTCATAACGTCAAGCGATGCGCCGGCGATTTCATTATTTTTCAGAGCAGCAATTAAATCTTTGTTATCAACTAAAGGACCACGCGCAGCGTTAATTAATACCGCTGTGTTTTTCATTTCTTTAAATTCCTTAGCGCTAATCATCCCCTCTAAATCAGGCGTAAATGGCGTGTGCAAAGATAAAATGTCGGATTCCCTAATAACCGTTTCAAAGTCCGTGTACTCGAGGAAAGCTTCATTGGCAGGATTTTCAACAATGTCGTAACCAATAACTCGTGCACCTAATGCATGAAAAATTTCAGCTGTGGCGCTCCCGATGCGTCCTACACCAATGATACCAACGGTTTGATTATAAATTTCGTCACTCATCAAGTTGGCTTCACGCACAAAATTTAAATCTTCTCGTTCATTTTTCAAGATTGGACCCCACTTGCGTAGCAAGTACATTGCGGAAGTTAAGGTGTTTTCAGCAACTGCTCGTGGCGAATATGCAGGAGTGTTAGTAATAAGTAAATGATATTTATGTGCATAATCAAAGTTAACAATATTATAGCCAACTGAGCGTAATGCAATATGTTTTATGCCATACGAAGCTAATTTGCGATAAACTTCTTCCTCATCAAGATCAAAAACTTGCAAGACACTAACAACGTCAAAACCTTCAGCTTGTTCAACTGTCTTTGCATCTAGATCATCATCAGTAGTTTGCAGATCATCGTCAGGATGTTCTTTATTCCACTGGTCAACGTAAACCTTTTGTTCAGGGGTCATACTGTATAGTAAGGCCTTCATTAAATAATCCTCCCTTTTGGATAAATTGTGATATCTACTATTCTATCTAAGATTAGTGAAAAATTAAAGATTTATTTGAACGAATCTAGATTTAGTTTTATGACTAAATAATCTAAAAGTTTTGTACTCTTTTTTCTGCTAAAAAGCAAAAAGAGATTACTAATCATCGTAATCTCTTTCGGTGTTTGCATTTATTTGGATAACGGCAAATTAATACTCTCGACGACCTTTTTTGTAAACAGCCTTATCTTTTTGAACAACTGCTTCAATCTTTTCTAAAGGATTTTCATCCAAAACAAGGAAGTCAGCGTATTTGCCTTCAGCTAGTGAACCATATTCATCATCAATTTTCATTAACTTAGCAGAATTATAGCTCGTTTGTAATGCTTCATGGTTAGTAAAGCCTTGCCCAACCAAAAGTGGCAACTCCTCAGGTGTCATTGTAAAGTCGTTAAAAGGTGTTCCTGCATCTGTACCCAAAGTAATTGGAACTCCTGCATTTTTAGCATTAGTAATGTTACCACGCAAGTCTTTCCATGCAGCTGCAATTTTGTTCATCTCCCAATCAGGAATTTTACCTGGTGCATATTCGATAAAGGCCCAAGCACCAACAATTGTTGGTGTTAAATATGTACCCTTCTCAAGCATTAGCTTGATTTCTTCATCGTTAACGTAAAAACCATGCTCAATACTGTCAACACCAGCTTTGATGGCATTCATGATCCCTGGATTACCTTCAGCGTGTGCAGCAACCGTCAAGCCTTTGTGGTGAGCTTCTTCTACAGCAACATGAATTTCTTCCTCACTCAACTGTGGATCATCCATGAAGTCATTTTCAGTCATGACACCGCCAGTTGCCATTACCTTGATTGTTTTGGCGCCTCTTTTGATTCCTTGTCTGACTGCTTTACGCATTTCATCAGGTGAATCTACCAAATGTCCAAAATTAGGCATGTCGCCATGACCACCAGTCATTGAATATGGTCGACCAGAAGGTAAAATTTCTGGTGCTTTAGTAACTTTGCCCTGCTCAATTAGCTTACTTAAATAAATATCAACATCATAACTGCTTCCACATTCTCGAATGTACGTTACACCTGATTTTAATAAGTCATGCAAGTTACTTAAAGCTTGAACTACTGCAGCTACTTCATTGTTATCTGTTCCACCATCAGCCGTTTGTGGATCCATCACAACATGCGTATGGCAGTTGATTAAACCAGGAATAACAAATTTTCCTGCTAAATCAACAGTTTTATCCACTTGAGGTATTTCACCTGAACCAATTTTGGTAATTTTTCCACTTTCATCATCAACTACTAAGTAGTTGTTTGCATGAATTTGATCATCTTCACCAGTATAAATATTGGCATTGACATAAGCTGTTTGTGACATTTGAAATCCTCCAAACTAAATAAAAAAGCACTCATCCCTAATATAAGGACGAGTGCTTCGCGTTACCACCTTTAAATTCTTTTATTACTCACGTAATAAAACTCACTAGCTATCAATCAATAGCTTGCATTTATAACGGCTGCAGTGCCGCTAACGGCTAACTATCACCGTTAGTCATCAATTAAAGCCCATGTTCATTAACTGCTATCGGCTGGCTTTCACCACCTGCTAGCTCTCTTTCACGATACCAAGAAAATTACTCTGCTTCTCAAGATGAAATATTTAATTATATTTTAATTTAACATCCAAATTGGCATGTGTCAATAGCTCATTAATTAAAATTAGTTGGTTTATTTAGTTATAGCTTCAAACACTTTTTTTCCCGCCTTTACAGCCGTTCCTGATTTAACAAGATCTTTAGCTTTGTTGACATGTTCAGCTGAATTAGTGATTACAGTTATAACGGTTGTCTTTTTACCTGCATCAGTAACTTGCTTACGATCCATTTCTACTAACTCAGTAGTTGGTGTTACTTGGTCACCTTCATTTATTTTTATTGTAAAAGGCTTACCTTCCAAATCAACAGTATCGATTCCAAGATGAAGCAAAACTTCCAAACCTTCAACAGTCTTAAAGCCAATAGCATGCTTAGTATTGAAAATTGAAACTACCTGTCCGTTTACAGGACTATAGACTCTATTACTATCGGGTTCAACTGCAAAACCCTCGCCCATTATCTTCTTAGAAAACACTTCGTCATCAACTTCCGAAAGGTCCTTATACGTACCAGAAACAGGTGCAGCAAAACTTACTTTTGTATTTTTTAATGTATCTGAATTCTCAGCTTCTTTTTCACTAGAATCTATCTTTTTAGCCTCAGGTTTACTGTTGGGATTAGCCAAAATATCATTGATTTCCTGGCTATAAAGATCTGCTTTTCCACCAAAAATGGCCTGAAATCCACCAGCAACTTTTAGTACACCAGGAGAGCCCAATTGCTTGAAGACTTTCTCATTAACTTGGCTATTATCGTTTAGTGCAATTCTTAATCTAGTAGCACATGCAGAAATTGTTTTAATATTGCTTGCTCCGCCTAAGGCAGCAATTATTTGAGTTGATTCATCATATAACTTGTCACCTGTTTGTGCGACATCATTATTAACAACAGTTTCTCCATTATCTGGGTCATCCTGCATACCAGGAATATTAACGTGGAATTTTTTAATACAAAATGTGAAAACTGCAAAGTATAAGAAGAACCAAACTACACCAATTAGCAATACATTTGGCCAATTAGTCTTGTCTTTTCCTTGCAAAACACCAAATAAAAGATAGTCAATTAAACCACCTGAGAATGAATTACCAATTCTAATATTCATAATATCAGCAAGATAAAATGAACAACCATCTAAAAATGAGTGAATCAAGTAGAGCCATGGAGCAACAAATAAAAATGAATATTCCAATGGTTCAGTGATTCCTGTTAAAAATGAAGTCAAACCACCTGAAAGATAAAGTCCACCGTCTTTTTTACGGTTAGCTTTTGGTAAGCAAAAGTACATTGCTAAAGCTGCACCCGGTAAACCAAACATCATTGTGGCAAAACGACCAGCAAAAAAGCGAGTTCCGTAAGTAAACAAACCATGGAAGTTAGGATCTGCTAATTGGGCAAAGAAAATATTTTGTGCACCAACAACTGTTTTTCCAGCAACTTCAGCCGTTCCACCTAAAGCGGTATACCAAAACATTGGATAAATCGTGTGATGCAATCCAACGGCTCCAGTTAGTCTCAATAAGAAACCATAAAGGAAACTTCCGAAACTACCCATTGCAGCAATAGCATGACCAGCTGTTGTCAGCCAACCTTGAATAGGAGGCCAAATCAAATAGAAAATTGCTCCAATAAAGATTGCTGCAATTGATGAAATAATCGGAACAAATCTTGAACCACCAAAGAAACCTAAAAATTGTGGTAATTCAATTTTTCGATAATGATTATGAAGATAGGCAACTACCGAGCCAATTACAATTGCTCCCAAAACACCAGTGTCAATTGTGTTCTTAGGATTAAACAACTGTAATAAACCGGAAATAGTGGCAGTATATACCAAGTAAGCAACGCCACCTGCAAGACCTGCTGTCCCTTTATCTCCTTTAGCAAGACCTACAGCCAAACCAATTGAAAAAATTAATGCAAGATTACTGAAAACTGCATTTCCAGCAAAATTCATAATCTTTAAGGTGTTTTGTAGCCATGCTTGATTCAATACTGGAAAAGCTGAAACTGCTGCAGCATTTGTCAACGCCCCACCAAGTCCAAGCAACAACCCAGCAACTGGTAGAATTGCAATTGGTAGCATAAAGGCTTGTCCTAACTGGGTAAACCACTGACCAATTGCAGAAAATTTATTATTCTTAGTCATTTTTAATCCTCCTTAGTTAACTTTTAAAAACATCCGTAAATGTCTTAGCAATTTGAAGTGGTCTTGTAATTGCACCACCTACAACAATTCCTACGGGATCTATTTCAATTACTTTCTTTAGTTCTTCTGGTGTATGAATCTTACCTTCAGCAATTAAAGGCATCCCTGCTGCGACAATTTTTTGAATCAAATCATAATCTGGTCCATTTATATTTTCGCTTTCCTCTGTGTAGCCAGCTAAAGTCGTGCCAACAAAATCCATTCCACAAACATATGCATTCTTTGCTTCTTCAAAATTAGAAACATCCGCCATAAACAGTTGATCTGGGTATTTATTTTTTACTTCACTGATAAAATCATTTATCTGCTTCCCGTCATGTCTTGGCCTCAAAGTACAATCAAAGGCAATAACTTCCACACCAGATTCAATCAACTCATCTATTTCTTTCATTGTTGGCGTTATATATGGCTTTTCTGGTGGATAGTCGCGTTTGATAATGCCAATAATAGGCAAGTCAACGACCTCCTTTATTTCATTAATGTCTCTAATAGTATTTGCTCTGATTCCAACGGCACTAGCCTCTTGTGCAGCTTTCGCCATTAGCGGCATTACTCCACCCTTTTCTGTATAGAGTGGCTCTCCTGGCAAAGCCTGACAAGAGACAATTAAACCTCCGTGGACTTTATCGATAAAATCTTTTCTCTTCATATGTACTTTTACTTCAAAAATAATAAACTTTGAAGTTTTCCTCCCAAAAACAATATTATTATTTTAGAAGAATAATTGCAATCGTTTTCTTGAAAAAAGCTGTTATAATTTTAATAAAAGCAAAAGGATTATTATCATTAATGAACTTCATACAATTATTCAATCAAAACAAAGATCATCTAACTAAATCAGAAGCAAAATTAGCTAATTATATTGCTACTCATCAAGAACGGGTAATTTATGACACAATCAAATCGCTTAGTGAAGATACTCAAACCAGTGATGCAACAATTATTCGTCTATGCAAAAAGTTAGGCTTTTCAGGTTTTTCCAACTTAAAAATTGCATTAGCGCAAGAGTCAATGACACAAAGCAACACGAATAAAAATAAGAGTGAATTTTATTCTGACAGCGCCAACTTATTAGTTGATTCAATAAAGAAAACAGAGAATTTGATTGTGCCTGAAAAATTGCAAGCAGCAGTTAAATTACTTAGCAAAGCAAAAAGGGTTTATCTTTTTGGCGTTGGACATTCCGGTGAATCTGCCAACGACTTTGCTAAGACTTGGCTCAGGATAGGCTTAATTGCTCACGCAGAAGTTGATCCCCACCTTCAAGTCCAAATTAGTTCTTTGTTAAGTAAAAAAGATGTTGTCGTAGGATTATCACTATCTGGCCATACTAAAGATACATATGACTCGCTTAAGTTAGCTAAAAATAATGGTGCTGGCATTATCACAATTTCAAATGATCTTAATTCACCAATTGCAGAACTAGGTGACGTCCAACTTCAAACAGCTGTCAGCGAATTTACTAGTATTGGTTCAGTTTCTGGCCAAGTTTCACAACTGTACCTTTGCGATGTACTCGCTCGTGGCTATGAATTATATGCAAAAATTGATACACGAGAAATAAAGGAAAAAGTCTTACCTGAAATTCTCAAAAAAGAAATCTAAACTAAAAAACGCAGACTAAATAGTCTGCGTTTTATTTTTTGTTTAACTTTATGTTACATTCCCACCACTTTAATTGGATTGCCTTGCTTTTTAACCACTGCAAGTAAGTCCTGGGGATTTAACCAAATCGTTGCAGTATTATCATTAGGATGAACGGCAATTCTAGGCTGGTCTGCAAAGTACTCATCCAAATAAAATGATACTTCATGCTTTTGATCATTTAACAAGCCTAAGGGCGTAACTGAACCTGGAGTCAAATCAAGTTTTTCTTTTAAGTCAGCTGGTGAAGCAAAGCTAAGTCTTCTGGTATCATTTTGCTCGCGAAACTCAGCTAAGTTTACCCGCTTATCACCCTTTACAGTCAGCAGGTAATAATTGCGCTTTTTATCATCTCGCACAAACAAGTTCTTAGCATCTGCCTCAGGATGAGGAAGAGAAATTTCTTCCATTTCTGCCATATTAAAAACGGCTTGGTGCTCAACTATCTCATATTCGATTCCCAATTGATCAAGATATTGTAAAGTCTCTTTTTTGTTCATTTAGAAAACCTCAAAAATCTATTATTTTTCATTTTGATTTTTATTTGTCCGCATAATTAATAAATATGCAGTTACAATCATCATAACCGTTATCAACGAGACGGCAATAAGCATATTTATTGTGCCGTATTTTTGAATTACTGCACCAATAACTGGATTAATAATCATTGTAGCTAAACTAGTAGAGAATGACAGTCCAGAAATAAAAGTAGCCCTGGATTTATCTGACACCCATAAATTTAACATTTGCATTACTACTGGATCGAGGATGTCTAAAACAATATATAATAAACCAGCACCTAGTAAAAACAAATACTTCGAGCCTTGAATTTCTAGTCCTGTTGCGGCTAGTAAAACAGCAATTATTAAAACCGTTAAAGATGAAAATTTCATTTTTACCAATCGGTAAGATTGAGCTGCTACTAACCCACCAGCAAATCTATAGATCATAAAGACGCTTCCGTTAGCAGAAGCATCAAAACCTAATTTAGAAATATAATTGGGCAATAGCATAAATATCGCATTTTCGACCGCAGTTACTATAATCATAATTACAAAGAGAAACAGAATGTCTGAAGAATGAATCATATCCCTAAAAACTGATAAAATACTTTTTAACATATCAGTGTACGTCTCGTGTTCATGATCCACGTTTTCAAATTTTTTGGACTCTTTAGTTAAAACAATAACGGCTACTGCACCTAGGAGAAAAAGTGATTGAAACAAGTATGGAAATTTATCATTTTGAGTAAAAAGATAGCCTCCTACTGCAGTTGCAACGCCTAAAACAATTGAACCGATTAACTGCCTATTTCCTCGTATTTTGCCATAGAGTTGTTCATCCCCGTCCTCACGAATACCTTCGTAAAAAAAGGCCTCATCTGCACCACTCAATAATGCATTTCCCACACCTTCCAGTGCAAAGGAAACAGCAAGTAAAGGGAAAATAATATTTTTCGGGCAAAACATTGCCATAACCGTTAATAGTGGTGTTGTAATTAAAACGGCTAAACCAGTCAAAACAACAGTTTTGTTTTTAAACAGATCACCTAAAACTCCACTTGGTATTTCAGAAAAAAATTGTGCAAACATAAAAATTGATTCTAGTAGCGCAAACTGAACCAAACTTAGTTTTAACACTTGTACAACAAACAAAATGCTAATGATTCTGGAAAACCTTAGATTAGTAAATGTAGTGTAGAGATAGTATTTAATTGTATTATTAATTTTCATTTTTGTTTATTAGTAGCTAAAACAGCCTCACTATCTTCTTTCTATGATATTGAATTTACTCTTAAAAATGCTGTTTATTTATAAGGATTTAATTAAATTCAGATTAGCATAATTACCAAAATAAGTAAAATTGACTAGGCTTTTGAAAAGAAAAACACCAAACTAACTATAGCCTGATGCTTTCTTTTATCTTTGGATTAATCTTTATCTGTATAAAAATCTTTTAGTCTATATGTTGTGACAGGTTCAACATAATAATTATACTTAGCGACTAAATCACAAATTTCTTCACCGTCAATAAGCGTAATAATTCTTGTTCCCTGGCGAGCAGTTTTAATCGCTCCACGTGTAAAGCCAGAATTGGTAATGAAAATGCCGAATTCAGCATTATACTTGTCCATTGCACCTCTAAATTTGTCAATTTCGGGAGCTGGTACATTAGCCTGCCATCTTTTTGCCAGGAGTGCAACTCTAGTAGTACGGTAATCGTTTGACCTAACATAGCCAAAGCCATCGAGACCACCGTCAGAAGCATAATTGACGCCAATTGTATCGTCAACATCAATTCCCATCTTGGTTAATAGGCCCCGGCAAAAAAACTCAAACTATTTGGGATTCATTTTCATTAAAGCGTCAAGTAGATCTTGTCTCCATTGGTCTTCATCTGTATCTTCATCATTCATATCTTTAGCTGAATCAACTTCGGCTAGACTCTTTTCTTTTAACTCTTGAGAATTATTATCTTCCAAAAAAGGACGAACATCTTTTTCAGCATCAAAAGAAGACAAGTCGACATTGCGTCCTTTTTCAGTCAACTCTAATACTCGGTTGTCCTCAGTATTTATAAAGCCAGTTAAAATCAAATACTTAACTGCAAAATTCATTGAATAGTAAAATGGATGATACTGTTTACCAGTTTTGCGCGAAACACGAGTTTTATCAACTTCGTCTTCAGAGAAGACATCGGAACTATCACGAATTTCATTACGTATATCTTGCCTCGTTACTTGACCGCCTATCTTATGCATCGCAATCAAAACTTCTTTCATTGCCGCATTTTCATTATTAATTTGTTGATTGGCCATTCGTTTTGTTCCTCTCACTTAGATAACAATTCTTATTATAATTTGAAATCTATATATACTCAAATAGACTTTGTATGAAAGAATATACTAAATTAAGTAAAAAGCACCAGGAAATCGATAGCCTGATGCTTAAAATACATTCATCTTTTATAGAAAACACTTTTTTTAAAACCATACTAGTTTATTAATTGATCAGTCTTCAGATTCTAACGGCTTGATCTTGGTATTATAGATTACCTTAACTTTTTCGCGTACCTCAGTTTTCCAGCTGAGCCAATTTTTCCACTTACTATCAGGATGATTCTCTTTATACCTATCAAAGTATCTCTTACTTACTAAATCTCCCATTCCCTTTGGATTAGCTTCGTCTGGTTTAAAATTGTTAACAACATAGTTCAAATTGTCAAAGTCGAGGCCGAAATCGTCCGCTAGATCGCCCAAGATTTTTTCATTTTTTTGCTTTATAGAGTTTGCCAACACATCTTCAACTTTTTGATCCATATACTTTTGAGGGTTATCTTGAACATCTTGCCAAATAGAACGAATTTGGTTTGCCCGTGACTCATTAGTTTTGGCATATTGGTCGATATAGTCGACAACTTGTGTGGTTTCGTTTTGATCTTCAGATTTTTGTGATTCACTTACCTGCTGATTAGCTGTTGAAATATAATCTTGAATAAGCGACATAATATAGCGTTCATCTACTTCTTTAATGTGAATAGATTCAAGCTCATAATCTTCGTCAATATCAAGGTCTACAGGGTCCTCTTCACTTTTATTATCTGCTTTTAACGCATCAATAACATTTTGGTACACGCCTTCTAAAGTACTTTCTATTTCAGGAGAAATATCATTAATATTAATTTGTTCTGAAACAGGAAGTTTATCTTGTTTATCCAACTCATCATAGGTCTTAATAGCAGCAAGAGCCTGATCATATTTTTGAAAGGCTTTAATAAATTCCTTCTGGTCTTTTTTAGGCGCATCAATGATGGTGTCCAATATCTGGGAGTTATTAACATATTTGTCCAGTTTCTTACGTGCCTGTACATAACGTTGCCGTGATGTATTCCAGTCTGGAGCAAGAACACCATCACTACCACCATTAGCATAAAGTGTTAATGCGTTATCTATCGCTTCACTATATTGATCCGGATATTGAAAAGTTACAATTTGGCCCCATTTTTTACCATCATCATAAATACGGTTTGTTCTTGAGAAAGCTTGTATTAGATTTTGAGCATTCATTGGTGGACGATCAAGATATAACGTGGACAATTTCGGAGCATCAAATCCTGTCAATAAACGATCAACTACGATCACAATATCAAGCTGTTGATCTCGTGTTTGATATATTTTGTTTTTACATGCAAGTCGATCATTGACATTGCGGTTATAACTTCCAAGCTCTGACATAGAAAAATGTGTATTAAACATTTTATTGTAATCATCTAGAGCTTGTTTCATTTCTGCCTGATTGGCAATTGATTCTTCCTCGTTTTGAGAAATTGAATATGTGATAGCTATTCGAGGAAAATCTGGTGCCACCTTTTGAATACGATTAGGAACTTCACCATGGACAATTGCCTCTTTAAACAAGTGATAGTACTTCTGCGCTTGTTTAATAGAAGATGTTGAAAACAGTGCAGAATATCTGCGACCATTGCTAAGTCCTTGCTTACGATAAGCTAAAGCTAAGACTTGTTTAACAACTGCTTTCATGTGAGCATCTGCGAGATAAATCTGATCGTTATCTGTTTGATTCGAATTACCTTCATTATCAATTTTAAAACCTAATACTTTTTTATCATGAATTGCGTCTTCGATCGTATATTTGTGTAAAATCGGACCATAAAGTTGCTCAGTGGTGCGAGCATCTTGTCCGTTTTCAGACCGTGCATTTTCTGCAAAAATAGGCGTCCCGGTAAAGCCATACCACAATGGTTGACGATTAAAAAATCTATCTAATTCCCTTTTTTGAGCTGGCGTAACTGCTCGATGACATTCATCAACAATAAAAGCTAATCGTAAGTCTTTTAGTTTTTCATATTTTTTTGCAATTTCAGGTGAATTTTCCATTCGCTTAAAAATAGTTTGCAGTTTCTGCCTAGTGGTTACAATCACATTGCGATTACCATCGCCTAATTGCTTAGTCAATTCAAAACTATTCGCAGTTTCATCAACATCAATAGTATCATTATTTGCATAAGTCTGAAATGCAGTAACAGTCTGCATGTCCAAGTCTTTGCGGTCAATTAGAAAAATCGTCTTATCAATAGATGGTATTTGTAATAAATTACGTGCAACTTTATACGAGGTTAAGGTTTTACCTGAACCTGTAGCGTGCCAAATAAAGCCAGACTTCCTCTTGCGCGATTCTTTGAAAATAGCTTGTATTGCTTGAATTTGATACGGGCGCAAAAGGATAATTCTTTGGGCATTATCATCTAAAACTGTATAGTCAGCAATCATGTGATGTGCCATCGGAATGGACAGGACTTCATGCGCAAAATCCAAGTAATTATTAACTTGCTGTCTGTCATGATCAATCCAAGAAATCAAAAAATTAGGGCGTAAATTTTGCCCAGCAGCAATATACTGAGTATTGGTACCATTAGTAACAACAAACATTTCTACAAAGTTATAGATATCACCAAATTTATCTTCGTCTATATACTTTTGTATTTGACGAAACGCATCCATAAAGGGAAAATTCGGTGTCTTCAATTCAATATGAATTAAAGGTAACCCATTAATCAGGAGAGTAACATCAAAGCGCCTATCTTGATCAAGCCGTGACAAACTCGACTTATTAACTTCTACTTGATGAACAACTTCATAAACGGAAGTTCCACCGGCAATATTGGTATTATCTAAAATTAATAAATCAGCATCTGGCAAAGAAGAATCATCACGCTTTAAGTGATGCCTAACCTGCCTGTTAGCACCAGCCAAAAACTTAGCAGCTTGGTAAAAATTAGGCTTAGTTATTTGCGTACGAATGGTTTCTTTTTCATTTTGTGTTAGTGGAACGTCATGAAGTTGATCGCGATTATTATCTTCAAGAATCTGGAAAAAGTTAGCCCATAATTGCGGAATGGTTTTTAAATCTTCACGTAAACGCCATTGATTTGCATCTTTAGTTAAATGATCAATTAAAGTTTTTTCCATTTGAGCTTCTTTAACTTTGGTTTCTGCCATCCTTATCTCCTTTCCCTTATTAATCAACAAACATATTTTGTAAAAGACTCTTTTTAACTTGCTGCAAATTTTGCAATTTTTTATTTTCTAATTCGATTAATTGGTCAACCTTAGATAGGAGATTGCCGATTTTTTGTTGTTCAGATAATTGAGGCACAAGTTCAACCTGTATTTTATAATCAGAGAAATAAATATGAGGAATACCTGAACCTACTTTATATTTTTTAAAATTCAATTTCTTAAACACATAATAATCAAAAACTATATCTGAATTATGCGCACCTAAATATCCCATAGTACTCAAAACTGATGTTCTTGCTGGTAATAATTTTACTACACCTACATTAGAACCATCTTTTATAATTGCTATATATTTTTTATCCATATCAAAGCTATTACTATAATACTGTCTTCCTGTTGCATCATATACCGAATAAGATTTTTTTCCTTTTTTTTGTTTTAAATCTTTTACCGAATAGGTCGAATTAGAATACTGTACAATTTTTCCGATTCTAGTTTTTTCCCAATCATCTTCAAAACCCTTAAATCGAAATTCAGGTATTCGAGTATCACGCATAGGAAATAGATTTTGCAACAAAGCTTTTTTTAGCAGCTCCAACTTGTCAATCTTTTGCTGCTGCAAATCAAGTAATCGATCGATTTTCAAAAAAAGGTTAGCAATGTCTCTTTCTTCTTTTTCTTCTGGAATATAAACTTTTTGGTTTCTAACAATTTCTGAATTCAAATTAACTTGGCTTCCGGGTTGACCAAATTTTGACCAATTTTTTCTGTATTTTTGCAGCCATTGAAACATAAATTCTATATCAAATTTTGGATTATAAAATATAAGAAATCCGTCATGAACACCTGTCGGAATATAATTTATAACTGGACTTCCAACTGTAGCTGCAATACTTAATAATAAGTGTTTAGTTTTTATAACCCTTGTTTTCTTTTGACCTTGTATAGATAGTTTCTGCTTTAAATAAAATATTCTTCCGTTTTGCTCAGTAACATCAGAAATTCTTAGCCATCCGATTTTTGAATCTTTAGAAAACCATTTTTTATTATTAATTGGTCTAGGAGAGGCTCCTCTAGCTATCTCAGATAATTCACCCAGCTTTAAGTTTTTCCATTCATCTTTGAAACCCTTAAATCTAATATTTGGCACTGAATTATACTTATTCATTTTTTATGACCTTACTTTAAAATGTCCTTTAATTGATCAAGCGTTTTTTGTGCTTCTGGGTTTGTTCCAACCAATTCATCCAATGTTTGCTTGATTTCACTAGTAGTTTTTTCTTCTTCTTTTGTAATGCTATCCATATCTGCAACTAGTTTTTGCACATCAACTGGTGGTTCTTCTTCAAAAGTATCAACATAACGCGGAATATTTAGATTAAAATCATTTTCTTTAATCTCATCAAATTTTGCCAAATGAGCATATTTTTCAACATCTTGACGTGCAGTATAAGTAGATAAAATACGATTAATATCTTCTTCACGCAATTTGTTTTGCGTTTTTACTTTTTCGAAATCTTTAGAAGCATCAATAAACATGACATCACGGTCTTGCTTATCTTTTTTAAGAACAACAATTACAGTCGGAATACTAGTACTATAAAACAGATTTGCTGGCAGACCAATAATTGCATCAATAGCACCATTTTCAAGTAGCTTTTGTCTGATTTTACCTTCAGCACCGCCACGGAAAAGAACACCATGAGGCAAAACTATCGACATCACACCGCTATGCTTTAAATGGTAATAACCGTGAAGTAAAAAGGCATAGTCAGCTTTTGATTTAGGTGGTAAAACTCCATAAGGAGAGAAACGAGGATCATCTAAAAAGCCCTTGTTTGCTGACCATTTTAATGAATACGGTGGATTCATAACAACTGCATCAAAGTTATTGGCTTCCTCAGCTGGCCAATCCTCGTCCAGAGTATCGCCGTTCCTCAAATGCCTGTTTGCTTGATCAATGTTGTGTAAAATCAAATTCATTTTGGCTAAATTATACGTAGAAGTATTAATTTCTTGCCCATAGTAAGTAACTCGATCATGAGCTGAACCATATTTTTTAAAGTTTAAGAGCAAAGATCCAGATCCCATAGCAGGATCATAAACCGTCATTCCTGCTGAATAATCCTTACCAACTAAGGTCAAGCGAGTTAACAACTCAGAAACTTGTTGAGGTGTATAAAATTCACCGGCTTTTTTGCCAGATTCTGAAGCAAACTGACCAATTAGATACTCGTAGGCATCTCCAAGGCTATCACCCGGAGTTTTAACTAATTCTATTTTACCAATTGCTTGAATAACTCCAGCTATACTATCTGTTCTTTTCTGCGCAGTACCTCCTAAGCTTTTGGAATATAAATCATAATCGTCAAATAACCCTTCAAAGTCTTGATCAGAGCTTTCTAGTTTATTAAAAGCATCACCTAACTGATTAACTTGGAAGGTATGATTGTTAACCGCTTTTAGAATACTATTATATGTGTACTCCGGTTCAATTACGTAGCCCAATGATACACGTAACTCATTAACTAGCTCCGTATCATCGGCATTATCTTCATAAATTTTTTGAGCTTCATCTAATGTTTCATCTGGTTCGTCAGACAGTAATTCCAAAACGTTGTATAGCATGCGATCAGATAAATATTTATAAAAGACAGTGCCTAATAAATAGTTTTTATATTGACTCGCATCCATCTTCGATCGTAATGAATCTGCTGCACTGAACAATCCTTGTTGTAAACTTGTCGTTGTATTTGACACTGTTTATCCCCCAATTTATCTATTTCGAATTTTTAGTCCTTAGTCTTTTATTAACAACCTTGGTTTTGAATTTATTTAGTTAACTTATTAGTTACTACCTAATTGTACCATTTTGAATTTTTCAATCAGAAAATTTAAATAGGCTTATTTCTTGAGAATTTTTCTATTTTCCAGTACTAAAGCAATGGAAAAGATAATTTCAATTCCCATCATTGTCAAAGACAAAATTGCTGGTTCAAAGTTTAATCCAACGATTAAAGCTAAAAAAGGTATCAAAATTGACAAAGTAAAATAAACTCGTGATTTATAAAGCCAACTATATGGTAATAAATGTGCGCCAAAAATAATCGCTAATATCATAAGCATTTTTTCTGGTATAGTTGGATAAATCCACATCGCAATTAGCAAATACAGTACTTGGTTAACAGAAAATAGTATTCCTAACTCAGTCAATGGATTACTTTTGTTTTGAAAATCAACATTAATTAACTTAGAAACAAAGTAAGATAACGGCAGCAATATTGCAGCACAAACAAAAGTAAAGAGGTTTTTCGTTAAAATTGAAATAGGCGAAAAGTGAATAACCGCAATAGCTAACCAAATAATAATGGAGGCTAATATTATATGTAGGCCTCTTTTTTGTTTTAGAGCACAATCCAATCTTAGCTCATCAATTGTTTTCATCATCTTCATTCCTTATTTACTACAATGACTTAATAACATTAACTATTTGTTTTTAAAAGAGCATGCATCAAGATGGTCATTCACCATCCCAACAGATTGCATAAATGCGTAAACTGTTGTTGATCCAACAAACTTAAAACCTTGTTTCTTTAAATCTTTACTCAATTTATCTGATAATGGTGTACTTACCGGCACTTCTTCGGTACTCTTCCAAGAATTAATAATAGGTTTATTATCAACAAATGACCAAAGGTAATTGTCCAAAGAACCGTATTGTTCACAAACGTCGTAATATGCATGAGCGTTGCTAATAGCTGCATTAATTTTCAGCTTATTCTTGATAATTCCATCATTTTGTAAAAGCTCTGCCTTCTTCTTATCGTTATAAGTAACTAAAGCTGCAGGATCAAAGTCATCAAATGCTTCGCAGAGGGTTTCTTTTTTAGCTAAAATTGTTGTCCAGCTCAGTCCTGCTTGCTTTCCTTCCAAAACTAGCATTTTAAACAACTGTCTATCGTCATGTACAGGAATCCCCCATTCTGTGTCATGATATTCCTGCTCTATTTTATTCTTTGTTGCCCAATCACAACGTTTAATTTCCTGTGTCATCTATAAGTAATCCCATCTTCTTTTCTTAACATAAATAGTTAAAACTAATCTTATTTTAAATTATACTTTAGTATATTCATGTGCTCAAACTATCTTTTAATTCTAAAGTCAAAATCCAATATTCCCGCTTTTCCAACCACTATTGACACTTTTCCAACCATTTGAGGTATTACTAAATAAAAACAAAATTTATCTATTATACTGGGTAACAGAAAGGAGCTTAAACATGAAAATTAATTGTCACGTTGATCCCAACTTAAAAGAAGAGCACGGTGAGCTGTGGCTCAGAAAAATTACACCCGAGATCAATGATTTTTTACAGAAATTAGCACAAAGTGATGATGCAATCTGGTGTCATTACCAGTCGCAGATTGTTCCAGTTAAGTATCAAGACATTTATGCTTTGGAAGTAGTCAATCGTGATATTTCAGTTTTCACTGAAAAGCAACAGTTATCTTATAATGACCGCTTATCAAATCTAAAAACTGATTTGCCGAGTTACTTCATTGAAGCATCCCGCAGTGCTGTGTTTAATTATCAGCATATCGATCACCTTGAAATACTTGATAACGGATTAATTGATGTTGTTTTAACCAACAATCATCGCGTACAAATTTCTCGCAGAAATATTAAAAACTTGAAAGAGAGGTTAGGAATATGAAAAGCGTTAAAAGATTTATCTATCATTTATACATGTTTGCTACTGAAGGCATCTTCATAGGCTTAGTAATTTCGATTATTTGTAATTATCTATCACGAAACTCTATTTACCTTCCATCAGATCCTTCTTTTACGTCAAAATTTAGCAATTCGCTTGATGCTTTTACCGTCTCAGTCATTCTATGGGCGGTAACTGGAGCGCTATTCGGATTTGGTAGTTTTATTTTTAGTATTAGCCAATGGTCATTACTAAAAAAGACGATAGTTAACTTCTTTACCTACTACCTTGGCTTTGTTCCTTTGGCCCTCTTAGCAGGCTGGGTTCCATTAAAATTAATTAACTTATCAAAATTCACTTTAATTTTTATCTTGATCTATATTACTACCTGGTATTGCAGTTACCATAAGGCTGTAAAAGACGTTAAAAGCATTAACAAAAAAATTAAAGAAAAGTAATTTAATTACAAAATAAAAAAGTTGAGCATTTATATTACAACGCTCAACTTTTTTACTTGTGTTTTTCAAAGTGATTTAGACAAAAGTCATCATGATTCCTTTAAAGTCTTAAGTGATTTTTTCCTGTCTTTAATTAAGTCAAACTTAATACAAGTCAATGCCTTTTTGGTGCAAATTATCCAAACAGATTTGTAAATAAGTATCATCATGCTCTGGATAAATTGGATCAGTCCATGGAATAGCTGGTAATGTTTCATACCTTGGGCAAAATTGCCCGCGATAGTATGGATCAAACCAATTAAGATCAGGATGGTAATGGCGTCGTTGCATTTCAGCTAATACTAGTAGATGAAACTGGTACAGCTTATACGGCGAATATTGGAAAACATAATTAACAGTGGCATGATTTTTGCCCCATCCTCTGCCTCGCAAAGCTGCAATTTCACGATGTTGTCCTAATAACTGTTGTCTAGGCAACCGCCAAATTAAATCTTGATGCCATAATCTCATAATTTTTCTTTGCACTCCTGAATTAAACGTGAGTTTAATAAATAAGAAACTTGATACTTTTCAGTTAAATGTTTCAAAAATGGGCCCAAATCATCTTTTTGGGGCGATAATTCTTGTAATAACTGTAAATAGGTTTGCTTTTCTGAGGTTGTCGCAATCTTCTTAAAGTAGCCCCAAACATGTTGGTAAGCATTGGTTAACGTTTTAACTGTTGGTGTTTGACCTACAGCATTTTCTAATAAACGTTCAAACTCAGCCACAAACAATCTGTCTACTCTTAACAAATCCTTGGTGTCAACAAATACATAATATTTACCTTTAAGTACTAATTATCTTATCAGAATTACCTCCTTGTAGTTTTTAGAGAACTTGACCTCTTACCAGTAGCTTTGGGAGAAAATCGATTCTGACGTTTTTTATATTCTTGTTCTAATTTCTTTATTGCTGCTTTAATTTCGGAGTAATATTGTTTTCACTACACGGATAAGCACACCATCTATACTAACTGTAATAAACATATCAATCCAGTCCTGCTTTTACCAAGAGCTGTACGTATCTATTTTCAGGCAGATTATTACTTATCTTGGAAGCTGAATTTATTTCATTACCTTTTTTATAAGGTATCCTAAGATTACTAAGATGCTATAGTAGCGGCGGCGGTGATTGTATTCCTTTCCCACAGATATTGGACGACAGATTACAAAAGGTCTGTAGTGAAGATGCCCACAGACTCCGCTACCCCAAAAAAGGGGCATGGAATAATGGTGGTGGTATGCTCACTAGATTACTGGAATTGGTTTAGTTGAGCAATAATCGCTATGGATAGATTTCTTACTTAGAGGATAGATAAGCTTGATTATTTAAAATCTGTCTCTACCTAATTGTTTATTGTTTTGAAAATCACTTTTTTTTGCTTGGGCCTGTTTGACTAAAGCACTCAGCCACAGACTCGGCCTTACATTACTGTAGCGTTTTAATGCAACATTTTTGGACGCTTGCCTCGAATTACGATTAGCTAGCTGTACTACTTTTTTCCAGTTCTTATTTAATTCTAAACCGTCAGTCAAATACAGAATTTACATAGTTGAATTTAATTTAGTAAAATGTCGTTTTCTGTAATATATATGTAGTATTTTACTTTTAACTTCAATTCGTACACCACCTAACTGTTAAAAACTGTATAAAAAGTCCACCGTTAAGTTAATGCCTCGGAAATATAGTTCAAACAGATATACTTTATAAGCACATTGACGCATCATGTACATGTTTTTTATAACATAATACGAGACCCTCAATTGTCGGAAGAGATAATCTTCTATTCCCTTGCGGCAGGTTCTTTAGAGTGCTTTTTTAAAAGCACTCTACTATTAATTAAAGCATGTACGTAGAGTTATTGACAAAAATATTCAGATAAATTTGCATAACATGAAACTATGATAAGTAATTTAAACGCTCATAATAATTCAACTTCTCTTCTAAATTGTGAGATGTGGTATTAAGATTATTAAATTTAAACAGGGCAGTATGAAAATAAATATTAAAAAGCTGTTGTGTTCTTTACATATGGTGTATAGTAATTAGGAGTAGATCTCAATAAATGACAGAAGCAAATAATGTGGTTTTACTGCTTATTCATTTGCTCATCTACATCTAAATTCACAGGCTAATAAGATCAACACAGTTATTATAAACCGTTGTTATATTACGCGTATGATAACAACACAAATCATAAAAGGAGTTAAATATGTTTTATTATAAAGGATTGGAAGAGATTATTTTTTCAAAACACAAACTATTATCAAACAGACCCGATGAATTAATTATTATTAGTGGATATTTAGGACCTGCCCCTATTGAAAGGCTATCAGAATTACCAAAAATGCAAATCACTGTTATCGGGGGGATGTATCCCTCTGGTATCGATGTACGTTTACACAGGTCTTTAGAAAAAATCCAAAAAAAGAATCAGTCACTAACTATAAAGTATGCAGAACAAGAAATTCATTCAAAAATTTATATTTGGAAGCGAGAAGGAGAAATCTTGTCTGCATTAATTGGATCAGCTAATTTTTCTTCAAATGGATTGCGTACGGACTATCGAGAATCTCTCACAGATGCAGTGCCTGATGCATTTAGCTCACTTGATGAATACTACAATTTTATATTAGATCATTCGTCTAAGATTCCTATCATTGATAGAAATCAAAAAATGGTCAATATTCCTAATTCAGAACTTCTTGTTGATGCACAAAAGAAATTTAGTGCTGAAATACCTCTTTATTCTATCAAAGGCAAAAAAGAAACAGTTCCACCCTCAAGTGGCCTAAATTGGGGACTTGCTCGACTAGGTAAAAATAAGTCTCATGTTTCACCTGGAGATGCTTATATTCGCCTTCCTATAGAGATAATTAAAACTAATCCATCATTATTTAAAGCGCTCGATCCTAAATTTAGCTCACCTGTTGGTGAACAAAAAAGGAATTCAGAGCCGATAGAACTAATTTGGGATGACGGAACCGTAATGGAAGCCTCCTTAGAAGGCAGTCAAGAATATAATGGAAAAAAATATCCTAAACAACTTGCTTCATTTTCTTCAAGTCGCCCTCGTTCAAACATATCTAAGAAAAGTATACTAGGAAGATACATCAGACAACGTTTAAACGTTGGCATTGACGAAGTGATAAAACTGAGCACTCTTGAAGACTATGGTAGAACCACAATTACTCTGTCCTTGATCGAAGACGGTGTTTACTATGCTGATTTTTCAGTCTAACCAAAAAATAGTGAGTCATAGTCATGACTTACTATTTTTTTCTTGAATTGCAACATCTGATATTAAGATTGGAATAAGTTTCCCTAGCTTTTCTGCAAATAGTGGTGGAACTGCATTTCCTATCATTTCAAAATTTGCCGATTGCGATTCCTGGAATTCAAAATCATCATCGAAAGTTTGTAATCTTGCAGCTTCCCTCACAGTAATTGAACGCTTTTGATTTGGATCAGGGTGTATATGTCGCAAACCATCCTTTTTTAAATGTGCCGGGATAGTATTACTTGGCTCATCCCACCGTAACACATGATATTTGTGTATGTTCGTTCTGTTTCCAGTTTGTTCATAATATAATTCTATCAGCTTTTTGGATGAATCATATTTAAATTCACCCTTCTCAATGTCTTTTGCCAATCTATAAAAAATTTCTTGATCGCGTTTGTTCTGGAATCGAGCTGAATGACCATTTATATCATTAGAGTTGTCATATGCATTATGTTTCTTTGGTTCATCTAATGGATAAATCGGAGGTAAATCAGAAATCGCATCTCTTACAGTGGATACGGCTTTCACTTTCTCTGAAATTAATGTATTCTCATAAAAATTTCTAAGCAACTTTTGATAGTTAACCTCTTTAACATCACGTCTTATTCCAATTATTATAACTCGCTTTCTTTTTTGAGGAACTCCATATTCTGTTAAATCTAATAATGCGTATTTTCTTAAATCACTTATTATTTCATATCCCGATTTATCAAAAGAATCACGAATTAAGTCAACTATTCTCTCACCTGTTGGAATGGCTGATAATATCCCCTCCACATTTTCAAAAACAATAATTTTGGGGCGAAAATAATTAATCACTCGAATATATGCCTCGAAAAGAAAATTACGATAATCATCTTTCATGCCGTTTTTGTCACGAATTCTTCCTGCTACAGAATAAGCCTGACACGGTGGTCCACCTGAAATGACATCAACTTTTTTCCCACCTACTAAACTAACTAATCCTGGCCCATCCCCGAAATCTTTATCACCTTTCCAACCGTACAATAACTCATCAGTTCGTTGTATATCAAAGTTAAGGACCTTATTTTTAGCATCTTCAATATGATATTTAGTTTCCAGTCTTCTTACTAAAGTACGTACTTGAGGTTTCATCCATTCAACAGCAGCAATAAGGTTATAAAAATTGGTTTTTTCGAAACCATCTAGAAGCCCACCTGCTCCTGCAAATAACTCAATACTGTTTAATTTCTTCATTTGATGCCTCCTTAGAAACTTTTCTTATTGAATCTAAGTGCTCCTTCATCTTCAACCCCACAGCTTGGGCTAAAAGCGGTGGAACTGCATTTCCAACTTGTTTATATTGTTGAGTCTTCGTTCCAAAAAACTTAAACCTATCTGGAAATGACTGAAGTCTTGCATTCTCCCTTACAGTTGGTACTCGATTCCACTTATAATGGAAATGGTTCCTATGTCCAGTGTCAATAGTTTTAGCCGGCCTTTTACTATGATATCTTGTCCACGCTTCGTTAAATTTTCTTGATTCTCCAACTCCAGGTGGTAAATCCTTATAGTTTCCCCCCTCTGGAACTTGACTAATAACCCATTTAACTTCTTTTGTATGGTTCGTTCCAACGTGATTAAAAATAACATCAGAATCAGTCCGCATTAACTTTTGGTAATCACTTTTAGGTTCACTTGTATAATCCATAATCTCATTACCTGATTCATCAACCAATGAAGGTAAATCAGAAATTGCATCAGCAGCCCCAACATAATGTTCTGCATCGAGTAAAGGTTCTGGAAACTTAAAGTAGTCATATCCTAGATTTTTACGGTATCCAACAAAGAACATCCTTTTACGAAATTGTGGAACTCCATAGTCAGCAGCTAATAATGGTGGGTCAGTAACCGTTACTGCATAGCCCATGTTCTCAAAAGTATTAATGATTTGTTGCTTTACAGCGCCTTTGTATAAAGTTGCCATCCCTGGCACATTTTCAATCATAAATGCCTTAGGTCTAAAATGTTGCACGGCATGGACTACCGCAACATATAGTTTATTTCTTGAATCATTAATATCTCTACTACCTGTGAGGCTAAATCCTTGACAAGGAGGCCCCGCAATAATAACATCCACTTCGTTATTACCTATTGCTTTATCAATATTACTTATCGCGACTTTATCATTAAACAAGTCTTCCTTTAGCGCTTTAGCACCCGTTATATTATGGGCGTATGTTTGTAATGCGGCATCGTCAAAATCAATACCCGCTAACAACTTATATCCAGCTTGCACAAATCCTTGACTAAGTCCCCCTGCACCCGAAAACAAATCAATAACTGTATATCTTTCATTCATTTAATGACACCTTATCTTCCACAAATTCTACAACATCTCCAATTTCGCAATCCAATGCGCGACAAATGCGCTCTAAGGCTTCAAGGGAAACTCCTTTATTTTTGCTAAGTCTTGCCAAAGTAGAAGACGTAATACCAGAGCAATCACGTAGTTGAGTTTTATTTAATTTTTTATCAATAGATAATTTCCACAACTTATCATATGATATAGCCATACAATTTCCTCCACATTTATAGAACCAAATAGCTTATTTATGGAAATAAGTTCTTCATATACAGAATAGACAATATCATAAATCGCTTGATCTGTAAACTAAGGTCTTTGAATCAAATTCAGTAACAACAATAGCAATAAACACTATTTTTCCTTATAAAAAAACAATGAGTTACTGTTAAACTTACTAATAATCTTATCAACTCACAAATTTTTGATAACTTCCCTTAAGCAAAAATTCGTGATTATCCCTCAAACTTGGAAAGCCCTCTATTAATCATTTTATTCCACCCATCCTACCTTGACATCAACGCCATAGTCTCGACATGAGGTGTCTGTGGAAACATATCAACTGGATCAATGCGCTCAAAACTATAGCCATGCTCCTGCAATTCTTGCAGATCACGAATCATTGTTGCGGGGTTACATGAGATATAAACAATCTTCTTTGGATTTGTTTTAACAGCGGCCTCAATAAATTCTGAAGTCAAACCCTTTCGAGGTGGATCAACAAAAATCACATCTGTTTTCATCCCTTTGGCTGCCCACTTAGGCATTACCTCTTCTGCCTTACCAGCAACATATCTAGCATTGTCGATATTGTTCAGTTCAGCATTGTTGTTGGCATCCTTAACAGCATCACGGACACTTTCAATTCCCCTAACTTCTTTAACATGCTTAGCAACAGTCAAACCGATCGTACCAATTCCTGAATATGCATCGACGACTACATCATCGGGAGCAAGTTCAGCCTTTTTGATGGCTAAATCATATAAACGCGGCGTTTGAAGTGAGTTAATTTGGAAGAAACTTTCGGGTGAGATTCTAAACTTCACATCACCAATTTGATCAGTAATCTGTGGCTTACCAAAAATTAAGTAATCTACCTTACCCAAGATAACGTTGGTCTTCTTCGGGTTATAATTCAATACTAAGCTAGTGACACCATCAATTTGTTTAATAGCCTCTGCTACTTTTGGTAACTGAGGAAAATCTTTGTGCAAGCAAACTAAAATCACCATGATTTCACCGGTAGCCTTGCTCCGACGAACATCTAAATACCGTACTTCACCTTTGTTATGCACTTCATCATATGCAGGTACGCGGTACTGACGCAATATATCCCTAACGGCAACCAAAACACGGTCAATTTCTGGATCAGTGGTAAAGAAATTAGTTAGTGGCACTAAATCGTGCGAATGACGTCTGAAAAAGCCAATTTCAAGTTGCCCATTAACTTCTCTTACCGGAACTTGTGCTTTGTTACGATAGCCTGTTTCTTCAGGACTAGGTAAAGTTTCGCCTACTTCTACATCATCTAAGTGTGCCTTTTTCAATAAGTTCACTACTTGGTTACGTTTGAACTCTAATTGCTTATCATATTTGATATGTGCTAAAGATGCTAACCCTGTTTGAACCCACTGGTTAAGTTCAATGTTTACTCGGTCAGGACTTTCCTTTACAATTTCTTCAATTTTAGCAAAAGCAAAGTTCTTTTTGACCTTTAAAATTTTGCCTTTAACTGTCTCACCTGGCAGGGCATTAGTGACAAAAACAGTCATGCCTTCATAATGGGCTACACCCATTGCTTCATATGATAAGTCAGTTATTTCTAAGTCGATAATTTGATTTTTTTCCATTTTTTGTCCTTTTTTACAAACAATAATTAACATTACTATTTTACTAAAAAAACTGGTTAAAGTAACGGCATTGGTCATTCTTAACATTGATTTAATTTACAGCAAGATCGCTTCACTCTTTACTCAAACTGTGTTAGGTTTATTATTAATCTTATTTATAGAGAGGATGTTAATTATGAACGATTTTGATACTAATTCTAATAAGCGACAAATTCACAGTATTTCTGAAACCAATGGCTTTTTAACCAAAATGTATTCACTAATGGCTGTAGCCGTATTGATTTCGGCCTTAGCGGCTTACTTAACAATGACCGTTTTCAGATCTGCAGTAATGAATATGCCTGTAGCTATGATGTGGCTCATTTTGCTAGTTCCACTTGGTTTATCAATGGGGATTAGTTTTAATGCTAACCGTAGTCCGATTGCTAGCATGATTATGTTGGCCATTTTATCTATTATCTATGGTTTTGAGTTCGCATTAATCGCTGGTTTTTACACCGGCTCTCAAATTACTACTGCTTTTGTTTCATCAGCAGCTGTCTTTATTGCAATGGCACTCTTTGGTACATTTACCAAGAAAGACCTATCCAATTGGAATGCCTATCTGGGTGCAGCTTTAACTGGCTTTTTAGTAGCTTGGCTTGTTAATATGCTTTTAAACAGCCCAGCAGTTACATACGTATTTTCATTTATTGGTGTAATTATTTTTACTGGTTTAGTTGCTAGTGATGCTAACAAAATGAAAATCATTTATAGCCAATACGGCAATCAAGTTTCAACTAATGGCTTAGCTGTTCTGGGTGCATTGCAACTATACCTTGATTTCGTGAACATCTTCATGTTCTTATTAGAAATTTTTGGTGGTAGCGGCAATAGTAGCAATAACTAATTTGAAGCTAACCTAACTATTTAAAGACTTTGTCACTTAATCAGGTGGCAAAGTTTTTTTATTTTCCAAAAATTCCATATACAATTATGATGAGTAAATTACTATTTTTCTTTAATGTTTTTCTTAATATAGCTTGAATTAAGTCACCAACACTCCTATACTTTTAACATATACATTAATTTATATAAATATTTTTTATAAAGCTAATTAAGCAGGAGGTTGCAATATGATTGGTTGTAGTAGTTTTACACTGGAAACAAAAGATCATAAACACCTATTGTCACGAACAATGGACTTTATGATGGAAATGGCAGAACAAGTTGTCTTTGTTCCTAAGAACAAAACTTTTGCCGTTTCTTATGATGACAAAGAAGAGATCACTAGTAAGCATGCTTTTATCGGTATGGGCAGCATTCAGGAAGTTGATAATGCACCAGTAACTTGTGATGGCGTTAACGACGCTGGTATTACTGCTGGTGTGCTATACTTCCCTGGCTATGCAAGCTATAAGGAAAAGGCTACAGACAACACTTGGGCTGTTTCACCAGACAAAGTAATTTCAGCTGTTTTGTCTCAAGCCGCTTCACTTGCAGAAGTTAAAGAGTTATTTGACGAGAAGATTTCAATTGTTAATGAAGCTAGCGTAACTTTGAAAGTAGTTCCACCACTACACTTCATTTTCTCCGATGCCTCAGGCAAGAGCTTAATTGTTGAACCAGAAAAAGATGGTGTTCATGTTATTGAGGACTCAATAGGTGTTATGACTAACAGTCCTGACTACCACTGGCATGAAACTAATTTACGTAACTACCTATCTGTTCAACCAAAGCAACATGAAGATATTGAGTTCTTGGGTAAAACATTGAAACCTTTTAGTCAAGGTTCAGGAACATTTGGCTTACCTGGTGACTTTACGCCAGTTTCACGTTTTGTCAGAACAGCTTTCATGAAGAACAATGTTGAGCAACCAGCAGATGAACTTTCAGCAGTTACTCTTTCTCACCATATTTTGGAATCTGTTAGCATCCCTCGTGGAATTGTCGTTACTACTGACGATACCTTTGACTACACTTGCTACACTGCTTATATGTGTGCTGAATCAAGAAGTTACTACTACGCAACTTACGGCAACCAACGAATCAGATGTGTAAGATTAACTCCTGAATTGGAAAAAGAAACTGATTATCGTGAATTCAAGGTTCAACCAAAAGAAGACATTGATTACGCTAATTAGTTAAAAATAAGTAATAAAAAAGATCGCTCGTTTATAAGCGATCTTTTTTGTATTTGCGTTTTATTCTCCAACAAAGAATTCAATTCGTTGCTGTAAATTTTTAAAAGTAACTGGACAGTAATCACCAATTTCACCATCAAGATTGACTGGTAGCTTTTGTCCTAAGCTTTTACCTACCAGCTCAATCTTTAAGCTACGGGTTTTAGTGTAAATAATATCCGGATCATCAACGTGCTTACCGTTCATGGCTAAAGCCATCAGTTTCAACAATTTAACTGGCTCAGATGGCTTAACAATAATCAATTGAAACAGTCCATCACTAAGCTCGGCATCAGGCATAATTTGTTCAAAACCACCAATTGAATTAGTCATACCCAATAATAGCATTGATAATTTACCCTCATACACACCAGCATCATAGGTAAGACGTAGTTCATTTTCAGTCAAATGAGGTAACATCTCTGCTCCCTTGATTAGGTAAGCAGTATAGCCCAAAGCTGATTTAACTTCGGAAGGAACATCATAAGTTAGTTCTGTTAACGACCCACAAGCGGCGATATTAACAAAATACTGTCTATCCTCACCAAATGTTGCTTCACCGATATCCATCTTACGGGTTTTGTTGTTGAGAATGACCTTAGTTGCACCTGATATACTGTCACGCGGTATGCGCAATGCACGAGCATAGTCATTAGTTGTTCCTGCAGGAATAATCGCCATTTTTGGACGCTGTTCCAAAAAGGCAATCCCATTAACAACTTCATTGATTGTGCCGTCACCACCAGCTGCAACAATTAAATCAAAGCCAGCTTTGGCTGCACGCGTTGCTTCTTTTTGAGCACTTTGCTTTTCAGGTGTTGTTCGATAAGCACTTGCTTCATAGCCTGCTTGCTCTAACACGTCTAAGATGTCAGCGACATTCTTGGGCATCTGTTCGTGACCAGATACAGGATTATAGATTAATCTTGCTTTTTTAGTCATAGTTACTACCTTATTACTTAAAAATTGACATTAACGTTTTTGCAATTCATCGTTTAGCAATTGGTTAATCACTTTAGGATTGGCTTTACCACGAGTTTGCTTCATGATTTGACCAACTAAGAAGCCAATTGCACGATCCTTACCGTTCTTGAAGTCTTCAACGGATTGTGGGTTGTTATCAACGACTTCCTTAACCATTGGTTCCAAGACACTGGTATCAGATAACTGAACCATTCCTTGATCTTCAACATATTTCTTCGGATCAGTTCCGTTAGCAATTGTTTCAGCAAAGACCTTCTTAGCAATCTTGGAAGAGATGGTACCATCTTTAATTAACTTGATCATTGCTGCCAAGTTCTCTGGAGTCAACTTAATGTCAGCAAGCTCAACACGGTTATCATTTAGGTAACCATTAACTTGGGTGTTCATCCAGTTGGCTGCTAATTGCGGATCGGCACCGGCGGCAACAGTTTTATCAAAGAAGTCGGAGCTTTCCTTGGTTTGAAGAAGAACATTTGCATCATATTCCTTCAAACCGAATTCATTGACGTATTGGTTGTAACGTTCTTCAGCCGACCGAGGTAAGCTGGACTTAATTTCTTCAATCCACTCGTCACTGATGTGATCAGGCGCAATATCTGGTTCAGGGAAGTAACGGTAATCTGCGTCACCTTCCTTAACACGCTCCAAAACAGTTTTACCAGTTGCTTCATCGAAACGACGAGTAGAAATTTGAACACGACCACCCGAAAGCAAAACTTGAGCTTGACGTTTTTCTTCATATGCAAGTGATTTACGTACGTGCTCAAAAGAGTTAAGGTTCTTCATTTCGACCTTGGTACCAAGTTCTTTTTGACCGGCAGGTCTAATTGAGATGTTGGTATCAACACGCATTGAACCCTCTTCCATCTTAACGTCGGAAGCACCAGTGAATTGAACAATTTTACGCAATTTTTCCAAATATGCATAACCTTCATCAGGATCAGAAATTTCAGGTTCAGAAACAACTTCAAGAAGTGGAACACCTTGACGGTTTAAGTCAACATATGAAAAACCGTTAGTTCCGTGAGTGTTCTTACCGGCATCCTCTTCAATATGCATTTCGTGAATACCAATACGTTTCTTCTTACCATGTACTTCTATTTCAACATAGCCATCACGAGCAAGTGGTTGGAAGAACTGCGTAATCTGATATGCCTTCGGACTATCTGGGTAGTAGTAGTTCTTTCGGTCAAAGTGTGTTGTTGGCAAAATATGTGAGTGCGTTGCTAAAGCAACCATAATTCCCAAACGGTAAACATCTTTATTAACGTATGGTAAAACACCAGGCATACCCCAGTCGATTACGTTGGTTTCTGTGTTAGGCTTTGCACCATAACTAACTGGTGAAGGTGAGAAAATTTTACTCTTAGTTTTTAATTCGAAGTGGACTTCGAATCCAATTGTTGATTTAAAGTTCATTAATTAATCCTCCATTCCAGCTGGTGTTTTTTCATAAAACTTATTGTTACGTTCAATGAAGTCTGCAACTTGGAAAATGCTACCTTCATCAAAGCGCTTAGCCATCACTTGCAAACCAACTGGCATGCCATCAACAAGACCAGCAGGCACACTAGCAGCTGGAATTCCAGCCAAGTTAGCAGAAATGGTTAAAATGTCGTTATTGTACATTTTAATTGGATCAGAAATTTCACTACCAATGTTAAATGCAGGCGTAGTTGTGGTTGGCCCAACAATTACATCGTTATCAGCAAAAATCTTGTCAAAGTCACTGCAAATCAATGTTCTAACCTTAGAAGCTTGTCTAAAGAAGCGGTCATATGAACCAGCTGATAAAGCAAACGAGCCCAACAAAATACGACGTTGAACTTCTTCGCCAAAACCTTCTGAACGAGATTTTACATATACATCTAACAAGTTCTTGGCATCTTCAGCACGGTAACCATAACGAATACCATCAAATCTCTGAAGATTTGATGAAGCCTCACTTGAAGCGATAATGTAGTAGTCAGGAACAACATATTTTGTTAATGGTAATGAAACTTCATTAATAATTGCACCAGCATCCTTTAAAACATCAATTTGTTTTTGGATTACTTCATGCATCTCACCATCAACGGCATCCATGTACTCTTTAACCACGGCAACACGTAAGCCCTTAACGTCCTTACCAATGTACTCTGTAAAGTCTGGTACTGCTCTTGTGGAAAGAGTTGAATCATGATCATCTGAACCAGCAATAACGTTAAGAACTTGTGCAGAAGTCTTTGCACGTTTACTCATAACACCAATTTCATCAAGTGATGAAGCAAAGGCAATAAGACCCCAACGTGAAACACGGCCATAAGTTGGCTTAATACCAAAGATACCGTTAAAAGCTGAAGGTTGACGAATTGAACCACCAGTATCAGAACCTAGTGCAGCAACTACTTGACCAGCGGCAACGGCTGCAGCTGAACCACCAGAAGAACCACCTGGAACTTTATCAAAGTCCCATGGGTTATGAGTAGCACCAAAATATGAATGCTCTGTTGAAGAACCCATGGCAAATTCATCCATGTTAGTCTTACCAACAAAGGTGACATGAGCCTTCTTCAAGCGATCAATAACAGTTGCGTCATAAACAGGAATATAGTTATCCAAGATATGACTAGCTGCAGTTGTTTTGACATCTTTAGTGATGATGTTGTCCTTAATGGCAATTGGAATACCAGCTAATTTATTATTAGCAAAATCCAAGTCTTCATCAGGCTTTGCATCCTCTTGAACTGTAATCCAAGCATTTAGCTTTTCATCAGTCTTCTTAATATTCTCAACGGTGTCTTGCGCCAATTTGTCTGCAGACAAAGTTCCTTGGGCAAGTTTTTCATTTAATGAATCAATATCTTCGTTTAAGTAGTTCATTACTCGTCCTCATCCTTATTAATAATTACAGGAACCTTGATAAAGCCATTGGCCTGTTCAGGAACATTTTTCATTAATTCTTCGCGAGTTTCCCAGTGCTCAGGTTTATCTTCTCTAAACACAGTATCACGATCAACTACTTGCACCGTTTCTTCAACACCCTCAGTATCAACTTCTGATAATTGATCAGCCATGTTGATAATTGAGCTCATTTGCTCGGTAACCTTACCTATCTCTTTTTCATCAATTTCAAGTCGCGATAATCCCGCAACGTGCTTAATTGTTTCTTCTGTAATTTCCACGCATATACCTCCTTATTCGCCGCCATAAATATGGACTTGATAACTACTATCTCCTGATTCTTTCGCAACCAAGGCTTGAACATCATTAACAGAACCGATCTTTATTTCAAGAGGAACATTGTTAGGCAGATATTTTTTCGCCGTAGCCAAAACAAGACGAGTAAAACTCTGAATTTGTTCATAACCATAAAATTGAGTAGTAATTGAAATATTTTCTTGAACCAATTTTCCGTTTTCATAACGCAACGATGCTGTCACACCACTGATATTTGGAAAATAATTTTGAATTGATTCTTTAAAACTGTTAAAGCTGGATGCATCGTTACTGTTGATTGCCTTTTTACCACCAATCGTCGGTAACACTTCTGTTTGGGTATTAATAGTTTTCCATTTAGATATTTTACTACTATTAGCAGCCGCTGTCCCGCTCAAAAAGTAAGTTCCACTAACGAGTGAGTCCTTACTCTCTTTTGAAAAAAGTCCAATTGTGATTGGAATATTCTTCAAAGCTTTTTTCTTACGCAAGCGTGCCACAACTTCTTGGGCTATTTTTTGCCCATATTGCTTTTGGTTTGAACGAGAGATGGCCATTTGATATTCAGGGCCATCTTTTTTCTTCTGGTAATAATCAACCGAATTAATCGCTAGGCCAATGCTCATCCCCGCAATATGATAACTTGAGCCTGAACCATTCAAAAAGTCTTGTTCAATTATTTCTTCAAGATAATATGGATTATATTTTTTCTTTAAACCAAGTTCAGGATTTAGCCCTAAAGGATTGTTCTTCGATTTACGACCCAGCCAATCATTGGCCACAGTCGTATTAATATATTGTCCTTCTTGGAAAACATAAGAGTTAGGTGAATATACACCCTTCGAAATTTGAACCAATCCACGTTCAAGTTCACGCGTATCAACCGAATTATCATTACTGGTCGCAGTTAAACCAGTAATTGGACTGGTTACATAGTGACCATTTTTTAACAATACTGTATAGCCATTGTTACCAGTTTCAGTTGTTTGATATGTTTTAGTATTCGTATTTGTTGAAGTTTTGGCATTATTAGCCAAATTGGAATTTTTCAGATTCCCACAAGCACTTAAACTAAGTGCCGCCCCTAAAACCGCTATTATCTGTAAGTACTTTTTCACTTTAATTGTTCCTTTATTTAACTTGAGCAACTGCTTCTTCCTCAGTTAATAACGCTACACCAAGCTTCTGGGCCTTAGCATACTTAGAACCTGCATCCTTACCGTAAATTACATAATCGGTTTTCTTTGAAACTGAACCAGTCACTTTTGCACCTAAAGCTTGTAATTTCTTCGTAAATTCACTTCGCGTGAAATGAGATAGCGTTCCAGTTAAGACAACTGTTTTACCCTTAAAGTAATTGTCAGGAATGTCTTCAATTTGCTCTTCCGTTTCGCCCAAGTAATCCATATTAACGCCACTAGCTTGCAATTCTTCAACTAGTTCAACCACTTCATCCTGAGCAAAGTAGGTTGTTAGCGATTCAGCAATTGTCATACCTATTGTATCGATAGCAGCAACCTCTTGCACGTCAGCTTCCATAATCTTTGCCATATTTTTAAACTTTTGTGAAATTAAACGGGCTGCCTTTGCACCGACATGATCAATTCCTAGACCAGTAAGCAAGAGTTCAACAGAATTACGCTTTGAATTATTAATTGCTGTTAACAGATTATTGATAGACTTATCTTTAAAATGATCAAGCTTAGCCAAGTCACTTGCTTGCAAGTGGTATAAATCTGCTACGTTATGAACAAGATCGTTAGAAATCAGTTGACGCACAATTTTGGGACCTAGTCCATCAATATTCATTGCTGGCCTAGAAGCAAAGTGCGTAATTTCCTCTTCCATCTGTGCTGGACAAGATGGGTTCACACAACGCAAAGCCACCTCATCTTTTAAGTGAATCAATTTCTCGCCACAAGATGGACATTCAGTAGGAATTGGATATGGTTCAGAATCCTTAGGCCGTTTGGCTAACACAACCTCGGAAATTTCAGGAATGATATCGCCTGCCTTGTGCAGCATAACGGTATCACCAATTCGTACATCCTTTTGTTGTAATAAATCTGCATTGTGCAAAACGGCATGCGAGACCGTTGTTCCAGCAAGTTGTACTGGATCCATTATAGCAGTAGGTGTTACAACACCAGTACGACCAACCGTCCATTTAATTTCATGAACCACAGTTTCCTGTTCTTCTGGCGGGAATTTATAGGCAATCTCCCAACGCGGAATTTTAACCGTATTGCCCAGTTCACTCTGTAAACCAAGGTCATCAACTTTTAAAACAATTCCGTCAATCCCATAAGCAAGTGAATCTCTTTTGGCTGTATATTCGTCGATAAAGTCAAAAATTTCATCCATCTTCGAAAGGCGACGACCAGTTAAATCAGTGTGAAAGCCTAGATCAGTCATTTTTTCAATTGCTTGGTGTTGGCTCGTAATTTCTTCAGGGGGATTAACCCAGGTGTAAATATATGTGCTCAGGTTGCGATGCTTAGTAATATTGGCATCAAGTTGGCGCAATGAACCCGCAGCAGCGTTACGTGGATTAGCAAAAGTTGTTTCGCCTTTTTCATCACGCTCTTGGTTTAACTTCGCAAAAGCTTCTTTTCCCATGTAACACTCACCACGCACTTCTGTCGTGAGTTTTTCAGGCAAGGTTTGTGGAATATCGGAAATAAAACGTGCATTAGCCGTTACGTCTTCTCCAACTTGGCCATTACCACGGGTTGAAGCCCGCATTAATTTACCATCTTGATATTCAAGGTTAATTGATAAACCATCAATTTTTAGCTCTACGTTATATGCAACCTCATGACCAACTTGCTTTTGCACCCGTTCATCAAATTCACGTAATTCCTGTTTCGAAAAAACGTCACCCATTGAAAGCATAGGAATCTTGTGCGTAACTTTGGTAAATTCACTACCAATTTGTCCACCCACTCGCTGAGTAATTGAATCCTGCGTTACGAGTTGGGGAAACTGGTGCTCAAGTTCGACCAAACGCTGATAGTTTTGATCATAAACATTATCTTCAACTTCTGGTGCATCATTGGAATAATATGCGTTAGCCCATTCGTCAAGTTTATCTCTGAGGGAAGCAACTTCTTTTCTAGCCTCATCAAGAGTTAAGTCTGCCATTTTGTTCCTCCTGATTAATTTTTATTTATGTTTTTCGCTTTAATTATACCTTTTTAATAGGAGCAAATGCTGCTAGAAGGCGTTTAATTCCTTTATTTGGAAACGCAATATCGAGCTCCATGTCTTCGCCTTCGCCGTTAACTTTCGTTACAACGCCGTGGCCCCAAGCTTTATGTTCAACTTGATCGCCAACATTCCAGCCCTTCTTTTCAGCACCAATTGCACCACCAGCTGGTTTTGCCTTTGGTGTGTAAACTTGAGCACGCGCACGTTCATCAACGTTAGCAAAAGGAGCTGTTTGAACTTGGAAATCACTATTTCCTACACCCTCTGGAACTGAGTTTTGCATATCAAGATCCTCGACATCAATTTCTTCCAAGAATCTTGAAGGTGGATTGTTTTGCATCCGACCAAACATCATTCTGGAATAAGCATTGGTCAAAAAGAGCTTTTCTTTGGCTCTAGTAATTCCAACATAGGCAAGTCTGCGTTCTTCTTCTAATTGATCATCTTCTAAAAGGGCACGAGAAAGTGGGAATAATCCGTCTTCCATCCCTACTAAAAAGACCACTGGGAATTCCAAACCTTTAGCTGCATGCAAGGTCATTAATGCGACCTGATCATCATTATTTTCTAAATCATCCTGATCACTTAACAATGAAACTTCTGCTAAAAAGTCACTTAAAGCGTTAGCATCATCTTCTTCAGGTTCATATTGATCGTCAAAACGTTTAGTAACTGAAAGAAATTCATCCAAGTTTTCTAGTCTTGTTTCGGCTTCAATTGTATGTTCTGCCTTAAGTGCATCTGTATAGCCAAAATCCTGCAAAATCTTTTCGGTTAGACCTGTAACACTATGATCTTTGGCATATTCAATTGCATCACGTAATTTAGCACCAAAGTCACTCATTTTAGCTGCAGCACGGGTTGAAATGCCTGATATATTAATGTGCTTAAAAGCGTCGATCAATGACAAGTTGTTTCCTTGTGCGACATCCATAAACTTGTCAACACTAACACGACCAATTCCCCTTTTTGGCGTATTGATGATACGGTTAAAACTCATTGAATCGTTTGGATTAGCAACTAGCTTGAGATAAGCCATGATATCCATAATTTCTTTTCGATCGTAGAACTTATGACCACCAACAATTTGATAAGGGACATTTGACTTCACAAAAGCTTCTTCGACTGTTCTTGACTGGGCATTGGTCCGATACAGAACAGCAAAATCTTTGTAGGAGCGGTTATTATCATCAACTTCTTCTTGAATCTTGGAAATGATAAAGTGGGCTTCATCGTCACCACTTTGAGCACGGTAATAAGTAATCTTTTCGCCATCGCCCTGATCAGTCCACAAGTTCTTTTTCTTGCGATTACGATTATTGTCGATTACTGCGTTGGCTGCGGACAAAATATGACCAGTTGAGCGATAGTTCTGCTCTAATTTGACAGTTTGAACCCCAGTATCGCGGTAATCATTTTCGAAGTTCATAATGTTTTCCATATTGGCGCCACGCCAGCCATAAATAGACTGATCTGCATCACCAACAACACAGATATTCTTATATTGTGCCGCTAATTCATGACATAATTCATATTGTGCTTGGTTAGTATCCTGATACTCATCAACGAGCATATAACGGAATTTATTTTGATAATAATGTAAAACTTCAGGATCTTTTTTGAAGAGAACCAATGTCTGCATAATTAAATCATCAAAATCCATAATTTGGTCATGTTTCAACCGTTTTTGGTATTCGTGATAGACTTTAGCAGCCATTTTTTCAAAAGGTGATGCAGCGCTATCTTCAAATGCTTGTGGCGTTAAAAGATCATTTTTAGCATTTGAAATGGCAGACAAGATACCTCTGGGTTCATACATTTTAGGATTAATGTTCAGTTCTTTTTCAATGTGCTTAACCAAAGTTAATTGTTCGGCTGAATCCGCAATTGAGAAATTACGACCATAGCCTATCTTATCTGAATCGCGCCGTAAAATACGGACACATAAAGCATGGAAAGTTGACATCCAAATATCATTTGCGGCGGGGCCAAGGAGTTTCTGTTCACGCTCGCGCATTTCGCTGGCTGCCTTATTGGTAAAAGTAATTGCCAGAATATTCCAAGGCAAGACTTGTTTTTCTTCTACTAAGTAGGCAATTCGTCTTGTTAATACGGAGGTTTTGCCTGAGCCTGCACCAGCCACAACCAAGAGTGGACCCTCTGTCGTTTTTACGGCCTCTTTTTGTTGCGGATTTAATCCTGCCAAAATCGATTCTTCGCTCATTATAATTCCCTTCACAAATAAAATTATGTAACTAATTCATTGTACCAAAAAAGCAGGCAGCTTTTAGCAAGAATACCTGTTATTTATCAAAACGATCAAGGTTGTACTCCTCGATTAATTTAATTAATTTGGCCGCGTAATCAGGATCTGTGGCATAGCCGTCCTGAACTAATGCATGCGCCTGCTTTTGATAGTTTTTAGCAGCTAGAACATGCTTATACTGCTGACTATTCCACGTAGTACCTTTTTGGAAAAGCCGAGCATGCGCACGAATTGACGCTTCATAGGAATCATAGATTTGGAAGCGTGCCTTCACGACAATCCACTTACCCTTTTGGTATTCCTTTGTCTTCAAAATCGCTGAGGTATTCGGATTGCTGCCTTTCACGCCAAACAGATTATTGTACTTTTGTGACAGACTGCTCTGACCATAGTCACTCTCAAGACATGCCTGGGCAATTGTAATACTTGGAAGTAACTCAAATTCCTGATCAACTTCCTTGGCAATTGGTCCAATTTCTTTAATAAATGCTTTGTGCTGCCTAATAATCTTTTGTCTAGCTTCTTCACGGGCGAGTTGCTCTTGTCTAATTTGCTCCGTTTGAATTGCTTGCCGCCGATAATATCTAAACGCTACAAAAGCAATAATTAAAATAAATAAGATAATAAATGTTCGCAAAATAATAATAAAATTTGATTGCTTTTTGCCCCTACGTTTTTTTGGCATAGAAATTCCCTTACTCTTTTAGTTATTACTTTTTAGTATAACCTCTTTCAGACATAAAAATGTGCAATGTAATTAATTTTTAAAATAAAAAAGCACCTTTTTAGTAAAGGTGCTTTTATCGGATACAAAAAATGGAGCCGAAGCTCCATTAATTAGTGCGGGCAAGAAGACTCGAACTTCCACGATCAAAAAGCGATCACAAGATCCTTAGTCTTGCGCGTCTGCCAATTCCGCCATGCCCGCAACACATTCAATACTATACCTCAAAATGAAGTTTTGCACAAGACTTTTCTGGCAGTCTTTTTTATTAATCAACCATCTGTTCATTAACATAGCGCGCATATAAAGGATGTGATTTCATTAATTCATGATGCGTACCATGGCCTGTTATCTGACCATGTTCAATAAAGTAGATTTGATCAGCATTCACGATTGTGGCTAGCCGGTGGGCAATGACCAGCGTGGTACGATTTGTCATTAATTGGTCAAGTGCCTGTTGCACCTTGCGCTCTGATTCAGAATCCAAACTAGCAGTTGCTTCATCTAACATCAAAATCTTGGGATTACGCAAAAATGCACGTGCAATTGCAATTCGCTGTTTTTGTCCACCAGATAATTTGGTGCCTCGTTCACCTATTTCAGTATCTAATTGATGCGGAAAAGCACGGACAAAGTGATCGGCATAAGCAAGCTCTAACCCATGCCAAAGCTGCTCATCAGTCAGTTTTTGATCTAGTCCATAAACCAAATTATCTCTAATCGTACCAGAGAAAATAGCGCTATTTTGAGACACGTAACCAATTTGTGAACGCCAACTCGCTAGTTCAATCTCATCAATATTTTGCTTGCCAATCAAAATTTGACCAGTTGTCGGGTGATAAAAGCGTTCAATCAAGGCAAAAATGGTCGACTTTCCAGCGCCACTTGGCCCAGCAAAAGCAATTACAGAATTGGGCTTGGCAACAAACGAAATTGAACTTAAAACTGGTTCATCCGTCTCATAATTGAAACTCAGATTTTCTGCCTTCAAAGTTTGATTAGCTATATCTGTCGGCTGACTTAAGTAACTTTTTTCTGGTTCAATTTGTAAAATTTGTTGGATTCGTTCGGTGGAACCTAAAGCTTTTTGAATCTGCGAGAAGAAGGTTGCAAAGTTGGCAAATGGCGCAATTACATTAAACAAGTAAAGTAAAAAGGCAACAAGTGATCCGCTTGTTAACGAACCTTGACCGACACGAATAAGACCAAAAGCTAAAATACCGGCAAATGCTGCCATCATCAGCGTTGTCATAATTGGCTGTAAGATTGCTTCAACGCGGGCATCGATCACTCCGATGTTAAAGATCTTATTAATCATCTTTTTCCCACTTTGCTCTTCAAACTTTTCGCCGTTACTTGATTTAATCAGTCGAACTTCCGCTAATTTCTCACTGACATCACCGTTGAATTCGGCTGTTGCAGCTTGCAGCTTACGTCCAAGTCGCGCCATAATACGACCGACCGGAAAAAGAATTAAAATGACAATCGGCACAATTGTAAAAATTAAGACCGCCATTTGCCAGTCCATCACAAAGAGAATAATTAAAGAAAAAAGCAGTTGAATGGCACCGGTAATAAAGTTGGGAAATTGTGAAGCAATCAGGTCTTTAATTACTCCTGTATCATTAACAAGACGTGAACTAGTTTCTCCAGCCTTATTTTCATCAAAATAAGAAATCGGTAATTTTAATAGGTGCGACCAAAGTTTTTCACGTAAACTTTTTACGACACTTTCACCGAAGTAGCGCAAAATATAGCCACCAAGTGTGCCTAAGACAAGTTGAGCAGCAAAAACAACAATGATTAACACCATACTCCGGTAGTTGAACTTATTCCATTTACTTGTATCAACTAAATTACGTGTCAATAATGGCAGTAGTAGATTAGTTGCACTCGTAACTAAGCTGAAAAGCAAACCGGCGGCAAAAAGCCCTTTTTTCACTTTTAGTCCTTTTAAAAGTTGTAAAAAGTCTTTCATTTTAACCGTTTTTGTCTTAGTTTGGTCAGACTTAAATGTCATTAGTAGTACCGGCTTCCTTAATTAAAAAAAGCTTTTCAATTACTGAAAAACTTTTTCTTTATTCTAACTACAATTCGTTATCTTCATTATGCCAAAATTCACGCCAAAAGTCGCGGTCGCCCTGCCAATTTTTGTCAAAATCACAGTACTTCTTAAAATCTTCACTATTATAACCATGGCAGTGATCACGATAATGATTGTGACCATGCATCCGGTGACAGAGATCTCTCATTTCTTCTTTTGTGTAATCGTGATTTTCAGCATATTTGCGCCATTTGCTATAAGCCTTCATACGGACTGTTGGATCAACAAACTTTTGCGCATGTTGCTTAAAGTCCTCGTCCCAACCATCAGCTATTTTTTCCAAGTAATGACCAAATTGTGTTTGCTCTTCTTTATCTAGACCAGCAAAAAATGAACCTGTATCTTGGGCCTTCTTCAATTCGTCTAAACGGGCTGCTTCTTCTCGGCCTTCTTCAGTTAAATAAACCCGTTTAACTCGTTTATCCTGCTCATCTGTCTCACGTCGAATGGAGCCCTTAGCTTCCATTTTCTTTAAAAGTTCAGCTAAGGATCCAGGTTTAAGCGCCAGAATTTCAGCTAAATAGTTTTGGGTTAGGCCATCTTCAAGTCTAAGGACTGCCAAGACACGTTTTTGACCAGAAATAGGCTGCTTATTCTCAAACATAAAGTAGCGACTGGCACGCATAATAAAATAAAGTTGCTTCATTAACTTATCACTTGTTTGACTCATGATAAAACTCCTTTTGTTCTTCTATTTTTATTTTTGTTAGGTACCTAATTTCTATAATCTAATTATAGTTTGGTACCTAACGATTTGTCAAACAAAATCAATGAAAACGGTAACTTTATTTTAAAATTAGCTTTTTAACAGCCTTAAAGTGCCTCCACATTTACCACAAGCATAGCGGCGTACGTTAATGCGGTGAACACGTTTAAACTTTTGGCCACACTGCTGGCATTTATAAACAAATTTGGGTTTTTGCTTTCTGCGTAATCCGATATCAGGTGCGTAGCGACTACCTCCAACTTTTTTCAGCAATAACTTAAAGTCTGTATCACGGTGGCGGTAACCGCGGTTTTGCAAGTGTAAATGATAATGTGTTAGTTCATGTTTAATGATTCCAACTAATTCATCATGGTATTGCGGTTGTAAAAAATGTGCATTTATCTCAAGATGATGATCAGTTAAATGATAGCGTCCCCCTGTTGTCGTCATTCGCCGATTAATCTTAACTTGATGCAGAAAAGGACGGTTAAATGATGTCAGCGAAACATGTTCAACTAATTCCTGCAATTCTGATTCAGTTAGTTCACCTGAAGAGTTTGGCATAAAGCGCCGCCTCTTTTTGCGTTTTAATTCTTACTTTGAACGCTGTAACAAGTTTTCTTTTTAGTGGCTTCTCACCTTCCATCCAAGTACCAGTAAATACATGGATAGTCTTAGAATCAGCTGATGGGTTGCATAAAACGCCATCTGGGTAAACATGAATTCCCTCTTTAAGCTCTTGTTCTTGGTTGTTGGGCTTAGCACCATACTTGTTTTTTAAAATATCCGAAACAGAGACTGTGTTAACTCCAGCTAATTGATCTGTTCGGTCGAAAGTAAAGACGCGATCATCGTAATAGTCCAGCATATCCTTCAGTAGTGGATGGTGTTTTTCGGCACCAAAAACGGCCGTAAAAGGATTGTCCTTGTTTTCAAAACCAACAAAAGCACGATCATTAAGCAAACTAGTCAAATCATCAAGAACGAGTACATCAGTATCTAAATAAATGCCCCCGTATTCATAAACAGCCTTGGCACGAATATAGTCGGAAACAAAGGCCCATTTTTTTGCTTGATATGCTTGCTCAACATATTTGTTCTCATGAATGTCAAAATTATCCTCATTCCACTCGATAATTTTGTAGTCCTGCAAGTGTTTGCGCCAAGTTTTTAGACATCGTTGAATATTTTTGGGCTTAGGATTGCCTCCAACCCAAACATAATGAATTATTTTCGGAATCATTTTTAACCTCTAGTAAAAAGTTTCTTAACTAACATAATAATGTCCTGATTAAAATCAAGCTTAAATAGGAACATAAGGGCAAAATATAGGATGAACATTACAATTGATTTGATGGCCATATTGAAAAAGGCTGACGAAACAAGCTGCGGAATAAGCATCCCCACTACTAAGACAATTAGAGCTATCAACAGATATTTCGGAATCTCTTTAAAGGAATACTTAAAATCATATCCGTCACGCACTATCCACAACCGCAAAATCAAAACGATGAATTCAGTAATCAAAATTGCAATCATCGCACCCGTTGCGCCGTACAACCTGTCCAAGAAGTAACTTAGAACTACTTCAAGAATCGCACCAACTATTACTGGGATGGCATAGTCTTGATCCCGATGATTTGCCAAGGCGAACTGGTTAGCAAAAACGCCCCCAGTTGGTATCATCACTATTGTTAAAGCAAAGAAGAACATTAACGGCGTCATCGGAATAAATTTGTGACCAAAAAAGAAGGGAACAAATTCTTTTGTATTGGCCATGATAATCACTGCAAACAATGTTCCTAGCATGACGGTTGCTTCAAGCGATTTTTTCAGAATAACACGCTGCTCTTTTTTACCTTCACCAGCCATTTTAGGCATAATGACTAGTGAAATACTTGTAACAACTCCCAAAACCATATTTGAAATACGTTGAGAATTGTCATAGTAGGCCACCTGAGTTGAGTTTTGGAAAAGACCTAAAATCGGCTTGTCAAGTGAAGTATAGATTTGCGTCGCAATTTGCGGAATTAATAATGTAATAATAGATTTAATTGTCGCTTGATACTGATAAAAGTGCTTAACTGGTCCCCCAACATAGCGCCGAATATCAAACCAGAAAACAAATGAACCAAGCATCGTTGAAACGGACATAATCAACATATATTTCCACAAGTCGCCTGGCTGTTTAACCCATAATAAAATCAAAACAACTGAAACTAGTTTAACCGCCGTATTTTTTAAAACAACACGACCAAAGTCTGCCAACCCTTGGAAAAACCATGAAATATCAACTTGAGCTGAGATTAAATATGGCACCATCAACAAAATGTATTGCCAATACTTAATATGAAAAAAACACGCAACTAAAACAACAATTAGAATCGTAACCAAGCCCGCTAATGCTTGAAAATACCATAAGCCCCAAAATGCTTCAGTTAATTCTTGTGGGCTTTTAAATGCTCGTGTTTGCGAAATTGTCCTCATTCCAATATATGAAACTGATAATGTACAAAAGATCATTAAGAACTGGACAATATTATTAACATTGCTATAAATACCATAAGTTTTGGGACCTAAAATTCGCGATAAGTATGGCACCGTAATTAACGGCACTAGCACAAGGAAAATTTGGTAAACCGCATTATACAAGATATTTAAAAAAGTTTTTTTCACAACTTACCCTCTAATGTTCTTCATTAACTTAACAACATTTTCGCAATTTGACTCAGCTTGAACTTGGTTGGATAGGTTTAGCCAATAATGTCGCTTTTGCTGAAACTGGTCAGGTTTGTCCAATGCTTCTAAAAGTTCTTGTTGGGTTTTCACACATATTCCAGGGACAACATCTTCATATGGCCCCATTAGTAAACCACGCTTTTCTTCATATTGCTGCAAATAGTTGGTGAGGAAAATAATTGGCTTATCGATTGTTAAATAATCAAAGTAAATTGACGAGTAATCAGTAATCAAAAAATCAGTATTGCCTAACAATTCGTACAGGTCAACATCTTGCTGGTTGAGATAATCATTGTTAAGGAAGGTAATATTAGAAAAATTACTATGAAGATCTTCAAATAAGCGCATTTCATACGGATGCAATTTAACAATTAAATACTGCTGATTTTGTTTTAAATTATGATTCAATTGTTCAATATCAAAGTCAGCCAGCGTTAAAAAGTTACCTTGTTCAACCTGTCTCATAATCTGACTGTCTTCCATTTCATAGCGAAATGTTGGCATGTAAATACCAATTTTGGCATCAGCATCTTCAACTTTAAACAAATCCATCAATAACTGCTTTTTGCTAATAGCCGGATTTTTTAAAGTATCAAGTCGAGGAAAGCCAGTTTTTTGATACTTATCAGTTTCAATGCCGCAGCACGCACTCATCAAACTTTCGTATAAGTCACTACTTGAACAAACAATATCAGCATTTTTTTGCCATAGTTTAGCGTTGCGCTGATCCGTTTTTCTGGTAGTATTATTTGCCATTATTCCCATTCGTTTAAGTGGAATACCATGCCAAAACTGGATGTTAATCTGCTTAGCATGAACTTTAAATGGCTGGTGTGTGGTCAAAACAAATTTAGCCGTGCCGATTTCGCGCCAAGTTTTAAGCGGTAAATGCGAAGACGGCCACGGTTCAACAAGTGTAACTTCATATTCTGGATGGCTTTTTTCCAGGTACTTGCCAAACAAATAGCCATTTGAGCCTGACCTGCCTGCCCCATTAAGAATAACCACTTTATTATCTTGTATTGGCGTAAAACGAGCAACTAGCTTCATTAATGCCAGATATAATCGAAACAAAAAACTCTTCATTATTTAACTTCCCAATTTCTTACTTAGTATAAGAGTACAGAAAAAGCTTGAGCGAACTCAAGCTTTTTTGCTTTATTTTTTAGTTTTTTAATCATTAAAAAAGATTTTTGCATCAATCAAAATAATCTCATATCAATTAATGAACGTTTACTATTTACATTTTCAACTCACTAGTTTTCAAAAAAGACCAGTTAATTGCCTAGTAAATCGCAAGTGGCTCCTTATGATCGGGCTTTGGGTAAGCTTGGTCTAAAGTTTGCAAATCTTCTTGAGTTAATTCAATCTCTAATGCTTTTAAGTTAGACAATAAATGCTCTGAGCTACTGCTTTTAGGAATCGCTAAAATATCTGGTTGTTGCATCACCCAAGCTAATAAAATTTGATAAGCAGTTGCATGATGCTGCTCAGCAATTTGCAAGACCGCCTGATTTTTCATCATTGTACTTCCCATTTTTGCGCCTCGTCCTAATGGGCTGTATGCAATTAATGGAACTTGCTTTTCTCTTTGCCAAGGAAGCAAACTGTATTCAATTCCTCGAGTTTCCAAGTTATATAAATCTTCATTAGCAGCACAATTACGGCCGCTGGGTAATTGCCATAGTTCTTCCATGTCAGCTAAGTCAAAATTTGAAACACCCCAAGCATGGATAAGGCCCTCATCTTGTAAAGACTGTAGCTCAGCAATAGTCTCTTCCAATGGTATTGCCCCGCGCCAATGGTAAAGATACAAATCAAGATAATCTGTTTGAAGGCGCTTCAAACTATTTTCTAGACTTCGTCTCATATGTTCCGCAGACGCATTTGAAGGTAACACTTTAGAAATCAAGAAAATATTAGACCGTTGGTAAGTTTTGATTGCCTCACCTACCAACTTTTCAGAACGACCATTGCCATACATCTCAGCCGTATCAATTACGCGTAAACCCGCATCAAGCCCAGCACGAATTGCAGCAATTTCTTCAGTTCTTATTTCTGGTTTATCACCCATTTCCCATGTACCAATCCCTAAAGCAGGGACCTCATGATGAGCAATTGTAACAGTCTTCATAAAATAGCTCCTTTCTGCAATCATTATTTGCATACTACTCATTTTTGATTTTAGCACACTCTTTATTGTAAACGATAACAATCCGAATTCTGAAGAAGTCCTACAATTCCTTTTCTTATTTTTTAAGTTTGTGCATTTTACACAAGCAAGGAAATTGTATTTCAACAATATAGTCAATAAAATGAGACTAGTAAGAGGTGGTAAAAATGAATAATTCTTTTACAAATATCAATTCAACTAAATTAACCTTTAAACAATGGCTAATAATTCTGGGCTCAAACCTTCTAGCCTATTGCTGTTTAATGATGCCTGGCATCCAAATCCCAGATTTTTTAATCTTCGATGAAAACCATCCAACTTTTGTAAGTGGTATATTTCAAATACTAATAGTTACGCTTTTTCTTGGAATTCAAATTTTGGGTGTTCAACTAGCTACTGGTAATAGATGGCACCGCCTATTTCATGGTCTTAAGGCAAAAGAGTGGTTCTGGGTTCTAGCCTTCTTTATTTTAGCTTACATTATTTCTGTTTTATCGGGGATGATTGCGCAAAAGCTATTCGGATCTGTTTCTGGTAATGCCGCAGCTGGCTTAACAATGAAAACACCACACGTCTGGCTAATCTTTTTTTATCAAAGATTCAGTAGTGCTATCCAAATTTTAGGTGAAGAGTTCTTGGCAATTATGCCGCTATTGGCAGTCACGCAATTGGCTACCTCTGCAAAGTTGCCGCATCCGCTATTATGGGGAAATATTGCTTCTACTTTAATTTTTGCGCTACTTCATCTATCAACATACGATTATAACCTTGGCTATGTCATTTTAGGTTTAGCATTTACACGGTTAGTTCTAAACTGGGCTTTTACGAAAACTCATAATATTTGGGTTAGTTTTTTAGTTCACTTTTTATTCGACACATTATCCTTCTTGATTTTATTACTAGCTACGAAATAAAAATAATCTTTTAATTAAAAGGCAGCTAACTGAACTAGTTATTCAGCTGGCTGCCTTTTTGTATTATTAAAATCAATTTACTTTTTATTGTTTAAGCGAAATTTGCCGTCAACATTCGAATTGATGATATAAGTCATTTCATCTCCACGAACCACATAATGTGAAAATTCCAATGGCTGATCGAATTGATTATAAACTGTCTTATTAACCTCAAATAATGGTATTACATTATCGAGTTTAAGCAGACTAGTTTGTTTTGCAGTTGGCAGACTTGTACTAATTTCACGATATGAATTTGCTGGTAATTCATGATATTTCTGTTCAAGATATTCATATAAAGAAGAGTCAGAATTAATATTAACAAGCAAATCAGGAAACCGCTCAGCAGATAACCAAGCTTCATCTATCCCCAAAGGTGTTTTTTCAATTTCAGAAAGTCGTTTGATGTAAATTAAATCGGCATCATCAGGTAACATCAATTTCCTGGCAATATCGCCGTTCTTGATAATTTCACGTTTCAAAATTTTGGTCTCACTCTTTTTATCAAGCGAAAGCGCAAATTCTGAAAAGCCTTGAATCCGGTCTAACTTACCTATCATCTTCTTAGCGTTAACATATGAGCCTTTGCCTTGAACGGTAACAACTAATCGCTCCTCGGTTAACAACTTTAAAGCCTTACGAACTGTTATCCTACTTACATTGTACTTTTGGCACAAGTACTGTTCACTAGGCAATTTTTGTTCCGGCTTTAATTCATTATTTTGAATTTGCTTTTTAATATCAAGATATATCTTGCGATAAAGCGGAACTACTGTTTCAATTGTCTCATCAGATCTCATTACAACACTCCTCAATACCACAATATTACTAAATTAAAATTGAAATAACAAACACTAAGTGCTTACTTTTTATTGTTAAAAACAGGAAAACCGTTAGCCAAAGTGCTAACGGTTTTTATTCTATCTTACTTTATAGATCTCTTATATTTTCTTAGCTTCTTCAAAGCCCATTCATAGTGACTAGAAGTATTGGCAATAAAATATGTACCTAGAGCATTATTGCCTGTCCATGGGAAAACATTCTTTTGGAATAGTTCATCATTGGTATAGGAGTCAATTAAAGCCATTGTTTTCTTATGACTTTGAGCAAGTAGCTCTTCCATTTCTTCAAGAGGAATTGATTGGTCGTTCTTCCAAAACTCTTGGTTCATTTCGCCATAGTTACGCCAATTATAGCCCTCTGGTAAATATTCTTTTGGTTTGCCAGCTTGATTACTATCAATCCAGTCAATTAATAATTTTTGCCATTCATATAAATGAGCTAATACGTCTCTAACGTTGCGGTCGCGTTTCCAATGTGCTTCTTTTAACTTACTAGTATCAAAATCAAAGTCAGCTGTACGTGCCTCTTCAGGTAATGAAGCAATTAAATCAACTATCTTTTGATATGCTGTATTACTTGCTTCAATTAAATCAGTTTTATTTGTTGGTCGTGCCATTGATAAACTCTCCTATAAACTTGTTTTGCGTTTCGACTAGCCAAGTATAATTAAATAAGTAAACTTTTGCAATTGTTATTTAACCGTACTTCTACGACCACGAGCCATCATCCAAGACCATGTGCCCATTGCCAAGATCAACCATCGTTTTGTTTACATATTGATGCCGATGTGCATGATAATCAGACAATTGCTTTTTCTGTTCAGCAATCGGATCTGTAATCGGAATTGCGGTCAACAAACTTTTAGTATAGGGATGCTTTGGGTGATCAAAGATTTCATCTGTAGGACCTGACTCAACGATGTGCCCTAAGTGAATAACGCCAATGTGACTTGAAATGTGCTTAACCATTGCCAAGTCATGCGCAATAAACAGCATCGCACTTCCAGTTTCTTCTTGAATATGTTGCAACAAGTTAACAACCTGAGCCTGAACAGAAACATCAAGGGCTGAAATTGCTTCATCGGCAATAATTAAGCGAGGCTGCATAATAACAACACGTGCAATGCCGACTCTTTGTCTCTGCCCACCAGATAGTTCTTGCGGGTACCGATTAATAAAAGAGCTATCAAGACCAACGACTTTTAGCATTTTAAGAACGCGCTCTTGCTTTTCCTCTTTACTTAGTTCTGGATAGTGGATATCTAGGCCAAGCTTTATAATGTCACCAACTTTTTTCCTTGGATTTAACGATGACATCGGGTCTTGAAAGATCATCTGCATATCTTTACGTAACTTTGAAGTACGCTTTTTATCTAAAGTGCCAGCTATCTGTTCACCTTCAAAAATCACTTCACCGTATGTTGGTTTATAAAGTCTGATAATTGAACGACCAATTGTCGTTTTCCCACTACCGGATTCACCAACAAGGCCAAAAGTTTCCCCGCTAGCAATATTAAAAGAAACATCATCAACGGCTTTAACTACTTTTTTCTTCCCAATTGGAAAATACTGTTTTAAATGGTGTACTTCAAGAATATTATTCGCCATCAGTTTCAGCTTCTTTCTTCATTTTTTCAATTCTCCTTTTAAGTACCGTCGGTATTTCTACTTTAGGTGCTCTTTTATCGAGAAGCCAAGTAGCAGCATAATGATGATCATTAACTTCAAACATTGGAGGTTGTTCTTTAAAGTCAATATTTAATGCATACTTGTTTCGTGGTGCAAAAGCATCACCAACAACTGGTTGGGTTAAATCTGGAATTGTCCCAGCAATTGTTGGCAACTCTTTAACCGCTTCATTTACATCAGGTACTGATTCAAGTAGACCCCAAGTGTATGGGTGACGCGGATCAAAGAAAATATCTTCAGTCGTACCAGTTTCGACAATCTTACCAGCATACATAACATTAACATTAGTAGCAATATTGGCCACAACACCTAGGTTGTGTGTAATAAAAATTACTGATAACTTACGGCTTTTTTGAATATCTTTAATTAAATTCAAAATTTTAGCTTGAATTGTAACATCAAGGCCTGTTGTCGGTTCATCACAAATCAATAAACTAGGATTCCCCGACAATGCAATCGCAATAACAATTCTTTGCCGCATCCCTCCTGACAGTTGATGTGGATACTGTTTCTTTACCACGTCAGCATTTTGAATTCCGACTGTCTCAATTAATTCTAGAACACGTTTATTTAATTGTTCCTTATTAATTTGGGGATTCGATGCTTTTACTGCCTCGGCAATCTGCTTTTCAATTTTCATTGTTGGATCAAGTGAAGTCATTGGGTCTTGAAAGACCATGGCAATTTCCTTACCCTTAATCTGACTTTGGACTTCTTTAGGACTTATCTTTAAAAGGTCAACTGTCTTTTGTCCATTTTCAGTTTGGTAGGTAAAGTTAATTTCACCTGATTTAATTACTTGATTGGCTTCCTTTTCACCCATAATCGGTTTAACGCTAGCCGATTTTCCACAACCAGATTCACCAACTAAAGCAACAGTTTCCCCTTTATTTACCTTGTAGCTAATCCCTCTAACTGCTTGTACATCACCATGTTCGGTATGATACTCAACTTGTAAGTTTTTTATTTCTAGAACTGTTTCAGTCATGGTTTCACCTAGCTTCCTTCAATCGCATCACGTAAGCCATCAGCAATAATATTGAAACTTAACATGATTAGGGCCAAAAATAAGACTGGGAAGAATACCATGTAAGGGTAAACGATTGCCTGCGTATAACCATCATTAATCATTGTTCCCAATGAGGCTAGTGGAGCAGGAACGCCTAAACCAATAAAGGCCAAGAATGCTTCCAAGAAGATTGCATTTGGAATTGATAGCATGAACGTTGTAATAATCTGACCAAGTGTGTTGGGCAAAATTTGCGAGAAAATAATCTTAAAATTAGATTCCCCCATTGTTCTGGCCGACAAAACATATTCACGTGACTTCAATTCAAGTACTTGGGCCCGAACTATTCTACTCATGTTAATCCAACCAACAATCATCATCGCCGTAATAATACTAATTAGACCTGGTTTCATTACCAAAACTAAAAGCGTAACGATAATAATCATTGGAATTGTACTTAAAATTTCAGTAATTCGTTGCATGAATAAATCAATCTTGCCACCAAAATATCCTGAAATAAGTCCGTAGCTCGTACCTATTACTAAGTCGATAGCCATCGCAACCAAGGCAACTCGTAATGAAACGGAGGTTCCGGCTGCTACCCTAACAAAAATATCTCTCCCCAAATTGTCTGTACCAAACCAATGGCCATTTGTACCTGGAGCTAAATTTGATTGATTTGGATAAGGTGTAGTTGGAGAAAACTGGCTAAAATGCGGTGCCAAAAAGGCAATTAACGTAATAATAACCAGTACCGCAACACTGACAACTGCTCCCTTATTTCTTAAAAAGCGATGCCAAATTAATTGACCGTATGAATATGACTTACCCGAATAATGGTCCTCGACTTCGGGATTTTGGGCAAATTCAAAATCATTGTTTTTATTATCTGTCATCTTATTCACCCTCATCTAATCTAATCCGTGGATCAATTAAACCGTATAAAATGTCAACAACTAGCATGATACCAATGAACAAAACTGCATAGAAAAATGTGATCCCTAAAACAACATTGTAATCATTAGCTTGAATTGCACTGATGTACAAAGTACCTAAGCCAGGAATAGCAAAGGCTTTTTCAATAACCATACTACCGGCAATTAAATCGATCATTAATGGTGCTAACACAGTAATTACGGAAATCAAAGTGTTCCTAATTACATGGTGCATAATTAATTGATACTTCTTAATTCCCTTTGAATCTGCTAATCGATAATAGTCTGAATCCATAATCGTAATCATGTCATTACGGACATATCGTTCGATACTTGCCATTGTAAATGTACTCAATGCAATTGTTGGCAAAATACTTGAAACAAATGGTTGAGTTTGTTGGTAAGTTCCAGGTAAAACCATTAATTTGTATGAGAAGATTAGCGAGATAATCAAGGCCACAACGAAGTTGGGTAAACTAATTCCTAATACCGAGATTCCTGTCATTAGGTTATCCCAGATGGTGCCTTTTTTAACTGCTGCAAGAACACCCATAAAGAAACCAATAATTGCGCCTAATATAGTTGCTTGTAAACCAATTTGTAATGAAATCTTGAAGTGTTGAAAAATCATTGTTGTTACCGGAGTGTTTACTTGAACTGTGTATGAAACACCAAAATCACCAGTAATCATATTTTTCAAATAATTAAAGAACTGTAGCCAAATAGGTCCATCTAGCCCGTATTTACGGTAAAGGGCAGCAACTTGAGCGTGTGACATTTTTTCATCATTAAATGGAGAACCTGGCATCGCCTTTTCCATTACAAATAAAATTAATGTAATTAAGAATAAGGTTACTACCGCGATTAAAAGTCTTTTCAAGACATATTTCTTCAAGTTCTTCCCTCCCTTTCATCTAATCAAACAGAGCTGAGATTAAATCCCAGTTCTATTTGTTTTCTAATTTATTTTATATATACATATTTAAAGACTAGTGGAACACCAGAGATATGCATTGGCATATCTTTAATGTTTGTTCGTCTTAAGACTGGTGCACCTGCTTGATATAATGGTGGACAAGCTGCGCTATCAACTAAAATATTATTTGCTTTTAATAGTAGTTGATATCTCTTAGAAAGATCAGTTTCTTTGTTTGCTTGTGCAATCAAACGATCGTACTCCGGATCTGACCATTTCGCATAGTTGCTGGCGTTACCAGTAACATACATATTTAATACTGCTGATATATCACCATAGTCTGGTGCCCAACGAGAAATACCCGCATCAAAGTTAGATTTGGCCATTTTATCTAACCTAGTTTTCTTTGAAACCTGCTGTAAGTTTACCTTCATTCCAGGTAAGTTTTTCTCAACTTGAGCTTTAATATAAGCAGCAACATTTGAATATGACGGATCACTATCATCATAAAGCAAAGTGAATGATCTTAATTTAGTTTCTGATTTAGCCTTATTCCAATACTTTTTAGCGTCAGCTGGGGAATACTGTGATAAATTAGTTGTTGATTCATCAGCAAAGTCTTTACCAGTTTTTGGATTTTTGCCAAGTTTTCTCATTACCATCGAATGAACAGGAACTGAACCATCTTTCAAAATATGAGTAGTAATTTCTTTCCTATTAAGGCTAACTGAAATTGCTTTACGCAAATTAGCATTATTTATGCCAGGTTCTTTCATATTAAATATTAAGTAGTGGTTGAAGTTGCTAATCTCATCAACAAAGTTCTTATCTTTATGATATTTTGAAACCAGTTGGCCACTCAGACGTACATAGTCAGCATTACCGTTCTCAAAAGCAATCGCTGCTTTTTCTGGATCGGTTATTACATCAAGCTTAATTTCTTTAACCTTAACATTTTTAGCGTCCCAGTATTTTGGATTCTTTACAAGCTGTACTGTATTGTCTCCTAGCTTCCAGTCTTTAATTTTATATGGTCCTGTTGCAATCACGTGACTTGAATCTTGACCAAATTTTTTACCTGTTTTTTCAAAATACTTTTGATTAACAGGAGCAAATGGTGCAAATGCTAAAATTCTGCTCAAAAATGGAACCGGATGATCAAGTTCAACAACCAAAGTCTTTGGTCCGGTAGCTCTCACACCTAAATCACTTGTAGGCTTCTTACCTAGAGTAATTGCATCAGCATTTTTAATTCCCGCAGCACCTAGTTCAAAGTTATATGGTGACGCATTTTTAGGATCTGAAAATCTCCGCCAACCAAATACAAAGTCGTTAGCTGTCACTGGATCGCCATTTGACCACTTAGCATCTTCACGAATTGTAAATGTTTTTGTCAAACCATGATTACTTGTTTTAACTTCGGATGCTAATCCAAATTGTGGCTTATCATGTGCATCCATTGTATATAAGCCTTCAGTTGTGTTAGCTACGGTAACGATGGCTGATTCTTGATATGCTACTGCAGGATCCAGAGAATCAACAGGAGTATTCTCTACCACCGTGATTTTGCTTTGATTTTGTGTGCCTGAATTCGAACTCTTCTGACAACCAGTCAGTAACATTCCAACGCAGGCAATTGCAGTTGAAACGATTGCTGCACTTCTTTTCATAAATTTCACTCTTTTCTAAATGCTTCGAACTAGGGAGAATTACTTAAAACCAAATGACTTTAATTTAATCAGTTTCAAAGAAATAAAGATTGCTTTTAAATCTACCCAAGATCTTAGTAATTGTTCAGCGCCTTATATGATAAGATAATAAGATATTTTTAATCTGTCAACCTTATTTCTTAAAATAATTTAATATGTTTATTATATTAGTTGGTGAGAACTAATTATCTCGATCATATTTTGTGAGTAAAAAAGAGGCCTAGGCCTCTTTTTACAGTCATTCAATTTACTTAATCGATGCATACTTGAAGAAGTATGGAACACCCGCAATATGCATTGGTAAGTCTTGGATGTTAGCTCTCTTTAAGACTGGAGCACCATTTTGGTACAATGGCGGACAAGAAGCACTATCAATTAAAATATTATTTGCCTTTAGTAAAAGTTGATATCTTTTAGCTTGATCTGTTGTCTTGTTTGACTCTGCCATTAACTTATCAAATTCAGAGTTAGCCCATTTACCGTAGTTACTATCATTCTTACTTTGGTACATACTTAAAATTGCTGTTGGATCAGCATAATCTGGCCCCCAACGTGTAAGTGTAACGTCGTAAGTTGCTTTTGACATTTTATCAAGTCTAGTCTTCTTGGAAACTTGTTGTAAATCAACTTTCATTCCTGGAAGATTCTTTTCAACTTGTGCCTTCACATATGCGGCAACGTTAGCGTAAGCAGGATCACTATCGTCGTACAATAAGGTTATTGATCTTAAGTCAGTCTTTGACTTAGCTTTGTTCCAGTACTTCTTTGCATCAGCAGCTGAGTACTCTGACAAATCAGTCGTAGACTCATCGGCAAAATCCTTACCATTTGAAGGATTCTTAACTAAATCTTTCATTACCATTGAATGAACTGGAATAGAACCGTCTTTCAAAATATGTTTGGTAATTTCCTTACGATTAATGCTACTAGAAATTGCCTTACGTAAATCCTCGTTATCAAGGCCAGGTTTCTTTACATTGAACATAAGGTATTGGGTAAAGTTACCAACTTCATTTTCGTAGTTTTTATCCTTACGGTACTTAGGAACAAGTTGTCCGCTAAGGTGAACGTAGTCAGCACTACCATTTTCAAAAGCAATAGCTGCTTTTTCAGGATCAACAATTACATCAAGTTTTACTTCGTTTAGCTTAACGTTTTTAGCATCCCAATATTTTGCGTTTTTCACTAATTGGATACTGTTATCACCAAGCTTCCAGTCCTTAATCTTATATGGACCTGAAGCAATCAAGTGATCTGAATCTTGAGCGAATTTCTTACCTGCTTTTTCGAAGTACTTTTGGTTGACTGGTGCAAAGTCACTAAATGCAAGTAACTTGTTCATATAAGGTACTACATGATCTAATTCAATAACTAAAGTCTTTTCACTTGTAGCTTTAACGCCTAATGAATTAACAGGTTTCTTTCCTGCAACGATGTCATCAGCATTTTTAATTCCAGCTGCACCTGGTTGGAAGTTGAAAGCTGAAGCGTTCTTAGGATTAGCCAAGCGGCGCCATGCAAAGACAAAATCATTTGCTGTAATTGGGTCGCCGTTTGACCACTTAGCATCTTCACGAATCGTAAAGGTCTTCGTCAAACCATGATTACTTGTCTTCACGCTTGAAGCCAAACCAAGCTGAGGCTTATCGTTTGCATCAATTGTATAAAGACCCTCAGTTGTGTTGGCTACAACTACAGACGAGCTGTTTGAATAGGCCAAGATTGGATCTAGCGAATCCACTGGGGCATTTTGTACAACTGTAATTTTATCTTGCTTTTTTGAACTAGAATTGCCTTTGTTCTGACAACCAGTTAGCAGCATACCGAAGCATGCAACGGCTGCTGTAGCAAGTACTGCACCTTTTTTCATGTTCATCACTCTTTTCTAAAAAGATTTCTGGTGACCAAAGCCGCCAGATAATTGACAGGTAACTGCAGCGTTTTTGCTTGCAGCTTCTGCCGCTAATACTAAATTGTTCTTATCTAAGTAAGAAACTAGAAAACCAGCAATAAAACTGTCACCTGCACCCATCGTGTCGACAACTTTTATTTTTTGCGGTTCTTGGTAATAAGATTCTTGTGAAGTTAACAAAAATGCGGGTTTTTCTCCCCTTGTAATAACAATAACTTCTGGACCTAAGGTTAAATATTTTTTGGCAAATTCTACAGCTTGGTCATCACTCATGTCTGACCCAGAGAAAAATGCAAAATCAACATTAGGAAGTGTCTTTTTAAAGTAGTCCTTATCCCGAGAAATGGAAAAGTCAAAGGAAACTTTCACTCGTTTATGTAATTCTGGTAGATATTCATCAATTCCAGAATCAATTCCTGCATGAACGACATCGAAGCCATCAATTGTTGTAAAGTCATCAGGAGTTAATCGTAAGTTTAATAAGTGTAAGCCTGAATTTTTCGGACCGGCTTCAAAGGTTCGATCGCCTTCAGTAGTTAAGAAAACTCGTGGTTGCGCCGTAGGGGCATAGACTCTACGACAGTTAACTAATTCAACTTGCTCTTCTTTTAATGATTCTTCAATATGGCTAGCACGATTGTCATTACCTAAAATGCCGAGATAAGCAGAAACTTCTGCTCCAGCTTTTTTTGCATCAACAGCAACATTGACGCAATTTCCACCAGGAAAATAAACTCTCTGCTTAACATAGGTGTCAGCTACATTATCTCCAATTGAAATTATCTTCATTGAACAAACACTAATAATCTAAGTGCCACATGTAACGACGGGCTTCTAGAGAATGTCCTCTTTCATATGAAAAACCTTCAGCAAGCTGACGGAAGACTACACCTGAAAGAATCTGTGAATAATATTCTTTAAAATTGTCATCGATTTCGTGCATATCAAAGTCTGCATTATCAATTACATAAACTTTATCACTGTGCTTCTTAGCAAAATCAACTGCACGTTGGTCCATCTTGCGAGTAACACCCATTCCTTCACAGATAATGAAAGGAACATCAAAGTCAGTAATTTCAAAAGGACCATGGAAGTATTCCGCTGAATCAATGCAGCTACTGTTAATCCATTGCATTTCTTGGAGCCAGCATGCTGAAAATGAGTATGTCTCACCCAAGTTAATGCCTGAGCCAATTGCGTAAATCAACTTCTCACGCTTTAATTCACTGGTCCACTTCTTAGCTGTATCACCGAATTGTTGGCGAGTTCTTTCAGCAATTGCTTCCAAGTCGTCAAGTGCTTTCAAGCCCTTGTCATACTTAGCATCACCAGTCACAGCCTTTAACAGACCAAAAATAAAGCCGTAAAGTACACCGGTGTTTAAATCAGAAGCGTCTGTACCTTTTCCCCAGCTGTAATGCAAAGTATAGTCAGAGTTCTTTTCCAAGTCTGAATCAGGTGTAAAGGCAATTCCAATTGTTAAAGCGCCTTTTTCTTTAGCAAATTTGGCAGCTTCATTAGTTTCTGGAGTACTACCTGAATGAGAACAAGTTACAACTACACTATGCTCGCCCAAGTCATGAGGATCACGTGTGGTAAATTCACGTGATGGCAAAATAGTTGCAGGAATGTCACACTCGCGGTTAATAATGTACTCTGCTGGTTGCATGAAAGCCATTGAGCCACCACATGCAGCAAAGTAAATATGATTGATGCCGTCAATCTTTTGACAGGCTTTAATCGCATTTGTTATTTCGTCTTGATATTGTTTCTTCATTGTTTACCTCTTATCTATTAATTGTTATATGATGTTATATAATAAGATAAGTGTATATTTTTAATCTGTCAATACTTTTTCTAAAAAAAATTTAATTAATCGCTTATTTATAATCAGATAACCAGTAACAAAGGTCTTTATATCAGTAAAAATACACAAAAAAAGGATTCCACACTGTGAAATCCTTTTTAAGAAAATAAATCAAAATATTTAATTTTAAGTCAAATGTTTTCCAATTACGTTGCCAATCACTGAAAGTGTAAAGCAGACGATGAAGTATAGTACTGCTAAAGCAGCAAACATTGGCAAAATATAATTAGAATTTTGTCCATAAATAACTTGTGCATGCTGCATCATTTCTGGAACAACGATAATTGTTGCCAATGAAGTATCCTTAATTAGCGAAACGAATTGACTAATAATTGTTGGAATCATGTTCTTATATGCCTGTGGCAATACAACATGCCATAATGCTTGAACAAAGGACATTCCCGTTGATCTTGCACCTTCCATTTGTCCGGTAGAAACTGATTGAATTCCCGAACGAACAATTTCTGCAATCATGCTTGATTCAAAGACCGTCATAGCAATAACTGCCGCCGGAATCGTTTCTGGTCTTAACCCAAAGTTTGGCAAGCCAAAGTAGGTAAAGAAGATAATTAAAAGTAACGGCACGTTACGGATAATATCAATTATAAAACCAACGATTTTTGAGACAAACTTGATTTTTGAATATCTAATAATTCCCAAAATTGAGCCAATAATGAAACTCAAAATAACTGAAATTACTGAAATATAGATAGTAACCCAAAGGCCCATTAATAGAAAGTGCACGTTTAGCCATGAAAAGGCGCTAATCCAATTTTGCATTTCACTGAACCTCCTCTCAGGCTAATTTCTTTTCCAAATACTGCATGTAGTAGCTAAGTGGTAATGTAATAATTAAATACAAAACCCCAACTACTAAATAGCTGTTAATCTGGTCAAAAGTAGTCGAAGCAATTGAGTTTGCTTGATACATCAAATCAAATCCTGCAACAAAGGCAAGAACCGATGAGTTTTTGACTAAGTTAACAAACTGATTTCCAAGTGGTGGAATAACGATCTTGAATGCTTGTGGCAAAATAATGTAACGCATTGCTTGCCAATAAGTCATGCCTGTAGAACGAGCACCTTCCATTTGTCCACCAGAAACAGATTGGATACCTGAACGAATCGTTTCAGCAATAAATGCAGAAGTATAAAGCGTTAAACCAATTGTTCCTGCAGTAAAACCATTAATCTTCATCACATATTTTGGAATAACAAGATAGAAGAACATCGTAATTACCAGCAGTGGAATGTTACGCAATATTTCTACGTAAGCACGTCCAATGAAGCGAGCTATTTTACTAGGAACAACTTCCATAATTGCAAACACAGTTCCTATAATTAAACTGAAGAATAATGCAATCACACTTGAAAGTATCGTCCAGCCCAAACCAACAAATAATTGACCACTGAATTTTGTAAAAATATCAATCATCGGCGATACAGCTCCTTGTACTTAAATCCTGGAACATCGCCAAACCACTTTTTAATTAAGCGATTGTATTCACCATCATGCTGCATCTCAAGAACTGCCTTGTCAACAGCCTTAGTAAATCCGGTTTGTCCCTTATTAACCGCAACACCATAAGGTTCAACGGTGAAAGTCCCACCTCGAACTTCATAGCCTGGGTTCTGAACTGCTAACCCAAATAAGATACCATTGTCAGTAGTCAATGCATCACCTTGACCTGATTTCAGTGCGTTCATAGCTTGAGCATAGTCTTGAAGTTCTATCACTTTTGCTCTAGGAGCTATCTTTTTAATGTTTTCTACTGAGTTAGCACCAACTACCCCAATTACAGTCTTACCGTTTAAATCTTTGGCACTTTTAATTGAGGAATTTTTAGCAACTAATATTGACTGACCGGCATCAAAGTATGAGTGTGAAAATGAAATAATCTTTTTACGCTCTGGAGTAATCGTCATCGTAGCAATTATTGCATCGACATTACCATTCTTCAGAAGCGGTATTCTTGATTGTGACGTAGTTGTGACAAATTCTGCCTTGCCTTTGGGCCCTAAGATACGCTTAGTAATTGCTTTGGCCATGTCAACATCAAAACCTTTTTGTTGACCATCGCGGACATCAATCAAGCCAAAAAGTTTAACATCACCTTTAACACCCCAAGTAATCGTATTAGACTCTTTAACATTATCTAAAACAGATTGATCACTTAGGCTCTTACCACATCCAGTTAGCATCAATACACATGCTAGTAAAGGAAGCAACCAAAATTTCTTTTTCATAATCGGCCTCCTTAGTGAGAGATGATCTTACTCAAGAATTGTTGTGCCCGTACTGTCTTAGGTTGTTCAAAGAAACTTGCGCTATTCTCATCTTCAACAATTTGACCTTGGTCCATGAAGATAACTCGGTTGGCAACCTCTTTAGCAAAGCCCATTTCGTGGGTAACAATCAAGGATGTCATTCCGCTCTCATTTGTAACTTTCTTAATAACTTGCAAAACATCATCAATCATTTCTGGGTCAAGCGCACTAGTTGGTTCATCGTAAAGAATAAGCTTAGGACGCATGGCCAATGTTCGAGCAATGGCAACACGCTGCTTTTGACCACCTGAAATTTGTGAAGGCATATTGTGTGCCCATTTTTCCAGACCAACCATTTCGAGCAGTTCCATTGCTCGTTTTTTGTTTTCTTCTTCTGGAATATGGCTAACAATTCTTGGTGCCAACATAATATTTTCAAGTACATCTTTATTTTTGTACAGATTGAAGTGTTGGAAAACCATCCCAACATCACTTCTAAGAATGTTAAGGTTAGTCTTTGGATCAGACAAATCATGACCGTTAACAATCAATTGACCTTTTTGGATTGTTTCAAGGCCGTTCACGGTACGTACTAAAGTACTCTTACCTGAACCTGATGGTCCAATTAAAACCACCGTCTCCCCTTCATCAATTTCCAAATTAATGTCGTGCAGTGCATGAAAATGGCTATAATATTTTTGCACGTCATGGAACTCTATCATCGACATTGTTATCGCCCCTTTCATTATCTTGCAATAAAATAAGTCATTGAGACCATTTTACTATAGCCGTTAAGATTTTTAAAAATTATACACCTTTTTTAATGAAAATTTATACAATTTTGTAATTTATTTCTTACAAATCACAAAGTTTCTTAGGTACCAAATCATTGCTAAATCTTATGTTAGCAATGATTTTAGCGCTATCACACATTTCATTATAGCTTCTTTTTAACGGCTTGTTCAATCTTACACATTTGAAATCAAAAAGTAAATACTTTGTTTGACTTTTAAAAGCTACCCACTTAGTTTAGACTTATTCAAAAAGGAGAAAGCAAATGGACAAACTTGAACGTTATCAACTGCTACTTAAGCAAGCACAAAGCCTACTTGAAGATGAGCACGATTTGATTGCCAATATGAGTAATATCAGTGCTCTACTGTTTAACAATTTGCCTGATGTCAGCTACGCTGGTTTTTATCGTTATCAAAATCATGAATTAATTTTGGGACCTTTTCAGGGTCCTGTTGCATGCATGCACATTGCAATAGGCAAAGGTGTTTGCGGTACAGCCGCTAAAGCAAAAGAAACACAAATTGTCCCTGATGTTCATAAATTCGCTGGTCATATTGCTTGCGATGCTGCGACCAATTCAGAAATCGTCATTCCAATCATGAAAAATGAAGCTTTGATTGCCGTCTTAGACCTTGATAGCAAGAACTTCGCACGTTTTGACGATATTGACGCAGAATACCTAACTAAAATTGCTAACTGTATTTAAACTAGCTTTTTAAAATTAATAAATGCAAAAAAACTGGCATACTACTGCTTCTATAGCATAATTTACCAGTTTTTCAGTTATATTATTTGCTATTTTATTTTTGTCCAGCTTGACGTTGGAAGAATTTAACAATTTCAACAATGATAATCATACAAGTTCCTGCACCTAAGACAATTAACCATTGCATGCCATTTAATTCTGTAACATCAAAGAACCTAGTCATAAATGGTAATTCTACTGCGGCCATTACTATTGCTGAAATAAGGATAGCCCAGTTAAACCATTTATTTGTAAGTGTATGCTTAGAAAAGATTGATTGATGGATATATTTTGAGTTAATCGCATGGAATAATTGGATTAATCCTAAAGTCAAGAATGCCATAGTCAACGCATCCGCATGCTGTAAGTTAGCACTGTTAACATGAGGACCAAATTTCAAGCCTAATTGATAAGTTGCTAAAACTAAAATACCTTCCAAAATTCCTTGGTAGACGATTGAACTAGAAACGCCACCACTAAAGAAATTGGACTTCCGACCACGTGGTGCCCTCTTCATGATACCTTTTTCCACTGGTTCAAGTCCAAGCGCAATAGCTGGTAGTGTATCAGTAACAAGGTTAATCCAAAGAAGTTGAACGGGTGCTAAAATGTCCCAACCAAGCATTGTCATCATAAACACTGTCAAGACCTCACCAACATTACAACTCATCAAGTACAGAATTGCCTTTTGAATATTGCTGAAAACTTTACGACCTTGCTTAACAGCTTCAACGATTGTGGCAAAGTTATCGTCGGCCAAAATCATATCGCTGGCACCCTTGGAAACTTCAGTACCTGTGATACCCATACCGATACCAATATCAGCTTGCTTCAAACTAGGGGCATCATTAACACCGTCACCGGTCATCGCAACAATTTTACCACGAGCTTGCCATGCCTTAACAATTCGAACTTTGTGCTCTGGCGAGACACGAGCATAAACGCTGTAATCAGGTACATGTTCTTGCAAGTATTCATCGCTAACTTCATCAAGTTGAGCACCAGTAACCACGCGTTCATCTTGACCTGGTTTTAGAATTCCAAGTCGCTCAGCGATTGCTTGTGCAGTCACTTGGAAGTCTCCGGTAATCATAACTGTTCTGATTCCTGCATCATGTGCTTCTGCGATTGCCTTTTTAGCTTCAGGTCTTTCTGGATCGATCATCCCAACCAAACCAACAAAAATTAAATCTTGTTCAACGTTATCAGTAGAAGGAGCATCGTATAGCTGATCAACTGTCTTATACGCTAAACCTAAGACTCTTAAGGCTCTTCTTGCCATTTTTTGGTTAGAAAGTAAAACTTCTTCTTTTTGTTCAGCAGAAATCGGTTCTACCTTGCCATTAACTTCGATTTTAGTAACTCGTTTAAGTAATTGGTCAGGTGCTCCCTTAACAGCAACAAAATATTGTCCACCATTTTCATTAACCGTACTCATTAACTTACGGCCAGAATCAAAAGGAACTTCTTGAACCCGTTTGTGCTGGTCAAGTAGCTGATGAACATCAATCTTTTGATCTAAGGCATATTGAATAAGTGCCGTCTCAGTTGGATCTCCCAACAATCTATTTGTGTCATCAAGCTTAGAGTCGTTAGCTAAAACCATTGACAACAACGTAGGGTTAGCTTCAGAAATCTTCTGGTCTGCTTGATGAGCTTCATTGTCATAGTAGACCTGCTCAACTGTCATCTTATTTTGAGTTAATGTACCAGTTTTATCTGAACAGATAATATCAGTTGCACCCAAAGTTTCAACTGCAGGTAATTTACGCACAATCGAATTGTGCTTAGCCATTACTTGCGTTCCAAGCGCCAAAATGATGGTAACAATTGCAGGTAATCCTTCTGGGATTGCCGCAACTGCTAACGAAACTGCAACTAAGAACATATCAATTGCTAATTTTTGTGTTGGCTCTGTACCCTGCTTGGTAAAGAAACCGACAACGAAAACAACCGCACAAATCAGCAAAATCATAATTGTTAATGTCTTACCTAATTGGTTAAGGTTACGCTTAAGCGGTGTATCCGTTTCATCGGTATTGTTAAGCATGGTGGCGATTTTACCGACTTCAGTATTCATCCCAATTTCAGTAACAATTCCCTCACCACGACCATAGGTAACGTTGGTGTTGGCAAAAGCCATATTATCTTGATCAGCTAAAGCAACTTTATCCTCATTAATTTGGTCATGCTCTTTATCAACTGGTACTGATTCCCCAGTTAATGCGGACTCCTCGATCTTCAAGCTCTCAGTGATTGTCAAACGCAAGTCTGCGGGAACAACATCTCCAGCTTCAAGTAAAACAATATCGCCTTGCACTAATTCAGTACTTGGAATCTCAACCACTTGCCCATTCCTTCGCACATGCGCATTCGGCGTGGCCATTTTTTTCAGAGCATTAATTGCTTCTTCAGAACGAGTTTCTTGGAAAACACCCAAAACAGCGTTCAGGATAACAACAACCATGATAATCGCAGCGTCTGTCCACTCTTGAGCGACAAAACCAGATAAAAGCGCAGCAATGATCAAAACAATAATCATAAAGTCTTTAAATTGTGCAATAAAGCGTTGCAACATACTGGTTTTCTTCTTACCAGCAAGACTATTAGGACCATATTTTTCCTGAAGCTGCTTTACTTGCTCCGAATTTAAACCATTTTCACAAGATGTTGAAAGCTCTTTTTCAATATCTTTAATTGTTTGATTATAAAAATTTTGGGGCATTTTTTCCTCCTAAAAATAAAAAAGAGACTTATATGTTTAAAACACACAAGTCTCACTAATTAAGATAAGTCCAGAAGTATATCTTCGGTTGTTGGGCTTATCGCAGGTAATTGCTGTTACTCCCTTATGATGTTTTTATTATAAATAAAAATCTTCAGATTAACAAGGAGAAAGCTAATTAAAATGAATAAAATAGACCAGCCAATGCCCCATTAAGAATGCTGACTGCTGTTGCCACCAAAAATAGTCTTAATGCATGACTTGCAATAGCTTCACCATGCTCTTCATCAACCATTGTATGCATGATACCTAATGTAGTACCCAAGTTTGGTAAGTTAGCAAAAGAAATCAAGAAAACACTAACAATTGCTTGCGTCTTAAGCGGAACTGCGTGCATATTAATTTGGTTTATTGCGACAAAGATATTGGTAAATGCTTTGGTAGCCAGAACTGTACCAGCACTAACAATTGAATGTGGATCTACTCCCATGATAAAAGCTACAGGAGCACAAACATAACCAATTAAGGCCGTTAAGGTTTTACCACAAACTGATTTGAAAATAATGTTGACAAAAGTAATTAACGAAACAAAACCAATAATTGAGATTGAAATGTTAATTGCCAGTTTAAATCCAAGGTTCATGCTGTCAATCAAACGCGTAATCAATGACTTTTGATTAGTGTTCTTAGTCGAAATTTCATAATTAACTTGCGAAATATCGTATGGTGCAACTATTTTAGCAACAATAATCGAAGTGAAGAGGTTAAGTATCAAAGCAACAATAATAAATTCAGATTTAATAATATGCATATATGAAGCAATCATTGTTACTGTAGTATTTGATAAAGTATAAATTGATAGTGTAAATAATTGATTTGGTGACATGTCTTTCATTTGATCCTTGAAAGGAACAAAAACACCATTACTTACAAAAGGATAACTTAAAATCGTAAACGCATTAATTTCATCAATGTGGAACAGCTTTTTTAGAACTTTACCAACGTATTTAATAATAAAAGGCAAAATACGCAAATACTGCAACAATTCAATCAATGCGCAAATGAAAATCAACGGTAATAAGACATTTAAGAAAAATTGTGAAGTAGCACCGGGATTTTTTAAATCACCGAAAACGAAGTTTACACCCTTACTACTAGACTGACTGATAATATTTAAACTACCGGATAATCCCTTAATGATCCAGTTACCAATTGTTGTTTTTAAAATCAAAAACAGGATTACTAATTCTGTTACAAAAAGATAAATAAGTGATTTGTAGTCGATGTGCTTGCGATCAAAACTTACCAGATAAAGTAGACCCAACACTATAATAATTCCAATTACTCCCATTACTTTCTCCCTAATTGCGCTGCGTTAAATAGTATGAATATTCATCAAAAATATTATCAACAAATTGGTCTGTCAAACGATATTCTGGTACTTCATAAGAATTCGTCAGAACCAAAAAATCGTGAGCATTAGAATCATAATTTTCTTGCTTAAGAGCCCAATCTTGTTGGCTGAAAACCTGATATTCTGACGAAGTCAGGCGATAAATTCTAACACCATATGGAATGGTAAAAGAATCTATTAATTGCTGCCTAGTTTTCCCTTTTAAGCTAATAAAAATTCCTAAATGTTCGCGAGCAAATTTTTGTTTTAAAAACTCTACTAAATGACTGAGATCAAAATCTTCTGCAAGCCAATTTTGATAATCTTCTTCTGAATAAAAATTACCTGTTTTAGCTGGCAGAGTCTCAGTTAAGACGATTTCTTCTTGACGTTTTACAATTTTATTTTGATCATTAAATTCAAACGTCATGTGACCAAAACAATTACCTTGGTATCCGCCTTGAACAACAAGGGTATCACCTATTCGACCATGATTGATACGGTGCTGGTGACCACAGCTAAAACCATCAATGCCTGGTGTTTGCGATACTAACTTAAAAGTTTCGTCCTCACCCGTTGCATAGTTAGTTTCAGCGTGTGTCTTCAAATCCCGTTCAATTCCACCGTGATAGCCGACTAAAATTAAATCGACTTGATCACGCAAAGCTTCTACCTGTTTTTGTAATTCAGGTAATGCTTCCTTAACAACTACTCCCGTGGTTACATCAAAGTCACTGATCATTGACATTCTACTTGTCAGTAAGCCAATTACTCCCACTTTGATGCCATCAATTTCTTTAATGGTAGACGGTGAAAAAATCCAATTTCCCTCTTCATCAAAAACATTACAACAAACATAGTCAGCATTTAAATGGCTAACCTGACGCTTTAAATAATTCAATCCATGATCAAAATCATGGTTCCCAGGTACCATGACATCAAACCCGACTTTATTGGCATAATCTACCATTGGAGATACTTGCATCTGATCACAAAAATAAGTGGTCAAAGGGTTGCCAACAAAGAAGTCTCCACTATCCATTAACAGAGAGTTAGGATATTTTTCCTTTATTCCTTGCAACGCCAAGGCAGGTGGCTGCCCCTCATTAGAAATAAAGCCATGGATATCTGTCGTAGTTAACACATTTACTAGTTTATTCACTGTTTCCTCCTTTTTTAAATTTGTTAAAAATTACCAACAATTTAATTTTATACTAAAGGATTTATAAATGGCAATATACTTCTAAAATGTTCTTTTTAAGTTCATTGACAATTACTATAAAGTTAAATTATAATATTGCTTATTTTTTTAAAATATAATGAGATAATCCGAAAGTTATTCTCATTAATTTTTATAAGTGGGAGAATGTATGAATAATATTAATGGTGAATCAGAGGCAATTTTAAAATATGTTGGCGGACCAGATAACGTCAATAATTTGGTCCATTGCGTAACTAGATTGCGCTTTGACTTAAAAGACGATAGTAAAGTCGATAAAGACAAATTGAATTCCTTGCCTTGCGTTTTAAGTGTCGTTAAAAGTGGCGGTCAAGAGCAGGTCGTAATTGGTACTAATGTGGCAGATTATTATGACGTCATTCAGAAAAAACTGAGTGATAACAAGACAGCTAACTCTAAAGAAGAAAAAACAGATAAAAAAGCTAAGTTGTCAATAACTAAAACTATTTCCGGGGCTTTTATGCCACTTCTTTCAGTAATGGCTGGCGCCGGAATGGTAAAGGCTGTTCTAACAGTTTTAGCTAATTTGCATTGGTTATCTGAAACTAGTACAGCCTATCTTGTCTTATCTGCAGCTGGGAATTCAATCTTTTACTTCCTACCTATTTTTGTCGGCATTACTTTAGCCAAAGAATTTAAAGCAGACCCATTCGTCGGTGGTGCCTTGGGGGCGGCACTGTTAGAACCAAATTTCACTCAGCTGGTTGGAAAGCACGGTCTTAGTCTTTTTGGCATGCCATTAGACGCAATTGACTATTCCACAACAGTATTCCCAATTTTTGTCATTATCGGGGTTTACGTTTTACTTGACCGCTTATTGAAAAAGATTATTCCACAACAAATTCAGATTTTCCTAAATTCAATGATTTGTTTAATTATCTTAGTACCAGCAACCGTACTAATTTTTGGTCCATTTGGTGACACTGTTGGTAAATGGATTTCAGCTATTATTATGTGGCTATTCGGTAAAAGCAGATTAGTTGCTGGCTTGCTGCTAGGCATGGTCTATCCTTTCTTAACCGTACTTGGTTTACACTGGGGACTAGTGCCAATCACATTGCAAAACCTCAAAATGTACGGTGGTGATGTAATTGGTGGTGTGGCAGTTGCAGCCGTTTGGGCACAAATCGGTGTTTCCCTCGGTATCTTTTTATACAGTTTACTCAAAAAGAAAGATGCCAAACTCAAGGGACTATCAGGATCTGTTACAATTACAGGTATTTTTGCCGGTGTAACTGAACCTATTTTGTACGGTTTAATTATGCCCTCAAAGAGATTAATGATCATCACAGCAATTGCAGGTGGAATTGGTGGTGCCATTAATGCCTCACTTCACGTAGTTGTTCGAGCATTCCAAATTGACAACATTTTCTCAATCTTGATGCTAATGTATAAGCCAATTGGCTTTATGATTTTAGGCTCCGCAATATCTCTAATTACGGCAGCAATATTAACCTTCTTTTGGGGAATCGATCCAAAAGATCAATAATAATTTTCAAAGCAAAAAACGTGGTTCCGAGTGGAATCACGTTTTTTATTTATAAGTAAAATGAGATGTACACTTAATTTATTTTAAGCCTGTCCATTTCCATTCTGTTACTTCTGGCATATCTTTACCATTGTCACGAATGTATTGGTGGTGCTTAGCTAATAAGCGATCCATTTCTGCAACAAAGCCTGCGCTCTTTTCAGCGTATTCTGGCATACTCAAGACTGCATCCTTTGCTAAATGGAAACGATCAAGTTCATTAACAACTCTCATGTCAAATGGAGTAGTAATGTCGCCTTCTTCTTCATAGCAGTGAATATGAACATTGCTACGATTACGACCAAACCAGATTGATTGCATCATTGCCTTGTAGCCGTGCCATGCAAAAATTACTGGCACATCAGTAGGAAATAATTCTTCAAATTCCTTGTCGGAAATTGCTTCTGGATTATCTGTTGTATTCATTAACTTCATTACATCAATGACGTTAATGTAACGAATTTTCATTTCTGGGAAATTCTTATGCAAAATGTCAATAGCAGCTAAAGACTCCATAGTTGGCTCAGTTTCAGTTGAAGCAAAGACAACATCAGGCTTAGCATTTTGATCAGTTGAAGCCCAATCAATATATGATAAACCATGGTTAGCAATCTGAGTTGCTTCATCGATTGAGAACCATTGTGGACGTTCTTGCTTAGAAGTAACCAAAACGTTGATACATTCACGATCAGTAAATGCTTTTTGAGATACTGCTAATAAAGAGTTCGTATCAGCTGGTAAGTACTCGTGAATCAAATCTGGACGATTCTTTTCATATAAGTGAGTTAAAATACCTGGATCTTGGTGAGTATAACCATTGTGATCTTGTTGGAAAACAGTTGAAGTTGCAACAAAGTTCAAAGATGGGTAATCCTTACGCCAATATTGTTCCTTGGCTTTTCTTAACCACTTCATGTGCTGGGTTAACATCGAGTCAACAACACGTCCAAATGATTCGTAAGTTGCAAAGAAACCATGACGACCAGATAAAACGTAGCCTTCAAGCCAACCTTCGTCTTGGTGCTCGGATAATTGAGAATCAATTAAACGACCACTTGGTGCCAAGTTCTCATCGTTTGGTGTATGAACTGAACCTTCCCATTGACGCTTTTGCTCATCAATAAATTTGAACAAACGATTTGATTTGGTTTCATCAGGTCCAAAGCCACGGAAATTGTCTGGGTTAAGTTCTGCAATTTCATTCAAATATTTTGCCCATTCAGTCATATCTTCTGCTTCAACTGAACCAGGTTGATCAAACTCTAAGGCATATTTACGATAATCTGGAAGGTTGAGGCGCTTAGCTTTGTCGCCACCACCATTTGTAATTGGGTTGACTGCCATTCTGCTATCACCAGTAACATTATCAGCAGTTACCAATTCAGTTGGTACACCATTTTCATCAAACAATTCTGCTGGTTTATAGCTTTCAAGCCAATCAACCAACATATCTTTATGTTCCATGTCATCTTGAGCAACAGGAATTGGAATTTGGTGTGCTCTAAATGAGTTTTCAATAGGATTACCCTCAAGATCAGTTGTAGGTCCTGTCCATCCCTTTGGAACGCGGAAGATAATCATTGGCCAATGTGGTAAAGTCTCATCATTATTTTCACGAGCATTCTTTTGAATGGCTTTAATTTCTTCAATTACAGTATCCATTAATTTTGCCATTTCTTCGTGAACTTGCATGTGATCTTTATAGCCGTCAAATTCACCACCATTATATGCAGAAATAATGTAAGGATGCCAACCCATACCTTCAAAGTACTTGGTTAGTTCTTCATCTGACATTCTTGAAACGATGGTTGGGTTAGAAATTTTAAAACCGTTGATTTGTAAAATTGGTAGTACAGCACCATCTTTGATTGGGTTAATGAACTTGTCACTAAACCAACTTGCAGCCAAGGGGCCAGTTTCAGCTTCACCATCACCGATTTCAACTGCTGCAATCACATCAGGATTGTCTAAAATTGCACCCGTACCATGAGAAAGTGAGTAGCCAAGCTCGCCACCTTCATGCATTGAACCTGGAGTTTCAGGAGCAGCGTGAGAAGCAGAACCACCAGGAAAACTGAAGCGCTTGAACAACTTAGCCATTCCCTTTTCATCTTGTTGAATTTCTGGGTAAAGCTCACTGTATGAACCGTCAAGATATGAGTTAGAAACCATTACTTGACCACCGTGACCGGAGCCTTCGATATAAAACATATCCAAGCCATACTTCTTAATGACACGGTTTAAATGTGCATAAATAAAGTTTTGTGGTGAGATTGTTCCCCAGTGTCCGATTGGTTTAGGCTTAACTTCACTTGCTTTAAGGTCATGCTTTAAAAGTGGGTTGTCCATCAAAAAGAGTTGACCAACTGACAAATAGTTAGCTGCACGCCAATGGGCATCTACGCTCTTTAAAAATTCCTTTGAATCATAATCTACTGCCATATTATTTCTCCTATTTAGAAATTATTTACTTAAACTTTCTTTATACGGTTATTATACCAATTTTGTATTCAATATCAACCATTTTAAAAATTGGTTCGTTCCAATTTTTGAAATAAGCATTTAAGCAAATTCCTTTTTTAAAAATATTGATTTACCAGTCTTTTTAACTTTAAACTTCAGTATAATTTTAGTTAAACACAAACAAACACATAAAATCCAATATGAAATACTGACTATTTGATTCTTTAAAAAATAAAAAATGCTAGATTATTTTTAGGAGAAATATTATGACTCAAGAAGAACGAATTCGCGAAATAAAAAAATTATTAGAACAAAAACATCACTTAGTTACAAAAGATTTAGCTGACTACTTTAATGTTTCATTTGATACAGCCCGGCGAGATGTTCTTAGATTAACTTCCACAGGTCAGGCGATTCGAGTTCACGGTGGGTTACTGGCTAACAGTCACGACAACGTACCTAATTTCATTACCAGGAATCACATCGACTCCCCTATTAAAACGAAAATGGCACAGATGGCGCTCCGCTTTGTTCATCCAAATCAATACGATTTTATTGGTGCTTCAACTACGCTGAAAAAGCTATGCGAATTAATTTGTGGTATGGATTTGCAGATTGTGACAAATTCAATTGATAATTCCCTGGAATTGATGCAATCAAGACTCCCTGATGTTCGTCTTTTAGGTGGAAAAATCGACAAAGAACATCGCTTTAATTATTCAGTCACATCGATTGATACTTTAAAGCGAATGAGCTTTAATACAGCATTTTTTGGCACATCAAACGTCAAAGAAGATGGTGCTTATCTCACAAAGATGAGTGATGCAGAATTAACTCGTGTCGCTGCTTCGAGGGCAAAACAAGTTGTGGTAATCGCAGAAAATTATAAGTTCAACAGTCAAAATACTTCTCCGTTTATGTCAATCCCCTTGAGTCAGATCGATGTACTTATTACTGATGATCCGTTACCCCAAGAACTAAAAGAAAAATTTGCGCCTAAAACACAAATTATTTCTGTACTAAGGAAGTGATGTAATGAGTGTTCACTTAATCGGTGCTTCATCTCCAAAAGAAAAAAAGCTGATTAATGAAACATACAAAGAATTAGATCAATTTTATCGTAGTTTTTTTAATAGTATTTATAACGAATTAAATATTGCAAAATATCGGCCAATTCGAGATGCAATCGGACTAGTTATGCGAAAATTCGAGTCAAATGATCATCCGCTACAATATACCGGCAAATTAGTGCTGTATATTCAGGCTAACACTGCGCTTAATCATCTGCACTTATCCAATTTTCAGCAAAAGCTCCTACATAGTTTAAGTAACAAAACCAAACAGATAAGTTTAAATTTTGTTTACACTAGTCCCATCACGGACATAAGCCAATTTAAACTTAGTAATATTTAATTTCCTTCTTTTAAATAGAATGTATCCCAAAAAGAGCTAAGCAACTGCTCAGCTCTTTTTCTATTTATTTAAATTTACGAACGTGTTGAACTTCATGTATTGGTAATGAATACGCATCGTTGATACCTCAAATGGTGTACCATCATCCAAAAAGAAGATACCCTCAATTACTCCAACAGGTTCTGTTTCTTTTAACTTTAGTTTCTCTTGATCCTCATTACTTGAAGGTTCAACTGTAATATTGAGAAAGGCTTTAGTAACAACCTTATTTTGAGAATCCTCTAAGTAATTAAACAGAGATTTTTTCAAATGTTCAGGCTTTAATTCAGGAACAATTTTAATCGGAAGGTAGCCTGTCTCAATTAAAAATGGTTGTTCATCAAGAAATCTTAATCTCTTAAACTCATAAACAAAATCATCTTCATTTAAAAACAGGTCTTGCCTGATTGCCTCTGGAGCTTTGATGACATTATAGTCTAGTAATTTAATGCTCTGCTTTTTGCCAGGGACTTTTAGACTATCGGTTAACCCTAAATTAGAGCCCTCATAGCGAAATAAGGATTGGTTCTTTAAATATAAAGGATTAATGAAAGTCCCACTTCCCCTTTTTTTAAAAACAATTCCTTGCTGAGATAGAAGCTCCATTGCTCGTTTCATTGAAGAACGACTAACCTGATAATGTTCAGCAAGACTTCGCTCGTCCGGTAGACGCATCCCTTCATATTTGTTATCCAATATATTTTGTTTTATATCGTGCATTACTGTGCGATAAACGAAATCTGCCATTTGTTACCTCAATTACTTTGCCTTTTTAATTGCACTAATAAACCAGTCTTCAAAAGCTTGACGATCAACTTTCACACCGACTTCTGCATTAGCAGGCTGATGATAAAAATCGTCAAAATCAATTAGTGAAGCTCCATAAGAGTACATGCTTTTGGTGTCAACTGCAACATATGCAGACTTAAAGGTGTACATTTCTGGCTTGATTAACATTCCAGCTGCAAGGGCATCGTATATTTCACGCCCATCACCTTCTGTTTCATCATGCAGATCAGTCAAGATTTGATATAACATTTCCCCTGTCTGATTCAACGTTTTAATTTGCTTTAGCGTATCAGGTGTAATAAAAGCTTGATGCCCTAGTTCTAGCGGTGCAAGCAAAATTTTCAATCCACTAGAAAAAACAATCTGTGCTGCTTCAGGATCACCAGCAACATTGTACTCACTATACGGACTCCAATTGCCGCGACCTATTGCGCCACCCATTATTACCAGCTGCTCAATATTAGCTAAATCCTCTGGGTATTGTCTGAAATACAAGGCAAAATCAGTTGCTGGCCCAATTTGCATTAAAGTTACTTTTTCACTGCTATTTGCAACTACCTCATGAATGGCATCTGCCGCTATCCCAGTTTTTAATAGCGACATATCCGGTTCAGGAAATTCATAGCCACCTAAGCCGCTTTTACCATGAACATCTGAAGCATCAATTTGTTGTCTCAGAAGTGGACATGAAGCGCCTGAAACTACAGGCACATTCGTATTCAAAAAAGCCTCTAATTTCAATGTATTAGTCAATGTTTTTTTAAGTGGCACATTGCCCCAAGTTGCGGCAATTAGCTTAACATCAAGCATATCTGAAAACAGAGCAATTATAATTGCTGCAACATCGTCAATACCAGGATCAGTACTGATAATTAATGGTTTTTTAGTCATTAAAATCCTCTTCTTTAAAGCGAACGCAATTCATCATGCATAATATGCAGAATTTTACTACATTTACTGCTTTTTTCGATCTTCAATTTGGCCGTTTGAATGCGCAATAATCACTTCATCACACACCTCAAGGAAAAGCCCGTTTTCAACTACACCAACAACTTTATCTAGGTAATCCGCTAAACCGTATGGGTCTGGAATTGGATCAATATTCAAGTCAATGATGTAGTTACCATAATGAGTAACAAAGCGCTTTTCGCCATTCATACGCCATTGTGGCTTCAAGCCATCTTCTTTAAACAAACGGAAATTCTGCTCGCAAGAAATTGGCAAAACTTCGACAGGTAATGGAAAATCACCCAATTGATCAACAAGTTTTGATTCATCCACAATCCACATGTTTCTTTCCGAATTAACGGCAACGTTTTTTTCTAGTGTCAGTGCACCACCGCCACCCTTAATTCCATCGAAATTACTTGCAAATCGGTCAGCCCCATCAATTGTTAAGTCAAGATGGTCAACTTCAGCCAGTTCACTAACTTTAAAACCACAGCTCTCCAATTGTTTCTTGCTTCTACTGGAAGTTGTCACTACTGTGGCTATGTTTAGACCTTCTTGGTCCTTACGTTTTCCAAGCTCTTCAATCAAAAAGGCAACAGTCGAACCTGTTCCAACGCCTAATTTCATTCCATTTTCTACTAAACTAGCTGCCTTTTCGGCTGCTTTTTGCTTTAATTTGTCCTGTTCCTGCTTATCCATTGTTTTTTGCTTTCTTTTCATCAACTATTTGTCATTGAGTAAGTTAATTTCATTATAGCAAAAATAATTTTAAAAGAAGACAACAAAAAAGGCAGTTAACAAAAACTGCCTTTTAAAACTGATTTTTATTCTGGATCAATTTCAGGTGCCTTATTTATTTCTCCTGACATCATCCAAATCCGTTTTTCAACATCAGCAAGGAAACCTGTTAGTAAATCATTTGTCGCATAGTCGCCTTCTTCATCACTAACCTTTATTCCCTCACGATAAAGATTTTCAAGGTAGTGGTAGCCTTCGATGATTTTAGCGTAGCGCTCATCAATTGTTTCATCCCAGTTTCCTTTTTCATCCTTAATATTTGTTTTTGCTGCGATCTCACTCAAAGTAGATACTGGCGAACCGTCTAATGTGATTAAACGTTCAGAAACTTCATCCAGTTGATCAGCTAATTCATCCATTACCTTATCTAAATATGGGTGCAATTTCAAAAAACGGTTGCCACGCATATACCAATGATGTTGATGAACAATCATGTGTAATTGTGTCAAATCAGCAACTAATTGATTTAAAACTTCTTTAGTCTTTGGATATTTCATATAAAAGTGCCTCCCAAATCTAATAAATTTGTTACACCTTTATTATATCGAGTGCACCTTGTTAATACTAAAATATTGATTGTAAATCGTGCTAAAGCAAAAATATTAAGCTAATTGCCTGCCATAGATGCTCTTTTGAATCAAATCCAGTGCTGCCTTAGTCTTAGCAGTACAAGTTTGCTTGTCATAAACCTTATCACGAGCAGATGAAATATATTCCTTTTGCCCACCATCAAGTTCCAATTCAATTCCATAAGGGTTTTTAATAACAGAAACTTTTGTCAGGAACGGTAAAGAAATAATTGGATCAAACAAAGCAACAGAAGGTAGCTTTTCTACACCACTTTCACCAAAAGTTTTTGCATCTTCAACTTCATCCATGTTTAAGCTCTTCATTGGGGTATTAGGTCCTAAAAAAATCATCTCAAACTTTTTCAGCCGAGTACTAAAGTCATAGTATCTAATTTGGTTAGCAGAAATTTCATAATAACTGTAATCATATTGAAGTGCTGTTGGGTAATAAATGCCTGAAACAAATAGAAAAACTGCCACTGAAACACCTAAAGACCAAATAACTGCATTAACACCAGTTGTCTGGAAAAGAATTAATGCAAATGGAAATACAAAAAGTGCCCAAAAAATTGAGAAAAACAATGGCCAGTAATTCATCTTTTTACCAAAAGTGATCATATAAATCGCTCCCTTCTATTAATTTACCAGTATTCTAGTCCCTTTTAATAGAAAGTTAAAGCAGTATAGCAACTTTTTTAAAATAATCCCGATATGTTCTTCAAGGCAATTAAATTATAAACCTAGTAAACTCAGCAACAGGCTTGCGAACCTTTGGCCTTCCAGGCTCATTTGCTTTCCCAAATGGAATAATTAATATTGGCAGCCAATCATCAGGAATAGATAAAAGCTGCTTAATTCCAGCAAAGTTTACACCTCTCATTGGGGCGCCATCATAGCCATATGCACGAATGGCGGATAATAAGTTCATTGAGAATAAGCCACAATCTAATTTAAGCGCTTCTGGGCCTTTTTCGATTGGGGACATCTCATAAAATTTCGTCATTTTTTCTTTGAATTTTTCTATTTCTTCAGGAGATAAATGCTCATTACGCGCTTTATAATCTGCTAAATGATCCACATCATATTCAAGTGGATCCCCAAAAACGATAAATATTGCTGCTGCATCTTCAATCTGACTTTGATTAAAAGATAGGGGTACCAATTGTTTTTGTACTTCCTTGTTCATAACTGTAACAACCTTCCAAGGCTGTGTGTTATTTCCTGACGGCGCTGTTGCCGCCAAAGACAGTATTTCTTCTATTTCCTGCTTTGAAATACGATGACTAGTATCAAATTTTCTAATTGATTTTCTCTCAGCTAAAAAATCAATAAAATCTTTCTTCATAGTTTATTCTCCTTATATTCTTTGATATAGTAACTTTAAACTACAGTAAAAAATAAGCAAGTACTAATCTTTTTGTTACTGTAAATGGAGGAATACTAATGAATCAAGTTTCACAGACCAGTTGTGGCATTTCCAAAGTAATGAGTCAGTTAGGTGGAAAATGGAAATTTTTGATAATCTGACGAATTCATCAGAATGAAGGAATTAGATTTAATCAATTACAACGAGATACTAACGGAATCACTAATGTAATGCTCAATAGATGTCTAAAAGAACTTACTCAAGACGGTTTCGTATTAAGAAAAGACTTTCATTCCGTACCACCACATGTGGAATATTACCTTACCAAACAAGGAAAGAGTTTTATTAAGATAATGGAGACTATGAATGATTGGGGTGAAAATAATCTTTAATAGACTTTGGACTTTTTGATATATCTTTACACACAAAAAACACTCTATTTCATTAAATAGAGTGTTTCTATTAGTTAATATTAATTTTATTCAGCGGTAGCAGTAGCTCCTTCTTTTTCTTGTTTTAGTAAGACATTATCATAGTGTTTAATGAATGGGTACCAAACAAGGAAAGCAACTATCGCACAGACAATTGAAAGGACCCCACCTTGCCAACTAGTTGTTGCAATAAAGCCGCCCAGACCAACAGGTGTTGGCCAAGGTTGTTGAACTCTAATTACAGGTACCAAGTGGGATGCAATTCCAAGGTAAGCCACAATTCCTGAAGCAAGTGGCGCACAGATAAATGGAATCATCAAATTAATATTGTAAACAATTGGCAAACCAAAAATTAACGGTTCATTGATATTGAAGATAGCTGGCACTATTTCAACCTTACCAAGTTCTTTCAATTGAGTAGATCTAGCCCGAAGAACTAACCAAATTGCAACACCAAGCATTGCTCCCGAACCACCAATAGTAATAAATGAGTTTGTTGGGTCTCCTGCAAAGAAGTGTTGTCCACCTCTTTGAGCATTGTCAGCCATATTAGCTAAAACGATTGGAGTCGTAAATGAGCTAATAATAGTCGCGCCATGGATTCCAAACCACCATAAGAAGTGAATTAAGAAGACAATAATCAAGAAGCCCCACCATGTGTCTGCAATATTGCTAATGAATGAGAATGGAATAAACAGCAAATTGAACATGTCAGTGCCGGCCAAGACTAAAGCACCATTAATTGCAGCAACTACAACAGCTACACAAAATGCTGGAATCAAAGCACTAAAAGAGTTTGCGACTCCTGCTGGAACTGAATCTGGCATCTTGATTTGCCAGTTATGCTTAACGGTATAGCGGTAAATTTGAACCGTTAGCCAAGCTATTACCAAACCAACAAAGATACCAACAGCACCTATTCTGTATATACCTGCTGTTGATGCTTGATAACCACCAACTATCATCTTAGTCTTGGTGATAGATTGCAAAAATTGCATTCTTCCATCTTTCCAGACTAATTGAGCAACGGTGATGAAAAAGCCCATTAAGAACATCATTAATCCGTTCATTGGAACCAAATTGATTTGCTCTTCATCACGATAAATTTTTGTATATGAAAATGCAAAGGTTCCTGAGAAAACTAATGCAATAATACCCATTGTCGCATTATAAACAGACTGAAATAAGTCAGTAAAACGCCCAATTGTATTAGCATAAAAGCTAATAAAGCCATCAACACGAATAACTTGCGGTAACACCGTCAAGATTAAGAAAAATGCACCAACAATTGAAAACGAGATAACACTGTATCCAGCGTCCATGATTGCCCGAACAAATCTTGTAGCAGCAAATTTGCCGGCAATCTCAGCAAACCGATCCTTCAATGGTTTTTTTGTTGTTTCTGCCATAATAATATAACTCCCCTCTATTCTTAGTTTGTATCCTAACTAAGTTAATACTATTGTAAGCCTTTTCATGAATAAAATAAATACTCATTTTGCTTTTTTGTATGTTTCAATAAGTTTTTTGTACTTATCCTTACCTATTATAATATTGTGGATTCTTCTTTCGCAAATGTAGGCAAGAATTATCTCAGCAAATAAAAAAGCGAGCATCAGATAGAGCGAATCTGAATTGGTAACAAATGGAAAAAATTGTATTCTCATTGGTATAAATAAACATATTGCTAAAATCAAATTTAAACCAATTTGTGTCCAAAAATAGTAACGTGTCACTGGAACGTCAGGTTTGCGATTATGCATCTTGGTTAGCTGCTCAATTCCAGCTGCAGCCGAAAAAAGCGTTACTAGCCCTGATAACACAATACCAATCCATGTCCGATACTGAATTAGGATTAAAAACCAAAATAAATTCACGAATAAGAATATAACTACACTATACCGTAGCATTAAATACCGACTAAAATAGAGATATTTAATGCTATCTGCGCGCCTCTTTTGCTCAACCGTTTTTGGTTGTGAATTATCTGACATTATTTTCTCCTTAACTATGCAATATATTCTGTATTATTATACCGCTAAAAAATAAAATTGATTCCCTTATAATAACTTGATTGGATTATCTTATTTGTTTAAAATATATTTGTTAAGCGCTATCAGTAAAAATATTAAAAAGGAGATTCAAATGTACTCAGCAAAAATGCCAGATGGCTTTTTATGGGGCGGCGCTGTTGCTGCTCATCAATTAGAAGGTGCTTGGGACGTTGACGGCAAAGGTATGTCAGTTGCCGACGTTATGACTGTTGGTTCAGCCACTAAGCCTCGTGAAATTACAGATGGAGTAATTCCAGGTAAAAACTATCCTAACCACAGTGCCATTGATTTTTATCACCACTACGAAGAAGATATTAAGCTAATGGCTGAAATGGGCTTTAAAGCCTTCAGAACTTCAATTGCTTGGACAAGAATTTTTCCAAACGGTGATGACGAAAAACCAAATGAAGCAGGTTTGAAGTTTTATGATGATTTATTTGCTACTTGCCATCACTATGGCATCGAGCCAGTTATCACCCTTTCTCACTTTGAAATCCCATACAATTTAGTAAAGAAATATCACGGCTTTACTAACCGTAAGTTGATTGATTACTTTGTACGCTTTGCAACAGTTTGCTTTAACCGCTACAAAGACAGTGTTAAGTACTGGATGACTTTTAACGAAATTGATAATCAAGCAGCTTATAATGAAAACTTCTTAATGGCCACTAACTCAGGACTTATCCTTGATGGTATGACTGATCAAGAAAAAGAAGCAGCAATGTACCAAGCAGCTCATTATGAACTGGTTGCTTCAGCCTTAGCTGTCAAAATCGGACATAAGATTAATCCTGATTTCCAAATTGGCTGTATGATTAATTACTCACCAGTTCGTCCACTAACTCCTTCATCAGATGATGTATTATTAGCTGACAAGTTTGAGCAAAGACGTGACTGGTTCTCAGATGTTCATGTTTTCGGTGAATATCCAAAAGAAGTTGAAGCATACATTACTCGTAATGGTTACCGTCCAGACATCACTGATGAAGATCGTGTTGTTTTGAAAGAAGGTACAGTTGATTACGTTGGCTTCAGCTACTACCAGACAACTACTGTATCGGCCGAAAAGGTTAAACCTGATAAATTAAACGATTTATCAAAAGCAATCGCTAAGAATCCAACTTTGGAACGTAGTGACTGGGGCTGGGAAATTGACCCAGAGGGACTTAGAATTGCATTAAACCACTTAACTGATCGTTACCACATCCCACTATTCATTGTTGAAAATGGCTTGGGTGCATATGATAAAGTTGAAGAAGATGGCTCAATTCATGATGATTACCGTGTTGATTACATGAGAAAGCATATTTCCGAAATGGAAAAAGCCGTTGAAATTGACGGTGTTGACCTGATGGGTTATCTTCCATGGGGACCAATTGACCTAGTTTCAGCAGGAACTGGACAAATGGACAAGCGTTACGGCTTTATCTATGTTGACAAAAATGATGCTGGTGAAGGAACATTGAAGCGTTCACGCAAAGATTCCTTTAACTGGTATAAAAAAGTTATTAGTTCAAATGGTGAAGATCTAGACTAGTAAATTTAAAAATCAATCAAAAAAGCGAAGTTCTTAATAACTTCGCTTTTTGTATCTTATGAAATAGAGGAAAAATATTTTTTAGAACTTGATTGCTACTTAATTACAACAAAAAGCCAGATAACCTTTGAATAAGGTTATCTGGCTTTTTAGAAGATATAAAAGTTTTACTTTTTGGTTATCTTATTTTTTAAAAGTACCGTTTTCATACAATTTTTCGTACAAGTCAACCATTTCACCGGCTAAATCTCTGAAAGTAATTGCATTCATTAAATGGTCTTGTGAGTGAACTACTAGCAAGGTGACTTTAGTATGGCCTCCCTGAGCTTCCTTGGTAAGCATACCAGTTTGAGAATTGTGAGCTTCATTTAATGACTCATCTGATTCCTTTAACTTCGCTCTAGCACCTTCAATGTCACCAGTTTTAGCCAAACGAATTGCTTCAAAAGCTAAACTCTTTGCATTACCACCATTGGCAATTAAACCCATTGCTGATTCTAAAGTAGCTTGTTCTTCTTGTTCAGGTGTCATATTTTCTGCCATCGTATTCCTCCGCTTTAACCGTTAATTAAATCTTCTGCTTGTTGTAAAACTTTTACGCCATCCATCATACCATAAGCGCGCATATCAATTACGGCAAAAGGAATGTCTTTGCCATCTTTACCTTGACCTTGTACTTTGTTCTTGAAATCACTTTCCATGTAACGAATTTGTGGCCCAAGTAAAATACAATCTGGATGATCCTGCTCAATATGTTGAGTAGCTTCTGAAGCTGGACAAGCAAAAATATTTGCATCAATTCCTTGATCTTTAGCAGCTTGTTGCATCTTTGTTACTAGTAATGATGTGCTCATTCCTGCACTACAATTCAGCATAATAGTTTGTTCTGCCATAATAATTATTTCCTCCTAAAATGTATCCATAATTTAATTACATTATAACACTTTTAGGTTAGCGCTTACTATCAAAAAGATAATATTTAATTCTCTTTTAGTCTTTAATAAAAAATTGGTTTACTACTTAAAAAGTGGCAACAGCAACACAAATCCCTACAACTAATAAAATCAACCCAAAGAATAACGAAAAGGCCATTGAAGCAGGTGCAAAGCCATTGTTAGTACCATTTTTAATTATTCCCTTGCTATATCTTAGGCTGAAGAGCAATTCAATTGCACCTAAGACAATTAAAACAATTCCAACTAAGCGGCCAGTAACATTGCCCTTTAATAGGGTAGCCAAACTAGAAGTTAAAAGCATGATTCTATCCTCCTTAACTAAGTAAGTATCTCTGTCTTTAGTAAAGACTAGTAATTGAAAGTTCTTAGGCTTGTACTGTCTTTTTCTAAGGAGTGGTACTAAATTTCTTTTATACTTTTATGATAGCACTTCCAGCAAACAATGGCTCATTTTTAGCAAAAAAGCCATATCTCGGTCAAGTACCAAAATATGGCTTTTGAATCATTTTCTGAAATTAAGATTAAGACTTAATAATCAAGCAAACGGTAGTAGCGTCTTGTTTGAGCAGATCTGCCTGTTTTAATTGAATACATGTTGAAGAGCGTATCAAAGTAGTGGTTTAAAGCATAAGCTTCAATAAATACCTGTAAGTCACTATCAAATTCATTTAGCTTAAAGGCCTTCATATCAATTATCAAAGGATTTTTAGCAAATTGTTTAACAAAGTTTACTACACGCATGTCTTCTTGACGATTTGAGTTACTGTTAACAACCACACTAACACTTTGATTATTATCAATAATTTCAAAAGGTCCATGGAAAAACTCACCTGAGTTAATTGCTTGTGCCTTAATGTGCTGAATTTCTTCCATTAAGTAATTTGCAAAGCAGCAAACTTCTCCCCAAACATTTCCTGAGCCAACCCACATTTGCATCTGATCAATATTAGTATTATTGACGTGATCTAAGGCAGCAGGAACAAGTGCTTCTATCCCTTCGGCTACATTTTGTGCCATTTCTTTAAGCTGTTGTTTTTGACTTTCATTTGTTTTATTGTCTGATTCTTGTGCAAAGTTAATTAAAAACCAGCCTAATTCAATTAAATTTGCATCCGTATCAAACGATTTAATACGCTCATCAATCAGACTCTCTTTTTCTAAGGTACTATTTTCATCCCCGATAAAACTAATAATTGTTGCCTTAGGAAAATCCTTTCTGATTTTTTCAATTGCTTCAACCAATTCTGTCGTTTCACCGGTTTTTGTACCAGCTAAAATCAAACTATCATTGGTTATATCATCATGATATAAGTCACATAATTCTTCAGGTGTAGTAACAACAAAAGGAATAGGTAATTTTTTAAACATTAATGGGCGTAAGTTAACAAACTTGGTATATGAACCTCCACACCCAGTAAAGAAAATATTTTTAATATTCTTTTTTCTTAATTTTGCCAAAACTTCATCAACATGATCAAGCTCCTTCACAGCAGAATTATAATTAGTTAAAAACTCATTTTTATCGAAATACATTTATTTTTCCTTTCAATTCATTAAGGTTTTAAGAAACCGAAGAATGTGCCCAAAATACTAATAGCTAAGATTGCTAGCAAAATCCACATCATCTTGACATGCTTTTTCTTTAGTAACCAAGCAATGAAAAAGGTGATCGCTAAAGGCATTAAATCGGGCATAATTGAATTAAGCAATGACTGAATTGTCTCGGGATTTTTACCACCACTAAGTTGAACTGGGATATTAATAACAACCATTGAAGCCACCATAGCCCCAATAACAGTATTTCCCAAAATATTAATGGCATACGTAATTGAGTTCATCAAGCCAGATGCCATCTTGTCTACAAATGTTGTTCCTAACTTGTAACCCCACATCGTACCATAATATCTAACTAATAAATTTGGAATGTTATAAATTAGAATGAACAAGATTGGTCCCAAAATGCTTCCTTTTTGAGCAAGAGAAACACCGATACCACTCGCAATAATTCTTAGACTACCCCAGAAAATCGAATCACCAATCCCTGAAAGTGGACCCATTAATCCAGTCTTCATTGTATTAATTGAACTTGGGTCAAATTCTGGATCATTGGCATTTTTTTCTTCCATTGAGGCCAATACACCAGCAATAAATGGTGATGTGGCTGAAGTACAGTTAAAAAATTCAAGATGCCGCTTAATTGCTTGTTTTCTATCTTCTTTTTTGTCGTAAAGCTTATTAATAATTCCCGTCATAGTATAGGCAAAACCCATACTCATCATTCGTTCATAATTAAATGATGCTTCCATTGGCATGCTACGCCAAAAAATTCCTTTTAAGTCTTTTTTGGTGAGTTTCTTTTCCTGAGTATTCTCTTTAATATTAGAAGTCATCTTCTTGCACCTCCGTAGCGCTATTTGAGTTTCCGCCATTACTGTTATGAATTTCTTCAGTAATTAGATACATGATGCCCGCAAAAATAGCTCCAATAATTGATGCTGCAATCATATCTAGCTTCAAATATGCCGCACAAACAAACCCAATAAAGAAGAATGGTGCAACTTTTTTAGAGAAAGTCATGTTAATTAACATTGCAAAACCAACTGCTGGCAAAATTTGCGTAGCAACAGTTATACCATCGATTAAAAACTTTGGAATCAGTTTAACGAATGCACCAACTAAGTTGCTACCAAGAGCAAAGGAAACAGTCGTTACCAGTGCCATCATAATGACTCTCGTGAATGATGCCCAAATATGCATGTTTCCTGCTTTAGTCACTTCCCCTTGGTCTGCATAATTGTCTGCTTTATGTGCCATTGCAGGAAAGATAACAACATAAAGCAAATTTTTAATTAATAACCCTAGGGTTGCAATTGGTAAAACCAACGTAAGAGCCACACTGACTCCATAACCATTTTTTAATGCTAAAGCTGTTGCCAAAATTCCTCCGATTATTTCATCAGGAGGGACGGTAGCTCCAACACCCATTAAACCAAGAAAGGCTAATTCAAGTGTTGCTCCAATAATCAATCCTTGTTGAACATTCCCAAAAATTAAGCCAATAAATAAACAAGTAACAATTGGTCGTCCAATAAAGGATGATCCAAGAAAATCTTGCATATTAGCAATTAAGGAAACAAGAAAAATACCAATAATTTGTAAAGCCATTTTTTCTTCCTCCTAGTTAATCAGTGAAGAAAATTCTGTATCAGGATCGCCTGGCGCCTGTTTTACAAGAACCTTTACTCCATCATTTTCAAGTTCAGTAAGTTGTTCAATGTCCTTCTTTGTTACATAAACTGACTTTGCAATGTTAGTTGAACCTTCTTTCTCACTCGATAATCCTAAGTCAATTAGTTTTATTTCAGGAACAAGTTTAGCCAAACGGTACGCGTCATTGATGGTTTCAACCACGATAAAAACACGATATTTATCAGTTACGCCACTTGCAATTGCTTTAGCAGAATCCTCTATTGTTTTAAATATCAACTTAGCATTCTCTGGTTTAGCCAATTGAAATGTCTTTTTACGAAAACTATCTCCTGCAACCTCATCATTTGCAATTAAAACTGCATTAGCCGATAGGTTATTGGTCCATGCAAAAGCAACCTGTCCGTGTAATAACCGATAATCAATCCTCGTCATCGCAATCATAATTTATAATCCCCTTTCAAATTAAAAATCTTCTTCTTCATTTTGCTCGTTTAATTCAACTAGCTGCAATCCTTCTCTACCTGTTTCAACTAAAGAAGCCAACTTACCTTTAATTTCTTCCAGATTGTCATCTGGATAAGCAATTGAATAATTAAGCAGTTCTAATACAAAAGGCAAATTCATACCAGAAACAAGAAACCAATTTGGTTTTTCAGCAACAAATTTAGTAAGCTCATTATTAACAGAACCACCCAGAACATCAGTAACAAAAACAATTTTTTGATTTGAAATCTTAGCAGTTATTTCTTTCAATTGGTCGCAAAAGTTAACACTATCATCTAAATATGCAGTTATGTAGTGAAGGTTTTTTGACTTTCCCATAATAAGTGAAGCAGTATCATACATTCCACGAGCTAAAGTGGAATGGCTTGCTAATACTATTTCCATAAGGCTTTCCTCCCTTCTTTTTTTCATAACTTTAATTTAGTACTTAATATTATTTTAGGCAATAGAAAAAGGAACCGCTTTCTAAAGTAGTTCCTTTTTTGCAACCAATTTTAAGACCAATTTATCTCTTTACTTTTATTTTATAGCTAATAAAATCGGGGTTATACCATGACTTTGTGTATTCAACCATCTCTTTCTTATCTGAAAAACCGTGATACTCCAAGAATAATAAATAGGTGTATTTAGATTTATCTAACTTAATTGTATCCTCTACAAACTGATTGTCACTAATTGACCGAGCTTCAATTCTAGTCTCAAATTTTGTCGGTTTATGATTCTTAAAGTCCATATAATCATATAAAGACATATTGCTGAAATCATATCGGTGTGCATCTTCAAACAAACTAAAAGGAATATACGATTTCTGAACAGCCACAACAGTATTGCCTACTATGCGTGTTCTAATTAGTTCATAAAAGTCGCTATATTTATTATCAAAAATAATAGCCAAATCTTTATTATCATAGATTAATTTAAACGACTCTACTCTGTTGACCACTTCTTGTCGATTAATTTTAACAAGCTGTGTAAATGAATTCGGGGAATCATCTCCTATTTCAAATGAGTTATTTACATTCTCATTCACTAGATACGTTCCATCTCCCCTTCTTTTTTCTAAAATATTATCTTCAACTAATGAATTAATTGCATTTTTTATAGTTGAACGTGTGTAGCCTAATTTCTGGGCAAAAACTCGTTCATTCCAAATTTTAGAGTTTGGTTTAAACTCGCCGCTGGCAATTATGTCCAATATTTTTTTCTTGGCTTCTTGATATAAAAATGAACTCATAGCTACCCCTTTTGCAAACAAAAAACATCAGGTAACATCGCATCTTCCTCATACCTAATTATGTCATTATTCGCATTAACAAAAAGAGCCTTTCGTAAGATAACTTGAAACTTTTCTTGCGTTTGATCGCTTAAAAACAATTTTTCTTCGTCATTACTGGGCCAAGTAAGCATAATATCATTATAAATTTCTGTACTTTTTTGTATTTTGTCTGTTTCCTCTTCAATATCATCAATACGTGGATTGCTAATGAACTTTTGTGGGATTATTGAAGTAATTACAGAAACTATTTTTCCATTTTCAATAATTGTAAAAAGCCTTTTCCTTAATGATCCTGTTTCTCCTTTAAAAATGGAATTATAAAATCCAGAAGCCTCAATTGTAGTGTCCGAATATATTTTTACCCTAATATCTTTATCAACTACTTGAAATTCAAATGGTGTTAAATACTTTTTTAAATCAATTATTTTCACTTAGAGGCCCTCCACACATACTTCGCCTTCTCTGTAATAAAAATACTGAATCTTTTATTAGGTTGAAGTTTACCATTATTCATATTTTCTACCAAATACTATTTTATTCTTCCTGAACACAAAAAACGATTAGTTCAATTTATCAAGTCTTTTATTTTTTAGACTTATTAAGTTGTAATAAATTTTAAAAACTTACGTAGAACCTTTCTTTTTCCCCTAAGTATTGGTAATTCAAGGAAAAGTAAAGTAAAATGTTTATTGATAAAAAAGGAGTAGCTCTATGTCTAAACTTGAAAAACCTGTTGTGATTGGAATTACTGGTGGTTCTGGTAGTGGAAAAACAACAATTGCCCATAAAATTGTTGATCAAATGCAAGAAAATGAACATGTCTTGATTATGACGCAAGATTCCTACTACAAAGACAACACAGGAATCCCAATGGATATCAGACAGAACATTAATTATGATCATCCTGATGCTTTTGACGTTCCACTTCTAGAAGAGCAAATCGGTTGTTTGCTAAAACATCAACCAATTGAGATGCCTGTTTATGATTTTAAGGAACATACAAGAAGCAAGAAAACAATCCATACGGAACCTGTGGACATTATCATTTTGGAAGGCATTCTTGTACTAGCTAGCAAAGAAATCCGTGACTTAATGGATATTAAAGTATATGTTGATACTGACGACGACATTCGTTTTATTAGGCGTTTAGAGCGCGATATTAAGGAACGTGGTCGTTCAATTGATTCGGTGATTGAACAATACCTTGATACTGTTAAGCCAATGTATCACCAATTTATCGAACCAACAAAACGGTATGCTGATATCATCATCCCTGAGGGTGGCGAAAATGACGTTGCAATTGATATGTTGACTACCAAGGTCCATTCTGTCTTAAGTCAAAACACTAAATAACTATCTAAAAAAGACCAAGTTCATTCGAACTTGGTCTTTTATTTAGTCAATTGCTAGACGTTCAATTACTTCGGCATATTTTGGATATTGCGTTAGTAAGTCTTTTTTCTTAAGCATTTCAAAGTCATGATAATCAAAACCCGGTGAAACAACACAACTTACTAAGCAAAAACTGTCAGGTTTAGTTACTTCAGAAGCAAAAATCGTTTCTTTAGGTACTTTAAATTGCATCACTTCACCCTTGGTAACATCCTTACCTAGTCTAACAGCTTGATACTCTCCTTCTGGTGAAATACAGTGGATGGTGATTGGTTCCCCATCATGGTAATACCACAGTTCATCGTGATTTAAACGGTGAAAATGAGAACAACTGGTAACATCTAGTAAGAAATAAATTGAAGTGTAGTAATAGCGATCACCTTTACTATCTTCAGCATAAAACTGCTCGTCACTAGTATAAATTTGGCGAAACCAGCCACCCTCTTGGTGGGGTTCAAGGTTTAAATTCTTGATATAATCTTCGCGGTTCATTTTTTCTCTTTTCTTCAAATACTATTTATCACAGGCAAAAAACTAAACTAAGTAAATGTTTTGCATCTGCTCCTTAAAATCAGCTGGCAAGTCAAGACCTTCCACAAAGTAGCGGTCAAAGTCGCCATAGTTCTTTTGGACAGTTTCAAAGTAACGTTCCAAATACTGACGTTCAACTGTTAAGGCAATCGCAACATCTTTGATATTCTTAGGATCCATTTTGTCTTTTAAATAGTCCAAAATTTCTTGGTTTGCTTCTTTACGAGCCTCAATTGTTTTCAAGTAATCTTCAAAAATTTGATCTTCGCTAACATCCAAACTCTTCAAAATTAATGCTGCTGCAACACCGGTTCTGTCTTTTCCAGCAAAACAATGAAATGCAACTGGTACAGGATCATTAATTAGGTCCATCAGAAATTGATGGTAACCTTCACGTGCTGAATTTGACAAGGCTAGCTCTTCGTATGTCTTGAGCATATCAGATTCCACATGACTGTTAGCTGAAACAATTTCATCTACACTTGCCTGATTTGTACCTGAATCTTTTAAAACATCTAAAATCACATAATCTAGATCTGGCCAAACACAGTCCGGATATTCTTTTCGTTCATCATCACCACGTAAATCAACAAGTCTCTTAAGTTGATAATGATTTTGAACCAAATCTTTTTGCTCGTCGGTTAAATCAAATAACTGACCGCAACGAAAAAGCATCCCCTCTTTAACCTTTTTACCTTCGGCACCAACATAGCCACCTAACGAACGCCAATTTGTGATATTCTCTGCCATAATTCTCCTTATATTATCCTTGCACTCTACTTACTCATATAAATAATAATTATAATTTTTCTTCACAATTTAGTCTATGGCTTTTGTGGCATTAAAAAACGCTAATTATCATTAGCGTTTAAACTTATTAGTCAATCTTAGGCTTTAGTGCTCTATCAAACAAGTTCGTAATCAGTTTAACCAATACTCCATCAAAAAGCAGCGCCGATAGCAGCATTGTCACAAACATAATAATTTGCAGTTTAACGTTGAATTTACTCCAGCCATATAAAAAGTATGTTGGTATAAAACTACCTAGCCCTGCAAAAAAGGCACCCGTTAAAACACTTTGCCAAGAAAACTTTTGATATCTTTCTTTTTTAGGGAAAAAGCCAATTTCATTAGTAGCGCCTTGAATTAGTCCAGAAAGGACCGTTGTAGCGCCCCATTGACCACCAATCACCATTTCCACAATTGCAGCCAAAGTTTCACCAACAACGCCAGAGCCTGCTGTAGGTACAAAGTACATTGCAAGTGGTCCTGCAAGTAACCAGAGGCCAGAAAAGACTGCATCAGTCACTGGTGCATAACCTGTTGGTAATAACAACATTTTTACTAGGTTAAATGCCCAGTTAAACCCATAAGTATAAATTACCCCTAAAATAATTCCAATTAATGCAAGTAGAATGATCGATTTAACATTCCACTTTGAAGATCTTGTAAACATAAAAAAACTCCTAACAAACTTCAACAGTCATTAGGAGCACATGAAAAATCTATTTCAACACTTCCCTAGCGCAGGTATTATCCCGTTCAGGTTCAGAGGGTATTTCTCAGCTAAATTAGCACCCCTAGTGACTTTCTTTTCTATTATAACATAGCCAAGTATGCTTGGCTTAAAAGATTAATATCAACCTTGAATTTAAAATTGACTAAAACTAGCTAATTTTTCTTTGGTTAAATCACGGATAATAGCAACAGTTAAATCAACTGATGCCTTGAAGTCCTGATATGCACTAAAGCAATATGGTGAGTGCTCATAACGTACAGGAATTCCAATAACAATTGTTGGTGCACCATTTTCGTAGTAAATTGCTGCACCATCTTGCCCACCACCAGTACGAACTGAGCGAGTGTAAGGAATATTGTTTTTATCAGCTATATCGCACGCATACTGTTGGAATTTAGGATTAGGTAAAAACGATGTATCCATATCACGAAGCATTGGTCCACGCTTTAAGCCAGTTTGAGATAACCATTCTGGAGTAAAGGTATCATCAGCGGGACATGATTCAAGAACGATTGCCAAGTCAGGCTTAACAGCTTTAGCAGTAACATATGCCCCCCTTAAGCCAACCTCTTCTTGACTGGATAAGGCAGCAACCACATTAAAGTCAACCTGTTCGCCATTTAAATTGTCAAGTACGTCAGCCATTGCAGCAGCACCAAAACGATCGTCAAAATCTTTACCAAAGAAAAGACCGGTTTTTTCATTGTACTCGCATTTTACATCGACAAAGATTGGACAACCGGTGTCAATTTGATAGTCATTAATCGTTTCTTCACGTGAACTTGAACCAACGTCAATCGACATATCAGCAACATCGGGAACATTATTACGTTCTTCTTCAGTCATAAAGTGAGGTGGCTTAGTGGCAACAACTCCAGGAACATATTCGCCAGCACGATTTAAAATTTTAACCCGCAAAGCTGGAATATTATATTTTACCCAACCACCAAGTGGAACAAATTTAATCATTCCATTTGGTCGAACAGCCTGAGTGATAAAGCCAACGGAATCTGAGTGTGCATCAAGCTGAATAACTGGACGATCTGGTTGATTTTCCTTTTTTGAAGCATATACGTTCAACATTCCATCCACTTTAACATCGGCAATGTCTTTAACAGTTTCAGTAAATAATTTTACAAACTCTTCTTCAAAGCCAGAAGTTGAATTGGCATCTGAAAAAGCCTTAAGCATTTTAATTTCTTGATCTTTTTTCATACTTTTAATTACCTTTCGCTTGATCTAATTACTTCTTACATTGTAGCAAAAACTACCAGCCCGTAACCATTAAATTAAAGAGCATTAATAATAATCTTACTATTTTTTATTTGATTTAACTTTTTGTACGTAAAATAGGTATTAAGCTGCGAAAAAGTCTAAATTACCAGTACTTTTTTATATGAAAAATGATATAATCGGTTTTATCAAGTAATTTTGAGTTTATTTAAGTGAAGGGTAGATAAATGCCGAAAAACGACAATATTGATAATATTATTGATCACAAATTATTTTCTGAAGATGATATTCATCAAATGTGTGTAAGACTAGGTCAACAACTGACTAAAGACTATGCTGGAAAGAATCCATTAATTGTTGGAGCACTTAAAGGTGCAATTTTCTTTTTAACCGATCTAGTTCGTGAAATGGACGTAAAAGAACAAATCGATTTCATGGATGTTTCAAGTTATGGCGATGGTCTTGAGTCTTCAGGCAATGTTAAGATTGTTTCCGACTTAGCAACTGACGTAAAAGATCGCGATGTCTTAATCGTTGAAGATATTGTTGATACAGGGTTAACTTTACAATTTATGAAGGACTTACTCAAAAAGCGTGGCGCTAAAAGCGTAAGATGCTGTGTCCTACTAAATAAAGAAGCTAACCGTAAAAATGATATTGAAGTCGAATACTATGGTTCCAAGGTTGGAAATGAGTTTGTAGTTGGTTATGGTCTCGATTTTATGAGCTTTTACCGTAACCTAAGCTACATTGGCGTTTTAAAGCCTGAGGTTATCAAATTAGCTCAAAAATAATTATTTTTAGCACTTTAAAAGGACTTATCTTCAAGAGATAAGTCCTTTTCTTTTTATTCTTGTTTTTGCTTTTTATCTAACTGCTTAACTACAAACCAACGCATGAAACCTTGCTCAATACTCTCAAGCTTAAACTCAAAGTTCTCTAATTCAACAGTTCCATTCTTCTTTAAGTCAGGATAATGTTCCATCATATATCCACCTATGGTGATGATGTCACTGTTCTGGAAACTCTCTAAGTCCTTGTGGAAATATCGCGCAAAATCATATAACGTGGTTTTGCCGGAAACATGAATATTATCATGCTTATCCTTGATAATGTAATCATCTGAAACATCGTCAATTTCATCTTTAACCGTTCCAAATAATTCTTCATAAATATCTTTATCAGTTACAATTCCACTAGTTCCACCGTACTCATCCACAATCAGCACAATTGGTGTGTGCTTCTTGATCATCAAATGCAAAATGTCTTGAATCGGCATTGATTCTGGAACAGTAATCATCGTCCTAATAATCCGCGTAACTGGAACATTTTCATCAATTTGACTTTGTTGTACCACGTCGAAGGCATAGATATAGCCAACCACTTCGTCTTTATCATTATCACGAACGACTGGAATTCGGCTAGAGCCTTCATCAAGATACATTTTTAACGCTTGCTTAATTGTGTCTTTCGAATTAATGACAACTAGCCTTGTTCGGTCAGTCATAATGTCTTTGGCGACTTTATCATTTAACTCAAAAGCACGTTGCATGTAAGTTAAATCATTCTTATCAAGCGCCCCACCATGAACGGCTTTACGAGAAAGCTTAATAATTTCTGATTGTGAATAAACTTGATTTTCTTCATCAGCCTGATCAAAGCCAAGCAGTTTTAACAGTCCATTAGAACTGGTATTAAGCAACCATACGAATGGATAAACCAGTGTATGGAAAAGCTGAAGTGGTGTACAAATTGCTAGTAAGATTTTTACTGGCATATCAATTGCGATATTCTTGGGAACAATTTCTGTTACCACTACTTCTAAATACGTCAAGAAAATCACTCCTAAAAGTGCACTGATGGAGCGCACAAGAGAATGATTTAGTTGGGTTAAATTAAATAATCTAAAAAATAAAGCCGCAAACGTGTCAGCTGAAAACCAACCTAAAACGACACCAACAAGAGTAGTTCCCACCTGCGTTGTTGATAGATATTCATTTAGGTTGTGAGTCATATGCAAAGCACGCTTAACTTTACGCTTGCTTCCAACATTATTACTCAACATGTCTTCAAGCTGACTTGATCTCGTTTGGACTAAAGCAAATTCTGCAGCAACAAAAAAAGCTGCAAAAACAAAAATTACTAAAGTTGCTATTAAATTAGTAATTATTTGGGTTGTACTCAAAATTTATATCACCTTTTTTAAAAATCCTTTGATATATATCTTAGCATTAATAGCACTTTATTTTTGCAAAAGAAGGTTTATTTTACAAGTTTATAAATCTTTTCAAATGGTAAGCGATCTGGAATAAACTTTGGATCATTTATTTCTGCGGTTCTGTCGGAATATCCTAACCCAATAGCCATGCCGACCAATTCATTTTCTGGAATTTGTGCATATTTTCTAACCAGTTCAGGATATGAAACCATTGAGTGCGCTGGCATGACTGCCAAGCCTTCATCAATTGCTAAAAGCATAATGCTTTGAGAAAAGATGCCAAGGTCATATACAGACCATGCAGGAGAAGCTGTTGGAATTGTTAAAAACACAACATCTTGAGCGTTAAACATTGTATCATTCGCTTTTGTGAATAAATCCATTTTATTATGAAAAAAAAACGGCTGTGATGCCCCAACCACAGCCATACTCTGACTAGGATATGCATCCCATTGAAGAGATAGCATTCGGGCAAAGTCTTCATGAGGTTCTGCTCCATCATCTATTTGCTTTTTAACATCTTTTTTCAGACACTTAAGAGGTTCACCCGTTAGAGCATATGCCTTCCACGGTTGCGAATTAAGTAATGAAGGGGATTGCTGCGCTTTCTTAATAATTTTAGCAAGTAGCTTTTCATTAACTTTTCGGTTTGTAAACTTGCGAGTTACTCGTTCTCGGTCATATACATCGTTAAATTCCATTACAGTTTTTAATCCTTACACACTTTATTCTGTGCAGAGCACATATTCCTTTAGTTTAAATAACAAAACTAAAAACAAGGCAAAAAAGTACAGTTAAAATAGCTTTATTGCTATCCTTGGCTATTATTGCTTCATCTCACTAGTTTATCTTTATATTAATAATATAATAAATATCAGTAAACATTTCAATGTTTAATACAAAAGAAGTTTAATAAAACACAGCGTTAAAATCATTAAGTAACAAGATAGCAGAATTCAAATATTATAAGGACTGATTGATTAAAATATACTAAACAACAAAACTTTTAGTACATGTCTGAAACAATTTAAGGTAATAAAATACCTAACAAAAACAGTTTAACTGGTTAACCAATTAAACTGTTTTTCTAAAATTTGTATTGTCGACGTAATTCACGTTCCTGGTCACGCTTCTTGATAGTCTCACGTTTGTCATACTTTTTCTTTCCCTGACCCACGCCAATAAGAACCTTGGCAAAGCCATGTTTAAGATAGACTTTGAGGGGAATTATTGCAATACCACGCTCTGCTTGTTCTTTAGCCAAGCGTGCAATTTCTTTCTTGTGTAAAAGTAATTGCCTTCTGCGCAGCGGTTCATGATTATATCGATTCCCTTCTTTGTATTCACTGATGTGAACATTTTCTAGATAAGCAGAACCATTAATAATTTGGACATAACCATCGCGAAGATTTATTCGTCTGGCACGAACAGACTTAATTTCTGTACCAGTTAATGCAATACCTGCTTCGAACGTCTCTTTAACAAAATAGTCATGATGCGCTTTTTTGTTTTGCGCAATTAAATTTTCTTGCTTTTCTTTTTTCAATTTTCCGTCCTAATGATTATATTTACTTATATGTGGATGATTACCATTTTTCCGAAAATTGCTACGATTTCTATCATTATTGCGGCGACCGTGGTCATTGTGAAAGCCGCGGCTTCCCCGACGACGATTGTTGTTATCCCGATCGTGATGTGCCTTTTTAGGTGCGTTAGGGTCATAAATTTCAAAGTCTAGCTGATGCTGTTCAACATTTGCATTAGTTAGCGTCACCTTGATTGGCATCCCAACATGATACTGCTTATGTGTTCCACGACCAGTTAATGTCATATTCTTTTCATTAAAACTGTAAAAATCATCAGTTAAGTTAGAAATATGAATTAATCCTTCAACTGTGTTAGGTAATTGAATGAACATCCCAAAGCTAGTCACAGAAGAAACAACTGCGTCAAAATGTTGGCCAACTTGATCAGCCATATACTCAGTCATCTTCAGATCATTAGTTTCGCGCTCAGTATCAATTGAAACACGCTCCTGGGTTGAAGTTTGTTCGGCAACATCAGGTAAACAATTTGTAAAGTGGTCTCTGACTTCCTTATCAGTTCCCTCTTCAGCGTATGCATGAATCATTCTGTGCACCATTAAGTCAGAATATCTTCTGATTGGAGAAGTAAAGTGTGTATAGAATTTAGCTGCAATACCAAAGTGTCCCAGTGGCTCTTCCGAGTAATGAGCTTGCTTTAAGCTACGCAACATCATCATTTGCACAACGGCTTCTTCAGGAGTGCCTGTAGTTTTTGATACTACCTTTTGTAAATCTAATGGCTTAACATGGTTTGGATCTGCAGCAATATTCAGACCGAATGCACTACAAAATTCGAAGAAACTCTTAATTCTTTCGCCGTCCGGAGTTTCGTGCACACGGTAGAGAAATGGTACGTGCTTTTTATAGAAGGCTTCAGCAACTGTCTCGTTAGCAAGCAACATGAAAGATTCAATCATTTTTTCTGCTGTACCACGATCATGCAAGACGATATCGGTTGGTTTGCCTTGATCGTCTACAATGATTTTTGCTTCTGGCTCTTCAAAGTCAATTGCACCACGTTGATGACGCTTTTTATAGAGTGCGTTATGCAATTCAGCCATTTCTTTTAACATTGGCGCTAACTTAACGTACTTTTCTTCCAATTCATCATTATTGTCAGAGTCTAACACCTTGTTAACATTATTATACGTCAAACGGCCATGTGAGCGCATAACTGACGGATGAATATCATAGCTAACTCGATCACCTTCAGGGGTTAATTCCATCTCACACGAAAGCACTAGACGATCAACACCTTCATTTAATGAGCAAATACCATTTGAAAGTCGAAACGGCAACATCGGAATCACGCGATCAACTAGGTAAGTACTATTACCACGTGTATATGCTTCTTTATCCAGTGGGGTATTCTCTTTAACATAATGCGCAACATCAGCAATATGAACACCCAAATGATAATTTCCGTTTGGCAGTTGCCATAAAACAACAGCATCGTCAAAGTCCTTAGAATCGTCCCCATCGATAGTAACAGTTGGTTGATCACGAATATCTTCGCGATTAGCAATATCCTCTGGTGTAACGTGATCAGGAATATTGTTTGACTGCTCTAGTGCATCTTCATTCCATTCGGTTTTAACATCATGAGCTGACACAATTGCCATTATGTCAACGCCAGGCAAACTCTTATTACCAATGATCTGAATTACCACACCAGTCATTGAATCAGGATTATCTTGGTCAGGATAATTGCTAATTGAAACCTTGACCATATCACCTTTTTGCGGTTTAAGCCCGTTTTCACCAATGTAAACACGGTAATTTGCTAACTTTTTGTTTGTACTTACTACGTAACCGATAAAGTGACTTGTCTTGACTTGCTCATCCGTCATTGGGTGGAATTCACCAACTAGTGACGTTAAATTACGTTCAATAATTTCCTGAACTTGTCCTTCTGGACCTTTTCCATTCCAAGGATTGCCACCAGCGGTAATTTTCACGCGGACCTGATCGCCATCAACTGCGTATGCAGTATAATCTTTGGCAACAAAAATATCGTCAGTTTCTTCGTCTTCAACTCTAACAAAGCCGAAGCCCTTGCTATTAGACTTAAAAGTTCCGTCAACTATTGTATTTTCTTGAGCCAGTTGATAATGTCCATTACCATCCGTGATAAGCTTCTTTTCCTGCTCAAGAAATGACAGAGCCTTGACGATATCAGAAAAGTCACCTAAACGGTCTCGTTTAAGCATTCGATCAATCTGTTCTACTTGATATTGTTTTTTAGGGTTGCGGCGAAAGATCTCTAAAACATTAGCGAGAATTTTTTCGTTCTGTGCCATTCACTTAAGCTCCATTCTTTGATAAAAAGATAAAAAAAATCCTCCCATCGTTTGATCGGGAGGAACCATTACTATTTTGAAGACAAATAAGCTAATACAATAGCAAAAATGAAAAAGAGAGCTAGTAATACTGATGTCACTTTCTCCATAAATGCTTCAAAACCACGTTTCTTCGTTTGACCACTAAATACTGCACCGCCGGATAAGGCATTTAATGCATCTTGTTGCTTCTGCGGCTGCATCATTGTTGCAATGATAATTAAAATTGAAACAATAATTAGTAGCGTCATAAATAAATTGTACAATACGCTGCCTCCAATATACAGATACGATTACTGATAAATTTTAGCACAAAATATGTTTTATTTCGAGCTTTTATTTTTCTAACTCTGGCGCATCAGTTTTGAACTGCTTCTGAGTTGTTTTCTTGTGATTTTGATACCACAAAGATGTTTTAGTTTTAGAAGAATATAGCTGTTTAAGTGCCTTTTTTTCATTATAGTCATAATCATGTGGATTTACTTTTTTGAAGCCTTTAGGCTTATAAAAACGTAGTAAATCACCCGCAATGACACGATCAGACAATGACAATTGAGTAGTTACCTTATTTGAAATTGCTACCAGCTTAGTCTTAAGCTTTTTGTCTGGTTTCTCAATCTCTTCACCGGTTTTGGTGTAGTAATAGGTACCGCCCACCTTAGCATATTCAGGCGTAATAAAGTCACCATTACGCTGGGCAACAATCTGCGGTGCCTTTGAGCTAAGCAAATCGTGCCCAAATTGAATAGTGTCCTTGTCGTTAATGCCAAGCAAGTTTAACAACGTTGGCAAAACATCTATCTCGCCACCATAGGTGTCCTTTATGCCACCTTTTAGTCCCTTCATATGGAACATTAAAGGTACACGTTGGAACTTCAAATTGTCAAAATTGGTGAAGTCATCTTGTTTAAGTAATTCAGCACTAGCCTTATGGTGATTCCCAGAAATACCGTAGTGGTCACCATAAAGAACAAGTATTGTCTTCTTATCAAGACCAGTTTTCTTCATCCATTGCAAAAATTCACCAATTGCCTGATCCAGATAATGCGCCGTTTGAACATAACCGTCAACAGTTTCATCCCCAGTGTCAGTTGGATCAATTGACTGATTCTTTTTATTCAAATCATATGGATAATGATTAGTGACAGTAATTAACTTAAGATAAAACGGTTGAGGCAAACGCTCAATATACTTGATTGATTGCGATAAAAAGATTTTATCCTTTAGACCGTAACCAATATAGTACTTTGGCTTGTTCTCATAATAAGACAATGGCATAAAGTAATGGTAGCCGAATTGCTTATAGGCATTATTTCGATTCCAAAATGACCCTGCACCACCATGCATTACAGCAGTAGTATAGCCCCCAGCTTGATTTAAAATTGCTGGTGCACTTTCGAAAGTGTTTGAAGTACCATAACTTGACATTGCTGAACCTGATTGAAGCCCATATAAAGAGTTCTCTAGCATCATTTCAGCGTCAGAAGTTTTACCTTGACCAACTTGGTTATAGAAATTAGAGAAACTTAAAGTATTCTTCGAATGATACAGCTTATTTAGGTTAGGTGTTACTTCCTTCCCCTTCCATTTATAGCCAATCAAAAACTGTTGAAAACTCTCCAAGTGAATTACAATTACGTTTTTACCTTTAGCTACACCGGTATATTCAGGATTAGGTTTAACATAATTAACCTTCAAGTACTTTTTAACAGAACTTAAATCAGAAACGTTTGCCTTGGCCATCTGTTCACTTGTCTGTGCGGTTTTAAAGGCATCATACACAGCATATTGATTCATCCCTAGATACTTAACAATATAGCTGTTATCAAACGTTCTAGTCAAAAGCCCTGAACGATCCTTTTGCGCCATCATCAGATTAACGCCAATTAAAGCCACGGCTAATCCTTCAAGTAAAAGATTAAATTTCAATTTTAAAGGCCTTAAATCGTATTTGATAACTTTACTTGCCATCAAACCTATAATGACTGCTACATCAAGAAAAGTTGAAAAATCACTTATTTTTGTTATGCCAACAATACTTTTACCTAGATTATCTGCAGTTGAACCAGACGTCTTAATAATTGAAAGTGACAAAAAATTGGAAAATTCACGGTAATATAAAATATTCGCAAATAACCATATACTAAGGATTAGATCAATTGCAATAATAATCCAATACGATTTTCGTCCTTTGAAGAAAAGACCTATCCCTAGTAGCAATAGTGCAGCAGGCAGTGGGTTAATGAACAAAAGAAAGTTTTGCATCGCTCCGACTGCACCGAGATTGAATTTAGTTAAATAAATCAAATACGTTTTTAGCCAAAACGTTATCAAGACAATGGTGAAAAAACCTAGCTTATTAGTAACTAACCATTGAAAGAAAGACTTAATCCGTGTCATTCCATTCTCCTCTCACTATGATAATATAGTACCCTTTAGGCCAGTTATGCATAGTGGTTTTAGTAAAAATTAATCATTTGGTGTATTAGTGATTTTCTTCGGCTTAAAAATCCAACCAAAAATTCCCAGAATCATTCCTAAAAAGTAGGTTACAAACCGCCATAAGAACATCCCCAAAACTAGCGCTCCTTTTGAAGAAACAAAAGTCGCAAACAAAGTCTGAAAGCTGTATTCAGCTCCACCAGAAGCTCCAGGAATTGGAATAATTGCCATAAACATGATAATCATAATGTTCATTTGCGTTACACTTGCCCAACTTGAAGGCACACCTAAGGTAACTAATACCATGTAAGGAACTGAGTAAAAACATAAAAGCTGTAAAATAGTCAAAAGCCCGCTAAGAAACAATTTCTTTTTCTCGCGCTTGAGTTTTTGACTTTCAGTATAGAAAGTATCAATTTTATCAACTGTATTCTTTCGCCACACTTCAACGCAATCTGTTGAAATAAACTTTGCTAATAAATCCATTATCCAATTGGCAGCTTTTTTGGTCCAGTTATAGGCAAATAAAATAGCTAATAAAAAGACAATCGAGCTCACATGAATTAAGAAGCCAATTCCAATAAAGAATGCCAGACCAGCAAACTTTGTTGCAACCATCTTAAAGCCTGTGATTATTGTTACCACATAAGCGAGAAAAACCACGATTTGATAAATAATGAACTTCATTAAAAGAAGCGATGTTGCTCGGCCACCCTCAATTCCCATTTGAACCATTGCTGCAAGCTGAGAAGGCTGTCCGCCAGTTGACATTGGCGTAATAGCATTGAACAGTGCCTGAATGATAGGAATTCGAAAAAAGGACCATTTTGAACGTTTTGGTTCGTCTTTGCGATGAGCTAAAACTGCTAAGATGCTTGCTTCAAACACATAGGAAAGTATCATCAACGCAAATACTAAAATTAACGCACCGTAATTGATTCCATGAGCTGCATTAGCCAGCTGCGTAACTGGAGTATCCTTAAGATCAACGTACAATACACCGCAGCTGATTAGTAAAACAATGGCAATACCCCATAAATGTTTCTTATTCATTAGTGAATCTGTCCTAGTCTTCTGCCAATTTCATATTGCTCACGATAAAAATCATTCCAAATCTTGGCTAAATTATCTTCTGAATATTTTTCACTGGCCATATTTGATAAGTTAGCGTACTTATTTAGCATTGTTTTATCATACGCTACTCGACGCAGTTGCTCATTCATTTCCTCAAAGTTTTCGCCCTTCATGTAGTAGCCATCAATAATTGCTTTATATAAATCAAGATCTCTTAGTAGCACCGGTGTACCACAGCTAAAAGCTTCGAGAACTGACATCGGAAATAGTTCATCAAAAGAAGGTAAAACGAATAAATCTGCAATATTTAAATAATCAACTAATTTTTGCCGATCAATTATTCCTGTAAAAATCAGGTTTTGTGGCGGATTATCGACTAGCTCTTTAAAGTGATCGTAACCATCCGTAATTTTTCCAAAAGAAAAGCCACCAGCCCAGATGAACTGAATTTCCGGATTCGCTTCAGCCATCTTTGCAAAGTCATCAACACCTTTTCTAGCTTGAACTTGACCGTCACCAAAAACAACAAATTTATCTAATGGAATTCCCAATTGATTTCGAAAGGCATTTTTTTCAGCCTGTTGTTCAGGATAAAACTCTTCTTTTGAAACGAAGTTAGGAATATATTTTACCTTTTCGCGTCTAATGCCATATTTAACTAATTTATCAATAAAAATAGGATTAACGACAACGATTTGGTCCATTCGCTTATAGAAGTCTATTACGTAATTATAAAAGACTTTTTTAGCTGGAGCGGGTAATTTGATTGATCCTTCGAGTGTTTCAGGTAGAAAGTGAACATAACCAATTTTTCGCCCACGTGCTAGAGAAAAACTATTAGCATAAAAAGTTGGATTAATTGTATGGTAGTGCGTTAAATCACTTCGACCATACTTATTATTCGTAACATAAAATTCTTCTACTAAATGCGTTCTCAATAAGCTAATTAATTCATTGTAAGCAGAACCGACTCCCTGGCCTTTAACTGAATCAGCTTGCGAAAACATATTGATTCTAATCATTGGTATCCTCTTCTTCGAGATCCTCTTGGTAATTTTCAATTACCTCTTCATAAAATTGATGAACATCACTACCAAAACGTTTAGCGGAAATTTGATCTAGCTTTTTAGCTAGCTTATCAGCTGGAATTTCGCTTGGACCTTCTCTTAAGTAATCTAAAATTTCATCACGCATCTCACTTGGTCGTGTGAAAACTTCACCAAAACATTTATCATCAAATACCCGTTCAGTGTAATCAGTGTCATAAACAACACACCTAGTGCCCGAAGCAAGAGCTTCAATATAAGTTAGTCCTTGTGTTTCAGTATCACTAGCAGAAACAAATAAGTCTGCCATTTTGTAGAATGAACCAACATCTTCATGGGGAACATCTCCTGCAAAAATGACATTATCTTCTAGTGTCAAACGCTCAACCTGCTCTTGTAGGACTTCTAAATCAGGACCGTCACCTGCAATTACTAAACATGCTTTTGGAAATTCATCTACAATTTCCGGCAAAACATTCAATATCCGGTTAATTTTCTTTTCTCCAGCAATCCTGCTTAGGGTCAAAAGTACTTGTGCGTCCGGTTCGATTCCTAAATCGTGACGAACGTCGTTAGTAATAGGCTGATTTAGGCTCTCAATGTCCACTCCCGTTGGAATTACCTTCATAGGGATAGTTACCTTATAGCGCTTTAAAAGCTTCTCTACACGCTCGCTAGGGGCAATAACGCCATCCATATTTTTGAGGTAGACATTGGTAAATTGCTTAACATGGTATGGGCGTAAAAGATGACCATTGAGCACATAATGTAAATAGTCTTCATACATCGTATGATACGTGTGAATGGCCGGAATCTTTAATTGATGCGCAACATATTTCCCAATCATTCCCAGTGCAAACTCCGTCTGCGTGTGAACAATATCAAGTTTTACTTCACGAGCAACCTTAGTTGCTTCAAAAAAGCCTCTAAAAGCTACACGTCGATCAGTAAAAGAAATAAACGGTACACTACTGAAGCGAAAAACATTTGCTTCAACTGCTCCCTTTTGTACATGTGGATCAGTAGTCGTAAAAATAAAAACATTATGCCCCTGTTTTTCAAGGGCATCCTTTAATGTTTTGATTGATGTTGCTACACCACTAATTTGCGGAAAATACGTATCGGTAAAAATACCAATATTCATTTGAATACCTCCATAAAAGGTATTATAAAGATTACACCCTGCATGTGCAATTTTTATAAAAACAAAAGCAAAAAAATATAAAAGAAAAGCAGCTTCTAGTAAGAAGCTGCCATATAATAGCGGTGATCGGGGTCGAACCGATACGTCCTAAACGGACACCAGATTTTGAGTCTGGCGCGTCTGCCAATTCCGCCACACCGCCATAGTAAAACAAAAAATAATAGTTCAATGGACTGAACCTTTAAAGGCGGGGATCGGATTTGAACCGACGATTAAGGTTTTGCAGACCTCTGCCTTACCACTTGGCTACACCGCCATTGAATATTCTCATAATAGATTGGGATAGCTGGATTCGAACCAGCGCATAATAGAGTCAAAGTCTAGTGCCTTACCGCTTGGCTATATCCCAATGCTAGGGCGGAATATGGGATTCGAACCCATGTATGCCGGATCCACAAACCGGTGTGTTAACCCCTTCACCAATTCCGCCATGAAGTTTTAACAGGGATAGTAGGAATTGAACCCACACTAGCGGTTTTGGAGACCGATGTACTACCTTTATACGATATCCCTATTATGGAGGAGGGTGGATTCGAACCGCCGAACTCAGAGAGAGCGGTTTTACAGACCGCCGCGTTTAGCCACTTCGCTACTCCTCCAGGCTGATGGCGCGGGACGGAATCGAACCGCCGACACAAGGAGCTTCAATCCTTTGCTCTACCAACTGAGCTACCGAGCCATCCTACGGTCCATATCAGATTTGAACTGATGATCTTCTCCGTGACAGGGAGACGAGATAAACCACTGCTCCAATGGACCATATTGCGGGAGGTGGATTTGAACCACCGGCCTTCGGGTTATGAGCCCGACGAGCTACCAGACTGCTCCATCCCGCGATTATTATTAAAGGAGGATGTGGGATTTGAACCCACGCACGGCAAGACCGTCTAACGGTTTTCAAAACCGTCCCCTTAAGCCACTTGGGTAATCCTCCAAATGTAAATATACCATAAAATGTGGTAATGACCCGTACGGGATTTGAACCCATGTTACCGCCGTGAAAGGGCGATGTCTTAACCACTTGACCAACGGGTCGAATTGTTGTCTAACGTCATAAGACGCTTAATTATAATACCTAATTTACTTATTAAAGTCAACTGCTTTTTTATTCGTTATTACTTGAGAACTCTCAGTTCTGTCAATCACAACGCTATTAATAATACAGGATTCTACACCATCTTGCAAGTTATTTTGTTAAAAAATTGAATATTTCACACTTATCTTAGTCTCCCAAGACTTTATTCCTACATCCGGTGAGTTTCTTTCCGACACTCTAAAGTGGAAAAGAAAAATTTCCTCGCAGTAAGCGTTAATTGTAATCATCAAACCATGTATTCAAATATCTCTTAACTTATTGTAATTACGTTTATTCAATAAGCTATTAATAGCTGAATTAATCATCCTCTACGGGCGAGAAGATATCTTCTCGAGTACATTTTAAAAAAACATGTATGGCAAATGAGTCCCCTATTTTTGAATTAAAATTCCAACCCTAAGTATGTGATTAGTCTATTCATTCTTAGATATCCTCACATTTGCTGCGATTAGTGTCATTAAAAAATGGCTACGATTTTATCTATACGTAAAAAAATAACTACACTTCATAAAGAACACAAAAAAAGACTACTAACATCAATCAATAGTCTTTTATACAATACGGAGACTGAGGGATTCGAACTCTCGCACCGGAATAACCCGATCTACACCCTTAGCAGGGGCGCCTCTTCAGCCACTTGAGTAAGTCTCCATTATTTTATTATGGGCCTAAATGGACTTGAACCATCGACCTCACGCTTATCAGGCGTGCGCTCTAACCAGCTGAGCTATAGGCCCCAAAAGCGGGTAACGAGAATCGGACTCGCGACTAAAGCTTGGAAGGCTTTCGTTTTACCACTAAACCATACCCGCAAAACTTTGATAATAAAAAATGGCGCGGGACGGAATCGAACCGCCGACACAAGGAGCTTCAATCCTTTGCTCTACCGACTGAGCTACCGAGCCATTTAACGGTCCATATCAGATTTGAACTGATGATCTTCTCCGTGACAGGGAGACGAGATAAACCACTGCTCCAATGGACCATATTGCGGGAGGTGGATTTGAACCACCGGCCTTCGGGTTATGAGCCCGACGAGCTACCAGACTGCTCCATCCCGCGATTATAATAATAAATAAATGTACAAAACCCAGTTAATGGACCTTGTAGGACTCGAACCTACGACAGGACGGTTATGAGCCGTCTGCTCTAACCAACTGAGCTAAAGGTCCGAGCTCTAGCAAATAGCGGCGGGGGGGATCGAACCCTCGACCTCCCGGGTATGAACCGGACGCTCTAGCCAGCTGAGCTACACCGCCAACAAAATGTAATCGTTATTCAATTACAAATCGGGAAGACAGGATTCGAACCTGCGACCCCCTGGTCCCAAACCAGGTGCTCTACCAAACTGAGCCACTTCCCGGGATATGCGCCCTGAAGGATTTGAACCTTCAACCTTCTGATTCGTAGTCAGACACTCTATCCAGTTGCGCTAAGGGCGCATCATTAGATGCCGAGGACCGGAGTCGAACCGGTACGGTTGAAACCAACCGCGGGATTTTAAGTCCCGTGCGTCTGCCAATTCCGCCACCCCGGCATGTAATGAAAGCGGAAGACGGGATTCGAACCCGCGACCCCCACCATGGCAAGGTGATGTTCTACCACTGAACTACTTCCGCATAATTATGAATGCCGATTATACGATTTGAACGTACGACCCCCTGTTTACAAGACAGATGCTCTACCAACTGAGCTAAATCGGCAAAAATGTAAATATGGTATTAATAATATTGGCGAATACGGGTGGTGGGACTTGAACCCACACGTCCGAGAACACTAGAACCTAAATCTAGCGCGTCTGCCAATTCCGCCACACCCGCAAAATGGGGCCATGAGTCGTGACGGGCTTGAACCGTCGACCCTCTGATTAAAAGTCAGATGCTCTACCGACTGAGCTAACGACTCGGTATGGAGGATACAGGGCTCGAACCTGTGACCTCCTGCTTGTAAGGCAGATGCTCTCCCAGCTGAGCTAATCCTCCATAAAGCACGGCAGCGTCCTACCCTCGCAGGCAGTCTCCCACCAACTACTCTCGGCGTGAAGAAGCTTAACTGCTGTGTTCGGCATGGTTACAGGTGTTTCCTTCTTGCTATTGCCACCGTACTTTTTTCCTTTGAGCTTTTACACTCAAAACTAAATATAATCCTCTTTGAAAAACCTATCCGCTCTCTTCCAGATCGCTCAAGCTTGTGGTCAAGTCCTCGACTGATTAGTACTAGTCCGCTCCAAACCTCACGGCTCTTCCACTCCTAGCCTATCTACCTCTTAGTCTTTGAGGTGTCTTACTACTTTCGTATGGGAAATCTCATCTTGAGGGGGGCTTCGCACTTAGATGCTTTCAGCGCTTATCCCTTCCATACTTAGCTACCCAGCTATGCCTTTGGCAAGACAACTGGTACACCAGCGGTATGTCCATCCCGGTCCTCTCGTACTAAGGACAGCTCCTCTCAAATTTCCAACGCCCACGACGGATAGGGACCGAACTGTCTCACGACGTTCTGAACCCAGCTCGCGTGCCGCTTTAATGGGCGAACAGCCCAACCCTTGGGACCTACTTCAGCCCCAGGATGCGACGAGCCGACATCGAGGTGCCAAACCTCCCCGTCGATGTGAACTCTTGGGGGAGATAAGCCTGTTATCCCCAGGGTAGCTTTTATCCGTTGAGTGATGGCCCTTCCATGCGGTACCACCAGATCACTAAGCCCGACTTTCGTCCCTGCTCGAGTTGTCGCTCTCGCAGTCAAGCTCCCTTATACCTTTACACTCTGTGAATGATTTCCAACCATTCTGAGGGAACCTTTGGGCGCCTCCGTTACTCTTTAGGAGGCGACCGCCCCAGTCAAACTGCCCATCAGACACTGTCCCATACCTCGCTTAGAGGTCCTGGTTAGAGCAGCCATCAAACAAGGGTAGTATCCCAACATTGCCTCTGATAACACTGGCGTGCTATCTTCTCTGGCTCCTACCTATCCTGTACATGTTTAACAGCTACTCAATATCAAATTGCAGTAAAGCTCCATGGGGTCTTTCCGTCCTGTCGCGGGTAACCCGCATCTTCACGGGTATTATAATTTCACCGAGTCTCTCGTTGAGACAGTGCCCAAATCATTACACCTTTCGTGCAGGTCGGAACTTACCCGACAAGGAATTTCGCTACCTTAGGACCGTTATAGTTACGGCCGCCGTTTACTGGGGCTTCAGTTCGTTGCTTCGCTTACGCTAACAACTCTCCTTAACCTTCCAGCACCGGGCAGGTGTCAGCCCCTATACGTCGTCTTTCGACTTTGCAGAGACCTGTGTTTTTGATAAACAGTTGTTTGGGCCTATTCACTGCGGCTGGCTTTTACACCAGCACCCCTTCTCCCGAAGTTACGGGGCTATTTTGCCGAGTTCCTTAACGAGAGTTCTCTCGCTCACCTTAGTGTTCTCCACTCGACTACCTGTGTCGGTTTGCGGTACGGGTACGTTAGCTCTCACTAGAAGCTTTTCTTGGCAGTGTGACTCTTGAACCTTCGCTACTTTAATTTCGCTCCTCATCACAACTTGTGCTTTCTAGATAGAAGCATTTAACTCTTATCTACACTTATTGCTTAAACATGGATATCCAGCACCATGCGTTCTTTGCCTCCTGCGTCCCTCCTTCGCTATTAACGATCTAACGCAGTACAGGAATTTCTACCTGTTGTCCATCGACTACGCCTTTCGGCCTCGCCTTAGGTCCCGACTTACCCTGGGCGGACGAGCCTGCCCCAGGAAACCTTAGTCTTTCGGCGGATAGGATTCTCACCTATCTTGCGCTACTCATACCGGCATTCTCACTTCTAAGCGCTCCACTTATCCTCTCGATTAAGCTTCGCCGCACTTAGAACGCTCTCCTACCACGTGTATTACTACACATCCACAGTTTCGGTACTATGCTTAGCCCCGGTAAATTTTCGGCGCAGCGTCACTCGACTAGTGAGCTATTACGCACTCTTTTAATGATGGCTGCTTCTAAGCCAACATCCTAGTTGTCTACGCAACTCCACATCCTTTTCCACTTAGCATAGATTTTGGGACCTTAACTGGTGATCTGGGCTGTTTCCCTTTCGACTACGGATCTTATCACTCGCAGTCTGACTCCAGTGCTTTGATATATGGTATTCGCAGTTTATCTGAACTCAGTAACCCTTGATGGGCCCCTCATCCAAACAGAGCTCTACCTCCATTATCATCCTCGCACCAGGCTAGCCCTAAAGCTATTTCGGAGAGAACCAGCTATCTCCAAGTTCGTTTGGAATTTCACCGCTACCCACAACTCATCCCCGCAATTTTTAACTTACGTGGGTTCGGTCCTCCAGTGCGTTTTACCGCACCTTCAACCTGGTCATGGGTAGGTCACTTGGTTTCGGGTCTACATCAACTAACTATCTCGCCCTCTTCAGACTCGCTTTCGCTCCGGCTCCGTCTTTTCTGACTTAACCTCGCTAATTAACGTAACTCGCCGGTTCATTCTACAAAAGGCACGCCATCACCCTTTAATGGGCTTTGACTACTTGTAGGCACACGGTTTCAGGTTCTCTTTCACTCCCCTTCCGGGGTTCTTTTCACCTTTCCCTCACGGTACTGGTTCACTATCGGTCACAATTTAGTATTTAGCCTTGCGAGATGGTCCTCGCTGCTTCAATCGGGATTCCTCGTGTCCCGACCTACTCAGGATTCTGCTCGGCGTCTCTTGGATTTCGCTTACGGGGCTCTCACCCTCTCTGGCTTACCTTCCCAGATAATTCTGCTATCCGCCTTACTACCTTCTTGCAGTCCTACAACCCCATATGATAAATCATATGGTTTGGGCTCTTTCCGTTTCGCTCGCCGCTACTTGGGAAATCGATTTTTCTTTCTCTTCCTGCAGCTACTTAGATGTTTCAGTTCACTGCGTCTTGCCCTATATACCTATCTATTCAATATATAGTAATGCATCGCTGCATTGGGTTCCCCCATTCGGAAATCTCCGGATCATTGCGTACTTACTGCTCCCCGAAGCCTTTCGTGGTTCGTCACGTCCTTCTTCGCCTTATTGTGCCTAGGCATTCACCGTGCGCCCTTCTTTTCTTGACCTTTCCTTAAGTCATTCGTTCTTTTCGAACTCTCTCGGTCGCTCTTGCAATCTGTTCTCTTTGATTGTTTCTCGGTTTTTCTTGGATTATATTCAGT
>NZ_CP029476.1:270000-352500 GCF_003150935.1 Lactobacillus apis | reverse complement strand
TCTCCTAAAAAGTTCCCGCTGAAGATGGATGAAACAATTGAAAAGCGTGTCCATTACTTTATTAAAGACCCGAGTCACTTTGCTGGAAAATCAATCGGCGTTTTTGGTGGCGGAGATTCTGCACTTGACTGGGCACTTGAATTAGCAAAGCAACCCGGAACTAAAATTAATTTAATTCATCGAAGGGCAGATTTCCGCGGTTTAGAATCAACATTGCAAGAACTTAAAAGTTTAAAAAATGTTCAAGTTCTCACTCCTTATCTTCCTAAAACGATTGCAATACGAAATAATCAACTTGATATCGGACTTAAGCAGGTCGGTCAAACTGAGTTATTACAAAAGCGGTTCGATCAAATCGTCGTTGCTTATGGCTTTCGCGCGAATAATAGTATTGTCCGCAAATGGGGTGTTGACCTTGAAGATGGCCATATTAAAGTTTCGCGTGAAATGGAAGCTAACATCCCTGGCATTTATGCGATTGGAGATGTAGCAGCTTATTCCGGCAAAGTTCCGGTCATCGGTCTTGGATTTGGCGAAGCACAGATTGCAGTAACTGCAATTATGCGTGCACTATTTCCCGAAAAGACCTTAACGATTCATTCAACCAGTATTTAGGAGCAACATATATGACAATAATCAATTTTATTCTTCACATTGATCACCATCTGATTGAAATAGTCAACCAGTTTGGCAGCTGGACATACTTGATTATTTTTGCCATTATTTTTATTGAAACTGGATTAGTCATTTTCCCTTTTTTGCCAGGTGATTCATTGATTTTCGCCGCTAGTTCAATGGCAGTCAATCCAAAATATCACCTCAACATTTGGCTCGTGTATTTTGCAGTTTTACTAGCCGCAATACTCGGTGATGCATGTAACTATGAAATCGGGGCACGTTCGGTCAAGGCCGGAGCGAAACACTCCTGGTTTAATAAGCTAATTAACCAAAAAAACCGTGAAGCAGCCGAGCGATTTTTCGAGCGGCATGGCTCAATCACAATTGTAATTGGTAGGTTTATCCCCTTTATTAGGACATTTGTTCCTTTTATCTCTGGTGGTAGTAGAATGCACTACGGTACGTTTGCCGTTTACAATATTATCGGCGGTATTATCTGGAGTGGGCTCTTTACAATCATTGGTGCCTTATTCGGCAACATTCCATTTGTTAAAGATCATTTCTCAATGTTAATTCTAGCAATCATACTTATTTCAGTTTTACCAATTTTAATTGTTGGCTTAAAAAAACGAATGACACAAAAAAAGGAGCTCCATTAATGGAACTCCTTTTTATTTTTTCAATAATTGATTTACAAAATATAATTCATAAATAATTCCGCCCACTGCAAAGCATGACGCAAAAAAGCCTTCTGTAAGTACGTTAATAATTGGATCGGTTGATGGATCAAATAACCATGTGTTACTACCGGCAAAAAATAAATGGTGAAAAGTAATAAAGAAATCGTCAAAGTTAGTTAAAGCAAACGGTAATACAACAATTGGTAAAAGTAAAAAGAGTAAAGTCCAAACTTTATCAAGTTTAAGTGCTTTGCTTTTTTTGTTTTTAGTAATTAAGAAAATTATTAGGCAGCACAAAAACGCAAAAACCGCTAAAATAAACAGTCTCTTTACTTCCGCAAAGTGTTGCGCCGCCATTACTGAAGTTGGGAAATTGCTCATATGCAAATGCTGCTTAAATGGCCAAACCAAATAACCCAACAGTTGATTATAGTTATGAATTACTTGCCCAACTGATAGGTTGACAGTTTTATAAGTCTTTTGAACAATGACAAAAACAAGTAGTAAGGGCCAGCTTGCAATTATTGCACCAACAACACTACTAGTAATACCGAATATGAAATGAAACATTACGGCTAAAATGGGATTGCTTTTTTTCATAGTTTAACCTTATCCAAGTCGTCAACTAAAATTGTTGGTTGCTTTTTATCTGCAATATCTTCTGGCTGAGTAATGCCCGTTGTAACTAGCAGTTGGTCCACCTTACTGTTAAATCCAGCTTTGATATCTGTATCATAATTATCACCCACAATTAGTGCGTCTTCTTTTGAACAACCCATTTTTTGCAAAACACGTTCAATGATAATTTCGGAAGGCTTCCCAATGAACAGTGGCTCTACTCCTGTTGCCGTAGCGATCATCGCACATTGTGAACCGTTTCCGGGTAATAAGCCATTTTCACTCGGCAAATTGACATCAGCATTTGTCCCAATAAACTTCGCGCCATTTCTAATTGCGTTAGTAGCAACTTGAACTTTGTGGTAAGTCAAATCAGTGTCCATTCCTACCACTACGTAATCTGGCTTCTCTTCGTTGATTTCGAATTCGGGATGGCTGAGAAATTCATGCCATAAACCAATTTGTCCAATTAAATAAACACCAATTTTGCCACTATCAGTCTCTTTTTTATTTAGCAAATAACTAGTAGTCGCCATGCAAGGCGTATACACATGTGAAGTATCTGTCGCTACTCCATGCCCAGCCAACTTATCTACAACCATTTGCGGTGTACGTGTTGTATTATTAGTCAAAAAAAGATAATTTTTGCCAGCTGCCTCAAGTCGATGAACAAATCTTACACCGGATGCAATAGTCTCTTTTCCGCGATAGATTGTTCCATCCAGATCAATTAAAAACAATTGATAATCTTTCACTTAATTGCTACCTTTCCTCTTTTTGATTACAAAAGTGTGATTATTAGCTTGTGCCTTTTTCACTGTAACTGTTTTTGGTTTTTTGATGCGTGACGCACTCTTTTTATACTTTTTAAAAGTAGCAGTCTTATTGTTAGGTGCAGTTTGCTTCTTATAGCGGGTTACACTGGTACGTCTTTTAAACTTAGTATTTCGGTAGTGATGTACCGGGCTCACCAGTTGCAAAATAAAATAGCCACCACCAGGATTACAGTATTCTATCAAATAATCAGCAATTGTCTGTTCCTTGCGGTCAATTGCCGTTTGTACTTTATCTTTAAAAAAGCCTTTTAAGCGCAGGTGTTCGCTCGAAACATCACCCACAATATAATCATACTGATCTAAATAAGGGTCATATTTTTTACTTAAAAGTTCAGTATCGAGCGCTTCTTGTTTATCCACAAGTACTTGATACAGTTGCTTGTTAATTTTGATTTGCTTGCCAACTATTTTGACCGCTGCAAGTGGATGACGAAGCGGCTGCTGTTCATCAAACTTATTTTCTTTTTTTGATTCATCAATTGGGCTCTTTTGGTCCACCATTAGTTTCACTTCCTATTATTGGATATTTTTTAGCTAAATAATCACCAATTACTTCACGCAAAAATTGTGGGAATAAAAATTGATTATCCCCCACAATTGCAAGCGTAGGGAAAAAAGGCACCAAAACATAGTGGTCCAAAACAGCAATTTGATATTCTTTTGCTGGGTTTATTTCCTTCCCCTCAACAAAAACGGCTTTGCTTAGTGGATCAAACTTTATTCCGCGATAGTGCATTTGACCAAATACTTTTCCCCGAAAACTCATCCCTTGAAGTGGAAAATGATCAAGGTAATGGCGATTTTTTTCGATTTCCATTACAAGGCGCCATAGGTCACTGCCTTTTAATTTTGAGCGTACAACGTGCATTGAATGAGGCAATATTTTTTGCAAGTCATACTTAGTTATGATTCCTTTTTTAAATGGTTCTAAAAATAAGCCAGTACTTAACATTGCTAGATTTGTTCCTGCAAAATCAGCAATCGCATCTAGAGACACATCAATTGCTGCCTCACGGTCTTCATCATATTTTTCTGGTAAATCTGCAACTTTCTCTTGGCTTAGGATTTCTTTTCCACGTTCTTGGTAACCTAAAATGGTTTTTTGATCATCATCATGTTCTCTCATCGAACTTGTAGCTACAACATGTGGTGAGATTCTTTGGATATGGTGCTTGTCATCAATTTCCACATGAATATTTCCTACATAATGACCCCATTTACCAGTTTGAGTAATCCAAACACCATTTACATTTCTGCCATGTGGTAACAGATCATGCGTATGGCCACCAATGATTAAATCAATTTCTGGATAATTATGGGCCAAAAAGGAATCCATATTAAGACCAACATGCGTCAATAGGATTAAAACATCATATTTTCCTTCAATTTTGGATAGAACTTCATCCATCGCATCTTTTAGCATTTTAACGTGCCAATGATTAGGTTCATAAGATAAGGGATAAGCAGCCGTTAAACCAATTAATGCAATTCTTGTGCCTTTTTTGGTTGTCAGAATTTTATCTTGAACCGCCCAATGCGGCATTGATTCATCTTCTTCACGTAAGTTAGCAAGAACTACAGGAAAATTGGCATGATCAAAAAGGTGCTCAACTACTTCATGCGAGTTCGATATTCCCTCATTGTTGCCAATTGTGATGGCATCGTAATTAAACGAATTCATCAATTTAATATTAGCTTGACCATAAGTTGCATCAGTTAATGGATGGGATCTATCCATGAAGTCACCAGCATCAAACGTTAGCACCTGGTCGACAGTCTTATCTTGTTGCGCCTTTTGCAGATAACGACCGATTTTAGGAAAGTTTTCAAAATGTGAGTGCAAATCATTAGTATGTAAAATGCGAAGTTTTTCCATCTCTTGTCCCCTAACCGATCTGATTCGATTTCAAAATCATTTCGTACGCATCCAAGACTTTACCCTTTGGCTTATCCCATTCAACCCAATCAGGATTTTTCCAATCATCCTCATTGGTTAATGTTTCAAGGTGGTAGTTTTTGTTAATATACTCTTCATAAGTGATCAACGCTTTAGTACGTGGAATATTTAGTTGCAAGATGCGCACATTTTTTATATTCCCGTGATCAACCGCCAGTTCGGCTATCCCATTTTGATCAATGTTAGAAATTTCAAAGTATTTACTGCCATCATTGCGTGTGATTTCTTCAATTAAATCTAATTCTTCATACTCTTGCTTCATCTAAATTATCCCTAAAATTAAACTGTTAAATATAGCAAAAAATGTGTAACCATGCTATCGTAATAAACAATAGAGGTGTACACATGAAACGTAAAAGCCATGTATTTACGGCTATTTTTCTTACCATAATCTTCTTGACAAGTAGTGGTTTTACTGTTGTCGGGCACCGCGGCGATCCCACGAAATATCCTGAAGAAACAATCCAGAGCGATGATTCCGCCTTTAATTCAGGTGCTGATTACGTTGAACTCGACCTTCATCTTTCAGCAGATGGACAACTGGTCGTCTCACATGATGATGATTTATATCGAGTTACTCATACACATGCAATTGTATCACAAAATACTTGGCAGGCACTTAGCCAATTAACATATGATAATGGTGAACATGTGATGAGTCTGGATGAGTTATTTGAACACTATCAAAAAAAGCCAAATACCAAATTTGTTTTAGAAACCAAAATTGATCATTCAATTGATCCGTCTTACCAACTAGAAGATGAAATTGCTGCAACAATTAAAAAATATCATATGGAAAAAAGGGTTATGATTCACTCTTTTTCGGCGGCAAGCTTATTTCACTTTCGGAAAGTCATGCCAGACGCATACCTAATTTTACTTGTCGGTAGCCTTAAACGAATCAATTTTAGTAATTTACCGCAAGTCGATGCGGTCAATGTTTCGTCGGACTTGATTTTGAATCACTCTTGGCTAATTCACTGGCTTCATCGCATCAACAAGCAAGTTTATGTTTGGGCAGAAATGGATGAATCACCTGAATTATGGCATTGGCTGATCAATAAAAATATTGATGGCGTTGTAACCAACTTTCCAAGTACCGGTTTTAAATATAAGCTGGCTAAGCAAGGCACTAAGAAATACGACATTCATCGTAACGGCATCTATTTTGGTAAAGAAAAAACAGCGACAATGATGAATCCATACGTCAGAGTTAAACAAAAGAAGTATGTTAAACCTGGGCAAAAATTGGAAGTAATGTACGGCGTCCGTGCCCACAATCAGCTCTATTACCAAATAGACAATCAGACCTTCATTTCCGCCGAGTTTGTTAACCTTGATTTAAAGCAACAGGATGTTGCTCCGTACCAAGACAAACAAATACTGGCCAAGCCCCAACACAAAGTACCGATTTATCGCTTACCTGAAAATCAAGCAAAAACAAAAAAAGAAATGCCAATTAATACTTTGTATAAAATTCAGAACTTTAATGGCAGTCCAAAAAGCATGTGGCTATACACCTCTTTAGGTTGGGTTAAGGCTCGCGATATTCTTTTCTACGGTTTTTTTGACGGAACTAGTTGGCATAATTACAATAAGCTACCTAGAATTAATCGCTACACTAATATCGCTCTACTGGAATATCTGCCTTTACAAGCGCCAAAAACTCTAAACTTTACCCAACAAATTAGAGCAACTTGGAAGTTAAATAATTGAAAGTAGCAAAAAATCGATTCACTTAAATAATGAATCGATTTTTTGTTTATTATTTATTTGCCGTGCTTTGCTTTTTCAACAATTCATATGGCAATTCAATTTGCTTTTTGTCAATTTCTTCATTGTTCATTAGCTTAGTTAGCAATCTCATTGCCACAGCACCAATATCATAAAGTGGTTGACGAATGGCTGTCAGTGCTGGTCTAACGACAGAAGCAATCTGTGTTGCACTAGCAGTTACAATTTCCATTTCTTCAGGAATCTTTGTACCTGCATCAGTTGCGGCATTTAAAATGCCGACAGCGGTAATATCTCGGGTAACGATTACACCATCAATGCCATCCTGACGCAATTGGGAATACAGATTATAGCCATCAGAATGATCTTTAATATTGCTATAAATGTGCCCTTCACCCAAGTTATGATCAGCCATAAACTTCTTATATGCTGGAATGCGGTTTTCTGCATTTACGACTGTATCTGGATCATCTAATACAAGCGCTAAGTTCTTCTTACCATCGTTATAAAGTAAATTTAATGCCTCAGTGTCAGCCTTCATGTAGTCAATTGCAACTGACGGAAACTCTTGGTGATTACTTTTAGTACCAGCCAAAACAACTGGTGTATCTGTACGCTTGAAAGCTTCGGCAGCTTCTTCTGGCAAATTATCTGACATGTAAATTATGCCATCAACTTGCTTGTTCAATAGACCTTGAATTGCTTGATCTTCCTTCATTAAGCGGTTTTCAATACTAGTAATGATGATATTATACTTGTACAGTAATGCGATATCATCTATTCCCTTTGAAAGCTCAGCAAAGTAAAGGTTAGTTAAATCTGGAACGATTAGTCCAACCGTTGTTGTTCGTTTAGAGGCAAGCCCTTGCGCTACTGCATTTGGCTGGTAGTGCAGCCGGTTGATCACCTTTAATACACGTTCACGTGTATCTTTACGAACATTGGTATTGCCATTAACTACTCGTGAAACGGTCGCCATCGACACTTTAGCTTCGCGAGCAACGTCATAAATTGTAATATCTTGTTTACGCATCTCTAATCCCCTATCTTGAATACTCCTAACAAATTTATCATGATTTCCCAAAAAGTGCAAACGTTTACAGCTATTCTTTCATTTTTTCATTGCTATAACATGATATACTTTTCATAATTAATTACTTGATATGAAAGGAAAAGTTTATGAATTTAAACAAATTACAAGAATGGCTGCAAGCATCTGGCAATGATGTTGCTTATATTTCCAATCCAACCACAATCGCTTATTTTACTGGCTACGACATGGAACCACACGAGCGTATCTTTGCTCTTCTAGCATTTAAAGATAGCGATCCATTTGTTTTCGTTCCTGCCTTAAATGTTGAAGAAGCTAAAAATTCTGCTTGGGATGGTGATGTCTTCGGCTACCTTGATTCAGAAGACCCATGGGCAGTAATTGCAGATAAAATTAAAGGTAGGACTTCAGAATACCAAAAATGGGCACTAGAGAAAAATAATTTGTCTGTAGCACATTTCCAACTGATGCATGAACAATTTCCAGACGCAAATTTTGATGGTGATGTTTCAAATTTTATTGCTAAAATTCGACTATATAAAACACCAGAAGAAGTTAAACAATTACAAGCTGCCGGACGCGAAGCAGATTTTGCTTTTGAGATTGGTTTTAACGCAATTAAAACTGGTGTAACCGAGCGCTATATTGCTGGACAAATTGAATATCAATTAAAGGTGCAAAAAGGTGTTATGCACGAAAGTTTTGAAACAATTGTTCAAACCGGGGCAAATGCAGCTAATCCACACTTAGGTCCAACAATGAATAAAGTTCAACCTAATGAACTAGTTTTATTTGATCTTGGAACTATGCATAACGGCTACGCATCAGACGCTAGTAGAACAGTTGCCTACGGTGAACCAAGTGCTAAAGCTAAAGAAATCTATGAAATTGATCGTGAAGCACAGCAAGCCGCAATTGATGCAGTTAAGCCTGGCATGACCGCTTCTGAGTTAGATGGAGTTGCACGTGACATCATTACAAAGGCTGGCTACGGCGAATACTTCATTCACCGTTTGGGTCACGGAATTGGTAAAGACGTCCATGAGTACCCTTCAATTGTTGGTGGCAATGACTTGGTAATCGAGGAAGGCATGTGCTTCTCGATTGAACCAGGAATTTATCTTCCAGGCGTTGCTGGTGTTAGAATCGAAGACTGTGGTGTTGTAACTAAAGACGGTTATGAACCATTTACCCATACCAGCAAGGAACTTAAATACATCCCACTTAGTGATTAGTATTTACAAGAACTAAAAATGCACTAACAGAATTTAACTTCCTGCTAGTGCATTTTTTATTAAGCAATTTTAATTATGGTCTTGTTGAAGGATCCTCTTTAGGAAAAGCATCTGGTCTCTCAGGTGCTTCAGCATTGTGTAAATCACTTACTGAATCCTCAGCTTTATCAGCTAACATTGGATCATCGTCTGAAGAGTTGTCAATCACGATATCATCAAAATCTTTCAATTCAGAATCATCTTCAACATTCTTTGGGAATGAAGCTAATTGATTTTTTACGACTTCAGTACCATTGTCATATTTCTTCTTAAGGTCTTGAACAGTGTCATTGTCCTTAACTTTTTTCTTCAAATCATCGATTTGTTCATCACTAACTAATAATGAGCCAGCTAGAAAACCTGCTGCACCACCAATGATTGCACCTAAAACAAAGTTTGAAAATTTCTTCATTGTAAAAAACTCCTTTTTTCTATTCTTTACCCTTGCGACGTTTCCTACGCGCAAACATTGACGATAAAGCAGAAGATACGAACCCGTTACCACTATTTAAATGAAAGTTGCTAACCCGCTTTGCCATCTTACGTGAAGAGGCGTTCACATCTGAGACACTTTCACCTAAATCAGCAGCAGCCTTGACAACAGGATCTAAAGTCTCCATCTTAACATTGACATCTGCTAAAAGCACATTGGTCTTATCAAGCAAGTCACTTGTTTGATGGGCCAAAACATCAACATCCTTTGAGATTTGTTCAAGTGATTCGTTGGCAGCTTTGATTGTTTGATTCGCTTGCTTTGCTGCTTTTGCAGCGTGGATAAGTACAGGAATTGTGAAAAGTATCAAAACTAATAATGCCACAGCGGCAATTAACCCTGCTACTTCACCATAAGATATATTCTCCATCTTCTACCTCCAATTCTATACCTTAAAAAAAGTCTAGCATGAAAATGCTTCAATCTCAATCTATATGTAATATTTTGCTATGATTAATATGCATATAAGAAAGGCGGAAAACCATGAAACCGACATTTCAACTAAATCAAAGAAATTTAAAATTTAATTGGGACCAAATTGGTACGCAAGTGTTGACCGTGGTTTGGCAGCTTGCCATCTCCACAATTATCTTCTTCTTAATTTCCCATTTTGGTAAAAAAATAATTAGTCATTATTGGAAAAACAGCAAAAGGCCCCAAAATAAGCGTTCTAAGACAGTCGCTGCCTTAATTAATAGTATTTTTTCCTACACTGTAATTTTCTTTTACCTCTTTGCAGTTTTATCAATTCTGGGTGTTCCAATCGGCACCTTGCTCGCAAGCGCTGGTATTTTCTCACTTGCATTAGGGATGGGCGCACAAGGCTTTGTTAGTGACCTCGTCAATGGCTTCTTTATTTTAAGTGAAGACCAATTTGATGTGGGAGACCTTGTTCAAATAAACAATCAAACGGGTGTAGTGATTCAACTGGGACTCAGAACTACTAGACTCAAAGGCACCGATGGTTCTATCATCTATATTCCTAATCGTAACATCTCAATTGTTCAGAATCTCGCACACGGTGGTACAGGACTCGACATTGAACTGCAGTTAAAAGTTGATAGTGACTTCAATTATGTTCGAGAGTTAATCAATCAGGTTAACTCACAAAATGAGGGCAAAGAAAAAGCACTTATTCAAAAACCATTAATTGTTGGGGTTACTTCTCAAACTGCTCAAACAGTGAAATATGTTATTCATTTTCAAGTCAAGCCAGGCAATGAAAAAGCAGTGCAAGACCGCTATTTATCTGAGTATTTAAAAACTTTACAGGCACATGACATCAATTTAGCGCAATAAAAAAGGCTAATTACATTAAGTTCGTGATAAACGACATACTTTAGTGTAATTAACCTTTTTTGTTTAAAACTGGGCTAACCAGGTCGGAAATTTCTCAAGCAGCTTTTGGATTGCTCGACCACGATGTGATAGTCCATTTTTTTCAGCAACCGTCATCTGTGCAAAAGTTTTTCCTTTTTCTGGCACATAAAAAAGTGGATCGTAACCAAAACCATCTTCACCTTCTGGTGCCACCAGAATTCGACCCGCGCACTGACCAGAAACAACTAAGTCATGTTCAAATTCGCCTGGATATGATGCCACAATTGTTGTATTAAATTTGGCCGTTCTCTTTCCTGATGGAACTCCACCGAGCTCAACTAACAATTTAGCATTATTTTTTTGATCATTGTGCTCTTCACCAGCAAAACGTGCTGATCGCACCCCAGGTGCACCATCAAGTGCATCAACCATCAAACCAGAATCATCAGCAATCGTAATCATGTTACTAAATTCAGCCAAAGCATGTGCTTTTAGCTTCGCATTTTGTTCAAAAGTCGTTCCATATTCTTCAACGATAGGTGGATGCTTTAAATCTGCATTAGTCTTGATTTGAACGTCAATCTTAGCCTGTTTGAAGGCCTCTTGAAGCTCTCTTACTTTTCCTTGATTAGTTGTAGCAAATAAAATTTCTTTCATTTTTTGTCCCTTTTATACCTGAATTGCGTTGAAATTAGGCTCAGCGAGAATTTGCGCACCCAATTTATTTACTTTTTTGACATCCCCAGTTGTAAAGTACTCATGCTTGCCCAAATTTGGCCGTTCACATGCTGCTCCTTTGGTCTGCAATAATTCTTCTGTATATCTGGCGATCTCATCAGCAGGGTTAATTAATTGCACGTTATTAGGTAAACACTGTGCAAATTGCTTTTGAATAATTGGATAATGGGTACAGCCCAAGATTAACGTATCAAAACTCTTCTTTTGTAATGGTTCTAGTGTTTCCGTTAAAACAGGCAAAATGTCCGCTGGTGTAGCATTATTTTCGATTAGTGGCACTAACTTAGGAGCAGCTAATTCTGTAACTTCAATTGCAGGATCAAGCGCCGTAATTTCTTTTTTGTAAGCGTGCGATGATGCCGTCATTTGAGTCCCGACAACAGCAATATGCTTATTTTTAGTCGCACGTATTGCAGCGATGCTGCCAGATTTAATCACACCAATCAGCTTAGTGTTAGTTTCATTTTGAATAACATCTAGTGCAACCTTAGTTGCTGTATTACAGGCAAAAATAATCAATTTAACATTTTTACTCAATAAAAATTCAACACTTTGTCTCGTTAATTCAGTGATTTCGTCTTTAGTTTTATCACCATATGGAATATGTGCATTATCACCAATAAAAACTGTTGCTTCATTTGGCATTTGCGCAATAATTTTTTTAACTACCGTTAAACCGCCAACACCAGAATCTAACAACCCGATTGGCCGATTATCCATAATATAAAATCCCCTTATTTTTTTCTATTTCAATCAATTTTAAGGTAAAATATAAGAAAATAAAAGGGATGAATTCTTAATGCAAGACAATCAGCAACAAAGTGAACACGTATATTTTGTTAATCAGTTATATCGCGACTTTCTTTTACCAACTATTTTGGGTGAAACGAGCGAAGAAATTTTATATTGGGGCGGCAAAAGAATCGCTCGTAAATATGATTTAGCTTCCTTTGAAGATGTTAATAGTTTCTTTGAAACAACTGAATTTGGCACTTTAACTAAAATAAAGGAACGCAGAACAGAAATTGATTTTGAATTAGCAGGCCAAAGCGTTACCGACCGGCTTAATAGTGACAGCCAAGAGTTTTCGCTTGAAGCAGGAATCATTGCGGAGGCAGTTGAAAAAGAAACTGGCCGCACAACTGAATGCGAATTAGAAATTGATCACAAAAATAATTTAGTTCACATAGCAGCCAAATTTGATTAAATTAAAAAGCAGCTTAATTGAGTTTCTTGCCATCTTTGCTCTATGATTAAAGTGAGAATGGAGGAAAAAATTATGCTGAAAGAATTTAAGCAATTTATTGAACGTGGCAATGTAATTGATTTAGCAGTCGGTGTTATCATCGGCGGTGCATTCACCAATATTGTAAATTCATTAGTATCCAACCTAATCAACCCACTTATCGGTCTATTTATCGGTCGAATCGACTTATCCAACTTAGTTTTGAAAGTTGGCGGTGCAACATTTAAATATGGTGCATTTATCAATACGGTGATTAATTTCTTAATTATCGCCTTTATTGTCTTCCTGCTTGTCAAAGCAGTCAACAAAGTAACTAGACCTAAACCTGCTGAGCAAAAACCAGCTCAACCTACTTCAGAAGATTACTTAAAACAAATTCGTGATCTTTTACAAGCTAGAAACAACTAATAGTGATCTGTTCGTCACTTTCCAAGTTAGAACAATCAAAAAACCTTCTGCTAATTGCAGAAGGTTTTTCCTATACTTTTAATCTGTGTATTGATTCAAAATTTGATCAAGCTTTGCCTTAGGTGTGTAACCTGTCAAGCGATCAACAATTTCACCATTCTTTTTGATGATTAAAGTTGGAATTGCCATTACACCTAAAGAACTTGGTGTATCTTTATTTTCATCAACATCCATCTTGGTGAATTTAACATCTTGACGCTCTTCAGCTAATTCATCAATAACTGGTGATTGCATTTTGCAAGGACCACACCATGTTGCCCAAAAGTCAGTTAGGACAACGCCATCTTTAGTTTCTTCTTCAAAGTTTTGATCTGTAAGTTCATCAACCATGAGTAAAACCTCCCTAAATAGTTGTAGCTCTTCATAAGTAATTTAATTATAGCATGTAACTTACTTTTTACAAGTTAAACGCGCTACTTCAAGTGAACAATCGTCGCTCCGTTGCCACCTTCGTTTGCAGGAGCGTAGTTAAAGCTTTTGACGTATCTACTTGCCTTTAAGTATTGCCAAACGCCCTTTCTAATGGCACCTGTTCCGATACCATGAATAATCGTCACTACATCAAGCCCAGCCAGTAAAACTGAATCAATATAACGATCAAGATTGGTCATTGCTTCATCATAGCGCTGTCCACGCAAGTCTAATTCACTACGTGCATTACTGCGACGATTAGCACCAGTAGCGCGGACTAGCTTGGTTGAATGCTTCTTTGCTTCATTATCCACACCAACTTTTTCAATGTCACGGTCACTGACTTTAACCTTAATAATGCCCATTTGTACTTCATACTCATGCTCTGACATCTTTTTAGTTATTGTACCAGTCTGGCCATATGACAACACCTTAACCTTATCGCCAACATTGACATGGTGACGGCGTTTTTCTTTTTGTAAAACACGATTATGCGCCAGATTTTCATTCTGCTTTTCAAGCTGGTTAAATTCACTTTTAGCCTCAATCAGCTCGTTCTGTTTTAAACTGCCTTGCTGATTTTCAAGCTGTTCAATAATCTTTTCGGCTTTTTTACGACTCTTTGCGACAACCTCATTGGCACGTTCTTGAGCAAATTCAAGTTGCTTTTGGACGCGTTGATTGTACCAGTCAAGTGCTTGCTGCAGTTTAAGCTCAAGCTTTTTGCTACGATCAAGACTGGTCACTAAATGATTGCGAGCATCTGTTGCTGCCTTAGTCTGCTTAGTCAATTCTTCAATCATTTGATTAATGTCGGCATTATCATCTGACATGAGGCTTTCGGCGCTTTTAACCACGTCTTCGCGCATCCCCAATCTACGCGCAATTGCGAAGGCATTACTGTGACCGGGAATCCCAATTTGCAGCCGATAAGTCGGCGATAAGGTCTTCAAATCAAATTCCATTGAAGCATTGGTAACTTTTGGCCGGTTGTAACCATATAATTTCAGCTCCGGATAGTGTGTGGTTACAATAATTTTAGCCTGCTTTTTGCGTAAAAAGTCTAAAATACTAATTGCTAAACTGGCTCCTTCTTCTGGATCAGTTCCCGCACCAATTTCATCAATTAAAACCAAAGTTTGATCATCGACATTTTTCATAATATCAATGATGCCATTAATGTGGGATGAAAAGGTACTGAGCGATTGCTCAATTGACTGTTCATCACCAATATCAGCACAAATATCACGGAAAACTGCTGCTTTACTGCCCTCAGCAGCTGGAATAAATAGGCCTGCTTGTGCCATTAACTGCAACAAACCAACAGTTTTCAAAGTGATTGTTTTACCACCTGTGTTCGGTCCCGTTATTAAAATTGTGTCAAATTCTTCGCCCAAACGGATATCATTAGCCACAACTTTTTCAGGATCAATTAAAGGGTGTCTCGCTTTAATAAATGAAAGTGAGTGGTCCTGCGTTAATTTAGGCTCGGTCGCTTTCATTTCATGAGCAAGCCTTGCCTTAGCCTGAATGAAGTCTAACTGAACAATTGCAGAAAAAATAGTATCAATTTGATCAACCTCTTCGCGTGCTAAATCAGAAAGATTACGTAAAATGCGTTCAATTTCACGTCTTTCTTCCGCAAGCAAGTTTTGTTGTTGATTATTTAGGTTCAGGACGCTGCTAGGCTCAATAAATAGTGTTTGTCCACTGGCACTTTGATCATGAACTACACCGCCAAACTTATTTCGGTATTCTTGCTTAACTGGAATAACGTAGCGCTCATCTCTGATTGTCACAATTTGTTCAGACAAATACTTGCTACTGCTCCCCTTAGTGTAAGCATCCATTCGATTCTTGATTTCACGGTCATTATTTTTTAGTTCATGACGTAGCTGTGCCAACTTAGTGGAGGCACTATCAAGAATTTCACCGTCATAATCAAGCGCCTTTTTTAACTGATTGAATAAGGTATCTGGTACATCTAACTCTGCTAAAATAGTTTCAATGGTCGATAAATCAAGTTCTTCTTCATCTACATCAGCCACAAAGTTATTAATGTCATTAGCCAGAGTTAGTACTAGTAGCAAGTTACCCAATTCATGGGCATTCAAATTAGCCTTAATTCGCAAACGTTTTGTACTTGGCGTAACATCCTTGAAGTCAGTTAACGGCATCTGACCTTTTATGCGCAACAAATTTGCACCGGTTAGTGTTTGACTTAATTCTCTTTCAACTTGAGTAAAATCAGCACTTGGCAAAAGCTTAGCTGCCATTTTTTTAGCCGGAGCCGTAATCGCCATTTTTTGCAATTTTTCAGTGATTTTTGCAAATTCTAGTGTTTCTAATATTTTATTATTCATCTATTTAAAATCTCTATTAATAAAAAAAGGCTGGCTTCGCCAGTCTTTTTCATTTATTCACCGCTTAAACGGTCATCGTCCAAGAATGTATTGAGTACACCCTGAACCATACCCCATTCATCGTCTGCCTCAATTTCATGCAAATCGTTGCTGGTTACATCTCCATCAGCGTCAGCATCAAAACTGAATGCAAGGACTTCGATTTCTTCGTCTTCATCCGTCGAAGCCGGATAAAGTAAAATGTAAGACTTGTCATAATCGTCTGAATGAAAAGTGAATAAAACTTCGTATAACTCCTCATTACCATTTTCATCAACTAAAGTTAATTGGCGATCATCGCCTTGTATTTCTTGTGTCATATTAATCCTTTCGATTTAGGTCTAAATAATTTTGCAGAATTAAAACCGCGGCCATTTGGTCAATAACTTCTTTACGTTTATGGCGGTCATGAATTTCAGCTTCATCAACCAGTACACGCTGGGATTCAACTGTGGTCAAGCGTTCATCTGAATAATAAATTGGCAAACCAAACTTTTCTTGCAATCTTTGACCATATGCCTTACTTCTTTTAACAGAAGTACCAGATGAACCGTCCATATTCTTAGGCAATCCTAGCACAAAACCGGACGGATTATATTCACGAACGATTTTCTTTAAAGGACGCATCCCAAAATTAAATCGATCTTCATCAATCTGAATGGTTGTAACTTTTTGGGCGGTTATTCCCAATTCATCACTAACTGCCACTCCGACTGTCTTTGAACCGACATCCAAACCAAGCAAGCGCATTATTTATTTTTACCAAGATAACTTTTTACAAGCTCTTCAATTATTTCATCACGTTCATGTTTTAAAATCAAATTACGTGCGTCATTATGCCGTGGAATATATGCCGGATCGCCAGACAGTAAGTAACCGACAATCTGGTTAACCGGATTGTATCCTTTTTCTTCAAGGGCATTATATACCTCTTGGAGAGTGTCATAGACATTCTTGCCTTTATTTTCATTAAAGTCAAAATGCATTGTCTTATCTAGCGAACTCATAATCATTCCTCCTAGCATAATTTTACTTGAAAAACACGTTAAACTCAAACACTTAATTTTCTGTGACGATTGAAATCACTTGTTTGATAGCATCTTCAAGACCTTCAGGTTTTTTACCACCTGCTTGAGCCATGTTTGGACGACCACCACCGCCGCCACCAAAGGTTGGGGCAACTTGTTTAATTAGGTCACCTGCTTTGAGACCTGCATCTAGCGCCTTGTCATTTAGGCTAATAATCATGTTGGCCTTGCCATCTTTACCTGCAGCTAAAACTAGAACGTCTGATTTGTCCTCACTCTTCCAAGTATCAGCCAGCTCACGTAAGTCATTCATACCGTTAACGTCAACTTTTTGCGCAATAATTGATAAATCACCCGCTTGTTCAACGTTATTAAAAATTGAACCAGCTTTAACTTGGTTAATTTGTGAATTCAAGTCTTCAACTTGTTTTTGACTATCGTGCAGTTCTTGTTCCAGACTACCAACTTTATCAAGAATATCTTCAGGTTTAGTCGATTTTACTTCTGTTTGAATTTCGTCCAATAATTCGGAGCGGTTTGATAGGTATTCATATGCCTTTTTGGACATCACTGCTTCAATTCTTCTCATTCCCGCACCAATTGCTGACTCGGAAATAATCTTGAAGACACCAATTTGATTGGTATTAGCACAGTGGGTACCACCACAGAATTCAATTGAGAAGTCTTCCATTTGAACAACGCGGACCTTGTCACCATATTTACCATCAAATAAGGCTAAAGCGCCCATGTCTTTTCCTTTTTCTGGATCAGTAATGGTTGTTTTAACTTCAATTGCTTCCCAAATCTTTTGGTTAACTAAGTTTTCAACCGATTTAATTTCTTTCGCGGTCATTGGTTCAATAGCAGTAAAGTCAAAGCGTAAGAAATCAGGCTCTACCAAACTTCCGGCTTGATGAGTATGCTCACCTAACACACTTCTTAAAGCAGCGTGTAATAAGTGCGTAGCGGTATGTGAATGGCGCAAGCCTTCACGACGAACACGATCAATCTTTAAGGTGTATTCTTCACCCTTTTCTAGTGGCAAAACAACATCAACAAAGTGCATGTTTTGATCATTTGGTGCGTGTTGTACGTCAGTTACTTGAGCAACTAATTCACCTTCACGATTGTAAATATTACCGTGATCGGCTACCTGACCGCCTCGTTCAGCGTAAAATGGAGTCTTATCAAAGATTAAGACTGCATTATCACCATCAGCACGATCAACTAATTTGTCATCAACAAGAATATCAATCAATTTTGCATTGTCTTCGTATACGCCGTACTCAAACTCAGATTTATCTTTTAGGTTCATTAAAGTTTCATCTTGTGCACCCATTGATTGCAAATCACCACGTGCTTTACGTGCCCGTTCTTTTTGAGCTTTCATTTCAGCGTCAAAGCCCTTTTTATCAACTTCTAATCCTGCATCTTGTGCAGTTTCAAAAGTTAATTCGTAAGGAAAACCGTAAGTATCGAATAACTTAAATGCATCTTTTCCTGAAATTGTTTTATCGTCAGACTTCTTAGCCTTTTCAATTAAGTCATCAAGTAGAGTTAAACCGGAATCAAGAGTTAATTGGAATCGTTCTTCTTCGTTCTTAATTACTTTAGCAATAAAGTCCTTCTGATCAGTAACTTCTGGATAATGGCTTTCCATAATCTTACCAACAACAGGTACTAATTTATAAAGAAATGAACCTTTAATACCTAAGCGTTGACCATTTAAATCAGCACGACGAATTAACCGGCGTAGAACGTAGCCACGTCCAGTATTTGATGGTAATGCCCCATCAGCAATAGCAAAACTGACTGTTCGAACGTGATCGGCAATTATCTTGAAAGCAGTAGTGTCTGCTGCGTTTTCGCCATATTTCTTATTTGCAGTCATCTTTTCTGTTTCGTGGATGATTGGCAAGAATAAATCAGTTTCAAAGTTAGTTGGAGCGTCTTGTAAAATTGACAGTACACGCTCTAGTCCCATTCCCGTATCAATGTTTTTATGCGGTTGATCAACATATTCACCATTTGCCAAGTGGTTGTATTGGGAGAACACAATGTTCCAAATTTCTAGATAACGCGCATTTTCACCACCAGGGAAGTTCTCTGGATCGTCTTCTGCCACATCATTATTTTCTTGACCACGGTCATAGAAGATTTCGGAGTCAGGACCACAAGGACCTTCACCAATGTCCCAGAAGTTTTCTTCTAATTTAACAATATGATCTTCAGGCATGCCAACTTCAAGCCAAATTTTATGTGCTTCAGTATCTTTAGGATAAACCGTGCAATAAAGCTTTTCTTTATCCAAATCAAGCCATTCTGGACTAGTCAAAAATTCCCAAGCCCAAGAAATAGCCTCTTTTTTAAAGTAATCACCAACTGAAAAGTTACCAAGCATTTCAAAGAAGGTTTGGTGACGTGCTGTTTTACCTACGTTTTCAATATCATTAGTTCTAATTGATTTTTGTGAACTAGTGATTCGATGATTTTTAGGTACAACAGAGCCATCAAAGTATTTCTTCATTGTTGCAACACCAGAGTTAATCCAAAGTAGTGTTGGATCATCTTGCGGAATTAGTGATTGACTTGGCATCACCATATGACCATGTTGTTCGAAGAAGTCCAAAAACATTTGTCTAAATTCCGAACTTGTTAGTTTCTTCATCAATATCTCTCCCTTTTTTTATCCAAAAATAAAAACACCGTTGCCAAATTCAAGGACGCTTTAAAACGCGGTACCACCTCAATTGCAACAGTGTTTGTTACCTCTTAATTATTTTTATTCGTTAAATCTATAAGGAGCATTTTTTAAATAACAGTAAGCCCTTCTCACCAATTAGCTCTCTCTTTGAACTGTTAATTTAAAAAACATATCTTAAGTTAACAGTAATTGTACTACTTGCACAATCTTTGTCAATGCATAATAGGAAGATCTAGAAGCTCATTCACATACTGAGTTTGCAAATTAATCTTGTTATTTTTAGATCACTTTTTATTTGTGCTTATAAAAATCATCAAATACCGAAACTGGCATGCGGCGCTTATGCTCACTCTTTCGCCAGAGTGCCTCAATTTTTTCAGCGGCCTCGTCTGACACTTCTCGTCCTTCAAGGTAATCATCAACTTCTTGATACGTTACTCCCAAAGCTGTCTCATCAGGAAGATCTGGTTGGTCTTCTTCTAGATCAGCTGTAGGAGTCTTTAAGTATAAATGTTCCGGACAATCAAGTTCTTTGAGCATTTGTTTACCTTGACGCTTGTCCAAACGGAAAAGAGGCGTAAGATCGGCTGCACCATCGCCATATTTTGTGTAAAAACCACTAAAGTTTTCAGCTGCGTGATCAGTTCCGACAACAGCACCGTTATTAGCACCAGCTATGCCATACTGCACAACCATCCGCTCACGCGCTTTAATATTGCCCTTATTAAAATCAGTTATTTCTTGTCCAGCTTCATTTAAACTAGCAACCATTGCATCAACAGCAGGCTTAATATTAACAATCATATCCTGATCTGGTTTTTGGAACGCAACCGCGTCAGCTGCATCTTTGGCATCAGCTTGAACACCATATGGCAAGCGCACTGCAATAAATTGATATGAATTATCACCAGTTTCTTCTCGCATTTCGGTAATTGCCATCTGGCATAATTTACCAGTTAAGGTTGAATCTTGTCCACCTGAAATTCCCAAAACATAAGACTTTAAAAATGGGTTAGCTTTTAAATAATCCTTGAGAAAGTCAACGGATCGTCTAATTTCTTTTTTGGGATCAATTTCTGGTAAAACATGTTCATAGGCAATTATTTCTTTTTGCAATGGTCTCATTTACCTAGTTCTCCTTCATTAATATGGTTACGAATATCTTGAATTAAGTTCATTTTACTATCATATAGATCTTGTGAGAGGTCAACTGGATATTCCTGTGGATTTAAGCTACGTTTATATTCATCCCACAAGCCGTCTAAATTAGCAGCACAGAACTGTTTTATTTCAATCAATTTAGGTTGCTTATATACTAACTTGCCGTCTTTAAAAATATCTTTAAGTAGTGGCTCAGCAGTATAGTCAGTTACGACTTTATTAATGTAGTTATATTGCGGGTGGAACATGTAGAGTGAATCAAATTTTCTTGGATCAACTCCAGCTCGTGCAACCCAATCACCCTCATTTTTCTTAGCGGTATTAGCAGAAATACGCCAAACTTGCTTTTTACCAGGCGTAGAAACCTTAATCGCATTTGAAGATATTTTGAGCGTATCACGCATTTGATGTCTGTCGTCTTCAATGGACACTAGCTTGTAAACAGCACCAAGTGCGGGCTGATCATAAGCGGTGATGTACTTAGTACCGATTCCCCAAACGTCAATTTTGGCACCTTGCATTTTCAAACTAGTGATAGTTGTCTCGTCTAAATCGTTTGAAGCATAAATTTTTGCGTCCGTGTAGCCCGCATCATCTAATTCATGACGAACCTGTTTTGAAATGTAGGCCATATCTCCAGAGTCAATTCGAACACCCTGGAAATTAATTTTGCCGCCCTTTTCATTTGCTACTCGAATGGCATTAGGAACACCACTTCTGACCGTGTCATACGTATCAACTAGGAAAACACAATCATGATGCGTTTCGGCGTAAGCCTTAAATGCTTCATATTCACTGCCAAAGGCTTCAACAAGTGAATGTGCGTGTGTACCAGAAACTGGGATACCGAATAGTTTTCCCGCGCGAACATTACTAGTGGAATCAAAACCACCAATATATGCAGCTCTAGTTCCCCAAATTGCGGCATCCGTTTCTTGTGCTCGCCGTGTACCAAATTCCATTACGCCATCGCCTTGAACGGCCAATTTCACTCTTGCTGCCTTGGTGGCCAATAAGGTTTGATAGTTGATAATATTTAAAATTGCCGTTTCAACCAATTGACATTGAGCAAGCGGTCCCTCTACTTGAAGAAGCGGCTCATTGGCAAAAACAATTTCACCTTCACTCATTGAACGCACTGTCAATTTCATTTTCAAATTGCGTAGGTAGTCAATAAAGTCATCATCATATCCTACTTTATTTTTTAGATACTCGAGATCACTTTCTTTGAATTTCAGATTATTTAAATATAGTATTACGTGCTCTAAGCCCGCAAAAACTGAATAGCCATTGCCAAATGGTTCTTCACGATAATATACTTCAAAAACAGCATTACGCTCGGAAATACCCTTTTTAAAGTAGGTATACATCATATTGATTTCGTACAAATCAGTATGCAGGGTTAAAGAATCATCTTGGTCTAGTTCTTGGTAAAACATTGTGTCCTCTTAACTTGATTACAATAAATTTTTTTGTTCTTAATTATAACCACTTATCCCAGTTTAAACAATTTAATGCACTGCTAGCAGTGTTTGATAAACTTTTTCAATACTTGCTAATTGTTGTGCCAGAGAAAAGTTAGCCGCAACATATTTCTTTTCACGCTCAGCCATTTGTCTAAGCTCAGCCGGTGGCATAGCGACAGCACTTTTCAAAGCGTTGGTAATTGAATCAACACTTCCGACTTCGGCAACAAAGCCGTGTTGTCCATCCGGAATCATCTTTTTAATATCGCCGACTGCTGTTGAAAGAAGTGGTAGCAAGTTGTCACTAGCCTCTAGCAAAACAAGCGGGAAACTTTCCGAATACGATGTTAAAACAGCCAGATCCATACGGCGATAAAGATGCTTCAATTGCTTATGTGTCATAAAGCCTTGAAAGTTTACCTGTGACCCCAAATCCAATTTTTGTGTTAAAGTCCTCAAATTATCTAGCTGTGTACCATCACCAGCAAGATATAGATGAACATTTTGATTATCCAGTTTTTTTAAAGCCTTTAGCAGCAATTCTTGACCCTTAACTTTTTCAGCTCGCGCAACATTAACAATATTAAAATGAGGGTGTTCATACTTAGCTGGGATGTCGCTATCTTGGTGGAAAAAAGTTCCGTTATAAATGACATGAACTTTCTTTCCATCAACATGAGCTTGTTCTGTGAGTAAATTAGCAAATTTCTGTGTTACCGCAAATACGCAATCTGCTGCCTTGATTGCCTTAACATTAGTTTTGGTAAAAGCTTTACCTGCTAGTCCTCTTCCCTCAAAATCTAAATATGGATCAGAGTGAACCGTTACGCACCATTTAGCAGTAATTCGGCGTTTAATTAGCGCCATAAAAAGATTGGCACGCGCACCATGAGTGTGCACAATTTGATAATTGCCTTCGTTGATAAAAGTAGCTAAGCGCCTGAGCGCGGTCAAATCGTAGCGACTATTTGAGCCTAGTACATGACAATTTAACTTTGCCTCCCTTGCAGCTTGGGCCACCGGCCCTTCTGCTAAACATAATAACGTAAAATCTTTACCTTGCAGCTTAGCTTCAGTTAATAAGTTAATAATGTGCGTTAACCCGCCACCAGATTCGAGGCCAGCATTAACATGCAAAACTTTCATGCTTATCTTTGGTCCTTTTTAGACTTATAAACTTCTACCATAAATTTAGGAATCTTTCCCATTCTTTTATAACGTGATGGCTCTTTTAGCAAACGGTAAAACCATTCCAAGTGCGCTTTTTGCCAGAATTGAGGGGCCCGTTTAACCATTCCAGAAAAGACATCAAAACTGCCACCTACGCCCATCATCAAAGCAGGTAATAAGTTTTTACGCAAAATATCAAGCAGTTGTTCTTGTCGAGGTGATCCTAGGGCAGCGAAAACCAAATCTGGTTCAGCACGTTCAATTTGGTATGCGACTACTTCTAAATCATCTTTAAAGTAGCCATCTTCTGCACCAACCAACTGAATATCAGAATATTCACGCGCAATTTTAGTTTGAATTGCGTGTATTACCTTAGGCTTAGCCCCAATTAGGTAAACCCTCAGACTACGCTCGTTAGCCAATTTCATTAGCCAAGAAAATAAATCATAGCCCGTCACTCGCTCTTTTAATGGTGTTCCCAGTATTTTAGCGGCTTTAACCACGCCAATTCCATCAGGAGTGACATAGTCCGCATCAAAATTCAAGATCTTCATAAACTCGGGATTTTCGTTCGCTGACATGACAATTTCTGGATTTGCAGTTACTACAAAGGTAGATTGGTGAGTATTAATCCGACCGATAAGTTCATTCTGAAATTGCTTGAAACTCTTATTATCAAAGTCAACGCCTAAAACGCTTACTTTACTCATGTTAGTTTCCTCCTGCGATTAATTTACCTTATTTTAGCAGACAATTTGGCATTTCGGGCTATGTTTTACCTTTTCTATAAATATGATAATATTTAGTTGTCGAAGTAAGAGGAGTAACACTACAAATGAAAAAAGTTATCACTTATGGCACTTTTGATTTATTGCACTACGGTCATGTTCGCTTACTAAAGCGCGCTCGTGAGCTAGGTGACTACCTGATCGTCGGTCTTTCGACTGATGAATTCAATGAGCTGCAAAAACATAAAGAATCATACAACAATTACGCCGAACGAAAGTTTATTTTAGAAGCTATTCGTTACGTTGACGAAGTTATTCCAGAACAAGACTGGGACCAAAAAATCACTGACATTCAAAAGTATGATATTGACACTTTTGTAATGGGTAATGACTGGAAAGGTAAATTTGATTTTCTCAAATCATATTGTGACGTCGTTTATTTACCTCGTACACCTGGAATCTCTTCTACTAAAATCAAACAAGATTTAAAATAAAAAACTCTGAACTAAGCTAATGATATGACCCCCAAATTTGTGCGGCATATCATAATTAAAGCAGTTCAGAGTTTTTATTTAGAAAAAGTAAATTCGAAGCGATCAGCTACATAGCTGGCCCTAGTATATTCAAAAGGTAATCCCGTAGAGAGCTCAGTTACTTGCAGACGTGTAATCAGTGCCTCGCCTTTTTTGGCATCAAGTAAACGAGCAGAGTTTTCATTAGCAATCGCAGCCGAAATATGTTCTGTTACTCTACCTATTTTATAACCATTTTTTTCTAACGTTTGGTAGAGGTGCGATGAAATATCTGCCTTGGACATTTTCGCAATCAGGCTCTGTGGTATAGTTACAACCTCATAACAAATAGGCACATCATCGGCATAGCGAATACGCTCCATTCGCAAGACCTCTTGGTTAGGAGCCAAGTCGAGACGTTCAGTTTCTGACAATGACGGCTTACCAATTCGATATGAAATCAGCTTACTTGAGGGTGTTTGTCCGTTAGCATGAGTTATATCGGTAAAGGACATGATACCAGACATTTTTTCCTGAACTTTTTGGTTAGCCACATAAGTTCCGCTCCCAATGCGCTGTTCTAGAATACCTTCATCCTCAAGGGTCTTGATTGCTTGTCGTAAAGTCATTCGCGAAACGCCAAATTTTTGCGCCAATTGTCGTTCGGCTGGAATTCTGCTACCGACTTTGTATACGTGATTCTCAATTTCACGTTTTATTTGATTATGAATTTTGATGTACATTGGTTCTTCCAATTATCACACCTCCATGTATGACCATATTATATTCCAAATTGGTCTATTTTAGCCAAGCTAAATCAAATTAATTTTTTGGCGCTATTTTTTCTTGTTGGTCCACTTCATACCCAAAAGTTGCACACTAGCTCCTTGACTGCATTCAACAGCAATCGAGTCATCACTGCTGGCAATCACACTAGCATGCATTCTGGCTGCATCTTTCACTGCCAAGTCGGCCCCGTTAGAATTAAAAATCAGGTCATGACCTTCTAAAAATGCTTGGTCACCAAGCGCTAAAAAGTATTGGTATTCGGCACCGCCATTAAAAGTCACTCTGCGTGCCGAGCACTTTGCCTTATCTTGAAAATCAGCATGATTAACTACAATAGAATTAATCATTGTTATTTCTGCATCATTAACTGCGATCATTCGGTTAAGTTGGCTGTTTTGAATAATCACGTGCGGTGTTTTATCGAGATAGATTCCACCATTAAAATCCGAACCAATGATGTTAGCCCACGTTTTATCAGTAATATACATCGAGGTATCATCATCGGATACGACTTTACTGTTCAACATATTCAGCCAAACTTCACCCTGAAGCAGCATTGAATTTGTAACGGAATTATTTAAATCAATTTCCGCATTTGTTTTTGTAAAAGTATCAATACTACCATGAATACGAGAATTGTTAATAATAGCCGTACCGTGACCCTCAAGTGCCAAAGTACCAAATTCTTCCGAAACATGTTCAATTGAAGAATCATTCATTTCTAAGCGAAAATCGGCGTTTGCAAAAATAGATAGTGAACCATTTAAAATCATGGTCGAATACAGTTCTAAGGTCACTTTACCGTTAGCAGCAATAGCTGCTGTATCGTTACCGTAACCCTTAATTATGCAATTGCGTAATGTTAAATAAGTGTTTGCTTCAGCGGGCACAAATAAGCTGTTTGAATCTGTATTAGTATTGATGCATAAATTCTCTAAGTTAACAAACTGACTATCAGCCGCAATGTTAACATAGCCAAGAATTGTCGTATCTTCTGGCAAACTACCAGTACCCTTAACTGTAATGTCTGAAAACAGGGTATCCTGTGGTAATTCATAAAAGCCCGGTTCTAGAAGTAATACATCATCTGCACGTAAATCTTTTAAAGCTTCGTGCCAGCCGATTTCACTACCTCCAGCCCCAACTTTAACTAGTCTCGACATAAAATTCCCTTCTTAGTTAAAAAGCAAACTAGCTATCATCCTACTCTTTTTCAGTGCCAAGTCATTATTCTCGCATGAAAATTGTATTTTAAACAGTCAACAAAAGAAAGTAAAAAGGCAACTATCAACAGCTGCCTTTAGTTTGTAATCTTAATTGGGTTAGCTGGATTCGAACCAGCGCATACTAGTACCAAAAACTAGTGCCTTACCACTTGGCTATAACCCACTGATAATGGAGGAGGGTGGATTCGAACCGCCGAACTCAGAGAGAGCGGTTTTACAGACCGCCGCGTTTAGCCACTTCGCTACTCCTCCGTTACGCACGTTAATTATCTTATCTAAAAACATGCGTAATTGCAAGCAAAAATTATGCTATTTTACTTCTTATATTCTTCAACGTATTTTGCAATTCGTTTTAGGCCTTCCTCAATCTCTGCCATAGCAACTGCATATGAGAAACGGATATAGCCTTCACCACCTTTTGCAAAGCATGAACCACTTGTAACAGCGACATGAGCTTTATCAACCAAGTCATAAATAAATTTGTTATCGTCTTGCTCTAGTCCTTCCGGAATTTTAGCAAAGATGTAGAAGGCACCTTCAGGTTTTGCACATTCAAAGCCAATTTCAGTTAAACCTTTGTATAAAACGTCACGCCGTTTTTGGAATTCTTCTTTCATTGGCTTGGAATCATCCATCCCATTTTTAAATGCTTCTTCAGCCGCATCCTGCATTGGTGTGGGTTCTGTTGTTACGATTGTTTGGTGCACCTTAGCGATTTGTTCCAAAACGTCCTTTGGAGCACAAACAATTCCAATCCGGTATCCGGTCATTGCCCATGCCTTCGAGACACCATTCATTACAATGACTTGGTCATGCAATGATTTCTCCATTGAAGCGTGCGGACCATCATAGCAAAGTTCACTATAAATTTCATCACACAAGGCAAAAATTGGCTTGTCACGAATCACATCAGCTAATGCATCAAGCTCTTCTTGCGTATAAGTTACCCCTGTTGGATTAGTAGGATAGTTCATTACTAGCATCCGAACACGGTCACCATACTGGTCAAGCACAGCCTGTAATTTTTCTGGTGTTAACTTGAAGCCATCATCCGAAGTATCAACTTTAACAATTTCTACCCCTTCATTAATTATATTGGCATCAGACATATAAAGTGGGAAAACAGGAGTAGGCACAATCATCACGTCGCCTTGGTTAAGACACGCTAAAACTGTGTCAAAAATTGATTCAGAAACACCAGTAGTAACCAAAACTTCAGTTTCTGGATCATACTTTTGACCATATTTTTCAGCCAAAAAGTTAGCTGCAGCTTTGCGCAAACCAATTGTTCCATTTGATGGAGCGTAGTGTGAGTGATTATCAGTAACACTCTTGATAGCTGCTTGCTTGATGTGCTCTGGTGTGTCGAAATCAGGCTCACCCAAAGTGAACTTGATAACATCAGGAATCTTACTTGCGTAATCGGAAAACTTCAAAATTGGATTTGAAGGAAGATCTGCTAGACCTTTTTTAGTGTAATTAATTAAGTTAACCATATGTTTCACCCTAACTTCTGTTTTCTTGCTTTTTTTAAATTATACAGTTAACAAAATTATTTTTCTACCATATTTATTTAATTTGTTATTAATTTTTATAATAAAAAAAGACAATTCATAATTAAATGAACTGCCTTTATTTGGGTTGGGTGTTCGTAAGAACAATTGGGTTAGCTGGATTCGAACCAGCGCATACTAGTACCAAAAACTAGTGCCTTACCACTTGGCTATAACCCATTCCTTTGAGCTTTTACTTGTTCGCTCAACATTTAACAGTATAGAAAAATGTTGTTCGTAAGTCAAGAGGGAAAATTATTTTTTTATATCCGTAATTACCTTATTAACTTAGCCAAAACTACAGGTTTAATTCATAAGCATTTCTAGCACCGTTTTCAGTTTGATCAATATAAATAACCCCACGTTCTTCAAAGCCGGTAGCTTTAATTAGACCTTGCATTCTCTTATTAACAGCATGTGTATCGATTCTAAAATTATGTATTCCAAGCATCATTCCACGAGAAATTAAGTTGGACATAAAAATTTTACCTAGATGCTGACCACGGAACTGAGTCGAAATCGCAATGCGGTGAATTGTCGCATATTGATCAACATCATTGTTCCATTCACCTTCAATTTGCTTATACGTCGGTTCAGGGGTCGTCATTAAAACAGCAATTCCTGCAATATCGTGATCAACCATTAAACAATATGCACGTTCTTTTTCAATATCATCAGATAATATTGCTTCATTAGGTTTTCCTTCTTGCCACTGAGGAGTACCATCATTTTTCATTAATTGCTTCGCTTCGTCAATTATCTTCATTATTTCTGGTAGGTCACTTTTTTGCGCTAATTTAATATAAGTTGGCATTTTCTAACCCTCACTTTATTCAAGATAATTAATTTTAGCATTTTTTATTATTTGCTAACAAAAAAGATAGTCAACTTTCGACTACCTTCTTTACAAATTAATTATGGCTTAAAGCCAGTATTATACGTATTATTTTTTACAATATAAGTTGGAACACTAATAAAGTGCATGGAACAAATATCATTATTATGGGAAAGGCTAAAACCATAATAGTTATAGTCACCATCATGTAGAGAACCTTGAGTATTAAATAGGTCGCCTGCATGTTCCCATTCTTGATAGTTGCTACGATCATTTCGACCCTCTTCACCACTACCTGTATAGCCAAAAATCATTTGTTTCAAGCCAAAATAAACGCTTTTCTTTAATTCTGTCATTGACATTATTCTATTAGGATTATAAAAACCCGCCATGTCCTCGACATAATTATCATCAAGATTTAGTCCATTGGACTTACATGCTTTAACTATCCCAGTAACGTAATGACTATCCTTGATTGTTTTATTATTTTCAGTATATTGGATTGCTATGTCACGCGCTAGTTTTCGTGCACCAACGCTGTCTTGCCACAAATCAAGACCTAGTTGGCTTCTAGCCTGATTAATTAAGCGGAGTGAAAAAGTGGTTAAAGTATCAATTTGTTCTGGTGTTGGTTTAGCCAAGTCTACCATATTATGGTTATCTTCTTCATTTTCAGCTGCACTAATGCGACTAAAGCTATTAGTCTTCATCCCTTTAATTGAGGCATTGATAAAAGCCTGACTAGGATTGCCCTGATAAGCTTGTAACAGCTCTAGCTTGGTATATCCTACTGGCATTTGGAGCTGGGCTTGAACATATTTTTTAGGACTTTGCTGTTTTATTACAGTTGCATCTTTGGCTAAAATCCAGTGAGAATTATTGCCAATCTTGTATGCTACACGCTTTTGCTTACCAATTTTCTTTTTCGAACTATATGGATAACGATACTTTGGACTTGCATAAAAATTAGAGTGCTTGCCTTTAATCGTGTATAAGCGCACTTTTTTATTGCTTCTAGTTTTAACATAGCCTTTAACAGTAGCTGCTGCCACCTGATTTGACTCAGTCAATCCAAGTACTGGGACAGTTACCAAAAAAATAAGGTTAATCGCGACAAGGGCAAGTTTACTTTTCTTCATTTATCTTCCTCAAGAGTATTCTTTACCTAACGGCTCTTTATGGTTTATGTTTAATTCTAAAACTAATTATACGTTATTACCACTTTATTTCCTTCATCAACTTTTTTGCATCTTTTATAAATACCAATGATAAGAATCATATTCTACTACACATGGAATTCATATCGATCAGAAATAACATATTGTTGACCAGCATGAACCACCTGATGATTCTCGTCTTCAACACAAACTTGCAAAAGTAGCAGGGGAAAACCAATCGATTTTTTCAAAAGCTTTGCTTCACTCAGGCTTGCCAATGCAACACTAATAATCATGTCACGTGAATTCAATTTATCGATTTGATATTTTTCACGCAATATTTGATACAAAGACTTATGTAAATCTTCGTCCTTCAACTTTTTAAAACGAGGTAAGGGAAAATAATTACATTCAAGCATAATTGGTTCTTCATTGACCGAATGGACCCGTTCGATAAACAGCGCTCTACGACTTTCAAGAACATCCTTTAATTCAGCAGGTGTTTCTACTTCCTTGACCTTAACTACTTCGACACTAGCTTTAAAGCCCTCTTTTTCAGCTATTTCCGAAAAACTCTCTACGGCCGAGGAGCTAACAATGCGTTTAACTTTCTGCGGTTGCCGGACAAAAGTTCCAACCCCTTGAATTTTTTCGACCAACCCATCATCAGCTAAGCCTTTAATTGCTTTTCTTAAAGTAACACGGCTAACATCAAATTGCTCACTTAAATCAAACTCATTTGGCAATTTACTATTAACTGGATATTCTCCACTAATGATTTTCTGTCTTATCTTCTCCATCACTTGAGAGTATAAAGAACCCGTTTCCTTCACTTAAAGTCACCACTACCTATATTATCAATATTCCACCTTGCCCATGTATCTTCTTACGTCTAATGAATGATCATGGACAACAGCTAATTTAGCTCTATATTCACATAGAACAGTATAAAACAAAATTGGACTAAAGTACTCTGAAACTTTATCGTCAATTAAATCCAAACCAAGTTCTTTAGCATCAACAACTTCTACTTTTTGTGCATACTTTGCTAAAAAGCGTTCGGCACGTTCATCTAATACACGCGTTCTACCTAAACTTTTTAATAAAATATAAGGAAGATTCTTATCAGTAACTTCGAAAGGGCCATGGAAATATTCACCAGAATGAATGGCAGAAGAGTTTAACCATTGCATTTCCATTAACGAACAGATAGAGAATCCATATGCATGTCCGAAAGACGGTCCACTTCCCAAAACATAAAACATTGTCTCATTTTGATAAACTTGTGCAAACTTCTTTGTTCTCGGTTGTACCTGTCTGATTGCTCTTGAAATCACAGTATCAATCTTCTTAAAACCTTTGTCAAAATCGGCAGCATATTGATAGTCTTCAAAGTTTTGTAGCAGTTTTACTGTTGCATCTAGTGTAATTGCCATCGGGTTATTGACGACTTCTTCCTCATTACCCCATTCATAAATAATTTTAGCATTCGAATATTTCAGTAAATTAGCATTTTTATTAAAAGTCAAACCAATTGTAAATGCACCTTTTTCTTGAGCAATTTTGGCTGCTTCCACCGTTTCAGCTGTATTACCACTGTGCGAGCAAATAAATACAATCGAATCTTCACCCAACTTTGCCGGTGGAACATTTACGAATTCACTTGCATTATACCAACCAGTAGTTATTGTTTTGGATTCTGCTTCTAAAAAATACTTCGAAACATAAAAATCAACAAGCGAACCACCACATGCAGTAAAGTAAATACTGGTTATTTTTCCTTGATGATGATTTGCTGCCAGTTTGACAGCTTCGTTTACCTTATTATTTTCCATCTTAAAATGTCCTCTCATTTTATTAACTGTAGGATAAGTATTAAACCCTTAGAAAAGAAAAAAGGATTCTATTTTTAAAATAGGATCCTTTTCGATAATTATTGTTTTAATTAATAAGTAAGTTTCCACATGTAGCGACGCTTAGTTAATGGGTGCTTTCTTGCCTTAGCTAATTCTTCAGCAAAGACACGCATTACACCTGTGTGAATCATTGGGTTAAAGTAATCAATGACATTTTCACTAGCAATTTCGTTTAAGCCGTAGTCTTTAGCGTCAATATTTGTGATTTGTGCATCAAATCTTTGTAAGAAGGTTAATGCTCTAGCATCTAAATGACGTGTCTTACCATCATTCATAAATAACAAGTATGGTGCATCTTGCTCTGTTAATTCAAATGGGCCGTGGAAGTATTCACCAGAGTGAACAGTTGGAGCTGCAATCCATTGCATTTCCATGAAGAGGAATGAAGCAGTTGAATATGCAACACCAAGTGAAGCACCACTACTCAACACATAAATTGTCTTCTCATCTTTGTACTTTTCACCAAATTCTTTAGCAGCTGGACCAACTGATTTAACTGCATTTTGAATCAAGTCTGGCATGCCATCAAAGGCAGCTAAGGCTTCATCGTAAAATTCATAGCCTTCAAATTCTTTAACAATTTCAATTGCCAAAGCCAAGCAATATGTCATCTTTTCAGTCTTAGCAGCATAGTTTTCTTGGAAACCGTGAACAACTTTGTATTCAGTTTCTTTAATGATTGGTGAATCTTCAGCCATTGACAAAGTTACAACATGGGCACCAAGTTCTCTAGCCTTCTTAGTTGCAGCAACTGACTCTGGTGTGCTACCACCTAAAGAAGCTGTGATAACGATAGTGTGGTCACCTACTCCTTTTGGCGTGTCGTAATTAAATTCATTAGCAGTTTGAATTGATGACAATAACTTAGTACTCTCATGAGCAACAAAGTAATAGCCAGGATACAAATCTGCCATTGAGGCACCACAACCAACGAACATTACACGATCAATTTCTGGTTGCTTTGACTTAATGTCTTCAACAATTGCTTTAACTTTTCCAAAATCCATAATAAATTTTTTCTCCTTAAATATTATTCTCTAAAATTACTAATTACCAATAAATTAACTAAATATCCCCAATACACTAAGTAGGATACCGCCCACAATACAGATGACCATAATCCAAGCAGTATTTACCTTCTTTTTGATTAGGTAAAACATGCCGAATGTAAAGGCTAATGGAAGCATTTGCGGGAAGATTGAATCCAATGTAGTCTGTAAAACAAAACTCTTGCCAAACTTAATTGGAGTTGTAATTCCAATCATTGTCGCAATCATCGCTCCAATAACCATTAATCCAATCACATTCATTAATGACATGATTCGGTTGATTGTACCGTTACTAATCAATTTTTGAATGTTCTTCTTACCTTGTAGGTAACCCCACTTACCACCCCAGTAAGTAACTATTGCTGAAGGGATAATGGAGATAATCATTGCCAAGATTGGGCCAAACAGGTTACCCTGTTGTGCCATGTTGATTCCTAAACCAAAAGCAATAATTTTAATCGTCCCTTGAAAGAGTGAATCACCAATTCCTGACAATGGTCCCATCAATGAAGTCTTAACACTGTTAATTGATTCAGGATCAAAAGTATCTGGGTTAGCTGCATACTCTTCTTCCATCGCCGACGATAATCCCAAAACAAATGAGGTTAACTGTGGCGTACAGTTGAAGAAGGCCATGTGACGATGGTATGCATCCTTTTTCTTCTGCAATTTTTCTGGAGTGTCAGGATTTTCACCATAAATCTCATCAATTGTTGGTGCCATACCGTACATAAAACCCATATTCATTTGACTTTCATAGTTCCATGAAGTCTGAATTGCCCATGCTCTCCAAAAGAATTGCGAGAACTTATGACGTAATTGTTTATCTGTATGTTTTTGTTCAGCCATTTTTGTCTCCTATAATTCTTCTAAGTCATCTAAGCTGTCACTGGATGATGGTTGAGAGTTATTATTGTCATTTCCAGACATAAACTTGTTTAGGATAACAACTAAAATAACTGCAAAAATTGCAACACTGATTACTGACATCTTGCCGTATGCGGCAATGAAGAAACCAAGAAATAGGTAAACTGCATTTTTCTTATCAATCATCGTTGACATTAATAGTGCAAATCCATATGCTGGCAAAATCTTACTTGCTAGGGTCAAACCATTTGTTAACCAAGCTGGAATCAATTTGACGAAGCTCGAAACTGCATTTGTTCCTAAGAAAATTGCCAAGAAGATTGGCACAAAGTAGAGCAGAGCATAAATAATTGGACCGTATACAATGTGGTAACTACGAGCTTTCTTGAATTTACCAGCATCGATTGCTTTATTTGCCAACTGGTTAAAGGAAGAAAACAGCATTCTAACAACAATACCAATCATTTGACCTAATACGGCAACTGGTAAAGCAACTGTTAACGCTGCTTGAGCACTCGTGTTTGACAAAATCGCGAAAGCCGAAGCAACAACTGAACCTAACACCATATCTGGTGGTGTAGCTGCACCTACAGCAACGATTCCCATTGAAACCAATTGCAAGGTTGCACCAACCATTAATCCTTTCGCTGGGTCACCTAAGGCTAGCCCTACTAAAGTACTAACAATCAGTGGCTGTTCAAAGTTTTCACGTCCTAATAATCTGGAGTCGAACATGGCAAATACACCAATTAGTCCGACAATTAACGCTTTCCAAAACATTTTTAATACCTTTCTTTCTAAATAAGATTATTTAGAAGTTCCTTATTAGACGAAGGGACCTGTTGCATTGAAATCTTGATACCTTGGTCGCACATTTTCTTAGTTAATTCAACTTCCTCAGGCAACAAGTAAATTGCATTGCTAAATCTTTTAGCTCCATCTTTTGAAGGAATCAAGCCATAGTTAATTTCTTCAACTGGACCATAAGCATCAATAAATTTACTCAGTTCTGTTACATTTTCAAAAAGCAACATAATGTTATCGTCGAGCGCTTTAATTCGATCAATTTTTTCAATTGCTGCGTCAACACTAAACACGTTCAATTTAATATCCTCAGGTTTAGCCAATTTCAATGACATTTTCTTAAAATCATCGTTTGCGGTTGCAGTATCAATGACAATAACTCGCTCAATATTGGCAAACTTTGTCCAAGAAAATACAACTTGACCGTGTAGTAATCTGTGATCAACTCTTATTACTTTAATCATAATAAATCTCCTTCATCATCATCTTCAGTCATTAACTTATTAACAGACAAAACTCCTTTCTTTCCTTCATCAATCGCTTCTGAAACCTTTTCATCTGAAATTCCAGAATTGACTGTTGTAACTAATGTAATAATCAGAGGTAAATTCATTCCAGTTAGAATTGTTAAGTTCGGATAATCCTTCAATAATTGTGTGGCCTCATTATTAACTGATCCACCTAAAACATCCGTTACGATAATCACGTCGTCGTTCTTGCTTAAAGTAAGAGAGTTCTTAAGATCATTGATAAAACTGTCATCACTGGTCCCATTTTCATAAGCTTCATATGCTTCAAGGTTTTCTTGCTGACCGGCAATCATTTCAACTGTGTCTTTCATACCTTTTGCCAATTTTCCATGGCTAACTAAAATTATTTTCACTTTCTTTCACCCCTAATCATGGACAATGTTATACAACTCCCCATAAATATAAGATGTATTAACACGTACACATGTATAATATTATATCGCCCAATTTCTGTAAAGGCTTTATTTGAAAATAATTAAATTATTTTTGTATTATTTTCAGTTTAAAGCGTTATCATTTGTTTTATATGATAATTTTAATTTTGAGTTATTATCTTTGTGCACATAGTTTTAGTAAGATTTAGTGTCAACCAGTATTTTGAACAAGTTAATTATTTGTATTCTTCTTTCCACATATATCTGCGTGTCTCATAGCTTTCATGAGTTGTATACGATAATTCACGCATATATACGTTATTAAGAATTGACGAGAAAATTGAGTGGTTAAAATACGGTGATACTTCCGGCTTAAGATCATCTAAACCTATTTCTTTGCCGTCCAAAACATATAGCTTCTTCCCACCGAATCTTTGCTCAAACCTTAGAGCTCTTTCATCTTCAGGTCTGGTTTTTCCAGTAGCCAATAATTGAAAAATCGATCTATTTTTGTCGGTAACTTCAAACGGACCATTAAAGTACTCATAGCTGTGTACAGTTGGTGAATCTAGTTGCAGCATTTCTTCTAAATTGCAAATTGAGAAAACATAAGCCGCACCAAGTGCTGGTCCACTTGCGATTACATATATTGTTTTCTGATTTTTATTTAGTTCCGCCCACTCTTTAGCCAGTGGCGTAGTATATTCAACTGCCTTACGATAAATTGGATCCAGCAAATCAAATGAATTCATTGCCAGATCATAGTTTTCATAGCCTTCTACTTCATTAAGCACGTTCATTGCTATGCAAAGACCAATACTACCGTTTACTCGGTCTAGTCTACTTTCATCCAGCGCCAAACTCTCATATTTAATTTTGAAATCTGTTACTTCTACAAGTTCTGATTCATCAACATACAGAGCAATTGTTGTCGCGCCAGAATCTCGTGCAACTTTTGCGGCTTCGATTGTTTCAGTTGTTCCTCTCATAGAGCAAAGTACTACCAAAGTATTTTTATCAATATTCTTTGGAGCAGCATAAATGCATTCTCCGCTCGTGCACATTGTTGAATACAACTGACTGGATTCTTGTTGCATGAAATAGTGTGCACCATAAAAACCGCCAAATGAGCCACCTGCTCCAATCCAGACTACTTGTTTAACCCCACCTTGCTTTTCTAGTCTGTCAACTGCTCGCTTGACTATTTGCGAAACTTCTTCTTGTACTTTCATGTATTTTCTCCTTTAAAAAATGATACATGTATCTAACTAACTTCATAATAAAGCGCTTTATTTAAAAAGTAAAGCTAATATTTTGATACAGGTATTCAAACTTGAAGACATAAAGTTGGAAAGATGTTTATTTTAAAGGCTTTTTGCTATAATTAGAGAAAGTAAAATTTAAGGACAGGTATTTATGTTAAAAAAAGCAGAGCATTTACCACTTTATGTTAGTTTGGCAAATATTATTAAAGAGCGTATTAGTAACCAGCAATATCAAGTTGGCAGTAGCATCCCTTCAGAAGCAGAATTACGTGAAGAATTTGCCGTCAGCCGTACTACAGTCCGTAAAGCGTTAAAATTGCTCACAGATCAAAACATTTTGATTAAATTACCTGGAAAAGGTACATATGTTTCTGACAACAGAAACGAGGTCAAAACAAAAAAGCATCAATTTTCTAGTCTAACTGATAGTGTTGAACGTGCTGGTAAAAACATGTCAACACGCCTAATTAGTGTAGAACTCACTCATGGCAACGATGAACAACGAGCTTTTTTCCATTTAGGGGATACAGAACAATTGATTGCAATCAATCGACTTCGTTATATTGATGATGTACCTTTTTGCCTTGAGTGGATTTGGTTGCCACCAAAATTTGATCAACTAAAAAGCGCTGACCTTAATCGTCCTTTATATCAGTTGTTGAAGGAACAATTTTCAACAATACCTAGTACTGGCAGAAAGACCTTTAAAATAGCATTTGCAACTAAGGAAGAATCAGTTCTACTTAATGTTGACCAGAACTCACCTTTAATGCTAATCAAAGACTTTGTTTATGACGAAAAGGGCCAACCTTTACACATCACCTCACAAATACTTCGTAGTGATAAGCTGACCTATGCAATTGACCATTAATTTCAAATACAAAAAAAGAGCTAGTAATTAAACTAGCTCTTCTTTTTTGTTAAATTGTTATTTATATTTTTAGCGGAATTATTAGTACCAGCCATTTGCTTGCCAGAATGCCTTAGCGGCTGCCCATGACCCATAACGTTGCGCAACATAATTATTGGCAACACGTTCTTGGTTAGCAGCGGAGTAATCTCCATTAAGGTAGGAAGCTGATAGTTGATATTTGCCAATATATTGGCCATTTTGTGCACTGTATGAGCCGCCGGATTCCCGACTTGCAATCCATGCCTTAGCTTCAGATTCTGAACCGGCTGGACTTCCATAATTTTGCGCATTTGCGCTGTAGTTTACACTTGTATCTTCCGCATTAGCCGAATTATCATCTGCAACTACTGCTTCTTGACTTGAAGCATTCTCTGGGTAGTAGCCTTTGTTAACGTATTTAGCTTTTACCCATTGATTCTTACCTAAGTCGTACCATTTATGACCATCTTTGTCATAAGCAGTTTTAATAACTTTCCAGGAAGAATTACTTGGCAAAATTTGTCCAGTAGCTTCAGGATGCTTGTAGCTGTTCCAAACGCGGATAGAATTGCCATCTACATAATTTACAGTTACAACTTCTGCATCATTTTCTACTGTTGCAGCTTGAACCGTGTCTGTATTGGTGCTGTTCATTAATGCTACACCAGAAATTGACATTGCTGCTACTGCTGCTGTTTTAGCCAAGATAGATTTTACCTTCAAAAAAATCTCTCCTTATAAAAAACCCGATCTTTTTTCTATCTCAAATTGAAAGCACAAAAGTGACTTTCGCTTTGATGTTCTATATCCTACATCCTAAAAATTGCAGAACCATAACAGAAGTATCACTCGCTTTTTAAGAAATAATTACCCAAATAAAAATACTTGTCACATTTGTAATAGAATTTTTCCGAATTAGTAAATGTGTGAAAACCACTTATAATGCTAGATTTACTTATATTTGCTATTTACAAGAACGAATGTTTGTATTTAGCAATTAGGCTTTTTTTAGGTCGCTTTTGAAACAAGATTGAAAAATAACAATCGCTATTTTATCGGTGCTATCTCTGGTTTTTTCGCCATTATTAATTAAATTTAGCACTAAAAGTGCTATAGTTAAGATAAGTTTTTTGCAGAAAGGACAATAATCATGAGCAAATATACTGTTACATTGAGTGACGAAGATATCCAAATGATTAAAGATTGCCATTCAAAAAATCCTTCTATTATGAAGGCTCTCGATGAGGCAAAAAAGATTACGGATTAATCAAATAAAGAAAAATCCTAACTTATTAAGAAGTTAGGATTTTTTATTTGCTAATTTTTAAACAGTGCCATAATTTCATCAGGTGATTTAGCATTCTTGAGCTGAGTAATAAATTCCTGATGGGTTAAAAGCTTAGCTGTGTTTGATAAGTACTGTAAATGGGCATTACTATCTACCTGTGGAATTAGGAAAGAGATAACTGTATCAATTTTTTGACCATCTAGTGATTGCCACTCAACTGGATTTTTGAGTTTGAGAACAATCATCGAGGACTTGGTAATTGCAGAAGACTGGGCATGAGGTATTGCAAAACCATCAGTCATTCCTGTTGAACCCTCCTTTTCACGATTAAGATAACTGTCATATACTTTTTCACTATCATTTGCTAAACCATTTTTTTCAGCAAAGTCAGCTAAATAGTGTAAAGCGTCATTACGACTTGCAACGTCAACATTAACTTGAATGTTTTTTAGTTCAAGAATTTCACTAGGATCAAATGATTCATCAGCACTTACTTCACCATTATTTGAGACACTAGCTGTGACATTCTCAGTTGCAAATTGCTCTTTTTTGGCAAACCTACCAGCAATTAGTGCTAAAAGAGCTCCAGAAACAACTGAACCAATTAATATCCATAGAACCCATAGAAATGGTTTATTAACTAAAGGTAAAACAATAAAACCACCATGAGGTGCAGGAACCGTGATACGTGTAATATAAGTTAGAACCGAAGCGATTGCAGAACCAATCATAAATGCAGGTATATTCCAAAGCGGATGTTTAGCTGCAAATGGAATAGCACCTTCTGTAATGTGAGTTGAACCTAACAAAAAGTTAACATAACCCGCAGCTCTTTCACTATTTGAATATGCTTTAGGGTTAAATAGAACTGCAAAACCTGTTGCCAAAGGTGGTGCAATACAAGCAGCTGAAACACCAGCCATGAAATAATAATTTCCTTGTGCTAAAAGGACTGTTCCAGTAACATATGCTGCCTTGTTAATCGGGCCACCGAAGTCAGATGCACACATTACACCGATAATAATCCCCAATAATGCAGGATTAGTATTTTCAAATCCTCTAAGCCAGTTCATTAAACCAACGTTAATTACCTTAATTGGGGTATTCAACATAAACATAATTGAACCAGTGATTAAAACGCCAAGGACAGGAAGTAAGAAGATTGACTTTAAGCCTCTAAATTTATTGTCGGGCAATGGCTTAAATAACTTTTGTAATAGCGTAACAACGATTGCAGCCAAGTAACCTGCTACAATTGCTCCTAAAAATCCGCCACCTCCATTAAAGGTCACAAATCCAGCTGCTAGTCCCACTACGAAACCAGTTCTTTGTGTAAAGGCTTCAGCTATGTAAGCTCCCAAAACTGGTGCCATCAGGTTCATCGTGGTACCACCGACCGTATTTAGCATTGCAGCAATTTGATTATACTCACTACTTTTCGGGTTAGCAGAGTCAATTCCCCAGAAAAAGGAAATAGCTGTTAAGACACCGCCTGCTACCACGAACGGTAACATGTGAGAAACACCATTCATTAATGAAGTATAAATCTTATTGCCGAAATTCTGCGTTTGTGTCGCACTAGCTTCGTTTTCTCCTTTGGCCGTCTGCCCTTCTTTATAAATAGGCGCTGTTAGAGCCTTCTTCACTAGTGCATCTGGATCTTTTACACCTCGTGCAACTGGCACCATAACTAGCCTTTTTCCAGCAAAACGATCTGTTCCAACATCTATATCAGAAGCAATTATGACTGCCTTGGCATCCTTGATTTCTTCTGGTGATAATTTGTTTTCAACACCAGTCTGACCGTGCGTTTCAATTTTAATTGTATATCCCAGCTTTTGAGCAGCTTTTTCTAAAGCTTCCTCAGCCATAAAAGTATGGGCAACACCGGTTGCACAACCAGTTGCTCCCACCAAGTCATATTTAGTCATCATTCAGTCTTCCCTTCTCTAACTGTAATTTGTGGCAATAACTCATCTAGTTCAAAATTGGTTAATCCCAATCTGCTAGCTGTATCACTACCTGCAGCAACTGCTGTTTTAAGAGCTTCTTTAGCTGATTTGCCCTTGGATAATAATCCAATAAATGTTCCAAGCATCGTATCACCTGCACAAGCTGAATTCACTAACTTGATTTTAGGTGCATTAGCATAAAGTACAGTGTTTTCATTAACTAACGCAGCCCCTTGTGCTCCTAGTGAAACCAGGACATTCTGACACCCCAGGCTAATTAATCTTTGTGCAAGCTCGATTATCTTTTCTTGTGTCATCTCACCGTGATAATTAAAAAAAGTGGCAAGTTCATCATCATTTGGTTTAAGCAAAAATGGATGAAACTTTAATGTATCCAAAACTGCCAGGTAGCTACAATCAATTACTAATTTGACTGCATTTTTTTCTGCAATTTGAGCAATCTTAACTAAAAAGTTAGGTTCAATTCCCCTGGAAAAACTTCCAGAAATTACAATCATGTCGTTTTTATGAACGCTAGAATCCAAGTAGTTCAAAAACTTTTCTTGGACAGCTTGACTAATTATGGGACCTGGATTAACCTCTTTATATTCAGTATTTTGATCAATTACATTAGTAAAAACATTAACCCTAGTTGGTTCATCAACTTTATAGAAGTTGGCCTTAATCCCACTATCTTCTAATCCCGATGTAACATAATCTAATGTGAAACCACCACCTATTCCTGTTGCAATACTGTCAATATTTAGTTTCTTTAAAACAAATGAAACGTTGACACCTTTACCATTAGGTTGCAATTCAAATCGCTCAGTTCGATTAACAACCTTAGGCTCTAATTTTTTGGTTACAATTACTAAATCAATTGCCGGATTTAAAGTTATTGTGTATATCAAAGTATTCTCTCCTTTACCACCTTTTGGATTATTATATAGGCTATAGAGTGTAACGATTTTCAATAATGATAGCGTTTACTTGAATAAGTAGAAAAACATTTACAAAAGGGGTAAAAGAATGTCATCAAGAGAATTAAGTTCTGCTGAACTACATTTGTGGAATATTGTAGAAAACAATCCTGATAAGATTGCGAAAATGTCGATTGTTAAGTTAAGCCAATTTGCTCATGTCTCTACAGCTACAATTGTCAGAACAATGCAAAAAATGGGATACAGTGGTTATACGTCCTATCGTGAATCATTAAAGCTCAAGAGTAACTCCTCCTCTTCTTTTAGTGTTCTCAATGACGCAGACGATAAAATCCGTAGTGTGATTACTAAAAACGAAATTGAAATGAACAATACACTCCATAATTTGAGCTATAGTACGCTTGAAGACAGTATTTCAATGACTAAACAAGCTAAATTAGTCTATATTTTTGCTCGCGGCTTATCAGAATCAATCGCAAATGAGATGATGGTAAAGCTTCAGCTTACCGGTAAGTACTGTGAATTCCATTCGGATCCCAATATCATCAAAACAATTGCTAAAAAAATTAAACCTGACTCGTTAGTGATTTTTATTACCCTCAACGGTGAAACTGAAGAATTGGTTGCTGCAGCTAAAATTTTAAACAAAAACGATATTCCAATTTTAACTTTCTCGACGAATTCAAATGGCAGTATTAGTCACTATTCAACGCTTTCATTTATCGGCTACCAGTCAAAAACAAATTATTTCCCTGAATATGAGGTCAGATCACGCTTGCCACTACAGATCATGACGCGTATCTTTAGTGATGCATATTCTGTTCGAACTAATTTTTATAAAAGTAAGTAGCAATCACAGCTATGCTTAAATTTACCTAACTCATTTAACTTAATGGTCAGTTGTATCTTGTCAGAAAAACTAAAAATTCAAGCAAAAAGGCATTTTCCAAATATTAGTTTGGAGAATGCCTTTTATGTATTAGAATTTTAAGTCATAAAAAAGATAACCGTCTACAGACTAGTGACCGACTTTACCTTAATTTTGCCATAATGTATTATAAACACAGGATCTATCAAATTATAAAATACCATCTTAAGGAATTTAAAAATGAAAACTAAAAGAAAAAAGTATATAGCTATTCTTCTTGGCATTGCATTATTAGGAATTAGCTTGAATAGTAAACAAAGCCCAGCTTCTCTCACGCAAACAGCAAATGCTGCTACCACAATGGTGCAGCTCAAGCACAACGCATATGTATATACTAAGCGCGGTGTAAGAAAACACGGTAAAAGTTTGAAAAAAGGGCAAGTCTTCACTACGCGCGGCACAATAAATATAAAAGGTAAAAAATACTACTGTTTGTCGAAGACACGGTATATTAAATCAGCTAATGCAACTGCTACTTCAAACCAAGGAAAAGCAAACAACGAGTTTCAAATAACACTGACTAAGCCTGCTATGATTTTCAATAGCAAATTTGTATCGACAGGTAAACTTATTTCTGCCGGCACACAAAAAGTCGCATATGGCACTACTAATATTAAAGGATATTTATTCTACAAACTTGGGAATAATCAGTATATTTTAGCTTCTACTGCTAAGAGTAGTGGTACTACAACTAATACTGAAAAAGATAAGACCAGTAATTCCACTGACAAAATTGACACAGGGCTATCAGAGCGAAGTGATAAGCCGACACCAGAAGAAGTTAGAAGTTTACTTGCAAATAGCAATGATAAACTAGGATATGCAGTATATTTTAGTGACAGCCAACTAGCCCAAGTAAAAAACCATTTATGGGAGAAAATACAAGCGTATCGTGTAGAAAAAGGCTATCCTGCATATAAGTCTAATTTGGAATTAGATTCCTTTATCAAAAAAGTTTCATCAACAACAGATAACATGTTTATCTATGCGGATGATATTAATAGTGCGGATATTAAAAAGTATCTGCCAACTTTGACATCCAAAGGAATGAACGCAATACGCTCGGTTGATAACTATAAGTATTATGGAAACTACTTAGGGGCTCCAGCCGTTTTCAATATAAAAGATCGAAATCCTGAGCATGTAGCAACTGAAATCTTTGAAAGTCTAAAAAATGATGATTACTACAACAGAACCATTTTAGGCAAAGACGATAAATTATCATACGGTTCTTTAGGATTAAACTATTACTGGGACGGAAATTCCTCTTGTGTTGGATTAGTGTTTATTGAAGTAACAGGTAGCAGCCAAGAATGGATAGATTACTATAACCAAAATTAATATGTAAAAAAGCAAAAGGCATTACTCAAAAACAGTGCCTTTTTATGTGTAAAAAAATCTGTTCTTTAAACAACAGCTGAGAGAGATAGATCTACAGCTGCAGATCTATTGAAACTAATTTAACAAGTACGAATTAATAATTAGCAGATAGTACCGGTAAGATAAAAACAAAAAACTATTGCTATATTTTTCAATACAGCAATAGTATAAAAAGTATATTCAGTTAATTAATTTCAAACATTAAAGCTATTATTCAACGCTTAACTTTTCACGCCAAGATTTTGCACCTTTGAGAGCTGCATTAAGATTTTCAATGTTTTCTTTACCCTTTGTCGATAGCCACTTTCGACCTGCTTCTTCACTTTCGCCAGCAAATGGTTCAATAGATGGTTTCCAAGTAGCACGTCCACATAAAACACCATTAAAGTCAGCGCCAGCTTCCTCAGCCATTTTAATTTCGGCAATAAATTCTTCACTGGTTACTCCAGCAGACAGGAAGATATATGGCAAGTCTGTTGCTTCAGACTGCTCTTTTAATAAGTCCTTTGCCTCTTGCTGAGTGTAAACAACATTGTTAGAGCCATTGAAGCCTTCAACATACTTAATATTAAAAGGTATTTCTACCTTCAATACAGTTACATCATATTGAGGTTTTGAAAATTCTTTCATTGTCTCAATAACTTTGTTAGCCTTAACTTTTACAAATTCTTCACTTTTGGCATCTGCAATACTTGCATCGTAGGTTAAGACTTCTAAAAAGAATGGCAATTCATTTGCTCTTGCCTCTGCACCAACACGCTCAACAAAGGCTTGTTTTTTATCATTAATTTCCTGACCTTCATCTGGATCATAATAAACTAAAAACTTAATTGCATCTCCGCCTTCATTTTTGATACGCAAACCAGATTGATTAGCAATAAGGTCAGGCATTCTACCAGGCTCTGTTGTGTCATATCCTGTTTTTTCATATGAAAGCAGTAAACCACAATTCTTATCTCTTACTTTCGTTGCTGGTAAACCGTATTCTGGATCTGTCAAAATCGACGAAGCATATGGCGTTAATTCACTTGAAACTGCCTTTTTAAAATCAACAATTGTTGTTTCATCAGCTGGCTTGTTAGCAGCATCTGCCAACATTTGTTTAAGTGAACCACGTTGGTCAATTGCTAAAGCGCTAATTACCCCATCAGTTGTTGACAAATTTTCCATATGTTTGGCAACTGCCGCAGAAATTGTTCTCATTATATGTCTCCTTTTAGTATTTTCTTTAATCGCACACTGTTATTATATACCGATACAATGCCGTTTTAAAGAAGCGCTAACATATTTGTAAAGGTTTCCAAGTATGTGGAGTATTTTGAAAATATTTTCTATAAAATGTCTGATTTACTGAAAATATTTCTTTTTAGTTCAAAAATTATTTCTCTTTTTCAACTTGTATTTTTGTCTTAAAGTTAACCTTTGGACTCCAAGCAGATACACCCTTTTCAGTTACAACACGTACCTGAAATTCGTGTAGGGTGTCGGGTTTTAAACTATTCAAAGTGAACTGTGGCTTTTTGATGTTAGTGTATAAAAGGTGATCAATTTTTAGTTGATAACTCTCACTACGAAGAACTGGTTCCCACAAAACACTAATAGCAGTGTCAGTTGTTTGGGTCTCATCTTGCTTAAGTTCCACTGGAATAGCCACAGTATCATTTGCTGTTGGAATCTTATTAACGGCAACAGGAGTGTCATCAATCCCAGTAATATTTACTGTTAAATTAGTTTGAACAACATCAACCTGACCAATTTTTATTCTTAAAAAGGACTGTTCAAGCTTTGGATCGAATTCTTTCAAATATGGATTAGTTAAATAGTGTTGGTCAAAATAAAAACAATTAGCTTGCTTTTCAAATTCTTCTATACTACTTACCTCAGTTAGCTGAACCTCATCATTTCCAACCTTCACTTCAATAGCTACAGGAGCTTTCTTAGTTCTAATATCTAGTTCAGTTACTTTTTCAGGATCAAATCCTTCGTACCCACCCTGAGTTCTTTCAAGCTTGATTGTCAAATTATTATCGGCCAATTGACTTGTTATTCTTGTTTGGGCATACTCACCCTTTTGATATTTAGCCGAAATACCGTCATCTTCATAAAGCGTGAAATTGGTGTCACCAGCAGGATAAAACACTATTTGTCGTTGTTTCTTTAGTTCCAGATAGTCGCGCGGTGTATTCGTTGCAGGTGCCATCGGAATAATTGCCCCAGCTTTAACAAAGACAGGCAATTTCCACAAAGGCGCATCAAAGTTATTGATAACTTGTCCGCCTTGATATTCTTGACCTGTATAATAGTCAATCCAAATTTGCTCAGTATCAGGTACGTAGATTTCATTACGTACGTCATTACCATCTTTATCACTTGCTGTATTCTGGTAAATTGGTGCTACCAGGAAACTAGGTCCCCAGAGATATTGATACCTAACTAAATTAGTGTGGTATTCGGGAACTTCTGGATATTCTAAAAACATTGCACGAATCATTGGCTTACTCTCAAAGGAAGCTTGAGCCGCAATACTGTAACTATAAGGAAGCATCATTGATTTTTGTTTCAAGTATGCTCGATTAAGTTTAGTTGTGATACCACCAAAAACAAAAGGATTCTTAGGATTTTTGCCCCAACCATCCATGTTAAGTTCAATTGGCGTATATGTTTTCCATTGATAGTCTCTAGTGTTAATAATTGGATGCTCGCCACCAAAGATGCCATCCATATCAGAGGCAACATTTGGCTGACCGGAAAGTCCTTCGCCGATATACGTTGGGATTTGGAAGCGAATATACTCCCATTCTCCACCAACTTCATCCCCAGTCCAAACAGCACCTGTGTTCTGGGTACCCACCCAGCCATCAAGCGTGAGAATAAATGGACGGAGCTGATCTCCTTTTATTTTTTCAACCATCTTAGCTGTGCTTTGAGTAGCGTTTAAACCTAATGAATAACCATTACCAACCCAAGCTTCATCAGTTTTCAATGCAGTTACACCAGCAACAAGCTCTTTTTCAAAGTCACGATCATCTGGCTTCGGATGTTCAGGATCAACTGGAGATAAGTTTTGTTGCGTCCATAACCCTACTTGAACCCCTTTAGCGTTGGCAAACTTAATAAATTCCGCCAGATTGGTCAAGTTTCCTTCTAATGTATCTGTTTGCCCGTAACCAGCCCCATAACCATCATTTGGTAAAAACCAGCCTAGCGGCATATCATGTTCAAGATATTGTTCTAGCATTGCTCGTGCACTGAATTGATACGTTACCCCGCCATGCTCCCCATTCAAAGTCTCTCTAATTGACTGCGGCTTTAGTTCTGCTGGCAAGTCCTTAGGCAAATACTCACGATAGTATTTGCCATCTGGATATTTAATTGCACCTTTTTCATCTGGCTTCACTTCAACCCAATAGTCACGGTTATATGCATTCAAGTGAGCTTCATAAAAACCAAAGATTGGCATTAAAATCGGCTGACCAGTTAATTGATGATACTCATGAAGTAATCCATATGCAGTGTCCGCAAAGAAGTAAACTGCATCAAAACGCTCTTCTTCATGATTGATAGTTATTTCCTGACTATCTATATTAGAAAAATCGTAGTGGCCTGGCTTATAGGTGTTACGAATGACGCCATAGCCTGCATTGGACCAATAAAATGGACTTGGAGAAGCTACACCTTGATCAACCCAGTTACCAGTATTGACGATTTCGATCTTTTCACCCGTTAAATTAAATCGTCCATTTTGTGTACCACCACCAAAATAGCTTGCACTATGATTAGCCAAAGTCTGTGTTGTTTTTACATTAGTCAGTTCAAGTGGCTCTGCTTCTTCTAGGATAGTTTGACCATTTTTGTTCACAGACATTACTGCCGGTGCTCGCTTGAAGCAAATCTCAATTACTCCAGTTGAAATTTGCCAGCCGTTTGCAGTTTCTTTTAAACTAGCTTCATTCATCCCTGCATAACCGTAAACATCTTTAACAAAGATTTGTGCGTGTAGCCCTTCTTCAGACTGTTCCGGCTCTTGAAATTTTTTCAATGGATCAACATAGTAGCGGAACGTAGTTGCATCAATCAAATATAGGCGTCCTACTAAGCCACCTACATATTTAATTTCAAAATAATCACACTGTTTTTCAACACTTGCAATTGCTTGTAGTTTTAATGTTTTAACTTCTTTTACCTGCTCGGTTTCTTTCTGCTGATTAATTGCTCTTTCCTCCTATAAACTGATAGTTTTTAAGGTTTTCATTTAACAAGTCAATTGCGCGTAATTATCACGCTAATTAACAAATATTTGATTTTTATTAAAAAATATTAACAAAAGTTATTATAAGCTATTTTAAATGTCAGATAAATAGATAGTTGTGAATTAAAGGTCCAACCACTTATTTAGATTGCAAGGCATAAATTTTTTCCGGCTAGCTTCTTTTCACCGATAGCATAGTTTAAAAATGATTAATATTTTTTTAACTAATGTTCTATTTCATCAATAACTGCTATGATAAGTTTAAATAATTTAGCAGTTTTTATTATTAGGAATGAAATTATGAGCTTTATTTATACACTACGATACATGCTGGACCCACGGTCAAATACTCCAGCTAAAGATCAGAAACTAATTGATTTTGTAAAAAAAGGGCAAATTGACGACGTTGCGTTTTTCATTAACGGTGAGGAAATGAACCACAGTCATTTGACTAGAAATGAGACCGAGCGCTGGCTTGATGCAATTAAACCATTGCAGAAAGAGCTAGCGGAGATTGGCGTTACTACAAGTCTGAATCCTTGGACAACAATTATGCATTCAGATCGCGGCTATCATGTTAATCCTGAAATTGGTTTTAACACTTTTGTTGATCTTGACGGTAATAAGGCTAAAGACATGGCTTGCCCAGCCAATCCAAAATGGCGGCAGTACTTAGCCGAAACATATGCACAATATGCCAGTATTCATCCTCGCCGCCTCTGGCTAGAAGATGATTTTCGTCACTATAACCACTCACCGCTAAAATTAATGTGCTTTTGTGATTATCACATGCAACTTTATAATCAGAAGTTACCACATGAAGAAACGCGCTCAGAATTTGTTGCCAAACTTTTGCAGCCAGGGGAACCGACACTTGAGCGAAAAGTTTATTTAGATCAAGCACGAATTGAAATGATTGAAACCGAGCATCTAATTGAACAGGCAGTTCATCAAGTTAGTCCAGAAACTGATTTGGCACAAATGACCTCCTATCCTGACTGGCATGCCCTAGAAGGACGCGACTGGAATAAGTTATTCTCAGCCCAAGCAGGAGCAGGACATCCAAAAATTGCACGTCCCCATTTACCTGCATACAATGAAGTGGCTCCATTGCAGTACGGGCGCGCCTTTGAAGAGTACACACGAATAACTGCCGCTTTTCTAGGTGAAAATGCAGAGCTATATCCTGAGCTAGAAAGCTATATGTACTCACCGCTGGTTAAATCACTGTCATTTACTAAGTTCCAAATCATTTCCACTGCTTTAATAGGCAGTCAAGGAATTTTATTAAACCTTTTCGATATGATGGGAAATGGTATTAATAATAGTTGGCAATATGCAGAAATGCTTGCGGAAATCAAACCATTCGTTAACCAATTAGTAGAAAACCGTCTGCCAATTGACCATTTAAGTGGTATCAAAATCTTAGTAGATCAAGACTCAAGCTATCACATACAAACAACGACAGGTAAAGACATCCAAGAGCTCTTACCTCACGAAAAAAATTGGGCAAGTCTCTTGGGATCATTTAGTTTCGCCACAACAATTTTTCCACTTACAACAAATAGCCGTTTGACAGGTGAAACTCTTGCAATTTCGGGACAACTGCTCCGCAATTTAACGAATACGCAAATCTCGGACTTAATTGCAAACAATCATGTTCTTCTCGATGGTGAGAGTATCCAAGTATTGCTTGATCGTGGCTTAGGTAGTTTATTACATATCAAAAAAGCTGAATGGCACCCTCATAGGTCAAATTACCAAGTGTTTGAACAAGCAGATGGTCATACTGTTGAAGGTGTCGATAACCCACGAATCACTATGCTGCAACAAACTGGTAGTTACTTAAAGTTGGAATATCAGCCGAATAGTAATGTCAGCATTTGGTCTTATGCATATAACTCACTTGATGAAAAGCTTGGTAATGTAATGGCAATAGTTGATGACCACATTCTTATCTTGCCGATAGATCAAGATCCTGCTCATGGTTGGGAAGCACAATTCACAACGTATAAACAGGGTCTATTACAGCAAATGATAAATAGCATTTGTCCAGCCGACTATTTAGTGGAAATGCCAAACGTTAAATTACTTGTACAAGAAGATCGTACAGCCGCATGGCTATCTAACTTTACCTTAGATGGCTACCAACAAATTAATTGGCATCTAGCCGCACCTCTTCCAAATGACATAGTTACCATCATCAGAAAACGTGGTAATAAGTTGGAAAGAAAGCAAGTTCAAATTCACATTGAACATGACATTGCTACAATTGACGAACCACTTAGTCCCTTAGAAACAATTCAGTTATGTTTTTAATCCAACTAAAAAGCCTAGTTCTTTAATAAGAACTAGGCTTTTAACTTGGCAAATTTTATTTTTTCATGTTGGCTAACATTTCAGTAACATCAACAATTCCTGCTTTACCCGCTGTAATCAAATCGGATTCTGTTCCGTTCATTTGACTGTTAAGCCATTCGATTACAAGTGGTAAATTCATTCCTGAAACCAAATGGATATTTTGGCCACTCATGATCATTCTACTTACTACATTAGCTGGAGTACCACCCATCAAATCTGCAAAAACTGTAATGTCTTCAGCATTCATTCCTGAAATTTGCTCTTCAAACTTTTGTTTAAAATCATCTGGACCTTCTGACGGTAGTAAACAAACTGTGTGCAAGTGCTCTTGTTCACCCATAATCAGTTCGGCACTGGTTTTCACACCTTCTGCCATGGTTCCATGACTAATTAAAATTAACTCTTTTTCTGCCATACTTTATCTCTCTATTTAATAATCAAATCATTTAAGATGTCTTAGTAACTGTCACTATATTCTATTATATCTTTGTAACAATTCCAAGACCACCTAGAATGACACAAAGTATTAAAACAATAAAGATTGCTTTAGTTGAAGTCATACCCTTCTTACCAAGCATCCAGTATACAAAGCCCACAACCGCAGCTGGTAATAACTTAGGAATAATCATATCCAAATTATTTTGAATATTCATTGTTACCTTACCAATTTGTGGTACCCAAGCAAATTTAATGTTAACCATCGTTGCAACTAATGCGCCAACCATGAAGACACCTAGTACAGTTGCTGAATCGGTTAAGGCATTAAGCTGATCTCTCATGTCAGTAACAAGTGAGACACCCTTACCATAGGCAAAGCGAAGTTGCTTCCAACGGAAGACACAGATTAACAAACATGCAACGACCCAAATGATTACTCCAATTGGATTTCCTTGTGTAGCCATTGAAGCTGCCAAGGCACCAAAGATAGTTGGAATTAATGATGCAAAAATCGAGTCACCGATGGCTGCAAATGAGCCCATTAAACCAACTTTAATACCAGTTACAGTATCCTTACCTTCAATTCCTTCATTCTCTTCAACGGCAAGATCCAAGCCTGTGATAATCGTATTAAAGAAATTAGAAGTGTTGAAGAACTGCATATGCGTCTTCATCATTTCACGTAATTCAGGTGTATCATCACCATAAATTTTACGTAATTGTGGCAAAATCGTGTAAAGATAGCCACTGTTCTGCATTTTTTCATAATTCCAACCTAGTTGAAAGCCAAAGAGTGATCTTCGGTTAATCTGATTGAAATCTTGATCCGTCAATTTATATTTAGGTTTAGAGTTCGTCATCAGTAATCTCTCCTTCATCGTCAGAATCAGAATTTGCATTGTTACTCTGTTTTTCAGTAGTTTGGACAGCACCCTTTGTAAGTGGGATGCTCTTATAGTGCAAAATTGCAAGAGCTAGTCCTAGCATTGCAATTGCAAGCATTGGTAAACCATTGAAAATTGAAGTAAAGCCTTTATTAACTTGAGATAGGCCAGTTCCAAGAGCTTGAATACTGCTAAAGAGAACTGAGAACAATGTGGTAACCGTGAAGCCCAAAATCAAGTATGCGACATGCTTTTTAACTGGTAGATAACGCAATAAAACTGCAAAACCAACAGCTGGTAAAGTAGCACCAGCAACTGCTAATCCATTACCTAGCCATAATAAATCACCATTTAGTGCATTGGCGATGGTTTGTACAAGGCCACGTCCAAAGGCTAAAGCAATAAAGACTGGGACTGCACGAGATAAGGACCAAGGAATTGCACCATATAAAACATTTCGTTCAACTGCTTTATAGTTGATCTTATCTTGATCAATTAAGTGATCAATTCTGTGAGAGAAATAGGTATTTGCAAATCTAGCTAAAATATCCAATTCAATCATAATTGCAGCAACCGGAACAGCAATTGAAGAAATAGCCGTTTGTGGACTCATTCCTTTAACAGTGGTAGAAAAGGCTGTTGCTAAGACTGTACCAGTCGTTGCATCAATCTTTGATGCTCCACCAAAAGTACCGATTCCTAAAACGGTTAATTGCATTGAAGCACCAATGAATAATCCCGTTGGCAAATCGCCCATGATAATACCGGCAATTAAGCCGGCACCAACTGGTGTATTCAATGCTGAATAAACTTGTAGTTCGTCTAAAATTTCTAATCCTGCATACAAAGTAAGCAGTAATATTTGCCACCAAGCCATTTTCTTCCTCCTACTTCATTTTTTCATCAATTAATTTCATCAAGTCGCGAGCATCAACACTAGGATTGAGCTGTGCAATCAACTTAACGCCCTTATTGGCGATTTCTCTGAAAGTCTGAGCTTCATCGGCATTGATGTTAACCTGTTTAGTTAACTCAGTAGTATCATCTTGTTTTGACATATTACCAACATTGATTGTATCGAGATCAACTCCTAAATTAAGAAGATCAAGAAACTTATCTGGCCTTTTTGCAACAAGAAACAATCTCTGATTGCCATAGCGATTCTTCTTTAAGTGATCAGCAGCTACTTCAGTTGGTAAAACACTTAATCTTGTAGTCATTGGTGTTGCCATCCTTAGACCGCTTTTTTGAATGTCGTCCTGTGCCGCTTTTTCATCAAGTACAATAATTCGCTCTACTTGCAAATTTGGTGTCCAAAGATTAGCAACTTGACCATGAACTAAGCGTTCATCGACTCTTGCCCCCACAATATTCATATTTCTTCCTCCATATCTTTATAAGGAAATCTAAATATTTATTAAAACGCTTTCACAGTTTCATGTTAAGGTACCAACCACTTTTTGTCAATATGCTCCTGATAAAAAGTTTACTTATAAAAATATTTTATATAGTAATGATTCTCTAAAACTAGAATTCATGAATTGTTACACCCTTGACCACACGGTTAACCGTACCTGTTGGTGATGGTGTATCAGGTTTATTATTAACTTTAATTGAAGTTAATAAGGCGATTGTTTGACCAAACATTACATCTGGTAGTGCCAAGTAAGCATCAGGTAACAGCTCTTCATCACTAAAGGTAAATGCCCTTCCTGAAAAGTTTTGACCGTCTTTTTCTTGTCCAACTGCCATTACTAATGGAACAATTTGGTCGTCTTTAATTTCATTTAAAATGTCTAAGTCATATTGTCTTGTATATGTGTTGTTAGATACAAAATCAAAAACAATGGTTTTCTTATCTAAAAATGACTTTGGACCATGACGTAAGCCCATTGAAGTATCAAATAATGCTGCTACTTCGCCAGCAGTTAGCTCTAGAATCTTGAGTCGTGTCTCTTCTGCTAATCCGCCTAAACATCCACTTCCAATATAGGCAATACGGTTAAAGTCAGTATTAACCAAAGTCTGAATTTCATCTTCTCGTTCGATAACACTTTGACCCATATGTGCAATTTGACCTATTATTTTTTCCTTACGATCATCTGCTAAAGTATCGAAAACAAGTAGTGCCATTAGGCTCATGCAAGAAAATGATCCAGTCATCGCAAATCCTTGATCAAGAGATTTCTCTGGCATCAATATTACTAATCCATTAGCATCATCTTTTAAGTCTTGAGCTAACTGTCCCTCAGGTGCACAAGTTATTGCAATCTGGGCCAAATTTTTGACTAGTTTTTTAGCTAATTCAACAGTTGCGACTGATTCAGGTGAGTTACCACTACGGGCAAATGATACCAAGATAGTCGGAGTCTGTTCTTCTAAATAATCTTCTGGTGTAGAAACTATTTTGGTTGTATCAATTGCCTCAAAATTGTACTTAGTCCGATCGCCATTATTTTGTAAATAAGGCATTATCATGTTTCCTACGTATGCACTAGTTCCTGCACCTGTGAAAATCACTCTTACTTTGCCCCATTGATTTTGAACTTGATTTAAAAAGTCAGTTATTTTTGCTTTATTATTCTGATATATTGACCAGGTTTCTTGCCATAATTTTGGTTGTTGTTCAATTTCACGTGTTGTGATCTTTGCACCCATTTTTGTTAATTCTTCATCAGTTTTAGTAAACATTTTTTTAGCCTTCCTTAGTTGTTATAAATATTAAAATAAATCGTTATATTGTCTTGACCGATAAACAAATTTATCGCCTCGCGCTAACGAAATTGTGAATTCAATTGGCACATTTTTATCATTAATTGTTTTTCGGAAAATTTTTAAACTAGGCGATCCGACTTTTTCCTCCAAGTTTTCACTTTCTTCTTGGTTAAGACAAACTGCTTGGACATCTTCAAAAGCCATCACACTTATCTGATCATACTTTTCCTTCATTACATCATATAGAGGTTTGTCATTTAAGTCTGACAGTTCAAGTCCAGGAAATAATTTTTCTGGTAAATAAGATGTGCTAAAAATTCGTGGTTGATTATTAGCTAATCGTAAGCGGACTAATTTATATGCCTTTTCAGTCGAAGCCATATTTAGCTGTGTGGCAATATGTTCGTCAGGAACGATTAGCGACAAACTTTGATTTTGCGTTGAGGCCTTCTGCCCAATTTTTTTAAGTTCTTCAGTAAACGAGTACATCCCGCCGATATTGGGTTGACTTAAAAAGTTACTTGAAACGAAAGTCCCTTTGCCATGGAGACGGTAAATTAGCCCGCGCTCTTCCAAATCCTGTAAAGCAAGCCTAATCGTATTTCGACTAACGCTATACTTTACTAATAATTGGCGTTCGCTAGGCAATTTTTCATTAGGCTTCATTTGTCTAATTTGGTTTTCTAAATCTCGAATGACCTGCCGGTAAAGTGGTTTTTGCATTAACACACTCCCTTTCTCTTTAACTGGTTGATACCACTTAAAGCTTAGCAAAGAAAGCGGTTTATTTCAATTAGTTTTTAAACAGTTTTGTTTTTATGAAAAAGTCTCTTTTTCGGAATTTCAGTTAACAAAAAAGCTCCATAGCAATCAACTAATCTTTGATTAATACGGAGTTTAAATATTATCTTTAATCTAATTTAACGTCGTTGTCTGTTTTGCCAGTCTCTATAGCTTGGTGGAAATTATCATAGCTAACTGCAATCATGTCAGTCAAAGCCGGACTGGTATATGAACCAATATGTGGGGTTAATAAAACTCGTGGATATAAATCAACTAGTGCTTTAGTTGTTTCGTCCGTAATCTTGCCCTTAAAGTTGTGTCCCAAGACTTCTGCTTCATTTGGTAAAACGTCGCTTGCAAACCCTGCAATATGGCCGGCTTTAACTGCAGAAGTGATTGCAGCATAATCCGCTAATTCACTACGTGCAGTGTTAACAAGAACAGCGGTTTCTTTCACTTTAGCTAGAAATCCCTTATCAATTAAATTATCATTTTGCCCAGGAAAATAAGGAACGTGAACTGAAACGATATCAGACTTCTCTAATAGCTCATCCTGACTAACGAAAGTAACATATTGCTTTGCAAAATCACTAGGATAAGGATCATAGCCCAATACCTTAGCCCCCATGCCACTATATAGTTGAGCTTCAGTGGCACCAATTCGCCCAGTGCCAACAATTCCAACAGTACTGGAATGAACTTCACCTGAAAAAGTTGCAGTTGAAACACTAAAATTACCTTGTTCAGTCATGCTTGTTGCCAAAGCCGTATGCCGAAAAAGCATCATTCCTAATGTCATTGCTAGCTCAGCTACTGCATATGGTGAATATGCAGGAACTCGTGCAACTTCCATCCCATATTTAGCGGCTGCCTTTAAATCAATATGATTATAGCCAACTGTTCGAGTGAAAACATACTTGATACCCCAATCATTTAGCTTTGCCAAATTAATATCGTCCGCCTCACAATTTGCTCTGAGCAAAACCGCATCAGCACCCTTGGCAGTTTCAATATTTTCATGTGTTAATAATTCTGATTCCAGTTGTAAATCATAATCATATTTATTTAATTTTTTAAAATACTCTACTTCGTTTTCTCGCACACCATATGCTACAACTCTAAACATTAAAGTCCTCCTTATTAACTAAATATACTGCTTTGACTAAGAACACCTAGAAAAGCAATCAAAAATGACATTGCTGCAACTACTATAATTTCCGAAACAAAAGCAATACCTGCGCTGTTGGTGTAGCAATCATAATAACAATTGTACCTAATGTTACGTAATTCATCAGTAAAACGCTAATCAAATATAGCATTAATATATAGAACCAAATTAATCAACTGAATAAAATAGCTTTATTAGAACTATACTACCATGATGTCTTATTGTATGCAGCCTGCTTAACCAAGTTTGAACCTAAAGTGGTACTAATTGATAACCACTCAGATGGAAGCTATACACTGATTTTAATTGATAAACTTGCTGCTTTTGAATATTTGCGTTATTTCACTACAAAGGTTTGTTTATGTTTAGCCTAAAAATATCTGCTAGAAAGTAAAACTATATAATTGGGAATTATCTAAAAGTACTGTCAATTTAGTTGCAAAATTAATTTTACTTGAGCAGATTATAGTAAAATATATTTTATATGTTGATGCGATAAAAAAGATAACTAAATTATTTTAGTTATCTTTTTAGATTTATTAAATTTAGAATTCATCAAATCCGTCATCAATTTCTTCTACAGCAGGGGCTGCTTTTGATGAATCTTTATCAAAAAATACATACATAATAGCCGCCATGATCACAGCAAAAATCGCTACACCAGTTGTTGACATCCCACTATATGCAACTAAGAAAAAGCCTAGAAAGAAAAATGCAGCAACTTTTTTGTTCATCATCATTTGTGCTAACATTGCAAAACCAAGTAATGGAAGTAACCCCGCTGCAACATTCATTCCATCCTGAACAAATTGGGGAATTATATTTAAAAATTTAGCTACAGTAGAAGCACCGAAGTAAAATGCTAAGGGATTAAACAAAATTCCTGGCCAATTTTGTGCCCATCCGGAAAGTAACATATCCCTTGTTAATGCCTTCGTATCTGCATTAGCAGCATCTTTGTCACAACGATGAATCAACATTAACATTACCGGTTGGCCAATTGCAGTGTTTAAAGCCAACATAACGGTAGCAATTGGTATTCCCAAAGTCAAAGCAGCAGCAGCATTGGCGTGGGACTCTATTGCAAGAGAAATTCCTAATACTGTTCCAGCAATTAGGTCTGGGGGATTATATGCACCAACTGAAACTGCTCCAATCATCGCTAATTCCAGTGTAGCACCCATTACAATTCCATCTTGTAAGTCACCTAATGCAAGACCGACAAGTGGCCCCAGAATAATTGGTCGCTGTAAGTAGCTTGTTCCCAAAAGCCATTCAGAATATCCTAAAAAGTTAATCAAAAAGATTAAAATTGTTTTTATTATCATAATGTTCACACTTACTAAAAGCTATCAAACTCATCCACTTCATTAGATGTAGTTTCTGTATTTACATTATCAAAGTTGATTATTCCTTCTTTAGAAGCATTAATGCTATCATCAATCAGCTTCGAAACATCTTGATTTGGAGACGTTAAAAATTGCAATATAAACGGCAAGTTTATTCCAGCAACTAAGTGAAGCTTATCGTTAGAAGCTGTGATCTTTTGTAAATCATTATTTACACTTCCTCCAGCTATATCAGTCCCAAATACAATGTCTTCTTTTTCATTTTCTTCAATAATCTTTTTTATAGCCTTAGGAAAGTCAAGACACTCTGTTGTATAAGCTGGAATTGCATATAAGTTCTCTTGCTTGCCCATAATAAGTTCTACAGACATTTTTAGTCCTTTTGAAAAATATCCATGCGTGGCTATTACTAATTTTGTCATTTGTACCTCCTTTTAATTGGTTCTTTTTATAATCCATTTAATAAAAAAAGTATACCACTACTGTAGCTTTGTGTAAACGCTTTACAAAGATATAAGTACAGTTCTCAATTGATATCGTAGTAATCTTAAGCTAAGATTAAGTTAAATAATTTTGTCAAGGAAGATTTATTAAAATGTTCAATATCATCAACAAGAGCGAATTAATCGCAAAAGATATCGAATTTCAAATTTCGCAAAAAAAATATGTAAATTCTATTCCATCAGAAAGAAAACTTGCTGAGCAGTATTCTGTATCCAGAAATACTATCAGAGAAGCATTAGATATACTTTTGAATAAGTGTGTCATTTCTCTTAACTCAAATAGTTATGAAATTAATAGCCCTAAAGAAGACTATGACTGGTTGGATATTTTTGGCAAGCAGTCAGTATGTAAAGTTCATAACAGTATAGTTAAGAACACTTGTTTAGAAGTTAATAAAAAGATTGCTCAGAAGCTTAAAGTTCCTTTAGCAACAAAAATTCGTTTACTAGTATATAAAAGAACTATTATTGAAAATAATTCTTCAAGAGTTTTATCACTTGATTATGTGTATGTCCCTGAAAAACTAGCCAAGAGTGTTGATTTGAAAAAATTAAATAATTCTTCCTTTTGGCAATTACTACTTCAAGAAAAGAAAGGTAAAAACCTAAAAGAGTATCAAAATCTGTCTATTGACGTCATAACAGATGAAGAGGCTGCAATTTTAGAATTACCTACCCATAGCAAAGTTTTGGAGCGTACTTCTTTGTTTTATATAGAAGACACACACATTTATTTTATTTCCAAAAAAATTCCGGAAAATAGTTTATTAATGCAAATAGATAGATAAGGAACACACAAAAATGAACGACCTTTTCCATGCACCCTTATACATTCAAATAGAAAATTTATTAGAAAAGAAGATTTTAAGTAAAGAATTTCTTCCAGGTTCTAAAATACCTAGTGAACGTGATTTAGCTATTCAGTATGGCGTTAATCGAATGACAGTTAAAAAAGCCATTGATGCCTTACGCGAAAAAGGTTTGCTATACCGCAAACAAGGTAGCGGAACCTACGTTACATCTTCCAATGTTGATAAAGAAAATGTGTATTTCAATTTATCTTTTACTGATAAAAACTCAAACTCGGGTATTTCAGAGCTCCTGACCAAAAATGGCATTCATTTTTCTAATGAAGTTATTGGAAAAGAAATAATTAGTAATAATGCATTCCTTAATGACAAACTTGAACAAACAAACAATGATCAAGTTTTTGCTTTACACCGAATTCGTCAAATAGAAGATAATCCATTTGCAATAGAATACAATTATTTGCCGGCTGCTTTATTTCCTGGTGCACTCGAAGTTGATTTTAAAAACGTTAGTTTGTACGATTATATGGATTCAAAGAACCACCGTCCGATTCATATTTCTCAGTTTATCCAAGTTGTTCCAGCGCTTAAAAAGGAAGCAAGACTGCTCAAAACTGATGAGGGTTCTCTACTTTATTACATTGTTTATCTTGGTTACGACGAACAAAATAATGCCGTTGAGTACACCGAAAGTTATCTAGTCTCTGATGAACTCCATTTGCAATTCACTTTGGGGGGAATTCTAGGTGTCAAAGAAACATATTAAACTTACTTTCAAAAAATAAAAATCGTAAAAGGATAGCCTTTTACGATTTTTTGATATTTCTAATAGTCAAATTGACGATAGTATCGACGGAAGTTAAGGTCATGCCCTGTGTATTGTTGATACCATGAAGCAAGACGATCGGTTAAGAGTGAAGTAATAATCATTGGAGAACAAATCTGACGGAAATCGTCATCTATTCCTTCAAAAACAAAGTCTTTAGTATCAAAGACTTCATAATTATCTGTATGCTTTGGTAAAAAACGCTCAACTCTCTCATCTAGTGCACGATATTCATCTTCACCCTTAATCAAGTATACTGGTAAAGAGTCATCCACTAGTTCTAAAGCACCATGGAAGAAATCTGCTGAAGTAACTGGACGTGTGCGCACCCATTGCATTTCTTCTAAGATACACATTGAGAACATACATGTTTCTCCCCAAAGCATGCCAGAACCAACAGTCATTGTAAGTGGTGCATCATGATATTTACGTGCAATTTTTTGTGCACGATCTTCAAATTCTTCTCTAAAACGTAAAAGATTTGGATACAGGTTTTGCATTTGATCTGCCCAGCGGCTGTAGTCCTTATAATATCCCCAGTTTTGGTAAATTCTTAAAACCAGCATAAAGTACATTAAATATGCATTTTCACATTCAGCTAGTGAACCATTGATTGATTCCTTTAGGAGCTTGCCTAAAGCTGAATCTGGATTTTTTGTGAAGCCATAAACATCTATTCCTTTTTGATTACAATACTTAACGGCATCTAGAATTTCCTTAGTATCTCCAGAATCAGATGATGTTAAAACAAGTGACTTATCAGTAAGATAGTTTATGTCCTTTTTTACTAATAATTCGCCAGCATTCTCCAAATAAACTGGGAAATCAGATAGATGGTGTAAATACTCTGCAACAGGATACCATTCCATCCAGGTTCCCCCAACACCTATCATCACAATATTTTGATAATCTTTTTTAGAAAGCTTATCAGCCAATTTTTCAATATTTGTTCTCTGTGAGTATACATCTTTACCGTTTTGTAGATATTTTTCTACGTCAAAATTCTTTAATAGTGTCATTTTATTTTCCTTTCTCTGCCTATTTAGGCACCCAAAATCTTAAAATACGTTGCCGCAATACTTACTAGTAGTATTATCAACATAATCATTAATGGATTTAGTTTCTTCTTCAACATCCAGTAAGTCACTCCAAATAGAGCTAATGTAGCAATACCAGGAAATATTCCATCAAGTAGTGACTGTACAGTCGATGCACTCTTACCTACTCCAATTTTTGTAATAAACTTTACATTTACCATTTCTTGCGTCATAGCTCCGACAACCATCATTCCAATCATCGAAGCATATTTAGTAATCTTATCCATCACCCCCGAACTTTCCACATTGTTAATAACATTAGAACCTAAGCTATATCCTAAAAATGTTCCATAATATCTCAAAATATAATGAGGTATATTGAATACCAAGAAGAATAGAATTGGTCCTAATATACTTCCCTTTAAAGCAAGTGTTGTTCCTATTCCTGTTGCCAAAACTCTTAATGTACCCCAGAAAAAAGAATCACCAATGCCAGATAAAGGCCCCATCAAAGCTAACTTTACGGCTGAAATAGAGCTCTCATCAAATTCAGGATTTGTCGCATTAGCTTCTTCCATAGCGACAGAAATTCCTAATGGAAGAGTAACAATATAGGGCGTCATATTGTATAGTTCCAAATTACGCTTCAATGCATGGACAAAATTTTCTTTTTTAGGATATAGTTTCTTTAAAATAGGCATTATTGCCCAAGCGAAGCCAACGTTTCCCATACGCTCATAGTTCCAAGAATGCTCATAAGGTATACTTCGCCAAAACAGCTTTACTAAGTCGGACTTGTTTATTTTTTTGTCATATGTAGGTTTTATATTAAAATTCATCGAATCCATCGCCTTCCTGTACAACTTCATTTTTTCCGGTGTTCTCTGTTTCTTTTGAATTATCAAAAAAGACATACATAATAGCAGCCATAATTACTGCAAAAATTGCTACACCTGTAGTTGATATTCCGGCATATGCGACTAGGAAAAAGCCCAAAAAGAAAAATGGTACTACTTTTTTATTCATCATCATTTGAGCTAACATTGCAAAGCCTAATAAAGGCAGTAACCCGGCTGCGACATTCATTCCTTCTTGAATAAAAGCAGGGATGATATTTAATAACTTAGCAACGGTAGATGACCCGAAATAAAAAGCTAGTGGAATAAAAACTATTCCCGGCCAATCTTGAATATAACCTGCTATCAACATATTTCTAGTTAATGCCCTTGTATTTCCTTTTTCTGCAGCATTATCACAGCGATGAATAAATGCCAACATTAATGGTTGACCTGTTGCTAACCCTAATGCTTGCATAATTGCCGCAATTGGAATTCCTAAAGTTAAAGCTGCGGCAGGGGCTGCATGGGTTTCAATTGCTAACGAAATTCCTATAATTGAGCCTGATACCAAGTCTGGTGGATCATAGGCTCCTACTGATACTGCTCCTATCATTGCTAGTTCTAAAGTAGCACCCATAATAATGCCATTTTGTAAATCGCCGAGAACTAAGCCAACTAAAGGTCCGAGAATAATTGGCCTTTGTAAATAGCTAGTTCCAAGTAACCATTCTGAATAGCCAAGCAATCCTACAAGAAAAATCAGAAATGTTTTAAGTATCAAGTTCTAACACCTCCTATATGAATTTTTTAGCGTCAATTTTATTTTCACTAGGCACCATTTGAATAAATAAATCAACTCCTTGATCTGCCAACTCTTTTATTAACTCCTTGTCCTCTTTATTCAAAAAAATACTCTTTGTTACCTGTTCTTTATCTTCAGCAAAAGGCATATTTCCCAAATTAATTGCTTTTTCTCCAATTTCTTTAACTAGTTTGGAAGCTATTGGCAATGTCTCACAAATAATAAATAGTTTGTATTTATCTGTTACACCGCTTTTAATTTGTTGAATCGCTTCATCACTAGTTTTAATAACAACTTTTGTGCCTGCAGGCTTAGCCAATCGTAGTGCTTTCATCCTTAATGGATCATTTTTTACAGTATCACTAACTAGTAATAAAGCATCTGCCCCAAGAGCTTGCGTCCATGAAAATGCAACTTGACCATGTAACAGCCTATAGTCAACTCGAACCATTTTTATCATTTTGAACCTCCTATTTATTATTCTCTGCTTCCCATTTTCTTCTTATTTGATCGATTTCTTGATCATAATCACTGGTTTTAATTTCAATGTTCTTTTCAAATTTAGTAAAGTACGGGTGTGTGTCCCAAGTACCAAGTTCATCTGACATCTTTGCAGCAATTAATTGGATCACAGGTAATGAGTAATATGGACTTAAAATCCAATCTTCATTCTGTCTTGCTTTAAAAACCCTATAATCATCATCAGCTTTATTTTCTGAATCAGTTATAAAAAAGACATTAGGGGTCACTTCTTTTAAGCCTTCAAAAACCTCGTTAAATCGTGAATTTTTATTACTCTTACTGTCGTCTAACAAGAAAACTGTATAATTCGGTGTCAGTTGCATATTAGGACCATGTAAAAATTCTTCCAGTTCATAGTACATTGACGGCCTTTTGAGTGTTTCTTGAAATTTCAATGCTCCTTCTTTAGCAACACCATAATTGGGTCCATTACCACAAAAGAAAGTCGGACTTTCCATTGCAAAACTAAAATGATTTTTTGAAATATACTTTTCAGCTTTATCAAGCAGCTCGTTTTGATAACTAATAGACTCCTCTAAGTGGGTGTAAAAGTTATCTTTTTGTTCTTGATTTAGATGACTAATTTCACAGCCTAGAAGAATGAAATATTCAATTAAAGTTTGAACACCTGTTGTAACAAAGTCGACATACTCATTACCTGGACCATAATCAAAAATCTTATATGAATACTTAGCCATTTGACTGTCTACATTGCCAGTTAAGGAAACTGAAGGTATTTTTTCCTTTTCTAGATATTTCAAGCAGTTAATAATATTGGTAGATGAACCACTTTGAGAAATTACAAATAACATTGTTTTTCCGCATCCAGTAAGTCCGTATTCTAAAACATGCTCCGGTGTGTATAAATAAACTGGAAAATGAATAAAATATTGCAATGCATCTTGAACCATGAGCATTGAATTATATGAAGATCCTGATGCAACTAATGTAACGCTTTGATAATCTTCTTGGAAAAATAGCTTAGCAACTGGTCTTATTAAATCTTCCCGGTTTTGAAAATTTTGATGTAATTTTGTTGAAGAATATCTAACATAATCTTGCATTCTCACATTATCACCCCTTTAAATTGGTTTCTAATATATACCATTTATAAAATACACTATACCACTACCATATACTTTTGCAAGCGTTTTCTAAAAAGTTTTTTTCTGGTAAATAAAAATATAATTAAGTTGTTCAGCACTAGCAGTAGTAGTTAAAAGTATGTAGATACAAAAAGTGACTTACGATTAGACTAATCGATTGTTTTTAGCAGATTATAGTAAAATATATATTATTGATAATTAAAGAGGTTTGAGAAATGAAAATTGTAAACTTAGATAGCTATGCGTTAAATCCTGGTGATCTTGACTGGTCCCCTCTCAAAGAATTGGGTGACTGCACCTTTTATGATCGAACTCCAGTAAACGACGATAATGAAATTTTAAAGCGAATTAGTAATGCCGAAATCGTTTTGACCAATAAAACTCCCCTTGACGATCATGTGATTTTTACTGCTCCTAATCTCAAATATATTGGTGTAACTGCAACAGGCTACAATGTAATTGACACTGAAGCTGCAACAAAAGCTAACATTCCAGTAACCAATATTCCTACATACGGCACTGATGCAGTTGCTCAATTTACTTTTGCCCTACTACTTGAAATTACCAGCCACGTTGGACTACACAATCAACTTGTGCATGATGGCCGCTGGAGTAGCAATCCTGACTTCACATTTTGGGCTAAACCATTAATGGAGTTGCAGGGCAAGACTCTTGGCTTAATTGGATTTGGTAGTATTGCCAAAAAAGTAGCCGAAATTGGTCATGCTTTTTCTATGAACATCATCTTTTATAATCACCGTCCTAAAACAGATTTACCTAATTATGTAAAACAAGTTAGCATGGAAGAACTATACCAACAATCTGACATTATTAGCCTACACGTTCCGCAAACTCCAGAAACCACAGAAATGATAAATCAAGAAGCAATTAGTCAAATGAAAGACGGCGTTATCTTGATTAATACAGCACGTGGCGGATTAATCAGTGAAAAAGATGTTGCAGATGCGTTAAATGGTGGCAAGATTGCTGCTGCCGGAGTTGATGTCGTTCAAAAAGAACCAATTCCAGCTGACAGCCCACTTCTTTCTGCTAAAAACTGCTACATTACCCCTCATATTGCATGGGCACCTCGTGAGACTCGCAATCGTCTTTTAGGAATCGTCGTTGATAATCTTCAGGCCTTTTTAAATGGCGAAAAACTAAATGTAGTAAACTAGACGCCATAACAAAAACCAGTATTCTAATCAGAATACTGGTTTTTTATTGATAAAAAATTAATTCCGTACTTGACCTTGACGTTACGTCAACCAATATACTTGATTTTGCAAGTGAGGAGATTTTAACCATGTCATATTCTATCAATGAACTAGCAAAACTAGCTGGCATTTCAACACGAACTTTACGGTACTACGATAAACAGGGACTTTTAAAAGCGCGCAGAGACCCTGTAAATAATTATCGCTACTATGAAGAAGCCGAAGTTGATCAACTTCAAAAAATACTGTTCTTAAAGCTATTTGACCTGCCACTAGAGCAAATTAAAAAAGTTATGCAAACTTCACCAGAAACTCAATATCAAGTTTTACGAAGTCAGCGTAGCAAATTAGTTGCAGAGCAGCGATATCTGGATGATTTGATTAAGAATTTGGACAAGACACTTGCAACAATGAAAGGAGAAACACAAATGACAGACACTGAAAAATTTGCCACACTAAAAAAAGAGGTAATTAAGAATAACGAAAAGCAATACGGTACAGAAATTAGAGAAAAGTATGGCGACGCCCAAATAGATTGCAGCAATCAAAAGTTCAATTCTCTATCAGAAAATGAATTTTCACATTTCAAAGAATTATCTACTGAAATTTTAACTGAACTAAAAAATTTGGCTAATACTACTGATATCAAGCGACCTGCTGCTAAACATCTGTTTGATTTACACAAAGAGTATTTACTAACATTATGGCCAAAAGACCAATATTCTGCAGAGGCACATAAGAATCTCGCCAAGATGTACATATGTGACGAACGTTTTAGTAAGTACTATGAAGAAGGCACTGGCAATCCTGAAGCTGCGAAAACGTTGAAAACAATCATTGATTACTATGCATAATTCATCAAGTTAAGAACAAGAAAAAATAAGGGTAATGAAGGCTTCTAGCTTACATTACCCTTATTTTCTATTATCAGTCAGGATTCTAAATTCTTAAAACTGTTTCTGCTCCATAACCACAATGGATTTTGCAGGTCTGTTGGGACAAATTCAGTTCCCTGCAGTTCTTTCGCCCAGGCATCAATAACATAAGTTTGTACTTTTGAGCTTTCCATTTGTTCTTTAGTAATCAAACCTAATTTGTAACTAGCTCTGATTATATGACGATCAGCAGCGATGTATATATCGTTAGTGTTTTTCAAAGGAATTGCAGTGTAATTGCTAAGAACATACAGCCAATAATTACACAACTTGGTTCCAGACAGATAAGGAAATTTTTTCTTAGCTTCTTTTTGCATAAAGTATCTGATTTTATTCACATCATCATCTAAATTTCTGGCAAAATTGATAATATTACCATCAGATAAATCAGTGAATGTCTGACACAATTTAAGCCAGATATTGGTTTGCTTATTCCTTTGCAGTGCAAGTCTATACTTGGTTAAGGCTTCCTGCACTTCTTCATAATCAGCATTTATGACTTTATTAGGTGAAAAGACAAAATTCGTTTCAGAATCTTCATATGTTTTTAGGGCACTTTCCCACAAAGTATAAGAATTTCTTTGAGAATTTAAAGCCATTGGCAAAGTGAAATAAAGTGCATTTTCATTCGAACTAGAATCAAGGCCTGGATTAGTATCCTCTGGCAGACTAGTATCACCAAATTCACCATTCTGATACTTTTGATAAATTAGTCTTGCTTTTTCAAGAATTACATCAGACATATATTGTTAACCTCATTTCTTTACAACCAGTTAATATTTGCTAACTTTTCAAAGCTTTTAGATACTTATCCAAATATTTTTCTTCATCCACAGGATAGTACGGTGTAATAAAACGTGGATGCTCTAGTGGAATGATTTTCTTGAATAACTTTAATTCTTTATTTATTGCTTTAGTATTCCCATTGATAAGTACCCGATTTTACAACAATTCCGGTATTTTGAGCTTTGGTTTCGGGATATTTCTTTAAAAAGCTAGCAGAATCTGGAAGATACACTATCGCTTTACAACCCTCAGGAATAGTAAATTCATATTTACCATTCAATAATTTTATTGTAAACAAGCCATTTTCACTCAAATATTTCATTTGGAAGTCATCAACAATACCTTTTATCTGAGGCTTAATTTCTACTTCCTTAAATCCGGGCTTAATCTCATTTAAACCAACAACTTTTCTGATAAACCAGTCAAGGACACAGCCCATTGCATAGTGATTGAACGAAAATGTTCCTGTTTTGCCATCTGGCTGAATTCCTGCCCAAGATTCCCAAATAGTTGTTGCACCATGATCAACCTCATATAACCAAGACGGACATTTATTTTGGAGAAAAACCTTTCTGGCTAAATCAGTTTCTCCATTATCAACTAATACATCCAACAAATAAGGAACAGATACGAACCCTGTATCCAGGCAATCATGATTATTATGAATTAATTCCACTAATCTACTTAGTAGTTTTTTTCTCGTATTAGTATCACTAATCATATCAAATGCTAAGGCCAGAACGTAGCATCCCTGATAGTCACTGGTTAATCTTCCCTCTTTGACAAATTTTTCAACAAATGCTTGCTTAACTTTATTGGCATAGGCAGTATATTCGTCACCATTTTCACCTAAAACATTACTTATTTTAGCAAGAAGATCCGCAGAATGAGCCAGAAAAGCGGTAGCAACCACATCTTTAGTTGCTGTAGCACTTTTCATTGGATTAGGATCTCCAATCATCATACTTGGGAGCATCCAGTCACCATAATGAAATGTAGTGTCCCAAATGTAGCGATTAATGCCACTCTTATCGCCGGCAGCACTTTTGACGCTATAATTATGCCACTTCTTCATGGCAGCATAATTTTCGGTCAAAATCTCTTTATGACCATATCTTTGATATAAAGTCCACGGTACCATTATAATTGCATCGCCCCACCCGGCTGAACTTAGGCTGCCTTTAAAATCCAACGTGCTTTGATAAAAACTAGCTGGAGCTGGTGAGTAATCAATAATTTCCCCGTCTTTTTGCTGATCAATCCGAACGTTTTTTAGCCAGCGACGGATCAAATTTTCCGTGTTGTAGTAAAAAGTAGAAGCTGGTGCAAAGACTTGCATATCTCCAGTCCAACCAGCACGTTCACGCTGCGGGCAGTCAGTTGGAATAGACAACATGTTTCCCTGCTGACTCCATTTAATATTTTGTAGTAAACGATTTATTTGCTGGTTAGAAGTACTTATTTCACCAGTTCTTTTCATGTTACTAAAAATAACTATGGCATTTAAATCTTGAATATCTGCTTGCTCAAGGCCAGTAATCCTAATATATCTGAAGCCATGATATGTAAAATCAGGCTCAAAAGTTGTCAATTTACCATTTCCAATCACATGATCTTCTTGATCCTTATTACGGCCAATAATATTTTTAAAGAAATGACCATCTTGATCTAAGGCTTCAGAATGTTCAATCTTAATGTCAACATCCTTTTTAAAAGTTGCTGTTATCCGAATCCGTCCCGTTATGACTTGACCGAAATCAACTACTAGCTTGTTTTCTTCTTGCCAAATCTTTTTTACTTTTAAAGTTTGCATTCGTTTTACCAGCGGACCAAATTGTGGGGATAAGCATTCATAATCTGCATCAATCACTTCTGCTCTCTTAGCAAAAGGAGTATCAGTAGCTAGCTTATTTTTAATACGCAGATCTTGCTTTTCACCGATAACAACATCTGCATAACGCCATTTTCCGGTATCAACAGTAAAAGACGAATCAGTGCCAATTTTTAAATAGCTGTGATCTTTATATTCAACAGTTAGATCTGCCAATAAGGCTAATCGCTCACCAAACTGACAGCTTTCGCCAGAAACAGCTATTCTACCTGCATACCAACCATCTGCTACAACTACTGTCAACACGTTTTGCCCACTGACTAATAAATCTTTTGCGTCATATGTTTGATATAGTAAATATTCTTGGTATTGCGTATAATCGGGAGTAAAAATGGCATCACCAACTTTTTGCCCATTTAAATATACTTGATACAGACCCTGTGCAGTAATCTCTAGTTTTGCAGAATTAATAGTTTTCTCTATATTAAAAATTTTCTTGAAAACTATTGGCGCATGTAGTCTTTCATCAACAGGCTGTGGAATCGGTGCTTTTTTACCACTAAACATGTTAGCCAAAGAAAACTCTGGCTCTTTACTAACCTCAGCAAAGTCTGAACTTATCCATTTTCCTAACCATTTATCTTCACTGTTCTTAATCATTTTTACTAGCCCTCTTTTACAGAATTAGACATAACTTCTTTACCTAAATTTGTTACCTAGATTTGACAGTATACAAATAATATCAATTATAAAGCAACATACACACCCAAAAGTAAAAGAACTTTAATGTGAAGCAAATTTAATACTACAGGGTTATAAACCACCCTATGAAATTCATATTTATGTGAAAGGACAGCGACGATACCAATTAAAATAAGGTTATTGACAATTCTTCCCAGTAAGAAAGTAACTCCCAAAGTAATGTACCCACCGACAATTATTTTGTCTTTAAATATTTTGCTCAGATACTTTTCCAGGAAAGGTGATTGAAAGCAGTCCTCCTACCCAAGCTGATAGATTTCAATTTTATCTTGCGTAGATAATTTAGCCATAAAAATAGCCCCCAAATTCGAGGACCATTTCAAAACTTGCTTTTTATTTCTGCCACCATAAGAATTTATTATTTTATATGATTGCGGATTTTATTTTTACTACCAATATCCAACAAGGCACTGCACAGTAATTTAAATGAACCATTTAGTTATTAGAATTCCAAGTCTATTTCAAAAAACATTTCTAGTTTTCAAAATTAGTGTCGTTACTTTCTTTTGCACGACGTAAACTTTCTTGTCGAATAGCTTCGCGCCGTAAGTATTTTTCACTATTAAGAACTGTAGCAGCACCAGTAAGATAATCTATGTCTAGCAGCGGCGAGTCATTATCTAAAATTACTTGGGTTACTTTACCCTTCATTTTTAGTCCACTTATAGGCAACTTAATCTTAGTTTGTCGATTTGCCGGAGTAACGCCCACAAAGCTTAATAGCACTTTACGGGCAACTAATTCATCTTGATAATATAAAGGAATTACAGCATAGTCGAGTTTACTTTGGGGATGCTCATTAATCCACTTGCGTAAAAGATTTTCATAATAGAGCATTGCCTTTGAATTAGTATCGTCCATACCAGTAGTAGATCCTTGATTCAAGTAAGCCGTCTCTGTAATTAAGTTACGCTTTTCATCATTTAAGCCTGAAAATTGGTAACCAACTAAATGTCCTCTGTTAAAAGCCCAAGCAGTATATGGTTTGCCATTCTTAGTAGTTTCAATTTTATAATTATGCCAGCCACTTGGGTTAACGGTTAGCCTTGGTGCACGGGGTTCGGTGGGCAATTCTGAGCGTTTTACTTGAATGTGACTACCTTGGGCACGGCCTAAATTATCCAATTCCATCAGACTTAGTTTTCTTTCCTCTTGATATGACCATGGCTTTATAAATGCCGCTTGTGTTTTATTGGGTGACAGCTTTATCTCTTTTGGCTTACTTGCCTTAGTTATCTGTTCGGTCCCAGCCGCTGTAGCTGTTAAAGTTGCATCATTTGTGGTTTGATATCCTGCTATTAATCCAATCGCAACTAAAAATGTTGTTAAAATTTTTCTATATTTCATTAGTTTAGACTTCTCCTTTTAAAATCAGCACCTTTATTTATTATTAGTGCATTCTAATGACTTTCCGTAGTATATAAAACTTATCAAGACCATCTAATCGACTTACTGAGCAGTTAATACGCTGATTTATAAATTTAGTACGTCATAAAATATCTCTGCATAAATAATATGTACATAGTAAACTAGCTTTTCGCTTGATAACCACAATATATCACAACTTTATCTCAGTGCAATACTATATGTAGTGCTAAAACCTGCTATTTAACAATGTAATCCTTAACTGCGCTATTTCTAACAGACGTTTTTTACCTTAAAAAATTTGGCACACGTTTTATAAAACGTGTGCTATTTTTGTCCACAAATTCTAAATAAAAAAGTCTTGACTACTAACATAAAACGCCAGTAATCAAGACTTATCAAAGTTAATTATATAATAGTATGCTGATTGCCAGAATCGAACTGGCGACCTTTTCTTTACGAGGGAAACGCTCTACCAACTGAGCTAAATCAGCGCTTTTTACAACGTATAAATTATACCAGAACAAGAAAAGCCGTGCAATTGAATGCACGACTTTTCTTATTTAGAGTAGACTACATAAGCTACTGGCAATTTTTCCACAAAAATCAAATTTTAGTTTAATTTCCAGTCTAGGCACAATTCTTGCTTGTGTAAAAGTTCAGGTAACTCATCACGGTCAATTGCCTTTGTATTTAACTTTTCACCCGTAATTTGTTTAGTAAATGAGTCAATTCGTTTATTTGTATCACGCAAATCATAATAAGTTGTGACAACTTGATCGTAATCTTTCAAATTATCCACAGTAAAATCACGTGGATAATCATTTTCAAAGGTAGTAAATTTTAGTGGCAAACGTGGTTTTAATTGCGGATCTTGGTCAGGCACACCTACTTGCATCCCTAAAGCTGGAAAAGTCAGTTTAGGCAAGTCCAATACATCTAACATCGCCAACGGATGATCATTAATTGTCCCAAGTGGCACGTAACCTAAGCCCATGCTTTCCACAGCATTAGCCACATTTTGCCAAGCAAGCAGTGTGTCATCCAGCCCCTGGAAAAAGATGTCAGTAGTGTGAAGGCGACCATCATCCTTACCTAACTGCTGCCGAATTTGTTGATTTCGGTATAAATCAACTACAAAAATAAAGAGATCTCCTTGTGCACCAACATATTTTTGCCCGCACAATTCTCTAATTTTTGCTCGTTTAGTTTCATCAGTAATATGTAAAAGCGTTGCATTTTGCATAAATAAACTTGTCGCAGTATGTTGAAAAACTGTGTATAAAGTCGTTAACTGCTCCTCAGTTAATTGTTGATCTTTAAATTTACGAATCGATCGATGATTGACTTGTTGATCAATTGTTGCATTATGAATCATTTGACTACTTCTTTCCATACTATTTTGACTAACTTTTTACTTTGCTATATAAAACATTATAGCAGAAATATTTCAGCAACCTCTCTTGCACTATGCTAGAATTTAACTGTCTATAAAAGTATTAATGGAGGAAATTATGCGTGTATTAGTTATTGGCGGGGCCGGCTACATTGGTTCAATTGCCGTCAAGCATTTAGTTGAACAAGGCTATGAAGTTGTTGTCCTTGACGCACTCTACACAGGCCATCGAAAAGCTGTTAATCCCAAGGCAAAGTTTTATCAAGGTGATATCGAAGATAAATTCTTAGTCAGTCAGATTTTACGTGAAGAAAAAATTGACGCAGTGATGCACTTTGCTGCCTACTCACTTGTACCTGAATCTGTTAAAAAGCCACTTAAATACTACGATAATAATGTTTCCGGTATGATTGCCCTTTTAGAAGCTATGAAAGATGCACGAGTTAAGTATCTTGTCTTTTCATCAAGTGCTGCAACTTATGGCATCCCCAAGAAGTTACCAATTACAGAAGATTCGCCTCTAAATCCAATTAATCCTTATGGTGATACTAAGGCAATGATGGAAAAAATCATGCACTGGGCAGATAAATCTGAGGGTATTAAGTCTGTTGCTCTTCGCTACTTTAACGTCGCAGGAGCTTCAACAGACGGTAATTTCGGTGAAGATCATGGACCTGAGACGCACTTAATCCCTAATATTCTACGTAGTGCTATTACTGGAGACGGAGAATTTACTATTTTTGGTGATGATTACGATACTAAGGATGGTACTAACGTGCGCGATTACGTTGAAATAAACGACTTAATCGACGCTCATATCTTAGCGCTTCAATATTTAATGAAAACTGGTCATTCAGATGTTTTCAATTTGGGAACCGCGCATGGCTATTCAAATCTTGAAATTTTACAAGCAGCTCGTAGTGTTACCGGAATAGATATTCCTTATACAATCGGACCACGAAGAGCCGGAGATCCCGACAGTTTAATTGCTAATTCAGACAAGGCAAGATCCGTCTTAAATTGGCAACCGCAACATGAAAGTGCAGAAGAGGCCATTGAAAGTGCTTGGCAGTGGCACCAAAAACATCCCAATGGTTACGAAGACAAGTAATAAAACGGCTTATAGTATATAGCTACTATAAGCTGTTTTTGTTTATTAAGGTATACAACTCCATATCTCGAAACTCACCATGATATTTTACTTCATCTGGTAATAATGCTATATGGGCAAAATTAAGTCTTTCCGCTATTGCGCAACTAGCCCTGTTTTCATGGTCAGCCAATAGGCTAAGTCGATGCAATCCTAATTGATTAAAGGATACTTCAACCAGCTTTTTAACTGCTTGAGTCATAATTCCTTTCTTCTGATACGTTTGCCCCAACCAATAGCCTATTTCCGCACTTTGATTTTTCAATTTAATATTATGGAGGTCAAGCATTCCAGCCGCATCGCCGTTAACTAGAACTACTAAAGCAAGTTTCTTATACTCTGCGGTTTCCCTACGCATTTGCTTAATAAAATCTATTTCATCTTCAACTACGTTAATTTTATCAGCCCATGGTAAAAAGCGTGCCAGTTCTACTCGATCGTGAACAATAATTTCATATAGCGCTTGTGCATGCTTTATTTCAGGTAAAACTAACTCTATTTCTTGGCCAGCAAACAAAAACTTAGCAATTGTAAACATTTCTATAACACTCCTTTTACCTATCTATTTTATTCCATGATACTACTGTTTCCATCTTTTTTTAATGCTAATAATTCAATGTAGTTAAACTAGTGCTATAATCGATTATTGTAGTATAAAAATACATATCTAGAATTTGGAGTGATTAGATGGATGACGAAAACGAAAATAATAGTTCTGGTTATGAACGAACCTTAACCAATGCCCATATTCAGTTAATTGCACTAGGCGGTACAATTGGCACGGGTTTATTTTTGGGTGTCGGCAACAGTATTAGAATGGCCGGTCCAAGCGTCATTTTAATTTACATGATTGTCGGTATTTTTTTATTTTTATTGATGCGGGCTCTAGGTGAATTAATTGTCTCTGACCTATCCAAGCACACCTACATTGATTTTTTTCAGAAATATTTAGGTAAAAATATCGGTTTTATTTCCGGTTACCTGTATTGGATTAGTTGGGTCACGCTAGGAATGGCTGAAATGACAGCTTTAGGAATCTATTTTCAATATTGGTTCCCACATTTGGCAACCTGGATTCCAGGTCTGGTTACAATTGCTATCCTGCTTTTTATTAACTTACTTTCTGCTCGCCTATTTGGAAACCTAGAGTTTAGTTTTGCAATCATCAAAATTGTCACTGTGCTTGCTTTTGTCATTTTGGTAGCTTATTTGACCATTACTGGTGGAAAAACCAGTTTTGGACCAGTAACTTTCGCAAATTTAACTAATAATGGTGGCTTCTTTGCCAAAGGCGGTTCCGGCTTTTTCGCTGGATTTCAAATGGTAATTTTTAGTTTCGTCGGCGTTGAATTAGTTGGCCTGACGGCAGCCGAAGCACAAAATCCTAGAGTCACAATTAAGAAAGCAATTAATGAAGTTCCATTACGAATTATTTTATTTTATGTTTTAGCAATTGTTGCAATTCTAATTGTTATTCCTTGGAATAAGGTTTCAACTAGTTCCAGTCCTTTTGTACAGACTCTTGCAGCAACTGGAATTCGTAACGCTGGCTCAATCATTAATTTCGTTGTGATTTCTGCGGCCGTTTCATCAACCAATAGTATTTTGTATAGTGCGGGACGATTACTTTTTTCTGTTACCTTTAATGGAAAAGGCAAGTGGAACAAGACCTTTGGTCATTTAAGAAGACAATTACCTCAAAACGGTTTGATTTTATCCGCCTGTCTAATGGCTCTTGCACCCTTTGTCATTATCTTAATTGGCAACCAGGCTTTTAATTTCATTTCTTCTACTTCTACCAGCATGTTTATTATAATCTGGTGCTTAATGCTACTGACGCACATTGCATATCGCAAACAGACCCCAGAGGCCAAATTAAGTGATTTCAAAATGCCAGGATTTCCTTATTTGGATTATTTAACCTTACTATTTTTTATCATGATAATTATTTTGTTACTCATCTTGCCAAATAATCGTGTATCAATGGTTGCGGCTATTTTGATTTTTATTCTCTTATCCGCTTTAACCAAAATATGGCAAAAAGAAAAAGCGTGCTGAAGCAGCAGTAACTGAATTACGTGATAAAGTTCGTGATTATTTACGTATTGAGGGTAAAATCAACTCATTTACTAAAAACCAATAGAAAAAGTTCCTAAGTGGATATCTACTTAGGAACTTTTTTAATTACGTGTAAATCTTCGCTTTAAATTTTGCCATAGACTCAATGCCTGTCGCATATGATCAGCCGGAACATAGTTACGGATTGCCCGTAATGTCTTTTTATTATTTTTAGTAGTAAAAATAAATGTTCCACTAGTGCGAGTTCTAATTTCAAATCGCGGAATATACTTCCCTTTGAAATGAACGTCAGCCACTACATAAGTAACTTCATTCCAAGGTATTTGGACATAGTCAGAAAGATTGCGATCATTATAAAATTCGATTGCCTTATTTCCAACCATGATGTTGCCATATGAAGCAACTGCCCGAAACCACGTAGCGTCAGTCGTCAAATCTACTTTGGTATTCTGTGATTCAACCATTTTTTAAATTATGTGTAAAACGTGTAGTAGAACACCAACAATAAAGATAGCGATAATAATAACGATTGGTGAAACTTTCTTCTTCAATAACCACATACATAAAAAAGTTAACAGCAAACCTGCCAAACCAGGAATCAAGGTATCCAAGTTGTTTTGTAAAGTGGTTACCTTGAATTTAGTAAGCGATAATCCATTACTTTGATCGATCAAAGCCTGTTGAATTCCCTTTGCCCCAGCAGGAATCGAGTTCCAATCAATGTACGCACCCTTTTGAAGCGGTGTTTTTGAAACTATTGGCGTGAATTGAATGTTTACCCAACGTTCAATTAGCGAACCAAGGACAAACATACCCATCATTGAAGCACCACGGGTAACCTTTTGTAAAAGACCACCAGAAACATCATTAGTAATTGCAGAACCTGCTTTATAGCCAAATTCTTGTGTATACCACATAAAGGCAATTCTGATAACATTCCAAAGTACAAAGAACAAAATAGGTCCTAAAAGGTTACCTTGGATAGCCATTGATGCTCCCAAAGCGCCAAGGATTGGACGAACTGTATACCAAAATACTGGGTCACCGACACCAGCCAAAGGTCCCATCATTCCGACCTTAACACCTTGAATAGCTTCGTCCTGAACTTCAGCACCGTTTGCCTTATCTTCTTCCAAAGCAAGCGTAACACCTAAAATTGGTGAAACTAGGTAAGGGTGAACGTTGAAGAAAACTAAGTGACGTTCAAGTGCTGCAGACATATCATCCTTGTTTGGATATAGCTTTCTTAATGCAGGAATTAATGAATATGCAAAACCACCGTTCTGCATTCTTTCATAGTTCCATGATGCTTGTAAAAATTGTGAGTGCCACATCACGTTGAAGCGGTCGGCTTTACTTAATTTGATTTTTTGATCAGCCATAATAAAATCCTCCTCTTAAATATCACTTTAATAGTCGTCAATGATATCGCCGAGTGGATCGCCGGTACCTTCATTATCTGAACTCTTGTTGCCATTACCACCCTTAGATTCAAGAGCTAAGTACATTACGGCAAGAGCCAAACCAATTGCACCTAATGCAATTAAAGTTAGGTCCTTGATAGCAGCTAAAGCAAAACCAATTGCAAAGAATGGCCAAACTTCACGGCTAGCCATCATGTTAATAACCATTGCATAACCAACAGCTACGACCATAGCACCACCGAGTGACATACCATCACTTAACCAAGCTGGCATTAAACCTAACCAATATCTAACAGTAGATGCTGGAATAGCTAGCAGTAAAGCAGCTGGAATAGCAATTCTTAATCCTTGCAAGCAAACAGCAACCCATTGCCACATATTAATTTTGCGCCAATTTCCCTTTTTAGCATCAGCGTCCATGATATGCGCAATACCAGTTGAAATAGTACGTACAATCATAGTTAAAAATAGTCCGGCAACAGCTAAAGGCATAGCAATACCTGTAGCCATACCAATTCCTTTGGTGCCCTGACCACTTTGAACCAAGATAATAGCTGAAGCTACTGAGGCTAATGCAGCATCAGGTGCAACTGCGGCACCAATATTAGCCCAACCAAGGGCAATCATTTGTAAATATCCGCCCAAGATAATTCCTAAATCTAGATGTCCAGTAACTAATCCAATTAGTGTACAAGCAACTAGTGGTTGATGAAATTCCCATTGATCCAAGATACCTTCCATACCTGCAAGAAAGGCAACTAGAACAACTAAGATCATTTGTATAGCGTTCATTTTTTTGCTCCTACTCTTTTATTTCTTTTGTTCATCCAACAAGCTTTGCGCCTTATTCAAAATTGCGTCCATATTACCGCCTTTATCAGTTGGTACTTTCCGTACGTCGAACTCAACTCCCATTTTTTCAAGTTCGCGGAAAGTATCAACGTCGTCTTGATTCATTGACAAGACGTTATTAGCGTTAACATCACCAACTTTATAAGACATTGAACCCACGTTGATAGTCTTAAGGTCAATACCAGCTTTAATAACTGTTAGAACATCCTCAGGATTTTCAAACAGTAATAATGCATGAGTATTACCAAAGCGAGGATCATTTGCAATTTCAATCATTTTCTTGATTGGAACAGTATGAGCCTTAACACCAGCAGGTGCAGCTTCACGAATCATGCTCTTACGCATCTCATCCTTAGCAACACTGTCTGAAACAACAATAACGCGATCAGGATGCATTGCTGGTATCCAACCGGTAGCAACTTGACCGTGCAATAAACGTGAATCAATTCTAGCTAGAACGTACTTGATGTGTCCATCACCAACTACTGTTCCTTCTGGAATAGATTTTGCAGGTTTAGCTACACCTGCACCACCTTGAACTGAAGCTTCAGTTTTTGGCATTAAATCTGTTGGTTTAGTTTTAATGCCATCCTTAGCAGGTTCAATAATAGCAGTGGCAATTTCTTTTGCAGTATGATCAGGATTGGTCATTCTCTGCGTTAATGCTTCAACAACCATTGGTAAATTCATACCAGAAACGACTGCCCAGTTTTCATGATCTTCTAGTAAACCGTTTGCTTGATTAAACGGTGTCCCACCCCAAAGATCAACAATTAACAACACTTCATTCGAATCATCAAATGAGGCAATTGCATCTTCCATCTTGCTCTTAATATCTTCCGGCCCTTCATCAGGCGACAAAATAACATGAGCAAAATTGTCTTGTTCTCCGAATAACATTTGCGCAGACTGCGCAATTCCATCGGCAAAACCGCCATGGCTGGCTAACACAATTCCTACCATGAGCTTTTCCTCCTTTTAGATAAAATGTATCCATTTACATTATACACCTAAAAAAGAGCTATAAACCGCAGGCTCATCACATTCTAATCTTATAATATTATTTATTTAATAAAAATATAGTACAACAAAAAGAGGATCAATAAAGATCCTCTTTTCTTGTACTTTGCTCCGGCTGTCAGACTCGAACTGACGACATCTTGATTAACAGTCAAGCGCTCTACCAACTGAGCTAAGCCGGAATATTAAAAAAGCACGGCAGCGTCCTACCCTCGCAGGCAGTCTCCCACCAACTACTCTCGGCGTGAAGAAGCTTAACTGCTGTGTTCGGCATGGTTACAGGTGTTTCCTTCTTGCTATTGCCACCGTACTTTTTTCCTTTGAGCTTTTACACTCAAAACTAAATATAATCCTCTTTGAAAAACCTATCCGCTCTCTTCCAGATCGCTCAAGCTTGTGGTCAAGTCCTCGACTGATTAGTACTAGTCCGCTCCAAACCTCACGGCTCTTCCACTCCTAGCCTATCTACCTCTTAGTCTTTGAGGTGTCTTACTACTTTCGTATGGGAAATCTCATCTTGAGGGGGGCTTCGCACTTAGATGCTTTCAGCGCTTATCCCTTCCATACTTAGCTACCCAGCTATGCCTTTGGCAAGACAACTGGTACACCAGCGGTATGTCCATCCCGGTCCTCTCGTACTAAGGACAGCTCCTCTCAAATTTCCAACGCCCACGACGGATAGGGACCGAACTGTCTCACGACGTTCTGAACCCAGCTCGCGTGCCGCTTTAATGGGCGAACAGCCCAACCCTTGGGACCTACTTCAGCCCCAGGATGCGACGAGCCGACATCGAGGTGCCAAACCTCCCCGTCGATGTGAACTCTTGGGGGAGATAAGCCTGTTATCCCCAGGGTAGCTTTTATCCGTTGAGTGATGGCCCTTCCATGCGGTACCACCAGATCACTAAGCCCGACTTTCGTCCCTGCTCGAGTTGTCGCTCTCGCAGTCAAGCTCCCTTATACCTTTACACTCTGTGAATGATTTCCAACCATTCTGAGGGAACCTTTGGGCGCCTCCGTTACTCTTTAGGAGGCGACCGCCCCAGTCAAACTGCCCATCAGACACTGTCCCATACCTCGCTTAGAGGTCCTGGTTAGAGCAGCCATCAAACAAGGGTAGTATCCCAACATTGCCTCTGATAACACTGGCGTGCTATCTTCTCTGGCTCCTACCTATCCTGTACATGTTTAACAGCTACTCAATATCAAATTGCAGTAAAGCTCCATGGGGTCTTTCCGTCCTGTCGCGGGTAACCCGCATCTTCACGGGTATTATAATTTCACCGAGTCTCTCGTTGAGACAGTGCCCAAATCATTACACCTTTCGTGCAGGTCGGAACTTACCCGACAAGGAATTTCGCTACCTTAGGACCGTTATAGTTACGGCCGCCGTTTACTGGGGCTTCAGTTCGTTGCTTCGCTTACGCTAACAACTCTCCTTAACCTTCCAGCACCGGGCAGGTGTCAGCCCCTATACGTCGTCTTTCGACTTTGCAGAGACCTGTGTTTTTGATAAACAGTTGTTTGGGCCTATTCACTGCGGCTGGCTTTTACACCAGCACCCCTTCTCCCGAAGTTACGGGGCTATTTTGCCGAGTTCCTTAACGAGAGTTCTCTCGCTCACCTTAGTGTTCTCCACTCGACTACCTGTGTCGGTTTGCGGTACGGGTACGTTAGCTCTCACTAGAAGCTTTTCTTGGCAGTGTGACTCTTGAACCTTCGCTACTTTAATTTCGCTCCTCATCACAACTTGTGCTTTCTAGATAGAAGCATTTAACTCTTATCTACACTTATTGCTTAAACATGGATATCCAGCACCATGCGTTCTTTGCCTCCTGCGTCCCTCCTTCGCTATTAACGATCTAACGCAGTACAGGAATTTCTACCTGTTGTCCATCGACTACGCCTTTCGGCCTCGCCTTAGGTCCCGACTTACCCTGGGCGGACGAGCCTGCCCCAGGAAACCTTAGTCTTTCGGCGGATAGGATTCTCACCTATCTTGCGCTACTCATACCGGCATTCTCACTTCTAAGCGCTCCACTTATCCTCTCGATTAAGCTTCGCCGCACTTAGAACGCTCTCCTACCACGTGTATTACTACACATCCACAGTTTCGGTACTATGCTTAGCCCCGGTAAATTTTCGGCGCAGCGTCACTCGACTAGTGAGCTATTACGCACTCTTTTAATGATGGCTGCTTCTAAGCCAACATCCTAGTTGTCTACGCAACTCCACATCCTTTTCCACTTAGCATAGATTTTGGGACCTTAACTGGTGATCTGGGCTGTTTCCCTTTCGACTACGGATCTTATCACTCGCAGTCTGACTCCAGTGCTTTGATATATGGTATTCGCAGTTTATCTGAACTCAGTAACCCTTGATGGGCCCCTCATCCAAACAGAGCTCTACCTCCATTATCATCCTCGCACCAGGCTAGCCCTAAAGCTATTTCGGAGAGAACCAGCTATCTCCAAGTTCGTTTGGAATTTCACCGCTACCCACAACTCATCCCCGCAATTTTTAACTTACGTGGGTTCGGTCCTCCAGTGCGTTTTACCGCACCTTCAACCTGGTCATGGGTAGGTCACTTGGTTTCGGGTCTACATCAACTAACTATCTCGCCCTCTTCAGACTCGCTTTCGCTCCGGCTCCGTCTTTTCTGACTTAACCTCGCTAATTAACGTAACTCGCCGGTTCATTCTACAAAAGGCACGCCATCACCCTTTAATGGGCTTTGACTACTTGTAGGCACACGGTTTCAGGTTCTCTTTCACTCCCCTTCCGGGGTTCTTTTCACCTTTCCCTCACGGTACTGGTTCACTATCGGTCACAATTTAGTATTTAGCCTTGCGAGATGGTCCTCGCTGCTTCAATCGGGATTCCTCGTGTCCCGACCTACTCAGGATTCTGCTCGGCGTCTCTTGGATTTCG
>NZ_CP029476.1:0-267500 GCF_003150935.1 Lactobacillus apis | reverse complement strand
TTTAAACCCGCACATTTTTGCGAAAACATTGTTCAGTTTTCAAGGTACTACCCGCTACTTATTGCAGCGCCTTAGATATTTAATCAGAACTTGTTCTCTTTGTCAAGAACTTTTTTCTAACATTTATCTTCGACTTGCCTTAGCAGCGTTTGTCATCTTACTAAACCTGCTAACTTTTGTCAACTGGTTTTGCTCGACTTTTTCTTTGTCCAACAGTGCTTTCGAGCACCTCGTCAAGAACAAATAATACTTTACTCCAATTGGTAGAACTCGTCAAATAATTTTTTATGTTCGGTATTCGTGGAGTACTAAATCAAAATTAGTTTAAGCTAATTACTAATATCATCATTATCTCTAATTATAATATTTATTTTAAAATAAAGTATTCGTAATTTGTTCATTTTTGGGTTGGATTTTGTAATTTTATGGCAAAAAAATTCAATAAAAAAAGGTCGAAATCGACCTTTTAAGTTATTTAGATTAAGCTTTCTTCCTTAGTAATCTTTGTTTTACCATTCATATAAGGAACTAAAGCTTCAGGAACTGTTACTGTTCCGTCTTCATTTTGATAGTTTTCTAGAATTGCTGCAACTGTTCTACCTACTGCTAGTCCTGAACCGTTTAATGTGTGAGCTAAGTGCAATTTACCATCTTCATCGCGATAACGAATTTGGGCACGACGTGCTTGGAAGTCAGTACAGTTTGAACAACTGGAGATTTCACGGTACTTATCTTGAGCTGGCATCCATACTTCTAGATCATAAGTTTTTGCACTAGTAAAACTTGCATCCCCTGTTGACAATGCAACGACATGGTATGGCAAGTTCAGTTTTTGTAATAAGTGTTCAGCATTCTTGGTTAATTTATCAAGTTCATTCCATGATTCTTCAGGCTTACAGATTTTAACCATTTCAACCTTTCTGAATTCATGCATTCTGATTAATCCACGAGTATCACGACCAGCTGAACCTGCTTCACTTCTAAATGCTGGTGAAAGTGCAGTTACATTAATTGGTAACCGATCTTCATGAATAATTTCATCACGGAAGTAGTTAACTAATGGAACTTCTGCAGTTGGAATTAAAGTTAAATCAAGTGGCTTGTCAGGATCATCATTATCTACAATTGTGTAAACATCTTCACGGAATTTAGGGAATTGGCCCGTACCTTGCATTGATTCATCATTAACTAAGTAAGGTGGAATTACTTCTGTATATCCTTCTTTAGTATTTTCATCTAAGAAAAAGTTAAATACAGCACGTTCAAGTAATGCACCGGCACCTTTATAGTAAACAAAACGTGCACCAGAAACTTTTGCACCACGATCCCAGTCTAAAATGTCTAAATCAGTTCCTAATTCCCAATGTGCTTTTGGTTTAAAAGATAACTTAGTAGGCTCATGCCATTTACGTACTTCTTCATTGAAGCTTTCATCAGGGCCAATTGGGTCTGAATCATCTGGAAAGTTAGGCAATCTCAACAAAATATAATTTTGTTTTTCGGTCAATTCAGCAACTTTTTCATCAAGTTCTTTGATTTCTTGACCAACTTCACGCATTTTTTCAATCGCAGGAGTTGCATCTTCCTTGTTTCTCTTCTTTTCAGCAATTTCCTTTGAAACTTTGTTACGCTCTGCCTTTAATTGTTCACTACGGTTCAAGCCCTCACGACGATCAGCATCAATTTTTACCAATTCATCGAGTTCTTCAGGTTTAATGCCACGTCTACTAAGTTTGTCCTTAGCCCAATCAAGATTCTCGCGAATCACTTTAATATCTAACATAGTTTACCTCCACAAAAAAAAGCCAATTCATCCCTCAAATTGGGACGAATTGGCTCTACATGGCTTCGCGGTACCACCCAGTTTCAACCACGAATTTCGCAGTTGCACTTCATTAAGTTGGCGATAACGGTGCCGCAATGCCGTGTAACTATTAATTACCCACATTAATGGAATCTGGAAACGACTTCTATTCGCTTACACCAAAATGCGAACTCTCTGAATCAGTCTTAGGACTCCGTGTTTTGAAATTATTTTAAGTCATTCCTACCCGTTTGGCAAATACTATTTTTAATTATATGAACATTTATATTTTAACCAAAATAAAACCACTATACTTATTGCAGCATCACGTTAGCTCCTAACTGCAAAAAAGGAAACCTAAGCATTACTTGGGTTTCCTTTTATTTACGTCATTTATTACAAAAGCATTTGAGTAATTTCTAAAACGAGCGGGACAACAATCACAAACAATACAGTCGAAGTAGTTACAACATTAGTTGCATATTGTACATCCCCATGCGATTCACCTACAAGAATCGGCAAAACTGCTAAAGCAGGTGTAGCAGACTGTACTATCAAGGTTTGCTTTGCTAGCCCCGTTAATGCTGGGCCCCAGTTTGCACCGACAACAATTAAGATAATCATTAATGCTGGAACTAATACAAATCTACCAAGTAAAGCCCAAATAGTATCACGATCGAGGTGGATAGACTTTAAACCAGCATCAGCCAAAATAATACCAATATAAATTAACGACATTGGCGTTACAATTCCACCGACCATGCCTAAAACAGCAGTAATCCAACTTGGAATTGGTACTTCAACTAGCAAGCAGAGCAAAGCAATTAAGAAACCTACTAGTGGCGCTGGTAATAATTTCTTCCAGTTAAACTTTTGTTGTTTCTGTTTTTGTACAGTTGGATCATCACTGGAAATAAAGAAGACACCGATCGCCCAAGTTGAAACCGTATTTAATACGTAGTAAATCAAAAAATATGGCATACTTTTTTGGCCAAACAGTGCAATATTTAGCGGTAATCCAATAAAAATCGTATTGGCATTAGTAATCGCATTAATAAATGTCCCACGTCTACCTTTACGGATTCGTAAGATTTTACATAGTAGCCAAGCAAACAAATAGCTTAAAGCAAAACAAATGATTGCATAGATCAGACCACCAGTTAAACCAAATAGTTTTTCTCTCGTTAAATACTTTAAAACCGAAACAAAAATTGAAGCCGGTAAAGCAATATTCATAATCAAATACGAAATGTTACTTTTAAATTGATCACCAAGCTTGCCACTACTACGCAACCAATACCCTAATGCAATCACTAACAAAAGTTCGACAACACTAGTCAAAGATGTAAGAAAGGCTTGCATTTATTCTCACTTCCGATCGTCTGAATAAACCGGAGACCAGCGCAAAGCTTGCACTGCTTCTTCACCATCTTGATAATCGTTTTGATTAAGGTGGTCTTTAATTGCTTGGTTAGCTACAGCCTTTGCCACAGTTTGTGAAAAGACGTTTAGTTTTTCAACCGGTGGTAAAACTGCTGCTCCTGGCTTACTTGAATCAATAATTCCACCTAGAGAATGGGCAGCAACACTAATCATCTCATCACTCAAAATCTTAGCATTGACTGCTAATGCTCCTAGGCCAAGTCCAGGATATACTAATGCATTATTAGCCTGACCAATTTCATATTTTGTTCCTTGATATTCAACAGGATCAGCCGGGATACCGGTTGCCACCAAAGCCTTTCCTTTAGTCCATTGAATCAAGTCCTGGGCTTTTGCTTCAGCTAACTGTGTCGGATTAGACAGTGGGAAAATAATTGGACGCTCAGTATGAGCTGCCATTTCTGTCACAATTTCTTGCGTAAAAGCACCAGATCTAGTCGAAGTTCCGACTAAAATGTCTGGATGTACTGCTTGCACAACACTCTTTAAATCTGTTAATTGCTCCGGATGGGCAAACTCAGCCTTTTTTCTAACAAAAGGCTTCTGGGCGGGAGTTAAATCAGGGGTATCCTCAAATAGCAATCCCTGTTTATCAACCAGGTAAAAATGTTTTCGTGCTTCATCTGGTTTCATCCCCATTTGCAACATTTCAGCATATACTTGTTCAACAATCCCGGTTCCAGCAGTTCCGGCACCAAAGCAAACATATTTTTGCTCGGTTAGCTTTTGCCCACTGATTTTTAACGCGCCTAAAATTCCCGCTAAAACAATTACACCAGTTCCTTGAATATCATCGTTAAAAGTTAGGATTTGTCCGCGATAGTGTTTCAACAAATTGTCAGCATTGTCACGACCAAAATCTTCAAAGTGGAGGTATAGCCCAGGAAAAAGTTTTTCAACCGCCTGAACAAAACGATCAACAAATTGATAATATGGTTCGCCATTTATGCGCCGATGATGATTACCGAGATAGAGCGAATCATTCAGCAGCTTCTCATTGTTTGTTCCAACATCAAGTACTACTGGTAAAACACATGCTGGATCGACACCAGCCGCAGCAGTATAAACCATCAACTTACCAACAGAAATGTCGACACCTTGCGTGCCCCAGTCACCTATTCCAAGAATTTCTTCACCATCGGTTACTACGATTAGTTTGATGTCTCGACCGTCAGCCGCGTTTTTTAGGCTAGCTTCAATTTCATCAGGCTCATCAATAGAAAGAAAAGCGGCATTCTGTGGATTAACAAACAAATGACTATAATTTTCAATTGATTCCGCAATTGTCGGATCGTAAACAATAGGCATAAACTCAGTTACGTGTTCACTAAAGATCTTAAAAAACAAAACACGATTTGTATTAAAAACAGTCATGAGAAAAATGCGCTTTTCCAAATTAGTCTTTTTCTCTTGGTATTGCAGATAAACTTCACGCGCTTGTTCCTCAAGCGTTTGCTGTTTTGGCGGCAGCATTCCTTCTAAATGATATTGCTCACGCTGCTCTTTGGTATAAGCAGTGCCACGATTCAAAAACGGATCATTTAATCTTGTTTGACCTATCTTATCCATTTTGGACACTCTCCCATCTGTGTAATAATATATTCATTTACTAACACTTTCAGGGTATTCCCTTTATGTAGCAAGTTCAAACAATTAGCTTACTTAAGAGGACTAACACTTTTTGCAGAATCAATTTAATGCTTTTTAGTTAGCGTAACTACTTTTAGCAAAAAAGTCTGGGAAACAGTATTTCCCAGACTCAAATTTAATGATCTTTCAGCCACTGTGCTTTTTTCAACACGTAATATTTTTCTTCGTATTTAAACAGCTTGCTAATCTGACTTAGGTCAACCGCATAAGCATAGTCAAAACCTAGCGTCTTGAGCAATTTTTGTGAACGCAGGTTCTGCTTAAAAGTTCCGGCCCAAATTTCTCTTTGTTGCAACTTTTTAAATGCAAAATCAAATAGTAAGGTTAACGCCTCTGTCATATAACCATGGCCTTCAAACGCACGATCAAGTAGAAAGCCAACTTCTTTGGTATCTAGCAGTTCTTTTTCGCTCGTTCCTCGTTCATATAGCTCGACCAAGCCGATTACTTCTTCTGTTTGCATTAGACAAACCGCATAACTATACTTGCGTGCAGCGTATTGACCAGCGGCAACTTCTGCTTGGGCAAAATTGTCATAGTGCTGAAAAGCGGCTAGCTGCTTATAATAATCGTCCTGACCCCATTTTAACAATACTTCTGCATCAGTATTTTGAAAGGGTCTTAAAAACACCCGACTACTCATTACTTACCAACAATCTTGAGAAGCCAGTCCATCCCAAACATTAAAGCAAAACTATAAGCTGCGATTGTCCATGGTTTACCTAAAATAATGATCCAGAAATATGTCCAGAATTTCATGTCTGTCAATCCTGCTAATAAACATAAGACATCATCCGGAGCCATTGGCGCAACTATACAGATTGCAAAGAACCAGTTGAACTTATTCTGATTTTTAGTCCATTTCATATACTTATCAAGGGTCTTTTCGGACACAATGTGCAGAATAAAGGGCCTACCATAAAAGCGGGCTAAGAAGAAGTTGATAATCGAGCCAATGCAGACACCAACGTAGTTATAGATAAAGCCTGCTAAAGGGCCAAAGAACACAACCCCACCTAGCAAAGACACTCCGCCTGGAATAATTGGAATGACCACTTGAATAATCTGGATTAACACAAAAATAACTGGGCCAATAATTCTTTTATCAGCCAGATATGCTTTCATTTTTGCTTGACTAGTAAAAATTCCTAAATTGTACCAGTAAATACATAATAAAATGATGATAATCCCGCTAACAACGGTCAAGATATTAATTAATTTTCGACTGGTTTTAGCTGACAGATGCATAGCTTACCTCCAATATTAGGGCTCATTTTACCAAAAAACTTAGTCTAATGATTAGTTTTTACGTCATTTAACTTAATAATTAAAATATTTTAACTTTTTTAAAGATTGCACTTAAATTTGCATCATGTAACTTAATGATAAACTAAAAAGAAGAAATTAAACGTACTAATAACTTTTATTTAAGTATAGTCCATCTAAACAATTAAAAAATAGTAGCCTAAATAATTGGGAGGAAATAGACAATGACAGAGATTTTAACTGATATCATCTTCGACGAGCAAAAGCAATTAGCGACAGATATTTATTTGCCCCAAAGCAACGCAAAAACCAAAATTTTGCTATTTTGGCACGGTGGCGGTTGGTTCCGTGGCGATAAAAGTAATCTTAAAGAGTTATGCCTGATGGCAGCTGATCGTGGTTTTCTTGTTTTTGCCCCTAATTATTCACTTGCTCCTCAAGCAACTTTTCCTGCTGCACATGAAGACAGCACTAATTTTGTTAAATGGCTTTTAAACAGTAAATATGTCGCAGAAGGAACACAAATCAGTCAAATTGGCGTTAGCAGCGGTGGTACGCTAGCCTTACTAGTGGCAGGAAAATATGGCTTTCCAACTGTTACCTGGTCTGCGCCCGTCTCCTTTTCTAATTGGATACAAGATCATCCCGCAGTTAAGCCATCACCCCAAGCTCATAAAGATTTTGGAACAGAAGACTTGAATGAAATCAATGACTCATTTTATAAGTACTTCACTTTAACTTATGCCGGCTCACCAAAAATGAGCACGCTCAAACTAATCGATGCAGCTTCATATGATTACCACAATCTTCAGCAGCTTTTAATGATTAATTCAACAAATGAATTAGCACCAACTAAATATCTGCTTGCTTTTATTAACTATTTAGCCAGTCAAAATCTTGGGATTGAACTCAAATTAATTCCTGGGAAACGTCATGCAATGGCGTATGCCAGCGAGTACATTGATTTTTCTTTAGCTTATCTCGAAAATAGTCTAATGAATAACCAGCAGTAATGCCGGTTAATTAAAAGTTAAAATTATTAGCTAGTGCAACTTTTTATTGAAAACGGTTTATAATAGAGTTTATCTATTTGTAACGTAGAAAAGTATCTTTTAAGGAGAATTAATATGGCTAAATATCAATCAGTCAATCCATATACCAATGAAACTTTTGCCAGTTACGATAATCCAACAGCTAGTCAAATTGAAGATGCAATCAACTTGGCAGATGCACTTTATCATAAATGGCGTCACGAGACTCCAGAAAGTCGCGCTGAAATTTTACACCAAGTTGCCGATGGCTTCCGCCAAAATGAGGAAGAAATGGCTAAAATAATGACTCTAGAAATGGGCAAAATGATCAACGAGTCCAAAGGAGAAGTTGAACTATGCGCATCAATTTGCGATTACTACGCTGATCATGGTCCACAAATGCTTAAGCCACAACCGATTGAATCAAACTTGGGTAATGCTTATTATCTTAAGCAAGCTACAGGAGTAATCATGGCTTGTGAACCTTGGAACTTCCCACTTTATCAAGTCATTCGTGTTTTTGCGCCAAACTTTATTGTCGGTAATCCAATTTTATTAAAGCACGCACATAATGTTCCTGGTTCTGCCGCATTAACTGCCAAAATAATTAAACAGGCCGGTGCACATGAAGGTAGCCTCATCAACCTTTACCCTAGCTACGATCAACTTGACCAAATTATTGCTGATCCTCGTATACAGGGTGTTGCACTAACTGGTTCTGAACGCGGCGGGGCTTCTGTTGCAGAAAATGCCGGAAAGAACCTAAAGAAGTCAACTATGGAACTTGGCGGTAATGATGCCTTCATCGTTTTAGATGATGCGGATCCATTAGTATTGAAGAAAGCCTTAAGTTCTGCTAGAACGTATAACGACGGTCAAGTATGTACTTCATCTAAACGTATTATTGTGGTTAAATCACGCTATGATGAAGTTTTGCATGAACTGAAAAATGCTTTTTCAGTCTTAAAAGCGGGGGACCCACTCGACACTAGCACGACATTACCACCAATGAATTCAACTAGATCAAGGGATAAATTAAGTAAGCAAGTTGACGAAGCCATTGACGCTGGCGCAAAAGTTTTCTACGAATATCCTGAGATTAATTCTGATGGAGCATTTTTCAGACCAATTATTTTAACGGATGTTGATAAAAATAACCCAGCTTATGACCAAGAATTCTTCGGCCCAGTTGCAATTGTTTACGAAGTAGAAGATGAAGATGAGGCTATTGCACTTGCCAACGACTCAAGCTATGGTCTAGGCTCATCCGTCATCAGTGCAGATGTTAAACATGCACAAGAAGTTGCAGCTCAAATTGAGACTGGAATGACCGTTATTAACGGAACCTGGATTAGCTCCGGAGAATTACCTTTTGGTGGAATTAAAAAATCGGGTTATGGCCGCGAATTGAGTGATTTAGGTATGATGGCATTTGTCAACGAACACTTGGTAATTGATATGCCAACGGAATAATCTTTTATAAATAAAAAAAGCTGGACTTCATAGCTGTCCAGCTTTTTTGTTACTCTTGTTTATATTTTTTGTATAGGTTATAACCTAATAAAATTGTCGTCATGACGCTTGATAAAATTAAGAAATAGGTCGAAGCACCTATCGAAACAGCATATAAAAGTAATTGACTAGTAATGTTCTTCAAGAAGCCTGTATTTGAAAGTGTGGTATTTGATAAGCGGAAAATTAGATAAACTAGGAAAAGTGACTCAATTATCGACAAAGCAAATGCAATATTGCAATTCTTTTTTGTATCCTTCAGTGTATTATAAGTAATCACAATTGGGAATAGGAAAATCAATAGCCAGATTACACAGACTTCGATTCCTGGCACCAAAGTGCTACTTGATGAAAATAAACGTCCGGCCAGCCCAAATAAAACACGTGTAATTGACATTTTACCTGTGTATGAAATGTCAGAAACGGAAGCACCAGAACCAGTAAACAAAACAATTAGATTAATAATTGCCATTAAAATGACTAGCAGTTGGGTGTAATTAAAGTGCTTTTTGACCGTTGCAACTTCTTCTTCAACTCGCCTTTCGCCCTTGGAAGGCTCTTTTCCGTTTCTTTTAGACTTAACTTTTTCCTTAGACTCATCAACATTATTGAACATATTAGAGCCAAGCTGATTGACCTTTTCAGTTAATCGCTTATCGACTGTATAGCGCTCTATTTTGTCTGTTCGCACACATACCACATAGAGCCAGATAAATAATGCAAAAAAGCAAATCCAACCGATGCTACGAGAGAAACTCATAATCAGTAGCAATAAAATACCCAATAACAAAACAATCATACTATTGGCACGAATCCAATCGAGCATCCTTGCAACAATTATATTTTGCTTTTTAGGGTAAAACTCTTGGCGGTAGTCTTCTCTTCTTGTAACAGTTCGTTCTGCTTCTTGTTTTTCTTTATTTTGAGGTTCGCGGGAGGCATCAGCAAAAAAGAGATCACGATATTTTTGTACATCAAAGTGACAATTAGGACAAATCGTATCCTCTGCTGAAATTTTTCGCCCACAATTTGGACAAGTAGTCATAAAAAACATCCTTTGCTTGTAGTTAAATTGATACACTAATCATAAAACAAAAAAGGTGATAAAGAAAATTTCTTTATCACTCTTTTTAATGAAAAATCATTGTAAACCTTCAATTTTTGCTTTAAGTTCTTTGATTTCCGCAATTGTTGCATTAGGTGACAGCATTAAGCTATCCAATTTAAACTTAAGCAATTCAAGTTCATTTGCGTTGCTTTTCTCATTTTCATTAACTGGTGGTTCAGAAACCAGCAATTTTTTACTCTTAATCTGCCACTCTTTCAGCTTAATTTGATTAACAAATGCTTGGTCATGAGATACCAAAATAATTGCAAATGGATAATTTGTGATGAATTCGGCTAATGCGTTAATTGACCCAATATCCAAAAAGTTAGTTGGCTCGTCTAATAGCAGCAAATTATATTGCCCGGTAATGATCTTAGCTAAATTAAAGCAGACCAGCTGTCCACCGCTTAAACTACTAATCTTTTGTTGTGCAAACTGCTTCAAGTGCAAATCACCTAGAATCTGCATTGTTGAACTGTCATCAAACATACTGGTTTCATTAAGCGATGCAATCAATGTTTGATCAGTTTGTTTTACACAAATATTCTGATCAAAATAGCCAATTTTTAATTTGGGGCTATAATAACCCACTAGTTCCCGATGCTTAATTTGTTTTAAAAAGACGGTTTTGCCTACTCCATTTTGGCCAGCCAATATCACTTTTGTTTGGAAATCTATGTTAATTTCATTGTCAATGGTAAAGAGATTACGCTTAAAAGCCTGAACTTTCTGCTTATTTAGCCTAATTGCTTTATCATTACTGATATCTGCAATAGCCTGCTTTTCTGTTCCATTTTTAAATGTAATATAACGCCGAACCTCTGGCTTTTCGAGCTTAGCTTTCTCTCGGTTAAGTTTATTAGTCAGGTTTTTACTAGCCTTAATGACGCTGTTCTTGGCTCTTTGCTTACCCAATGATTTCGACCGCCAATCAGACGACGACAGACCTTTTTTATTCTTATTAAAAGTTCTTGCCTTATTGAGTTTCTGATTGGAACTAACTTGCAATTGATTAACACGTTTTTTTTGTTGTTCATACTCTTTTTCAAGAAAGTGCCGCTTATCAGCTTGAAACTGTTGAAATTCAGAATATGTTCCTGTAAAACCGCTGACCTTTTGCTTTTGAATGTACCAAAGATTATTGCAAATTTGACTTAGAAAATTTTGATCATGACTAACTATTAAACACGCAATCTTGCTTTTTTGTAGTAATTGAACCAACCATTTTTGCTGTTTAACGTCCAAATTAGAAGTTGGTTCGTCCAACAATAATAAACCATTGGACATATTTTTTAATTTAGCAATTGCTAGTTTAATAGCCAATTTTTCTCGTTGTCCACCGCTCTTGTCCTTTGCATCGAGCAATTGGGGAACATAAGCAAAATTACAATTTCTGGTAATTTTGCCTTTAATTGTAAATGAATCGGTCATATCTTGTTGAGCAAGTATGTTAACTAGAGTAGTTTTGCCAACTCCGTTGTCTCCAATTAAACCGATTTTTTGACCTGAAGTAACATTTAAACTGTCAATTTCAAGTAATTTGGTAGCTGCAACGTCAATTTGTAAATGATCTATTTTAATTAATTCCACTTTAAACACCTCAATGTGTAAGTACGCTATTAATTTGCTTTTTTGCCAAATTAATATCTTGCCTCGCCCCACGTTGAGCTGATAATTAATTTTCCTGTTTAAAAAGTGATTTAATTATTTAGCTATCTGTAGAGCTTTATTGATTATTTACATCTCTTGACATTTCAGTTCTCCTCATAATTCTGTTAATAAGTTAATTAGCGTTATTCTAGCTTATCTTAAAAGTTTTGTAAAGCTAGTCTAAATATACAAAAAAAGATTGAACACTCAAAATGAGCAATTCAATCTTTTAAAATTCTATTGTTTAACTCGTTTACTCTTATTCCAGTGCACGCCTTCATAAGTCAGTTTAACTGCTGCAGATAGCGTGATTGGCATAATGAAGACTAAAATAATTAGTCCGATAATTACAGTTAAAGCAACTTCAATTAATGTTGGAATACCTGATGGAATCAATGCAGCGAAGGTACCACCTAAAATAATTGCAGCTGAAACAACAACCGTTCCGATAATACCACAAGCTTTAAGCATTCGTTCACTCGGCTTGCCTCCCTCAATTGCACGATAACGCGTCATCAAGAAGATACTATAGTCTACACCTAAGGCAATTAACAAAATAAAGCCAAAGAATGGCGTATTCCAAGTTAACATGTTTTTGCCCATTGTTGCCTTAACTACCCATTCAGTAATTGATAATGAGCAGAAGTACGCAATAAGTAATGTACCCAAAATATATAGAGGTTGCAATAATGAACGAGTAACGAAAATCAATGCGATTCCGATACCAATCAACATAATTGCGGCTGTTCTGATAAAGTCCTTGTTGGCAATATCCTTAATATCAGCAATGTTTGAGCTTTCTCCACCCATTGCGATAGTTGCTTTATCAAGTCTTGTACCTGCTAAAGACTTTTTAGCCATTAAGCTTAAGTCTTGCGCCTTCTTGGTTGCCTTGGTGCTACTTGGGTTTGAACTAAAGACAATCATGATCATTGCTGATTTTTTATCAGGGCTTAGATAGTTCTTAACCGAGGTTTGGAACATGTCATTCTTGATAAATTCCTTAGGAATATAGAAGCTATCTGCTGCTGATGAACTAGCAAGTCCGGTAAGATAAGCTCCACCTTGGCCCAAGCCACTGTTAACTTCATCTAAACCAGAAGTTAACTTAGGAGTATTATCTGCCAACTGACCTGCACCGGAATTCAATTTTCCTACACTTGAGTTCAGTTGACCTACGCTTGAATTCAATTGACCAAGACTAGAATTAAGTTGACCTATTCCACCATTTAAAGTGGATGCACCACTACTTAGTTGACCTGAAGCAGAAGCTAGTCTACCAACACCTGATTGTAATTGACCCATCTGACCAGAAACATTTGGCATTGAAGCAGAAGCTTGTGCCCATGATTTTTCAAGTGCAGCACCTGCTGCTTGCATTGCCGCCATCTTTTGTTGTGGTGTCAAGCCAGGAATGCTATTCATACTTTGAGCCAAGTTAGCCTTGTAACTCTTTTCTAAGGCTGCCTTAGTATTGGCTTGAGCTGATGCGATACCTTGAGAGCCAGCTGCTAATTGAGAATTAAGTTGATTCAAGCCGCTGGTCATTTGTTGCGTACCACTTTGGAGTCTTCCTGCACCACCTTGCAGTTGACCCGCACCACTTTGAAGTTGGCCAGTACCGCTTTGGAGCTGTCCAGTACCATTTTGTAACTGGCTTGTTCCGCTAGCTAACTGACTTGCACCAGTTGATAATTGCTTACTTGCTTTACTTAATTTGCTTAACCCAGCACGAGCTTGGTCGACGCCCTTATTAACTGTTTTTAATTGGTTGTTAACATAGAGCTGATTAATTCGTTCTCCGTATGGTTGAGTAACAGAAGTTACTAGAGAAACATCCCCAGAAGATTGAATTTGTCTAGTAAGTTGATCAAGCAGTCTTAAATCTGCCTCATTGTCTAATCTGTGGTCACTCTTAATATAAAGAGTTGATGGTTCTGCCATCCCCTTGGAGAAATGCTTTTCAACTACAAGCATCCCAGCCTTTGCAGGGGTAGCATTATCAATTTCATCAGTATCATCATAATTAAGATGACCTGAGTACATTAAAGCAAATGGTGTTACCACAACTGCTAAAACGACTAAATAGATAATTGGATGAGCCATAGTACTCTTAGAGATACCATGCCAGAGCTTATCCTCATGTTCACCAGTAAATTTCTTAACTGGCCAGAACATTTTTTCACCTAAAACAGCCATGAAGAATGGGTTTAGTGTTAACAAAACAACCAGTAGGATAGCAACACCAACTGCAACGCCGACTGCAGATTGGTAAATTGAGAATTTAGCTAAGCTAAGAGCTGAAAAACCAATTAAGATCGATGATCCTGAATACAAGATTGTCTTACCTGCTACCTTAAGTGCATCCTTCATCGCACCATAGCGATCAAGCCCATTACCCAGATTTTCCTTGAATTTATCATACAGTAAGATGTTGTAATCCGTTCCGATTCCGAACAACACAATGATCATAAAGACTTGTGTAAAGTTTGAAAATGGGAAGTTTTGATACTTAACTAGATTGGTAACAATCGAGAAAGCAGTGATAAATGATACACCAACTGTTAACAAAGAAATTAGTGGCACGATTGGTGACTTAAAGACAATTACTAGAACAATGAAAATGAAGACAATGGTAATGACTTCAGTCTTTTTAATTCCCTCTTGAATTGAGTTCGAGAAAGCGTTCTGTAAAACATCTGCACCAGTAACATAAGTTCTGATACCTGCAGTTTTAACGGCCTTAGTTAATTCCTGCTCTACTTCATTAATTGGAGCATGTTTTTTCGCAACATTAACTTGTAAAATCCAAGTAGTCTTATCTTTTGACTGTAGTTGCTTCTTGGTAGCGATATTATCGTCTGGTGCTAAGACCATCTTAATACCGTATTTATCCTGATTTTCTTTAATGCGATCAATTGTGTCATTAATTGCATTCTTATCGTCTGCAGTTAATTTGCCGTTTTTCTTATTAAAAACAACTGCAATTTGATAAGTGTTCTTTTGTTTAGGTCCCCAATCATTTTGAATTGATTGTGCGACCTCACTTTGAACATCCTGTGGTAAGGAAATGTTTGAGTGCTCACGCGTTAACCCAGTAACGTCTGGCAGTGCCACAACAGAAATAATCAGAATTAAAACCCATGCAATAAATGAAAAAATATGATTTTTAAATAATTTTTGCACTTTGTTTTTCCTCTCTATTCTTCCAAAATATTTTTCGGCTGGACCAGTTTGATAATCATATCATGGTAGCCTTGATCAGCCTCGGTACTGGTTTCACCCTCAATCGACGCGGACACATCTAAAAAGATATAACCCAAAACAGCGCCAATTAAGGAATGAAGCGAAACAGTGCTGTCGCTTCTTAAATTCAGTTTGTCAGCAAATGCAATTACGTTCATGATTTCCTTAGTAATTGCATCTTCCGGCTTATACTCATTGAGGTGATAAAGAATGCTAAACAATGCAGGATCGTTCAAAATAAAATTGCGAACGATATCTGCAAATTTAAATAATGCCTCTTTACCTGAAAGTCCAATCAGATTGTCAACTAACTGCTTACTTAGAATTTTAATCCTACTTGCACCAACAAGTGATAATAATTGCTTACGACCAGAAACATAGTGGTAAAGAGATTGCGAGCGAACACCAAGCTCCTTAGCTAAGCTAGGCAGCGTTGTTGCCGATAATCCTTTTTGACCAATCATTTCTGTTGCCTTAGCAATCACTTTATCGAGATCAAGGCTTCTTTTTTTAACCAACTTCATCCCTCCCTCTGACAGCATAGGAAACAATATAACACTACAAACCGCAGAATACAATCTACAGACTGTAGATTAATTCAAAAAAATTTCCAAATTGACTAAAATCTTGATTTAACAGTATTTCTGCATTAAAAATACCTCAAAAGCAAGTTAGCTCTTAAGGCATTTTTAAATTTATTTTATCTATTTAAAGAAATTATTGACGACTTGTCCGAGTTTATCAAACTTTTTATTTGAATTGCTCCACACGGCTACACAGTATGCTTGACCATTATTTTCAATAATAGCAACACTAGACCGATCGTCACCAATCGCATATACAGTCGCACCATGAACCTTTTGTACTAATTTTGGTTTTTGTCCTGTCGCATTTTGATTCAATGATCCAAGTGTTAAATTAGAATACTGACGACTTAGTGTTTTATTTTTGTACAAGTCATCCATTACGGCGACCAAATCGCTTGCCGTTGTTTGAGCTAATGGGTTGGTTGTATATTTTTTGCTAAATTTAGTGGAATCAGCTCCCATTTTTTTAGCCATAGCATTAACTTTTTGCGGTTTAACCTTGCGTAGTAAAACATTTCCTGCGGTTTTATTCCCCTGCATCAAAGTCTGCCTTAAAAAAGTTGTTCCATAAGCTATTCCAGGCTGCAAAGCTTTTTCGCCTTTAGCGCGGTCTGACTTTTTAACTTTGATTGCCGAATGACTGATAAGCTTGCCGTGTTCTTCTTGGTAAAAAACTGCTGCTAGTAAAAATAGGCGCCCAGTTCCAGTAACACCATGTGCTTTAGTGGTATTTGCTACGCGTGCATACTTGCCAGAATTAAGATCCTGAACTGCAACTTGGTAGCTCTGATCCTTTCCCATTAGCTTCTCAATCTGCTTGGCCCAACTCTGATCACTACCTGAAGCAATTTGAACATGAGTCGGATATTCTACTTCAGCAACTTTTGGCTCATGCGATAGCTTACCTTTGCCACGCTCTTTTTTAACACTTTGGCTTTGACCCACAATTTCAACACTTGTATTTTGTACCCGCCTTAAATTTAGCGAATAGAGCATAAAAGCAAGTAGCGTAGTAATTAGTGAGCCAATAATAACCTTGTTTTTCATATATCTACCTCAATTAAAAGAAGTGGTGTCGTTTCATCAAGATGATCAGCCAAAGCATTAAAACAATTCCAATCAGCGAAATAAAAATCCAATCGGTTGAACTATGACCTACAGGTAAACTTACGTTCATGCCGTAAAAACCGGTTAGGATAGTTGGAATAGTCAGAACCAAAGACCAAACTGTCAAAAACTTCATCGTATCGTTCAGGTTGTTGTTCATCATATTATTAGATGTCGCAGATAAAGTTTGCGTAACCTGTTGCGAAATTTTGACCATTTCTGCGGACTGATTAGACTCAATTAAAACATCATCTAAGCGCTCACGAGCAGGTTTGGTAAAATCAAGTTCTGAAAGCTTCAAACTGTGAAGCATCATCAAATTGGTTTGGATTGAACTAGATAAGTAAACCAAACTTTTTTCAATATTAGATAATTCAACTAAGTCCCTATTGTCGATATCACCAGACAATTTTTGATCCAAAGTATTGCGCTGAACATCTAGCTGCGTAACTGCACGTTGGAAATACTGCGATAAAAACAGCAAAAATTTCATCAACAATTCGGTTACATCTTGTGCTAATGATAATTCGCGTCTCATTGCACGGTCATTAAACTCGTCAAACACATAACTAGTTGATTCTGTATGGAAGGTAAAAATGTTTTCTCCGGATACTAAAAAGGTTACCGGGTGAGCCGTAAAATGCTTGATGGTTTGTGTCGGCCAAATGGGCACATCATAAACAAGCAAGTGAATATGGGTATGGGTGTCATAATCGTAGTGCGGACGTTCATGACGGTCGGAAATATAAGAGATCATATCGGGCGTGAAATTAAAATCATCTTGCAGTTTGTTACTGTCTTCTTCACTCAAATTGCTGATATCATACCACTTATACTTAGTTTCTACCGGAAATCTTTGCTCTTTGATCATTTTCCCCATCCTTAGATTGGTTAGCTTTCTAGTTATAATGAAAGCTATTGGTTTGCTTATCTTATCTTACCATTCCTTTGCAAAACGACAACTAAAAAAGCAGGCTAAAAAGCCCACTTTTTTAATTATTAAATATTTTTTATTGCTTCCATGCAGCATCAAATTTTGTCTTACCTGTTTTAATTGCACTATTAACATTACGGTCCTTTTGTGCAGCAGATAAAATTGATTGCATAATTGGATTTAATTGGCTAAATACTGCATTAGAATTTTTAATTACAGGCACACTGTATAATGAGTTAGTTGACAGAATATCCTCTAACTTAGCAGGTAACTTAAATTCTTTATTTTCTTTATATTCAGCTGACTTCGTGGCGTCCTCATTAACTGGAATATAGCCGGTTTCTTTGGCCCACTTAATTTGGTTTTCCTTAGATGATAGGAACTTCATAAATTTGAATGCAGCGGCTTTTTCCATTGCACTAGCATGGCTAAACATGTAGATGTCAGTCCCTTGTTGCATTGTGTACTTACCAGGACGAGCAGCTACTTCATATTTAAAGCCCTTCTTAGCTGCTTGCTTAATCCATGTTTCTGTTGATGATGAAGTAACAAACATTGCTAACTTTTGGTTTGTAAATGGAACATATAGGTACTTATCAGAACCTGGCATTCTGAAGTAGCCTGCCTTTTCACCTTTTACAAAGTAGTCTAAAACGCGTGAAGATTCCTTGCCAGTAAAATCAACCTTGCTGGAGAAGTTTTGGCCTTCATTTTTCATCCCTAATACGTAGTAGTTGTTAAGGTTATCAAAACCTGCACCTACAACCTTGTGATTACTCTTTTGGTAAATTGTTTGTGCTGCCTGCTTTAATTCAGCATTAGTTGAAGGTACCTTATTGATACCGTACCTCTTCAACATGTCAGGATTGTAAATCAAAACTTCGATTGACTTGTTAAATGGAATACCGTATTGTGTACCGTTAATTTGGGCACCATCAAGCATCCCTTGCTTAATTTCTGATGCAGCAACGCCTCCCCAACCGACTTCTTTGTTATTAATGTAAGGAGTTAGGTTTACTAACATCTTGTTCTTAGCGGCACTTTGAAGCCAACCAGGATATGCCTGGGTAATTGTTGGCAAGTTCTTTGGTGACTGCATTGTAGAATTCAACTTAGCTTGCAAATTGTCATAATCGCCTTGTTGTTCAAGCTTAATTTTAATATTAGAATTTTTAGCTTCAAATTCTTTAGCAAGTTTCTTTAATGTAGTTTCTTGCTGACCTTGCATCCCATGCCAGAAAACAACAGTCGTTTTCTTGGTTACCTTTGGTATCTTATTTGTGTCAGAAGTTGAAGATGACGACGAGCCACCATTCGAACAAGCAGCAGTACCTACTAAAGCTAATCCGGCTACAGCTAATGCTGCAAGTTTTTTACCAAAATTCATTTTTGATTTTTCCTCCAAAAATCGATGATTAATCAACAAGTTTTTGTCAATTATTTTATTCTTGTCTATTGTATAGCAGTAAAAGAAAGATTACAACAAAAACATTCGCTTTTATCTCAATATTAATCTATTTTTGCAATTAAAGTTCGTTTTTGAAGCGATAAACTTGCTAATGATATTTTTTTGTTCTACTTGATCAATTTTGGCAATAAAAAAGACTCGCCCTAAAAGGACGAGTCTCGCAAATTTCTATTCTGCCGCGTATTTACCGGCTAAGCGGCCAAAAGTTAGAGCATGACTAGCAGTTAAGCCAGGAACATGGTCTGGGTAGATACCCCAGAAGAAACCGCCAGAACAGTTACCAGCTGCATACAAGCCTTCAATTACCTTGTCTTGCTTGTTGATTACTTGCATCTTAGTGTTAACTCGCAGTCCATCGAGTGTAGCTAATAATCTGCCCCCAACAATCGCCCCATAATATGGTGCCTTATTAACTGGCTCTAAACGATAGCTTTCTTTACCAAAGTCACTATCTTGACCTTTGCTTACCATTTCATTGTATCGGTCAACGGTCTTTTGCAAGTTTTCTTTTGGTAAACCTAACTTTTCAGCCAGCTCTTCGATTGTGTCAGCCTTTTGAACTAAGCCTTCGTTCAAACGATCATTTACTTCTTTACGTGCTTCTTCTCCAGTAAAGATTCCTGGGAAACCTAATCTTGAACAACCCAATGTATGGTATTGTTTGAGGCTTTCATCACTCATTGTTTCTTCTGTCCAGATCATTGCACTTAAGTAACCAGGCTGTTTTGAAGCAGCTGTAATTTGGAATTGATATGGTGCACTTTCGTTAAAGAAACGTTCACCATTTAAATTAACTTTTAGCATTGGATATGAACCTAGCCATAAGTAACCTGGATCATCAGGAGGAGTCAAGTCAACTTCATAGAAGTCTTCCGCATTTGTTCCAACTGGAACTGCACCACGGTTGAACACAATTGAAGCAGGTTCTTCATCTTTAGCGGCGCCTACTTTCAAAGCAGCTACAATTCCTGAGCCATCGTCTCTTTGACTATCGGTATAAACGTTTGTCTTTAAGCCAAGTGGATTCCATTTTTGCATTAGCGCTTGGTTAGAGCCGTAACCACCAGTACATAGGATTACGCCTTTACGCGCTCTAAAAGTTGAGGTCTTCTTGGATTTCATGTTTTTGGCAACTAAACCGACAACCCGACCATTTTCAACAATTAGCTCTTCTAGCTTTGTGTGCCAAGCAAATTTTGCGCCAAGCTCTTCTGCCTTAGCAATTACCCAATTACCGTAACCCATTTGCCAGTACTTACCGTCAGGAGCAGTTGCTTCATTTCCTGTAGGAAAGGCACGGTTACGTTCAGTTTCGTAATGCGCATCTGGCGTTGCCTTAATGTATGCACCATGGGGTTGTAAAACTTCATCATCGAGCCAATCAACCATTTCTGAACTGTTGTCTGCCCAAACGTTTAATAGACGCTGATCAACGTTTCCTTGGTTAAAAGTAGAAATAAAGTTAACTAATTCGTTACGGTCGATTTCAACACCGGCCTTCTTTTGTGCTTTACTGTGAATTGCAGCAATCGTTTCGCGGTATAAATAGCCAGCACTGCCCATTTTATCAATGACCAAAACCTTGGCACCTTTTTCGGCAGCAGCCGCAGCGGCCATCCCACCAGCGTTACTTGCACCAACAACGATTACATCATATTCTTGATTGTTCATAAAAATACTTCCTAACTACGTGATTGATCAAAGTGATTTTTAGCAATAACGGCTACTAAGGCCATAATTACTACAGTGATAATTGCAAAGAAAATGTACACCGCAACAAAACCGCCCATTTTTTCTGCAATCAAGTTATTAACTGGCATTGCGAATGCACCAATTAAAAAGGCAATAGAGTTAATGTAAGAAAAACCTTTAGCAAATGCCCTTCTGCCTAAAGCCGCAGTCGCAATTGTCGTAATACCTGTTCCAAGATATACATAGAAAACATCGTTAATCCCTGCGCTGAAGATTGCCAAGCCAGCCGAACGAGTATTGGTGGCAATAATTAGCAGTGCGTAAGAGATAACTGCTAACAAAAGCCATGCTAAACTTGCTTTTTCTGCCCCATACTTGTCACAAGTTGAACCAACTAATGGATTAAGGAAAATATCAAATAGCATTGCTGAAGTAACCATGAAGCCGCCCGCAGCACCATCAAAGCCTGCAGAAACAGCGTAAGTTGGAAACATCTGATTTAAGACAGCTGGGAATTGTAGCAAAATTACGATTACTAATAAAATCCAAAAAGTGGCTGACTTGAAGAGTTCGTGATTAGAAACAGGTTTAACCGTTTCAGCTGCATCGTTTTGTGCCGTCTTCTCATTAAAACCATATGGCTTACGTCCTTCTTTTTCAGGTGAGAAGCTAACGCCAAACAAAGCACAAGGCACACTTAAAATAGCTACAATCACCGCTAAAATCGTCAAACTACTTTGCCAACCAACCTTTTCAATTAAAACTGATAAAATTGGGCTCATGATTCCTTGGAAAACAGAAGTAATTGCCCAGCAAAGTCCAACCGCAAAACCGGCTTTTTCCGCAAACCAGTTATCAAGCAAAATACCAACTGGTGTAAACGACATAAATGAAATCGCAATCCCGATAATGATGGCTATAATGAAAAAGAGCCAAATACTGGTAAAGTGCGGCATCAGAATTAAGCTGACTGCAACTGCCAAACAGGCAATTACATATAACAAGCGATTGTTTACCTTAGCCAAAATTTTGGGAACATTTGGTGTCATCACAGCCATTGTTAAAACTAAAACCGTGTAGTAATAAGATAAGGTTGAAACTTGAGTGTGCAAAGCTTGGCTTAGTGGAGCTAAAAATGAACCCATTAGAACCATACTTGAGCCTAAACATGCTGCTGAAATCAAACCTATACAGCACATTATAACCCACGGCCTAATATTCCTTTTTTGATTATTCATCAAAATCACCTCTAAATACTAATTCTTGAATATAGCTTGATATTACATCAATAATGAGGGTGTGATAAACTGAAAAGCGAATGGCATAATGACAAAAAGGAATATTAGATCATGAATTCAACTCAAGTGAACTGCTTTTTAACTTTGGCAAAAACACTAAACTTTACGCAAACTGCACAAAAAATGTACCTCTCACAATCGACTGTTTCTAAAAACATCAAGAACTTAGAAAAGGAATTACAGGTAAAGCTCTTCAAACGTGGCTATCATCAAATTGCATTAACCGATAAAGGAAAGATTTTTTATAATCAAATGGTGCTTTCCACGGCTGAAATTAACGACACAATTATTAATCTGCGCCAAAGTAGCGCCATTATGCGTCCTAAAATCAAGATGGGCTACACGGATCTGCCCTTTGAAAAAAAGTGGTTACCTGTTGCACTAAGGCTGATCAACACACAGACTAATCTTGAACTTAAGCCGTTTTTCGTTGATCCTGGACAAGAACACAATATCAACAAGCTAATTTGCGACGGGACAATTGATTTGATGCTCATGCAAAAAGATATTATTAACGAAAAGGATGAAACGCATTACGTCGAAGTTTTGCAAAAAGGCTTTTCCGTTGTTGTTCCGCAGGGTGACAGTCTTTTTATTAAAAACAACATCGATTTTAGTGACTTGGCTAACCGCCAAATTTATTTGTGGAATGGTCACGATAATTTTCCTGCAATTGAAAGTCTGAAGTTTAGTTTACAAAGTAGTCCCTACGACATTAACTACCAAGAGGAAATTGACTCTTCGATTTTAGTTGCATATGTCCGGGCAAAAATGGGGATTGGTATTGTCCCTAGCATTTTATACAACAAAGACGATACCGATCTGCGCTATATTCCTTTAAAGACGGATCAAAAACTGTCTTACGGCATTTTGTCACTAGTCAACTCAGAAAAAAGAGCTAACATCAACATAGTCAACAAGTACATTGCACAGGCCATTAATATTTCAAAAACGCAGTGGTAAAGCAAAAAAGGATTCGTCATCAAGACGAATCCTTTTTATAATCTTGCTATTTAGTTTTTATTGCTTCCAAGCAGCATCAAATTTTGACTTGCCTGTGTTAATTGCATTATTAACATTTTGTTTCTTTTGTGCAGCAGCGAAAATATTTTGCATAATTGGGTTTAATTGACCATATGCAGCTCCAGCGTTCTTAACAACAGGAACACTGTAGAGGTTCTTCATTGCGTCTTCCAATTTAGCTGGTAACTTAATCTTCTTGTTGTCTTTGTATTCAGAAGATTCTGCAGCAGCATTGTTAACTGGGATATAACCAGTTGCGTTTGCCCATTTAAGTTGGCTAGTCTTTGAAACTAAGAACTTGATGTACATGAATGCAGCAGCCTTTTGATCAGCAGATGCGTGGTTAAACATGTAGATGTCAGTACCTTGTGACATAGTGTATTTGCCAGGACGTGGAGCAACATCGTAAGTAAACTTGTTACCTACACCTTGCTTAACAAAACCTTCACCAGCTGAAGTACCGATGTACATTGCAACTTTTTGGTTAGCGAATGGTCCTGATAGGTAGTGTTCTGAACCGGCTACTCTGAAGTAACCATCCTTGATACCATCAGCATAGTAGTTGATAACTTTCTTAGAAGTTGCACCAGCAAAGTCAATCTTGCTTGAGAAGTCTACGCCTTCGTTCTTCATACCTAAAGTGTAGTAGTTTGATAATGAGTCAAAACCAGCACCAACAACTTTATGGTTACTCTTTTCATAAATTGTCTTAGCATCCTGCTTCAATTCTTCCATTGTAGTAGGAGCTTTCTTGATACCGTATTTCTTAAACATGTCAGCATTGTAAGTTAAAGTTTCAATTGACTTGTTAAATGGAATACCGTATTGAGTTCCGTTAATTTTAGCACCATCTAAAAGAGCGGTTTTAATATCAGAAGCCTTAGCACTTCCCCAACCAACTTCTTTGTTGTTAATGTATGGTGTCATATCTACCAACATCTTATTCTTAGCTGCAGTTTGTAGCCAATCTGGATAAGCCTGTGTAATTGTTGGCAAATTGTTTGGTGACTGCAAAGTTGAATTAATCTTAGCTTGCAAGTCATTGTATTGACCTTGGTTTTCTAACTTAACCTTGATCTTAGGATTATCCTTTTCGAATTCCTTTGTTAATTCCTTTAAGGTATCCTGTTGTATCCCGGTCATTCCGTGCCACAAAGTAATAGTGGTATTCTTCTTAACCTTGGTAATCTTAGATGAACTGCTAGATGATGACGAAGAAGAATTGCTTCCGCCATTAGAACAAGCTGCAGTACCTACTAATGTCAAACTAACTGCAAAAGCAGCAGCAAGCTTTTTACTTAACTTCATTTGGTAAACCTCCCAAAAATAAAAACTAAACAACAATTTTTTGATTAACTAAAGCGTAATAGTTTGATTGCGCTTCGGTAAAATCCGTTCTCCAAATGGGTTCTCTTCCAGCTCCGGATGCAATGTGTGCACCGGAATTAAGTTTGCTGGTTGAACCTCCTTAATAATTTCCTTGAGCTCTTTTTCATCTGCGTGCCCGGAACAACGCAAGCCTTTGAACTCAATCTTTTTATCTGACAAAGCTTGCAGGAAAGGCTGATAAGCCGGATCAAAATCGCCCAGCGGTTCAGCGTTTGAGTGGATGTATAATCCACCTTCCTGTAAGTCAGTATAATTACCAACTGCTTGCCAGAGGTATGCATGATTGTCGTTTAGCAGTTCCCGATAAGAAACTTCTAGTTCCGGTTGCAAATCTGCAAATTTCTCTTCCCCTGGCAAGTAATAGTAATCAAAGTCCTTGCCCAAGCTTTCCTTGAGCAAGTGCGCTCTTTGCGCATGCAAAACAACGCGGCGCGGTGAATCTGCAATAATGCGCAAGAGTCGCTCAACATTAGTAGGGTATGTATTAAATGTAATCTGCCGCTCAGGGTTGTCTTTTTGCAAGTCAACAAATTGAGCAGTCAGTTCATTTTCATTCTTTGGACCAGTGAATTCTTCACTTGATTGATCGTGTTTTTCTTCGGGCCAAGAAACACCGGTACCTTCAATAATCAGAGCATCACAGTTCTTAGCAGCTGCCAAAAATTCGTGTACCCAGTCAGGGTGATAACCGTGCAAGCGAATATCACCAGTGTAAGCAATTTGCTTATCTGGAGTAGTAATAATTAGACCTGTTGCACCATAAGCATCGTGGTCACTTGGCCAAACTTCAAGCGTAATATCACCCACCTGAATTGGCTTGCGGTACTCCGCCGCAATAATTGGTCGAACGTAACTTGCTTCATGACCAGCAGCTGGTAATAAAAAGTCACCGTGTTCGTTTAAAGCTGGCATCATCTTGGCAGTAAGTGGGCCTGCATATAGCGGAATCTCAGGTGCCAAGAAGTTCATTGCCTTACTATGATCAAGATGCAAGTGTGACATATAGGCAGCAGCATGTTCCCAACGTTGATGATCAATTGGCTTTCCGGTAAGCTCAGGATCGTAAAAGTTAGGAACATCACCAATCAATTGATTTTCAATCAAAGTTTGATATTTTTCATCAGGCAAATCTAATTCAGGACGATATACTTCACCTAAATCAAACAAAACATGTGATTTGTTATAAGCCACTTCGATCATTGGTCCGCCAATAGTTGTTAGACCATTATAAAAAGTGATAGATGTCTTAGCCTTTGATGTCATTACGTACTACTCCCTTAATAATCCGTTTTCTAAAGATGAAATACAAAATTAAAATCGGTAAAACAGTCAATGTTGCTGCTGCTAGTTGCAATTGTGTTTCGCTACCAGCATCAGAAGCAAAGGCAGACAGACCGTTGTTTAACAGTCTCATCGTGTCTTCGTTAGTAACAAGTAATGGCCACAAGAATGAGTTCCAGCCTGAAATAAAGCTCAACAAACCAACTGTAAAGAGACCACTCTTTGACATTGGTACCAAAATTTTCCAAATGTAATCCCAGTCGCTCGCGCCATCAATCATCGCCGCTTTGTAAATCGTGGTTGAAATTGAGCCAAAATAACTTTGTAAATAGTACATGTAGAAAATTGACGTTAGGAATGGTAAAACCAACCCAATGTAGGTGTTGAGTAAGCCGAGATGAGCAATTGTATTATAGTTAGTAAAAATAATTGCTTCACCTGGAACCATCAGGAGAGAAAGCATCACCATCTGGATGACACCCTTACCCTTGAAGCGCAGGTTAACCATTGCAAAGGCACCAAGTAGTGAATTAAATAGACTAACTACAGTCGTAACTGTTGCTGTCAAAACTGTGTTAAAGAAGTAGCGGCCAAATGGGGCTCTAGCAAAAACCTTTGCATAGTTGGACCACTCAAAATGGTGCGGAATTAATGTTGGTGGAATTGATGTTGTTTCCTGAAAGTTCATCAATCCGCCTAGTATCATGTAAATGAATGGAAAAACGGTGATGAAAGCAAAGATGAATAAGATAATATAGCTGAAGACAACACCTAAACGAATCTTTTTCATTTAATTTTCTCCTATCTTTTTCATCATCTTACGTTGTAAGAATGTTGCAAATAAGATAATCAGGAACAAGACAACCGTCGCTGCCATTGCAACCCCTGGAGTACCCACTGTTTGGAACTTATTGTAAATGTAGAACACAGCAGTGGTTCCAGAGTTACCAACACCAGCTGCACCATTAAATAGCGCATAGACTGATGTATAAATCTTGAAGGCACCAATGATATTCATTGTCAGCAAAAAGGCAATTGTTGGAACTAGTTGTGGCATTGTAATTCGCCAAAACTTGTCTTTGCCGCTAGCACCATACATATCGGCAATCGTGTAGAAGTTAGGATCAATGTTCCTAAGTGCACCCATCAGAATAACAATATTGAAGGCCAAAGAAGACCAAATACCGAAAATAATAATAGTTGTTAAAGACATTGCTGGGTCGTCAATCCAATCCGGTGCGGGCAAATGCACAGCCCGCAGCAAAAAGTTCAACATCCCATAATCGCCGTTGAAAATGTAACGAAAGACAATTCCGATTGCAATCGTTGACGTTACATATGGCATGAAAAAGGTGGTCTCAAACAATGCCTTATGTTTAACTTTGTCAAAAATAATCCAAGCTAGCATGATTGAAATTGCTAAGCCAACTGGTACCGAAATTACGGCATAGAGTAAGGTGTTTTTAATTGCCAACCAAAATTCGGGATCATTAAAAATGTACTTATAATTATTGAATCCCGTCCAAGTTAAATCGATTAGTGATCCACTTTGGAAACTCATACCAAAGGCACGTAAAATAGGATAAATACTGAATAAAGTTACAAAGATAATTGTTGGTGCTAAATACAGCCACGCTTTTTTCTGATTGGTCTTCATTAGTAAACCCGCTCCCCATCAGGTGTAAATAGAAATACACGATCAAGTCTCATCTTAAGGTTAACTTGATCACCATGATTAACTGGTACTTCAAGACTAATCAAAGAACGCGCTTGAGAGTCATCATGTGTGAATTTCAGTATACGTTCTCGACCGATTAACTCGACATCATCAACTTTCACGTTAAGGATACCGTCTGAAGCAGGAACAATGTTCTCAGGGCGAACGGATAATAAATATTCGCCATTAGGAATTGAGCGTTTAAAGCGTGATTCATCTAAATCGGCTAACTTGATAGTGAAGTCAGTTCCCTGCAATTCATCATCGGTCTTTGTTACCTTAAAGTTGTCAATTACGGGGTTACCAACAAAGTTAGCAACAAAATAATTATTAGGCTCTAAATAGAAGTTTTCACCCAAGTCATCTTGTTGAATAACACCATCATTAAATAAAATAATTTTGTCACCAATTGATAAGGCTTCTTCTTGGTCGTGAGTAACAAATAAGGTTGTAATACCAACAGATTTAACCAAAGAACGAATTTCTTCACGAATCTTCAATCTCAATCTAGCATCAAGGTTACTCAAAGGCTCATCCATCAGAAGAATCTTAGGTTCTTGAACTAACGCACGCGCAATCGCTACTCGCTGTTGCTGTCCACCAGATAAATTACCAGGCTTTTGATCAGCTAATTCAGTAATCTGTGTTAATTCCATATACTTTTCGGCAATTTTTTGCGCCTCAGGTTTAGACTTTTTGTTTTTGCCCACTATTAAAGGAAACATTACGTTTTGCAAGACTGTCATATGAGGATACAATGCGTAGTTTTGAAAAACGTAACCAATATGCCGGTCCTTAGGCTCGACATTTACTACTGACTTCCCGTCAAAAAGAATTTCACCTGAAGTTGGATTAAGCAAACCTGCTAAAATATTCAGAATGGTTGTCTTCCCACAGCCAGAAGGTCCTAAGAGACAAACCAAATCACCTTTTTTAACAGAAAAGCTGACATTTTTGATTGCTTCATGTCCATTATCATAAACTTTTCTGAGATTTTTCACTTCAACGAATTTGTTGTTATCCATTAATCTGCACCACTATATCTTGTATTGCTTAAAGTTTTTCTTCACTAATTTTATGATAAAAACTAGCTGAATACAACTGATTTTGTCTAATAAAAATTCGTACTTCGATTAAAAAACACTTGCTTTTTCTTTCAATATTCGTTTTTATGGCTAAAACTACAAATTATTGACGCCGAATCATTCATAATGTTCTGCTTTTGTTAATCTTTCGATTCAACCTAATTGCTAACTAAACTTGCCAAGTCAACTTTGAAGCAATTTTTCCATAAAGTGCTTTTTTAATCCGAATATTAATTTTATCTTTTTCATCTAATTCTGTTGCTTAGATATTTATATATATAAAATAACTTAAGAATAATATCATCTTTGACCGCATGCAAAAAGCACACTCCCATGACTGTCGTTAGGAATGTGCTTTTAGATCATGCATTTAAAAAATGCACTCAATAAACCCACTACAATATTTCATTCTATAGCTTACTAATAACTACAAAATAATCTGCTTGTCTACAATGCTATTGAAAATATAATTTTGCATTTGCAATTTAATTAGTATGAACTATTAAATGAAGTTTAACTTACTCAATTCGGCATCATTACTTTAGAATAGTGCTGCTAAGCAGCCAAATAAGAAAATAAAGTTAGAAATCATTTTTCCCCTTCTTTCTGTGAAACCTATAAGTTTTAAAGAATACATATATTCATCATTTATTCATAAAGTGATGATAATATATCCCTTACAATTAAATAATAGTACTAACTAAAGATTAGTTTAGTGAATTGTTGGCTTATTTCACATTAACCTTATTCAGATAAGCCATTGAAAGGGGTAACTTGCAGTGAAATCTTTCGGAGAAACAATAAAAGAGATCAGAACGGCGCGCGGTATTACCCAATCTGAGTTAGCTGGCTCTTTAATTAATCGAACCACGCTCTCTAAAATCGAAAATTCATTTGAAGAACCTTCTTATGAAAATGCAACAAAATTGATCAAACGATTGGGCATCACCCAAATTGAATTTGATTACATAAGAAACGATTATCAATTTAATGCCAAAGAACAAATTATTTTTGATCTTTTCAATATTGCCTATAATTCTGAAGTTAATAAAATAGCTTCTTTGCTTAACCGCTGTGAGCAATTTCCTAATGATCAGGAGATTCAAAAAATCAAAGTCATTCTAAAAGCATTTAATGCAAGCAGCTTACGCGAAGCACGTAGCTTAGTCATACCACTTTGGAAAACCCAGGTGTCCAAAACTGACAACTGGAATGTTCTTGATCTCTATTTACTTAACATGATTTTCTTTGTTTTTGACGATGACACAATGATTGGTATTTCAAATCGTGCTATTAAAACGATTGAAGAAAAATATCCATTTTTAAAATCGCTAGAAACCAATTTTGTTCTTAACAAAGCAGCCATATTGATGAACAGACAGAACTTTGATGATGCTGCAATGATATTAGTTAAAGCAATTACCTTGGCTAAAGCAACCTTTCGCTATGATAAATTACTAATGGCTAAGGGGCGACTCGCAATTTGCCAAAAAGATAAAAAAGAAGCACATTATTGTTTAAAAGTGCTTAAAGAGATTGAAGCAGACGATGTCTACAATGGATTGAAAGATGAAATTGAGCAGTTTGATTCCCGCTTGTCTTAACGCGATTACAACAGACAAGACTAAAGACCGCTAATTTATTTAAGCAGTCTCTAGAAGGGTATATTTTTATTGTTTTTACAAAATAGAATTATATTTAAGAAAGCCGACTTTAATTTATCTGACTTTCACACTGCCTAGCTAATCATCCTCCTTTACTCTAAATTCTAAGAGGGTGAATCACTACCATTTAAAAATGTTCCATTATTTCACATTTTGCGCGAAAAAAGCTTACTACATAATTAGTAGTAAGCTTTTTGATTTTCATTTTTAACTTGTATTTCGCGGTTAACCTTAGCACGTCCATTTTGATAATTGAACGAAAAACCAGGTTGAACGTTGAATAAATAAACATTAAAGTCAAGTGTACCGTCAGTCGAAACAGCCTGCAGGTTGATTCCTCGTGCCATTAGCTCCTCGCCACGAAATATTGGCGTAGCCTGATAGATAACTCGCTTATTTTCTCTTAGTGCTTTTCGCACCCTACTTTCAAAAATAGTTTGAACCCTTTGGTTTGAATAAGCCGACTGCGTAAATAAATTTTTAGGATTATTCTGATCGCCGGAAAGATTACGTGGATTAAAATTACCCGCTTGATCAATTCCTGCGGAAACAGAATACGCAATTAGGTGCCCACGGTTATAAATTTGCGTCCCATTACGCCGATTGTAGTGCCAAGCTGTCGGTTGAACATATTGCTGAACTCGTAAACTATCATTAGCAACATTTCTTTTTTCCAAAAAGGCAGTGTTCGAGCGAGAAGTCCGATTTAAACTATCTAAGTTTGCATAAATAACGCGGTTAACGCGCCATGCATTTTTAATTAGCGTCGACTTATCATTATTCACTGTAATGTAGGCTTCATTGCCACTTTTAAAATCAAGCTTAGCTAATTTAGCGTAATCTTCCTGTGATAACCCACCATATACTTTGGCAGCTGGTTTAGCCTGATCAATTTTGTTTTTCTTAGCTGGTTCATTGCGTCCGATACGTTCGATTGTTTGGTGTCCGCTAGGATCTGAGCCACCTTTGGTTGAAACAAACCACAACAAAAAAAGAATGATAATGACAATTGCCCAAAAATCACTACCACTAGTTTTTCTGCTTTGCCGTCTTCGCTTGCGAGCCATTTAGTCAGTCCCTTACTTAAATAATAACTAAGTATAGCCAATCGAACTGCTGTTTGCAACAAAGGTAAATAAAAAAGCAAAGATTGCTCTCTTTGCTTTTTAAGATCTAGCCCATTCATCAAGCATATTTAAGAAGTAGCTTTCGGATAGTCGCTTAATCTTACTACCATTCTTATTGTATTCCTGAGCTTTCTGCCATGCCTCATTGTTTTTACTGAAAAAGTGATCATCATCAATAATCAAATAATTGGTTTCCGGAGTAACAATGGTTTGGGCTTGGCCACCCATGTTATTAACCATTAAAGCTGCTTCATCATTATCCATGCCAATTCCATCTGCAAATGTGATTAGCTTGTTACTAATCGGATTGCGAAAGCCTAGTTCCCAGGCCTCAAGTTCTGCTTCAAGTAAGTCTACGTTTTTGATTTTGCCTTGCGCCTCTGCCAAAAGTTCATCGGTAAAATGATCGCGAAAATCATCGTAAACCTTTTTGGTATCGATTGAATCAGCCAAGCCGTGATGCTGCTCTTCCTCTGCAATCCCAGCACGTTGAATACAGTCTAGCAATCGATTATGCTGGAACGGATAATACGCACGTGCAAGTCGCAAAACATCAACATAATCATTATTCAATGCTGGCAGATGGAATTTTTCCGTCAAATCATATAAAAAGTTCAAGTCAAAGTTAACGTTATAGCCAATAATAATGTCGTCACCAATAAATTCGCGAAATTCAGTCATCGCTTCTTTAACAGGCACACCCTCGCTAAGTAAAAGCTCGGTAGTAATCCCGTTTAATTTAGTTATAAAGGCAGGAACCTTATTTGATCTTGGATAAACGACTAGCTTACTAAATTCTGCAACAATTTCGTTATTGCGCACCTTGACCGCACCCAGCTCAGTCACATGGTCACGATAGGGATTAAGTCCAGTTGTTTCAATATCAAGCATTGTGTAATCAGAAATAAAGCTTGGTTTTTCTTCACCTTTCGCACGCAATTTATCCTGAGAACCCGAGACGTGCAAAACGCCATTTTTGACATAAATACTCATGCAATCTTCCTAATCTGTAACTAAAGCCTGCAATAAACTTGCAGTATCCGCATTTACGGCTGCACTTCTATCTTGAATGTCCAGTGGTAACATTTCTTGTTGATAATCTGCCGCTACATAAGTCCATTGTGGGAATTGTTGAACTAATCTGATGATTGGCTCAAATAATTGAGGGCTTGTTTCATCAACACCGAGCTCCAAAAAGACCACTTTTTCCTCTTCGTTCCCAGTTAAAAACCAGCGAAAACGGGTATTAGCGTCTGTATCTGGGTAAAAGTGTTCGTTTAACGGCATGTGAATCTCCATTGGTTGACCACACTGCTCACATTTCGGAACTAGCTTAGTTATGTCTTGCTCACTTTGGTGGGCTGTCAATATTTGCCGGACAACTTCTTGGTCACTTTTAGCACCATGATTAACGCCACTTGAGCATTGCATCATCATCCAGTCACCAAACGCATTGAAGATTCGATTTTTATTGAAATCAGCTTGTTCAAAAAAATGTCCAAAAGTTGAGGTAGCAATAAAAAACTTTTTTTCGCCAATTAATTCACGCAGTTTTTTCATTGCTGGACTTGGAACATAATTAAGTGAATATTTTTCAATTAATTGACTCCAAAATAACCATTGTTCAGCCCAGGAATCAAACTTGTGATCAAGAGCATCCCCAATTGAATTCACATGATATTTACTAGCAACTTCCGGAAAATCTTGCTCAAAATTTTCTGTTCCCAGTAAATCAAGTCCTTCATTTTTTGCCATTTTATTGCCTGCAGTGACAATCACAACATCCGCATCGTTAAGCAATTGCTGTGCTTTATTCAGATTTTCCATTAATTACTCTTTCTTATTTTCGGTCATACCCCGTGAAAGAAACATGACCATCTTCAAAATCAGCTAAAAAGATATCACTAGGATCATTAAAACCGGCTTTTTTCACTTCTTCTTTCAGCCAGTTTTCATCCTCATCAATAGATTCAAGCACATCTTGATTGATTTGACCATCATTTATTAAAGGAAAACGAACATTTTTCTCATCTGTTTTAATTACAGTCAATTGCCCATTCTTTTCAAAAATACAATTCTTTACTTTATCAACAGAATAGATTCCCTGGCTACGCAATTTAAACATTAACTCATTGGCAGAAATACCAGCTTTTAAGCAGTTTTTTACTAAAACTTGCCCATCCTTGATGATCTGAATTGGCTTACCATCAATTAAACTGCGAATAAAATTACTGTGCTCACGCGCAAACTTCAAAATAAAGACCACCAGTGTCCAAACAATTAGTACTAGTAAAAACTGTAAAACTGAAATACTGGAATTATAGATTACACCACCGATAATCCCACCAAGAACATAGTTCTGGAGTTGATCAAGAGCTGTGGTTGGAGCAATATTGGTTTTACCAAAAACATTTATTTGAAAAATTAAAGTCAACACACCTAAAACGAATTTAATAAAGAGCTGCGTATAGTCCATCTCAATCTCCTCCTAATTCTTTATATCAACTTGATGATTAATTACATGCGCTTGTTTCAAAGAATAAGTGTTATTGTCATCATTTAGTTCTAACTGATAATCAATATCTTTTGAGTTGATCCGTACTATCAAGCCGTCTTGAAGTGTCGTCGAACTCACCAAAACATCACTATTAGGTACCCCAAAATCCTTGGCGACAGACTTAATAAACGGTGTAATTTGCTCTGATTGAGACTTAACCAGGTTGGTTTGAACATATTTTTCATATTGTGTGCCACCAAATAACAGCAAGAACAATAACGCGATAATACCTAAATCACGATAGCGTGTGTTAAACCGGTGTCGCAAATAGAGGACGGTAAAAGCAATCATAGCAACCGCCGCAACTGCAATTAGAATATACAAAATTGTTTTGTTAGTATTTTGATTCTGCTCAATATACTTAAGTGTATAAAAAGTCATAACATTCCCACCTTTTTTAAAAATAGCAGCTACCCAAAAGCCGGCAAGTAGTTGCGCTATAACTTCATTTATGGCTTTATAATCAGCTTTTTACTAGCTAGCTGAGCACCTAAAGCCACCTAATTTAAGTATAGCAAAGACTCATCAGAAGTGATTGATTCAAGCTTGCTAGGTAAATTTAGCTCCAAAAGCATACTCTATTTCTTTTTGTCCTGTTTTGCTTTAACTCGTTATAGGCTAAAATAGAGATTGATTAATAAAAAGTAAGGAGAAAAATATGAAAACTGGATCCAAAATTATTACTTTAGACAACGGTTACCATCTTTGGACTAATACCCAAGGGCAAGGAGACATTCATTTACTTTGCTTGCACGGCGGCCCTGGCGGTAACCATGAATATTGGGAAGATACTGCTGATCAACTTAAAAAACAAGGTTTAGACGTTCAAGTAACAATGTATGACCAACTAGGATCACTTTATTCAGATCAACCTGACTATTCCGATCCCGAAATCGCTAAAAAATACCTGACTTATGAATATTTCTTAGACGAAGTTGATGAAGTACGTGAAAAGCTCGGCTTAGACAACTTTTATCTAATCGGCCAAAGTTGGGGCGGTCTTCTTGTTCAAGAATATGCTGTCAAATACGGCAATCACTTAAAAGGCGCAATTATTTCTTCTATGGTTGACGAAATCGATGAATACGTTGCTTCTGTTAACCGCCGCCGCCAACAAGTTTTGCCACAAACTGAAATTGACTTCATGCACGAATGTGAAGAAAAAAATGACTACGACAACGCTCGTTATCAAGAAGACGTCGACATTTTAAACATCAATTTTGTTGATCGTAAGCAGCCTTCTAAGCTCTACCACTTAAATGATATTGGCGGAAGCGCAGTATATAATGCTTTTCAAGGTGACAATGAGTTTGTTATCACTGGTAAATTAAAGGACTGGCACTTTAGAGACCAATTGAAGAAGATCACTGTCCCAACCTTATTAACTTTTGGCGAAGAAGAAACAATGCCAATCTCAACTGCTAAAACTATGCAAAAAGAGATTCCAAACTCACGTCTAGTAACAACTCCAGATGGTGGACATCACCACATGGTTGATAATCCAGATGTTTATTACAAGCATTTGGCTGATTTTATTCGTGAAGTAGAAAACGGCACTTTTAAAGGTAAATAACTGATTTTAGCCCAATTAAATTTAACATTAGTAAAAGCAAGTAGTATTCTACTTGCTTTTTGTTATTTTTAGTTAGTAAATGACATGTTATGTTCACTACATATTTTCATATAATAATTTAGTCTTAACTAATAAGTCATTTTCTTACTGATTTCTTAATAATGGTGGTAAGATGAACATGAAAAATAGTAACTGTTAAATAACAAGGAGCTGATAAAATGAGGTATTTTATAGCGGCTATGCTTATCATCAGTGGGTGTGCCTTTATTTTCGACTTGTGTTTTAGCCTTTACTTAACATTTAGTCAACATATTAAGCAAGAAAAATATCCTCGCTTTCAGCGTAAATTCAATACATTGCTTCTTTTAATCCCTGCAATGAATGAATATTCGACATTGAAGCGAGATATGCTAGGATTGCTTACATTACACGATAAATGCAAAGACTTTATTGACTTAAAACTAGTTTTTATAGACGATGCTTCGAGCGATGGCACTACAGAATTGCTAGATGAGTGGTCACAATCTAACCCTAAAAATCTCTACATTATTCATCGCGTTAAGCCTAATGCACAGCAAGGCAAAGGACCGGCCCTGCAGGACGCAATTAATCATCTGCTTAAAATGAATTTTCCTGTAAAACAAACGTTAGTTGGAATTATTGATGCAGATAGTCATTTTGATAGTAACTATTTACACCAAGTAGTTAATACCTTTGAAAATTCTAATTATGACTTGGTTCAAACACGCGTAGATGTCTATAACACCGTCGACAATCTGACGATTATGCAAAACTTTGAATTATCCGTTTACAATGGCTTGTTGCAAATGGCTCGTACTAATTGGGGCACCGCTCTCGCATCTGGTAATGGACAATTTGTTACATTAACCATGGCGGAAAAAGTTGGTTGGTCCTCTTCTCTACTTGAAGATTGTGAGTTTTCACTAAAAGGACTGTTAAGAGGTTATTATGGCACCTTCTTAAATACCGTTGCAATTAGACAAGAAGGTATCACTAATCTTGGCAAGCTAATCCGGCAACGCACAAGATGGTGTCAAGGTGGTCTGCAATGCCTAAAAATCTATGGTGGAAAAATTATCAAATCTGACCGGATGTCAGCTGGAGTTAAGGCCTTTATCCTATTATTTTTATTAGTGCCTTATATATCAGTTATCGTGGTTCCATCATCAATCGTGTCTGTTATAACGTTGATTGCTTATGCCAGATTCAATTTGGGGGCAAGCTTAGCGATTATCCTGACTCTGTTATTAACTGAATACACTATTAATGGTTTAATGATTAAAAAACAGTGGTTTGAAACTGGTTTTAGTACCGTTAACAACCCAATTGAGATTTTAAGAATCATTTTTAGTTTTGGTGTTTACCGCTGGTTATTATCATTTATCCCCTACCGATCAATTGGTAGAGAATTAATCGGCAATAATTCTTGGACCAAAACTAGTCATACTTAGACTTTATTTTAGCAAAATAAAAGCGCGCTCTATCTGGCGCGTTTTTTCTTTATGTAATTATACTATGTCATGGATTAATTCAATTAATTGGAGAAAGAGGCTTTTTGTTTCTAATTATCGTCTATTTAACAGCTACCTAAAACCTTAAATACATGAAAGCACAGCACTAGCTATCAGTATATTAACAGAGCGCCGCAAGCTTGACTTCCATATAAAATAGTATATATATACTGAACCCAACAAAAAACCACTTAGGGAGCGTAATAATGCACAACAGATTAGCAGAATTTAGACATTTAGCCGGAAAATTTAGCCACAGTAACTGGTGTATCAGTAGCTTATATTAGAAAGATAGAAAGTAATAAGTCTAAAACCAATGTAACCATTAACATTGCATACAAATTAGCAAAGTATTTTAATACAGATATTGAAACACTATTTGATTTAGATCTTGACAAATATCAATAAAAACAGCCCTAATCGCATTGATTTAACAACCATCTAAAACAGGGACGGTTGCAGCGATTCAAATTTGAACGTTCTAATCATCATTGATTTAACAACCATCTAAAACTATCTGGTGCTACAACGTTTACGTTGTAAAGTTCTAATCATCATTGATTTAACAACCATCTAAAACTTTAGCGCTTTTTTTAGCACTCTCTGTAGTGTTCTAATCATCATTGATTTAACAACCAGCTAAAACCCTTAATTAAGGCTCTATCAAAATCAACATGTTCTAATCATCATTGATTTAACAACCAGCTAAAACAGTGCGTCAAGAACCTTATTAAGACCTTTTGTTCTAATCATCATTGATTTAACAACCAGCTAAAACATGATAGAAGTTTAAATAGACCATTACTGTGTTCTAATCATCATTGATTTAACAACCAGCTAAAACCGATTTTTTATCATCAAATTTTAATATAGCAGTTAGTACCAATCGACTAGATCTTGATCTACATAATAACAAGTAATGTTTTTAGATATTTTCAAATTTTGAGGATTAGTAAATTCAAGAAAAATCACACTTGAATTGACTTCCATAGCAAGATTAGCTACCTCTTGCCACTCCTGCTCATCAAAATAATGCGCTACATTACAAAATACAGGAATTGTCCCCAAATCATAATTTTGATGAATTTTTAGAACAGTTTCTATTATAGCATATGGATTAGTTAATATACTCCTATCAAAATGAATTTCCAACAACTTTAATAGCTTTTTCAAATCTTCGTTAAAGTCAATGTCTATAGGAAGATCTTCTAGTAAAAGTGAATCATGCAATACGGTCTCTAGGTTGTAATAAGCTTTAAAGACTTTATTTCTGTTTTCTTCGTCTATAGTCTTTACATAATTATTAACTACAAAAGTTAAATATCTTTTTGAAATGTTCTCACTGAGCAATGGATCTCCCACAAAATCAAAAGTTTTAGTTATTTCAAGAGAATTAAAGTCTCCATCGCTACAAAGCAGCAAATTGTTTTCTCCTTTAAATCCTGAACTAAATCACGATATGCAATTGGACTTTGTAAAGTAATAACTGTTACTCCTGAATCTGGTAAAGTCCACTTTTTGTGTGTCAAATATGACAGAATCATAGAATCACCGTCCGATCAGAAGTATTGCGTACGTCTTCGACGGGCTTTCCAACTAAGAAACGCATATCATTATATTGTTTCTCTGTTACCATTAGTGATTGAACCAGCCCACCATGAGGCAAGAAATTTTCAACCCGCTTTTCTAAGAATTTTGCAGTCTGTCTAGTTAAACAAACTCTTACATAAACAGAAAACTGTACCATTACGAAACCTTCATTAATTAGCTTCTTACGAAACTGACGGTACTCTTTTCTTTCTTGAGCAGTTTCAGTTGGTAAGTCAAACATTATCATTAAGCGCATTATTCGGTACCTCATTAGTTAAACTCATCTCCATTTCTGGTAAGGCATTATTTTCATTATTACTTAGAAACTTCAAACATTCTCTTACATATGTTGTAATTGCATTAGTTAGAATCATTTTTTTACCATTAAAAATAATTTCTAAACTTAAAAGTTCTACTAAACCATATTTTATATCTGGCGTTAATTCCTGAATCTTTTCGTGTGCCTTTACCCAGTAATCGACAAACAGACGAAAAGGTTCCATTAAGTCTGAAGCTAAATTAAATTGATTCTCATTTGAGCAATGATGAATGCCAAAGTAAGACAGGTAACCATTTACAGCAATTTCCCGTGTAAAACTTGAAAGTAAAATAGCATAACCATAATCTAAAGCCGCGTTTACCGCACTAGTATCTCGTCTAACAAAGTCTTTATTAAATAAAAGCATGAAATATTTACGTGCAGAACTTGCCTCGCGATTGGTCACGTCATTTAGTTCCAACTTATCTAACTCAGCTTGAACAGTATCTGTCTTTAAATGATAATTGCTCAAAACAGCAATTTGATTTTTAATTTTGGTGCTAACAATTTTAGTCCACAATAATTCTTTTTGACTTTGATGCCAATTAAACTGTAGTTTTAGTTTATTAGCATTACGTGCCCCAGGGTAATAATCAACCGTTTCGGTAACAGGATTAAACTTTTCATCAACAAAAACTACTTTAGTTTGATTTTGAGCCAATTTACTAATTAATGCACTGGTAATCACTGCCTGCGTTGTTGAAACAAGTAACAGATTAATATCTTCAATTGGAATTTGGTTAATGCCATCACGCGTTTGCACAATCATCATATTCATTGAGTAGGTTAGCTTGGCATGTTGTGTGATAATGACTGATCTCCATCCCATAAAATTCTCCTTGTATTTTCTAAAATAAATGTTAAAATAAAATTGTTGGGTAGCTCCCAGCAACTAATCATTATTGATTTAACAACCAGATTTAAAATCAAACGACATATCATTTAAGATATGAAGTTTCAACGCGGTATTATTACCGTCCTGCCTCAGCTCTATAGCGGAGGTTTTTTTGTACATAAAAATAGAGAGCCAGATTTCATCGGCTCTCTATTTTGCTCTACAAATCTGTTATTTTTACTCTTTTTTCAAACAAGCCAGTTGGCGACTGAAAAATTAATATAGCATTAGACGATAAAGTTATTCCACTTGGTGATTGCATTTTTCCGAATTGTGTTTTAATTCCTAAGTTCTTCAAATCGGAAGCAACCGGGTTATCATGTAGACCATTTAAAATATTACTTAGAGTTTGCTTCTTATCTTTAGCTGTCAAGTTAATAAATTTTGCTCTACCTTCATGTAACCCTGCTCTAAAGTTATTTGTATCAAATAATGGCAAATATGCATCAACCTTCGACAAAATCTCGTCATAAGCACTCACTAAGCGTTGATCTTCATTATCTTCTTTTAGATCCATATTATCAGTGACTGTCCTCATAGTCTCTTGTGACAAGGTAAGTTGTTTCGCATTAACTTGGTAGCTAACTGAATTAAGCATGAACTTTTTATCACCATCTACTATAACTTGCTTAAAGTGAACGTGGTCTTTTATTATTCTGAATCCTTTAATGCCTCGTTTGGGTTTCCCATTTTTATCAAACATAATTAATTGCTCGAGAACTTGGTGTAGCTTATCATTATAATTACCCTGTCTCTTAGCTTGTTGTAATTTAGCTAAGAACCGCATTGGAACGCCTACTACTCTATAAGTGTCCCCTTTAGATTGTTCAATTTTAACAATTACTAGATAAGCATCCGCATTTCCACTATAGCCACCATAAATTGCCGTATCAAGGTCTTTACCTTTAGGAATCAACTTTCGGGTCTTTGCTGTATCGCGCTCCCCCCGTGGATAAACAGTCATATTAAAGAGTCCACTATTTTCAGTAGTAGTTTCGCGCGAAACCAACATATACTTGTAGTTATAAACCTTACGTAGTTTATCAAAAATATCGGGATGTTTAAGAAAGACCACTCTATTACTATTATTCTCTAAAATTTCTTCTGGAGCTTTACGCTGCTTATTATCCTTTTGTAGTATTGGCCACATAAATGTAAACCCTTTAAAGTGATCAATAACTTCTTTTTGCAAATCAGGATTTTGACTAAACTTTTTATACTTCCCATAGACAAAAAATGGGCGGTACTTAGGATAAACCTGATATAAAAAGTTACCGCAGATAATTGACAAGTAAGCATCAATCGCGTGATGATAGTCGTTAACTTCACGGCTCTTGTAAAGGCCTAGCCGCTTACGCAAAGCCGAATTGTCTCCAGCTTTAACCGTAATAATCTCAGAGTCAGGATATTTATTTTGTAAAATAACTGATACCAACTTGACGATTTGGCTAGTTTCTACTAGTTGTCTATTAATAAATCCAGCCTTTTGATACTTGGTTAAGCTATCAGGATTTAATAATAAATTATTCAACTTATACTTGCTTATAATGCCAGCTTTTCGCCACCTCTTCCACATCTCACCAACCGTAATTTGCAAGTCAGAAACTTGGTTATTTGCGAATCTTTTGTAAGGAACGTCGTCTGACTTTTCTGCATTTAATGGTGTTGCTGTTAATACACGATTGTCTAATGAATCGTCTTTAACAAATGACTGTGGCAAAATATGATCAATTTGATAGCCAAAAGATATTTCGTCAATATTGATTTTTTTACCTGTATATGCATCACGTCCTGCTTGCATAAAATATAGAAAATACTTATCTTGCAAAAGCTTTCGACTGGTCATTGCATTTTTTAGATTATTAGTTAAATCCTGATCAACAAGGTCTTTAGCAGTGTCCTGATACATCTTTAATAGCTGGTTACCCCTGATTTGTGACAATTTAGGATTCTGGTCTGGGCTGCGAGTAAATTCAATTGCAAATTGAGACGGAGCCTTTCCTGCAGCTTTAACAACATCTTCGACCACTTTAACTACCTGTCTGATTGCTTTTTTATTGGCAGGAGAAGTGTAAGCGTCAGCCAGAATTTCTTCTACACCGTTTTTCTCTGTGATACTCTGATTTTCTTTTTCTATAGCATCCTTAAAGTCTGGTTCGGTGATAATTTGCATAAAGTTCTTTTGACTATCCCAAAGCTGTTCCATAACATTTTGGCCATTTTGATCATGTAAACCAACTAACAGCTTTTTCGAAAGTCTACCCCAGCCCTGCAAGCGCCAAGTTGATAACGCCTTAAATTGATCTTGAGATAACCAATTAATCTCACGTAATTTTTCTTGAAATATCTTTTTATCTTCAAAGATCGAAGAATATTCAATTATCTTCTCAAAGTCCGCGTTATATTTAGGATCGTCCAATTGGCTTTGAAATACATGTAAGTTCTTTAAGTGGTAGTAACTAGACAAGCTAGAATTAAACTTTGTCGGATCTGCTAAACCTTTTATTTCCACATTTAACAGTTTTTCATTTTGCTTCAAGTAGTTGACTAGCATTTTAGCTGTAACGGTTTTTTTCTCCTTAAATAAGTTGTTAAAAATATCTTGCTTAAGACTTACGCTTATTTTCTTTCCATTAATTCTAAGATTATTTAACTCATTTAAGACTTCAAATCGTTGATAAAGTAAACTATTTGAAGGTAAAACGTCTTCACCTAAAAGATAGGTGTCTTTAATAGTCATTCGCTTAATAAAACGGTTAGCTGATTCTTGTCGATCTATTTTTTGCTCAAAATTCCAAGGCGTAATTTGTCCAGGTTCTTTTCTTACCATCCAGGCAAAATTCTTACCAGAAGTTTTCTCTTGATCCTGTGCAGTAACCATCGGGCCAACATAATACGGTACTCTAAATCTAACTAGTTCATCTAATTTGTATGGCGCCTGCTTTCGATGCTCTTCAACAGGATTCTCAGTAGCTAGAAACGGATAGTACTGACTTTGGTTATCAATAATCTTATCTAACTCAATTTGATGCAGCTGAAATGGGATAACGCCGTTACTGTTAGTGCGCTGCTTAGGCATAAAACTATCAGCTTCAATTTCTTGTAAAATTTGACTAGCTGCCTTGGAATCATCAAGATTTTCTTTAACTACTTTATAAAAATCTTCTTTAGTTAAAGCACCATCTTGACCAAATTTAGCCTTAGCCTCTAATAAGTGACCATGACGATTATTAACATACAAGTCATAACCAAGCCGTAATGTTTTAGCCTTCTGACGATCTGCTTGACCATTAATCACTGCTTTTAGTAATTCATAATGATCTCCATGCTTTTTGTACTTGTTTACCATTGATGCAGATAAACTCTCACCTTCATCAACAATAGTACTCAATATAATTGAACTAAATAGCTTCTTAATTTCCGCAATAATAGTTTGGTCATCTTCATTTAGTTCTGACAATAACGCATCCAATTTGTCGTCTGCATCCGCATCACTAAGTTTAAATTCCCATCTTGCTTTATTGCTTTTATCAATTTCTTTAGCCAAGATAGTTTCAAATTGTGTTTTATAACCCATAATGGCATTAGCAATCTGTTTAGCTACTTTTTTTGCGCTTTTATCGGTAGAGGTTGGTAACAATAACGCGATTTTTTTGACTTTATCCTTTTTATAAGTCGTTTTGTCTGGATCCTTACCCCTTATTACCTCTTCAACAGCATGTGCATTTTTTAAGTTTAACTCCAGCTTTTCGCAGTCTTCATCAGCTTTATTATTAAAAGCCTCATTAATCGAATTTAATACTGACGCTACATCTATTTTAGAAGCTTCAAAGCTTTTTACAGGAGTATCCTGCAAAAAATTGCCACGGTATTTAACAATGTGGTGCATCGCCAAGAAAATCTCACGTAAATCAAATTTGCGGTTTTCTGTCATTAAGGCTTGACGCAGATGATAAATCGTCGGATATTTAATCGTCGGATGTTTCTGGTAAAACTTTGCATCTTCTTTGGCAGTTGGAAAAACAATTGCGGCGTATTTTTGCCGGTCTTTATCAAGGGGGGAAACCCATGATTGATGAAGACGAACAAAAAATGCTGGATCAACTTCAGCCATTGGCTCTGCAAAAATCTCTTCTAGCAATCCTAAACGCCATTTTCTTCGCTTAAGGCGACGGCGTGTAGTTCTAAAGCCGCGACGATCTGCGGCTGAATGTCCTTCTTCAAATAAATGTGAACCGATAGCGGTTTTACCACGTAACTTTAAAAGATTATTTTTCTTGTCGGCTGCAGCCCAACCACATGAGTTTGTCCCGATATCGAGACCTAATATATAGTCATCCTTTTTTTGACTCATTTTCCTTCTCCTAATGACTTTTTAATTACTATAATCATACACTTAAAAAGAAATATAATCTCTACTTTTTTAGTATACGAAAAATGATGGCTTAACTAGCCATCATTTAGCAAAAGTACTTATTTCGATTTTTCTTTAATTGTTTCTGCCGATTTTGCCAGCAGTTTTTCTTCTTCATCAGTTAAAGCCAATTGGACTTGTTGAACTATGCCATCCCTACCAACGATTGCTGGGTATGATAAGTAAGTACCGTATTTCTCCTGGTAATTTGAAACTGGAAGCTCTGTGCGTGCGTCACTTTCAATTGTTTCAACTAATCTAGTAACTGCTGCTGCAATCCCATAATTGGTGTATTGCTTACCCTTATAAACAGTTTGACCGCCAAACTTAATTTCATCATTTAGGTCTTCAAGCTTCCACGGCTTGTCTTTAACCAACTCCGTAATTGGTTGCTCCAAAACTTTAACAGTTGACCAAGCAGTAAATTGCGAGTTGCCGTGTTCACCTAAGTTAAAGCCTTCAACTGAACGAGGATCAACGTTCAAACGCGAGCCAACAGCTCTTTTCATTCTTGAGGTATCGAGAAGTGTACCCGTTCCAATGACATGCTTTTTAGGTAAACCAGTCAATTCTTGATACATATTAGTAATTGCATCAACAGGATTGGTAATTGCGACCAAAATGCCATCAAAACCACTCTTTTTGATTGAAGCTGCAATATTCCCAATTCGTTCTCTGTTGTAGTTTAATTCCGCAAAACGCTCTCCACCAGCTTCTAAGCTAATGTTACCAAAAGCACTAATAATAATATCGGCATCTTTTAAGGCAGAATAGTCATTAATTACAATGTTGGTGTGATGCTTCAAGTTAGCCATTGCATCTTGGAAATCAAGCTCATCCGCAGTGACTTTTGCCTCATTTACATCAATTAAAACTAAGTCATCAACCAAACCTGAAATAAGTAATTGATGTGCTACTGTGCTACCAACATGACCATCACCTATGATACCGATCTTATTACTCATGATATTTGTCCTCCTAGAAAGTAATTTAAGGTTTTATCTAAAAAATTTGTTATCTTTTATTATAGCTGTTTTCCATTAAAGATGAACTTAAATTTAAAAAATAATTAGATTACTAATGAAGTTTCAACAAAAATCAAAAAATGATTTTAACCCTTTTTATCTTTCATGAATTATACTAAGCATTAGGAGGTACATTATGAGACAAATAAAAATTGGTAACACTAACTTTAGTGCTTCTGCAATCGCATTTGGGATAATGCGGATGAACAAGCTGTCAGTTAATGAAGCTGTTAAAGCATTAGAAACCGCTCATGACACAGGAATTAACTTTATTGATTCTTCAGACATATATGGTCATGGCAAATCAGAAGAAATTTTTGGCGAAGCTTTGGAAAAGTCCTCACTTAGTCGTGATGATTTTTACATTCAATCAAAAACCGGAATTTTTGAGGATGAATCGCAAAACTACAAGACAACTCGCTATGATTTTTCAAAAGAACATATCATTAAAAGTGTTGATGGCATTCTTTCTCGCATGAAAATTGACTATTTAGACAGCCTACTTTTGCATCGTCCAGATGCTTTGATGGATCCTGCCGAAATTGCGGCTGCGTTTGATGAACTGCAAAAAGATGGTAAGGTGCGTCATTTTGGCGTGTCCAACTTTAACCCAATGCAAGTCGAACTATTGCAGGCTGGATTGAGTCAAAAATTGCTGATTAATCAATTGCAACTGAGCGTCATGCACACTGGCCCAATTGACTTTAACATCCACACTAATATGACTGATGCTCGCAGCATTGACCACGACCGCGGTGTCTTAGACTATTCACGCTTACACAATATGACTGTTCAAGCTTGGTCACCATTCCAATATGGTCAAATTGAAGGTAACTTTATCGGCAACCCTATGTTCCCAGAAGTTAACGATGTATTACAGAAACTAGCGGACAAAAAGGGCGTTTCTAAAAACGCAATTGCAGCCGCCTGGATACTACGTCACCCAGCAATTGGCCAGGTAATCATTGGAACCATGACACCAGAACACATTGTTGACAGTGCTAAAGGTGCAGACATCTCTCTAACAGCTCAAGAATGGTATGATATTTACCTTGCTGCTGGCAATGACTTGCCTTAAATTTCCATCTAGAAATAATACTCTAGCATTTGTAAAGGAAAGCTAACTAAATATAAAAAGCCTAGACTGTTGTCTAGGCTTTTTATTGATATAATGATTAGAATATATTCTAAAGATTTGTACTTACAATGAACGTTACACCGTTTGAATCATATCCATTATAGTATGTAACAGCTAAACCAATTCCAATGGTTTTAAGAGAGCGGCTTTTTAAATCATCTCTATGGGCAAAATTTGCCTGAGCGTCTTTATAAACAAATTGTTGAAAGGCTTCTTGTGCCATTTTTTGTGGAGTATTATACGTGACAAGTGTTTCTAGCTCTCCATATTTTGCACCAGCGTGCAATATCAGAAGCTTTATATTCTAAACAATTAATAAATAGAAGTCAGAAAAACTTTTACTTTTGTCAGTCTCTTTTGCGCTGATAGCTATTGGGAATATTTAGTTTTTTACGATATTTCGCGATTACCCTCCTACTCAAAGTAACACCGTGATCCGCAAAATGTTCAACTAATTGCTGATCACTTAATGGCTGCTGAGAACTTTCTTGATCAATTAACTTTTGCAAATCATACTCAATTCGTGCCTGAGATAAATCGGTCGTAACTTTGCGTGGAAATAGAATTTTTAAACTAAAAATTTTATTCTGACACTGGATGTACTTGTCCTTTATTGCCCTACTAATCGTACTTGGAGCTAAGTTCAATGCATTAGCCGCATCCTTTAAGCCTAAAGGTTTTAATTCCTGCGTTTGCATTGTAGTTAAAAATGCTCTTTGATATTCACCAGCATATTTTCCCAAGCGAAGGATAGTTTGTTGCCGCTGGTCTATTGCATTTTTCATTTCTAAATAATCTTGACGTTGTTGCGAAAAATATTTACCTTGATCAGATTGTGTTTTTAATTCCTTGTAAGTTTTTTCATCAAATAGTAATTCGGGAATTTGCGACTTCGCTGTTTCAATTGTTAGGCGTCCATCATCAACTTTAAAAATCAAATCAGGTAGCAAATATTGAACGTTTTGCTCAGTCACATATTCACTTGCTGGTATCGGATCTAGTGTCTGAATGTTAGCTAGTGCCTGAGTTAATTGACTAGTCGAAAAATCTGACTGCTCCCATTTTTGTGGATCCGCAAGTAATTCCAAACTGTCAGAAAGTAAAATTTGCATTGCAGTTTCATCAAAGTTCTCTTTTTGACGAGCTTGAATTAACAGGCATTCATTTAGACTACTTGCACCAATCCCACATGGATCTAAACTTTGTAATAGTACTTTTGCTTGCTCCAAATCTGCAAGTGAAAATTCTGATGCTTGAGCAAGTTCATTTAATTTGACGCGCAGGTATCCATCATCATCCAAATTATAAATTAGTAACTTAACAGCACTCTTTTCCCTACTACTCCAGTCACTCATCCTTACCTGTAATAAAAGATGATCGGGCAAGCTTTCACTTTCAGTATCACCAATCCATTCCAAGCTATGAGTTTCACTCTTAGGTTCAGCCAATGTAACAAAGGGATTGCTTTCGCTTAACTCCTTCATTGCACTAACCAAATCATAGGTGCTATAAGACAGAACAGTTAGGTTTTGCTGAAGTTTAGGCGACAAAAAAAGCCGCGTAACTAACTGCTCTTTCGGTTTTAAGACCATTTTTTGCAATCGTGTCATCGGCTTTTCTCCTTTATTATTAATATTATAACAGATAGTCGAGTTATAATAATTGGTATTTTAGCGTGGACGCAAGCTTTCTAAAGTAGGTAAACTTGCTTCTATTCCTTCTGCCTTACCACCATACCAGTATGAAACGGATGAAAGATCATCACTACGTTCAAATAATCCAACGTCATCATTTCCTATTTGCTGTAAAGATACTTGAATGTCTTTCTCAAATTCAATTGGATCAACCAAGTGCCATCGATATAGGGCATTCTGAGGTAATCCGTCATTGCCAAACGCATGCGGTGAATTTGGCTTGCCTGTGCTAAAGTGCTCACGTGAATGATCTACATTACTATGATAAGGGAAGCCGAGATAAGGTGTACAGAAGGTAGCAGGATATGTAGTTCCATCTTCATGATACTTATGAAATGCCCAAGCACCACCAAAATAATCTTCCATTCCAGTGGATGTTACTGTTGGATACTCATTGTCACCATCAAGATAAAATTTGAATTCACCTTCACCCCACCAATATCTTTCTAATGCTGTTAAGCCAATAAATGTACCTACATAATAGCCATGATCATTTAATTTGGGTAGGAGAACATAATCTTCTTGTAGCTCTGTTTGGCGCTGCCTATTCCAATAAGCATGGAAATACAATTTGTTTTCTACATCGGATTCTTCATGGAGTTCATAATTTATTGTGTAAAAGAATGAACGAATATCTTCTCGAAATAGGTTAGTTATAGTGATTTTTGCACCCTTTTTAAAAGGCATTTCAAAATAAGAATTCATTCCACCAGTTGGAGCAACTACAATTGGAATCGAATTAACATCATAGCGTTCCCCAAAACCATTACAGAAAAAATCACCTAGTGGGCAGTTAACTGCCGGTACATTACTGCCGTCCCAATAAATCCGTAATATTGTATTACGCATCACAAAGCTACCTTTTTCAGTATGATCACGAATTGTAAACCAAAGATGTTTAATGGTGCCAGGCCCCTTAATGTCAGCAATTGTCACTTCTTCACTCTTAGGTAAAGTAATACTTGCCTTCCCTTTTCGCGAAGGACCTAGATCACTCGCAGTCATTGCTGCTTTGCCTTTTTGTCCAGTAGGGTTTTCTGGAGTTATTGCTCTAGTCTTAAATGAAGAAAACTCTGTCAGATTATTGAACATCCCTAATTTCTCTCCTTTTCAAATCGAACCTTAGTATCAGAAGTTAAATCTTTACTTATCCCAGTTGACCAACCTTGTGGCTTAAATTCTAGTGTAACTTTTCTCTGCTCTGCGCCATGCAAGTTAGCTATTAATTTTTGTTGTCCACTCTCACTTTGATAACTAAGATTTACTTTTAAGTTATCAGTCAGAGGAAAATCATTCCAGTTAAAACTAGGTATAACTGTTAACGGCCTAATCTTCAATAGGTCTTTTTGTGCATCAAATTCTATACCTAAAACGTTTTTAATCATTAAAACACTGAATGAGCCATCACTCCAGCCACATTTACCGCAGTGGTTAAATCGCATGACATTATCTCCACTGCTTCCTACTTCATATGGCCACCACCACCAGCTACCATCTAAGTCGGTTAACTTCTCTAATATGTCAATCTTTTCCATAAATTTTGAATGGTCATTGACAGTACCCATTAACAAAGTGATGTAGCCGGGAAAGGTTGCTTCGGACTGATCACCCCACGATATTCCCTTACTTAGCTTGCTGTATGTAGGATTATCTGAGCTACTAGCAAATTGGAGTGTTTCCAAATAATAGCCTTCCAATACATCATTAAAGCCATAAAATGGGGCAAGTGTTGTATCAGATTCTTCGCCATCATGAAATTCTAAAGTGATCTTGTCTTCTTTAATAACTCTAGTTAAAAAGTCTAGACCTTGATCTACAATATCAGTTTGATATTGCTTTAAGTCTGTCGCTAATTCTCCATTTTCAGGATTAACGCCTTCTATGAATCGTTTTCGTCCTTGATTGTTTTCAATTAAACAATATTCTAGAATTTGTTTCTTTAGTTCATCAGCAATTTCTTCATAACGCTTTGCTTCATCTGGTTGATTTAAAACTTCACGGTAGATTTTACCAATGCCATTTACAGCTGTCCAAAAGGTGATTTGTGTACCAGTGTGAAATTCCCCTAGCGCAATACCGTCTGATATCCATTGTGATTTTATCAAGCCAAATTTGGAATCGCGACGTGCAATTAGGTAATTTACAACATATAAAATATGTTCCCACATTTGAAGGTTTTGCTTAAGAAATTCAACGTCGTTAGTTTCAGTAAGATATAGTGTTAATAAAATCGCGCTATTCAAAGAATTTTCAACTGAATGTTGGATTCCACCATTAAATTTTCCACCCTTTGGTTTTATTTCATATTGAACAAACCAAAGAATTACCTTTTTAGCTAGTTCATGGTCAAAATATATTGCTGGCAAACTAGCATAAAACATGTCACGAAGCCACGTTCGATCAACAACTGGACTTGAACCCCAATTAGCACCTACCACTTTCCCATTTGTGCTTTCTGAAATACTATTCAGCGCATTAGCTGCTTTACGTGTAATCAAAGTAGCTAATTCTGGATTAGTCGGTATTTCTAGCTGACCGTATTTTCCAATAAGATAATTATAAGAAGAAATTATTATTTTGTTCATTTCTTCATCTGTCACATTAAAAGCTGCGTTAGGATCAGTTAAAGTAGCCCAGCCTGCTTGATCATCCATTACACGCTGATTATTAGCATAGTTAAATTCAACATTATGACGATCAGAATATTTCAAGTGATAGCATTTAGGAAAAATCAGCTTTACATCCTTCGAAGAGTCATTTCTTATGGCACAGAGTTCAATTAACCCACTGACCGATTCTCCTGATTCCAGATAAATTGGTAAAAACAATTGCAAAACTGTGAAATCAGAGTAGCGATGAATAAAACGAGGTATCAGCTTAAACAACAAATCGTATTCAATTTGATGGTCTTCTTTATCTAGCGGAGTTGCATGCCCATTTACTTCGATTTCTGTGCTGATATTTGCCTCTTGAACAAATCCATTTGAGACCCAAGTACCAGGCTTATCTTCCGTAAAATATGCATCTCTAAAAAAGCTAATTGCTTTTATAAGTCCCTTTTCGCTTATACTAGCTTGCATTTTTTGATTACTGACTTCAACCGAAAAGTCTGTAGCAGGAAATAAATGACCATAATAACTCTTTTGGTTAGTAGTTATTTGGCTGTCGTTATTAGTAGTGACATTATAAAACTGATTCTTTTTAGTTTGCCAGCCAGTTTCAAAAATAAATCCAAGTTCTTCTTTCATCTTAAACAATACCAATCAGTGAAGCCAATACAGACAGAATAACAATTGCAAATATCAATGTAATTACGCCAATCTTCTTGTCCTTTAACAGTTTGTAGCAAACTAAAGTAATTGCTACGGGTAAAAGACCTTCAAAAATTTGATCAAGAACGGATTGGACATTCATAATTGTTTTTCCGCCCATTGTCCATTTAATCGTTGTCTTAAAAATGACCATTTGCACAGTCATAGCACCAACCATCACAAGCCCTAAGATACTTGCTGCTTTGGTCAGAACATTCATTAGCCCATTTTCGTAAAGTTTCTTAACATAACTTGATCCAAGTGAATATCCCAAAAAACCACCATAATAACGAATAACATAGTTAGGGATGTTAAACATTACCAAGAAGATAATTGGAGCCAAAAAATTGTCATTACGTGCGAAGTTAATTGCTAATGCTGCACACACTGCACGCCAGACTCCCCAGAATAAAGAATCACCAATACCAGCCAAAGGTCCCATTAAACTAGTTTTAACTGCATTAATTGAGTCCGCATTAAAATCCGGTTCTTGACTATTTTCTTTTTCCATTGAAGCAGCAATTCCCATAACAAAAGTCGACATCGGAACTGTTGTACTGAAGTAAGAAGTTTCTCGTTCTAGAGCTTTTCGTCTACCTTCCTCATTGTTTTTGTAGAATTTATTGATGAATGGCATTAGTGAAAAACAGAAGCCACCACCACCCATTAGCACTGGGTTAACGGAAATATACATTGTTGATGACCGCCAGAACATGCTGCGGATCATTTTCTTTTCATCTTTGGATAAATTTTGTGTTAGTTTCATGCGAAGAAATCCTCCTCTTCTTGACTAATGGTCGCTTTTTCATCCGTTTGCTTAGCTTCAGCTGCAGCAGCTGGCTTATTCTTCATAATTTTCATTTCACTCATATCACGTTCAGCGACAACAACAGCGACAATAGCTGCGAGTACGGCAATAGCCATCAATGGTAATTTTAGGTAAGCCATTAAAACTACGCCCAAGAAGTAATATTGTGCCAATTTATTGTCCCATAGAAGCAGCAGTAACATGGCCATTCCAACGGCTGGTAACAAATTACCTGCAACAGTTAGACCATTCATGATTGTCTTTGGAATTGCTTGGAGAGCAATCTGTACAGCCTTTGAACCGAATAAAACGGCAAAAAATGGAATCATTGCATATAGGCCATAGTGAAGAACCCATAGTCCAAAGTGAAGTCCAACCATTTTCTTGTCTTCACCTTTTTTAGCAAACTTATCAAACAGCGGTGCAAAAGGCCCAATCACAAATGAAAGAATCATGTTCAAAAATTGTAGACCCAAAACGGCGAGCGGGAATGCCAACGTAATATTTGCTCCCATGTTACCTGACTGGATGGTGAAAACAGTTGCTAAGGCTGCTGCCAAAGCAGGCTCTGCTGTACTGGAAATACCAATATTAACTACTCCCATAAAAATAGTTTCAACTGATGCTCCGACCATAAGACCTGTATGAACGTCACCCAATAAAAAGCCCAAAAGTGGAGCTACAACAATTGGTCGACTCAACATCGCGTTACCGAAAAACTCGTGACCAGCTGTACCAATAAATACAGCAATCGCGGTCATTAATGCGTCATAAAACATTTTCTATCCCCTATTCCTTGATTTTCTTCAAAATTTCTTTTCCCGTATGTTTTTCCATATTAGGAGTACCTTGGAAATATGTATCTGGGAATTCATCTACTAACTTCCTTAGATTTTCGATTTCTGCTGGTGACAGCCTAACTTCTTTGGTTAAAGTTATTTCATCTCCTTCAGCATTCATTTTTCCAGCATTACCAATAATGACCTGATCTGGCTTTTCATTAATATGATCTGCTACTGTCAGTGCGTCTTTAACCGTAGTTGTAATCACTAGAAGGCGCATGTCTTTAGAGCGAGCATCATTCAATAACTCAGCTGCATTATCAACTGATAAAACAATTGTTTTAATATCAGACGGTGCCGCCATTTTTAACATCATTTTTTGCATATCATCAGCTGCTGCCTTGTCGTTAGCAACAACAATTCCATTCAGTCTCAGCGCCTTGCTCCAGGACATTGAGACTTGTCCATGAATTAGTCTTTCATCTACACGTAAAGCTGCAATCATTTCTTAACTCCTTATTCAAAAAAATCAGATTTCTGATCTTCTACATTCTTTTGTTCTTTTTCCAACTTAAAAAGTTCAACCTGACTTTGGCCAATCAATTCTTCTAAATGTTCTTCTGTCAGCTCTTCACTATCAAGAAAAACTGCCATTACAATTGCTAGATTAGTTTGAGTAACTATAAAAATATCTTTTTCCTTAGCTGCTTCTAAAACCACTTTTTGATTAACGCTACCACCCTTTAAATCTGTGAAAATCACGGCTGGGCGTTGGGCGCCTTTAATAAAGTCGGTGATTTTACTTGTATAATCAGTTTTGTCTACATAAGCGTCTATCACTTGGATTTTGTCTCCCATGCCAGTTAAGATATCAACTGAGCTTTTCAGACCACTGGCTAAATGCCCGTGACTTGCAATCAATATATCAGTCATCTTGTCCCTCCTTTATTTCCTGTTTACTTTTCTTTTAGCAAGATCTATGCCAGGTTAAACAAAGCTTGAAATAGCAACACAAAAAAAGAAGTGTTTAAAAATTAAACACTTCTTTTTACGCTTTTAAACACTCTTAGATAAACTGTCTAAACAGCTCATATAGCAATGACATTTCGTATGTTGAAACTTTAATATTATATTTCAATTCAATTGGTTGAAAGATACTCTTAGTAATTTTAAAAAATGCACTTTCTTTTTTCGAAGATGGTTCAACCTCAACTTTACCTTCATTGTGCATCATCAATCGTTCAATCATTAAAGCAATGTGCATATAAAGATTCAGCTTGACCTTGCCGTCCAGTTTTAAATTATAAAAGTCTTCGTATTTTTTATTAATTGTTTCAACCTCACTTAAGACAACGTCAGGATTTAAAAAACTCAGTCGTTCTGAAATTCCCTCTTTTGAAAAGAAACGTAACAATTCATTATTAAAACTGTCCAACTGCTCAGGACTTAAATATGGAGAGAGCCACTTCTTGAGCTTGTTTTCCCCGCTTGAATCCAAGATATCGTATAGATTCATGAAGTTAAATTCAACTTCATCTGTAATGTCAATTGTTGTTAATACGAATAGTGTCTGCTTAAAGTATGACCATTTCTTTTCTTCAATTTTTTCCTTTAATGCGTTATAGCCAAGTGGGATGACCTTAATATTATTAGGCAAATACTGTCTCATAATTTCGCTAATCTTTTCGGCAATTCCCAAGCCAGAAATACATGAAACTAAAATATTTAGTGATTGTGAAAAGCCTTCATAATACTTCACACTAATGCCATAGTCTTTATCTGCTTTTTCAGCAATTTGTTTGAATGGCAAGTTTTGCTTCATTTTCAATGCTAAATCAAGTGCCGTTAATGTCGTTAGGTTGTTAACGACCAGTAGATCGCCATCTAATTGAGAGCTAATTTTTGCATAAAGTTGACTTAAAGAGCCCATATCGACCATTAAAATAAACCCATTTGTTGTGTTAAAACTGGCAATTAACTTGTTAGCTTCATTAATGATTAATTTGATATCAGCATCAATTGGCATATCAATTGCATCAAACACATAATTACCACAAAGTGAATTAATAACGCTTTGAATGCTCGTAGCAGTACTCTCCCCGTGCGCAACCATCAGACCACGCAATTGGATGTTTTCATCCACATGATCACTCAATAAGATTGCCAAAATCAAAATCAATCCATTTTGACTTTCTTTATCTAAAACGGATAACTGTTCATAAAACTTATATGACACATGCAATGATCGCGGTAAATGCTCTCTAATAGCTTCTTTAAGATCCTCTAAGTTACAATCGGGCTTAAAGTGATGCTCATAAAGAACGTAGATAATTGGTTCAAGATAATGAGTTTTATTCAAACCATATTGTTTTTCAATGATTTTTTTAAACAAATAACGATGCTGTACATGTAACCCTGATACCAATTCATCGTCAGTAAGAAACTTATTAATTGCTTGAATTTCTAACAGGCAATTATTTAAATTTTTCGTAGAATAGTTAGATGCTAGCTCATTTAACGAATCGTTAATACTTGCCAATTCGTTGGCTAGACTGAAGTTTTTTGTATAAAATCCTTTGTTGCCTTTACCTACCTTGATCTGACCATAATCTTTAAAAAGTGGTAAAGAATTGGTCCGTAAATTCTTTAATGCCAAAGTAATGACATCAGCATCTTGCTCATCATGATAAGCAGCAGCACATGAAACCTTGATAATGTTTTTTAAATAGCCAATATTTCCTGAGTGGTTGAGCTGAACAAGCGATGAAACGACTCGCTTATCAACTATTATTTGTTTATCGATTTTTTGAGCTTCTACATAGAAAAGCGAACTAATTAATTCCAAGCGCTCATCAACTGGCCGATCGATAAAATCAGGCAAATCCACTCTTACTGGTATTCTACGTAAAAAAGTTGGGAGCAAAACTTGCTCTGGCTTCTCTGTAGTTGCCATCACTAGACGGACACTTGCACTTACGGGATGAACATTATCACCAACTTTATAAAATTGTCCTGTGTCTATAAAACTGAATAATTTCTCTTGATTTTCATTGCTCAAGCGATGAACTTCATCTAAAAAAAGATACCCACCGTCTGCTTGCTTTAATAAACCTTCTTTTTCGTTATCAGCTCCTGTATATGCACCTTTAACATAGCCAAATAACATACTGGATATCAACTCTGGATTATTAGCATAATTAGCACAGTTTAGAACAACATAGGGTGCTTTTTCTGTGATAGCACCTTCTTTTTTAGCGTATGTAAAAATTTTGCTCGCCAGATAGCTTTTTCCTGTTCCCGAATTGCCAGTAATTAGCACATCCAACCCGTTTGGTGGATAAGTTACTGCTGCACTTACCTGCTCAAGCACTTTTTCTAGTGAGCCATGATTTCCAATAACGTCGTCAAACTCAGGTGGATTTCTTGTAACTTTTCCTGAAACTTTAGTCCACTTTACAGGACGCTCATCAATCTTTTTTACTTTACCATCCTTAACCAATTGATTAAGATAATGGCTTACAACTGATCTTGATAAATCCAACTCATCAGCTAACTCACTAGTGCCAATTGCTGCATTAGTGGGCAAATTATCAATTTGTCTTAGGACTCGGTTCTTAGCAGTACCCATTATTTCAAACTCCCTCAACTTAACTACCTGTTATAGTTATAAATAATAGCGCTTTCCATTGCAAAAAACTAAAGAAATTTTGAAAAATGTTTTTCCTAGGCGAAAACACTAATTAATAAGCCTTTTGCACTGCCGCATATATTTAGATCCAGTTGACACATTTTTATTAATACTTTATGCTAATCATATTAAAGGTTTGGAGGTAATTTGATGATTTCTAATCAACAATTACAGCAGAATAACCGTTATTACTATAGCTACTATAGATAAGGTCTAAGTTCATCTAGATGAATTTAGACTAAAAAGTTTAAATTTATCTATGATGGCTATAGCTTTTTGAGTGTAATTAGTCACATAGGTTTCTAAGTGGCTAATTATTAGAGCAAAATAGTACTAATAATTAATTTACAGATTAGTTAATGATATCCACTTAGAAATAAGTGGGTATTTTTTATGGAGGATTGCAAAATGCAAATCAAAAAATTAATGGCAGGATTAAGTTTAGCTGGATTACTATTATTAGGAGGCTGCAGCAATGATAAAAAAGCTGATAATGATTCAGACGTAAAACACGTTGGTGTTTTACAAGTCGTTCAACACCCTTCTTTAGACAAAGCATACAAGGGCTTTAAAAAAGGGTTAAAGGAAGAAGGCTATGTCGAAGGTAAAAACCTTAAGATTGATTACCAGAATGCACAGAATAATCAAGATAATCTGAAGAGTATGAGTGAAAAATTGGTTAATGAGAAATCCGATTTAATGCTTGGTATTGCAACTCCTGCTGCTCAAAGTTTGGCAAATGCTAGTCAAGATATCCCAATTGTGGTTACCGCCGTCACCGACTTAAAGGCAGCTAAGCTAGTTAAGTCCGATGCTAAACCTGGTAAAAATGTTACTGGGACCACTGATATGGTTTCGATCGAGAGACAGATTAAGCTACTTCTATCAATTGTTCCCAAGGCTAAAACAGTCGGTATTATGTACAATGCCGGTGAGTCAAATTCAAAAATTCAAGCAGATTTAGCTACAGCTGTTCTTAAAAAAGCAGGAGTCAAAGTTTTAATTAAGACAGCTAACTCAACTAACGATGTTCAACAAGTAACTGAAACTTTAGCTTCAAAGGTTGACGGTATTTTCGTTCCTACCGACAATACTTTTGATTCCGCTGCAGACGTTGTTGGTAAAGTTGTTAAAGAGAAGAAAGTGCCACTAGTGGCAAGTTCAGTTGATCAGGTTAAAACCGGTGGACTTGCTTCAATCGGAATTGATTACGAATTACTTGGTGAACAAACTGGGAAAATGGCAGCTAAGATTTTAGCTGGTAAAGCTAAACCAGCTGAAATGCCGGTTGAGAAAGCTCATGACATGAAATTAGTTGTCAACAAGAAAATGGCTAAGACACTTGGAATTAATCCCAAGTCAATCAAAGCTCCTAAATAACTGCAAGAAATGTAATTCTGGCCACTGATATCAGCGACCTTTTTATTCGGCTAAAATACTCTCCTTCCCTTTTTCAGATACAACCATTACAAAACTTGACTTTTTCTTCTTTTTTTCCTATAATTTTTTCATCAAGGTTGGAGGTATTTGATAATGAATATTTGTCAAAATTCACAACTGAATAACCGTTATTACTTTAGCTACTTTAGATAGTGTTTGAATTCATCAAGGTGAGTTCAAACAAAACGCAAGTTTGAGTTTATCTATGATGGCTAGAGCGATTTGTTTACGGTTAGCCACATAACTTTTAAGTGGCTAGGCGCAACTATTAAAATTACAAAATAATTTTTGTGATACCCACTTAGAAGTAAGTGGGTATTTTTTTATGGAGGATTGCAAAATGCAGATCAAAAAATTAATGGCGGGGCTAAGTTTAGCCGGATTACTCTTATTGGGTGGATGTAGCAATAATAAAAAAGCTGATAACAGTTCAGAAGTTAAGCATGTGGGGATTTTGCAAGTTGTACAGCACCCATCCCTTGACAAAGCATATGCTGGATTTAAAAAGGGTCTTAAAAAAGGTGGCTACGTTGAAGGTAAAAACCTTAAGATTGACTACCAAAATGCTCAAAATAGTCAAGACAACTTAAAGAGTATGAGTGAAAAACTTGTGAACGAGAAGTCAGACTTAATTCTTGGAATAGCAACTCCAGCAGCACAAAGTGTGGCTAACTCAACTCAAGATATCCCAGTAGTTGTCACTGCCGTAACGGATTTAAAAGCTGCTAAGTTAGTTGATTCGAACGCAAAACCAGGCAGAAATATTACTGGTACAACCGACATGGTTTCAATTGACAAGCAAATTAAATTGCTTTTATCAATTGTTCCAAAAGCTAAAACAATTGGTGTTATGTACAATGCTGGTGAAGCAAATTCAAAGATTCAGGCAGATTTAGCAATCAAGGCTCTTAAAAAAGCTGGTGTAAAAGTAGTAGTTAAAACAGCTAATACAACTAATGACGTTCAACAAGTAACTGAAACTTTGGCAGGAAAAGTTCAAGGCATCTATGTTCCAACTGACAATACTTTTGCTTCAGCAGCTTCAATCATTGGTAAGGTTGTTAAAGAAAAGAAAATTCCGTTGGTTGCCGGCTCAACTGACCAAGTTAAAACTGGTGGTTTAGCTTCAATCGGTATCGACTATGAATCACTTGGCGAACAAACAGGAAAAATGGCTGCTAAAATTTTAGATCGCAAAGCTAAACCTGCTGATATGCCAGTTGAAAAAGCAGAAAAATTACAATTAGTTGTTAACAAAAAGATGGCTAAGGCCCTTGGAATTGATCCTAATTCCATTAAGGCCCCCAAATAAATAGCAGAAAGGTAGCGTGAATGTAGAACAATGTTAAATACTTTTTGGGAATTACTTCTCTCAGCGTCCTCACAAGGATTGCTTTGGTCACTAATGGCCATTGGCGTATACTTAACTTTTCGGATTCTTGACTTGGCCGATATGACCGCAGAAGGCAGTTTTCCCTTGGGCGGAGCAATCGCCACAATGTGTCTAGTTAAAGGTGTTAATCCCTTTATAGCTACACTAGCAGCTTTTGGCGGTGGCTTAATTGCAGGACTAGTGACAGGAGTTTTAAATACTAAATTACGAATTCCATCGTTATTGGCCGGAATCATCACAATGACTGGTTTGTACTCGATTACTTCAAGAGTCATGCAAAATGCCGCTAACGTTTCTCTCTTAGGTAAAGAAACAATTTTCTCAATCGCGCAAAAATGGGGCTTATCTAGAAATAATGCAGTTATCGTTATGGGATTAATCATTGCCCTACTTGTAATAGCTTTACTTGTGATTTTCTTCAGAACTGAAATTGGCTTAGCAATGCGCGCAACTGGTGACAATCCACAAATGAGTGCCGCAAATGGTATCAAAACTGAGCAAATGAAGATTTTAGGTTACATGATTTCTAACGGTTGTATTGCTCTTTCCGGTGCATTGCTTGCCCAAAATAATGGTTTTGCCGACTTAAACTCTGGTGTAGGTACCCTAGTTATCGGTTTAGCTTCAATCATTATCGCAGAAGTTCTTGTGCGCAACTTGCCAATCTGGGGACGCTTACTAACTTTAGTCTTGGGTGCAATTATTTACCGCTTGATTTTAGCGCTAGTTTTCCAGATGAACGTTGAACCTGCAGACGCCAAATTGGCTTCAGCCTTAGTTCTAGTTGTTTGTCTTGTATTACCTAATTTCCATTTACCGCGTAATCTAAAGGGAGGAAAAAATCATGCCAGAAGTACTAAAGATTAAAAATTTACACCAAACTTTTGAGAGTGGCACCGTTAATGAAAACAGAGTACTGCGCGGCGTTAATTTAGATTTAGAGGCTGGTGATTTTGTTACCATTATCGGTAGTAATGGTGCTGGTAAATCCACTTTACTAAACAGTATTGCTGGAACCATTCCGGTCCAAGAAGGACAAATCATTTTAAACGGAACTGATATTACCAAATTGCCTGTTACCAAGCGTGCTAAAAATATAAGCCGAGTTTTTCAAGATCCAAAAATGGGAACAGCAGTAAGATTGACTGTAGAAGAAAACTTAGCCTTGGCAATGAAACGTGGACAAAGACGTGGCTTTCGTCCGGGAGTTAAAAAGCAAGATCGCAAGTTCTTCAAAAAACAACTCGCTCAGTTAGGACTTAACCTTGAAAACCGTTTGGATACAGAAATTGGTTTATTATCAGGTGGTCAACGTCAAGCAATTACATTATTAATGGCCACATTGCAACGGCCAGATTTAATTTTACTTGATGAGCACACTGCTGCTCTTGATCCCAAAACTTCAATCACAGTAATGGAATTAACCGAAAAGCTAATTAATGACCAAAAGCTAACTGCTTTCATGGTTACGCACAACATGGAAGACGCTATTCGCTACGGTAATCGACTAATTATGTTGCATCAAGGAAAAGTTGCAGTTAACTTAGCAGGTGAAGAAAAGCAAAGCTTAACAGTGCCTAAGTTAATGGAATTATTCCAAAAGCAAGTTGGTGCTGAAGTTGAAGACGATGCTATGTTATTAGTATAAAAATTCCAAAATAAAAGCTCTGGAATAATACTTTCAGAGCTTTTATTTTTGTTTCAAATCAAAAAAATGATTGCAATCATCTTTCTCCCCCGCAATATTTTTTGTCTTCTAATAACCAAAATATCAATTACATACTAAAAAAAGTTTCACTCACAATAGCAAGTGAAACTTTTTTAATATAAGTACTTCTTTACAGCTTCTTTAGGATCCATCCCCGCACGAATTTTCAATTCTAACTCAATCGCTACATCAGCAATGATTGATTGAGGATCAATCACCTTATAAGGATGATCAGGGGCTTTTTCTTGGGCTAAAGAAAGTTCAGTGCAACCTAACAAAATAACGTTACAGCCGTACTCATCATGCATCTTACGTAAAATACTATGATATAGTTCTGCGTCCACTACACCCTTTTGCTTGATGTTAGTATAAATCAGTTCAGTAACCATCGGCTGAATTTCAGGGCCACCCAGTTCTGCCTGACGGCCAACTGCCGTAATTTCATCAACATATAAATGGTCATAAATTGATCCCTCAGTCGCAATTACGCCAATTTTCTGCTCATTAGGATATTCTTCAACAAACCGGTGCACTGCAATCCGCATCATATGCAAGAAAGGGACATCAGTTAGACTAGCAAGGTCATCATAAAAATAGTGTGCTGTATTACACGGCATAATAAAGAAATCAGGACCTAATTGCGCCTGTTGTAAAACATCCTCACGCAAATTGATGAAAAAGTTTGGTTTGGAATGGTCTTTAATATAGGCTGTTCGATCAGGTACTTGGGCGTCATTAACCAAAACATAATTTAAATAGTCTTGGTCTTTAGTGATTTTAATTCGGTGGTTAAGTTGTCTTGCAAGACTTTCAGTTGCAATTGTCCCCATACCACCAAGAATTGTAAAAAAGTTTCTCATTATTGCGCTTTTCTCACTATTTAAAGTGCTCGTTCTGTCCTTCCAGCTCATTAATCATTTGCTGGGCTACATTGATATCAGAAGGATAAGGAGTATTGACCCCGCGAACCTTTTGGAAGCCATCTTCACCCTTACCACAGATTAGAACAACGTCACCATTTTTTGACATATTAATTGCATCATAAATTGCTTTTTGTCGATCTAATTCGATTGTGACATCAACTTTAGAGTGGTCAATTCCCGCGTCAATTTCCTGGCAGATCTCCATTGGATCTTCAAAGCCTGGATCATCAGTTGTCAAAAAAGCCTTGTCAGCATATGCATTCAAACTCTTACTAAAACCAGGACGTCGTGAAATCCCCTTATCACCAGGTGCACCGACTACTACTATGATTTTTGGATTATCAAATTCGCGTTGCATGAAGCCCATTAAAGCCATCATTGATGCTTCATTATGAGCATAGTCAACAACTACCACACCATGATCCTTAGTAACTTCAGTTTGCATTCTTCCGGGAACAGATACTTGGCTTATCCCTTTAGCAGCAGGGGCATGTTCCATGCCTGCCAGACCTGCACCAATAACTGCTGCAGTTCCGTTGGACTCGTTAAAATCACCAAGCATCTTCAACTGATACTCACCAGCTATCTTAAGCTGCTTTGCCTTGTCACTTACACAGAGAACTTGGAACTTCGTACGAGCCATATCAAGTTCCTCCGTAGAAAAGCGGAAGTCAATTGTTTGCTTTAGGCTCGGATTGGTAAACTTTTCATCCGCAAATAAGTAAATACTATCGGGATCTGTTGTTGTTGTAGCTGCTGCGTAGACTTCATCAAAGTGGGCTGTTTGCGCATTGATAATACACTTGCGCGCATTAACCAACAGTTGTAACTTACAATGTAGATAATCTGCAAAGTTTGGGTGTTCATTTGGTCCAATATGATCAGGCGAAATGTTCAAAAAGAAGCCTAAATCATAAGTTAAGCCAAAGACACGGTTACGCTTATAAGCCTGACTAGAAACTTCCATTACCAAATGAGTCATTCCGTTATCAACTGCTTCACGCATATCACGGAACAAATCAAGTGACTCCGGTGTGGTTAAACTCGACTTAAAAGTATCTTCTGGCTTTTGACCAACAACATTGTTAACAGAAGAAATTAATGCAGTACGTCCACCATTAACTTGATCTAGCATCCCCTTTAAAAAGTAAGAGGTTGTTGTCTTGCCCTTAGTTCCAGTAATTGCAATTACATACAAATCATCTTGTGGAAAACGGAAAAATGTCGCAGATAGCAATGCCATTGCCTTTGAAACATCGCGAACAATCAGTGCGTGCATCCCTTTACCTTCTGGGTATGGCTGTTCAGCCACATAACAGTTAGCACCATTATCTTTTGCCATTGATAAATAAGTTGGTCTAAAACCGGCACCTTTGCAGAAAAACAAGGTGTTGGTTTTAATATCACGTGAATCGTATGACACATATTCCATTTTGGTCATAACAGTATCTTGAACTGCGCTCGATTTAAGTAAGTGATGTTCTTTTAATATTAAAATACAGGTATTTAAAGAAATACTCATGCTATACCCCTCTATTTGTTATCTAGTCAAAATTATAACACAGCTAGGCTAGAGATTTTGTATTCTTTGGGTCTAATGGCAAACAAATGATAAAACGTGTCCACTTATCGTCGGATTCACAACGAATCTTGCCATGGTGCAAGTCGACTATGCTCTTGGTAATAGCTAAGCCCAGTCCAGTTCCACCAGTTTGAGTATTCCGCGAGCCTTCCATACGATAAAAACGCTCAAAAATTTTCTTTAAAGAGTCCTTGGGAATGCGCTCACCGTTATTTTCTACCCGTAATTCAACCTCATTGTTATTAACTAAATTGGCAATCAAGTTTATTTGGGTAGCACCGGTACCATATTTCAAGGCATTAGTAATCAAGTTATTATACACACGCACTAATTTTTCTGGGTCAGCTTGAATCGTCAAGTCCTTGGGTCTTGTTTCAATGTTAAAAACAACCCCCTTTTCATCTGCTTCAAATTCAAAACCAGCTGCTACTTGTTCAAGCATTGAAAAAATATGCAGGGAGGTCAGGTTTAAACTAGTATTAGTAGATTTTAGCGTTGTATATTCAAGCAAATCATGTGCAAGCGACTTCATTTGTTCTGCTTTAGAATACGCAATGTTAAGGTAGCGTTGCTGTTCTTCTGGATCGTCTACACCAGATTTAAGCAAGCCGAGATAACCAATAATTGATGTTAATGGCGTCCTAATATCATGTGAGACGTTGCTAATTAATTCATCTTTTGATTGCTCAATTGCCCTTTCTTCATTAATTGCATTTACAGTACTGTCAACTAAAGAATTGATTGAATCAATTACCTTTTGTAAATCGGTTTTCACTTTAAACGAAATAGTGTGGTCAAAATGACCTTGAGCAATATAGTGCAGCTCTGAAATAACATGGCGCAACTGCATTTGATGATATCGTCTAATTAAACGCCAATATAAGACAATCAAATCGCCGATGCCCATCATGACCAAAAACGTATTTTGCCAGGACCATAGGTGCCGACCCCCAGCAAACGTGATTGTTTTTTTCAAAAAATAAATACCGTTTACCAAGTTCTTATTTTGCAAAATCGTTAAATTGATCAAAATAACGATGGATAAATTGAGTAATAGGAGTAGCACAATTGTAATCACGCCTTCAGCAAACAGTTCACTTTTTTCCGTAGCTGTTAACTTGACATGTTCTTTATTCATTTTTATTTAGGCCTCAACCTTATAACCTACACCCCAGACAGTCTGGATAACGTCTTCGCCGCCAGTAGCTTTCTGGATTTTGTCACGCAAATGCGAAACGTGGACCATTACAGTCTTGGCCGAGACAATAGATTCCTGTTGCCATACTCGTTCGAAAATTTCGTCGGCAGAAAAAACACGATTTGGGTGACTAGCAAGTAAATACAAAATGCCAAATTCCAAAGCTGTTAATTGAATATCTTTGCCATCAATTGTTTTTACTTCGTGTGAATCGCGGTTAATAACTAGAGGGCCGATTTCCAAAACATCCGGTTCGTCATCCTTAACTTGCTTTTGACTACGACGCAAAAGTGAACGGACCCGAGCCATTACTTCAAGCGGATTAAATGGCTTTGAAACGTAGTCATCAGCACCAGTAATTAGGCCTTGAATTTTATCCATATCTCCGGTCTTAGCTGACACAATAATAATTGGAATATCAGAGTCCTTTCGAACTTCTTTAATTACATCAATTCCGCTCATACTTGGCATCATTACGTCCAAAATCATTAACGAAATATCAGGTGTAGTAGTTAATTTAGTGATAGCTTCTTTACCACTATATGCTATAACCGGAGTATAACCTTCATTCTTTAGATAAATACTCAATAATTCAACAATTTCTTTATCGTCATCGACTACCAAAATTTTCATAGGGCTTTGTCCCTTCTTTTTATTTATTAATTATTGTGAATAATCTCTACCACTTATAGTGTAGCAGACTCTATAATTCATATTTTAGCTAATTTTGTTACAATCACCTAACATTCACACATAACTTATCTTTTTGTTAAAAAAGCTGGGCACTTGGCCCAACTTTTAGCTAAAATCATTTATTCCATTTAAGTATTTAATTATCCATTGCCGGTCAATTAAACCAATAAATTTACCATCATGATCCTGAACCGCAACTTTTTCGGCATTACATAAAAGGCTGAGCACTTTAGCCAACTTTTCGTCAGCGCTGATTGCTAGAAGCTGGTCGCTTTCTTGTCCATAATCTTCAGCCAGCTGATTGAAGAGGATTGCTTGTCTTACAGGCGTTTCGTAGATATCCTTACCCAAGCTGCCACGGAAAAAGTCTTGGACGAATTGATTAGCCGGATGACGCAAGATTTCATTGGGCTCGCCCACTTGAAGCAGCTCACCATCTTTCATGATTCCAATTCGATCTGCTATTTTAAGTGCCTCGCTCATATCATGGGTGACAAAAACAATTGTGTTATGTAGATTTTCATGCAGGTCGACAACTAAGTCTTGTAAATTAGTTCGAGATAATGGATCAAGCGCACTAAACGGTTCGTCCATTAAAACAATTGGCGGCTGAGAAGCAATCGCACGTAAAATACCTATTCGTTGCTGCTCTCCGCCAGATAGTTCACTAGGATAGCGAGAAGAATAGCTTTTAGGATCAAGTCCTACTTCGGTTAACAATTGCTCAGTTTTCTTTTGCTGCTTCTTATCCTTGCGCCGACATTCGCCCTTAATTTCTGGAATTAGTGAGATGTTTTGAGCAACGGTCATATTCGGAAATAATGCAATTTGTTGTAAAACATAACCAATATTCCAACGTAATTTTTGTAAATCATATGAAGTAGTTGGTTGCTCATTCACCAATACCTGTCCGGCCGTAGGGTCTTCCAATCGGTTAATCATCTTAATTGATGTTGTTTTACCACTACCTGAATTTCCAACTAAGACGAACAATTCACCCTGCTTAATTTCAAGATTAAGGTCATTAATTACTAACTTATCGGCAAAAGATTTTTTTACATGCTCAAATTTTATTGCTGTCGTCATCTTAATTCTCCTTAATCAAATGATGCTTAACCAAGTATTGGTGTGCAACTTTGCCAGGATCAACGTTTTTTACGTTAACTTCATAGTTCATTTCCTGCATTTCTTTTTCAGTAATCTTACCCGCAAGCTTATTTAGGCTTTGAACAATCTTTGGATGTTTATTGGCAAAATCTATGCTCATTAAAGGCGCACCCTGATAAATAGGAAAATTATGTTTATCATCCCGCAGAATGCTCAAGTGGTATTGTCGTAACTCACTATCAGTAGAATAGGCATCAACAATATTTACCTTATTTTGTTGAATTGCTTGGTAACGTAGTGCTGGTTCCATTGATTTAACAGGAAAGTCAATATCATAACGCTTTTTAATTCCTTTGAAACCATCACCACGATCAATGAATTCCATGGTCATTCCACCCTTTAATTGAGACTGAATTGGTGCTAAATCGCTGATTTTATGCAGATGATGCTTGTTCATAAACGAAGTTTTTACTGCTAACGCATATGTATTGTCGTACACCATTGGCTTTAACAAAGCTAACTTGTCTTGCTGTTTCATTAATTGCCGAGCTTTTTGATAAGTTTGCTGTTCGTCAAGCCCGGAAGTTGAAATTGGCTTTTTAGCAAAAGTCTCTAAAATTGTTCCGGTAAATTCTGGATAAATATCAATTTTATTATTTTTAAGTGCACTATATAAAAAAGTAGTCTTACCAAAATTCGGCTTCAAAACAACTTTAACGTGTGCATCGCCATCTTCAATTAATTCCTTATACATATTAATCAAAATTTCTGGTTCTGAGCCAAGTTTACCTGCAATAGTAATTGTTTCGGTACGGTTCTCCACAGCCTGATAAATACCTGAACCTGCTAAGAAAAGCAGACAAACTGCAAAAACGCCTAAAGCCTTTTTCACAGATGCATGCTCAAGCCATTTAATTAGAGCGCTCAAGCAGATTGCCAGCGCACCTGAACAAACCGCACCAATAATAATCAAAGCAGTATTATTGCGATCAATTCCCAGTAAAATAAAACTACCTAGACCACCTGCACCAATTAATGCAGCCATTGTCGCCGTTCCAACAATTAACACCAGTGCAGTTCGAATACCAGAAATAATTGTTGGTAAAGCTAGCGGTATCTCAACCTTGCATAACTTCTGCATCCTTGACATGCCGAAGGCATTTGCAGCTTCTTCTAATGCCGGATCAATTCCAGTTAGGCCGATATAAGTGTTTTGAAAAATTGGCAGTAACGCGTAGACAACAAGTGCAATTACTGCTGGAACAGTGCCAATTCCAACAAGTGGAATTAATAATCCCAAAAGAGCTAGCGAAGGAATCGTTTGTAAAATACTAGTCACCTGTAAGAGAAATTCCGCTGCCTTTTTGTGTTTCGTTGCCCAAAAAGCAAGCGGCATGGCAATTATCATCGCCAACAATAGCGAAACAAGCGAAATTTGTAAGTGCTGTAAGAGTGCTACCCACAAATCGCCCCTGCGTTCGCTCAGAATTTGAAGTATTTGATTCATCACTAATTTCCTTTTATTAATACCACATGCATGCTAATGCTGAATATAGTATTTTTAACCTATCATTATAATTTTATCTTTGTATAATGATAACACAAACAAGTGTTCTAAGCCAAACATCTGCTTTACGGTATTTCCTTTATTTGAGCGTTTTTATGAGCATACAAAAAATCCCAACCTCTTCTAATAAGAGATTAGGATTTCTTAATTTAAGACTATTCGATTTCCTTTTTACCAGTATATAACTCGTAGTAATAGCCTTTTTCTTTCAATAGTTCTTGGTGATTACCAGCTTCAATAATGTGACCATGGTCGAGAACCAGAATCAAGTCAGAGTTAACAATTGTCGATAACCGGTGTGCAATTACAAAACTAGTTCGTCCGGCCAGCAGGTTATCCATTCCGGCTTGAACAAGTTTCTCAGTTTGAGTATCAATGCTTGAAGTAGCTTCATCTAGAATCATTACTGGCTCATCAGCAATCATTGCTCGCGCAATACTTAGTAACTGCATTTGTCCTTGGGAAAGATCTCCACCATTACCATCAATCACAGTCTTATAGCCTTCATCTAGATTATGGATGAATTCATCAGCATGCGATAAATGCGCTGCTTGGTAAACATCATCATCACTTGCTTCCATATTGCCAAATCTGATGTTATCCATTACAGTTCCGGTAAACAGGTGAGTTTCCTGCAAAACAATTGATAGTGAATGACGCAAGTCATCCTTCTTAATTCTGCTAATTGGAATTCCATCGTAGGTAATTGTTCCTGAATTAATCTCATAAAACCGATTAATCATATTGGAAATAGTTGTTTTACCCGCACCAGTTTCACCAACAAGTGCAACTTTCATTCCTGGTTTTGCATCAAGAGAAATGTTATACAAAATTTGTTTATTTGGTGAGTAGCCAAAGTTAACATTGTCAAACACAATGTGACCTTTGACAGTTACTTGCTTAACAGATCCATCTTTTTGAGGAACATTCCAGTGCCATGCACCCTTAACGTCGCGGTCCTTAGTGATAGTTACATCACCATCATCAGTTTCAACCGGTTCATCTTCCAAATCAAAAATTCGTTTAGCACCAGCCAAAGCCATTACGATTGAGTTTAATTGTTGCGAAATTTGTGCAATTGGCATTGAGAACTGTTTTGCTAGCTGCAAGAAGGCACCAATCACACCCAATGAAATTGGTGCGAGGTGGTTAAGTGAAACGGCACCACCAATAACTGCAATTAAAACATAAAGTAAGTTACCCATGTTACCCATAATGGGGAACAAGACAGTAGCGTATGTATTTGCCTTACCAGCTGCATTTTCTAGGGCATGGTTGTAAGTTTCAAACTCCTCTTCAACTTCTGGCTCATGACTGAAGACCTTGATAACTTTCAGTCCATTAAGCATTTCTTCGTTATAGCCGTTAACTTGCCCAAGTTCTTTTTGTTGCAATTGGAAGTAGTGCGATGAACGAGAAGTTAGGAAACGCACAATTCCTAGTGAAAGCACAAACATCACTAAAGTGAAAATTGTTAACTGCCAACTTAAAGTAAACATTGCCACTAAGGCGAAGACAATGTTTAAAGTTGAGTTCATAAATTGCGGAATTGACTGGGAGATCATTTGCATTAATGTATCAATATCGTTTGTATAACGACTCATGATATCGCCATAGTCATTTTCATCAAAATATGAAATTGGCAATTTTTCCATGTGCTCAAACATTTCATTACGTACCCGATACTGAACCTTTTGAGCTAAAACAGCCATTAAGACGGCAAACAGGTAACTAGAAATAAAACCAATTGCATAAAAACCAAACATCACCACAATTGCTTGCCAAAGTGGACCAAAATTTGGATGTGCTTGTTTTGTTAGAGGAATAATATAAACATTAATTAACCGTTCAATAAATAGTGATCCGATTATGTTAGCCCCTGCCGACAAAATAATGGCGATGATAGATGTAATAAGCATCCAGGGACTAGTATTTGCGATTAACTTCAATAATCTAAATAAGGTAGTAGTTCGCTGCCCCTTCATTTCTGCATTTTTATTTGTCACTGCTTTATCCAAATTCATCACCTACTTCTTTTGTTCTTCTTGGAATTTAGCAATTGAGCTATACAGATCGTTACGTTTCATCAACTCATCATGGTTACCAATATCTTGAATGTTTCCATCATCCATTACGATAATTCGATCTGCATCCTTAATTGAAACAATTCGTTGGGAAATGATAATTTTAGTCGTATCAGGCATTTCTTGTGCTAACGATTCACGAATTTCACGTTCCGTTTGCGTATCAACTGCCGAAGTCGAGTCGTCCAAAATTAAAATCTTTGGTTTCTTCAAAAGTGCTCTGGCAATAGTAATTCTTTGCTTTTGTCCACCAGAAACGTTGTTACCGCCTTGTTCAACCATTGTGTCGTATTTATCAGGCATTTCCTGAATAAAGTCATCTGCATGGGCAATCTTTGAAGCAGCTAAAATTTGCTCGTCAGTTGCATTCTCATTTCCCCATTTCAGATTGTCCTTAATTGTGCCAGAGAATAACACGTTATTTTGCAAAACAACCGCAACATTATCACGTAAAGTCTTTAAGTCGTAAGATTTAACGTTATGTCCAGAAACACGAACTGCGCCCGAATCAGTATCATATAGACGCGGAATCATTGAAACTAAAGTTGACTTTGATGAACCGGTCTTACCAATGATACCCAATGTTTCTCCAGGTTTGATTTTTAAATTTATATCGCGTAAAGCGAAATTTCTGTCATCTGGATTGTACTTAAAGTTAACGTGATCAAAGATGACTTCACCATTAGTTACTTCTTTTAATGGTTTAAGTGGATTTTCAATGGATGGCTTTTCATTAATTACTTCGGCAATTCTTCGACCACTAGCAGCTGAAACGACAAGCTGAGTAATGATCATTGCTAAAATATTCAGACTGTTTAAAACGGAGTTTGAATATGAGAACATTGAAATCAATTGACCGGCTTGTAAAGTACCACCAACGATTTCCTTTGCACCAAACCAGCAAATTGCTAAGTTTGAAATATTCAAAACAGCTATCACAACCATTGAGTTAAGTGACATGATTTTTTGTGCTGTTGAAAATAGCTTGTAAATAAAGCCAGACGACTTCTTAAACTTAGTCGTTTGCTCATCTTCTTGAACATATGTCTTAACTTCACGAATACCACGAATGTTTTCACGAACCACTTGGTTCATCTGATCGTAGCCCCTAAAAATTTTAGGGAAATATGGGTTAGCACTTTTAATAATAAGTGCCATGATAATCACGAAAACAGGAGCAATAACGACAAAGATTAACGACAATCTAGGGCTGATGATTAAAGACATAATGATTGAAACAATCAACATCATTGGCGCTCTAACAGCAATTCTGATCATCATTTGATATGCCATTTGAATGTTGTTAACATCTGTCGTCATTCTAGTTACAAGACTGGAGCTGGAAAATTTATCGATATTTTCAAACGAAAAGTCTTGAACATGGTAAAACATATCTTTTCGCAGATTAGCAGCAAAACCTGCTGCAGCGTGAGCGGAGAAATAGCTCGCACCTGCACCTAAAACAAGTGACACAATTGTAATCACGAACAACAGCAAACCTGTTTTCATGATATACGGCATGTTACCCTTCATGATTCCATTATCAATTAAAATACCAACTAAATATGGTATCAGCATTTCAATGATAACCTCACAAATAACAAAAAGTGGGGACAGCAAAGATTGCTTCTTATACTGCCTAATTGATTTACGCAGTGTATTAATCATTAAGTACCTCTTTCTATCCACGGGAAAATAGCTATTTCTCGGAGTGCAAATTTAATTTAAAAGGATAAATAGACTTAAAAATCTATTTATCCTTGTAAATATATAGTTATTTAATTATAGACCTTTTTTTTACAAAAAGCACCTACTTGTTTGTTGTCGCCGGATTAAAAACTGAACCAATTATCTGGAAATGACGCCGGAATACCCAACGAATTCCGTATGCTGCAACTGCAATAATAATGTTAGCTATTCCAGGCAAAACAGGGTTAATAACTCTTAATGCTGGAATTGCTAATACCCAGAAGCAGGCGAAGAGGACTGCCAACATCAGGACAAAGCCCCAAATCAGTTTTGACCAAGGAATTTTTCTGTTTTTCCCAGCTGAAGGCAAGACCCACTCATTATACTTGGTCATGAAGACACCCATTACACCACCTACAAGAACTAGTGACAAAATCCCCATTTGTGAATTATTCTTCGAGTTTGGTGTAAAGAGTGCAATAACACCGAAAATACCAACAAACAAAGCGATATATAAGAGAGCACTATCTATTGCATATTGCCAAAACGGGATATCAGCTGCTGTCTTTTTCTTTGGCTTCAACATATCAGTTGCTTTGAGCTTGGGTGCCATGCCATAGAAAGTAGATGCTGGTTGACCATGACGTTGAGCAACAACCAAGTCAGCCAATAAATCATCAACGCGTTTATTTGCATCTTCAGTGCTCATTTTGCCTTGAGTTTCTAATTCTTTTTGCAAGCGATAAATGTAATCAGAGTTTTTATTACTCAACTGCTGACGCAGTTGCTCTGGATTCATTTCCTTCACTTCGTCGTCTTTATTTTGAATCTCAACTTTTTCTTTCAGCTTTTCTTGCTTACTCGTATCTATTTTTACTTCTTCTTCAGTTTTCTTTTCAGCCATTATCTTTTCCTAAACATTAAATCTAAATTCAATAATGTCACCGTCTTCGACTTCATAGTCTTTTCCTTCAAGGCGCAACTTGCCGGCTTCTTTAACCTTTTGCATTGTTTCATATTTGTCCAAGTCAGCAAATGAAACAACTTCAGCACGGATAAAGCCACGTTCAAAGTCTGAGTGAATTACACCAGCAACTTGTGGGGCTTTCATACCTTCATGGAAAGTCCACGCACGTGTTTCTGGTCCACCAGCTGTGAAGAATGTTCTAAGTCCTAAGATATGATATGCTGCTCTGATTAAACGGTCTAGTCCTGACTCACTAACACCTTCAGCCTCTAAAAATTCAGCTTTTTCATCATCATCAAGTCCGGCTATTTCTTCTTCAGTAGCAGCTGAAATGCCCAAGCACTCAGCATTTTCACTTTCTGCATGCTTTTTAACGATTTGGAAGTATTGATCACTTTCAGGATCGGCCATAGAGTCTTCAGCAATATTGGCAACATAGATAACTGGCTTAGCTGTCAATAAGAACAAACCTTTAACAATTTTTTGTTCTTCTTCATTGAAGCTGATTGAGCGTACGGCCTTGCCCTCTTCTAAAACTGGCTTGATTTTTTCCAAAACAGCAAGTTCAGCTTTAGCTTCCTTATCTTTTTGCTGTGCAAGCTTCTTTACCTTGTCAATTCTACGGTTAACTGCATCCAAATCGGAAATTGCCAATTCCAAATTAATGGTATTGATATCCTCTTCTGGATCCACCTTACCAGTTACAGAGGTAATGTTGTCATCTTCAAAGGCACGTACTACATGAACAATCGCATCTGTTTGACGAATGTTCTCTAAGAACTTGTTACCCAGCCCTTCACCTTTTGACGCACCCTTAACCAAACCTGCAATATCAGTAAATTCAAAAGTTGTGTGAACAATTTTTTTCGCAGGTACTAATTCCTGAATTCGTGCCAAACGCTTATCAGGTACTTCGACCATCCCTACGTTTGGTTCAATCGTGGCGAATGGGTAGTTAGCCATTTCGGCCCCCGCCTTAGTAATTGCGTTAAATAAGGTTGACTTCCCAACATTTGGCAATCCAACAATACCAGCAGTTAATGACATCTTTATCCTCTTCTTTTTACTTCTAAATTAATTATTATCTTGATTAAAATTTGGTTGGGCAATATTTTCCTTTGGTACAAAGAACTCGTTTTTCTTATTTACAGGATCATTTGCCTTAGTCATAACTTTTTTAAGATTGTGTTCAAACTTTGATCTCGGCATCATCACAATATGACCACAGCCCATGCACTTTAGACGAATGTCTGCGCCCAAACGCAAAATTTCCCACTCATTTACTTTGCAGGCGTGCGGTTTTTTCATTAAAACTGTATCTGCTAAGTTATAACTGATTGTCTTACTCATCAAGATCAACACCCAAGATATCGAGAATTCTGTTCAGCTCATCGACTGAGGAGAATCCAATTGATAAACGACCGTTACCTTTTTTGCTTTCGGAAATATTAACTTTGGAACCCAATTTATCAGATAATTGGTGCTCACTTTCTCGAATAAAGGCTGATTTTTTGGTCGTCTTCTTATGAGGCTTCTTTGCGTTAAGACTAGCTACAAGGGCTTCTACCTTACGAACAGGCATCCCCTCTTTAACTACTTGCTTGGCAACCTCATCAATTTTATCTTTGTTCTTTAGCCCTAGTAGTGTTCTAGCCTGACCCATTGAAAGGTCACCATGCTGCAGAAGGTGCTTAGTTTTGCTAGGCAAAGTAAGTAAACGCAGGTAGTTGGCAATATATGGACGTGATTTGCCCATTCGTTTTGAAACTTCTTCCTGTGTTAAGCCCAAGTTCTTTTGTAGCATTTCATAGGCTTGAGCTTCTTCTAGCGGTGTCAAATCTTCACGTTGTAAGTTTTCAAGAACAGCCACTTCCATCATTTGGCTTTCGGTGAATTCACGTACAATCGCTGGGACTGTTGTTTTCTTGGCTAACTTGGAAGCACGGAAACGGCGCTCACCAGCAATAATCTCATAACCATTAACAGACTTACGAACAATAATTGGTTGAAAAACGCCATTTTCCTTAATTGAATCCGATAGTTCTTTCAGAGTTTTATCGTCAAAACTCTTACGTGGTTGATAAGGATTGGGTCTAATATCACCAAGATCAAGGTCCTTGATTTCTTCTTCAGTTTCTTCAATCTGTGGCTCATCTTCAAATAGCGCTTCAATCCCGCGGCCAAGACCGCCTTTTCGCTTCATTTCTTTATTTTTTGATTCTCTTTCCATGATTCTTCAACACCTCCTTAGCTAAATCATCGTATACCTTGGCACCTCTTGAATTAGGTGCGTATTCTGTAATTGCTTCGCCGTAGCTTGGAGCTTCTGCTAGTTTAGTTATTCGGGGAATAATAGTTTTATAAACCTTATCTGTGAAATAGGACTTAACTTCTTTAACAACTTCTGCGCCCAAATTAGTACGTGCATCCAGCATGGTAAGCAACACACCCTCAACACCTAAGTCCTTATTGAAGTGCTTTTGAACTAGGCGAATAGTATTAAGCAATTGGCTTAATCCTTCCATTGCATAGTACTCACTTTGAACTGGAATTAAAATTGAGTTTGAAGCTGTAAAGGCATTAATTGATAACTGTCCTAAAGAAGGTGGACAATCAATAAAAATGAAATCATAATCGCCACTAACTGTATCAAGCGCTGACTTAAGCCTTGTTTCTCGTGCCATCATGCTGATTAGTTCAGTTTCTGCTCCTGAAAGATTAATGGTGGCTGGTACTAAATCCAGCTTATCAGTTGAAGTATGGAAAATTGTGTCTTTGAGTGGAACATCGTTAATCAACACACTGTAAATATCTTGATCAATTTCCGATTTTTCAATTCCTAAGCCAGAAGTTGCATTCCCCTGTGGATCAATATCGACAATTAAAACGCGGTAGCCACGTTCTGCAATCGAAGCCGCCAAATTAATAGTGGTAGTAGTTTTACCAACGCCACCCTTTTGGTTAGCAACCGAAATTACACTTACCATATTTTCCATGTGCAACCTACTTTCTCTTTAATTCAATCGTAATCATATAATCATCAGGATCATTGTTTTCCTTGACTTTAACTTTGATGCCAGATTCTTTAGCTAACTTAACTGCACGCTTAATTGTGTTAATTTGAACCTGCATGTCCTTAGGTATTCGATTGACAGCGCGCTTTGTTTTTTCCGCCTTGTCCTGTTCTTTTTTATTTTCAAAGTAGCCATCAACGTCTTTGACAATTTTTTCTGTATCACTAACATTAAGATTATTGTCCAAGATTTCATCTAAAACACGTCCTTGGTCTTTTTGGCTTAAGCCTACCAGGCAGCGACCATGTCGCGGCGAAATTTGTCCACTAGCAAGATAGCTTTGAACTTTAGGCGATAACTTCAGCAATCTCATCTTATTGGCAACATATGATTGAGATTTACCAATGTTTTGCGCAAGAGCTGTTTGCGTCAAATTATTTAGTTTCATTAAATTATTATATGCTTGCGCCTCGTCGATTGGATTTAAGTCTTCTCTTTGTAAGTTTTCAATCAGCGCTAATGATGCAGCTTGAGCTTCATCCATATTGTTAACAATTGCAGGAATGGTTTCCCAGCCTAATTGTTTAGCAGCACGAAAACGACGCTCACCCGCAATGATTTCGTATTGCTCGCCCTGTTCGCGAACCACAATTGGTTGCAGCAATCCTTCCTTATCAAGCGTCGTTGCTAATTCACGAATTGACTCATCTGAAAACTCACGTCTTGGTTGATAAGAATTTGGAACGATTTTAGTTAATTCAATATCTTGAATTTGTTTATCTTTAGGAATTTCATCGTGATGTCTTAAAGAAGAAAATAGTGACATGTGATTGTCCCCCTATTAATGAATTGGTTTACGATGCGGTGTTCCCGCTTGTCGTGGATATTTCTTGGGTGTCATTTTGACTTTTTGAACAAGAATCAGCGTTCTTTCTTCGTCACTATAAGGTAATTGCAGTTCTTCAACCTCACTTACCTTCCCACCAAGTGTTGTGATTGCCTTTTGACTATCTTTTAACTCATCATCAGCTTTAGGCCCCTTAAGTGCAATGAAATTACCATCTTTTTTGACTAGTGGTAAGCAATATTCACTCAATACCGCCATATTGGCAACTGCACGAGCAGTTACAAGATCAAACTGCTCACGGTATTGCTTGTTTTGACCGACGTCTTCGGCACGACCATGAACAAGTGTTACATCCTTTAGATCTAACTTATCAACAAGTTCTTGCAAAAAAGTTAATCGCTTACCTAGAGAATCGACAATAGTGACTTTGATTTCTGGTTTTATAATTTTGAGCGGAATTGATGGGAAACCCGCACCAGCACCAACATCGCATAATTCACTGCCCGATTTAAAAAGTTCATCAAACATGAATAGTGGCGTAACACTGTCAAAAAAGTGCTTAAGATAAACATCATTTTCTTCAGTAATTCGCGTGAGGTTAACATGCTGATTAGCTTCAATCAAACTAGTAAAGTATTGGTTAAATTGGTTGATTTGCTTTTCATTTAATTTAAAATTACGCTTTGATAATTCTTGGACAAATTGTTCAGGATTCATTTTTCACCCGTGAAACCTTGTTTCACACCCTATAAATTTAACGCTAAAAGCGGCTTATTGTAAAGCCATTATATCTTATTAATTATGAAATATTTTTTGACTGCCGTCAAAGTCTAAATCAGCAAAATACGCTATAATATCGTCAAAGGAGATCAATATGATTGTTACTTTAATTGTTTTAGTCTATTTGGCCCTAAAAACATATAAGGGATACCAAACTGGTTTTACCAAATTAATTATTAATTTAATTTTCGCAGCAGTTGTTTTTATCGCTGCAATCTTATTTCAAAATCCTGTTGGCAATTGGCTCTATAGCCAAATTACTGGTCAAAACATTCAAACCAGTTTAGCTCCCAGTACCAATTTAATGATTTTTCGGTTCTTAGCCTTTTTCATTATTTTATTTGTTGGTAAATGGCTAATCAAAATTGTTAAAGGCTGGTTTCCAAGCAAAAAGCCTCACTCAACCAGTTTTGGTACGCTTTTAGATGGTGTTTTAGGCGCAACCGCTCAATTTTTTGCTAGCTACTTTTTCGTCTATATAATTTTGTCGATGCTCAATGCTTTGCAAAATCCATGGTTTATTCAACAAACACTTAATTCACCATTTTTACGTTTTATAATTTATAGTACACCAGGCCTATCTAATGGTATGTTCAACTATATTTTTAGTATTAGTCGGACAGCTGCATAAAAAGGTTAAACAAATGAAAAGCAACTACGATTGCCTTTTTTATTACTCTTTTTTTAGATTAACTTTTTCCATTTAAAAATATGACAAATTAATTGGTGATTGTAGTAAACTAGTTTTGGTAAGATAATTTAACAATAATATATGAAATTTTGGAGGAAAAAAGTGGATAAAAAATCAGTGCTTAAAAAAATAAAGACACTTTCTGCTGCAATCTTGCTTGCTGCTCCGATTGCAAGCTCAAGTATCGTTTCGGTTGTTAGCGCTGCTGATGAGGCTCAATCACCTCAAAGCAGTCAAACAACTCAAACACAGCAACCTAGTCAAACTGACCAAACAGATCAAGCTGGGAAAGCTGATCAAACAAAGACGCCGTCTTCATCCGATCAGACAAAAGCGCCTTCGACCACTAATAAGGAGCAAACAACAACTGCTTCAAATAAAAAGGTTAAGACTTTTAAAGTAGCCATTGTTAAGAAGAACTACGGCATTTATCAAGGCAATTTTGAGAACAAAAAATCTAGCTCAAAATACTTCCACAAGACTTTTAATGTCAGCAAAACTTTTACCCACAACGGTAAAAAATACTACTGGATTAACCAAAAAGGCAAACCAACAATTGGCTATATTAACAAAAACGCTGTAGCAACACCTAACCAAGCTAAAATTGTTAAGGCGCCATATGTCAGCCAATATGTTCCGGTTAAAACACCTTGGGGCTGTGCAGGTGCTTCAATGTCGATGCTACTTGGCTCACAAGGTCAAAAGATTACTGCAAGTTTCTTAAAGAAAGTACAAGACAACTTACCAATGCAACCAACTAAGGGTGGTCAAAAAGGTGATGTATACACTGGTGTCGGTTTTGGCTATGTAATCCGTCCTGGTGCTTTAGCTAAATATGCTCGTACCTTTAAGACAGGTAAAAATGTTATTAACATTTCTAGCAAGAAATTAACCTTAGACGACATTAGAATGTACGTTCAAGGTGGAAAGCCTGTTCTTTATTACGGCTTCTCTTCATACCAAAAACCTGGTGACAATGTACGTAACCACTGCAAAGTTATTGTTGGCTATGAAAAAGGTAAATTCTTAGTTTATGACCCTCTATACTACTCAAAGCATGATGGTGCTGGTACTGGTGGCAAGAACATGAACTACGATCATGGTGCAATTGCTTGGCTTCCAAAAGCAACAATTCAACACGAATTCTGCCACAAGGCTATCACTATTAAATAAATTCAATTATTTTAAAAACCAAAGCTGGTCAAATTTTAGCTTTGGTTTTTTGTTACTTAATAAAAAAACTGCTTTTACCATACTGTAAAAGCAGTTTTGAATCTTTACTGATCAAAATTATCATATTCAACGTGTTCATCATTATATACAAAAACGGCGCCAATTCGATCAGGATCGTCATGCCAGCCTTCAATTGGATGTCCCGCAAAGAAAAGCCGTTTGCATTCAATTTCAGCTTCAACTGAGTCCTTGGTAAAAGTAGTTATGCCAGCCAAATCAGTTTCTACTGGGTAGCCAGTTCTTGGATCAATCAAATGATGATACTTATGACCATCTACAACTAGATAACGCTCATACGTACCACTGGTTACAGCTGAGCACTCTGGGACCGTTACTGTTGAAATGTTATTGCCACGCGGCTTCTTAGGATCTTGAATACCAACTGTCCACTGACCATTCGTACGCTTAGGCGAATCATTAACAAGTAAAATGTTACCACCAAGATTAATGATGCCAGCTCTGACGCCGTAAGCATGCCAAAAGTCACGAATTCGATCAGCAATCCAGCCTTTAGCAATACCACCTAAGTCCAGTTCCATCCCAGGTTTCTTCAAGTAGACTGTTTGATTTTTATCATCTAATTCAACACTAAACGGATCAATCAATTTCATTTTTTCTTGTATTTGTTCATCAGTTGGAACATGCGCATCCTTAAACCCAATTGCCCACAGCTTAACTAACGGACCAATCAATGCATTAAAGCCAAAGTTTTCGCGGCTTTGTTCAACTGCTAACTTAACCAAACCATAGACAGCACTTGAAACCTGAACCGGTTCCTTACCTGCAGCATGATTAATATCCATTACCTCTGAATTTTCACGATTTACCGTCAATAAATCTTCGTAGTGATCAATCAGATCAAACGTTTCATTAATCAAAGTATCATCAGTTGTACCAAAAATTTGTAAAGTAATTGAGGTACCTAAGGCATGATGCTGACCTGTTGCCTGCTCTAAAGTTAAATTTTTAATCATTATGTTTTCTATTTCTCCAAGTATTTTTCTTTAATTAGTTCTTTCATTTGATCATCAATCTCAAGTTCATTAGTAATGTATGAATCAAGACCACCAAAATTTTCATTAATAGTGATTAAGCTGGTGTCAAAATAAGAATTAGCAACCGAACCTAAAACACGCATATTGGCACGGAAATTGTCATTTTCTCCTGCTTGTTTAAAGTGCTGGTCACGAACTGCACGATAATCATTCAACATGTAGTTTGAATAAAGATAGTCCTGTCGAATTACCTCCATATCTACGCCTAAAATGTATAAAATAATAATCGTTACCAGACCCGTACGGTCCTTACCTTCAGAACAATGATAAAGAATTGCCCCGTCATCATTTTCTGCTATCAATTTAATAATATGATGAAAGCTTCGTTGAGCTGACTTATTAAGGATATGGTGATGATAGCGTCGACACATCAACTTAAAACCTGCATATTGGTCTTTACGATATTCAGCAAATCCTTTACTCATATCAAGTCCGTGCCCACCAGTATTATCTTCAGCAGAAAGTGGACAAGCATAGTGCTCTACATTGTCCAACTCTTTATCCGGATTTTGTTTACACTCAGCTGGTGAACGTAAATCAATAATTGTACGTAAGCCGTAATCTAGCAAAAACCGCTCATCAGTTGGCGTTATTTCACTCATATTACCAGTCCTCAGTAAACGGTGGGGGCGAATTTTTCGGCCATCAAATCCTACATATCCTCCGATATCACGAGGGTTACGAACAGATTTTATTGGCAACACAATTGGGGCAGTCATCAACAATTTCCTTCCTGACAAAAATAACCGGATAGTTAATCCTATCCGGTTATTTTACTCTCTGCTAAACAATCTAGCAAAAGATTATTTGTTTGCTTGTTCAATAAACTTGAAGAAGTTATCCATCATACCATCTAATTGCTTGATTGTTGCTTCGTCAGTTAATTCACCAGTTTCTTTGTCAAACTTGCTTGGAGCTTGACCAATCAAAACTTCGTTACCTGGCAAAACGTTAGCACTCATATCTGGTGAAAGTAAAATTTCACGCATATCTTCTTGTGCTCGACCAGTACCTTGAGTACCGTATGAAGCACCAGCAACAGCAACTGGTTTCATCTTCATTACGTTAGGACCAGCGTGTGAACCTAACCATTCAAGACTACTCTTTAATGCAGCAGGAATAGTGTGGTCGTATTCTGGTGTAGTGATGATGATACCATCAGCATTCTTAACGTCTTCGATCCAAGGCTTAATAGTGTCATCAGCCATTTCTGTTCTACAGAATGGTGTTAACTTATCAATTTCTTTTACTTCAATATCTGCTTTGTCACCATAACGCTTAGCAATAAACTTTGCTAAAAAACGGTTGTATGAGAAATCAGCGTTTGTACCAACAATTGCTAAAATTTTCATTCTTGGTCCTCCTACTTAGTAACTTGTGCGTACCAACTATCAACTTCATCGAAGAAGTGACCTAAGAATTCAACAGAAGACTTATCAGTTAAGTCACCATTTTCATCAAATTGTTGAGGTGCAACACCCATCATAAACTCATCGCCATTAAAGATCTTAGCACCAAAACCAGGTGCAGTCATCAAACTCTTCAAACGACTTTGTGAACGTGAAGCACCTTGAGGCATTGGAGAAGTTGAAACAATAGCAACTGGCTTACCCTTAAACGGGTGTGTTGCACTTGATAACCATTCAAGTGCGCTACTTAAAGCACTAGTTACAGAGTGTTGTTGCTCTGGTGAACCGATCAAGACTAAATCAGCATCTTCAATTTCTTTAGTCAAAGTTTGAATAGCTTCAGGAGTGTCTTGACCTTCTTTAAACATTGGCAAACCTTTAACAGTTGCTAATTTAAAGTCATATTTGTCAGCAAATTCCTTAGAGATAAACTTAAGTAATGCTTCATTAAACGAATTATTGGCATTTGAACCAGATAATGCAAGGATTTTCATAAAAACCACCTTTCAAGAAAAATAATTTCTTAAATAATTATAACATCATCTGTATTTTTTGGATAAAAAACATAATCATAAGCCTATAGAAGTTTAATCTTTTCATTCTATAACCCTTGTTATATATGGGTTTTATTAAAAAATTATTTTTTGTGATTTTTTTCTTTTTTCGCTCTAGCTTCTTTAACATCTTCAGTATCGAACAGAGAAACCGTGCTAGTCTCACTTAGCCAATCGTTAATAACCGCATCATTAAGCTGGGCAGACAGCACGTTTACAATTTGCGTCTGCGAAAAACTTGCAATACCGTTAACTATTAACGATGCCATACCAATTGTCGTAATCCAATTAGCAATTACAATATTTTTAATTTTTTCATTTGTATGATCTGTGTCGCTATACTGCTCTTTAAACTTAGTAACTCCGAGTTCAATCAAAGTATCAGAAATAACCTTGCTTCCAAATTTTCCGTCAACAAACATTGCGCGAAAAAGATTTTCATGTTGCTCAGCAAATTCAATATATGCCAAATCCATGTCTACCATAGGTTCACTAGTGTACTGTTTCTGCAAAATATTACTTCTAAGGTTGTCCGCAATTTGACGCAAAACTTCGTTACGTAATTCATCCATGCTCTCAAATTCAAGATACAATGGTTGCGTTGAAAAATGACCTGCTTTAGCAATGTTTCGAGCAGTTAAGCTCTCAACTCCATCCTTTGCAACCATTTTATAAGCAATATTTAAAATTTTCTTTTTCCCGATTTCTTTTTTTCTTGCCATTCAATTCCCCTTGATTAATCTTAGTATCTCTATGTTAGAGCTCAGTGTAGGAGTCTACTAGGAAGACCTTATAGTTCGTTATCTAAAAATTCATTATAATAAGTTGAAACCATATCATTTACTTCACTTTTGCTTAACCCCTGAGATGCACAGAAAGAAAAGAATGCGGCAGATAGAATGTAGCCTCTTTCACGATCTTCCGTCAAATTATCAGAAAATCTCAAATTGATACTTTGATTTTCGTAGTTTGTTGTTATTTCAATTGCTTTATCTTCTGGATTTTCCATTTTCTACCTCAATTATAATTACTTGGCTATTTGTTTGATGTTAAATGTTCTGTCAACGTCCTCTAGCATAGGACTTAAACCCCAAAAACTATATATCAAAAACATCCACTTTAAACATTTTTTGCTATTTTTCAAACAGAACATTTAAGTTTTTGAAAATAGTAATTACTTAATAGTGATTCTGTTCTTTAACCATTATCGATTCAGTAATTTATACTATGTTATAAAATAACAAATAGCTATCTACTGTTAAGAATAGTAAATTTGAAACTATTTTGTCAAGAACAATATACTTTTTTATACCCAAAAGCATCAAATCTCAATTGCAAATTTGATGCGTGCTATTGCCTATCATAGATAGCTTGGTATCCAACGTGAGAAGAAGAAAATTGCTAAATAAACTGCAACCTAAAATTTCGATTTTATATTATATACCATTTTCGAGACTATTGCTTTTTTATCATTTCCCCATCCATCATTTCGTAAATATGATCAGCATATTTTTCCAATCTTGGGTCATGAGTCACTAAAATGACTGCCTTTTGGTAATTTTTGGCAAGGTTTTTAAACAATTGACCTACTTCATCTACATTTTTACTATCAAGTGATGCTGTTGGCTCATCTGCCAGCAAAATTTTGGGGTTAGCATAAAGTGCCCGAGCAATTGCGGCACGTTGCTGCTGACCACCAGACAGCTCACTCGGATACTTATTTACTAGTCCGGTAATTCCCAACTGTTCTAATAACTTGTCCATTGTTGCTTGGGTAAGGTTGCCCTGCTTTTTTACATGATCAACAAGTTCAAACTGCTCTTTAACCGTTAAAAAAGGAACCAAGTTGTATGCCTGCAAAACAAAACCAATCTGGTTCAGACGCAATGCATTACTTTGCTTAGCAGAAATATTAGCAATATCCTCACCATTAATGTAAACCTGTCCAGATGTCGGCTTTTGTAAAGAACCTGCAATCGTTAAAAAAGTGCTTTTACCCGCTCCAGACGGTCCCATGATTAACACAACTTCGCCTTCATTGGCCTTGAAATCTATTTGCTTAAGCGCTTGAACTTCTGCTGCACCTGTTCCATATACTTTCTGAACATTTTTCAATTCAATAACTGCCATTTTATTCACCTATCGCCTTAGCTGGATCTACCTTTGAAATTGATCTAATCGGAATTAAGCTACCGATAATTCCTGTTAATAGCATGCCGCATGTTCCACTTAAAATAATTTGCGGTGTAAAGCTCATTGGAACTGCAGCAGGCAGAACTTTTGCGGTTAACCACATTGCAGCCAAACCAATAATTACTCCAACTCCAACCAAAATAACCGATTGGCTGACTGTTGCTGCTACTAAAGTTCTACTTGGAATTCCTTGAGCCCTCATTACAGCAAAATTATGCATCTTTTGCATTGTCAGAATGTACAAAAAGACTGCAATAATAATTAACGAAATAACGAACAGAAAGCCAATCATTAATTGGAAAGTCATATTTTGAGCTGTGTAACCCGGCAGCTTTTTAATGAACTGAGCAATCGGGTAAGTCTTACTGTTAGTGTGATTATAACTGTAATTTGCATTCCGAGAAATTATTGCAGATGACTTTATATTAGGCATCCCTTGACGTAATTTGCGCCAACTTGCTAACGAACCATAAATAATTGGTGCAATATTTATCTTGGCGTTTTTAACAAAACCAACAATACGATACTTGTTTGCGGAGCCGTTTAATTCAAGCTTGTCACCTAGCTTATAGCCTTTTGTCTGAAAGGCTTGATCGACCACAACTTCACGATCCTTTTTGGCTTTTCTACCAGCAATTAATTCCTGATCATCGTAAATAAACTGATCTTTCTTTACCCCAATAAACTGGGCCGAAACCTGTGGGCGGTTACTGTTTTTAGCAACTACAGGTGTCTGACCAAGTAAGGCTTCATTTTTAGTTAGCTTTGTTTTACTCAAATCATCTTTAGTTAAAAGTGATTGACTCATGCTCACATTAGCATTTTTATTTAATACCACTTGCTTGGCATCCCAAGACTCAATTGCCTGCGTATTTTCACTCGCTAAACCAACTGCTAGTGACGATAAGATAAAGATTAAGTAGCTGATTAGGAAAATCATTAAAATGATCAATCCATAACGCAACTTTTCCCGTTTAATTTCTTTAATCGCTAAAAACATTAATCTGACTCCTTTTTAAGTAGCGTCAAGCCCACCTTAAGCTTAGACAAAACAAGCTCCTTTTGCGTTGGTTCAGCCAGTATTTCCCTAATAGCAGCATGACTGAGAACCATAGCGCTCCAATTTTGCGGACTTAATTTAACTAACACGTCCTGAGGAAATGGTTTACTAACTGTGCTCTCGTTATACAACATATGCATTTTAACTAATTTGGCATATTTACTACCTTGCGTTTGATCAATGAAATCAACCACATTCTGATAAAAAATTTCAGGCTGATAGTCTGCTGGCGTCTTAACAAAAGAATGAATTTGTTTCATTGCGAGCTGATACAGATATTCGTATGCATCAGACAAATCTTCAAAGTACTTGTAAAAAGCTCCACGCGCAATTTCAGCTTCTTTAACAATCCGGGCCACCTGTGCCTCAGCCAACGGATGATTGCTAAATTCGTTGAGTAAAGCTTGGGTAATCTTCTCTTTTTTGTCCTGCGGTAAATTTACGAAAGTTGGTTTTACCATTTCCTCATCTCCTTTTCTTAAAAAGTGACGCCGTGTCACTTTGGTAAAATATTAACTCTTATAATTTTTTCCGTCAATCAAAAAGCTCTTACACTTTTTAATCAACTTAAAAATTTGGCAATAAAAAAGAGCTCTTTTCGAACTCTTTTCCCTGTTTATTTAAGCACTAATAATCGATTGTAATAGTTTATCCGAGCCACATGATCACGATATGAGATTTTAGCTAATGCGCAGTTATCAATTGTTTCAAATGCATTGATATCTCCTGCTGTAAAATAATGGGCAAACATCATTCTAATTAATGTGCCATGACAAACAGCCAAAATCTTTTTATCGAGATATTTCTCCTGCAATTCATCGAGGAAACTGCCACAACGTTGATCAAGTTCCGCAAAAGTCTCGCCATGTGGCGCGTATTTAACGTAATTAGCTGCCGCTTTTCCCCATGGATCAATCGCATCCGGATACTTTTTACCTAATTCTGTTAAATATTTTCCATCCCACTCACCGAAATTGAACTCTACTAAGCGCTCATCAGTGATTATTTCTTTTTGACCTTTGGTAAAAATTTGCGCTGTCGTCAACGCTCTTTTCATCGGACTACAAAATACAAGGTCAAATTGATTAGGATCAAAATTTGCTGCAGCTTCTTCTGCATATGTACGCCCCTCTTGGTCAAGGTCATGATCAAACCGTGACCCCTGAATTTTCCTAGTCTTATTTAAATCTGTCTGACCGTGCCGTACAAAAACAATTTCCATGCTAATCTCCATTTACTAACTTATCGGTATTAATGTCGCTTGAAGTCAAAGTCTGTTCGAAAGACATACCTACTAGATGTACTTTCTTCAGCAACAAACTGAAAGCCAAAATCATCAAATTCCTGCAAATCTTCCGGCTGCTTAAGTTGGTTTTCTGAAATAAAACGAACCATTTCACCTCGTGCCATTTTAGCATGAACGCCAACTGTCTTCCATTGCCCATTTTTTTGTTCCTGAAAATCAATCGTAATCATTTGTCGTTTATCAGATAAGTACGGCGTAATATTCTTTGAATATTCCTTTGAAGCCAAATTAATTACGACATTATTTTTATCAAAGAGATTATTGGCCAAAGTTTCGCCCCAATATTTATAAAGGTTTGGTTCTCTAAAACCTAAAACTTTGTTCTTCATCTCTAAACGGTATGGCCACACACCATCAAATGGCCGCAAAACACCATAGAGACCAGACAAAATGCGCACATTTTTCTGCAGGTATGCCAAGGCTTCAGTTGTAAACAAGTCCGGTGCCATGTACTGATATTGAATACCTGAATACGAGATAATTGCTGGCGTTAAGCCCTCTACTTCAGTTATGTCCAGGGCAGCGAGTTGTTTTTGTCCTACTTCAGTAGTGCGGTCACTTCCACCCCAAATTGCCTTTAATTGCGTAAAACTGCATTTTTTTAAAAAATCGGATAGTTCTTTTGCCTGGGTTAAAAACTGTGGCTGTGATTTCGCCGCAAAGGCATTAGTATCAACTTTCATTTTCATTGCTGGTGAGATAATAATTTTCATCTTTCGTATTTACCGCCTTTTAGGTTAAACTTAATAGTATGAGTATTAAGGAGAGAGATTTAATGAATCCTGATTTTGCTATTATCTTAAATTTTAAACTAAAAAGCACCAAAGATGTAGATGCTGACTTTTTAGTAAAAACTGCACGCAATATTGGTGCTAGAGCTGTTGCAACTAATCAATTGCAAGCTGACTTCGAAAAGGCTTGTGCTAAATATACTATTGCCCTAGTTGATACGCAAACTGGAGTTGATTTAACTCCTGACAATGTAATTGATGAAATTATTAATCACCGTAAAGAAGGAAACAGCATATTTATCAATGTTGAAGTGGATTCTGCCAATTCACTTAGTGAAAGCACAACAGAAATGTTCACCGCGACCAACAATTGGATGCACATTTTTGGCCATGCTTTAAACGAAAGCGAACCATGCGCATGCACCAGCGACAACGGTTTTGTCTTGCAAAACCGTCACATGCAATATCAAAAATATGTTTTTGTTAAAAAACCACTAGCACAAGAAGTAGTGGTAGACGGTATTGCAGTTGAACCTAACCGAATCGAAATGATCGAAAAGCGAACTGAACCAAAATTTAGCTATGAAGATGGCAAACTAACTATTGATTTAGCAGATATTCCTGAAAGTGATTTTGACTGGCAAATTATTCGTGTACAGGAGCACAGGCCAGAAGACGATATTAAAGAAACTAAGTTTTAAAGTTCAACAAAAAATAGCACTTAATATAAGTTAAGTGCTATTTTATTTTTGATTAAGATACTCCAGTATTGGTTTGAGATCCTTTTCTTTTTTCTGTTTTGGAATATCAGGGTTTTTCAGGATTTCAAATGCAGGTTGAACTACCGCATATATCTCCCTGTTCTCTAAACTATCAATCGTCAAATAACTAATTTTAAAGTAGGCCTCCAAACCAGTTGTATCATTTTCATCTAAAGCCTTTTGTATGAGGAATATAAACACCTTTTTCAAGTTACGAGTTCTTTTCTTTTTTTCACGTTTCTTATCATAGACAGGTAAAAATAGCGCCACGCAAACAGCAGCAATCTCTGCTATAGCTGTTACCCACTCAGATAATGGTCCTATTTCCATGATATCACCTCCGTTCAATTATACTATTGCATCAAAAAGTTCAACTATTTTTATCACTACCAATGGCCAAGTAATATTATTCACACTGTATTTTTATGGTGAATTTACACCACAAAATTAACTATATGCAACTTGAATAATTTACAATAAACTAAAACACTTCAAGGAGAGTTATAAATGAAATCTAACAAACCGTTTTATCAAAAGTGGTGGCTTTGGCTAGTTGCCTTCTTTGCCCTTACCTTTTTCGCTAATGATTCAACTTCAAGCGAGCATCAGAGCAATCAAACTAATGAAGCTCGCTCTGTAGAAGTTACCCACAAAAAAGATGCACCACAAGCCAAAGCAAAAGTACAGGAACTTGTAGTTAAACATAATAATCAAAAACCCACAAAGCAAGTACTGACCGTCAATAAAAATGTTACTCAGAAAACGCAGTTTAACCAAGTAAAATACTACCGTCAAGGAAAAAGTCGCGTTGTTTATATTGCACCTAGGTCTGGTAGTAGATATCATTATAATCCTAACTGCCGCGGTCTCAGGCCTGCAAGAGGAAATATCTCTAAAATATCTAAGAAAAATGCGATTAGCCGCGGCTACACTTTATGTAAATGGGAAGATTAACTATGAAAAAACGCAGTCATTTTCAACTGCGTTTTTAAGTGTATCTATTTATTACCTTCGGCTCTTGATTTATATACGCCTTCAGCGGTATTGATAATTAGTTCTTCGCCCACTTTGATAAAATCAGGAACTTGAACTACTAAGCCAGTTTCCATTGTTGCAGGCTTACCTGTACCAGTAACTGTAGCACCCTTAATACCAGGTTCAGTATGAGTAACTTTCATTGTAACAGTTGCTGGTAATTCAACGCCAAGGAGTTTACTGTCATTAGCAAATTCCAATTGAACTTCAATATTTGGCATCAAATAAAACTTATCATCACCAAGTTGTTCACCAGAAACTTCATATTGTTCATAAGTTTCGGAATCCATGAAAGTATAAACGTCACCTTCGTTATAAAGGAATTGTGCTTTCTTTTTAGTAATGTCGATTAATTCAACCTTTTCAGTTGGACGCATCGTCTTATGAACCACCGCACCACTTTCAATGTTACGTAAGTCCATTTGCATAACAGTATTGCCCTTACCAGGTTTGTGATGGTTTGCCTTAAGCACCCGAATCATTTTACCGTCTTGACTAAATACCATACCCTTTTTTAAGTTAATTGCCTGTACCATTGTTTTTTCTCCTTTTTATTTTAATCGTGTTTAAATTACAGAAAAAACTTTACGCTGGAGGCAATGCAAATTTTTTAATTAATAATAAATAAATCGTATTCATACCGTTTAGTATAGCAAAATTGACCCAAACTAGGTACTAAAAGTTAAAACTGTCTTAGATAGATTTCATCAATTTTATGGCTGGTTGTTTTATGCAAAATTAAGCTGGCCCGTTGTTTAGTTGGTGCAATATATTCACGCAAATTAACCAAATTCACCATTTGCCAAGTATCTTGTGCTAATTGAATTGCATCTGCTCGAGGACCGTTAGCCATCTCATAGTAAAAATTAGTTGGATCATTTTTATTCATTTCAAGCACGCGTTCAAAACGTTGCATGAACCATTTTTCAATTAGTTCTTCATCAGCATCGATGTAAATTGAGAAATCAAAAAAGTCACTGGTAACAATTTGCCCATTAGTTGGTAACTGTAAGGTATTAATTCCCTCAATGATTAAGATATCTGGCTGCTTTACATGTCCATACTTACCTGGAACAATATCACTTAATTCTTGTGAATAAAGCGGATAGGCAATATTTTCTTTGCCGCTAAGGACATCCTTTAGAAAGTCACTCAATAAGTTCATATTGTAACTTTCAGGAAAACCCTTCCGATCAAAAAGGCCACGCCGTTTCAATTCCTCATTCGGATAAATAAAGCCATCTGTTGTCATTAAATGAACATTTAAGTTAGGAAATGTTCGGCTAAGTAAAACTTGTAGAAGACGAGCAGTTGTTGATTTACCAACTGCAACCGAACCAGAAATACCAATGATAAAAGGTGCAGCTAGCACATGCTGCCTTAAAAATTCACTCTGCTTTTGCTGCAAAGTACGTTTTTCTTGGTACACCAAATAAAGATAGTTAATTAGGCTACCATAAATTTCTTGAACATCCGTTAAATTAATGACATCCCCTAATGATTTAATTTTTGCAAGTTCGTCCTTCGTTATTCTAACAGCATCATTAGAAGAAAAAGATGCCCATTCGTCTCGATTAAAACGCAAATAATTTTTCATCTTTAGTCTTTCCCTTACCTTATGTTCAAATCATTAACGATATCAAGTTAAATTATCTCTTTGCAAAAGAAAAACTCACGTTAAAAACGCAAGTTTTACTTCTTTTTATAAGTTATAGTACATCATAATGTGTTCAATACCAGCTTCAGTAAAAACTTCACCCTTAGTCTGATAACCTAATTGATCATAAAAAAGTTTAGCTTGCATTTGAGCATGGCAAATTAATTGCTTAACACCAAGGTCGCGTAGATATTGGTGCACCTGCTGCATCATTTTTGTACCAAGATGTTGTCCACGTGTTTGCGCATCAACTGCTACACGGCCGAGGACCCACTGATCATTTTCTTTAAAAATACGGCAAACAGCAAGTGCTCTATTTTGCTCTTCGTTCTGCAAAAAGACCTGGATTGCAGTAAGATCTTGATCATCAAGTTCAGGCTCAGTGATTTTCTGTTCCGTGACAAATGTATCAATGCGCAACCTTGCAATGCAGTATACCTCTTGACCTGACATGTCAGCAATTTTTTTAAACTTAAATGTTTCCTGTTTCTCCATCTTAGCCTCACCTATTTTTCTTCGTAAGTTTCTTGATCAACATCAAGTAGAGGACTTTTAGCACCTGTATAAATCATATCAAGCTTATACATTGCACGCGAAGTGATTGTGTAAACCAGTTGCGTTTCATCAAGACGGTGATAGCTCTTCTTTGAGGCATCCCACATAATGACTGCATCGAATTCCAATCCCTTAGCTAAATATGACGGAATAATCAACGTTCCATCAACCAGTCGCTGATTAGCGGTTGCAATCAAAGTGGCTTTTACACCATTTTTCTTCAATTTTTCTGAAACAAACTTAGCACTTTCAAGGTCTTTAGTAATCACCGCTGTTGTCAACTTGTTTTGCTCATTTTCCATTAATACTTCTTGCAAAACTTTTAACGCCTCAGCCTCGTCATCTCGTCCCCAAACGACAGGCTTTGGTCCTTGCCTGTTAAAGGACTCAATTTTTTCACCCTGACGTAAAATTTGCTTAGTAAAATCTGTTAATTGCTTGGTTGAACGGTACGATTTAGTTAGCTGAACAACATCAGTTTTCTTAGGATCGAACAAACCACTAATTTGTTTAAGTAAGCTTCGACTCTCATCCTTAGTGAAAATAGCCTGGTTTAAGTCTCCCAGCATTGTGAACTTGGCGCGTGGAAAATTATATTTAAGGTAGCAAAGTTGAAATGGCGTGTAATCTTGAATTTCATCAATAAAGGCATAACGCATTTCATAATCAACGTGCCGCCCAGTAATCATGTCATATAAGTAAAGATAGGCAGAGACATCATTCATATGAATATAGTGGTTCTTAAAGCTAGCTTTGACTTCTTCAACATGGTCATTCCACTGGTCTTCAGTAATATTCCATTTAGAAAGATCAGTCATTTTCGGAACGCGACGCAAGAAACTAAGGTATTGCGCACGCATATTAATAAAGTTATTACGCTTTATTTGTTGGAAAACTTTATCCAGTGCCTTAACCACAATCTTGCGGCTTAAGAATTTTTCTTCTTTTTCCTCGGATTCAAATTCTTGATCAGGCCGGTCATATAGCTCGTTAAGTTGTTCTTGACTCAGGCTCTGAATTTCATCAGCTACCCAAGACTTTTTAGCTTCAGAATTAATCTTGCGGTTAAGCAATTTAATTAACTCTTCACGCGTTGCATCAATTCGGTTGCTTAAATTGTAGTTCGAATTGTAGGAATAATAAATTTCATTGATTTTTGCATTTTCAAAAAATGGACGCTTTTTGTCACGGAAATAAATGTTCTTAAAGATTACACCACGTTGATTAAGGTGTTTTGCATAGCGAGTCAGCAAGTCAAAGAAACTAGTTGAATCTTTAAATTGACTGATTGCTGAATCGGCAGAATCATCCTCAAACTGATCAAACAGGTTTTCGACATTCATGCCAGGCAAACGACGTGCAACAAATTGCCAGTATGTCATTTGCACCATATTCTGTTCACCCATCTCAGGCAAAACATTTTTAATGTAGTCATTAAATAGCTGGTTAGGGCTAAACATGATAACATCGCTACTTGTTAAATTACCACGGTACCGATAGAGCAAGTATGCTATTCTTTGTAAAATTGCAGATGTCTTTCCCGACCCAGCAGCACCTTGAACAAACAATAAATCAGCGCTTGTATTACGAATAATCTTATTTTGCTCGCGCTGAATTGTCGTCACAATCGACTTCATTTGCGTACTGGACTTTTCACCCAAGACCTCAAGCAACATTTGATCACCAATCGATTCATTGGTATCAAACATATTGACAATCTTACCGTCTTCAATCATAAATTGTCGCTTCTTGGTCATCTCAACGGTAATTTCACCTTCAGGAGAAACGTAAGAAACGTCGCCAAGCTTGCCATCATAATAAATTGAAGAAATTGGGGCACGCCAGTCATAAATTAAAAAGTGATCATTTTTGTCAGCAAAGGAGCCTAAACCAATATAAATAGTTTCTGCAGGCTGACCATTTTCTTTAAAATCAACTCGTGCAAAATACGGCTTTTGCTCTAATTTTTGGATTGTCGTTAATTGCCTAGCTGCATGTTGCCATGCATTCTCGCGTTCATCAAGAAGTTGCTGCTGTTGATGAATTGATAAAGCTGTTTCCATTGAGGTGGAATAGCCGTCATAGTCTAGTTTTACATCATCAAAAAAGTGAGAGTTAAGATCCTTAGCTTCTCCTTCTGCCGACTTAATTGAAGAGGATAACTCCGCCTTTTTGGCTCTAATCATTTTTAAGATATGATCAAGGTGCTCTTGCTCAAACTTTTTTTCATCTACTCTATTTAACATAACGTCACCTGTTTTTTCAGAAATTAATTTTTATATTTTTCGAAATTATAATGTTCATATATACTTTATTTGCAGTTTTTTTATTTTTATATTTTCAATCAAAATCCGTGAAATTTTAAGGATTTATGTCTATAATACAGTTAAAGAATAGTTTGAAAGCAGTACATTTTCCTTTAAATAACAACAGTATTGGAGCTGATAAATTATGAGTACCTTTCATCATTTTCTAAATAAACTATTTTATGCATTAGTTGCCACAGTAGCACTCAGTGGGTGCTTTGATATACTTAACTCTGGAAATATTCCACTTAGCAACATACAGAATCAAATCGTCTATGCAAAAAAAGCAAAACGTGTAGCAAAAAAGACAAAAAAGGAAACAGCTTCTGAAGAATGGAAATGGCCTCAGCCTAGTGCCACTGTATATATCGACTTAAAGGGAGACCAGAATCTTATCGTAGCTACCAATCATGCAATCAAAGTTTGGAACGAAACTGGGGCTTTTACGTTCAGTAAAACTAAAAATAAGAGCCAAGCTGATATTATCGTTAAAAGTGCCTATAACCCAGACGTTAATTACGCCGGCTACACAACTTTCCATTTTTACGTAAAATCAGGCCAACTATTTTCTGCAGATACCACCTTAAATACCTATTACCTTGACAATTTCTCAAGCTACAATTACAGTTATGAACGAGTTGTTAACACTGTGGAACACGAACTAGGTCACGCAATTGGGCTTAAGCACAATAATGGTCAATCAGTTATGTATCCAACTGGCTCCATCTATTCTATTCAAGAAACAGATATTGAAACTGTAAAAAAACTTTACAATAAATAAGTATATTAAAAAAATATAAGTAGGTAAAATGAAAAGAATCTATATTGTTCGTCATGGGCAAACATACATTAATCGCTATAATAAAATGCAGGGTTGGTGCGATACACCACTAACTGATAAAGGTATTGCTGATGCCAATGAAGCTGGTGAAGCTCTTAAAGGTGTTGCGTTCGACATTGCTTTGTCTAGCGACTTGAAACGTGCTAGTGATACTTGTGATATTATCATGGCACACAATACTAATAATGATGTACTGCAGCATATAGCTTCCCCATTTTTCCGCGAACAATTTTATGGTTACTTTGAAGGCATGGATTCTGATGCAGCATGGCAAATGATTGGTGGCCCGCACGGTTACAGGAATCATTATGATTTGTTTCAAAAAGAACCACTCGATAAGGTTAAAGACTGGATTAAAGAGGCCGACCCCTTTCATGATGCTGAAAATGCAGAAGAATACTGGAAACGACTCAATCAAGGCTTCAATCTGATTGATCAGCTTGATGGGGCAGAGAATATCCTACTTGTGACTCACGGTTTCACTATTCGTAGTATTGCCGCAAAATATGGAGATTTTGATATTAGCAACGGTCCCCGTAATGCTTCAATCTCAATTATGAATATAACTGATAAAAACAAAAAAGTAATTTCATACAATAAAATGAAATTGTTCTAGCTACATTTTCTTCACTTAATCAAAACCTCAATTATCAACATAACTGAGGTTTTTTATTGCTCACAAGTGTTCTATATTTTCTCATAGTCATGCAAAAATATCTAGGCAAATTGCAGTTGTTCACTAAATAATATAGATTTATAATCAAAACTTTTTAATTGTTTACTGCTATAATTATCATGAATATTATTATATTAGCTAGCAAAGGTAATTAAGATGAAAAAAAGCCTTTATTTTTTTAAAAAAACAGTCTGTGCGTTATCTGTTTCAGCTGTTCTCATTGGATCATTCTTTTTAAGCAATAATCCTAGTTCGCCAGCTTCTTTTAGACAAGTTACCTATGCCAAAGAAACACAACACCGTCGGTGGAAAAAAGCCAAAGCTTTGATTTACCTTGATTTAGGGAAAAATGACGATTTAATTGCCGTAACTAATGATGCAATTAAAGAATGGAACGAGACAGGTGCATTTACGTTCACAAAAACTAAGAATAGGAAAAAGGCTCAAATCACAGTTGTACCTTGGTACAATTCAGAAACCCGCTATGCAGGTTACACTCATTGGCGCTATTATGTCAAAAACCACCGTCTCGTTGCTTCAACTATCCAGTTAAACACATATTACTTGTGCGATTTTGCAGATGATGCTGAGCGCTACCAACAAGTACTTCAAGCTATCGAGCATGAACTAGGACATGCAATGGGGCTTGATCATAATACAAAAGTGCCGTCCGTCATGGACACTGAAGGAAGGTACCCTATTCAGCCAGTCGATGTTAAAAACGTTAAGAAACTCTACCATAAATAAAGCTTGCTCCATAGATAAAAGACCACTCACATTTTTAGTGAATGGTCTTTTTACTCTCGAAGTAACTACTTAGCCACCGAAGTACACTTTCTGCACTTCTGGATTAGCTAATAGTTCCTGTCCTGTACCAGTTAATTCAATTTTACCAGTTGCCAATACATAACCTCTATCAGCAATCGAGAGAGCTTGTTTAGCATTCTGTTCAATCAACAAGATTGTTGTACCCTTTTCATTCAGCTCTTTAATAATCTTAAAAATTTCCTGAATATACAAAGGTGACAGTCCCATCGAAGGTTCATCAAGTAAAAGTAATTTAGGTTTAGCCATCAACGCACGACCAATGGCCAACATTTGTTGTTCACCACCTGACAGCGTTGCAGCATCCTGATTTTTACGCTTTTGTAAAATTGGAAAGCGTTCAAAAATTTCCTGATAAACCTTGTTTACTTCGCTACCATTTTTTTGTAAAAAGGCACCCATCTGCAAGTTTTCCATTACCGTTAGTCCGGAAAAAATATGCCGTCCCTCTGGAACTTGTGAAATCCCGTCTAATACTATTTGCGGAGCCTTTTCTTTAACAATGCTCTTACCCTGATATGTGATTTGACCATCCTTAGGTTTAAGTAGTCCAGAGATTGTTTTAACAATTGTCGACTTGCCGGCACCGTTTGCACCAATCAAAGTCACAATTTCGCCTTCATTTATTTTGAAACTTACCCCTTTAACAGCCTGGATAACACCATAGTTAACGGACAAGTTTTCAACTTCGAGCATCGCCATCTAGACTTCACCTTCTCCCAAATATGCCTCAACCACTTTATTATTTGTCCTGATTTCCTCAGGGGTACCAGTTGCAAGTAATTCTCCTTGATCGAGAACATAAATGCGTTCAGCCAAGTTCATAACAAGAGACATGTCATGCTCAATCAATAAAACAGTTATGCCAAACTCTTTTTGCACCCGCTTAATTAGGTTAGTTAAATCTGCTGTTTCCTCTGGATTCATTCCAGCGGCAGGTTCATCTAAGAACAAAATTTTAGGCTGTGTTGCCAAGGCTCTAACTATTTCTAAGCGGCGCTGCGTTCCATAAGGTAGATTTTCAGCTAATAATGCTTGGCTATCTGTTAAATCGAAAATGTCTAGCAGCTTTTCTGCTGCTGCTCTCATTTCCTTTTCAGTTCGATAATAGCTTGGCAAACGAAAAACAGTTGTCAAAAATCCTTCTTTGTACTTATTTGTCATGGCAGTTAAAACATTGTCCATAACTGTTAAATTTTTGAACAAACGAATATTCTGAAAAGTTCGTGACAAGCCTAAATCAGCAATTTGGACAGCATTCTTACTGGTTAAATCATAAGTTTGCTTGTCAACTCGTAAATCTATTTTGCCGCTAGTTACAGGAACCATCCCTGTTAATAAGTTAAATAGCGTTGTTTTACCAGCACCATTTGGACCAATAAGGGCAACCAATTCATGTTCATCTAGATGAAGTGAAACATCGTTAACTGCGGTTACACCACCAAATTTACGTACCGCATGTTCTACTTGCAGTAAATGCTCCATGCGCTAGCCCCTTTCCTTTTTACCAAAATGTTTACCAAGATTCTTTAATGAAAATTCCCAGTTACCGAGCAGTCCTGATGGCTTGAAGATCATAATTAAAATCAGTGCAATTGCATAAATAACCATTCTTAGCGCACCAAAGTTTTGTAAGACCGTATCTAACACGCCTAAAACAACTGCTGCTAAAAATGTTCCGGTCATACTACCAACACCACCTAAAACAACAATTACAAGAATCGAAATAGACTCCATAATTCCAAAGTTTGATGGTGAAATAGTTTGGATATAGGATGCATGCAAGCTACCAGCAATCGCAGCTGTTGTCGCACCAATAACAAAAGCGGCTACCTTCCACTTGGTAGTATTAATTCCCATCGCTTCAGCAGCAATTTCATCTTCACGTACGGCTTTGATTGCTCGTCCGTTTTTAGATCTAATAAAGTTCATCAAAACTAGGGTCGTTAAACAAACCAAAATATAAACAGTTGGCCAAGAGCATAGTTGAGGAATATTAAACATCCCCGCTGAGCCACCAGTAATCTTCAGGTTATTGATGATGTTGCGAATAATTTCAGCCGCACCTAAAGTCGCAATTGCTAAATAATCACCCTTTAATCGAGTAAACGTTGCTGTTCCGACAACTAATGCAATAAGTGCTGCAAGCGCCATCCCAACCAGCAATGACACAATAAAACCTATTTCAGTGCTTACGTGCTGGGTAATAATCGCGGTTGCATATGCACCAATTGCCATAAAACCAGCGTGTCCAAGTGAAAATTGGCCACTAAAACCGATAATTAAGTTCAATCCCGTTGCCAAAATAATATTGATTCCGATTGTGACCAACATATTTTCAATAAAGTCATCGATCACGCCTACCATAATTAACGCATTGATTAGATAGAAGCCAGCAATCATAATTACAAGCCACGACAAGATGTATTTCAAATTTGCTTTCATTTTGCCACCTAAACCTTTTCTTTAGTATTTTTGCCAAAGATACCGGCTGGTAAAAAGAGCAAAATAACAATTAAGACAAAGTAAACGACAGCATCTTTGTATGCAGATAAACCAATTGATTGGAAAAATGTTTCCAAAATACCAATCAGAAAACCTCCTAATGATGCACCAGGTACGGAACCAATTCCGCCCAATACGGCTGCCACGAAAGCCTTGATTCCCGGTGTCATTCCCATCAGCGGATCAATTTGGTTATAGTACATCCCAATCAGAATACCGCCAGCACCGGCTAAAGCCGAGCCTAAGGCAAAAGTAAATGAAATCGTGTGGTTCACATTTACACCGACTAACTCAGCTGCATCTGGATCAACCGAAACGGCTCTCATTGCTCGTCCCATTTTGGTCTTTTTGATAATTACCTGCAGCAAAACCATTAAGATCAACGCTGTAGCCAAAATCAAAATTTGAATATTAGAAATGACAATGCCACCAATGTTGTAATTAACTTGTTCCATTACTTGGGGAAAGCTGCGTGCATTAGAGCCTACTAAATATGACATACCATTTTCTAGCAAAAACGATACACCAATAGCAGTAATCAAAACCGCGATTCTAGGTGACTTTCGTAGAGGTCGATATGCAAAATATTCAATCACTACACCAGCTAGTGCACTAACAATCATTGCTGTAAGTAGAGCGGTAATAAAGTTAAAGTGCCAAAGGCTAATTACGTAGTAGGCACAAAATGCCCCTAACATATAAATATCGCCATGAGCAAAGTTAATTAACTTAATAATGCCGTAAACCATGCTATAACCCAACGCCAACAAGGCATATATCGAGCCTAATGATAAGGCATTGATAATTTGCTGTAAAACTATCTGCAAATTTGATCGCTCCTTTGAAATATCTCTATTAACTAAACGTGTTTTTCGTTAATCAACCTTGTAAAAATTACTGATTTTTCCGTTAGTCATTTCCTCAGTTATGATTGGTCTTTCAGGGTTGTGCTTTTTATCAATCGTGATTTCGCCAGTAACACCCTTGAAGTTCTTAGTCTTAGCTAAACCTGCAGTAATCTTGACTGAATCATCTGATTTTTGTGTTTCAATTGCATTTTTAACTAGGTATACCGCATCATAAGCAAGTGCTGAAAAGGCAGGAGCATCAGTGTGGTAACGTGCCTTGAAAGCCTTCATAAACTTCGAAGCAAACGGATCCTTAGCTGCAACACGAGTAGAAAATGGTGTGGTGTAGAAAATATTTGTGGCATTCTTAGGACCTGCGATTTGTGGTAACTTCGGATCAGCCATTCCGTCACCACCAACGATTGGAACCTTGATACCCATTTGACGAGCTTGCTTGATGATCAAACCTACTTCAGTGTAGTAACCAGGAACATAAATCGCATCAACGTTTTTCGACTTAAATGAAGTTAAAACAGCGTTAAAGTCCTTATCGCCTGCTGAGTAGGTTTGGTTAGCGACTACCTTACCCTTATATGTATTTTGGAAGGCCTTAGCTAGTCCTGTTCCGTAATCACTTGAATTATCAGCGTAAATAGCAACACGCTTGGCCTTTAATTTATCCATTACGAATTCTGCTGCTTTAGTTCCTTGGAAATTATCTTGGAAACAAGCACGGAAAACATACTCTTGAACCTTACCGTCTTTTTGTAAAGTATATTTTGAATCCGTTGCTGATGGACTGACACTTGGCACAGCTGCTTTCGTAATATTTGGAATTTCAGCAGTACCTGCACTTGTGGTTGCAGGCCCAACAATTGCCGCAACCTTGTCCTTAGTAGTTAACTGAGCTGCAACAGAGGATGAAGTAGCAATTGCCGACTTATTGTCACGTAAAATCAATTTAATTTTCTTCTTGTGGCCATTAACGTTAATTCCACCGGCTTTATTGATTTCATCAACTGCAAGTTGGACACCTTGTCTTTCCGCATTACCATAACCGGCAGCAGCTCCAGACAGCTCTAAATTGGCACCAATTTTAACAACGTCATGTGCTTGGGTTGTTCCCTTGCTACCACTGTTTTTAGCAACGGAACAGCCCGCCACCATAAATGCAGCCGCTCCTAATGTGACAGCACTCATTACTCTTTTACTAAACTTACTCATTTTTTCTCCTTTGACATTTACCTACAAAAACACCTCATTCAACTTAATGAATGAGGCGCTAGGTCATTTATGAGTTAAGCCCCATTCATCAAGAAGCAAACAAGGGCTCAACTTTACAAACTGCATTCAGCAATCTACTTAGGTTAAGTCCTACTTGACAACAAGGCAATAATTATCTTTTGCGTATTGACTATTCTAATGTTCTTTTTATTTAATTTTGTAATTTTCATTAAAATAGCCTCCCAAAAATTTAATTTAACACTTAGAATTATAGGTATCTTGTTTTTAAGTGTCAAGAAATATTTTAAAAATAATTTAATTTAACCAAAAACCTTGAATGAATAGTTAGCTTTCTCAGCAAAAATAAAAAGCTGTAATCTCAATGATTACAGCTTTTTTCACTCTTTTGTTAAAACAAGTTTTTCATACAATTTGACTGTTAATAAATAATAAAATGAATAAAGAATAATAAAAATAGTAAATGGAATCCAGATACTACGGTAGGGGTTTTCTAACAAATCTTTGAAAAGTTGCAGTCCAAAAAGAACATCAGTCACGCCTAGAAGTGCTGGTAAAAGAAACAGAACACCGATTTCTATTTTGATAGAACGCCGTAGTAGCTGTTTCCTTGTTCCTATTTGGTAGAGCATCCGGTACTTCACTTTATCACCAGCAGCACCACTTAAAACTTTAAACATTAATGTTGAAGCAAGCATAGTCAAAAAGGCAAAGCCGAGAAAAAAGCCCATGAATTCAAACGAACTACTGTAAGCAAGTGAGTTTCCGTAAAAAGCCGCTTTAGACTGAGGCACGAGGGCGGCAAAAGCAGGCTTTTCTTTTACTTGCTGACTTTCCATTTTAGCGATAATAGGATAAGCCTGGCGAAAATCTTTAACTCGAAGAAGACTAACAAAGTTTTTCTGACCACTAAGTTTGCTTAACTCCTTTGACGAGACAAGCTTAACTTTTTGCTGGCCATGGTTTGGAACCATCCGCATAAAAATAGTATTATCTATTGCATTGCTATCAGATATTTTATTTACTTGCAGTGCTTTAACAGTATATTGAGTGACACCTCTGTTATTGGAATAGTTAACACTGACATATTTCACTGGCTGTTTCGAAATTTCTGCTTGATCAAAATAAAGAACTTTTTTGGTTTCCTTGTAATGGTATGTCTGTTTACTAATTAAATCCAGTTTTGACTCGGCCTTTTTGACGGCAGAAGAATTGCTAACAATTGTTGCATCGTAATAAACAGACTGCGTTGCTAAATCATTGAGCGAATCAAAGTTTAAGCCAACGGTGATTGCACCAAGTGCAAGAGCAAACAGCAAAGAAATCATTGTCAAAACTCGAGTATAGCTTTGCAGCCGAAATTTCAACTGCCCCAGCGTAAATATGCGAATGCCATGATAAGAAAAACTATTCCTTTTTAACAAAAGCCCCACAAGCGAACTAAACACTGCAGCAAAAATCCAGTATGAACCAATTACAATTGTTACCAAAGCGGTTGGAATAATTTTAAAAACTTGCTCCTTTGGCAGTGTCATTACGTAATAACCTATTGCCAGTAAGAAAACACCGCCTGCTGCTTCGATTACTCGTAAAAATGGACGATAGCGAAATTTTACTGGTGCCTGATCTTCATGTAACAAAGTAATAACAGGCGTGTGCGTTAACTTGTATACGTTAGCCAAGGCCACCACCAAAAATATTACTAAGAAAAACGCAATCGTAATTATAATCGCATTAGGTAAAATGACCTGAAAATGTGGTATTTCTAAGCCTAACTTGCTAATTAGTATTTTTAGACTAATCCAGGTTAAACCAAACCCAAGTATAAGCCCTAAGAAAGTGGCCAAAAGACCAGTGATTAGGGTTTCACCAAAAATCAGTCGCCCTATCCTAGTGCTTTTAGCACCCAGCATCATGTACATGCCGTAATCATGCTTACGCATGCTGAGTAAAAACGTATCGGCATACAATAAATAGACTAAAGTAATAATGACTAATAAAACAATGCCAAAAATAAAAATATATTTTAAGTAATCTGTTCTAACGTGGATGTCATTTTTTATGAAGGCTGGGTTAACTGCAATTGCTAAAAACATATAGAAAACCATGCTAGCAACAGTTAAACCTGAAAACAAAACCAGATAGTCCTTTAGCCTGCTTTTTATTCCCGTTAAAGACAACTTCCAAATCATACGCACTCCTCTTTCCTAAACTAGCAGCTCATTCTCCTTTGTTGAGAACACTATCCGATTTCAAAACGATTTTTTCATATAACTTCACTGTTATTAGGTAATAGAGGAGGTACAAAATGATAAAAATTGTAAATGGGATCCATAAGTTGTGGTACGGGGCTGGAAGGAAAACTCTAAACATCTGTAACCCAAATAGAACATCGATTACGCCTAATATTCCCGGTAAAAGGAATAAGATACCAATCTCATTTTTAATTGAATTGCGTAAGACAGACATTCTAGTGCCCATTTCAAACAACATCTGATAGCGGATTTTATCGCTAGCAGCACCAGTTAAAATCTTAAACATCAAAGTAGAAGCAAGCATAGTTAAGAAAGCAAAGCCCAAGAAGAAGCCCATGAATTCAAAGCCACTGCTAAAGTTCATAACTAGCTGATAAGCTCCTGCCTTACTCGATTGATAAACATTGGCATAATTTTTGCTTTCTTCTAGCTGCTGCTTTTCAATTTTTAAGAGGATTGGATAGTCTTGCTGAAAATTCTTTACGGTTAGAAGGGTGACAAACTGCTTGTCGCCCTTTAAACTAGCCCATTTTTGCTGTGAAACCAAACGAATAGGCTTATGGTGCTTAGCAGGAAGCATTGAGTTCAAAACGTTATTAGCAGTTGTTCCCTGCTTAGCCAGATCAGCAATTTTCAAATTTACTGTCTTATATGCTGGTGTGTCATTTTTGACATAGAATTCATTGTTTTTGACTGGATTAGCACTGAATTCAGTCCGCTTAAAGTACAAGTACTTTTTGTTTTCTTTATAATGATACGTTTGTTCGTGCTTGATATGCAGCTGCTTTTTAGCTTCTTGAACTGCAGAAGAGGAACTTACAATCGTCGTGTCATAATATGTGCTTGCAGTAGCTTGATCTTTAAGTGTACTAAAGTTCAAGCCCACCGTGATTGCTCCTAAAGCCAAGGCAAAGAGTAGCGAAATAATTGTTAAGATCTTGGTGTAGTCGTGAATCCGAAACTTTAACTGGCCTAGTGTAAACACCCGGATTCCGCGGTAAGAAAAGTCTTTTCGCTTTAATAGAAAGCCAATTAATGCACTGAAAAAAGAATTAAATGTAAAGTATGATCCCGCTACAATCGTCACTAAAGCAACTGGAATGATAATTAAAATCATTGCTGCGGGAAGACTGAGCGTATAGTAACCTATGGCTAGCAGAACTAGGCCAGCAATTGCTTCCACTGAGCGCAGCCCCGTTTTATGACTCATTTCAGCTGGCTTTTGCTCGTCTTTCAAAAGGCTGATTACTGGTGTACGTACTAATTTACGTGCATTTTTGAGCGCGCCGAAGAGAAACATTAAAGTGAAAAAGATTAATGTCCACAAAACGGCATTAGGCAAGATGGGACTAAAATGAGTAACCGTTAAACCCAGTTTATCAATTAGTAATTTAGCAACAACTGTAGTCAAGCCAAAGCCCAGAATAATGCCAGCTGAAGTGGCTAAAATCCCAGTAATCAATGTTTCTAGAAAAATTAGCAACCCAATCTTGTTGCTCTTGGCTCCTAGCATCATATACATGCCATAGTCGTGCTTACGCATGCTTAGCAAAAACGAATTAGCGTAAACAAGATAAATCATTGAAATAATGACTAGTAATACAATGCCAAAGCCAAATGTAAATTGAACATATGAAGTTGAGGTTTGAATATCGTTTTTGATAAAGGCTGGATTAATTGCAATGGTCAAAAACATGTAAAAGATCATGCTTGCAACAACCAAGCCAGAGAACAGGACCGTATAATCCTTAAAACGATTTTTGATTCCTGTTAAAGATAATTTCCAAATCATATTCGTTTCCTCTATTCATCGGTATCTAAATGGTCAATCAATAAGTGATAAAACTCTTGCCGCGACAGCTCGTTTTTCAACATTTGCTTACCAATCTTACCGTCTTTAATAAAGAGAATTCGACTGGCAAAACTAGCGGCAAACGGATCATGAGTAACCATCAATGTTGTAATGCCATCATTTTGATTCAAATCTTCCATTGTATCCAATAATTCGCGTGCACTCTTTGAATCAAGTGCACCGGTTGGCTCATCTGCAAGTAAAATTGCTGGTTCATGAACTAACGCTCTGGCTGCTGCTACCCTTTGCTTTTGACCTCCGGAAACCTCAGCAGGATACTTGGCTAATATTTGCTCAATTCCAAGTCGTCCAGCAATTCGATCGATTAACGGATCAATTCGCTTAGTTGATATTCCACGCAAACTTAGCGGCAAAGCAATATTTTCGCGATTAGTTAAGTTTTCCAGTAAATTAAAGTCTTGAAAGATAAAGCCAATTTGCTTACTTCTAAAATCGGCTAACTGATTGGCGTTTAACGTACTATTATCTTCATGATTAATAAAAACATGACCACTTGTTGGCTTATCGAGAGTTGACAAAATGTTAAGCAGGGTCGTTTTCCCTGAACCTGAAGCACCCATAATAGCCACATACTCACCCGAATTAACCGTGAAGTTAATGCCCTTTAGTGCCTGATATTGCTTTTCGCCGCGCTTACCATACGTTTTGGTTACCTGCTCTACACGTAGTATTTCAGTCATGTTTTCTTTTCCTCCTATTAGTCACTGTGTATTATATATCTAATACACTAATCCTGTTTTGGAATTTTGTCAAACAAAAAAAGCACTTACTTATGCAAGTGCTTTTATCAGCTAAGTTTTGCTGTATTTCTAGTATATAAAATTAAGCTTTAGCCAATTCTCTTCATCACTTTTTTTAGTGGTATCACAATAATCGGTGTAACTATTGCTGTAAAAATTGCTTCAATCAAGCCGTTCATCCCTAAAGCAATAATCAAAGCCTCGATTAATGGCGTTCCTTTGGCAAAATTGCCCATATAACCAATTAGCCGACCTGAATCATTCATAAAAACAAGGCTGGTTAATAATATGACTAAGACTGTATTGGTTAAAGAGGTAACCGCACCTGCAATTGCATAGCTGGCTTCTCTTATTCCATTTTTCTTATTCTGAAATAGTTTGCCTATTAGACCAGGAAAAAGTCCAGCACACACACTTGGAATTACTGCGATGAAAACATTTTGAAAGAGCATCAAGCTGACAATATCGCCTGGCTGTGTAAACGCCAAGATCAATCGTAAAATTCCCCAAAACAAACCAAAAACCGCTCCAGCCACTGGACCCATTAATAAGGCATAAATTGCAACTGTTAATGGCGCAGTCGTAATTGCAGGTAACCCAGGCAGGATACGAATGTAGCCAATGTTAGGAACAAAGGTCTGAAGTAAAAAAAGTGCGATGAATAAAGCTGTAATTGCCATGTTTCTTGTTTGTTCTCGTCTCATGTAAGTTTTCTCCTTAATAACATTTTGCTATTATATTGCTAAACTTTTTAAGTCGCAAACAATTATATTAGTTGCTAAGGCCATGATAATACAGGTTTAAACTCTAACTGTCCTTATATGCTTTTTCCTAATCCTGTTCTTCTTCAAAAAAGGCTCTAAATTGCTCGGCCTCTTGGAGCAATTTTTCACGATTATCGACCTGCGGTAGCTTATAACCCACAAAATAAGGTGAAGCAGCAAATCGCGCAATTAGCTTAGCACAAATTTTGCCTCCTTCACGCGGATAAAAGAATAAATTATAGGAATCACAACGCCCCTTCGACACCACATTTAACATGTACTTGGTTCCCGCTTGAATCCAGTCTGCCCATAGGTCAACACTAGACAAATCACATAAATTAAGATTTAATTCAACATAGCCATGAATTGGTGCAGTTGAAACGTTAATCTCAACTCCAGCTTTATCAAAGAGGGTTATACCCTTAAAATTAGCTTCATCAATATTCCGATAGCCGTCTTGCTTTTCAAGTCCAACAATTTGCATGTGTGGATGCACAAGTGAGCCTCCTGAATTTGGACCAAAGTTCTTGTACCATAAAACGGACTTGAACTGTTTTTGGGCCCTCATCTTATTGAAGCAGTTCAGGGAAAACTGAATTAATTGTCGATTGAACGCTTTAGAATAGGTCGCAATATCACCATGATGATCACTCGACTCAATTAGAACAGTTTGAACCGTGTCACGTAACGTTGGATACTTATTACGCAACCAGATCATGTCTCCATTTTTTTGATAGATATTTTCTAAGCTGTCAACTTCACAAAATGGACAGCCCGAATTATTCTTTACTTTACGATATGAATTAGGTTTATTTTTTGCAATATTTACATCAAAAATTAACGGGTCAATATCCATCATATCCTCCAAAAAAATCTATCTTATCTATTTTACTAGCGCCGCAATAGATGATAAACTGGAACCGCAATTATTTTATAAAAAGTTATTTATAGTGGGTAAAATTATGCAATCTAGAAAAGACTTACAGAAACACAACAATCGCAACAACTTTTATTTAATTATGGTTGGCATCTTCATGATTTTAGCCGTTGTCTTTGGTGTTATTTTATATAACCGGCACGTTGAATCACAAAAGGCAGCCAAAGAATTTGCTATTACTCATTTTAACCCTAATGTAACCATTTATGGTGTAAAAGTGGGAAATCTAACTGTTGATAAAGCAACGAATAAAGTCAATGCAAAAGCTAACAATATGGTTGTGTTGGAAAAAGGTAAGGTTTCAATTGAACGCGATCCCAAGCTTAAGACAATCCAGCGCGAAGAAGTTAAAAAATATTTCGATAAACAGCACACGACAATGCCTGATAAACGAATTTTTGACTACAAATACACAGATCTTGCAGCAGCTAATGATGCGCTTAAAAATGTTAGTCAAGCAAAATTGAATTATCAAATCGCTGGCAAGTCATACAAATTGCAAGCCCGCGACTTGCTTAACGAAGTTACTTTCAAACAAGGCAAGTTTAACTTCATTAACTCCGAAAACTTAACCGCCAAGCTTAACCAGATTGATCAGGAAGTTACAACCTTGCACAAAAGTTATAAATTCACTGTTCCGGTCAAGAAAAAATTGGATGGCAAGGAAATTACTGTTAAAAATGAAAGTTATGGCTGGGGGGTTAACGTTAAAAAAGCACAAGCAGCAATTGAACAAGCCTTCTTAACCGGGAAAACCAAATTAGATGGTAAAGACTATATTTACGGTCTAGGTTACAGTACCTACGGACTCGGCTATGGTCAAAATAATCATGGCATTGGTGACGACTATATTGTTGTTTCCTTGAAAAAGCAGGCACTTTGGATCGTCAAAAAGGGAAAATTGGTTGTTTACCTAAACGATGTGGTTACAGGAACCAAAAATGGCGGTAAAGGCAACAGAACTCCTACTGGTGTTTGGTACATTCACTATAAAGAATCCCCATCTGTTCTTCGTGGACGTAACAATGATGGTTCAAAATATGCCTCACCAGTTAAATATTGGATGCCATTTACCTTAAGTGGTTGTGGCCTGCACGACGCAAGCTGGCGTGGTGATTGGACTAAAACCGCCTACCTCCGTGGTGGTTCACACGGTTGCGTTAACATTAAACCAGCTGAAGCGAAAAAAGTTTGGCGTAACGTAACTAAACATGAGCCAGTAATTGTTTATGATTAGAGTTAAATCCTAAGCAAAAAAGCAATGCTTTAAATTAAGCATTGCTTTTTTTATCTAAAAATCATGACGCGATCGCCAATATTTCTGAATGAAACTATTTAGTAATAGCTTCATTAATCTTCTGGTTAACAACTGCCTGTTCTTTAGTTACTAAGTCAGCCTTAGTAGCAATAACCTTAGTATCCATTTGAATCTCTCGGCCTAAACCAGGTTGATCAATTTTTGGTTCAAAGAAAGTAGTGAATTCCTCTAAGCGAGCTAGGGTATGGAATGCTTTTGCCGTAACAGTTATAAAACTTGTAAATTCCATATCGCCACCGATAGTCTTTTCAAGCCAAGCCCATTCAGCACGAATCCAATCCCAAGCTAGTTGCTCACCTTGCTTGTTAGAAAGAACTGAGAAGTACCATGAACGCAAATCTTGTGGTTTGATAATGTCATTGTTTTCAAAGTTATCAACAATTTGCTTAAGGTCTTCCTTGTCCTGAGTTGAAGTTATGGCTGCCATAAGGTCTTGCTTAAAGTATGGATCAACTGCAGTTTGATACTCTTTAACTAGGCGTTCAATAAGCTCTGAACTGTGGTAGTTTTTAGTTTCGTTAATCAAAACATATGGTCGAACTGAAGCTTCAATCTTAATTAAGTCTGCCTCGTTTTCGGCAAAAATTTGGTGACCTGCTTTTATCACAGCTGGGTTGCCAGCATATAATGCAGCTGATAATTCAGTTGGACGAATTTGTAGCTCATCAGCAGTATCTGTTTTTTTAGCTTCCCAGCCAAGACGTTCTACTTGTTTACTTGAAAGTTGATTAGTAAATTGCTTTAAGTTCTTTTCTTCATCAGAATCTGGTGTGACAAACTTACGTAAACTAGCTACAGCACTGAATAAAGCACCAATTACGATGTTAGAATCAGAGTCAGCAAATTTGGGTAACAATGGCACGATTTCTGCATATGAAATCTGGTTGCCTTGAGCTAAAAGACCCAAATCTTGCAATAATTGTAATTGATCAACAGGCTTTAAGTCGTCAACTTCAGCAATAATATCAGCCATCAGCGTTTCGTCGTAGTTAACGATAAAGTGTGAGCTATTACCAACATTAAGGCGTAGTGCGTGACCTGCTTTTGCACGTAAGTCACTATAATCACCAAGATCGAGTTCTCTATCAGACATAATCTGAGGTGCGTCAAAGTTTGCATTTAGCGGAATTGCCCACTTGCGGCCAATTTCCTTACCTTCGCCAGCAAAGAATTGCTTCTGTGTTAAGATCAAATGACCATTTGCGTCAACTTTAGCACTAACTACAGGGTAACCAGGTTGATCTAACCAAGTATGCATAATTTTGCCAATGTCCAAATCAGTTGCAGTTGATAAGGCATCCCAAAGGTCATCACCAGTTGCATTGCCAAACTTGTGTTGATCGAAATAATATTTGAGGCCCTTACGTAAGGCATCATCGCCAAGCAATGCTCTTACCATTACAAGCATCCTTGAGCCCTTAGCATAAACAATCGCACTGTCGAAAATCGAATCAATATCAGCTGGATGCTCTACTTCAACGTGAACCGATTGAACACCATCAGTTGCATCACGGTTTAAAGCGGCTGGCACTTCAGAAACCTGGTATGTGTTATCCCAGACATGCCACTCAGGTTCAAGTGCATCAACTGAGACGTATTCCATCATGTTGGCAAAACTTTCATTAAGCCACAGGTCATCCCACCACTTCATTGTAACCAAGTCACCAAACCATTGGTGAGCCAGTTCGTGAGCAATTACAGTTGCAACATATGCTTTTTGGTCAGCAGTTGCATTATCTGGATCAAGTAAAATTGCTGCCTCACGGTAAGTAATTAGACCCCAGTTTTCCATCGCACCAGCTGAAAAGTCTGGCAATGCAAGTTGCCACGAATGTGGTAATGGATACTTAGTTTGATAGAATTCTTCATAAAATTCAATTGCTCGCTTAGCAATGTCTAAAGCAAAGTCTAATTCTTTTGCTTGGTGTGCCTTTGTTGCAAAGACACCAACTTTTACACCATCTTTGGTTTCAGTCATCTTAGATTGCAATTCACCAAATGCAAAAGCAATTAGATAGCTGGACATTCTAACGGTTTTTTCAAAGTAGTGTACACCGTCTTCAACCTTAATTTCAGGCATGTTAGCAATAGTTGTTTCGCCTTCATGTTCATCATATTTCAGTGCCAAAGAAAAAGTAGCCTTAGCTTCAGGTTCATCAACACATGGAAAAGCTTGACGAGCAGAGGTTGTTTCAAATTGCGTACCGATAATCTGCTTTTTAATCCCATCTACTGTGTAATATGATGGATAAATGCCCATCATGGTATCAGTTAAAGGAGCAGAATACTTAATTTCAACTTCTGTCTTGCCAGTCTTACCCAAATCTATCTTAATTGCTTCTTTTTCATCATCGACTGTGAAAGGAACATCTTGGCCTTCGCTAGTCACTGAAACGATCGTCAGGTATTTTTGGTTGACCATGATTGAATCCTCAATGGCCTCACCTGTAATTGTAGTAGTACCTTTAATGGTTTTCTGTTCCCGGTTTACCTCAATATAGAGATCGTAATGCTCGGGATGGAAAGTTTCATAAAAATGTTTTACTGTCATTGTCTGCCTCCTAGATATAGCAATATAACAAATTTTACCAAAACTATTAGGAAATAACATTAAAACTCGTTTGTAAGCTTTGCGTGTTTGTTTTGTAACAGCAATGAAATATTGCTTGTGTAGTATTATCAATAACAATAAATCAAGTTTAAACAGGGAATGAAGAAATTGAAGAAAAGTAAAAGTATTATTTTAAAGTTAGTCGCCGCGTTAGCCTTATCGTTTAGCTTTACCACAATTGCACAAGTAACTACTGACCACTCTGATGTTCAAACGGTTCAAGCTGCCAAAAAACAGTCAAGTGCTGAACGTGCTGCAAAGAACTGGATTGCGATGCGTGAATCTGGTGGTAACTACTACGCTAGAAATGGTGTTTGTTACGGTAAATATCAATTAAACATCAACTACTTAAAAGGTGACTTATCTCCCAAAAACCAGGAACGTGTTGCTGATAACTACGTATATGGCCGTTACGGTTCATGGGTTAATGCCAAGAACTTCTGGTTAGCTCATCACTGGTATTAAAATTCGTTTCCCAAAAATAAAAAAGTCTAACAATTTGTTAGGCTTTTTATTTACTATTTATTTGTTTTGAGCATTTGCTCAATCTCGGCAAAATATTTTCCCCACTGGTTTTCTTTTTGTGTGCCACATTCCTGCTTTAGCAAATACGCTAGCAATTTCTGCTTATCAGGGCGATCAAGAAACAGGTAGCTTTATTGAGAATCGGAATAATGCAGCCATCATTTTTCGGCATAAAATAATCATATATTTCTTCATATTGGTCGTGTTGAATCAACTGGCCAATTTTAGCCAAGGTATTCGCATCATTTTGAATTAATGAGGGACATTTAATAAACAATTCAATGCCACCATTTTTACCAGTTGTGTACACAAAGGCCTGGAAGCTGTCCTTAAAGAAACGTTTACGATACTCAATCACTTTTTGACCGATTAAAATTTCATTTACGTATTCTTCATGCATTGATAGTAATAAGGTGGGTAAAAATGGTAAGGTGGGTAAAAATGGATCGTATACACTGTTTTCAACTGTCTGCAATATTCTTCTCCCTTAAAAATAGAAAATAAAAAGCTGTTCCTCCATCAATTGAGAACAGCTTTTTTACTTTTTAAGCTCTGTGTCGTAATAAATGAGCCTTAGCTGGTTCTACCTTAAGCCAGTTGGCAAAGAAGGCAAAGCCAAAAACCATCAGCGCAATAATTGCAGCCAAGATAAACAAACCATTATTACTGTTCAAAGCAATTGTTTGCTCATCTTTTAAAAAGGCGTCTGACTCATTAACTTGATTGCACAATCCAAAGAATAACATGATTAGACTGCTCAAAGTTAGTACGCCATTAATTGCTGTCAAAACTTTTATTTTCGTTAACTTCAAAAAATCATGTCCTTTCTTTTGATTCAAATATGTGCCATTATATACCCTCAGCAAATAAATGCAATACTTTTCAGCCAAAATAGTCCATTATTTAGGCACTTTTACAAGTTGTTTTTGATTTATTGATTCAACTTTTCAGGTTAATAAAAAAGAAGCTAATCGCTTCTTTTTTACCATTCACTCTTTAACCATTCTTGTGCTAATTCGAACCAGTGACCAGCATGTGGATTATCTTGCCATTCTCTTCCCTTAACCACCATATCAGTTCGAGCAAGTGAAAAGCCATGACCACCGCGATTGAATAGATGCGCCTCACACGGCACATTATGTTCACGTAAAGCTTCAAGATATTCCAATGTATTGTTGACGAGTACAATTGGATCATCCCACGCATGGAAAATAAAGGTTGCTGGTGTTTTATCTGTTACACCTAATGCACTATTTTTAACGAAATCATCAGCAGGCACCTTGTCCAATTCATCTTCTGGAATATCAAAACCAATTTTAGCTAGGTTAATTAGTGGGTAACCTAGAATCGTCTTATTTGGCAACACCGCTTTACTAGTAAAATTAAATTCTTTTTGGTATTCCGGTGAATTGGCCATGCTATTAGCCAAGCTAGCAACGTGCCCACCGGCCGAAAAGCCAACTGTAACAATTCTTTCCGGATCAATTTCATATTCAGCGGCGTGATCACGGAAGTATTTAACCGTGCTTAAAACGTCAAGTCCTGCATCAGGGTATATATCGCCCTCATCTTGAACCAAATTATATTCCATCACTACACTATTAAAGCCGCAATTATTAAAAGCTAATGCAACCGGCTCCCCTTCGCGCAAGGATAAATGATCAAAACTACCACCAGGAATAACAATTGCGAGCGGATGTTTAGCGGTTACTAAATCTCCAATCGAATCCAAAGTGTATGTGTGCACGTTAAATGCCCTGTTGTTAAAGTTAGTTAATGTTAAATCTGTTACTTTCATTCTTTTACCTCATGCTTCACCATATTCTTTGCCAAGAAAGCCGTTGATAGGGGTACCGTTAGCAGTACGGCAATCAGCGAGTACATGACAATCAAAATTTCATTAACAAACATCTTTTCGTTGAGAATTTCACCTAAAGTGTAATTTAGCCTAATATACCATAAAAATAGAGATAAAAAGCTGCCAAACATTCCAAATAAAATCGTGTTCATTGATGTTCCTAATACATCATTACCTATTTTAGACCCGCTCGCCATTAAATCCTCGTGTGAAATTTCCGGATTGTGCTTTTTGATTTCTAATAAACCAGAGCTCATTGCAACTGCGGCTTCAGCAACTGCACCTAAGGTCGAAAAAATCGCAACAGCTACAGCAATTAGTGGGTAGCTTAATCCTGGCATTTGCGATAAACCAACCAAAATTTCACCCGCTTCTGGCCCAAGGCCCGCAGCTTGAGCAAGCCATTCACAGCCTAAAATCAGCACACTGACGACTAAGCAGACAATAAACGAACAGGTAAACGAATTTTTGGCCACCTGATAGTCATGTGTCCCTAGGAAAATAATTGTTACTAATTTTAGTGGAATAAAAATCAGAATCAAAATTGGAATATTAATGCCCCATGAGATTAAAATTGCCAGCAAGATCAATAGCAGTGTGTTAATCAGTACACTGAAAAAGCTTCTAATTCCAGTTTCACCGCCAACGATGGTCATCAGAATTGCTAAAACAATAATTAGTGCCATTAACGTACTCAAATTTGCTTCCACTCCTTTCTCTTTTTCTCTTCCAAAAAGAGAAGACTACAACCTGTTGCAAAGACAACGGTCAACACAATTCCAATGGCCGAAATTACGCTTTGCGTTACGCCAAGTGATAATGTAAAGCCAAAGGTTGAGCTAAGCGTATTATTGTCACGCAAATAAATGATTGTCAGTGGTAATTCTTCTGACATGAAAATCAGTACTAGAACATTGATTAAGGGGCCCATTATTTCCTGTCCCATGGTGCGACCACTTTTGACTAACTGCTTAGCCGTCAAGTCCTTTTTAGTTTGGACTAGTTCATATAGACTAGAAACGATGTCTGTTGCTTCATCCATAACTGCACCGAGGATTCCCAGCAGTGTTTGCGCCAGAAAAATTCCGCGTGGATCTTGTGTTGCATAATCGCCTGTTTCATATTTGATTTCCGATTCTCCTGTCAGTCGCATAATCAAATAGCATAATGCAAAAGAAACAACCGTGCCAAGGATTGTGGCTAACCATGTCGCTAGCATTTTTTTATTTAAACCTTGAACAAGAACTAAACTGAAAAAGGAGAAGACAATATCAGCTAAACCAAACAGTAGCACGATATATGAACCGTTTAACTTAATATCAGTCATAATCAGCAAGTAAAATAAAGCCCAACTTAACGCCATTGAACACATCAAGCCCAGGGCTTTTTTACCAGAAACGGCCACCATCAGTGTCATCATGATCGTAAGTGCGAGCGCAAGTATCCAATCCCTTTTAGGTCCCTGAATAGCTGGATCATTGTGCTTGATATTAACAAAAATCCGTTGACCCGCTCGATATTTTTGCGTAATCAATTGCGAAGGGTAGTAATAGTTTACTGTACGGAAGGTTTGCCCCTTGTATTTGCCCGATAAAATTTTTAAATGTAAAACTTGCTTTCTTGTTTCGTCCTTGTTGTCATACACATCTGTACTTTTTTCGACCAGCGTATCTTTAATTTGCCTATCGCTGATGACGGCAACATCATGCTTAGTATAGATGTCTGTGGCAAAGTATGTACAAGCCGTCAAAATCAAACCAATGACTGCAACAATCATAGCAACAAGATAGCGTCGCTTAATTCTCTTCAATTTGACCATCCTTAAATCCATAATGGTTCTACTCTACCGCAAAAATAGCAATTTGGAATCTTAATTTAGCTTAATAAGTTAAAACTTAATATTAATAAAAAAACGGCTTTAAAAAGTCGTTTTTAATTATTTAGATATCCAAAAATCTTTGCCACCAGTGTGCCTTTTTGGATTCGATCTGCATATCAGTCAAAGTCCGCAAGCCACTATTGTTGGCACTTTTTTCGGCATTTTCCTTAGCTTTAGCTAATATTTCTTCATGAACTTCTTCACTTGATTTTTGGCCATCATCGACAACTTGGGCACGCTTCTCCGCAGCTGTTAACGGTTTATCGATGTCAGGATCGGCTTGATCAAGTAAGTCCGTTTCATCATCCGTAATAATACCTGAAATATCAGGTAGCCCAGCAAAGGCACTTTTGTCAGAATCTTTTTGGCCTAGTTCTTTTTGCTTAGCTAGTAAGTCTTTGTTTTGCTTTTCAATTCGATTCAACTGCTTCTGCAATTTATCAAGTGCCGAATTTTGTTGCACAATCGTCTGCTGTAAAGCCGTTAGCAATTTTGCCATTTGCGAAGGTGACATCACTTCTTGTTTTTCCTGCTCAGCTTTTGTTTGAGCAGCCTTCTTAGCTTTATCTTTTTTATCACTAACAGCAAAAATCTGTTGGGCTGCCTCTTGCAGCGTCAGTCCATTATCTTGAGCTAATTTATGAAAGTCCTTGAGGTCTTGTAAGTCCTTTTTACTATATAAACGGGCTTTTTGCTTTGTCCGTGCATAATAGTCCGGCTTACCCGTCACTTTTTCAACAATCAGTGAATACTTCCGCAAAGTTGGGACACTGATTTTTAATTCCTTAGCAGTAGCAGCAGGTGCAGTTAACTCTTCAAAATCATGCTTATCTTTTGTCATTAATTAATACTCCCAGCATAATCCAGCTTAATCATGTTTATGTAGCAGTGTTTTTTTGTGCTCATGGCGTTCTTGAGCGTACTCAATTAGACGTGTGATTAATTCAGAGTATGGGATGCCTGCTTCTTCAAATAATTTAGGGTACATGCTAATGTTAGTGAAACCAGGTAGCGCATTGATTTCGGTTAAAATTAGTTGATGATCACTTTCACGCAATGTTGAGTCAACACGTGATAAACCACTACATTCTGTGGCTTGATATACCTTTAAGGCATTTGAACGAACTTTTTCGGTAATATCTGCTGGTAAATCTGCCGGAATCTGCAACATAGTTGTTGAGTCATCATCATACTTATTTTCATAACTATAAAAAGTACCTTCAGCGTTGATAATTTGACCAACACCAGAAACGATTGGCTTATCATTACCTAGCACAGCAGTTTCAACTTCAGTTCCATGAATTGTTTCTTCAATTAAGACTTTGTCATCATATCTAAATGCATCTTCCAGTGCGTCATTGAATTCTTGTTCATTAGTTACATGATGAACCCCAACAGAAGAGCCTTGATTAGATGGCTTCACAAACAAGTCGCTACCTAATTTTTCGCTAACTTTTGCATAATTGCGCTTATCATTATTCACATCTTCGTATTCAAACCGCTTAATTGAAATCCAGTCAGCAACTGGTACGCCAACGCGTTGAGCTAAGATTTTCGTAAACTCTTTATCCATTGTAACCGCAGATGCCAAAACATCGTCACCAACAAATGGCTTGTCGAGAATACGGAAAAGTCCCTGCAAACAACCATCTTCACCTAAATTGCCGTGAACAATTGGAAAGAAAACATCGATTTCAGGTAAATCAGCCAGCTCAATCAGATTGGAAATGTTCGCGACTTTATGTGGATTTTCTACAGTATACTTGGGATTCTCAAGAACTTTAAATGAATCTTCCTTACTTGCCAAATAACCGTCATTGGTAATCCAAATTGGACAAACATCAAATTTGTCCTTATCAATTGCATTATAAATATTGTGGCCCGACATAATTGATACTTCATATTCGGAGGAATTGCCACCAAAGATCAGACCAACCTGTGTTTTTCTAGTCATTTATTCTACCTCTTAACTAATGTTTCTAACTTTTTAATTATACGGCAATAAACTTGTAAAAAAGTGTAAATTAAACGATTTTTTGAAAAAATTTCCTTATTTGTTCTCTTTAATGTAAAAAAGCCCCCATTTACTGCGGCTTAGGGAACTTTTATTATGAAACAAGAAAGGTGAATTTACTTATTTTGCTAGTTACTAACTCTCTTTTTAAGTCCAGCCGTAATCTTACTTAATTAGCATTATTCCCACTTAATGCGACAAAGTTTGTTAATTTTAGTGGGATTTTTCGCCAAAAATTGCTGGTGGTATGCAACTGTTAAATAAACTTCATTATTGCCAATTAACTGTAAACCCTCAAATTCGGTGTAATAGCCAGGAATTTCTAATGCGGGCTGCTCAGTCAAGTCAACCATCTCCCAATTAAGCGGATTAGATTCACGCCACGGAATTTTCACAATTTTTCGATTGTGTCCCATCTTGTCACTAGCGGGCTGGCTAGATATATACAAGTCATTTTGTTCTTTGCCACTTTGATCAAAATAATGGTTAAGGGCAAAGCCCTGCAACGAACCAACTTGACCCCTGCTCCCAGACAAATTAGGAATCATAAATGCATCCAGACAGTTAAGCTGAGTAATATCAACTGCTTTATTAGGTGCTTTTGCCTGATCAAGAGCAGCATTAAGCGCATTTAACTGATAGAGCGCAAAATAGCCATTATGATCATTGTCACCGTACGCAATTAGTGCATCTTGTTGATCAGTCGAAACAGCCAGTTCCACCCTAGCAAACTGGTCACTGAGACAGCCAATTCCGAATTTCTCACCGGCATGATTTAAGTTGGTTAGACATGGCACACCCTTAAGGTTAGTTATCGGTCTAAGTCTTGGTAACTTTAGGCGAGCAATTTGAGAAGACCAACTAGACCAGCCTTGCTGCTGATTCATGTCATTGGGCTTTACCCCAACAAACCATTGCTTCTTTCGCCCGGCACTTTCAAAAGTCTGCGTATGACCTGCTACTTTTTGCACTATTCGCAAAGTTGGCCAACTTTTTTTAAAAGAAACATTGCGTCCTTTGCGACCACGGTAAACAAAAGTTGCGCCACCGACTTGCTGCAAGGCATACGCATGGCTTTTCCCCACATAAGTTTTTTGGACCACTACTTGGCGCAAGTCACGATCGACTGGACCAGTTACTCCGTCCCAATCATCTAAATCACTAATTAATTCAATCTGAATATTATGGACTTTAAGAATTCTCTGATTAAACGGCATTATCTTTCTCCTACACGTAAAAAACTGATAATTAGCACCTTTATTTTAGTATTTTGCAAATTTTAACACTGATTTGCAAAATTTTGACTTATAATAAATTGAGAATCAGGAGGGATAAAGTAAAGTGTCACGTAAAATCATTTTAATATTAACTAGCTTACTTTGCGTTCTTCCTTTTAACATTAGTGTGGTTAGTGCTGCCGAGTTCACACCAGCTGAGACAGCCAAAATTCAGCAGCTTCGGCAAGACTATAACGCTCTAGACCAGACCACCTTTAATACTACAAATCTTTATGCAGTTAAACCGCAATTTAATCGCAAATTTAAAGAAGGCATACTAGCACCTGCTTATCTTGAGCAGCAACTGGCTTATATTAACTATTATCGTCAGCTCTTCAACTTAGAACCAGTTAGTGACAATCATCAAGACAACATTAGTGCTCAAAAAACAGCAGCAGTGTTAGCACTACTTAATGCCAACCCTTTAATTAATCAGCATAATTTACCTTACGAAAAAAGGCCGAAAATTGTCAATCGTGGAACTTGGCAAATTGCACGTTCGACCTCTAATGCAGCAAACCTGAACTTTAATACATGCAACCAGTCTGCTGGAGACGTCGTAACGGATTTACTCACTGATTCATACAATCTCTCAGGAACAGATACGGGACATCGCGCCTGGCTACTGTCAACCAGGCTAACTACCATTGGACTTGGTGCAGCTTATGGCAAAAATGGTTATCGTTATTCAGTTCAAAAAGTCATCAATTCGACTGATGCTTTTCGCCTGGCCAGCCAGGCGCAAGTCGCCTATCCAGAAGCAGGTGTTTTTCCCATCGAACTTTTGAAAGGGAAAAACATTGCTTGGTCACTTTATCTTTCTGATCAAGTAATTGAAGGAACCCCGCAAATTACAATAACTGATGAAGACACTGGCATCAGTTATCAAGCTAAAAAAGTTGAAAACTTTAGTGATGCCGGCTATGGTAACTTTCAATCAGTTATTAGCTATTTACCGGGTGATATACCTTTAATTTCCGGACACGAATACCGCGTCGATATTAGCGGTATCACTAGCTACCGTTTTAAATTATTTCAGTTAAAACAATAAAAGCGCGATTCCCTTTAATAATAATGGAATCGTGCTTTTTTATTAGAGATATTTTTTAACTGCTTCAAGTAAGTCAGCTTCGCTATTAACAATTGTACCATTAAGTTTAATTAACCCGGTTGTATACAAGTTAACATAATGGAACTGATTCTCAGCAATTTGACCTAATGCCTGTAGCTTTTGCTGGTTACTACTACCCTGTTGACGTGTGTCCGTATAAAGACCGATAATTGGAATTTCTTTTGCATAAGCAACACCAATTTCACTAGCCACACCATTATCAATGCTTAAGCCATCAAGAACTGCCACCATCAAATCGCTGGCAAGCAATTTTTCTGTGTCGGCTTGGGCAATCATCTTGGAATCAGCGTAAGCCTGCTTGTTATTGATTGAGTCATTTTCTTGAGGTAAGTATAAATCAATCGTTTGATCTAATTGTCTAATTTTAGCTGCGAGTTGCGCATTGTAATTAAGTTCTGCCTGAGAGAACAGTGCGTTTGCAAAATAGATTTTCATGTTTGACTCCTTTGGTCATTTTTCAATCACGTATAAATAGCTGAAGCCTTAATTATTAGGAGAAGTAATCTTCCAAGGAATTGCACTGAAAACGTACAAAAGCACGCCAACAATCACAAAATCAAGGAAAATACTGCTGCCAATTTCAAGTAAATAGCCTAAAACTGCAACACCTTCAACATTAATTATGACTGGAATAAGGGCAAATATTCCTGCAACCAGTATTAGCCAAAAGCCTGCCCACATAATTGATGCAGTCGTAACATGTATCAGCATCTTTTTAGTAAAGACTGCTCTTATTTCATTGAATAATGAGCGCAGACTAATTACGGCCATTATCATTAAAACAATATTTAACAATAAAAGACCAAAGGCAACATTTCCACCAACAGTGACGGTATTCAAACTAAATGCATCCATTACTTCATATGGGGCATTACTACCTTGCTTTTTCAATTTTTCTTGCACTAGCTGCGCATCACTCGATGCTCCCTGATCGATATTCAAATTAATATCATACAAGATATCGTTAGCTAAAGTTAACTTGTTTACTTTAAACCATGGCTTTAAAGTGTAATCAATAATGTGGTCGGCAATTGGTTGTGTCTGCTTAGTTGTTAATAAATTAGCGTCATCAGTTTGCCACGCCCCAATTTCTCTTGCGAGCGTATTAAAGTGCCTATTGACTTGTCTGACAACCACAACTTGATTGCTTTCAGACCTAATTTGTCCTTTCATAAAAAAAGGATTGAGAAAAGTCACTGAGACCATTACCAAGGTTACAATTAATAAAATAATAAAAGATAAAGCCTTTTGATATTGGTGCTTTTCTTCCTGAGTGACTCTACGCAAATCTGTTTGCGCACTGCTTGTCATATATGTCCTTTCTAACAGACGATCTCCTTATCTTCATCAAACATTGTATCAATTGCATTGTGAATTGCTTTAATGTCAATTGACTTAATTATCTTATGACCTGCTTCAAGTGCTTTATCTACTTGCTCTTGATTACAATGCAAAAAGCTATACATCAATGAACTAGTAGCATAATCTGCCAACTGTTCTGCAGAAAGATTAAATCGACTGCTATCATGATAGAGGCGTCCAACGCCAGTTACAACAAAAGCAATACCATACTCTACTTCATTAAGATTGTAGTGATCTTCGTCAAAAATCTGGTTTTCTTTTACCCAGCTATTGAGCATACTACTCCAGTTATCAAGTGTTTCATTGCTACTGAAGACCTCTGAAATAATTCGCTTGAGTCCCTTATCATAAATGCCGAGCATCGCAACTGTGTAAATAAACGCTTTGGTACGAGCACAAATGTTACCTTCCTTAGTAGGATTGAACTTTCTTACCTGTTCATCCAGCGTATTAAGGATATTGCGAACCACATCATCAGTTAATTTTGCTTTATGTGGATAGTACGATTGAAGAAGAGATTTAGAAATTCCGGATTTTTCTGCAATCATCTGAAAGGATACATTGTCCATTCCGTTTTCCCTAATCAAATTGAAGGTATTACTTAAAATTATTCGTCTTCTCTTGAAGTTTTTACGTCGTGCCATTTTATGGTTTCTCCATTCTTACACATTTTGTTCTTATTATATCAGTGTTATGAAATAAATAAACAAAAATACACAAAAACAGCACAATTGTTGCTACACAAAGGTTTATGTGTACAGCAATAAAGTGTATAAATTGTTAAATTACTTCAAGTCACTTTCACTCAGCAAGTGCATTGAACGATCATTATAAACATAGTTAATTCCCCGCGCAAGTAGTAAGTCAACTGAAATCCGAACCATCCGGTCAGGATAATGATTGTGCTTGATTGTGTCCGTGACAACAATCTGCTCAATTGGTAACTCATTAAGTGTTTCTAGCGCGTTTTGTGAAAGAAGTGCATGAGTTGCAGCAACATAGACCTTATTAGCACCCGCTGCCAAAACAGACTTAGTTGATGAAGAAATTCTTGAACCTGTATCAATCAAATCGTCGACAATGATACACTTTTTACCTTTAACATCTCCAATAATGTCATGAACATCAGCATCATAGCGTGCGCGACGTTGATCAACGATTGCAATTGGAGCATCAAAAAATTGCCCAAAATTACGTGCCAATTTTGCGCCAGAGTGATCTGGTGAAACAACGACAATGTCATCATCTTCTTTAGTTGCAATACCATTGTCAAGGAAGTATTGCGCTAAAAGTGGCATAGCGTGTAAGTGATCAACTGGCACATTGTAGAAGCCTTGAATTTGCGAAGCGTGAAGATCCAAAACAATCAAGTGATCCATACCTGTTATTTGCAGTAAATTAGCAATTAACTTAGCTGTAATTGGTTCACGTGAACGTGTTTTGGTATCTGAACGTGAATATGCTAGGTAAGGGATAACCACGTTAATTCGGTGTGCAGAAGCACGATGGAGAGCATCTAACACAATCTCAAGTTCCATGAAGTTTTCATTTACTGGATCTTGAATTGACTGGATAACAAAAACGTCACAACCTCTGACACTTTCGCCGATATTAACTTGAATTTCGCCATCGCTAAAATGCTGAACAGCAGTTTCGATTAACGGTTTCTTTAAAATTGTGGCAATCTTTTCATTTAAAACCGGATTCCCACTTAACCCAATTAACTTCATTGGGTGCATCAACTGAAGAATTTCTTCTTTATTCATAGCTACCTCTTTATTCAAAATACTAACTTTGCATGACCTATTATAACTAAAAAAGACTAGTAATGCCCAGAAAAGGACAAAAATCAAACAAAAAGCCGAAAAAAAATCTTCGGCCCTTGTATATTGATAATTATTTAAAAAAATCTTCCATTAAATTAAGCAGTTTAAAACTTCTAACTGCATAACTTTCATGCTTTTGGCGCGGCATAATCATTAATTGTCCTTGAGGGATAATTTGACTATACCAGCGAACATGCTCAACTTTAACCCAGTCTTTTTCGCCCACAACACAATATGTTGGAATTGAAATTGCCTTTAAGCTGTCTACTGACATGAAACTTTCAGTCAATTCAACTTCGCTATCACGGTTGCGTTTTAAAAAGCGCATTACGCCTTCCGTTAAATAATGATACGGCTTAATGCCATTACCATTGACGAAAACACCAGCTACCATTAATTTCTTAAAAATAGTTTGATCTTGGCTTGCAAGCATCATTGCAACCAAACCACCAGCGTCAAAGCCAAAACAATAGCAGCCCCTAATGTCAACTTGCTTAATAAAAGCAGCGACATCATCAACTTCAGTTTGATAATGCTTGGCAATTTCACCCTCACTTAAACCGTGCCCGCGCATGTCGAGGACATAGACAGTATAATAAAGGCCAAGCGGCGCAATAATTTGATCAAACATCCCGCCATCAAGGTGATGACCATGCAAAAGAAGAAGTGGCTCGCCTTTACCAAGCTTGCTGTAATAGAGTTCATTACCATTGACTAGTTCTTTCATCGCTGATCCCTTTCACTTGCCTCAATTAGCTCATGCTTAGTGCCTTTTTCTTTTTTATGCTCTTGCCACAAGCTATGAATCATTGTTCTAATGATGAAGTAATTTGCCTTAAAGTTATCGGGAATCATTTTCAAGTTAAACTTGTGAACCATACTATCCTTGCGTTGCCAATAATGATATAGCGGCGTACTATCGCAATAAAAACCATCGGTTAACGCAAGATATTGAACAGTAAAAATCTGGTCCTCCATAAAGGCCAAATCGCTCATAAAATGCAAATGATTATGTTTAACTACAGATAATTTATAGCCCTTATTCCACGTATAGCCCTTAACTGGTGTAGCTAAAAAATGATTGTCCATCAGTGAACCTAAGGGATTACCTACTAACTGGTATGTACGCAATTTATTCTTCATACCATGAACATTTTTCTTAGTGGCCGGAATTGACCCCTCTTTATTTTCGTAATCTAACCAAAAACCACAAGATACCATTGCTGCATCAGGATGATCATGAAAAGCGCGAACGAAAAAGGCTGTGTAGCCAGAATCGACCCAATCATCGCCATCATGAAAAGTGAAATATGGTGTATCGACATTTTCAATCCCAACATTACGCGCATCCGAAAGACCGCCATTAGGCTTATTAATTATGTTGAAATAGCGGAATTGATCACGATATTGTTCCGCAATTTTTCTTGTGCTATCAGTTGAGCCATCATTAACAATTAACAATTTGAAGTTTGGATCGTCTTGCTTAGCTAAATGATCAAGCGCACGAGCCAAATATTTTTCAACATTGTAAACTGGCATGATGACAGTTAATTCAGGTTGCTGAATCATCGCACCCCTCCTTTATTGAGTTATATTATACCATCTTAAATATTAAAAATATCGTAAACTAGCCGCCTTTAAACTCGATTTTAAACTTTTATAAGCAGCATTTAGTATAATTGATAGCGATAAAAGGAGTTGATTATTTTTATGAAAAAAGCAATCTCACTTGTCGCTACAATCACGACACTGTTATTTAGTACTATTGGTCTAGTCAGACCGCAACAGACAGTTAAGGCTGATGACCTACCGGTTGTCTGCCTTGGTTCATCCCTTACAAATAGCCAGCGCAGCGGTACTTTAAGTACTCTTAGCGATCCACTAAACGGGGCAAGCTACCAAACTATCAACATTACTGGGGCGGACTTAGTTAAATACCTCAATCCTTCGGGTTCCAACTTTACAACCAATTCTGGTGTTTGGTCCAGTGCGATGATTCAAAAAACAGCGCAAGGTAGTGGTATTAATGTAAGGATTCTTGATTATCAAGGAAGAAATAACATTACCACGATTACAGCCAATCAATACAAGAATGCAGCTGTTACCGCCGGAATTGCAGATGCTAATATCTACGTTACTAGTGCTGTGCCAATTGATGGTTCAGGCGCACTTGCCGGCGTTTACGCTGCTTACAGCAAAACAGGCGAAAATCTTAACCAAAGCCAGGTTAATGCTGCTCAGGATGAGATGGGCACATTAAGCAAAATTACCAAAGAAAACAAAGATAAAGACGGCTATTCTGATGCTCAATTGAACAATGCAGTTGCAGGAGCAAAGCAAGAAATGGGTAAAGTTGGTAACAACATTAGCGATAGTCAAATTCGTGATATCGTCAACAATCAAATCAACATTAACCATTTGGGTGACACAATTAACAACAACCAGAAACAACAGATTATTAATGTTCTAATTGAAATCCGTAATTCTGGTGCGTTAAAAGACAACAAGTTCAAAGAACAAGCCGGTGCAGTATCCGAGAATATTAAGAAAAACGCCAAAAATATTTTTGACAAAATCAACACACAAGAAAATCGCAATTGGCTTGAGAGAATGTGGGATAATGTGACCAACTTCTTCAGCCATCTCTTTAGTGGAGCAATTGTTATCAACTTCTAGTTACATTTGATCCATGAACTGATTAAGAGTATGGTCTACAAATTCATTACCGCGATTATTTGCATGGCCTTTTGTCCATTCAAATTGAGCGTCGGTAAACTGATCTAGTAGTTGATCCAGTTCTTGCCAGCATTCCAAGTTAGCAATTTCGCCTGGCGTGCTCTTCTTCCAGCCACGTTTTTTCCAGCCCTTAAGCCAGCCTTTTGTGATTGGATTTAAGACATACTGTGAATCAAGGACAAATAATAGTGGTTTCTGATTAAAGCCTAATTCAATTAGTTTTTTCAAAGCTTCAATTAGCGCCGTTAATTCCATTTTATTATTGGTTGCGCCGAACTCACCATTTGAATCATAAGTGGAGCATTTTTTGCCCGCTTCATCCCACTCAATTAAGTAAGCCCAAGCCGCTTTGTCCGTTTTCTTAACGTGACCACCCTTAAAGTTGCCAGTATTGCGGGTCCCGCCGTCCGTGTAAATTGTCGCAAAAAAGGCTGTTGTATCTTGCTGCATATTTACTGAGCCCTTGAGTTCTTTAGGCTTACGTTCAGCGACCGGTTGTTTTTGCTTAACATCATGGCTAGCCTGCCGAATTTTGGCAATTGCTTGTTTAAGCGAGTCTTCATCTTTTTGAAAGACCTGATCAATAGTTGGTTGATCCCAATCCAAATACTCGGTAGCGTCAGTTACCTTGGTAAAAGATTTATATTCGGCATTAGGATAGCCATCAACTTGTTTTTTGGCCGCTTCCCAGGTGCGATAAACACCTGGCTGGCGGCCTTTTTTTACTGCATAAAATTTCATATGTACCTCACTCACTAAAATACGATTAGCAATGTTAGAATATAGATAGTTTAATTTTTAAGGTGGCATGTATGTTCTTCAATACTAAAAAATATAAGGAAGAAGCAGAGAAAAACCGCAAACTCAATCTAGCAGAAGAGCCAAGTAAATTCAATATGATCTCTTTGGCTATTTTGGCAACAATTGCTCCTTTGCGGATTTTTTTGCATCTACATAAAAGAAAGATTGAAGATGACGTCACAGTTGAGAATAAACGCGGATCATTTGAGCAAGTTCCAATCATCTACTTTCATGGCTTCCGCGGCGGTGATTACACCACTCAAATGATGGTTAAACAAGCCTTAGCAGATAAAGGAGACCCTCATTTTCTCAAGGTAACAGCGGATTTATGGGGTAACTTCAAACTCGAAGGAACTTGGACGGGCGACAAGAATCCAATTGTTCAGGTTGTCTTTCGGCAGCGAATCGTTGGTGTATATGCGATTGACTATTACTTACGGTTTATTTTACCCTTTTTAGCTAAAAGATATCATTTTACGCACTACTCAGCAGTTGCCCATTCATTAGCCTGCCCCTGCATTGTCAGAACGGAAATGCGTAAGTATCGGAAAAAGAATTTTCCGCACTTAGCCAAATGCGCTTTTATTGCCGGGCCTTTTGATGGCGTTACTTACATGGGTGATATACCTAATGTAAATGAACTTAACAGCAGCGGACGACCCACTGTCATGAATTTACATTACCTCTATCTCATGCTTCGACGAAAACATTTCAATTCAAATATTTCTGTCTTGAACATTTATGGTAATGTACTTGATAATACTAACAGCGATAAATTTATTTCTGTGATTTCTGCCAAGAGCATTCGTTATATTCTGGCTCCTAACGTTAAATCTTACCATGAAGTTGAAATTCGTGGGAAAAAGTACGCCGAACATAGCTGGATGCATGATAATCCACTTGTAATCAATATCATAGATAAATTTATTGGACTAAAAGATTAATTTTTCTGGAGGATTCACGTGACCCTGCTCCGCGACATTTTTTACATTATCATTATTACTAATACTATTTTAGCCTTTTACATTGTCTTTCATCGACGACGCTCAGTTTCTACCACATGGGCTTGGCTGATTATTTTGCTAGTATTTCCTGTGATTGGAATTACACTTTACGGCTTTTTTGGCCGCGGAATTTCACAGGAAAATATTTTTGCTATCAACAAACAGCACCATATTGGTTTACGCAATGTTCAGAAGTCAATTACTAAGGCACCGAAAAAAATCAGTGCTTCTGACACCTCTAACAAGGCCAAAATGGTTGTGCACTTTTTCGACCGCAACAGTGAATCACCATTAAGTAAAAACAATCACGTCAAGTTATATACTGACGGCGAGCAAATGTTTCATGACATGATAAGTGACATTGAAAATGCTCAACAAACAATCAACGTTGAGTTCTATACTTTTTACAATGATGAGATCGGCAATAAAATGCTTAATTTATTGATTAAAAAAGCCAAAGAAGGTGTCAAAGTAAAGCTACTTTACGATGCATGGGGGTCTCTCGGTGCCACTAAGGCCTGGTTCGACCAATTAAATAAAGCCGGTGGGGAGGTTCTTCCCTTTGTTACTTCCAGAAACATGATTACGCGGTATCGAATTAACTATCATTTGCACCGTAAAATTGTGATTGTCGACGGAAAGACTTCATGGACCGGTGGCTTTAATGTTGGTGACCAATACCTTGGCCGCAAAAAGAAATTCGGCTACTGGCGTGATAGCCAAGTTCGTATTGTTGGTTCTGCATCATTACTTTTGCAAGAGCGTTTTGTTATGGATTGGAACGCCTCAATTCAAGATGAAGCCCAATTGATCACCTTTAACACCCTGCTTTTCCCTGATTTAGATGAAAATGAGATTCATCCTGGTGATGTAGCAACCCAAATTATTTCTGACGGTCCCGATCGTGATAACGCCAATATGCGTAACGGGATCATTAAACTAATGTTCCAGGCGAAAAAACGCCTGTGGCTCCAAACACCTTACTTAATTCCAGATGACGCGATGTTTGCTACTTTGCAAACAATTGCCATGTCAGGAGTTGATTTGCGAATCATGATTCCATGCAAGCCAGATCATCCCTTCATTTATCGGGCAACGCAGTGGTATGCAAACGAGCTTTCACGCTATGGCGTTAAAATTTATATTTATGACAAGGGCTTTATTCATGCCAAAACGATTGTTGTCGATGATGATTTTTCAACAGTTGGCTCAATGAATCAGGACTATCGTTCCTACGACCTGAATTTTGAAGACGTAGCTGTTTTTTATGATAAGAATTTCACTGAAGAAGTAGCGAAGTCATTCGAGCAGGATATGCAAGACTCTACTTTGCTTACTCCAGAAATGATTGAGCAGCAAGGACGCTGGTTGCGGACTTTGCAAAGTTTTTCAAGAATGCTATCACCTATTTTATAAACAAAGAAAAACCCAATTCCTTTAAATTAGGAATTGGGTTTTAACTTGCGTTTAACACATTTATAGAATATCTTGAATTTCAATTCTAATACTGTTGTGTGCGTAGCTTTTAATTGTTTCAACAATCTGGGCTACACCAGTAGAAAATTGTAAATAATATTGCCGATTTTTCTGGGTTGTAATTATGCAAATAACAGCATTCTTCTTTGGGTTGGGCACTTTGATTAAAGTTACCAAAGCTATTTCTGAATATGGCACCGTGCGACGAAAGTAACCGGAAACTACTACTCTTTTAGAAGCAAAACCAGTAAAACCATCAATGATGCTCATCAATAAAATGATGGCTAAAAAGATAGCTATTCCCGGATCGCCTTTTTCAAGCAGCTGCCAAGCAAAACCAATCCAAATGAAAATTATCGCCCAGATAATTGAAGAGGAACGGTAATGTCCTCTCAAGTTAATGTTGGCCTGCCAATACCAGCTATAACAAGTATAACCAAGCAGTATGGCATCCATAATAAGATAAAAACTTGCCATAAAAATTCCTCTCAGTAAATATACTTACCCATTATAACAGAACACGGCTTTTTGGTTTGCTAAAACAATTTTTGAAATAAAATTAATTTTTGCTTGCATTTTAATTAAAATAATTGTTAAATAATATTAAATTAAATGCGATGAAAAAGACGAGTAAATAATTTATCTCTTTAAGTGAACTAGTGATAGTGCGAAACTAGCAGACCCTGAATTATCGAAAAACACTTTGAGCTGCACACTGAAATGATTACAAAGTAGGTGGCGCCGTCTCCAGTACGTTACCACGCTGGTGAAGCATGATTGTGCTTCATGAGTTGGTCCGAATTTCGGACAATCTAGGTGGTACCGCGGAAAAAAGCCTTTCGTCCTTGTTCTATTAGAATAAGGCGAAGGGCTTTTTCTTTGCTTTAATATTTTTTGGAGGTAAACAACATGTCCTTAATTTTGCCAGAAAAATACCAACCAACTCTAACTATTCGTGATACAGAAGCAGCAATTGTCTTCATCCGCGAACGATTCCAAGAAGTCTTAGGACAAAAATTACATTTACAAAGAATGTCGGCACCACTTTTTGTTGAAAAAGATACCGGATTGAACGATAACTTAAACGGGGTTGAACGACCAGTTGCCTTTGATGCAAAAGATCTACCTAAAGATGATACAGTTGAAATTGTCCATTCACTTGCCAAATGGAAGCGTATGGCGTTAAAGAAATACGGCTTTGGTATTCATGAAGGTCTTTTTACCAACATGAACGCTATCCGTCGCGATGAAGATTTGGACAACTTCCACTCAATTTACGTTGACCAGTGGGATTGGGAAAAGATCATCGCCAAAGAAGAACGGACCGAAGACACATTAAAAGAAACGGTTAGAAAAATCTTTTCAGCAATTAAGCAAGTAGAAACTGAATGTGCCGAACGCTATCCTGCTTCTACCTACCGACTCCCAGAAGATGTTCACTTTGTTACTACACAAGAACTTGAAGATACCTGGCCTGACTTAAGTCCTGAGGAACGTGAAAACAAGATTGCGAAAAAAGAAAAAGCTGTTTTCATTATGAAAATCGGTGATAAGTTAAAGCGTAGTGGTCTACCACACGATGGCCGTGCTCCTGACTACGATGACTGGGCATTAAACGGTGATTTGATTTTCTGGTATGAGCCTCTAGGTCAAAAACTTGAAGTTTCTTCAATGGGCATCAGAGTCAGTCCTGAAAGTCTCCACGAGCAACTCGAAAAAGCTGACTGCCTTGACCGCGAAAAATTGCCTTTCCATCGTCAACTACTTAAAGGTGAATTACCTTACACCATTGGTGGCGGAATTGGTCAATCTCGTTTATGTATGCTCTTACTTGGTAAAGCTCATATTGGTGAGGTTCAGGCAAGTGTTTGGCCAAGCGAAATGCTCAAAGAGTGTGAAGAACATCATATTCAACTTCTATAATTAAATAGTAAAAAGAAAAGCCCCTAGCTTGGAAAATTCCACCTAGGGGCTTTTACTATATCTTAAATTAATAATCAAACTGAAGTTACGTGCTTTAAGAATCGCACTAATAGATCCAGCTTCTAGCCTATTTATCAATTGTTAGTGCGGGAAGATAAGTGTACGGATAATCGCCATCGTAATTAAGCCAGGCTTTTAACTCCTTAATTGATTTCAGAGCAATTTTTCTGTTATGACCATGAAGTTTCTTAGCCTCCGCTTCAGCCTGTTTCAATGAAACCTTTTTCCCGTCAGATTTTTGATCCATAGCTTTTGTTTCAGCCTTAATCAATTTCTTTAAAGCTTTTTTCTTAGCATCTACGTGATAGAAGTTTCCATTGACTAAGCTAATCCAGCCTTGCTGCTTTCCACTTTGGTCAACAAGGTGGCCCATAATTTCTACCTTTCCCAAACCAAATTCTGTAATCTTGAACTTGGTCTTCTTTTCTACCATTTTTTCAACCCAATCCTTATTGTATGGTTGAACATCATACTTAGAAGAATTAGGGCATTCAGGATATACAATGGCCTTTGGTGAAAGTACGAACACATAGCCATCTTTTGCCAAACGTCCTGCAGGCACATAAGTTATATCGGGTTCTTTGACCTGATTAGTTTCTGCTGGCTGCTCCGCACTAGCTGCTTTTACTTCAATTGAATGACCCAATATTGTAAAAGAAGAGAAAACGGCTACTGAACATAGAAGGTTTTTCAAAAATTTATGTTTCATTTTTTGTCCCCCAAATGAAAATTAAATAATAAATTACATAATTTCATTTTACATTTATTACAAAAACATTTCAATATTAACCACTTATTAATTACAAAATATTAATTAATCGATAAGTGTATAGTCAATTCCGCCTAAGCTTTTGTTCATTAAGAAGTTAATCTTCCCAGCTAAAAGCAGTATAGTAGATGGGAACACATTTTTAGAAAGGACATAAACATGATTGATTCAACCCAAATAACAGAACTTAAAGATGATCTTAACCAGGCACAACACATTACTTTTTTAACAGGTGCTGGTGTTTCTACCCACTCAGGTATTCCCGACTACCGCTCAAAAAACGGGATTTATGATGGAGTTAATGAAAGCCCTGAGACCATTTTAAGTGAGGAAACGCTCTACCAGCGACCTGAATTTTTCTATCAGTTTGTCATGAATAATATGTATTTTCCTGATGCCCAACCTAATAAAATTCATCAAAAAATTGCGGAATTTTGTAATGAAAAAGGCGACCTAATCACACAAAATGTCGATCACCTTGACCATAAGGCAAATAATCACCATGTAACAGAATTTCATGGTAGTTTATATGATATTTACTGTACAAAATGTCGTCAGCCAGTTTCATATCAAGAATATGCTAACTCTTTCCGCCATAAAAATTGTGGCGGCATCATTCGTCCCGGTATTGTCTTATACGGTGAGCAAATCGACCAAACAAACCTTTCTAAGTCAATTAATGCTATGAGCATGTCAGATCTAATAATAATTTGCGGCACCAGCTTTGTAGTCTATCCTTTCGCTCAGCTTCTTTCTTACCGTCAGCCGGACGCAAAGGTTTGGGCAATCAATAAAACGGCTATTCCTGCTGCAGGCATTTCCGCCATCATCGGTGATGCACTGGATGTTTTCCAGCAAATCTAAGTCTATAATTTATTTCACTTATTAGGAGCACTTCTCTTGCCTTGTGGTAAAATACTAGCAATTGTTTAATGCGCGAACTGATTATTTATTCAGTTTGAGCACTTAGAAAAGAGTTTTTTAAATGTCAATTATTAAAATGTATGCTCCATTTTTTAGTGCTAGCAATTGGCTCCATGTTTTAACCAGTGGCAAGGACTGGCTAATCATTCTGACACTTATTTTAATGGAATGTCTGCTTTCAGTTGATAATGCAGTTGTTTTAGCCGCACAGACTAAGGTATTACCCACCAAGAAAGAGCAAGAAAAATCGCTATTCTATGGTATGTGGGGAGCCTATATTTTTCGCTTTATTGTAATCGGAATTGGCACTTACCTAATTAACTTTTGGGAAATTAAGTTAGCGGGCAGTTTATACCTGTTTTACCTAGCCTTTAAGTTTTTCTATGATCAGCGTCATCCGCAAAAAGCGCAAGCTGAAGAAAAAGCCGAAGGCGAAAAAATTGCACAGCATTCGCCCAAAAAGGGCAAACACTTTTTATCACTTTTCTGGCGAACAGTTATTTCAATTGAAGCAATGGATATCGTCTTTTCAATTGATTCTGTTTTGGCCGCACTAGCCGTCTCGAGTAATCCTGTTGTTGTTTTAATTGGTGGCATGATTGGAATTTTATGTATGCGAGGTGTCGCCGAAATAATTATCAAATTAATGGATATTATTCCTGAATTGCAGCCAATGGCCTACGTTTTGATTGCAATTATCGCCTTAAAATTGCTTGTTTCATTACCACCACTTCACTATGAATTACCGAACACTGTTTTTGCGATTATTGTTTTTGGCGTCTTAATTATCACAATTGCGTTTCACTTTTTACGGCTTAAAAAGCATGGTCGTTAACTATAATTGAGAAATAATTTTTTCTTTGAGCACAACCGCCTGGTTATGCTCTTTATTTTTAGCACCGTATAAAAACAACACGTCTTGTTTCCGCAACTGCTTTTTCACTATGGACACAAACTCGGCCATGGCTGAATTTGCTTCAAGTTCTGCTAGATACCTTTGCTTAAATTGCATAAATTTATTATCATCATGATTAAACCACTTGCGAAGCTCTTTACTGGGTGCAAGTTCCTTAGCCCAAACATCAAGGCTGGCATCTGTCTTGCTTATACCTCGTGGCCATAATCGATCCACTAAAATGCGATACCCCGCAGGCTGCTCTTTTTCATAAATTCGAACTAATTTTATCTGATTCACTTTATTCACCTCTTTGTTAAATCTGGTGTACTACTCAAGGGAAAAATGGATTATTCAACTTACTTTACTAACTACTCAACTGAAGAAATTAGTGCCGATCTACTTGGTCGGCCATTAACTTATAATGATGGCAAACGCACTCTTGGCGGTTATATTGTCGAAGCAGAAGCATACTTAGGAAAAAAAGATCGTGCGGCACATTCTTATGGTGGTCATCGTAGTCCTGCAAACGAAGGTCTTTATGGCCGCGGCGGAACAATCTATATTTATGCTCAACGACAATACTTCTTTTTCGATGTTGCAACTCAAGCAAAAGATGAACCACAAGGTGTCTTAATCAGAGCAATTGAACCTGCCTGGGGAATTGAACAAATGATTAGTAATCGCTCAGGCAAAGACGGAGTTTTATTAACAAACGGCCCCGCTAAAATGATGCAGGCTTTTGGCATTCATGATAAAAATTGGGATCTACATTTTTTAAGTGATTCACCCTTTGCAATCGACTTAAATGATCAACATCAAAAAAGGCCGCAAGAAATTGCTAAGAGTGCCCGCATCGGTGTCAACCAATCTGAATTGGAATGGGCAAATAAACCATTGCGTTTTTTTGTTGCCGGCAATCCATATGTTTCGCGAATGAAGAAAAATGATTATCGTGCTAATAATGGCTGGCAATAAGCGCTAATTTCAACTATAAAAACTGGTAAGAATACACATTTGGTTTATAGCTGTTGACAAGTTAACCTTTTTAGCCTATCCTGTTGGTTAAGTTAAATAATTTCCAATGCAATAGAGGTTGCGGTAATTACGAAACTAATCTGAGTGAACGAACACAATGAAGATTAGCGTAAGAGTTATCGCCGAAACAAAAGTGCTATTCGCTTTAACACTTTCGTTGGGCTGCAGGAGAAGATCTTGCAGACTGTCCTAGTTAATACTGGGGAGCGCTATATGATTTGTCTAAAATATGATCAATTATAACCTCGTTGTTTTGTAAACAGCGAGGTTTTTATTTACGCTTTTTATTGTATTGGCTTTATTTGAAACAGATTTCTCGGAGGTTTTCAAAATGAAGTCAAGAAATAAGTGGTTTACCGCTCTAATCACGGTGATGCTTAGTTTCATCATTACAAGCAATTTTGGTATTACACAAGTTGATGCCAAAAAAGATGATGGTGAACTAAAGGTAGCAATGGAGGCCAACTACCAACCATATAATTGGACTCAAACTACAGACAAAAATGGTGCGGTGCCAATCGAAGGCTCACGCACATATGCCAACGGCTATGATGTTAAAATCGCAAAAATAATTGGTAAACAATTGCATCGTAAGGTTGTTGTAGTCAAGACTGAGTGGGATGGTTTACTTCCAGCTTTAACCAGTGGCAAAGCTGACCTGATTATTGCCGGAATGAGTCCAACTGCTGAGCGTGCAAAAGCGATTAATTTTACTAAACCATATCGAAACAGTACTTTTGTTGTTATTACAAAAGTCAACAGTAAATACGCCACCGCTAAAACGTTAAACGATTTTAAAGGTGCTAAGTTAACTGCTCAGCAAGGTACTTCGCACTATGCACTAATTAAGCAACTTAAAGGTGCCAAAAGACAACCAGCAATGCGTGACTTTGCTGCAATGCGTCAAAGCTTAATTTCTGGTACCATTGATGGCTATATTGCCGAAGATACCGAATCAACCTCATTTAAAATGGTTGACCCTGACATCAAGGCAATCCCAATTAGTAAAATGGCAGGTTTCCGCATTTCTAAAGAGGATTCAACTACTGCAATCGGCATCGCCAAGCCAAACAAGGATTTACTCAAGCAAGTTAACCAAGTCTTAGCTACTATTCCAAATTCTGAAAGAACCAAGCTAATGACTACCGCCATTTCACAACAACCAAAAACTGATGAAACTAGCAAGAAAGGCAAACAAGATCCTTGGCTCGTCAGTGTTTGGAAACAATTTGGCGGCATGATTTTAAGTGGTATTGGTATGACCCTTCTTCTTGCTTCAGTTGGTACGATTGCCGGTTTCTTCATCGGTCTTTTCGTTGGTATTATTAGGACTATCCCTACCCCAACTAGCAGAGGTAAAAGATGGTTTTCGAAGTTTATTAACTGGCTCCTATCCGTTTATATTGAAGTTTTCCGCGGTACCCCAATGATGGTACAAGCAGCCGTAATTTATTATGGAATTGCTCAATTCTGGCACATCAATATCGATCGTACACTTGCTGCACTAGTAATTGTTTCGATTAACACAGGCGCATACTTGGCAGAAATTATTCGTGGTGGAATTATTTCCACTCCAGAAGGACAATTTGAAGCTGCCAGCGCATTAGGAATGACCCATAACCAAAGAATGTGGCATATTATTTTGCCTCAAGCTATTAAGAACTGTTTACCTTCAATTACTAACGAGTTCATCGTTAATATTAAGGACACTTCTGTTTTGAGTATTATTTCAGTCTCGGAACTTTTCTTTGTCGGTACAACAATTGCCAGTCAGACCTTTAAGTTCTTCCCAACTTACCTGACAATTTCAGCTATCTACCTGATTTTAACCTTTACAATTACCAGAATCTTTAATCTGATTGAAAAGCACTTGCAAGGAAACAAAAACTACAACTTAATGGCTAATCAAGTTCAAGTAGGCACAGCTCAGGATATGGAGGCCAAAAAATAATGACTGAATCAAATGAAACTATTTTAAGCTTACAGCATTTGCAAAAAACTTTTGGACAACACCAGGTGTTACGCGATATTTCACTTGATATTAAAAAAGGCGAAATCGCAACTATTATTGGCCCGTCAGGTGGTGGTAAATCAACCACTTTACGCTGCATTAATTTACTGGAAGAGCCCACAGCTGGTGAAATTCACTTCCACGGTGAAAACGTCCTTGAGCAAAACTATAATCGTAATATTTACCGTGCTAAAGTTGGGATGGTTTTCCAACAATTCGATCTTTTCGAAAACAAAAATGTTTTAGCTAATTGCATGGTTGGCCAAGAGCTAGTCTTAAAACGCTCCAAGGACGAAGCACGTAAAATCGCCCTTGCCAACTTAGAAAAAGTTGGAATGGAACAATACATCAACGCCCGCCCAAGTCAACTTTCTGGTGGACAACAGCAACGTGTTGCCATTGCTCGTGCTATTTCGATGGATCCGGAAATTTTATTATTCGATGAGCCCACAAGTGCTCTTGATCCTGAAATGGTCGGTGAAGTTTTAAGCGTTATGAAAAACTTGGCAACAACCGGTTTAACGATGATTATCGTGACGCACGAAATGGCATTTGCTAAAGAAATTTCTGATCAAATGTTTTTCATCAGTGACGGGGTAATTGCCGAGCAAGGTAAACCAGACCAACTATTCAATCATCCTCAAAATGAGAAAACAGCGAAGTTCTTGAATAATTTTCAAAACAACTAACTTTAAATAAAAAGATGTTCCAAAAATGATGTGAACCCTAAAATTAGGACACTTTAATTAGCTGCTAACTGAGGACTAACTTCCGATATTCAATCGGAGTTAGTCCTTTTAGTTTGATTTTGATTCTTTTCTGATTGTAATACTCAATGTAGCCTCTAATTACATTATCGCGGCTCTATATCTTGCTTAATTACGTTTGACAAAAATCTATTTCTATTATTATATATAGATAATATAACCCGTCTTTTATATTAGCTGGTTAAACCAGTTTATTTTACCTCATCAACAGGAGAAAACTCATGAAGAAAAACGGCTACAAAATCAGCACCTGCGTTCTCGCACTTTTACTTATCGTAACATTAGGCTTTTTGCTCTATACCACTAGAAAACCGCCTACCAATTATGGTGGTTTTACTAATACTGCAACGCCAGGAAATGCTTTAAATCCTCATGTAGAAATTTCGTGTGGCACGAAACCCAAATATGCCATATACGTAGACGGGCATAAATTTGAAAGAGGTACTTATAAACGTGTAAGTAACAGCACTTTTACCTTAAAAGATACAGATGGCAAAGAGTCAGGCGTCGTCTTTTTATCAAACAATGGCTCTTACTTGTATCATTCCAAACTAAAGAAAAAGCTGATTAATATTAAGAAACTTCCGGGTAAACCTACTGAAGAACCTATAAATATCCACTAATTAAAAGTATAAATGTTATTAGTTGTAACAAAAAAGGTATTAGATTTCTGATCTAATACCTTTTTATATACTCTCTTAGTCTCGCCTTAATCATCGTTTTCTCTGTGCCATTCTTTAATCTGCTCCAGCCTCTTTTTAAAGCGGTCTTCATGACCTTGCGAAGTTGGCAAATAATATTCATGGCCTTCTAAATTTGGCGGCATAGTTTTCATTGTCGTTAACTTGTCTTTAGCATAATGAGCCAATTGGTAATCTTTGCCATAACCTAGGTCCTTCATTAACTTGGTTGGTGCATTGCGAATCTGTAATGGCACTGGTTCATCAATCGTCTTTTTGACATCATCTTCAGCAGCTAATCTAGCTTTATAAACCGCATTTGACTTTGGCGCAAGCGCCAGATAAATCACTGCTTCCGTCAAATGCACATCACATTCAGGCATTCCTAAAAACTGACAAGCCTGAAAAACATTGATAGCTACATTTAATGCATTAGTGTCCGCCAAGCCAATATCTTCACTGGCAAAGCGCACCAATCTGCGAGCAATATATAGTGGATCTTCTCCACCTTCAAGCATCCGCGACAGCCAATAAATTGCCGCATCTACATCGCTGTTACGCATCGACTTGTGAAGCGCTGAAATGATGTTGTAGTGCTCTTCACCGTCTTTATCATACAAGACTGATTTTTGCGTGATTAACTGCGACAAGCCATCCATAGTTACACTGACCGTATTACCAGTTTTATGACCGTTTAAAACCGCCATTTCCAGCGTGTTCAATGCTGTTCTTGCGTCGCCGTTGGCAAACTTGGCAATTGCTTTAATTTCTTGGTCGCTAATTTTAACTGACAGTTTGCCAAAACCATTAGGATTGGCCAGCGCATTTTTCAATAACTTAATAATGTCAGCAACTTCTAGAGGCTTTAAAACAAACACTTTACAGCGTGATAGCAAAGCCGAGTTGACTTCAAACGAAGGATTTTCAGTCGTAGCTCCAATCAAAGTAATACTGCCACGCTCAACGTAGGGTAAAAATGCATCTTGTTGTGCTTTATTAAAGCGATGAATCTCGTCAACAAAGACTAGTGTCTTTTGCCCCATTTCGTGTTCTTGCTCAGCTTGCTTCATAATTTTACGAATCTTGGTAATACTGTTATCAACCGCGCTAAAATTGAAAAAGCTGGCCTGACTTTGCCTAGCAATAATTTCTGCTAAAGTTGTTTTCCCAACTCCCGGTGGACCCCAAAAAATCATTGAAGAAACTTGATTATTATCAATAATTTCCCGCAATATTTTTCCTGGTCCCAAAAGCTGTTCCTGTCCTACAAATTGATCTAGATTTTGGGGACGTACGCGGTTAGCCAATGGCTCATTTTCACCATTATTTGCAAACAATGATTCTTGCTTCATTATATTTCCCTCTATTTAGTTTCAACCTTCTACTACTTCCAATTATACAAGTATTTTAGAACTAGAAATTTACGAAAGATTATTTTATTAAAAAACGGGATTAATTCGCACGCTAAGTGAACTAATCCCATTATTGCTTTAATTAATACTCTACATTATGAATCAGCTATTGATCCTTTATCTTGAAACGTCCTCTAATAGAATTTATTTAAACTTCAACGATTTAGGCATCACTGGTTTTTTGCCATTATACATGACATAGGTTTCTTTAGGACTCTTCTTGGCAGAATGACTATAAAGTTTTTGTAGCTGCTTTGCAGTATACTTTTTGCCCTTAGGGTTTCTAATTGTTCCTTTGCCAACAGCTTGAATATGCTTAAAGCCTTTGCCCACTCCCGAACTCTTGCGCAATTTGTAATGTCCTAACTTGACTGCAAAGCCATTAGGATTACCAGCTTTTAGCAAAATTTGACTATTATGGATGTTAAAATTACTCAGGTCAACTGCAGCTAATTTTTTATCGTTTTCAAACATGGTAGTTGAAGATTCTAATTTTGGTAAATGCCAGCCACTTAAATTCACATAAACCAAATTAGAACAATCACTAAGCATCCCAGTCGTGGTATTAACATTAGTCATTCTGAAATGTGAAAGATCTAGGCTAACCAAACTCTCATTACCCGTAAACATACAAGTCATGTCTTTAACATTCTCAGTGTTCCAGCCATCCAAGTTTAAATTAGTTAAAGATCGATCTCCAGAAAACATCTTCAACATGGTGGTAACTTTAGCAGTATTTAAATGACTTAAATCCAGATTTTCTATGTTAGAATCTTTCGCAAACATTTCCCGCATATTGGTTACATTTGATGTATCTAAATGCGTTAAATCTATATTTTTTACATTCGGATTTTCCGCAAACATTCCTCTCATGTTTTTAACATTATGCGTATCAAGCTTAGCTAGATTTATTTTCTCTAACTGCGAAAAGCCTTCGAACATGGATGACATATTTGTTACTTTGGTCGTATTCAATTTACTCAAGTCGACATCCGCTAAATCAGGACAGTCAGCAAACATATACGACATACTTGTTACATTACTGGTGTCCCAATTGTCTAAAACTAGTTTTGTTATTTTGCTTGAACCAAACATATTTGACATATTGATAACATTACTGGTATCTAATGAACTTAAATCCAAGACTTTTAGCCCAGTTGTTCCAGAGAACATGGAACCCATGTTTGTAACTTTACTGGTATTGAGTTTGGCAAAATCTAAATTAGAAATATCAGCCTGCTCAAACATTCCCGACATATCAGTCACATTGTTTGTATCAAGGTTATCAAAATTAAGATTTTGAAGTTTGGTTAAACTAAACATATTACTCATTTCAGTAACACGACTGGTATTGAAACTAGTCAAGTTAATGCTTTTGGCAGTGCAGCCACTAAACATAGAATTCATTTTAATAACACTACTAGTATTAAAACTGCTCAAGTCTAGCGTTGATAGTCCTGTAGACTCAAACATACCACTCATATCTGTTACTTTATCAGTTTGAAAATGACTTAAATCAAGCTCAGTCAGAGCTTCATCCCTAGCAAATAAACCTTTCATATCAGTTACTTCACTGGTGTCAACCAAGTCCAAGCCTTTAATGTCCTTCAGATTATTTAGCTTGCTAAATTTATTTTTTGAATCTGCTGGGAGTTTTACCGGGGAGGCAAAAACAATATGAGTAATATTATCTCCCCAAGTCCATTCTTCATTAAACGGACAACTCGAAAGAGTACTATTTTTCTGAGTTCCTTTAATTGTCAGAGTTCTGGTAACAATATCATACTCCCAGTTGCAGTCACCATCTTTGCCTGACCAAATACCTGGTAATTCTTGAATTCCATTATCCACTTTATTGGTAGTAGCCGGTTTATTAGCCACAGCGAAAACTGGTTTAACAGTATCTGCCATTAAGTTCAGTCCATAAAAAGCCAGACTACTACTAACGCCAACTTTTTTAATTAACCCTAAAATTTGTTTTGAATGGTTATGATTCATTTATCATGACCTCCTTTTTCATTCATTTAATTATAAGCCATCTCAACCCAAAAACATTGTAAAATATAACTATCTTAGTTATAAGAAAATGATGAATGTTAGACAAAATCCATTAAATTTCCTAGATAAAGTAAATTTGAATTTCATTTTGGGTTACAATAATATTAAACTATAAGCTCATCTTTGTGAGGTCATAATATGAAACTTTTTAAGAAAATTTGTATTGGACTAACAGCCTTATTATTAACTGCTAGTCCAATGTTGACGCATATAACCAATTTTCAAACAGTAAAAGCTGCTCGAAAATCCAAAGGAAAAATTACGCTGTTTAAAAACGATTATGTTTATACTCAAGCAGGCAATAAAATAAAATTGAATGACAATCACGGCTATCGCGTTCCTAGTGATTTTGCTGTCAGTCCTACAGGTTACTTGATTACAGACATGAAAAGCGATGATTTTGGCGATCACAGAAGCAGCCAGCCCTACTACGGTACCAAAAAAATCAATGGTCAAAAATTTTACGACCTTGGACATAACTATTACGTTAATGAAGCAAACGTTTTAAAAGTCAAGGGACGCAATGTCGCACAAGGTACATTGACAATTAAACGTGATGCACTAGTTTATACCAAGGCTGGCAAAGCAACTGGAAAAAAACTAAGAACTAATTCAGTTGTCAAATATCAGGGTAAAGCTAAGGCTGCTACCAAAACACCAAAATATTTTTACTACCTGAGGGATGTCGCCAGATACTTACAACCCCAATATATACCCACCTACAAAATAAAAGGAAAATATTTTTATTCCTTAGGACATAATCGTTACGTCAATGCCGCCAATGTCGGCTATATCAATGGGCACGTTGCTCGTTATAACGGTACTTCAACGGCTACTGTCCTTAAAAACACCAATAGCATAACGGTGAATTATTCCGAAGCAAAACGTAAATTGAAAAAAGGACAAAAGATTAAGCTTGATTTAGCTGTTATTCCTTACCTAAGTGACGGCTTTGACAACTATCTTTACAGACTGCACGACCATCCTGACGAATATGTAGATGCTACCGAAATTAAACTTCAAAGAGACTTACCTGTCATTGATTATCGCGACTTAGTTTACACTTATGTCACCTCATTATCAGGCAATGGCAATAGTGTTGAACTTTATGATTTCTCTGGAAAGGCAATTGGCAAACGCATCATTAAACCACTGTATAGTGATATTACAGTTGATGGTTTAATGTACATCTGGGTTCCTGAAGAAAACAAGGCTGAGTTATTTTATCATTGCTTAAATTACAGTGATGATAATGTTGTTGATGACAGCCACCCAGATCCAATACAAGATCCAGATTCAGTACACCGCACAAATAACAAAAAATTGAACTATGGAAATAACTTTATCAAAGTTAGCGATGTTAAAATTCGCAGTGGTTTAAAGCTGAAAGCACTTAATACAATTGAGCAGGCTGAAAAAGGTCAAAGGATTGCAACATCACCTGAAAAACAAGAACTACTAGCACTGTTCAATGAAGGCAAAGATTTAGATCAAAATGCTAATTATGATACGAACCTAATGAATAATTATGATAGCTCCTTAAGTAATGCCTCTGCCGTAATAAGATCTGACAAAGCGACTATCGCTCAAGTTGACGAGGCCGTCTGGTATCTTAAAACCGCTAAAAAGCAGCTGACAACCATGTCAGTACCTGCTGGTGATTAATTATTTTAATGTAAAAAAGTAAACCTCGAAATTAAATTGATTTCGGGGGTTTATTATATTATGTACTGTTTGATTCTTTTTGCTTAATCAATAAGAACAGCGCCATAAGTACTTTTACCTTAAGTCGTATTTTACTATACAGATATTAAGTTATAATAAATTTAATAGAAAGGATTAGTAAGGAGGTAAATCATGAAACTAACAAAAAAGATTGGATTGGCTATGACTGCTTTGATTTTAGTTACCACTCCATTTCTAACTAATTTTAGCCAAACGCAAATAGTTGCCGCTGCTAAAAGCAGTAAAGTGGCCGCAAAGGGGAAAATCACGTTAATCTACGATGCCCATCTCTATAATAAATATGGTCATAAAATTAAAAATAAGAACAAATATCTGCCTTATGCTGACGATGATATCAATGGCTACAAGTACATTCCAGAATTTAATGCAGATGTTATGCAATACTACGGCACCAAAATAATTAATGGTCAAAAATTCTATAATATTGGTAGTGATTGCTACATTAGTATGGCTGATATCAAAGAAATCAACGGTAAAAACAGCAAAAAAGGCAAATTGGTTTTAAATCAAAAATCAGCCGTATACACTAAAGCCGGTAATAAGAGCGGTTATACTTTACCTAAACGAGCCATTGTTAAGTATCAAGGCGCAGTTAAAGAGGCCAAATCAAAGCCAAAATACTATTATAGTAAGTATTATAAATCAGATGACAATGAGCATTATTTCTATCTTCCACTTACTAAAATTAAGGGCAAAAATTATTATGCAATCGGACAAAACCATTATATCAAAGCCAATAATGTGACAAGTCTTGATGGTTATCCCCTGATTTATAATGGTGTCACAACAGCCACCGTCTTAAAAACGACAGCAACTCAAACTATCAAAAATCAGAAAACAAAACGTATTTTAAAAAAGGGACAGAAAATAAAAGTTGATTTAGCTGTTAGGCCTTGGGCCGAAGATTTTGAAGGCTATATTTTCCGCCTGCATGATCATCCTAACGAATACATATATGAAAATTATATCAGTTTGAGAAACTACTTACCTACTTCCGATTACCTTGCCCAAGTCTGTAGTTTCGTCAAATCAAAAACTTCTACAAATGTTAAGCTGTATGATGTCACAGGCAATCCTATTGGGGTTAGTTTTAATACTGCAGAGCTGTCTGCTTTCAATGTTGATGGCTTATTCTATATTTGGAATAAGGCTGAAAACAAAGCCGAATTGTATTACCATCTTCTAAGCCGCAGCTTTAACAGAAAAGACCTCAACAATAATGACGGAACGCAATTAAGCAGTCCTACAGATGATGAAAAGACCAATGAGAATAGTTTATCTACGACTGAAAAAATAATTTCCGTTAACAGTTTCGTCAAAGCTAGCGATGTAAACTTTTATGACGGTATAAAACTTTCGCCTTTAAATACTCCATTAGAAGCTGAACAGAAACAAAAAATAGCAACTGACAACGATAAAGCACAGCTACAGAAAGCCTTTGATTCTGAGCAGCAAAATATTACTGGCAGTAGCCGCCATGCTGGGCTTACACTTGGTTATGACTATGCTTTAGTCAACGCAGCTGTTGTTTTAAGATCAACTAAAGCGACATTGGCACAGGTAGATGAAGCACTCTGGCTATTAGAAACCACTAAAACGCAGATAAAAACTTTATACTTCGAAGATTTCAGTTAAAGTTTGCTAGAAAGATAAACTAAAAAGGATTAGTTCAAAGCTGAGCTAATCCTTTTATTTTTCTAAAAATTAAAAATGAAGTGATTTTGGCAGTTGCGGTTTTTTGCCATTATACATGACATAGGTTTCTTTAGGACTCTTCTTGGCAGAATGACTATAAAGTTTTTGTAGCTGCTTTGCAGTATACTTTTTGCCCTTAGGGTTTCTAATTGTTCCTTTGCCAACAGCTTGAATATGCTTAAAGCCTTTGCCCACTCCCGAACTCTTGCGCAATTTGTAATGTCCTAACTTGACTGCAAAACCTTCAGGATTGCCAGCTTGTAGTAATATTTGACTGTTATGAATATTAAAATGACTAAGATCAACGCCAGTCAGCTTTTTATCATGATAGAACATTTGCGTTGAATCATCTAGCTTGGACATTTTCCATCCACGTAAGTTAACGTATGTTAGATTAGGACAATCCATAAACATTCTAGCAGTTTCAACAACTTTACTCGTTTTCCAGCCGCGTAAGTCTACAGTTTCCAATTTGGTATCATTTCTGAATAGGTCAATCGTGCTGTAAAGATTTTTAGTGTTCAGCTTGCCCAAATCGACATTAACTAAATTTTTATCGTTTCTAAACATGTTTCCCATATCCGTCAAACTCTTGGGGTTCCATCCCTTCAAGTTTATTTCGGATAAAGCTGTACAATTTCTGAACATATTGAAAGTACGCGTAACTTTGCGAACATCAAAATGACTAACATCAATTTTCTTAACGTTTGCAACTTTTTCAAACATACCAACCATATAAATGACATTGCGGGTGTCCAATTTACTTAAGTCCAGTTGATCAAGATGGTTAAAGCCGGAAAACATGCCTGTCATATCCTCAACCTTACCGGTATTCAAATTGCCCAAATCGAAATCTGTTAGGCTATTCATATTTTTAAACATATACTGCGTGTCTGTTAAGTTACGTGTATCCCAGCCAGTGGTATTTACCTTTACTAAATCAGATGCGTCAGCAAACATATACGCCATTGTTGTTACATTTTGGGTGTCGAAATGGCTTAAATCAAGACTGGTTACTTTTTTAAGCTTCTCAAACATGCCGTTCATTTTAGTAACATTGTGAGTATCAAAATTACTCAAGTCTAAATCAGTTAGGCTGTCATTTGCAAACATCCCACTCATATCTGTCACTTTCTGTGTGTTGAAGTTTTTAAGATTAAGTTGTGTAACCTTGGCATCCGCAAACATTTTGGCCATGTTAGTTACGTTACTGGTATCAAAGTGGTCTAAGTCCAATTGATTAACAACAGTATTATTAAACATATTTCCCATATCGGTTACTTTGGATGTGTTGAAATTCTTCAAATCCAACTGGTTAGCCTTTGCGGATTCAAACATGCTGTTCATGTTCACTACATTTTTGGTATCAAAGTGACTGACATCTAGTTCGGGCGCTCCTAAACCAAAAAACATTTGGCTCATATCAGTTACCTGGCTAGTGCCAAAGTGGCTGACATCAAGATCCGTTAAGTTCGAATCGCTTAAAAAGAGCTTTGACATATTAGTTACTTTACTAGTATCAACTTTGTCTAGGCCTTTGATATCTTGTAGTGAACTTAATTGAGCAAATTTTTCTTTTGAATCAGGTGCCAGCTGTACAGGATTTTCAAAAGAGATATGTTTAATATTTCCAGCCAAACTGAGCTCTTTAGTAAAAGGTGTGCTGGAAAGTTGTGCACCTTTAGCACCACTAATAGTCAATGTATTAGTCAGAACATCATATTTCCACGTGCAATCTCCATCTGTACCTGTCCAAAAGCCCAGCTGAGTATTAGCAGTATTTGTGTTAAGTTTTGTGCTATCGGTTTTATCACTTGCAGCAGGTGCAGTAGCGGCCGCAAAAACATGCGAGACAAGGCCGCTTCCACTCGTCATTCCTAAGAGTGCCAAAGCTACACCAATGCCTATTTTTGGTAGATTAGTTCCTTTTACTTTTTGAAATTTCATACTTTATTCCTCCTCTTACAACTTATTTTAGTCCTTTAAAATCAAATGATATCGTCTTTTTCCTTTTCCTGGGCTAATTTCCAGCCTGTCATAAAGTGCTGTTCACGTAAAGAACGCAACTCGTTATAGTCACTATCCAGGCTATCAATTGCATCCTGCAACTTTTTATTTTGCTTACGCATCTGATTTAGTTCTGGATCATTGACCACACCCTTAAGATGCATTTTTGCCACTAATTCACGCCTTTTTTGTTCAAACTCTCCTTTAAGTGTTGCCAACGCATTTTCATACTTCACTAGTTTCTGGTTGACTTGGGGAATCTGACTGTTCAGCTTAACAAACAATTCATAAGGCATATTAGACTTAATTCGATTACATTCCTGACAAGAAAGAATCAAATTATCGAGGTCATTATTGTGTGAAAGTGAAACGGGATCCTTATGATCAACACTGCGTCCCCTTCGGCCACAGTATTGGCAGCGATAATGGTACTTGGCCCGAATACGCTCACGATCAATATAGTCGACTTCATTAAGTTTAAAATCAACACTCAAGCCCATTTTTTCAAGGTTTTCGGCAAAGGTTAATTCAAGGCGGGGAAGAAAGTCGCTTTTTCCTGTTTCACTGTCAATTATTGCTTGATTAAACTCGGCTCGTTTAAGCTGCTGTTGGGCCAACTCATTTCCATCGTAATCTTGGATAAAGGCCTCATAACGTTTTCGCTGATCTTTTTTGGTCACCAAAAAAGCGGCCTCTTCATCATCTTTCGTTGTTTCATTTTTGCCAATAAAAGTATAGAGCAGTCCTTGGGCAAAGATAGCAACCGCCGTATTGGCAAAGTCTGCTGGTTCTTTTCCACTTTGAATACAGATATCACAAATGCTAGTCAATTGTGGATTCATTAACCCCGCTTGTTTAAAGTGTCTTGAATTGATACGCAATCCGCATGCACCGCATTGAAATTTCACTTTATCACTGCTCCTTTTGGCTAAATGCTTCTTAAGTCAATTTTACCCCAAATTATGGTAAGAAAAAAAGCGGATCACAATTGATCCGCCTTTATCGTTTTTATTTCAGACTATTTGTTTTCGTCTGCTTTGGCCTTGTTCAAGAAAGCAACAACTGCTGCTACGTGAGCAACACGCTTCTTACCGTTTTTCTTGTTCTTAGGTCTTTGGTTTGGTTCACAACCAGTGTTGTAATTTTCACCTTTACGCATAGTACTATACTTCCTTTCAGATTTTCGAAAATCTCATTTAGTTTACCACGTAAGGCTCAAGCAGGCAAGGATGCTTCCTTAAAAGTAACTTATTACCATTTATTTTTTCACAAAAACAAAAAGACAATCTAAATTAGACTGTCTTTTCGCATTTAATTAAAAAGTTTTAGCGTATTAGTTGTTACTATTTCTATTTATTATATTCATTAACTGTGACAGCACCGTCAATCACGCCGCCATCGTCTGCAAGACTCATTGCTGCATTCTTTTCATCAACAACTAAGTCGTTACCTAAGTATTGCATTTCAGCAGGACTAGTATATAAGTCAAGGCCTGCATTGTTCTCAACTTCAATTGTAAAGTCAGGGTCTTTTTGATCCAAAATCACAAATTGGAAACTTGAACCAACGGTGCATGTACCACCAACGTCAGAATACTTATTAGAACCATCATTCAATGATAACAAAACTACTTGGCCATCCTTAACTTGGCCCTTAATCTTATCTGCAGCTTCAGGTTTGATATTTACTTTAACAGTTTCTGAATTACTCATAATAAAATTACCCCCTAATCTTTGTCTGTTTCCCTAAGTATAGGGTATAGTAAGTTGTGAAGTCAAAAATTATGTTTATTAATCTTGCATCCTTTTTGCTAGCCAAAAATATATATTGCGAACACAGAAAAAAAAGCTCAAAATAGACTTATTGACTTTGGATGATTGTAATGTGTGAAAGGGGACATTTTATGACCGTCTTAAAAAAAGTTTTTAGTGACCGCATTTTGCAAATTACTGCAGTGGTGACACTGATAAGCCTTTTTTTCGCTAGACCGCGTCTCGAAGACATTAATTTACATACAATTTTTTCTGTAGCTGCAATGCTAACTATCATTCAAATCTATGCTTACTTGCATGTTCTTGATGTTTTAGCCTATAAATTGACCAGTATTGCTGATAACATGCAGAAACTGAATATCTTGTTCACCTTATTAGCAATCATCTCTGGAATGTTCTTAGGTAATGACATAACTGCTCTTACATTGATTCCACTATATTTAAATATTGCCAAAAGATGCGATTTACCACAAATTTTGCCGGTTACGTTAATTGGCATGGGCGCAAATATCGGTGCCGCGTTTACGCCATGGGGGAATCCACACAACATTTTTCTTGTCAGCAAGTACTCTGTTAATGCTCTTGAGTTTTTCTCGTGGTCATTGCCATTACTACTTTCTGCTTTGGTGATCGCATTCATTATCTTTCACTTTATTCCGCGCACCAAGATTCCAGTTCAAGATATTAAACAAATTGAAATTAGTGTACGACCAACTGTTATCACTACCGCAGTTTTCGCTCTGTTCTTTTTGGGTGTCTTTAAAGTTATCAATGTAGTAATTCCAATGATTGTTGCGATTATCTTGGCTCTACTAATCAATCCCAAAATTTTACTAAAAGTGGATTACGCACTATTACTAACTTTTACCTGCTTTTTTATTTTCATTAGTGATATCCAACAGATTCCAATCGTCGTTAGTTTAATTCACGCAACGGTGAATTCTGAAACTTCTACCTACTTTACTTCCATCCTCTCAAGCCAAGTCATCAGTAACGTACCTGCAACTATCTTAGTCGGTAAGTTCACCACTCACGCCAAGGCACTGTTTCTAGGCTCTAATATCGGTGGCTTTGGCTCACCAATTGGCTCAATGGCTAACATGCTAGTGCTCAAGACCTTTACACAAAATGCCTCAGTTTCACGCGGTGAATTTTTCAAAAAATGGATTGTGATGCAGTTCGCCGGTTTGCTTATTTTGACTTTAATTGGCTGGGTACTGCTCCTAGTTTAAAAGTTAATTATTTATTAGGTTTTACCAGTAAACGCTGTGTAAAGCCTTTTTTTATATTCAAGTGCACAGTTATCAGTTATAATTAACTAATATTATTCTAGGAGGAAAAACAATGTCTAATCTTACCTTAACAATTTGGATAGCAGTAATTATTGTCGTATTAATATTGGCAATTTATATCGCTATCTACAATGGCTTGCAAAAAGCCAAAGTATATACTGACGAAGCTTGGAGTCAAATTGATGTTCAGCTAAAGCGTCGTAACGACTTAATTCCTAACTTAGTTGAAACCACCAAAGGTTATGCTAAGCATGAAAGTGAGACACTAGAAAAGGTAGTTCAACTGCGTAATCAATTAACTAACATTCCTAGTGATGATCACGCTGAAACTTTAAAGGTATCGAATCAGCTTTCAGATAGCTTAAAAACTATTTTTGCTTTATCAGAAAACTATCCTGACTTAAAAGCAAACCAAAACTTTGCTAAATTGCAAGAAGAATTAACTAACACTGAAAACAAAATTGCTTATTCAAGACAGCTTTACAACTCATCTGCTGCTCTTTACGATCAAAAGCTATTAACCTTCCCTTCAAATATTGTTGCTGGAATCCACGGCTTTAAAAAGGTTGATTACTTGCAGACAGCCGAAGCTGAAAAAGAAGTTCCTAAGGTTAAATTTTAGATACTAATCTCATGTTATTTCAACAAATTGCTCGTAATAAACGAAAAACAGCTGGCATCATGGTGGTGTTTACGCTCATTTTAGCTCTTGCTGGCGTTGGATTCGGCTATCTTTTTGCGGACAATCCAATCTTGGGACTGATTATTGCCCTTGTTGCTTGTGCAATCTATTTGCTAATAGTTTTGCCCAATCCGGCTAACTTAGTAATGAGCTTGAATCATGCCCAAGAAGTTCATGAAGCTGACAATCCCGAGTTATGGCATGTTGTTCAAGACATGGCTCTTGTTGGTAAAGTTCCGATGCCGCGTGTTTTCATCATTAATGATGCCAGTCCAAACGCCTTTGCAACAGGGCGGGACCCTGAGCATTCAGCAGTGGCAGTTACACAAGGACTCCTCGACATGATGAATCGTGAAGAACTCGAGGGCGTTTTAGGACACGAAATCTCTCACATTAGAAACTATGATATTTTAGTTTCAACCATTGCCGCTGTTTTAATAGGCGTTATTTCATATTTATCTGGTATTGCCAGCCGCTATATCTGGTGGATTGATGATGATCGTGATAGTGACAATGATAGTAACAACGCTATTGTAATGGTTTTTAAAATTGTTGCGATTGTCTTTGTTCTTATTTTGGGACCACTTTGTGCTAGTCTTGCGCAAATGGCATTATCGCGTAATCGCGAATACTTAGCAGATGCTTCCTCAGTCGAATTAACACGTAATCCGCAAGGATTAATATCTGCTTTGGAAAAAATTGATGGTTCTGATCCAATGAAACAAGCAGATCCAAGTAGCGCGGGAATGTACATCGAAAACCCACTTCATAAAAGGGGTACTAAACATTTATTTGATAGTCATCCACCTACAAAGGACCGAATTGAGCGGTTAGAAAAAATGTAATTTTAGTTATTAAAAAATGCATCCCTTATAGGGGTGCGTTTTTTGCTCATTTTATTTCAGATTAATATTGGCCTGTCTAAACAGTTCAGCCCGCATTTGAACAGGCGTTTCATGATAGTACTCACCGAACTTTTTATAAAAGAATGATTTCCCATTATAACCCACTCTAGTAATAATTTCCTTGACTGAAATGTCGGGACGGGCAAGTAAATTGCGCGCTTCCTGCATTCGCCTCTCGTCAACGTGTTCGACAAAACTTTTACCAGTCTTCTGCTTAACCAAGGTCGAAAAATAATTCGGATTCAAGCCAAAATGTTTGGCTGCTTCATTCAAAGTAGCATCGGCAAAGTTCTCATCAATGTATTGTTCCAAGGCTGTTTGTGCAAATTTAGGTGCTGCAGTCGGCGCCTTTTCAAAGTCCTTGTTTCTAAGTGCTGCTACAAATAAGATACTAAGCTCGGCAAGCACCATGTTTTCAACAAAAAGATCCTGATTAAGATATTCATCGATAATCTTTTTCATTATTTGTGCAGAGCGCGACATTGCTGAACAGTTCAGATTTAATAGTCTATTTGTTGTCATTAGCTTACTGATGTGATCAATTACAGCTTTTTCTTGCTCACTAAAGTACTGTTTCTTTTTTAGAGTAAATTGTTCGGACAGCCTTTGACTAAGTTCTATTTTAACTAGTAAATCTTTTTTGCCCTGCTTTTCCACTTCATATTCACTCTTTTTTTGCAAAAGAATAATATTACCAGCAGAAATCGTGAACGCCTGACCGTTAATTTTGGTTTTTGTAGTCCCAACAGCTTCATAAAGAATCGTTAGTCCTGTTGTTTGATAACGATGGACCCCGCCGTTATGATTTTCGAGGTTAATTGTAAACAAGTCAAAGTCATTACTGCCTGGACTCAATCTTATTTCATTGGAATCAGAAGTAGTTGCATCAATTACACTTGTTAAATACTGTTCCTGTTTTACCGTTGCCATAGTTATCACCCGCCTATTAGTATCTTTTTTTCATAATTTTATTATATCGTAATTTTTAGCACTAAGTTGGACTTGAACTATCATTTTTAACAAAAACCCGTATGCTTTTTTCACTTCTTGCTGCAATCTAGACAAGTACTAGGTTCTTTTTGTATAATAATCATGAATATACTAAAGGGGTGCCGTTAGGCTGAGAACATACCCATTGAACCTGCTTTGGACAATGCCAGCGAAGGGAAACTAATTATTTTGCGCCGTTGAACATCATTGTTCAATGGCTTTTTATTTATCTTGGTAAGAAAAATTGATCAGAACAAACCAGCTCTCATTTTCATATGACGAGCAACAGCAAATACTTAATAACATTACACTCGAAATTCCAACCGGCAAATTTTCACTACTCATTGGGCCTACTGGCTGTGGTAAGTCCACTTTATTAAAAATTTTAGCCGGACTTTATCCTAAATATGCTGGTAAAGTTAGCGGAACAGTTGAATTAGATGGATTACGTTCCGCGATGATGTTTCAAAATGCCGGTGAGCAGTTCACTATGGCAACACCACGAGAAGAAATAATTTTCGCTCTCGAAAATTTACAACTAAGTCGTGATCAATATCTAGAGCGGCTCAACGATGCAACAAAATTTACGCAAATTGAACAGTTGCTAGATCAGAAAATAACGACACTATCGGGTGGTGAGCAACAACGAGTTGCACTAGCTGTCTTAGTCGCAATGGATGTTGATTTGTTTTTACTTGATGAGCCGTTTGCTAGCTGCGATCCTGAAGCACGTCAATTTTTAATTACTAAATTGGCGCATTTAAGGGATAAAGGAAAAACGATTATTTTAACTGACCATGTTTTGACCGGCTATGAAAACATTTGTGACTACTTGTTTCAATTTAAACGTGATAATGTCACGCTGCTAGATGAAGCAAGTAAAAATGAGTTATTACATGATAGTCAACAGGAACACACTTATACTTTTGCCCTTCCTGAAAATGAAACACCATGTTTTGTTTTAACTAATGCTCAAGTTGAACAAAATCGTATTCTGTTAAAGCAAGACCATCTAAACATCATTGCTGGCAAAACAACACTAATTACCGGTGCCAACGGTGTTGGCAAGACTTCATTATTTAATGTTCTGACTAAAATGCTCCCATACAGAGGAAGTGTTACCTACGACAAGCGTGAGATCCGTAACCAGACGACAAGAAAATACTTACTAGAGGTTGGGCAAATTTTTCAAACCGCAACCGACCAATTTATTGCCGTTTCGGTTGAAGACGAAATCAAGCTCAGTCTGAAGCAAGCAAAAGATAGCTACTTTACAGAAGAAAAAATAGCCGAAATGTTGGATTATCTAGACTTAAGTCAAACCAAAGATCAAGTTGTCTATTCTCTTTCAGGCGGTCAACAAAAGAAGTTGCAGATTTTATTAATGTTAATTTCCAGCCAAAAAGTGTTACTGATTGATGAGCCATTGAGTGGCTTAGATCATGAATCGGCACAAAAAGTCATGAACTTATTGCATGAGAGTCAGAAACAGCGTCACCAAACGTTGCTTATTATCAGTCATGAATTAACTAATCTTGCCGACTGGTGTGACTACCATTTAGTTTTTAGTAATCATTATTTAACATACAGTAATAAGTGAGGTAAAAGATGAATCCTAGTTTCAAATTTCTTTTAGCACTGATCATTTCAATTGAGTTATCGCTTAAAACTAGTTTAACAACTAACTTATTGGTAATTGTTTTTGCCGTTGTCTATTTACTTACGCAAAAAATCAAATTTAAAAGTCTATTATTTACCCTGCTTACGCCATTAATTGCGGCATTCACCATTTTTGCGACTCTTTACTGGTTTGCCCCGCAGCCTAACCTCGAAAATGCACTCAGTCTATCTAGCCGTATTTATGTCTACACACTAACAATCTGTTGCGTATCGATCAAAACAACTGCAGAAGAATTAGCCCGTTCACTCGAACAGAATTTTCATTTACCAAGTAAGTTTGCTTATGGTGTCTTGGCTGCATTAAATATCATCCCCCAAATGAAACGAGCAGTTAAGCAAATTCGCATTGCTGGAATGATGCGCGGAGTTTACCTCAGTTTTTGGTCACCTGTTTTATACTTCAAAGCCATCTTGGTAGCGCTGAATTCAGCTGAAAATCTGGCGCAAGGAATGGAATCTCATGGCTACGTCGAAGGTGCGAAACGCTCGGTGATTGTTGCAGTGCCACTTAAAACCAGTGATTGGCTATGGAGTGGCGTCATCTTAATATTAGTCAACCTTGCACTGTTTACCTTAAAGTAACAAAAATAGTTCCATCAAGTTAATACTTTTTGGAACTATTTTTATTTACTCAAATGAATTTCTCGATCAAACATGCTGTTCATATGTTCATTGAAGTTATGTGCAATGAAAATAACGGTGTTGGGCTTCTGCAATAGTTGTTGCAAGATTTCCAGTGTTGCTGTTTGATCAATCGCGCTGGTTCCCTCGTCAATTAATAAAATATTACTATCATGGACCTGTGCACGTGCCAAAATGATTTTTTGTCTTTGACCACCGGAAATATTCAGCTTTTGCAGATTAATTTCAGTATTAAGCCCTTGTGCAAAAGATGATGTATCAGTGAGCCCTATATTTTGCCCTACTATTTCAGCCAGGCCATCCAGCTGATCGTTAAACATTGTAATATTACTTTTAATAGTGCTTGGGAACAAAATAGGATCCTGTGCAATATAACCGATCTTAGTAAGATCAGGTTCAATAATTTCACCTGCTTGATTCATAAACTCAAGTTGCCCAGAGCTAGGCGCAAGAAAGTTTAGAATCAATTTAAATAAGGTTGATTTACCTGCTCCACTATCACCAGTAAGTAAAATTTTCTCACCATACTTGACCTCAATATCTGGAAATTTTAGGGCTTCACCATTTTGAAATTTCACTGCTAAGTCTTTTGTCCTGAAGGCGTAGGGACTTTCATGAATTTCAGTTTCACTATGCTCTCTTACAGGTAAAGTTTCCACGGTAATCTTGTCTCTTAATGAACTAGTGCCCTTAATTAAGCCTAGATAAAATGGTAAATATTCAATTCCAGTAGACATGTACGTACTAAAATTACCGATAACAGCAATCGCACCGAAAGGAGCCATATGCCCTTTAATTAGCACCCCTGTCCATATAAATAAGGCAAAAATCATTATTTGCGAAATACTCCCAGTAATAATTGATAAGACTTGCTGTTTCGCAGTTTGGTTTAGTTTTGCCTCCTCCAACTTTTTTGCACCTACATGCATCACCTTCATTAAGTGTTCGCCCGCTGCATAACGTTGCAATTCGGTAATTCCACTGAGCCATTTTTCAATCAAATCTAAATATTGACTATTTTTAAGCGACACATTCTCCATTGCCTTTTGAATTGGCTTATCAATTAGTTTAGGCAAAAATATTGAGCATAAGACTGTTAGTAGAGTTATCACTAACAGCGTCCAATTAATCGTCAACAATGCAATTACGGAAAAAATAATATAGCCAAGAAAATTGCAGATAGTTGGTAGCAAGTTAAAGTACTGATCATTTGCCATGTTCAAATCATTTGTCAGTTGATTCTCAACTTCAGCGACTTGATACGTTCTTTTTTCATCATAAAGATGCCTAAGAATCTTGCCCCTTAATTGCTGATTAAATTCCCTAATATGAGTAGCTAGTAGATAGTTGGACACCATATCAAAAAAGTTGGAGAGCAAGTAGCCCAGTAATGAGGCAAGCAGGATTATTAGCCAAGCCTTTTTATTATGGTCTCGTAAAGTGTTAATTTCCAACATATTAAGGTAAGCAGCAGCAATTAAGACAAAGGGCTGCATTAGACTTGAAAAGGCAATTACCCACACCCGTAAGCGATTCGTCCGATAAAATGTTTTAAAATTCATCTTTTTCCTCTTTGTTGCTTACTAATTTAATTTCTTTATCAAACATTGCCTTAACTTTATCGTTCAAATTATGAGCAATTACTACAATCGTTTTGTCAGAAGTAGTCAGCTCGTGCATGATTTTCTCTGTAGCAGCACTATCAATTGCACTCGTAGCCTCATCTAACAGAACAATGTCATTTTTAAAGATTTCTTCCCTTGCCAAAATAATTTTTTGCCGTTGACCACCAGAAAGGTTGCCTTGATCTAAGTCAACTTCAGTATTGATCCCTAGCGGAAAACTGGCCACATCTGATGTTAGTTGAACTTTGTTAAGAACGCCTGGTACCTGATCTAAAAGTTGCTTTTTGAACATCGTAATATTGTCAGCAATCGTACCAGGAAATACTCTGGGATCTTGTGCTAAATAGCCAATTTCATTTGGAGCAGGTGAAAATTGCTTGCCTTCTTCCGTTTTAAAAATAATTTCACCGTGATACGGTTTAATTTCACCTAAAATTGCTTTAAACAAGCTGGACTTACCGGTGCCACTATCACCGGTTAGCAAAACTTTTTCACCCTTGCTGATAACAAAGTCGGGATAGTGTAGCTCCTTTTTTGGCCCATATTTCAGCGCCAAATCGTGGATTTCAATTTTATTAATCGAACTGTTTGAAACAGGTTTGCTCTGCACTTTTTCGGTCAATTGCTTAGTCTGATGATTGACGCTCTGCGTGGATCTAATTTTGACTGTAGCAGCCGTGATAGCCATAACTGCAGAAAAAACATTGTATGCAAAGGCTGTAGACGATAACACTGCACCAATTTTGATATATCCAGCAAAAAACAAAACACCCGCCAGAAAAGCAATTGAGATTTGACCAGCTGTATTGCCAACACCATTTATTGCACTAGAGTACATCTCTACTTCGGTCCGTTTCACTTTAGACTTTTCTAACTTGTCTGAATATTTACTCAACTCCCTGTTTAGCATTGACCACGAATTATACCGTCGCAATTCATTTAAACCAGCAATCCAATCGCCGATTACGGTCAAAAGTTTTTCGTTTTGTTGGGAGACTTGCATATTTGCTTTAGCAGTCCGCTTTGCCATAACCTTAGGCAAATATAAGTCAAGAAAAATGAAGAAAGCCGTCACTATGGCAAAAATCCAGTTAAGGTTAAAGAGTGCTCCCACAGACATTAAAATAATGAATAGGTTACTCAAAATCTCAATCCAAGGTAGTGCATATTTACTGGTTAGTAAATCAAGGTTACTTTGTAACTGGTTTTGCATCTTCGCGGTAGTCAAATTGTTGGTTACATAAAAGTGCTTAACCATTTTGGTTCTTATTTCATCTACATATTCTTGAATTTGTTTATTAAATAAATAAGTAGCGATTGGCAAAATAAAAAAGCCAGAAATAGTAGGAATTAGTTCAATTACCTGCCAGTAAATAAAGCCGCCTAGGTTACCACTTCCCAAGTTGTTGATGGCGTATTGATAAATATATAGATCAAGCGTTCCAGTAACAGCGTATACGAAGTACAGCAAAATCACACAAAGAGCGCGCTTATTATTGACTTTAATCAATCCTGATAACGTCATCGTGTTGCCTTTCTAATAAAATTAAATATTTATTAAATAAAAATAATACTATAGAAGAATCTGCTGTTTGTAAATAGATCTTGGCTACTTATTTTTTAAACGCAACAATATTCCATCATGCTGCCCTGAGAAATTGCACCTGAATTAAGGCTACACTAAAAGGCCTGATGCCGATTGAGTATCGACACCAAGCCTTAGTAAATAATCATCAATATTGTTGATTCAATTTTTAGACCAATAAGCTTAATACTATTTGCTTAAATTATACGCAGTTATTTGAGTCATAACTGGCTTATCTGCAGTTAAAACTATCCTTGGTTCATTCTTAGTATAGTAGCGTTCTGAAAAGACTAATTCCCCATCATTTATAAAGAACTCAACCGAGCTTGTATCGATAAAAATGCGGAGTTTAAGTTCATCACTTGTATTCACCTGGCCAAAGCGCTTAGCGTCATTGGGCTCTTTATCGCTGCGCTTTATAACGACTTCATTTGTAGCACTATTAAAAGTGAGCGTTAAGATGTTGCCCGCGCTTTCTTTCAAAGTAAATACTAGCTGCTTACCTTTCCAATTTTCTAATGAAAAGTTTAACAGTAGTTCTACATGTTGGGCGTCAAAAACATTGATCTGTTCATTTTCCACAGCAAGTTTCTGGTCCACTTCTTTTTTCTGCCGCAATGCTATTAGTTCTTCCACCGGTGTCATCAGCAAGCGATTATCTTTTAACTTCAGTTCACGCGGCAAAGTTAATGCTCCTGACCACCCGTCTGCTTGCTCGGGAAAGTTTGAATGCCACATGTCCATCCAGCCAAATAAAATTTGCCTGTTATCTGGCGTGCGCATTGTTTGTGCAGCATAAAAATCATGTCCATGATCTAGTTCGGTAAAGCAGCCATGTTCAAAGCGATTATTTTGATAATCCATCTGGCCAACAAAATAACCTGTTTGGTGGCAATTTAAGTACTTTTTACCGGCTGACTCGATGCCTTGTGGTGAGCAAAGCAAAATATCCTTACCATTTAAAGAAAAGAGGTCAGGGCACTCCCACATATATCCTTCTTCAGCAACATTTGTGGCTTCAGCGATTGGCCCTAAATATTGCCAATGGTATAAGTCATTTGACTGGTAGGTCAAGACTCGTCCCAGTCCTTCTTTATTTTGACTTCCTATTACCAAATAAAATTTGTCGTTATGGCGCCACACTTTAGGGTCACGAAAGTGTTCCGAGTTATCAACAGGAGCAGACTCAATAACCGGGTTATGGTCATACTTTTTAAAATGCACACCGTCTTCACTAAAGGCCACATTTTGCGTTTGACAGAATTGCTCGTGCTTATTGTCACAGTAGCGATTTCCGGTATAAATAAGAAAGAGACGACCATCTTTTTCGATTGCACTTCCTGAATAGCAGCCGTCACAGTCTGGTTCGCTGTCAGGAGCAAGCGCAATTGGTAATTCTTCCCAATGCACTAAGTCCTTACTGCGATAGTGTCCCCAATGCATTGGTCCCCATTCAGCTGAGTAAGGATGATATTGATAAAAAATATGATAGTAGCCCTTAAAATAAGAAAAGCCATTTGGATCATTCAACCAACCTGCAGGCGTTGAAATGTGATAATTTAAGCGATAACGCTCGTTTGTTACTTGGACTGCTTTTTTCATCATTTACTCCTTTCAACCGAATAAATTCATTCACCGTCATTAAAACAGAACTTTATTAATTAAACAAATAAAAAGGGAACAAAATAATTTGTTCCCTTTTAACGTAGCAATATCCCTAACTCAGCTAATACTACTTATGATAAGGACTGCCATTATTAATCATAAACCCGCGGTAAATTTGCTCAATCAGCACGACGCGCATTAGCTGGTGTGGCAGAGTTAATTTGCCAAAGCTAATCAAATCATCCGCACGCTTATTCACAGCCTGACTTGTTCCGAGACTACCACCAATTACAAAAGTTACATCCGAATGACCATAAAGAGCCAAGTCACTCAGTTCTTTTGCAAAGTCCTCACTAGTACGTTCCTTACCCTTAATTGCAGTTACATAAACGTACTCACGCTCCTTTATTTTGCTTAAAATTCTGTCACCTTCAAGCTCCTTGACTTGCTCCTGCTGTGCCTCACTGAGCTTCTCAGGTGCCTTCTCGTCTGGAACTTGCACAATTTCTATTTTTGCAAAGCGACTCAGTCTTTTTTGATATTCCGCAATTGCGTCCTTGAAATACTTTTCCTTTAATTTGCCTACGCATACAATCTTAATATTCATGATTCCTATTTTATCCCCTAATTCGCATTGTTTCCACCTAGTTTTTCCACACCTGTGAATAAACTTTTTCTATATTTTGTGCCTCTTTTGCAAAAGGGACCGATACCTAGTGCTACTTAAAAAAATTTGGCTCGGTTTGTCAAATTTACTCACATTTTGCCTTTTGATAATTATTATTCACAAACTTTAGGCTCTAAACGCTGTTGCACCGGTTTGAACAGTTGTTTGTTTTAACTACTTAGTGTTATTGTTTACACACAAGTCACAGGTTATGCACAGTGATCTTACAACTATTACCCCATATTTATGCACAATCCACAAAGTTTTCCACAGTTATCAACAAGTTTTTGCAAAATAGTTTTTTCTTGACAGCCTAAAAAGTCGAACTATTTAGTGTTTCGCAATTATTTTGTTAGCAAAAAGGCTATACCAGCAATTAAAATCGCTTAATATAGCCTTTTTTATCTCTAATTAATGAATATTCTCAAAACTAGTTGGATTCAAGTTTTGCACGTAAATTAATTTCTTTTCCACCACGGTTAACGGTTAAAGTGACCGTATCACCAATTTTGTGATTATACAAAATGGTGTGTAACGATGCCACATCTGAGACTGTTTTGTTGTCAACCTTAATTATTACATCGCCAACTTTAATTCCTGCATGTGCGGCAGAGCTATTCTTATTCACAGTTGCGACATATATTCCGTCCTTTAAATTGGACTTAATATTGAGGTGTTTGCGATAACTTGAAGGTATTCCTTGAAGAGCAATGACCTTAACGCCAAGTTGTGGTCTAACGATCTTACCCTTTTTAACAAGTTGGTTAACAATGTTGACTACTTCGTTTGAAGGAATTGCAAATCCCATTCCTTCAACTGAAGTACCATCACTTGATTGCGAAAGTTTCATTGAGTTAATCCCAATCACTTGCCCAGCAGAGTTAACTAGCGCACCACCTGAATTACCTGGGTTGATTGCGGCATCCGTTTGAATAACTGTTTGTTGGTTAGCAGAAGAGGTTGTAATGCTACGTGCAGGCGCTGAAATGATCCCCTGCGTAACCGTTGAGGCATATTCACTGCCCAGCGGTGATCCAACTGCAATAACTGTTTGTCCAGCCTGAAGGGTCTTAGAATCGCCAAATTCAGCAGTCTGGGTGACGTAGCCGGCATCGATTGCTAAAACTGCCAAGTCAGTTGTTGCGTCAGTTCCAACAATTCGCGCGTCTACCGTTTTACCATTAGACAACATTACCTTTACCTTGTCACTACCTGAAACAACGTGGTTGTTAGTGACGATATAGCCTTTATTCCCCGTTTTCATGTAAATAACGCCGGAACCTTCACTATAGGTTTGGAGCTTGCCACGCTCTTTTTTACCATCATCTTGGTCATCGCCAAAAATATCAAAAATTGAGTTACTACTACTACTTGATTGGCGCTTTAAGTTAATGACAGAAACAACAGCTCCTTTAACATCATTATATGCAGGAGTCATTGTGCCACTTGTTTTAGCACTATTTTTCGAAGTCTTTGAACTACTAGAAGTAATACTTGTTTGTGCATCATTACTATTTAAATTGGCATTATTCATCTGATCAATGGCAAAGTAAGAAGCTCCACCACCAATTAGTCCCGCAACAACGCCAACGATAGCCGTCTTAACTAAACCATTTTGTCTATGTCTAGGGTTTCGATTGTCCATTTTTTAATCTCCTTTAAGTATTTAATCTAGTATACTGAAAATTGTTATTCAATAACCTTAAATTTGTTCTAAATTCGTCGGTTTATCTGCGTCGGTCATGATGAGCTGAACATCGGATGGCAAAGGAGCATCGCCATTTATTAAAATCTGCTTAGCAGCATCATATGCTAGCTTGGCTGTGTTGTTATGTTGACTGCGGTGTGCCATGTAAATACGCTTTGTCTTGCTTGAAACAACATCTAAGAGTGCCATGGCAGCATCCTCATTCGACAAGTGACCAACATCAGACAAAATACGCTGTTTTAGATTCCAAGAATATGGTCCATTACGTAGCATCATATCATCGTAGTTGAATTCCATCATATATGCATCAGCGTCGGAAATGACATCCTTCACCTTACTAGAAACATAACCCGTATCTGTTAAAAAAGCCATTCTTTTGCCACCACTAGTGAAAACATAATACTGTGGTTCAGCAGCATCATGACTAGTTGCAAATGCAGTTACATCAAGGTCACCAAACGTCTTTGTTTGCCCCGGCTCAATAACATTTATTTGTTCGACCGGAATTTGACCAATTTTCTGTGACTCAGTCAAATATGACCAAGTTCCACTATTAGAAAAAGCAGCAATTTGGGGATAGCGTCTCATTAAGACACCTAACCCTTTACTATGGTCTGAATGATCGTGACTCAAAAAAACCATATCAATCTCTTTGATGTCAACTCCAACATCTGCCAGTAATGACGCAATCTTTTTTCCTGACAAACCTGCATCCATTAAAACTTTATGCTGCGGTGTTTCAATCAGGCTGGTATTGCCTGTTGAACCGCTAGCTAAAACAGAAACGCGCACACGTTTTTTTCCTTTCTAATTTTTCTGCACATTATACGATCCACTCTGTAAAATCTGTGCCGTAAACGCATTGACGCGTTTAACCGTAACATTTTTAGTCGTTTTGTTTTCTACTAGAATTAACCAAGTTGGCAACAAAATGGTACTACCCCGAACCTCAGTTAACTTGGAATAACCCAGTTTAACTTGAATCACACGTGAATTATTGGCAATTTCACGATCCGTATACATTGCTTTAACTGCGTGCCATGCACTAATAATTAGCTGCGGTTCGCGCACGGAACTAACTGGTCCCATATAAGAAATTGTATAGTTAGTGATTTGACCATTGTGGACGTTAATAGTTAATTGGGCATCACTATCATAAATTTGCCCATAGCTGGTTTTTTGAATGTAACAATATGCGCCTTCACCCGACATGCTGGCGTCATAAGTAAAGTCCTTACCATAAGGAACATTAGCGGGATCGTCTTTAAACTGTTCTAACTGCTCCAAAATCTTTTTATGGCTACCGTTTAAAAGCACCGCTGTCTTCGGCGTACCCGTCAGCGAATTATCGCTCTTAGAGTAGTGCGTTGATACCTGTGTCAAACTATTTGCTGTATGTGAAAGATGATCACGGTTTTTAGCAGCTAAATAGTAGCCTGATTGTTGCTTATGCGAGAGATGAACTGGAATATCTATCCCATCTGCACGCATTTCCGCACGAATACTAGTAGAAGCATTACCGGCTGTGGTACTCAAGCTAATTGGTGAACGCCAAATCTCAATTCCAAGATACAAATCGATTAATAAGAAAACAATGAAGAAGAGCCATTCAATTCTTTTTCTGTCCATCTTACTTCTTTGCCTCCTGTCTCGCTAAGCTAGCGATATCTGTCTGCTTCCATTCCTCGACACTCTTCCACTGATCATAAGCTTTGACGAAGTAGACAGGGATCAAGTTAACCAAGTTGTCGTGGCTGCTGTCTTTTTCTACCCTAAAAGCGACAATAACGCGCTGAATTTCCGCTTTCTTTAAGCCGTTATTTACGAGTTGCTGAACAACTTCATCCGTTGGCTCCAGTGTCCGCGTTTGACCATCGAACGGAATCGGTATTTGCAAATCTAGATTGTTAAAAGCAACTTCTACAGTATCCTGCGTCAATTTTGTACTAATTTGCGGATCATGCTGGCCCATAAAAACTGGCATCCCTTCAATATAGTTACTGTAGCAAGTAATTTCATTTGAAGAGTCAAAATATCTTAAATCCTGTTCACTCAAGCCCAGTTTATGTACCAGCTCAATACTATTTAGTAAGCGATCGTTGACCGTCATTTCCTTTTGCTTTTCATAACGGGTATAAAGTAAATCATTACGTTCACTTGCTGCACTTGGCACACGTAACTTCGTGTAGTAGTTAAGTGAATAAGTTGTCCAGCCCTTTTTGCTAGCACGTGAAGTTACATTTGTTGTACCTAGCAAACGCGAAACAAAATAAGAGTCGGTCTGCTTAGTCGTTAAGTAGCTGTATACACGCCAATTTTCTTGTTTTGTGTAAAAAGTTTCGTAGCTATCTTTCGTGCGCACGAATTTAATTGGCTTTTTGCCTTTGATATTATCGGCATAATCACGAAGACGACTAAAATCAGCGTTAATTAAGTTAATACGATAGATCGTTGTTGTTTTATCATTACCAAGATAAAGGGAATCATTACTTGCTGAAACAAAAGCACGTCGAAACTTTTTATCCTTATTTGTTAGCTCTCTTTTAGTAAACAAATTAACGCTAATTTCGTTAGGAAAAGTTAATTGCAAATAGCCCGGATTATTGAGCATCTTTTCATAAGATTTTTGATCTGAACTAATTGTTTTAATTCCTTCGAACTTAACGTTTTTAAGTTCTTTGGCAAATTCCAAGGGTAAGTTCTTTTTGGCATCATATAAACGATTTGGTTGTCCATTTTCAAAGCCATACGAGCTGGTTGGTACATACAAATTATCAAATATCCGCCCGCGCTGGCTATGTGCATGTTGAGTAACATTGCTAGTCTGATCGATGCGACTAAAATATTGGTCATTTGTCATAATGAAGGTCCACAAGACAATCGAGAGCACAAAGACAATGACCGTTCCTAGTGACAACAGTAGATCACCGATTTTGAATTTAGACTTCATCCCAATCATCCCCCTCACTCATTGGTTCATATGGCAAGGAAATGTAAAAAGTTGAGCCCTTACCTTCACTACTGTTAGCCCAAATCTTACCATGATGCTCATTAACAATTTCTTTAGCAATGGCAAGGCCAAGACCTGTTCCGCCTTGCTCACGTGATCTTGCCTTATCAACCCGATAAAAGCGATCAAAAATCTTACCAAGATCCTCACGCGGAATCCCCAGTCCTTGGTCACTGATACTGAGAACAATTTTTTGTTGCTCCTGTCTTAATTTAACAGTAATTACACCACCATCAGGCGAATACTTAATTGCGTTGTTCATAATATTATCGATGACCTGCGCAAATTTATCAGTATCAATTTCAACCCACAGAGCCTGTGATCCAAGCTTCCGTTTAATGGTATATTTTTTCTTACCTTCTTTTGCATCTGTTTTCACGATCATATCAAAACGATCTAAAATATGAGCCACAAAATCATTGAAGTTAACCCATTCCACGTCAATCTTTGAAACACCACGGTCCATTCGTGACAGACTTAGCAGCTCATTAATCATCCGTATCATACGCTCAGTTTCTTCTTGGGTAACCTGTAAAAATTGCGGTGCAATGTCAGGATCTTTCCATGCGCCCTCATTTAACGTTTCAATGTAAGCATGTAAACTAGTTAGCGGCGTGCGCAACTCATGCGAAACATTGGAAACAAATTGCTTTTGTGAATTTTCATTTTTTTGCTGTTCCGTAATATCGTGTAAAACACAAACACTACCTGAAACAAAGCCCGTTACTCGCTTAATAAGGGAGAAACTCGCATGCAAAATTACCTCGTCACGCGTTCCTTTATTAATAGTAATAACCTCACCTTTTTGACTGGCAATTAAATCTTGCGAAGTTTCATCTAATCCTAGAACGGAAGCGATAGGTTTATTAATAATTTCTGCTTCAGTTGTGTTTAAAAAGCTAAGTGCCATTTGGTTAACGACATTAACGTTGCCGTGACGATCAGTTGCTAGCACGCCATCACTCATGTGGGACAAAACGCTATCTAATCGTCGCTGCTCACTTTCGGATTCTTCTTGCGATCGTTCAATTCGAACCGATAACGTATTAAAAGCCTGGCCCAATTGACCCAACTCATCATTTGAATAGATCTTAACCTGGCTCGAATAATCACCATCAGCGATATTAAGCGCTTGACTCTGCATTTCTTCAATTGGCTTCGTAATCGCATGCGAAACAACCAGCGATAAAACGGCACCCATTACCGCGGCAATCAACGATGTTACTAGGAACATCAAAGAAATATTCCGGAGATCATTAAAGACACCCTGCATTGAGGCACGGACATAAATTGCGCCAACAGTGTTAGCGGAGCCGTTCCCCGCATTAAGCGGCGTCACTTGAATCATGTAGTCACCATGATCACTAACTACCTTAGTTGCTTGCCTGCCAGTTGAAGTTACTTGCTTGACCAAAGTGTTATTTACACGCTGCCCTATCCGGTTTTTATCATTAATATTAGAAACTGCACGAATAATGTCTTTATTGTCGACTACAATAATTTCACTAATGGTACCAATTCCGTTACTGTAATCACTAACAATCCGGTTAAGGTTACTATCAGTGTGCTTATCATCTTTTAACAGCTGCGTAGACAACTGATTACTGACAATTGGCAGCACCTGAATTGAAGATTGAAAGTTTTCAATACTATTTTGTTCCAATTGCCTTGTAAAATAGGCACCAATTACTTCAATCGTAGCAATAATCATCGCCATAAAGACAGCGGCTAAAGTAGTATTAATCGAAATCGTTAAATGTTTGAACTTATTTTTTAATTTTTTCATATTCATAGAAAGCTAAATATAAAAAGAAAGCCGCGCATAAAGTAGTTCTGCGGGCTTTCTTCATTATTCCTCAGTAGGCTGTTTTACATAGTAGCCAACACCACGACGAGTCACTAAAATCTGCGGTTGGATTGGGTTATCTTCTATTTTTTCACGTAGACGGTGAACAGTTACATCAACAGTGCGGACATCACCAAAATAGTCGTAGCCCCAAACTGTTTGTAACAAGTGCTCACGTGTCATTACTTGGTCCATATGCTGAGCTAAATAGTAGAGTAACTCGAATTCACGGTGAGTAAGTTCGATTTTCTTACCCTCTTTTTCTACTATATAAGCATCTGGCATAATCACTAAGTTACCAATTGTAATATTTTTTGTAGAAGTATCTTCATTAGTACTTTCTACTTTTTCAGCGATATTGCGGCGACGCAAATTAGCCTTAACCCGAGCAACAAGTTCGCGGTTAGAAAACGGCTTGGTAACATAGTCATCCGCACCCATTTCTAAGCCGAGCACCTTATCGATCTCCGTGTCTTTGGCTGTAACCATGATAATTGGCAAATCATGAGTTTGCCGAACTTCACGTGCAACATCTAAGCCATCCTTTTTAGGCAGCATTAAATCCAAAATCATTAAATCTGGATCATATTCATCTACTTTTTTAATGGCTTCTTCTCCATCATAGGCAGTGTCGACGTCGAAGCCCTCCTTGGTCAGATTAAACTTAATAATATCTGATATTGGTTTTTCGTCATCGACAACGAGAATTTTCTTTGGCATCGAAAGCCTCCTTTGCTTACCATTATACTGTTTTTTCCCTTATTAGCCAAAAAAGTCACAAAAACTTAATAAAAAGTCTTGCATTTTAACCAATTTAATAGCATAATAGTCCCCGTCGGCTGTACAAGACAGCATTTGGGTGGCTAGCTCAGTTGGTAGAGCAACGGACTCTTAATCCGTGGGTCCAGGGTTCGAGCCCCTGGCCACCCATCATAAAGGAAAAAGCAACAATTGCACAGAATTGTTGCTTTTTTGTTTTCTAATAAACGGACTATGCCGCACTTTTTAACACGGTCAAATATCCAGCCAAATAGTAATTGGGCTATAGTTAAACTTAGTTTTTAATTACATACTTACCTTTATTTGTGTGTAGTTTGCGGCAATAGTCCTGACTTATTGCTGCTTTTAGCAGCTGCATTATCTTATTACCTTTGCCAAGTGCTAGTCAATTTTTTAGCTTACGCATTTCAGCAAGTTAAGACACTCAGTTATTACATACAAAAAAATAGGTCAATTAGCGCAAAATTCATAATTATTTTTGCTAAACCCCTTGTCAAAGTATGAAATAGTTGCTATTATATTTAACTGTCGGTAAGACATGGGTGGCTAGCTCAGTTGGTAGAGCAACGGACTCTTAATCCGTGGGTCCAGGGTTCGAGCCCCTGGCCACCCACCATAATGGAAATGGCACTGCAAGTAGTCGGTGCTTTTTTTATTTTCTTTTTTAATTAAACAAGTATCAGACGGCTAATTAACTTAGTCGTCTTTTTGTTTTCAGTCTTTTTATAGCATAGTAGTAATTTATGCTTGCCTACGAATCAATACTAAATTAGAATATTATATAGCATATAATATAAGGAGGGAGCAAAGCATGGCAATCCAAATACCAACACGTTTATTGGATGGTGCTGTTTTAGCTTTTTTAAAGCAAGATGACTTGTATGGCTACGCTTTGACACAAAACGTTCAAAAAGTTTTCGATATCTCCGAATCAACCATTTATCCGGTATTACGGCGCTTAAAGAAAAATAATTATTTAACAACTTACGATGAACCATACCAAGGGCGTAACAGGCGCTACTATCACATCACTGATGATGGCATTGAATTACTCCAAACAATCCAAGATGAGTGGCAGGGTTTTAGTACAAATGTTGATCAAGTGTTAGGAGGACAAAATGACCAAAGTAATTGATGATTATATTTTTGAGCTGGAACAAGACCTAAGCGGCTTACCAGAAAAAGAGCGTCAAGACGTGCTCGAATTTTATCGTGAATTTTTACTTGATGGCGATTTTGTCAGGCGCTCAACCATTGAACAAGAGCTAGGTACACCAAAACAGTTATCAATTAAAATACTAGCCGACTATTCAACCAATAGCGATTCTGCTTCAGTTAAAGCAACGGCGCCTCGGTCAAATTTAAAAGCAATTTGGTATATCCTGCTAGGAATTTGTGCCGCCCCTATCGGTATCCCGCTAATTTTATTGATTTTTGCCTTCCTTGCCGTTTGTTTAGCTTTTTTAGTAACCTTAGCAGTTATCGTCTTCACATTCTTCCTTAAACAAGGCTTTCTCCTAGTTAAGGCCATTGCTCTTCTGTTCACGGGTAATTGGGCCGCTGGTAGCCTTTATTTAGGACAAGCACTAATCGCAATCGGGATTGTTCTTTTACTTTTACCGTGGCTTGTCAAGCTTGTCGATTTTCTTATTGCCAAATGTACAACAGCAATGCGTAATTTAGGGAAAAATGTTTTAAAGAAAAACTATTTTCAGACCAATAAAAATCATAAAGAGAATTAAAAATGAAGAAGCTTTATAAAATTGGCGGGTTACTTATCATCATTGGGCTATTTTTATTTGGCATAAGCAAAGTAGTAACCAGTCATTCACCTCAGCCTACACCAGCTCGTCGACAGCAACGGCAAAGTAGGAGTCAGGGTCACACTTTTAACGTGAATGAGTTTGATCGAATTCAGCTAAAATGTTATCGCCCTGATATCAGAATTGCAACGGGGAAAAATTTTCAAATTACAATTAGTGGCAGTCATGGTGCAGACATTAAGAAAATAAAAGCTAAAGTTAAAGATCAGCAATTAACTATTTATGACCAACCCGAGCATCATTATAATGACGGCTTTTACCAAGTTAACATTTTCGTTCCTAAGAGATCCTCCCTGAAAAAAGTGGCCGGTTTCTGTGACGCTGGAGACATGCAACTAACAAACTTAGACTTGTCTACCATGGAACTAAAAATAAACGACGGCGATTTAGTTATCAATGATGCCAAAACAAACAACTTACAAGCTCAGGTAAACGACGGTGATTTTAAAATAGTCGATTCAACTATCCTAGCTAGCAAGCTAAAAGTAGCTGACGGCGACTTAGCAATTGCCAACAGCAAACTTCAAACTGCCACTAAGCTAGCTGATGGTGACATTAAAATCAGACGTTCAGAATTTACCAATGATAGCTCATTCAAGTTATACGATGGTGAGTTCTTAATGACTGACTCACCTAAAATTAGCTACGTACTTTCGACTAGCTCTGACGAGAATATCCGCTTTTTTAATAAATACTATTCAGGACGCTTTTCTCAAAAAGTTAAAAATAAACCTGCTCTTCACGTTAATAGCACAGATGGAAGTATTTTAATCCATTAAATTTTATAAGGAGCCCTTTATAATGAAAAAAATCTACGTAATTGGTATTACTGTTCTTACATTAGGTCTTGCCTTACTCATTATTGGCAAGGTAAATCATGGTGAGCAAGAGGCCGACCTTGCCAATTCAGGAAAAAGGTCTTCAATGATTGAGCGTGCTAGCAATTTCTTCACTCATGGTGAGCAAAGTACCCATAAAGTAAAGACTGTTACTAAAATCACGCAAGTTAAGCCCTTTTCTAGCATTAAACTCAACGTCGATCAACCAGATGTGCAAATTGCTCACGGTGAAAAATTCCAAGTCACGGTTGTCGGCCACAACCCTAAAAAAGTTGGAATAGAAGTCACAGACCATCAATTAATTATTACTGACAATGGTTCATATGATGATGACTATCGCATAGCAATCACTGTTCCAAAAAATAAGGACCTAGAAAATATTGATGGCTCTTGTTCTGAAGGCGATTTTAGTCTACGTGATCTGACTATTGGCAAAGTTGATTTACAGCTTCAAGACGGCGACGTCACTGTTAATAATGTTAAAACCAAAAACGCTAACTTCTATCTCGATGACGGTGACATGATGCTTACCGATTCATCTCTTTCTCAAAGTATCCTCAACTTAAATTCTGGCGACCTAACTGTCACAAATTGTCACCTTAAGACAACTGCTTCACTTGATGATGGTGACGTTAGCATCAACAACTCAAAAATTATTGATGACTGTTTATTTAACTTAAATGATGGTGATTTTCAGGCAAGCCAAATTTCTAAAACCAGCTGCCGTCTTTCAATTGCCTCATACGACGACGATGATGATGAAAATATCAACTATCATGGCCATAGTTACAGAAAGTACTTTAGCGAAATCATCAAGGGTACTCCACTTCTTAAAGTAGTCTGCTCAGATGGCGGAATTAAAATTAACTAAGGGTGTTTTTCACCAAGTCAAAGTCTTGCACTAGTTTTTTATACTTGTACAAGGCTTTTTTATATTGCTCAACCACTGCTTTCAATGCTATGATTAATTAAAATAATAATTAAATTAAAATTAAATAGAGGTATTCACCTATGAGCAACTGGTTTGAACACGGAAACAATTCTCAAAATAGCAATTTTAAATCTTACCATATTGATTTACCCTCATTCATCAATATTAAGGCTAGCCTTTATCTTTTTAGTGTTAATATCCATGCAGGTACAGACTATCAGGCAACAGTTTATGATAAAGATCAAAGTCGAATCAGTTTTAGTGTTGAAGACCAAACACTACTTATTAAAGAAAAAGATGAAAATAGAAAGCAGAAAAATATCCATCTGTCAGACATCCCTAAGTTAATTATTACTATTCCTAATGGGACTTCACTTGATTCTGTCAAAATCGGAAATAATGTAAGTGATATTAACTTAGCCGGTTTTAGTATGCAGCAACTTGACTTGTACTTATCTGCTGGATCATTACAGCTAACAGAAATTACCGTAAAAGACCGTGCTAAAGTCAATCTTGAAGCTGGCAGCTTAAACATTTCACACTGTAAGACAAACTTGAATGCAACACTTTCTGCTGGATCGGTTAAAATAGAGCAATTACGCGGAAACAATCACTTTGAACTAGCCGCTGGCTCATTAAAAGCAACTACTGATGATGATCAAGAAACAGAGTATAATCTCACAACTGTGGTAGGTTCGATTAATTATCATGGCCACAGAAAGCTGCACCATTTTTATCGAGAAGGTGCGGGCAAAGATTACTTAACGGTCCAAAGCGCAGTAGGATCAATCAAGATTATATAAAAAGAAGTCTTACTTTAACAAAAACAAGTTAAAGTAAGACTTTTTTATGTCTAAAAATTAGCGTTGGACATCAATGACAAATGAATTAATGTCTCCACGGTACTTGATGTATGTGTGCATAAGATTACCATATCATGCAGAAAAGCCGTGTAAAAAATAGAGCTACGCTCAGTTTCACTGTTTTTACTAAATTTCAATTGAACTAATATTATCTTTTCCAAATCGCTTTTTAGTGAATTAATAACTTTTACATTCTAATCAAGCTATATACCTTGATACAATTGTGTTTCCAAACTATACAGGTTATTATAAGCATATTGGATATGAGTGTATAAGTTATTATCTAACAGGTGTTGAAAATGAAAAAAATAAACAGAAAAGTGCTGACTAGCATTGCAGGTATTGTGCTACTAAGTATTGGCTCTGTTAGCTTGAGCAGTGAGAGCAGTTCGATAGCTTCAGTGCAAAAATTAAATGCAGCTACTACAAAGGTACAGCTTAAAAGCAATGCATATGTATATACTAAGCGAGGCGTTCGGAAACGTGTAAAAAGCCTAAAAAAGGGACGAATTCTCAATGCATATAGCTTAGTGACAATTAAAGGGAAAAAATACTATAACATAGGTAAAGGACGCTATATTAAAAAGACAAACGTGCAAAAAACCAGTAGTAACACAGCTAGTTCAGCCTTTTTAATTCAGTTAACGAAAACGTCTCCAATATATGACGCAAATGGCAGGTCAACGAGGAATACTTTCAAAAAGGGTCTAGTCATAGCTGTAAAAGACAAAAAGCTAATCAATGGTGGTCAATTCTATGCTCTAAAGGGTAATAAGTACATTAGTGCAAGCGACGCAATTGTTCTTGGAGAAACTACACCTATTAAACCAGGAAATAGTAATGATAAGGACAATAACCAACTTGAAGATACCGCAAGCAGACGTGATAAGCCAACGCAAAAAGAAATAGATAAGTTGTTAGCAGATAACAGTGACAAATTAGGATATGCCGTATATTTTTCGGATAGTGAACTTGCGCAAATTCGAACATCTTTGTGGCAAAAAATTCAAAATTATAGAAGTTCCAATGGATATGCTCCGTATAAATCTAGCTCCGAATTAGATACATTTATTGCAAAAGTATCTTCTTCTACTGATAATATGTTTTTGTATTCAGAAGATATTAATAATGGAGACGTAGCCCAGTATCTGCCAACTTTAGCAAGTAATGGAATGAGCGCTGTTCAAGCAGTAGACCATTACAAGTATTATGGTAATTATCTTGGAGCTCCAGCAGTTTTTAATATCAAAGACCGCAATCCTGAGCATGTTGCTACAGAAATCTTTAATAGTTTGAAAAATGACCCATTTTATGAATGTAAAATTTTAGGTTTATTTGATGAAAGAGCCTATGGTGCACTTGGTTTAAACTATAACTGGGACGGAGAACGTTCTACAGTGGGCTTAGTCTTTATCGAAGTAGCTGGAACAAGTTCTGATTGGACGAATTACTATAACGCTAATTAAAATAGTTAAGAAGGCATTACTTATAAGTAATGCCTTTTGTCTATAAGAACAATCTGGTTACCGATTAGTGGCTACATTAATTCTGTCATTAAGTTTGGTAACAGGAGACAATTTTATTTCTCTATAATTCCTCGCACAAAACTTAGATTGTACTTCACTAGTTTCATTAGCACATAAGTTAGTATGATCAATCAAATGCGCAAAGTCGTCAATTGTATATTTAATTGTTCCCAACTTTATGTTATTACATATTATGATTTTGATACACCTATATTCTGGCTACTAAATAGAAACCAATTACTACTTTCAAACCATGTACTTTAAAATTTCAGCAACATGTTTTAAGCGTCTACTAAATAATAAAAGTAACTAGCTAGTTATATTTTGATTAAACTCAGTGATAACTTTTTTATAAAATATTAACATCTTTTTATTCTTACAAGATTCATGATAAAATTGTTTAATATTGTTATTGAAAGAAGGGTTTCATGGGTAAGCATACATACTACTACCAACACGAAACTGATGATTTAGTCGATAGCCATAATCAGAGTTATCAATTGCCTGATGACTATTCAATTTTTCCTACTTCTCGCATGGGTAAAATTTGGTCGGTCATTGTGCGTCCACTCGCACATCTAGTTAGCTTTGTTTACATTCGCCTAATCCTCAATGCCCGTATTGAAGGCAAACAGAAGCTGACAACAGCTGGCAACCAAGGCTTTTTTCTTTATGGCAACCATACCCAAGCATTTGGTGATGCAGTTTTGCCCCTAAGCATTATTGATGCTAAGCGCTACTACGCAATTGGAGCTCAGGCAAATTGGGGCATCCCAATATTAGGAAAACTCGTTTTGCCTTATTTTGGTCTGCCAATCGGTGAAAACCTTGACCAATCAGGTAAATTAATTCGTGCTGTTTCCACTGTTATTAAAACCGGTAAGGTCGTAGTCATTTATCCCGAAGCTCATGTTTGGCCCTACTACACCAAAATTAGGCCATTCTCTTCTACTAGTATGCACTTTCCGATTGCTGCAAATGCTCCTAGCTTTTGCATGACGACGACCTATTCAAAGCCTAAACATGGCTCTAGACCCAAAATCACTGTTTTTATTGACGGTCCTTTTTACCCAGATACTAATCTTGATAAAAAAGAGCAGCAACAAAAACTGCATGACCAGATCTTTTCTGCGATGCAAAAACGTGCAGAAAAAAGTAACTACGAATACTGCACGTATCACAAAATTTAGTTTAAGGAGTTCAACATGAATATTCTTTTTTGCGGCGATCACAACGCTGAAAATGGCATTCTTATTGCTATTCTTTCTTTATTAAAAAATAGCGGCTCAGAAGAACTCCATATTTATATTCTGACAATGTACACTCAAAGCTTTAAAAAGAAGTTTAGTCCGTTCAGTAAGCATGCGGCAGACTATTTAAAGTCACTCCTAGTTAAGCAGAATCCCAATAGCACTTTAAAATTAATGGACTGTACGGGCCTGTTTGTCAGAGAACCATTGGTAGCAAACATGAGCACGCGCTTCACGCCCTATGCAATGTTGCGCCTCTATGCTGATGAAATACCACAGCTACCAGACAAAATTCTTTATCTTGACGCTGATGTAATCGTCAGACAAAGCCTTGCCGAGTTTTACCATCAAGACCTAACAGATACTGAATTTGTTGGCGTACTCGATTACTGGGGACGTTTCTTTTTCCATAATCTGCACCAGCATCGCGCCTTCGACTATGTCAATTCAGGGGTTCTTCTACTTAATTTGCCAGAAATTAGAAAAACTAACTTGTTTGCTAAGATCAGACACCTCTTGCAAACCAGAACGGTTCTAATGCCAGACCAAACTGCACTTAATCGCTTTGCGAGCGAAAAGAAGCTTGCACCACGGCGCTATAACGAGCAATACAAATTGCAACCTGATACGGTAATTCAGCATTTTACAACTAGTTTCCGCTTTTGGCCCGTTTTTCACACCCAAACAGTCAAACCGTGGCAAGTTGATCAGGTTCACGACGTGCTGAAATTGCATGAATACGATGACATTTTGACAGAGTACCTTGACACCAAAGATAACTTGGTTAAAGATAAAGACTAAATTTTTAAAATGGAGAAATTATAAATGACAATTCCAGTTTTTTACGCAATCAGCGATGACTTCACTAAATATGCCGCTGTTTCACTAAATTCATTAGTAAAACATGCAGACTCTCAAAAGGACTATACTGTTTACTTCCTGAGCCAAGACCTCTCTGCTGAGCACAAGCAAGATTTGACTGATCTAGGTTCAGACAACGTCCATATCGAATTTTTCAAAATTAATGATGAAATTGTTGCGCCTATTCAAAACAGAAGCGAAAACTATTTACGTGCTGATTTCTTCACCATGTCAATTTTTTACCGTCTCTTTATTCCTGACCTATTTCCACAATATGACAAGGCTATTTATATCGACAGCGATACCATTGTCAACGATGATATCGGTAAGTTATATGACACAGAATTAGGCAATCACCTTTTTGGTGCATGCACAGATACATCCATTCAATTTGTTCCCAAAATGATTGCTTATATTAAAGATGTTTTGGCACTTGATCCTAAAAAGTACATTAACTCTGGAATGTTAGTTCTTAACTGTAAGGCATTTCGTGATGAAAAATTCATTGAGCATTTTATGGATCTGCTTGAAACATACCATTTCGATTGCATTGCGCCAGACCAAGACTACCTCAACGAAATGGGTGACGAGCGTATTCTGCACCTTGATTCTAAATGGGATGCGATGCCAAACGAAAATACAGCTCCGCTTGCTAATCCAAGTTTAATTCACTACAACCTGTTCTTTAAACCATGGCGTTTTACCAATGTTCAATACGAAAAATACTTCTGGGACAGTGCAAAAGAAACCAAGTTTTATTCTGAATTGAAAGCAGAACTTGATAATTATACTGAGGAGCAGCGTGAGCAAGACCGTGGCAAGCTTGACCACATGTTGGCCAAGGAAGACAAAACGGTTAGGGACCCGAACAACTGGGCACAGGTTAAAAAGCGAGGATCAGTTAGCTTATGATTATCGGCGACGATCGAGTAAGAGTAATTAAGAACATTGAAAAAGCTGTTACCAAAGGGGATTGGAGTGCCAAAGTAGAAGTTGGTGATCCGGTTTTATCATTGGATGAACGTAAAAATCTAGTTAATAACTTTTGGGCTGAACAAAGCACTTTTAAAGGCAAAGCTAACGACAAGCTGGGCCACCTTTTATTCAATACTTTAGCTAGGGTTCTAACTTCCGACACTACTTTCACTGGTCTGGAAAATCTCAATAATCTCCCTGACGGTGGAGCAATCATCACAGCTAACCATTTCAATCAAATTGACTCTCTTCCGATTAAGCACTTAGCCAATAAAACTCACCATCACATGGCAATTGCAATTGAGGACACCAACCTTAAACTTCCTGGCATCTTAAGTTACCTGATGAATTACGTTGGCACCATTCCACTAATCAAAAGCCCAAGCTACATTGGTACTGAATTTCCCAAGCATCTTCATGATGAGTTAGCAAAAAATAATTGGGTTTTGATTTTCCCTGAACAAGAAATGTGGTGGAACTATCGCAAGCCACGCAAACTTCAACGTGGTGCATATTATTTTGCCGCTCAACAAAATGTCCCGATTGTCTCAACTTTTGTTGAAATTCAAGAAAAAGATAAATTGGAAAAAGATCATCCTAATTTTTATCAAACTAAGTATATTGTTCACGTTTTACCAACAATTTACCCAGATGTTAAATTAAGTGCTAATGAAAATTCTAAAAAGATGCTTGCTCAGGACTATCAACAAAAAGTTAAGGCCTTCGAGGAAGCTTATCACCGCCAATTAGACCCAACTTTCACTCCATGGGACATTGCTGGTTGGCGCTATGACTATCAAAATAGCAAAGCAAAGAAATAGACTTAATTGTTTTTAAGGATTATCATATAGTAATAAACTAAATTATTTTAGTTCTAGAAAAGGGGTTTTTCTGATGGAGAAATTTACAAAAGAATCATTGGCAAAATTTGATGGTAAAAATGGTAATCTAGCATACGTCGCAATTGACGGCGTCGTTTACGATGTAACTGGTAACCCACACTGGGCTGAAGGTGAACACCACGGCAATTTAGCTGGTCAAGATTTGACTGTTGCAATTGGCCAATCACCTCACGGTAAAAGTGTTTTAGGCAACTTAAAAGAAGTTGGTACCTACGAAGGTTAATCTTCTATTAGGTTCAAATTTTAAAAAGTAAAAAGAACACAATTTTCGCAAAGAAAGTTGTGTTTTTTTGTTATGGCAAATTGTAAAGTTTAATCAAACTTCTTATTCATATAAGTTTGACTCACGCATGCGGATAACACCATATATCCACATATTTTTAAAATTATAATTAAAATAAAATTGACATATTATTAAATAGTTATTACAATGTGCAATTATAGCGCAGTTACTAATGAAAAGGAGATAGATTATGACGAAAACACTTTTTGCTAATTTTTCATTATTTGATGGCACCAAAAATGAAATCCAAGATAACGCTTGGTTATTAGTTGATAACGTCACCGGTAAAATCACAGAAGTTGGAACGGCTAACCCACCTACAGCCGATGAGAAAGTCGATTTAGCTGGCAAATACGTTATGCCAGGCTTAATCAATTGCCACACACATGTGACTATGAACCCCAATCCCAGTGATGGCGACACTATAGCCAATGTAGTTGCCTCAACCGTGCGTGGTGTTAAAAATTTACATACGCTTTTGAAATCAGGCGTTACTTATATTCGTGAGTGCGGGAGCATTTTTGATATTGATATTACCTTAAGTAAGCTAATCGACGCTGATCTAATTGAAAAAACTCCCGAGATTTTACCTTCGGGGCGTCCTTACTCAATGACTGGCGGTCACGGTGACTTCCCTAACTTTGGCCATTTGGTTGATTCTCCAGACGAAATGCGCAAAGCTGTTCGTCAAGGACAAAAAATTGGTGCCAAAGCAATTAAAGTTATGGCTACTGGTGGCGTCATGACCGAAAATGACTTCATGGATGATCCACAATTAAGTACAGAAGAAATCAAAGCTGCTGTCGAAGAAGCCCATCATAAAGGTAATATTGTTGCTGCCCATGCCGAAGGTAATCCGGGTATCATGAACGCAATTAAAGCAAATGTTGACTCTATCGAGCATGGTTTTTACGTTAATGACGAAGAAATTGATTTAATGCTTGCACAAAAAACCTACCTAACGCCAACAATTGTCGCTGATTGGGCCATTCCAAAATTTGGTGAGGGCCTTTTACCTGATTGGGAAATTAAAAAAGCCGCTGATGCACTAGACGATTTATGCAAAAATATCGCTCACGCTCATGATCGCGGTGTTGCAATCACTTTAGGGACAGATGCTGGGACACCGTTTAACGACTTTTCAATGACTCCAGTAGAACTGCAACTAATGGTCAAAATCGGCTTTAGTGATTATGATGCACTAATGACTTCATGCCAAAATTCTGCCAAGCTACTAAAAATTGATAATGAATATGGTACTCTTGAGCCAGATAAGTATGCTGACTTCTTAGTTTTAGATGATAATCCATTGGAAAGCGTTAAAGCCGTCCAACAGGAAGACAAAGCTGTTTATAAAAAGGGCCAACGTGCTTACTAATTACTAATAATTAAAAACCTTCTAGTTTGAACAAATGTGTTCGGTTCTAGAAGGTTTTTTATCGTAAAAATTAATCAACTGTTAAATAATTTATACTATTTTTGGACACTGGCTTTTTCTTCAGCCCTGCCAAAATGCGTATTAAATGCTAAATTCAAAACAATTGCTGCCAAAGCGCCAATCGTAATCGGTGACTTCAAGAAGTATTGCAAGAATAATGGTGCTTGAGCAATTACTTTAGCTGGAATAAGAACTAAAGCAAAAGTTAATACCATTGGAACTCCTACCACGTAAATTTGGTTACCGTTAGCTTCAGGAATAGACTTTAAGCCATTCAGCATAATAATCACACAGATAATCGCAAAAATTCCACCAATTACAGGACTCGGAATAGCTGCTAAAAAGGCTGAAAGCTTACCAACAAAACCTAAGACAACAAACCAAATTCCGACTGATAAAAATACTTTACGGCTAGCCACCCCAGTAATTGATACAACCCCTGCATTTGTGGAATAGCCTGTCATAGGCGTGCTTCCCAGTAAAGCGGCAACTAAACAACTTAGACCTTCACCAACTAGACCACGATCCCATTGTTTTTTCGTGATTTCGATTCCTGTTACATTGCTCATCGCAAACCAGGTACCCATTGTTTCGGTTGTTAGAACTATGTAAATAATTACAAAGGTAAGAATTGCGCTGAGAGAAAACTTAACACCATAATGCAAAATCGTAAATTGTGGCCATGAGAACCAGGCAGCTTTTTGTACGCTCTCCCAGCTGAACATGTGCATACTTGCCGCTGCAACGGTCCCAACGAACATCGCAATAACAATCGAACCTGCTTTTAACATGTTCTTTAGACGACCAGCATAATTGCTAAGAATGAGCACAATTAGTAATGACCCCATTGTAATTCCAGCTAAAGCAATATTTCGATTTAAATTACCGCTAGCTTGAAAGATATTGTCATTGAGTGCTGAAGGCATGAGTGAGAGGCCCACACAAGCAATAATTGTACCACCGACTACTGGTGGTACCAGCTTATTAACAACCTTCTGATAAACGCCACTTAAACCCAGCAGTACTACAAGCAAGGCACCAACAATTGTTGCCCCTAGAACCGTTGCCATTCCGCCATTAGGACCACCATTAGCCAAATAAACGCCAACTACTGCACCAACTGGTACATAAGAAGGTCCCTGAGACATTGGCATTTTCATCAAAAGTCCTGTTTGGATTAACGTGCCGATTCCACAAGCTAAAAATGCAACTTGTAAAAACCCTGTTTTTTGTGCAGCTCCCATTGATAATAAGCCTGCGATGATTAATGGTGGCACATAGACGTCCATTGCCAAAACATGCTGCAGACCCAATAGGCCAGCTTCTAGAGTAGGAACATTATCATCTGGACCGTAAATTAATCCATTATCTTTCGTCTGCATTATTTTTCTCCTTGCTTGCAGCTACTTGGCCTTGTACCATGACCTGATCAATATTTTCTTTAGTGGTTTGATAAAGCAACTTTTCAAAGCGCATTTGTGGACTTTCATCTTGAAAGGCAGTCCAATTTTGATGAACAACTTGTAAGTCGGCATAACAGCCAGCTTTGATTTCTCCTGTAGGCAGTTGTAAGCTCAAAGCTCCTCCAACCGTAGCCAGATAAAAAGCATTTTTCATCGACAATATATCGTCTTTGGTACCGCGAACCTGCGGATCCAATTCAGCATCAACTCCCTCGTAGCGCTGGTGTGAAGAGACCACTGCTTGGCGGATGTTTTGATAAATGCTTGGACTATAGCCACCAGAAATATCGGTTCCTAAACCAATCTTATTACCATTTTGTAAGATTTGTTTAGCAGGTAAAACGGCATTGCCAAAGTAGACGTTTGAAATTGGACAATGCGCCAGCCCAACCTCTTTTTCTCTAAATAAAGCTATATCATCATCATTTAATAAAGTGCCATGCGCCATTACGGACTTATCTGTCAATAACCCAAACTGATCTAAAACTTCAGCATCTCGTTTATTGTAATGTTCTAACGCATAGCCATTTTCCCAATCGCTCTCACTACAATGAGATTGCACTTGAAGATCATACTTCTGCGCCAATTGCCCTAATCCAAGCAGTGCCTCATCTGTACAGCTTGGCAAAAAACGTGGCGTAATAACAGGTGTAGCTGGAATAGTCTCATTTTCATTTAGCTCAAAAACAGCCTTGATAAAAGATTCAGTTTCAGTTAGCGCTTGTGCAGCAGTTTGGTCACGATAATTTTCAGGCGTTTGCTCAGGATTATCCATCACAACTTTGCCGACAAATCCACGCTGGTGGTACTTTAAACAAGCCTTGACCAATTCCAAGTTACCAGAATTGTGAACTGAACCAAAATAAAGAGCGGTGGTGGTTCCCTGAGCCAGTAGTTCCTGAACTAAATCCTCATAGACTTTTTGCGCAAAATCCGAACTTTTATATTTTTCCTCTAATGGAAAAGTATAAACGTTGAGCCAGTCTTCCAGTGGTAAATCCAATGCTACTCCCGCATTGGGCCATTGTGGTGCATGAATATGTAAGTCAATAAAACCTGGTAAAATTACTTGATCATCGTCTAGTTTTAGTAAGCAGTCTCCCTTACTTGCTGTATCTTTAACTTCTTGATAGTTAGCATCCCCTGACTGAATAATTTCAGCAATATAGCCCTGACTATCAATACAAATTAGAGCTTTTTCTTGATACTCAATCTCATCTGGACTGATTGCAGTATAATAATTTCCTTGAATAACAGTTGAAAAATTAATGGTTCTCTCCTCCTTAATATCGAACATTTTTGTTATGTTATAGTTTTAATATTCGCATATTTATTGTAACAAACTAACTTAGCAGAGGACAACTTTATTTTCAAAAGTTATTCATTACTATAAACCAAGTGGCGTATACTGATTGTGACAAAACATTAAACTTTAAGAAATACAGTAAAATCTACTATGACTAATTCAATTACTCAAAATGCCCTTCGGGCGCTTTTATACGAAGTTGTTACACAACCTAAACCAGGTCTCGTCGATCCCTTAAGCCAGGGACCGCATCCCGATATGAATATTTATACTTTTATTGATAGTAGCTTGAGCTTAGAGCACTATTTTTCTGAAGCAGTTGAGATCGGTCAAACCTTTCAGTCAACTGATTTAACGCAAATGTTTCAGCAATTGAGACAACAAGGTATTTTGGCTGAAAAAGAGATGTACACCGCTACTAAAGGAATAAATACTCATAAAGGTGCTATTTTTTCTTTAGGTATTTTTGTTTGTGCTGAAAGTTACAGTAAGAAAAATCAAACTGAAATATTTACTACAATTAAACGGATGTGTCATGGCTTAGTAGAGCACGATCTAATTAGCAACAATAAACTGCAAACTGCAGGCGAAAAAGAATACCAGCAATATGGTACAGGCGGTGCGCGCCAACAGGCTGAACAAGGCTACCCTATCATTAGCGATATCGCCTTACCTTTTTTAAAAAATAGTTCTGGTAGTTTACAAGTGCGTCTTCTAGACACATTGATGAAAATTGCCACAATTACTGTTGATAGCAATTTAATCAAGCGAGCGGGTAATTATGATGCTGTTAAATGGCTTCAGAAACGCGCTCTTAGGTATTTAGAACTGGGAGGCTATGATTCTCCATTAGGTAAAAAAGAACTCTTAAAATTAAACCAGGAGTGCTTGGAAAAGAACTATAGTTTAGGAGGCTGTGCCGACCTATTAATTGTGACTATCTTTTTGGGTTTAGAAAAAGGCTACATTGTCTAGAACAAAAAAATACTAGCTAATCTATTTAGATTAACTAGTATTTTTCGTTTAAGTAAAAATCACAATATGATTAATGGTGTGATGCACCACTTACTGCATCAGTATCTTCAATTTCACTGCATGCTGTATCGGCAGCAATACGACCAAAGGTAAAGATATCAGCCAAGGAGTTACCGCCAAGACGGTTACCAGCGTGCAATCCACCGGCAACTTCACCGGCCGCATATAAGCCAGGAATCACTTGATCTTTTTCATTAAGTACTTGTGCCTTTGGATTAATCTTTAAACCACCCATTGTGTGATGAATTGCTGGTTTACGTGGTGTTGCATAAAATGGTGCAACTTCACACTTAAGGTTGAATGCACTTTTACCAAATTCTGGATCATTTCCGGCATCAACATATGAATTATATTTCTTAATAGTATTAACTAATGTATCTGGATTCATGCCAGCTTTTTCAGCTAATTCTTCTAATGTATCAGCTTTTAGAAGAGTGCCTGCCTTAACTTGAGCTTCGAGTGATTCTTCTGTGGTATTGTAGGCTGTCTTTTTAATTTTATCGTCTGCAATTAAGTAAAATAGGGTTCCATTAGCAATCGCAGCTTTGGCAAGGGTGTCACGTTCTGCAAACTCGTTAACAAAACGTTCACCTTTTTGGTTAACCATAATAAAGTTTTCTGGTGGTGTTTGAATTCCAGTAAACAATTCACCTGTCTTAGGATCTGAAACTGGCATCAATTGAATAAAGCCCATACCAACTAAGTCTGCACCTGCTTCTTTACCTAAGGCGATACCATCACCGGTAATTGCTGGCGAGTTAGTTGTCGCAATATCATCATCAATGTGTTCCCAGTATGTATTGTACTTTTGCACCATTTTGGTATTTGCACCAAAACCACCAGAAGTCAAAATAACCTTCTGCGCATGAATAGTGATCTTATTGCCGTTACTACCTTGTGCAACGACACCAGTCACTTCACCATTTTCAATGATTAAATGTGTTGCCCTTGTTTCAGTTAAAACTGTAGCACCATGGTCTTCAATCCAATCACCTAAAACATGAATAAAGGCATAACCCATTGGCTCAACAGGCTTGTGACCACGACGCCACAATGCCCCAACTGGCATTGTCACGTCTGAACGATCAAATTTAACACCTAAATCTGTTAGCCACTTAACTGAATCAAGTACATTGTTAACAAGTTCAGTAACTAAAGCATAGTTACCGTGAATTTCATTGCCATTTAAGTCTGTTCTTTTACCACCTAAATAAGTTTGAATTTCGTGTAGTAAAACTGAATCAAACAAGTAGTCGGCGCCAGATTCAACATATTCATTAATTTGTTGTTGTAGTTTCTTAAAATCTTCCTGATATTCAGGATCAATTTCTTCAATTGGAGTTTGAGCAAGCTTTTCAAGACTTTCTTTTTCACCAGAAAGGGCTTTAAATTGATTTTGCCATTCTGGCTCAGCCGCATTAAGTGGACCACCTGCTCTTGTAGTATTACCACCAATTTGAGGATACTTTTCAAGCACAACAACTTTTTTGTTATTTTGAATTGTTCGTGCTGCTGCAGTTAAGCCTGCACCACCAGCACCAATTACAACAACATCGGTATTATATTCCTCATCTTGTCCTGCATCTGCACTAGGCTTAGGACGATTAGCCCATTCTTCTGGATCGCCGCCGGCCTCTTTGATTGCTTGACTGACGCCATCAACAAGGCCATGACTTGAAATTGTGGCACCACTGACAGCATCTACGTTTAAAGTTTGATTATTGATAATTTGTTCTGGTAAACGTTTAAAAACTTCGTCTGCTACACCCTTGGTTTCACCACTTGAATCGACTGTTATTTCTTCAATCCGATCTTGTGAAAGTGTAACTTTCATTGGCATAAAACTTGAGCCATGTCCCTTAGCTTCTACAGCATATGTACCTGGTTTCATTTCGAGTTATTCCTCCTTATTTACATCTTTAATAACTAAATTTTACTAGCTTTCAATATTTAGTTGAAATACTTTTATAGCAAGTAAGCTATAATAAAAATGTTATCGGAGAAAGAATATGAAAGATCCAGAAATTTTAATCCATTATCTTGACGTTTTATTAAAGAAAAGTAATTTTACGCGCGCAGCACGTGAACTCTATATTTCTCAACCTTATTTAACCCAACTAATTAAACGGATTGAGCGCAAGCTAGGTACTAAAATACTAAATAGAGATGTTGCACCCTATACTTTAACCAAAGCTGGCGTAATCTATTATAAGTATCTTGAAACAGCTATTACTAATAACCAAAAGCTAGAAGATAAACTTACACCTTATACTGATCCGAACAAAGAAATCGTTCGAATAGGGATACTGGAGAGCCTAGGCACCTTTTTATTGCCGGAACTCTTACCTGAATTTCTTGCTCAAAATCCTAACATCAAGGTTCAACTAACAGAGACTTACCCTAGAAAAAGTGAAGCTCAACTTCTAGCTGAACAAGTAGATTGCTACATTGGCCAAACACCTGAATCACTAAGCAGTGGGCTAGATTTTTATGTTAATGGTGGTGAAAACTACTACATTATTATTTCGCCAAAATCAAAGTACTTTAAAAAAGGGCGCTTTATCCTTGAACCAGATGAATATGATATCAAAACAATTATCAAGGAACCTTTTGTTGTCAGTTCTTCAAATTCCGCTATTCGTCACCAAGTTAATGGTGTATTTCAAAAATTTCATGTCAAACCAAATATTGTATTAGAAACTAATAGTATTCTAACCGCAACTAACTTAGCCATTAAAGGAGTTGGCTTAACTATTTCAGCCGCAAGTATAATCAAGCGTATGAACCAAACACCAATTAACCTTTTACCCTTAAATGAAAACATCATTACCGTTAAGTACTTTATTGCAGTAAAGAAAGGGATTAAACAAAAAGAAGGTGTCAAAAAACTAATTGCGAAGTTTATGGAAAAGAGTATTCAGCCAAATATCCGATAAATATGAATACAACAAAAAAGAGGATCAATTAAGATCCTCTTTTCTTGTACTTTGCTCCGGCTGTCAGACTCGAACTGACGACATCTTGATTAACAGTCAAGCGCTCTACCAACTGAGCTAAGCCGGAATATTAAAAAAGCACGGCAGCGTCCTACCCTCGCAGGCAGTCTCCCACCAACTACTCTCGGCGTGAAGAAGCTTAACTGCTGTGTTCGGCATGGTTACAGGTGTTTCCTTCTTGCTATTGCCACCGTACTTTTTTCCTTTGAGCTTTTACACTCAAAACTAAATATAATCCTCTTTGAAAAACCTATCCGCTCTCTTCCAGATCGCTCAAGCTTGTGGTCAAGTCCTCGACTGATTAGTACTAGTCCGCTCCAAACCTCACGGCTCTTCCACTCCTAGCCTATCTACCTCTTAGTCTTTGAGGTGTCTTACTACTTTCGTATGGGAAATCTCATCTTGAGGGGGGCTTCGCACTTAGATGCTTTCAGCGCTTATCCCTTCCATACTTAGCTACCCAGCTATGCCTTTGGCAAGACAACTGGTACACCAGCGGTATGTCCATCCCGGTCCTCTCGTACTAAGGACAGCTCCTCTCAAATTTCCAACGCCCACGACGGATAGGGACCGAACTGTCTCACGACGTTCTGAACCCAGCTCGCGTGCCGCTTTAATGGGCGAACAGCCCAACCCTTGGGACCTACTTCAGCCCCAGGATGCGACGAGCCGACATCGAGGTGCCAAACCTCCCCGTCGATGTGAACTCTTGGGGGAGATAAGCCTGTTATCCCCAGGGTAGCTTTTATCCGTTGAGTGATGGCCCTTCCATGCGGTACCACCAGATCACTAAGCCCGACTTTCGTCCCTGCTCGAGTTGTCGCTCTCGCAGTCAAGCTCCCTTATACCTTTACACTCTGTGAATGATTTCCAACCATTCTGAGGGAACCTTTGGGCGCCTCCGTTACTCTTTAGGAGGCGACCGCCCCAGTCAAACTGCCCATCAGACACTGTCCCATACCTCGCTTAGAGGTCCTGGTTAGAGCAGCCATCAAACAAGGGTAGTATCCCAACATTGCCTCTGATAACACTGGCGTGCTATCTTCTCTGGCTCCTACCTATCCTGTACATGTTTAACAGCTACTCAATATCAAATTGCAGTAAAGCTCCATGGGGTCTTTCCGTCCTGTCGCGGGTAACCCGCATCTTCACGGGTATTATAATTTCACCGAGTCTCTCGTTGAGACAGTGCCCAAATCATTACACCTTTCGTGCAGGTCGGAACTTACCCGACAAGGAATTTCGCTACCTTAGGACCGTTATAGTTACGGCCGCCGTTTACTGGGGCTTCAGTTCGTTGCTTCGCTTACGCTAACAACTCTCCTTAACCTTCCAGCACCGGGCAGGTGTCAGCCCCTATACGTCGTCTTTCGACTTTGCAGAGACCTGTGTTTTTGATAAACAGTTGTTTGGGCCTATTCACTGCGGCTGGCTTTTACACCAGCACCCCTTCTCCCGAAGTTACGGGGCTATTTTGCCGAGTTCCTTAACGAGAGTTCTCTCGCTCACCTTAGTGTTCTCCACTCGACTACCTGTGTCGGTTTGCGGTACGGGTACGTTAGCTCTCACTAGAAGCTTTTCTTGGCAGTGTGACTCTTGAACCTTCGCTACTTTAATTTCGCTCCTCATCACAACTTGTGCTTTCTAGATAGAAGCATTTAACTCTTATCTACACTTATTGCTTAAACATGGATATCCAGCACCATGCGTTCTTTGCCTCCTGCGTCCCTCCTTCGCTATTAACGATCTAACGCAGTACAGGAATTTCTACCTGTTGTCCATCGACTACGCCTTTCGGCCTCGCCTTAGGTCCCGACTTACCCTGGGCGGACGAGCCTGCCCCAGGAAACCTTAGTCTTTCGGCGGATAGGATTCTCACCTATCTTGCGCTACTCATACCGGCATTCTCACTTCTAAGCGCTCCACTTATCCTCTCGATTAAGCTTCGCCGCACTTAGAACGCTCTCCTACCACGTGTATTACTACACATCCACAGTTTCGGTACTATGCTTAGCCCCGGTAAATTTTCGGCGCAGCGTCACTCGACTAGTGAGCTATTACGCACTCTTTTAATGATGGCTGCTTCTAAGCCAACATCCTAGTTGTCTACGCAACTCCACATCCTTTTCCACTTAGCATAGATTTTGGGACCTTAACTGGTGATCTGGGCTGTTTCCCTTTCGACTACGGATCTTATCACTCGCAGTCTGACTCCAGTGCTTTGATATATGGTATTCGCAGTTTATCTGAACTCAGTAACCCTTGATGGGCCCCTCATCCAAACAGAGCTCTACCTCCATTATCATCCTCGCACCAGGCTAGCCCTAAAGCTATTTCGGAGAGAACCAGCTATCTCCAAGTTCGTTTGGAATTTCACCGCTACCCACAACTCATCCCCGCAATTTTTAACTTACGTGGGTTCGGTCCTCCAGTGCGTTTTACCGCACCTTCAACCTGGTCATGGGTAGGTCACTTGGTTTCGGGTCTACATCAACTAACTATCTCGCCCTCTTCAGACTCGCTTTCGCTCCGGCTCCGTCTTTTCTGACTTAACCTCGCTAATTAACGTAACTCGCCGGTTCATTCTACAAAAGGCACGCCATCACCCTTTAATGGGCTTTGACTACTTGTAGGCACACGGTTTCAGGTTCTCTTTCACTCCCCTTCCGGGGTTCTTTTCACCTTTCCCTCACGGTACTGGTTCACTATCGGTCACAATTTAGTATTTAGCCTTGCGAGATGGTCCTCGCTGCTTCAATCGGGATTCCTCGTGTCCCGACCTACTCAGGATTCTGCTCGGCGTCTCTTGGATTTCGCTTACGGGGCTCTCACCCTCTCTGGCTTACCTTCCCAGATAATTCTGCTATCCGCCTTACTACCTTCTTGCAGTCCTACAACCCCATATGATAAATCATATGGTTTGGGCTCTTTCCGTTTCGCTCGCCGCTACTTGGGAAATCGATTTTTCTTTCTCTTCCTGCAGCTACTTAGATGTTTCAGTTCACTGCGTCTTGCCCTATATACCTATCTATTCAATATATAGTAATGCATCGCTGCATTGGGTTCCCCCATTCGGAAATCTCCGGATCATTGCGTACTTACTGCTCCCCGAAGCCTTTCGTGGTTCGTCACGTCCTTCTTCGCCTTATTGTGCCTAGGCATTCACCGTGCGCCCTTCTTTTCTTGACCTTTCCTTAAGTCATTCGTTCTTTTCGAACTCTCTCGGTCGCTCTTGCAATCTGTTCTCTTTGATTGTTTCTCGGTTTTTCTTGGATTATATTCAGTTTTCAATGTACTAACTCTTTTGAGGTACTACCCTCAAAACTAAACAATGTTCTCGCTACTCATGTGCTTCCTGCTTTACAAGACTTCTGCTAGTATCTCTACTCTCCGTCTTGCTTGCTTCCTTAGAAAGGAGGTGATCCAGCCGCAGGTTCTCCTACGGCTACCTTGTTACGACTTCACCCTAATCATCTGTCCTACCTTAGACGGCTGACTCCTTTACAGGTTATCTCACCGGCTTTGGGTATTACAAACTCTCATGGTGTGACGGGCGGTGTGTACAAGGCCCGGGAACGTATTCACCGCGGCATGCTGATCCGCGATTACTAGCGATTCCAGCTTCATGCACTCGAGTTGCAGAGTGCAATCCGAACTGAGATTAGCTTTAAGAGATTCGCTTGCCTTCACAGGTTCGCTCCTCGTTGTACTAACCATTGTAGCACGTGTGTAGCCCAGGTCATAAGGGGCATGATGACTTGACGTCGTCCCCACCTTCCTCCGGTTTGTCACCGGCAGTCTCATTAGAGTGCCCAACTTAATGCTGGCAACTAATAATAAGGGTTGCGCTCGTTGCGGGACTTAACCCAACATCTCACGACACGAGCTGACGACAGCCATGCACCACCTGTCTTAGTGTTCCCGAAGGAAACACCCTATCTCTAGGGTTGGCACTAGATGTCAAGACCTGGTAAGGTTCTTCGCGTTGCTTCGAATTAAACCACATGCTCCACCGCTTGTGCGGGCCCCCGTCAATTCCTTTGAGTTTTAACCTTGCGGTCGTACTCCCCAGGCGGAGTGCTTAATGCGTTAGCTGCAGCACTGAGAGGCGGAAACCTCCCAACACTTAGCACTCATCGTTTACGGCATGGACTACCAGGGTATCTAATCCTGTTCGCTACCCATGCTTTCGAACCTCAGCGTCAGTTACAGACCAGAGAGCCGCCTTCGCCACTGGTGTTCTTCCATATATCTACGCATTTCACCGCTACACATGGAGTTCCACTCTCCTCTTCTGCACTCAAGAAAAACAGTTTCAGTTGCCGTTCCTCGGTTAAGCCGAGGGCTTTCACAGCTGACTTGTTCTCCCGCCTGCGTTCGCTTTACGCCCAATAAATCCGGACAACGCTTGCCACCTACGTATTACCGCGGCTGCTGGCACGTAGTTAGCCGTGACTTTCTGGTTGATTACCGTCAAACATAGATCAGTTACTACCCATGTCCTTCTTCACCAACAACAGAGCTTTACGATCCGAAAACCTTCTTCACTCACGCGGCGTTGCTCCATCAGACTTGCGTCCATTGTGGAAGATTCCCTACTGCTGCCTCCCGTAGGAGTTTGGGCCGTGTCTCAGTCCCAATGTGGCCGATCAGTCTCTCAACTCGGCTATGCATCATTGCCTTGGTAAGCCGTTACCTTACCAACTAGCTAATGCACCGCGGGCCCATCCTTTAGTGACAGCTCGAAAGCCGCCTTTCATAGCTTGAGCATGCGCTCTTACTTCTTATTTGGTATTAGCACCTGTTTCCAAGTGGTATCCCAAGCTAAAGGGCAGGTTGCCCACGTGTTACTCACCCATCCGCCGCTCGCGCTATTAAATTCCTACCGAAGTATTCCTTTAACTTTGCTCGCTCGACTTGCATGTATTAGGCACGCCGCCAGCGTTCGTCCTGAGCCAGGATCAAACTCTCATTTTTAAATGTTTGTTTGAATGTTTGCTCATTCGTTCCAAGATTTGCATCTCGGATTTATTTGCTTGCGAAATTGACTTCGCTCTTTTGTTTTGGGTTCTTTAAACCCGCACATTTTTGCGAAAACATTGTTCAGTTTTCAAGGTACTACCCGCTACTTATTGCAGCGCCTTAGATATTTAATCAGAACTTGTTCTCTTTGTCAAGAACTTTTTTCTAACATTTATCTTCGACTTGCCTTAGCAGCGTTTGTCATCTTACTAAACCTGCTAACTTTTGTCAACTGGTTTTGCTCGATTTTTTTGTCGTTCAATCGCTTGAGCTGTTGTGCCCTGTGTCCTGACGACAGTTATTAATACTAGCAACTATTTCTCTTTTTGGCAAGTACTTTTTGCTATTTTTTTGTAGCACTTAAAAAAACCATATGCTCGTAGTGGTTTCCCAACTCTTGCAAATATTACATTGTTGCTTTAATAGTTTTAAACTTTATCCGCTTTGTTAACGAAAATTAACCTTTTTCACATATCTTTGTTAAAGCGAACGTTCTATAATACATCTTAATAACTGTAAGGGAGAATATTATATCTTGAAACGTAAATTTATCGCTTTGGCTGCAGCATTAGTTATTGGTGCTTCTGCGTCAACTGCTCTTTCTACTACTTCGGTTAGCGCGGCACCTACAACTAACAGTCAAACCGAAATGTACAATTTTGTTAGGAATACTTTTAAAAAGCATCATGTTCGTGGCATCGTAACCGTGGTAAAAGATGGTGTGCCACAAACAATTAGTTATGGCTATGCTTGGTACGGCAAGCGCATCGGTAATGGCAGTAAAAATGTTACCTATCCGTCCGCTTCATTACAAAAAGTAGTCACTGCCGCAATGATTGTTCAACTAATTAATGAAACCAAAAATACGGATCAATCTTTTACCCAAAACACAAAGATTTCACGTTGGTATCCTAATTTAAAAAATGCTAACAATATTACAGTTGGCAATCTAATGTCACATACTTCTGGTATTACGGCTACGCAAACCGAAATTGATCGGGGTGTTGTTTATTCCGAAGCAGATTCAATTGACTGGGTTGTTAAAAATATCAACGCTTCTAAAGCAGATAGTGTAGGTAATTATCATTACAATAATAGTAACTACATTTTGCTTGCTGGCATCATTCGCCAAGTTACCGGAAAGTCTTATGAAGATAACTTTGAAAGCCGCATCGTTAAAAAACTTAACTTGCAAAGAACATACCTTTACCAAGGCATCCCTAAGGGAATAACAGATCCCATTTCTTACTATTCAAATGGTGGCAAGAACTACCAGCAATCTAGTTACGTTAAAGCCAGTCTTGCCTCCCAAATTCCTGGTGCCGGTAACTTATTTACCACAACAGACGAATATTACAAAATACAGGTTGGTCTAAGTGACGGTAGTATCCTAAGTAAGGATGATTTTTATTACTTAACTCACTTGAAGAGTAAAGTTACCGATTACTGCGGCGGAATGTATTTAAGGAATAAAGAAACTCTCAAATCCGCTTATGGTAGTTTATATGGGCTTCACTTTGGCACCTGGGTTCAGTTAACAACCGATAATCAAAACGGCATTGTCATGTTTTTAAATCAGACTAATGATGTTGAAAACGACGAAAAAGATGTAGGCTACGAAATCCTTCAGCACATCAAGCCTAATACATTTGTTTCAAGATAAATTATCTATTTAAAAAAGCTTCTTTAATCATAAAGAAGCTTTTTTCTTATTCTTCAAATAGTAGTTCATACATTTTGGCTTCAAGTGGATGTTTAAGTAGCAAGTTCATCCCAACCGCAGCCTTTTTCTTTGGACCTAACTGCTCTTCTTTAACGGTTCTTTTTTGAATTTCCGCTTGGCCAAGATAGAAAAATTGTTTACCAATTGCATCGCTTTTCTTAACAAATAGGTGAAGCTTCATTTCGGGTGTATTCAATAATCTCTGAACTTCATCAGAATCTATATGACGTGGCGAACGCGTGTACCATCTTAAGCTGCGACCGTCTTCTAGAGTATTGTTGTACACAGCATTCCGCTTTTTTGATGAGTCTTTTTTATAAGTAATAAAAATCGGCGTTTCATCTTTATCAACACGATAACCGTACATTGGTGCAGAAACATCCTTCGGCCAATTAAGCAGCCTACAAGCATCTTTTCGATCATATTGCTCGTAAAGCGTGAATTGCTTTTGGTTATCATACTTTTGGTTAAGCGCCAAACCAGTTTTAACAACATCGGTAAACAATTGCTTAAACTGCTGGTTATGATTAAGTGCTTCCTCTAATTGCGGCGCTAGTTGATAAGTGAATAAATCTGGTCGTTCAATAAGTGCTTGATCACCATATTGCTCTTTCTTGGTAGTCTTTCCTTGCTTAATATCAAAGAAATTCAACGTCAAAATATCATCAACTGAGTTTAAAACGGCAGAATTAACATACGCACCATAATCGCGCAGCACCTGCTCGTACTCAGTTTGGCTGACTGACTTGTCTGTCAATAATTGTTTGAGCAGTAGCAGTTCATGCGGTCTTTTTCCATTCAGCAATTCTTTCGTTACAAACGATAAAACGGCACTCTCATATTCAGTCAACTTTATCGGCTCACCCATTTTAGCTAAAAACTCACCGTAATGAGCCAAAGCGTGGTTGTTAGCAAAAACTTCAGGCGAAGTCGAGCCATAACGATAAAAATCATATAAAAGCGGCGGTCTACCCGTTTTTTCTTTTAGCTCAATATAAGACTGACGCAGTTCCTTTATGCTATCGAGCTTTATTCGGTCGAGCGATGCTAATATTTTGCTGGAAGCAACTTGCGTAAAGTTAATTGTTGAAACATCAATAAATCCAGGCAAAGTACTCTCTTCGCGTACACGGTCAATGTCTCTACTGTCGTCTTGATTCAAAGAAATCGGAATTAGGTAATTATTTTTATAGTTACCAATAAAATCAATGACGGTTACATAGTCTTTTCCAGGATACTTACGTAGACCTCGGCCAAGCTGCTGAATAAACACAATACTTGATTGCGTATTACGCAGCATCACAATCTGATTCAGTGCTGGAATGTCAATTCCCTCGTTAAAGAGATCAACTGTAATAATATATTCAATTTTTCCCTCTTCGAGTTGGCGCACGACTTGCAGTCTTCTTTTTTCACTATCTTCATTAGTCAGCGCAATTGCTGGATGTCCTTTAGCTGAAAAAATTTCTGCTAGCTCGCGTGCTTCTTCTTGTCTACTGCAAAAAACCAATCCCTTAGCTTGGTCACCGCAGTAGCCATAATAATCAATTTGCTTTAAGATGTAGTCCACTCGTTTTGGCGCTAATAAACGGCGGAGATTGGCCGTTTCATCAATGCTTTCGCCATCGACTTCGTAATCCTCAACCCCAACATAATGAAACGGTGCAAGCATTTTTTCTTCTAATGCCCCACGCAAGCGAATTTCATAGGCTAAATTGTAATCGAACAGCTGATATACATCCTGGTTATCCATACGCTCAGGGGTTGCAGTCATTCCCAGCCAAAACTTAGGCGTGAATTTATCAAAAACACGTTGGTAACTCGGTGCAGCCGCTCTATGTGCCTCGTCAATTAAAATGTAATCAAATTCAGTTGCCTGCAAATTATCCAGTACTTCTGGTTGGCTCAACGTTTGAACTGTTGCAAAAGTATATTGGCAATTTAAATCATGCTTATGACCTGTCAATAACCCATAATTTTTTCGTTCCCCGCCAATAACCTGATAAAAGCTATCTAGTGCCTTTTTAGCAATTTGTTCACGGTGCACTACATACAAAAATTTATGTGGTTTAAAATTACGCACAGCAAAAGCACCCAAATAAGTTTTACCTGTTCCAGTCGCTGAAACAATTAACCCTTTATTTTTACCCTCTTCAACTAAACCATCTAATTCCTGTAACGCAGCCTTTTGCATTTGATTTGGCTCAATTGGTTGACTAGAAGCTACTTTTTGGGATTTTCTTGACTGATATTGAGTAGGTTTTACCCAATTATCTTCATAATTTTTCAGCCATTCCAGTGATAGCGGCTGACTCTCTTGACTTAACTTTTTCAGTTCAGTTGCAAGCTGTTCCGCTAATGCAGCATTTTCCTTGGAGCTGACTTTTAACGCCCATTCATAATTACTGAGTAATGCCGAACGAGTAAAGTTTGCACTACCAATGACAACTGTTTGCCAATTTTCATGCTGGAAAAGGTAGCCTTTGGCATGAAATCCCCTTGGAGAAGCAACTTTTACCGTTAAATTCTCAATTTTTAAGAGCTCATGGAAAACTTTTGGATCGTTGAATGCAAGATAATCACCCGTAATTAAGGTACCCGAGACACCCTTTTTAGCTAAATCAGCCATTACTACTTTGAATGGCACAAGCATATCTTGCGTGATAAATGCAACCGCCCACGTAAAGCCTTGGCAGCTCAAAAGTTCTTGCCTGATAGTTAACCAGATATTAGAGCCTTTTGTATTCTGCAAAAGCTGGGGATTGAGCAGTTCATGCCCCGGATACGTTTGATCATATAAGCCATTAAGAATCGCATCTTGCAACGGTTTAGTCATCTAATTTCCTCAAAACCTTCTATATGTAATAAATAAAAAGAAAAAGAAATCCAAATTCATGGATTTCTTTTAATCATATGTTTTACAAATCAATATCCAGCAAAATTGGACAATGATCGGCACGTGCGCCAGTATCCATCATCTCTGAACGCTTTACCTTGTCAGCAATTCTGTTACTTGTAATCCAGTAGTCTATTCTCCAGCCAGAATTATTGGCTTTGGCAGTTCTAATTCTTTGGGCCCACCATGAATAAACACCTTCAACATTACCATTAATTTCTCTAAAAGTATCAGTGAAGCCAGCATTAAGCAATTTAGTAAAGCCTGCACGCTCTTCATCGGTAAAGCCAGCAGAATGATGGTTATTATCTGGATGCTTCAAATCAATTTCTTCATGCGCACAATTATAGTCGCCACTTGCCAAAACTGGTTTTTTATCATCTAAAGTTTTTAGGTATTCAGTATATTTTTCGTCCCAAATTTGACGCTCTTGTAATCTTTTCAGACCATTACCAGAGTTTGGTGTATAAACTTGGGTAACAAAATACTCTGGAAACTCTAATGTAATAATGCGACCTTCTTGGTCCATTGGCTCTGGAGCACCAATTTCTGGAAAAGTCACTTCGGGCTTAAGTCCCTTTTTGTATAGATACATTGTTCCGGCATAGCCTTTACGTGCTGGCTCTTCTGAAGAACGCCACACTATTTCATATTCAGGAAATTCCGTTGCTAAAACTTCTAAGTGCTTTTTAGTTGGACCAGTTGCACGCAATTTAGTTTCTTGAATTGCAATAATGTCTGCATCCTGATCATGTATTTTTGCCAAAACTTTGCGTGTTTCCTCAGCTCTTGAAGAGGTCCCCGTTAAAGCGGCATTCAATGAATCAATATTCCATGAAATTAAGATCATTTTTTTCTCCTTTTAAAACCGTCTTCTACATTATATAGTTTTTTATGACTGGCACAAAGATTCATTGAAAAATTTACCTAATATTATTAATAGTTGCACTATTTACATAAAAGAAAAATTGTTACCAATTTCACGACTTTTAGAAAAACTTATTTAAATGAGTATTCTAGCTTAATTAGTTGGTACTCAATAAATGTAAGCGCTTATTGAAAAATCAACTTTTTTCGAAAATTATCTTTTTCACATTTTTATATTTTTAATTCAGTTAGCACAAGTGTATAATAGCACAAGAGAAAGTAATAACGATTTTTGGAGGTTAGATTTTATGACTAAAATTTATGCTTATGCGATTCGTAAAGACGAAGAGCCTTATGTTCGCGAGTGGAGCGACGCTCACAGAGATGTTGATGTTGAATACACTGATCAACTTTTAACACCTGAAACTGCTGAATTAGCTAAGGGTGCTGACGGTGTTGTTACTTACCAACAATTAGACTACAAAGCTGACACAATTGAAGCTTTAGACAGACTTGGTATTCGTAACTGGTCAATCCGTAACGTTGGTATCGACAACATTGACTTAAAGAAGGCTAAGGAACTTGGCTTTAAGTTAACTAATGTTCCTGTATACTCACCAGATGCTATTGCTGAACATGCAGCTATTCAAGCAGCTAGAGTTTTACGTCAAGATAAAGCTATGGACGAAAAGCTTGCTAAGCATGATTTACGTTGGGCTCCTACAATTGGTCGTGAAGTTCGTGACCAAACTGTTGGTGTTGTTGGTACTGGACATATTGGTCAAGTATTCATGAAAATTATGGAAGGCTTTGGCGCAAAAGTTATTGCCTACGATATTTTCCAAAACCCTATTCTTAAGAAGAAGGGCTACTATGTAGATACTTTAGATGAACTTTACGCTCAATCTGATGTAATTTCACTTCACGTACCTGATGTTCCTGAAAATATCCACATGATTAACGACGAATCAATCAAGAAGATGAAAGATGACGTTGTTATTGTTAACGTATCACGTGGTCCTCTTGTTGATACTGATGCAGTTATTCGTGGCCTTGATTCAGGTAAGATCTTCGGCTTCGTAATGGATACTTATGAAGGTGAAGTTGGTATTTTCAACGAAGACTTCTCTAATAAAGAATTACCTGACAAGCGTTTAGCTGACTTAATCGCTCGTCCAAATGTTTTGGTAACTCCTCACACAGCATTCTACACAACACACGCTGTTCGTAACATGGTTATCAACTCATTTGACAACAACTTGAAGTTAATCAAGGGCGAAACTCCTGACACTCCAGTTGATTTGGATAAAGAATTTTAATTTCATAAAAACTTATTTCCCTTCTTAAACACATTTAATGATTTGACTTTAATAAAAAGGCACCGATTTTACTTACTCGGTGCCTTTTTTGTCTTTCATTATTAAGTAATCTTGCTAAGAGCAGTTAAAAACAGTAAGTACATTATATAAAATTAAAAAATATTTAATTTTTAATATAAAGAATGGTATTATATTAAAATGATGAATTTATTATCAGCTTTAAAGAAGGTACTTTTAATTATCGGAAAGATTTCTACAATAATTTAGAACAACTTATTCTTCTTCTCCTAATCACTGGATAGGAGCTAGTGAATACCGAAATTTAATTATTAGTTAATGATTTAAAATAAGCAATTACTACTAATACTAGGCAAGGAGAAATTATGATTGTTAGATATTATAATAAATGGAAGCTTGCAGCGCTTGTGGTACTTGGCATAATTGCTAGCACACAAAATATCGTGATGGCTTACGTGTTAGAAACTATGACAAATGCATTAGCGGATAAAAACTTGCATGCACTTCCTCACATGTTTTTAGTTGCCCTAATTTTATTCTTAATCGTTTTAGTAGCTGAGTTAGGCTACAATTATTTAAAAAATAATGCTGTTCAGGAAGTCAATACCCGTTTGCGAACCAAAATTCTCGCAGGAATGTTAGAAACGTCTAAAGAAGATAATGCTTCAGCTTTAGGTTTTTTAACCAATGATTTTAAATTGTTAGAAACTAACCGATTTAATGCCGAAATTAATATTGCCTTTTATTTTGTGACAGTTGTGATTTCATTAATTTACGCATTATATATTAATACGATTTTGACGATATTTTTTCTAATCGGTTCTGCTCTTCCAATACTAGCTTCAGGTTTATTACAAAAGCCGATACGTAAAGCTTCAAATCAGTGGACCGAAGCTAATAGTAGGTATGTTAGTCAAATAAAAAACTTCTTAGCAGGAACCGATTCATTAAAGCTATATCACAAGCAAGCTAATGCTGTTGCTTCAAATTTACCCAAAGTTTCAAAATTAGAAGAAGCTCTGTGTAAGATGAATTTGCTGAGTAATAATATTCAAACAATTGTCGGCTTTGTAGGAATTTATGGTACGTTTGTTATTCCAGCCTATTTAGGTGGGTTAATGGTATTACACGGACAAACAACGATGGGTGTCCTATTTGCAATTGTTCAGTTAGCAAATTCGTTTATTAAACCAATTATGCAAATTTTAGAAGAACGCAATCATTTATCTACGACTAAAGATATTGTGAAAAAGGTTAATTATTATTTAGACCTGGCAGATACCAAAGAGTTATCAGTCAACTGCACTTTCACTAAACAAGCAAGTTGGCAAAATATCTGTTTAGAAAGGGACAAAAAACAACTTTTCGGTGGACTTAATTTAACTATTAAACCTGGAGAAAAGATAGCAGTTATTGGACCTTCTGGTAGTGGTAAGTCCACTTTGCTGTATTTTATGATGTCTAATAAATTCGGAACAGCAGCAAATATTTTAATTGATAATCAAAAAGTAAAAGCTGATCAAATATCTAATCTATTTGCATATTCCAGTCAATCACCTGTTATTTTTGCTGATACACTTTGGTTCAATTTAACGTTAGGTGAAAAACTACCTGTGGATGAAGTTGAGCAAGTTTGCAAGCAATTAGAGTTAGATACCATGGTAGAAGAGAAAGGCTTTGATTACCAATTAGGGGATAACGCCGACAAGCTATCTGGTGGGCAATTAGCGCGAATTGAATTAGCAAGAGCAATTTTATCAAAACGTCCAATTTTGTTACTTGATGAAATCAACGCTTCGCTTGATCAAGCCACTTCAGCCGCAATTCATCAAATATTATTGGATTCAAATTTAACCTTTGTAGAAGTAATTCATCACTATCAAGTTGCTGATTTAGACAAGTATGACCAGGTAATCAATTTAGCAGATTACCAAGATAAGTAAACAATAGACAAAATAAAAAGGCACCGATTTTACTTACTCGGTGCCTTTTATTTTGTCTTCCTATAATTAAGTGATCTTGCTAATTTTTACTTAGCCGAAGCATTAAGTGCCTGAATTAATGTTCCACGAAAACCCTTTTCTTCTAACTTATTAACGCCTCTGATGGTAGAGCCACCAGGAGTAGTAACCTCATCTTTTAATTCTTCAGGCAACTTACCACTAGTTAATGCTAATTTAGCAGTCCCTAAAAGCATTTTTTCAATGATTTGGTAGGATTCTGCTCGTTTTACCCCATTTTGAACAGCGGCGTCGCTCAATGCCTCAATCATTAAATCAACATATGCTGGAGTACAACCTGCAACAATACCATAAATGCCTAATAAGTTGGCCGGTACAACGTAAACATCACCCATTTGTTCAAAAAGAGCTTTTACAGTCTTGATTACTTCAGGCTTTTCACCTGCAGCAAAACTAATTGCTGTAATTCCTTCACCGATTTGAACTGGTGTATTTGGAACAATTTTGACAAAAGAAGAGCCATTAGGTAACTCATGGTTTACCTTTTCTAAATCACCACCACCAGTGGATAAGATAATGCCATGGTATTTTTGACCAAGTTCTTCAAAAATAGTTTCCACTACTGAACCGCCCACTGCAACAATGACAGCTTGGCATTCTTTAAAGTCTGCATAGTCATTAATTAAATTCAAGTGCAATTCAGCTGCAACTTTTTCGGCTGATGGATGTCCACCACCAAAAACATAAATATCTTGGTTAGCGATATCTCCTTGCAATAAGCCCAAAATAATTGCTTTACCTATTTTACCGGTACCTATGAATCCTATTTTCATTGCTCTTCACCTTAATTGTTAACTTTAGAAGTTTGTTTTATCAGGATCAGTTGCAAGGTCAGCAGCACCATGCAACCCGTCCAAAGTCTTCATATCTTCTTCATCGATTACAAAATCAAAAATATCTACATTTTCTTTTATTCTATCAGTATGAACAGATTTTGGAAGTGGTGCAAACTGATGTTGAAATGACCAACGTAAGAGTACTTGAGCAGGAGTTTTACCATAATGCTCAGCCACTTCACTAACAGTTTTATTTCCAATTAAGCCGCCTGTTCCTAATGGACTATATGCTTCACTTAAAATGTTAAGTTCATTATTATATGAAACAACGTCTTCTTGCATATCACTCGGATTTAAGTAGATTTGATTGACAGCTGGACGAATAGAAGCGGTTTTTAGTAATTCATCCATGTGCTCACGTCTAAAGTTTGAAACCCCAATCGCACGAAGCTTTCCTGCCTTGTACTGATCTTCCATTGCGCGCCAACTCTCTGCGTTTAATTCTGCCCAGTGATCACGCACTGCTTTTGGATTTGGCCAGTGAATTAAGTACAGATCAAGATAATCTAACCCTAGTTTTTCTAAACTTTCGTCAATTGCTTGAATTGTTTCCTGATAGCCATGCTTATCATTCCACAATTTAGTTGTAACAAATAAGTCATAACGGTTAATACCACTTTCCTTAATGCCCTTACCGACACTCTCTTCGTTGCCATAAGCAGCAGCAGTATCAATCAAACGGTACCCCGCATTAATTGCATCAATAACGGAGTTTTTAGCAACATCACCGTCTGGTGTTTGCCAAGTTCCGAAACCTATAGTAGGCATCTTAGCTCCGTTATTTAAAAAATATCTATCATTTAAAGAACTAATTTTGACAGTCATTATTTTCACCTCTGTTATATTATATCGAATAATATATATGCTGCCACATCAAATTTAACAAATTGCTAATTAATTCTTTCAAAGTTATTTTTTAACAGTTTCACGAATTCGGGATATGTTTTCACTTCGCACAAAGGATGTAAATTCATGTTATTTTTTCTTCTGCGATGGTTGTACCAGACACTGCTAAAACCATAGTTTTCTGCACCTAAAATGTCTGATTGTAAACCATCTCCAAAAAATACTGTTTCTTCAGGACCATATTCCGCCCGGTCAAAAAAGTAATCAAAAATTCGAGCATCAGGTTTTGAATAACCTGCTTCTTCAGAAGTAATAATTAAATTAAAATAGTTCTTAATTCCAGCTAGCTCTAAGCGGTGGCGCTGCATATAGGCTTCACCATTACTTAAAATGGTTAACTCGTACCCACTCTTTTTGGCAAAGCGAAGCGTATCTTCTACACCAGGTAGCAACTTATAAGCTTGACTGAAGTATGAACGATATTCATCCATAATGGCAAGTCCATCAACATTAATATGATAGTTTTCTTTGATAAAATTATGAAAAACCATTTCACTCAATTGATCATATGTTAATGCACCAGTTTCAAGCTGACGCCATAAACTTTGATTATATGAGTGGTAACGGCGCTGCAAGTCCTCTGTTAGTGGCCAGTGATGCGCGTTAAAAAGGCGATGGAGCGCGAAATTCTCCGTATCCGCGAAATCGATTAGTGTGTCATCTACATCAAAAATAATTTGTCTAAAACGCAAGTATTTTTCATCCTTTCCAATTATTTCCCGGGAAATAAATACTGCTACGGAAAAATATTATACCAGTAAATTACTCATAAAAAACATAATTATCTTTTTGTTAAATTTAGGTAAAACTCATTTTAAGTAACTGCGCTTGAGGTATAATTGCTTACCAAATAAATCAGGAGGAAATACTAGTATGCTTACTTTATTACTAATTTTTGCATTGATCTGGGCACTGGCTAAACTAGGTGTTGGGATAATTAAAATTTTATTATTTATACTGGCATGCGGTTTAATCTTCATTTTCTTTATTCATTTACTAATTCCTTTTGCTATTTTGGGAGGAATACTTCTCCTGCTCTTCACAGCAATTGGTCGTTAACTCTTTTTTATTAGTCTTTTTGAAGCACAATAAGCTTTTTTTAGTTTATTGTGCTTTTTCGATACGCTGATTGCTATATGATTTTTTTGAAAATCTTTTTCTCCTACTGCCGCCTTAAATCATCTTTTTTTGTTCGGATTTGACTGCTGCATATCCGCTGGTAAATACAAGATATTGTGTTATAGTCTTTTTAGACACCATACATGATGTGTATGTGAAACAAAGTGTTATTTTATGAGGAGATATTTTGTATATGAAAAATGCAAGAATAAGCTTGGATCAGGCTTATATTGATCAAGTGAAACAAAATGTTTCGCCTCACTGGGGAGAACTTGGCTGGGTCACGTACAAGCGGACTTATGCACGCTGGCTTCCTGAATATAATCGCGCTGAAGAATGGGACGAAACAGTTAAGCGTGTTGTGGAAGGCAACATTAACCTTGATCCACGCTTAACTGATTCGCCTTCTGAAGATGTGGTTGAGGAACTGACAGACGAAGCTAAGCGTTTATTCAAGCTTATTTATGGCCTTGCTTCCACTCCGTCTGGACGGAACTTGTGGGTTTCTGGGACTGATTACCAAAGACGTAATGGTGATTCCTTAAACAATTGCTGGTTTATTGCTATCAAACCACAGAAATATGGTGATAGTCATATCGTGCCTGACTATTTGGACAAAAATCAAGAAGCTCTTTCAATGCCATTTTCTTTCGTCTTTGACCAATTGATGAAAGGTGGCGGCGTTGGCTTTTCCGTCGTTCAGGACAATATCCAAAAAATTCCCTCAGTTGACAATAAAATCGATTTAACGATTGTAATCGACAAGGCTAGTGCTTCTTATGACGACTCCGTTAAGCTTGGAGCAACTGATAAAAGTGAGTGGGTAAAGCAAAATCAGAATTCGGATGACTATATCTATTACGATTTACCTGACACCCGTGAAGGTTGGGTTTTAGCTAATGCTCGTTTAATTGATATGCACTTTAAGGAGACCAATCCTGAAAATAAACAGAAGTTGGTTTTAGACATCAGTGGCATTCGGCCTTACGGTGCAAAAATTCACGGTTTCGGTGGTACTGCTTCTGGTCCAATGCCATTGGTGGAAATGCTGTTTGAGATTAACGACATTATCAATAACCGTGTTGGTACAAAAATCACCTCAGTTGATGGTACAGACATTTGCAACTTAATCGGTAAAACTGTTGTTGCAGGAAATGTTAGACGGTCCGCTGAATTAGCATTAGGCTCTAACGATGATCAAGATTTCATCACAATGAAGCAAGATAAAGATAAGCTATATCATCACCGTTGGGCTTCAAACAATAGTGTTGCGATTGACGCTAAATTCGATGGATACGAACCAATTGCCGCTGGTATTAGAGAAAACGGTGAACCTGGTGTTGTTAACTTAGACTTGTCACGTAATTACGGCCGTATTATTGATGGCTATCAAGAGGGCATTGATGGTGAAGTTGAAGGAACAAACCCATGCGGTGAAATTTCACTAGCCAATGGTGAGCCATGTAACTTATTTGAAGTTTTTCCTTACATTGCTGAAGAACAAGGTTGGGACTTAAAAGAGGTCTTCAAACTGGCTACCCGTTATACCAAGCGTGTAACTTTTAGTGAATACGACTGGGAAGTTTCCCGCAACATCATCTACAAGAACAGACGAATCGGTGTTTCAATGTCAGGTATCCAAGATTGGCTCTTAAATGATTTAGGTCATCGGGTTGTTACCGGCTTTGAAGACAGTATCGACGAAGAGACAGGCGCAAAAATTAAAAAGCCAATTTATGATCCTAAGGGAATCAAAATGGTCGAAGAAGCATATCAAGCAGTAATTGATGCCGATCAAGACTACAGTAAGGCTTTAAATTGCAATCCTTCTATCAAACACACCACTGTTAAACCATCTGGTACTGTTGCTAAACTTGCAGGTGCTTCTGAAGGTATGCACTTCCACTACGCTGGCTATCTAATTCAAAGAATCAGATTCCAAGCCTCAGATCCTTTACTCAAGGCCCTTGATGCTTGTGGTTACTACTCAGAACCAGATATCTATTCACCAAATACTATTTGTGTAGAATTTCCATTAAGAGCAGCTCATGCAGACAGCAAAAACTTTGCTTCTGCAGGTACTGTTTCAATTGAAGAACAGTTTGCAACTCAAGCATTTTTACAAACCTACTGGTCCGATAATGCGGTTAGTTGTACTGTCACTTTCCAAAGCAATGAAGGTGACAAGATCACCTCTTTATTTAAGCAATATCGTAACGTCATCAAGTCAACGTCTCTTCTGCCTTACTATGGTGGGTCTTTGGAGCAAGCACCAAAAGAACCAATTGATAAGGAAACATATGAGGAGCGCAAAGCCAAAATATCTGGCGATGTTGCTACTGTCTTTGCTGAACAACATGATGATCAAAAAGACATCGAGCTAGTTGATCAAACCGATTGTGAATCGGGCGCTTGTCCAGTTAAATAATCTAAATTTATGTATTAAAAATAGGAGTTTTATCATGAAAAAAAATAAATTATCAGTTCTTGCCGGAATCGCTACTATCTTTACTTTCACTATTGCCGGTTATGGCAGCACCCAAAATGTTCAACAAGTTGATGCTGCTAGCAAAGTTCGCGTTACTTATACCCTTAAAGTAAATAATAAAAACTACAAGACTAAAAGCGTAAAAGTGCCTAAGCACTCAACTGTTATGCAAGGTCTTAAGAAGCTTTGGAAAGTAAAGAGTACTGATGGCTTCATCACTTCAATCGATGGTAAGAGTCAAAATAAAGCTAAAAAGGTTTACTGGACTTACACTATCAACGGCAAATTTGCTTCTAAAGGTGCTGCAGAGCAAAAAGTAGCTAACAAGGATAAGGTTAAATTTACTTTAGCAAAGATGGACTAATCAGCCATCATGCATGATTCAACCAAGAAATTAGCACTGCTTGCTATTTTAACTGCCATGTGCGTAGCCTTACGCATTTTTAAAATTATTCCAGTTCCAAACGTTCAGCCAGTCACTGATATTTTGGTAATCGTAACGTTAAACATGGGCTTTACTTTCGGCTTTGCCCTAGCCATTTTGACCATGGTGGTCTCTAACATTTACTTAGGCTTCGGCATTTGGACCATCTCACAGGTCTTAGCCTATGGCGGCTGCGTTTTAACTGTTGCATTACTGGCAAAATTTACGCCATTAAAAAAGCACTTTACTTATCAATTAGTCGTTGCTGTCTTTTTAGGTTGGGAATACGGCTGTTTCGTAGACTTCGGGATGTCGATTTTTGGTGGCTTTAATGCATTTCTAGCCTACTGGGCTGGAAGCTTAGTTTTTGATACTTACCATGCAGTTGGCAACTTAGTCTTCTACCCCATTCTATATAAACCACTTAATGTTGCATTAGATCACTACAAACGGAGGCTTTTATGACCATCAAAATTTATACCAAAGTCGGCGACCAAGGTTACACCAAGCAAGTCACCGGCAAAATGGTACCTAAGTATGACCTACAAATTGAAGCACTTGGTGACATCGACGAACTAGATTCTTATTTAGGTGTTGTAATTGCTAACTTATCCGATCAGTGTCAAGAATTGCTTAACCCACTGCAAGATCGACAACGTGATTTATATGAATTAGAAAGCGACATTGTTGTTAAAAGACACGAAGAAATAACGGCTACTACAGTCGAATTCCTTGAACAACAAATAGACGAGCTTAATCAAAAAATTCCAAAAACTACCCACTTTATTTTGCCAGGCGGTTCGATTACCGCGACCCATTTGCATTATGCTCGTACGGTTGCTAGGAGAGCAGAACGTGCAATGGCTAAATTAAACGATGAACAGCAAAAATTAGCCCCTGCTTGTTTAAAATACATTAATCGTTTATCAGACTACCTTTTCATTTTGGCACGCTATGCTAATGTTTTAGACGGCGTAGAAGAAGTCAAAAGTAAAATCAATTAACTTAAAATTCACTTATACTTACTCATAAAAAAGAGCAGTTCCAAATCTGAAACTGTTCTTTTTGTTTTTGAACTAAATATTAGTTCCACCATAATTTAATCAAACCCTGTGTGCCCAAGTCACCTAGACCACGCTCATCAACCAAGGTTTCATACAATTTTTCCGCCTCTTTAGTAGCTGGCAACTCAAGATCCATTTCTTTGGCAGTTTCCAAGGCAATGCGCAAGTCTTTTAAGAAGTGCTTGCTGAAAAAGCCAGGTGTGTAATCATCCTTCAAGATACGTGGACCATAATTGCTCAAACTCCAATTAGCAGCACTACCTGCTCCAACTGTCTCTAGTACAGATTCAAGATCCAAACCTGCTTTTTTGGCATAGACGAGCATTTCACACATTCCAGTCATTGTTCCAGCAATCATAATTTGATTGGCCATTTTTGTATTCTGACCTGCTCCTGCAGCACCAAAGTAATGCACGGTTTTGCCAAAGTCTTTAAAAACTGGTTCCAAATCTTGATAAGCTGCTTCATCGCCACCAACCATAATTGTCAAAGTGCCATTTTTGGCACCTAAATCTCCACCTGAAACCGGTGCGTCCAAAACTTTTGCTCCTTGTTGCTCTCCTTCACGGAAAATACGCTGAGCTAATGCAGGCTTTGAAGTGGTCATATCAACTAGATATTTGTCCTTAACAGCGGCCTGAAAAATACCTTCATCACCGAAATAAACTTTTTCAACATCAGCTGGAAAGCCAACCATCGTAAAGATTAATTCGGCATTCTCAGCAACTTTTTTAGGGCTCTCACACCAAGTTGCACCCTGAGCAACTAAGTTATCAGTCTTACTCTTGGTTCTGTTATAAACCACTAAATCATGACCAGCCTTTAACAGATTAAGGCAAATTGCGTTACCCATTACACCTGTTCCAATAAAACCTATTTTCATAAAATCATCCCTTCTATGCTCAAGCTTAACTATTTTATTCTTATCTTAGCACTATTATTCATTTTACTGATATTCGTTAAAAAAACGTTCTGCTTCTTTACCATATTCAGGCATTCCTAGTAAGTCGAAATTTTTGATTGCCCATTGGCATTTAGCCACATACTCTTCTTGATGGTCAAAGTGCTCGTTAATCATGTTTTCTAAAAAGACCAGCATGTTCTTATAAAAGAATAGTTTTGGCACTGTTCTGATATGTTCGGCAGCTTGAACAAAATATCCAGTTTCGTCATAGGCTCCTTGCTCAATACACACAATCAAGATATTGATAATAACACCTAAGAGCTCCTCCTGTTTCCGCGTTTCTGTTGTACCTTTTAATTTTTCTGCTACCTTTTTGCCAATCTTCAAGTTGCTTTTTAAATCATAAATTGGGATAAAGTTAATGTACATACGTAGAGTTTTTTCATCAAAATCATCTTGTTCAAAAAGCCAATTCCTTAACTGCGCTTTTTTCGTATCACTCAATTCGGCTACATTATTCAGCGTATCAGCCAAATTAAAATCGATCAGTAGCAGTAATTTGTCCTTATTCTCAATATCGCTATTCTCCACGTATTGGCGAATCTCTTCAATTTTTTTAGGATTGTTTTGATAATATGCTCGATTTACTTCTTCTTCAATTTCATTAAATGCAACATTCCGCGCTTGTTGATTTTCATCTAATTGATTAAAAAATTCCCACGGCTTAACGTGATTAATTCGCAAAATTGCAATCAAATCCTCTGCTGTTATACGATGCAGGTTTTTCTCAACCTTTGAATAATAAGAGGGCGTAACCACTCCCGCAGCCCATTCTTTTTGCGTTTTCAATTGCTTAACGCGAAACTTCTTCAGTAATTCACCAATTGTCATCTTCAATTCCTTAAATGTGTCACATTATTATTTCCATCATTATAATAATTATAGTTTAAATCGAATAAAGTTAACTTTTAATTATAAAAATTAATTTTACATTTGACTTAGAGCTAACTTTAAGTATTAAACTTTTATACAGTTACTGGAATAAGCTGGCTGACTAGCACAGCAAGGAGGCACTTATATGAACAAACATGAAGATTTTTTGTTAAATAAAATTACGGGACCAAAAGATGTTAAAAAATTGAGCATCCCCGAAATGGAAAAATTAGCTCAAGAAATCAGGACATTAATCGTTGAAAAAGATGCAGCTGAAGGTGGTCACTTAGGGCCAGATCTCGGTATTATAGAAGCTACCATTGCCTACCACTATGTGTTTGATGCTCCAAAAGATAAACTGGTTTGGGACATTTCCCATCAAACATATCCACATAAAATGTTAACTGGACGGGCCAAAGCTTGGCTCGACCCTGACCATTATGAAGATGTAACACCATATTCAAATCCTGACGAAAGTCCATATGATTACTATGCTGTTGGGCACACCTCAACCTCAGTCGCTCTGGCTACTGGAATGGCAAAGGCACGTGACTTAATGGGACAACACGAAAATATTATGGCTTTAATTGGTGACGGCTCACTGACAGGTGGCTTGGCTTTTGAAGGGCTAAACAATGCAGCGATTGAGCCACACAACTTAGTGGTTGTAGTTAATGATAACCAATGGTCAATTGATAAAAACGTTGGTGGCGTGGTAACCTCACTGAAAAAGCTGCGTGATTCTAACGGCCAAACAGCAGAAAACCCGTTTAAGGCAATGGGCTTTGACTATCGCTACGTTGCAGACGGTAATGATCTCTCTGCCATGATAGATGCTTTTAAAGCTGTTAAAGATGTTGATCATCCTATTTTATTGCACATTAATACGCTTAAGGGAAAAGGCTACGAGCCTGCAGTCAAAGACGAAGAAGCACATCACTGGGTCTCACCATTTAATTTGGAAGACGATCAGCCTCTTGCCGCTGAAAACCAAAAACCTACATCCAAGTCGGTTGCACTTGACGTTATTAAAGAACAAATTGATGCAGGTCAAAAAATCATGGCCATTAATGCCGCTATTCCTGGTGTCTTTAATTTAGATGAATTTAAAAATGAATATCCAGCTAATTACACTGACGTTGGTATTGCCGAGCAAGAGTCAGTTGCTTTTGCGACTGGTTTTGCCAAAGAAGGCGGTATTCCGGTTTTGATGGAAAATTCAACCTTCTTACAACGTGCTTTTGATCAATTATCACACGATACTGCTGCCAATGACTTACCGGTGGTAATGCTTGTAGCAGGTGGCACTATTTCTAGTCAATCGAAAACTCACCTTGGTATTTTTGATCAGGTAATGATTTCTAATTTGCCTAACTGGATTTACTTAGCACCAACAACTTTGGCTGAAGAAAAGGCAATGCTTGAATGGGCCATCAAGCAAAAGAAGCATCCCGTTGCAATTAAAGTTCCTGGCGATGTTCCAGAAACTGATCACCAAACTGTTATTACCGACTACTCCACCATTAACTACCAAGTTAAGCCGGGTAAGGAAGTAGCAGTTATTGGACTAGGCGCTTTTTATCAATTGGGTGAAAAAGTAGCAAATAACCTCGGTGCCACTCTTGTTAACCCACTTTCAGCTAATATTTTAGATGAAAAAGCACTAGACCAACTAGCCGCTAATCATAAGGTAATCGTCACCCTTGAAGACAACATTCTCGACGGCGGATTCGGCCAAAAAGTAGCTTCTTATCTGGGTAACAAAGACGTTAAAGTACTCAACTACGGGCAAAACCGTGTTTACACTGACCAAACTCCTGTAGCAGAAATTTATCAACAAAATCATTTAACTCTTGAACAAATCGTTGCAGATGTTCAAAAAAGTTTATAGGATTCGCTAATCCTTTTTAGGAGTCGCCGATGACCAAAAAACATAAAGCTTTCGGGATAAGTGCAATTATCGCTGCCTTACTATTAATACTGGGCTTTTATGTAATTAAAAAGCCTGGCCAGCAACAGCATAAAACAGCTATTGCCACGCCAACCCTCTTTGTTCACGGCTGGGGCAGTAGCTACCGGGCGGAAGAAAGCATGACTAATTACGCTAAACAGCACAATTTTACCAACTCAATTATTCGTGCAGATGTTAGTCCTGCGGGTAAGGTCTCTTTATGGGGCACCATTAAAAATGGTGCGAAAAATCCCATCATTGAAGTTAATTTACTCAACAACAAAAGCCTTTCTACAGGTGAAACTAACCAAGCCGTCGCTTTCAAAAAGAGTAGTAATTACATCAAAAACGTTATCACTGCTTTGCAAGCAAAATATCAATTCAAACAAGTAAATCTTGTGGGCCATTCAATGGGTAACTTACAAATTGCCTATTATCTACTAAACAATGCTGATAATCCGCACATGCCCCGTTTAAATAAACAAGTTTCTATTGCAGGGCATTATAACGGCTTTTTAGGCCAGCAAACTGCACCTAAAAAAATAGTTTTAGAACCTAACGGCAAGCCCACGCAAATGGATACGGGCTATCGCGGACTTTTAGGCCTAAGAAAAAAGTTTCCTACTAATGCTGCTGTATTAAATATTTACGGCGATACAGGTAAGGGGAACGATGGCTCTGTGGCAGTAAATTCAGCTCGTTCCTACCGCTATTTAGTGGAAAAGCGTGCCCGCTCATATCAGGAAAAAGAAATAACTGGGCCTCAGGCACAACACAGCAAGTTACATGAAAATACTAAAGTTGATCGTTTACTAGTCAACTTTTTATGGTGAAACCTACTTTAATTCTCCTTGATCGTATAGACTGATTTTGTGTTTTAGTCTATTGATAGTGGAATGAACGGCCTGCTCTTGTTCTTCCAAGCGATGTAGTTCTTTGACCAAAATTTGTCTTCTTGCCTTTTTAGTATCAGAACCCTGCTGCAGTAACTCGGTATATTCCAGTAAGTCTTTTACTGGAATGCCCACATTCCGCATACATTTGATAAAACTGATCCAGTTAAGATCATTTTCACTATAGTTTCTGACACCGTGCTCCTTTTTTACTTCTGGAATAAGACCCATTTTTTCATAGTACCTTAGAGTTACTGGGGTTAAATCGACTTTTTCTGCAACTTCTGATATTTTCATTTTATTTTCCTTACTAATTTAAAAGTAAAAGGGTGACCTATAATCGTGTTTATTATAGGCGCTTTTTATGATTTTTTACTTGTCTATCAAAATAACATTAGGTGGCCTATTACGTATTGAATTTTTTCTCAATAATACAAATTTTAACTGTAACTTTTTCTTCAGTGAAATACTTATTAACAATCAGTCAACATAAACAAAATGCATTAAACAGGAGGTTATATGGAACTACGCGTTTTAAATTATTTCGTTGCTGTTGCCCAAGAGGGTAACATGACGCGTGCGGCTAAAAAGGTCTTAATTTCGCAACCAGCACTTTCCAGACAAATAGCTGATTTAGAAGCAGAACTCGGCGTCAAATTATTTGACCGGCAAAAGCGCCGTTTAACACTAACTCCTGCAGGCCATTACTTACTAGAACAAGCACAAGAAATACTAGAATTAACTTCTAGGACAAAAAGAAATCTTGAAACTACCTCTTTTATTAGTGGTGACCTAACAATTGCAGCAGGTGAAAGTATCGGGATGCAACAAATTATGAACGTAATTAGCCAAATCATCAAAGATCATCCCACCGTTAAAATTCATCTCTTAAACGGCGATTATAGTTACGCCGAAAGAAAGCTAAATAATGGAACTGCAGATTTTGGCGTAATTATTGGTGACATTTCATTACCCAGCTACGCCTCTTTAACCTTATCTGAAAAAGATACCTGGGGTGTATTAATGCCAAGAGATGATATACTAGCAACTAAAGAAACAATTACGCCGAAAGACTTGTGCGGTCGCTCCCTCTTGACTTCGCAGCAAGCCCTGCAAACTCACCTTTTTCAAAACTGGTTAGGTAATTATTACGATAACGTGAATTTTATTGGTGACTATAACCTTAACTTCAACGGTACGTTAATGGTCAAAAATCATTCAGCATTAATGTTAACCCTGGATAACTTGGCTGATACTTCAGAAAGTTCAGGGCTTACGTTTAAAAAATTATGCCCTAGTCTGCAACAAACGATTAGAGTAATTTGGAAACGAGAAGTTAGCTTATCGCCAGTTGCTGAGCTGTTCTTAAAATCATTAAAAGAAGAAATTTATAAAGATTGCAGATAGTATTAACCCGGAGGTTTTCATGAATAATCAACTAGAAAAGCAATTTCAAAAATTAAGCCAGAGCTACCTTAACGACGTGGACAGTAACTGCGCTCAACACTTACAGAAAGATCGTTTTATCATTCCATTAATCGCTAGTGTTACGCAAGGAATAATGACAGCTGTTCCAGAACAGGTGGCTAACATTTTAGATGCTAATATTGCCCCTGAAGTTCTTTTAGAGGTGCTTTATCAATTAGCACCTGTAATTGGTACCCTGAAGGTTAAACAAGTTTTAGAGCAGGTAAATAGTGTATTTGAAGAACGTAAAATCACTTTGACATCCGTAGAAAGTGAAGCAGATGAAAACTATGGGGCAAAAATTCAAGCACAATTATATGGCACTGAAATTAAAAATCTGCTGAAAGATTTGCCAGACAATGCTGGCTCATTCATCCCCCACGCATTAACAGAACACTTTTTCAACGATTTTTATAACCGAAAAGCACTAGATGTTCGTGACCGTGAGCGCTATGAACTATTAGCACTAATTACCATGAACGTTGAATTTCAAATCAAGGCCCATGCTCGTGGAAGTTTAAAGGCCGGTAACAACGAAAGTGAACTAATTTGGTCAGTAATTCAATTGCTACCATATATCGGCTTTCCATTTGTAATTAATAGTGTGCAAGTAATTCATCAAGAAGCACAGACATTAAAAGAATAATTGATAAAAAAGCCATACAGCTCTTCAGTTGTATGGCTTTTTTATGCCAATATTTAGCTAAATTTATTTTGACTGTCTATCGGCTAAATTGTAATCTGTTAGCCGAATAGCAAAAGCAATAAAAATAGTTAGCAGCACCTTTGTACCGCTAACCATTTTGTCAATATATTTATAATAGTCTTCTCTAGCTACCCGTACTCTGATATTTTTCCAGAAATACGCGCCAGAGTTGATAAATCACCACAAAGAACAGCATGCAGACAACTGGAATTATCAATAACCATATCCATTCGTGCTTAACGGCAATTCTTTCCTGTGGAATTGATGCAACCCAACCAATTGGCAGTATAAAAGTCATAATTATTTTAAATCCCATCGAATAAATAGCCATGGGATATTTGCTCATATCAAAAAAGTCAAAGGTTGTTTCAGCCAAATTAGCTAAACCGTTAGATAAAAGTGAAACAATATTACCTAAGATTGCTAATGCCAAGAAAATTAAGGACGTAAACAGTGAAATAAAGATAAACATAATCGTGATATACCAAGGATTATGTAATTGCACATCAACCACAATTAGCAGAAGCAAGGCAACTAATAAATCGCCCCAAGAGTCTTCATCTACACGTTCATTAACTAGTTGAAATAGCGGATTGACGGGTTTAATCAAAATCGTGTCCAATGAACCATTATGGATGTAATCCGAAATATTTAAGGCATTAATGAAAAAGCAGCGGAATATTGAAAAGGATAACGTTGCTAATGCATACGTTAGTAGCAACTGGCTGAAACTGTAGCCACTAATTCGCGGCACAATGTTAAAAATAAACCTTAATGCAACAATGTTTAGGATATTTTGGACTATCATGCCAATAATCGCAAAATAAAAATCAAGATCGTAAACGGCTAATGATTTTAAATTTACTTTGAAATACGTAAATAATAATTTTAAATATCGCATCATTAACCTCCTTGAATAACTGTAGCGTTAGCTGAATGCTTAAAAAGCAACTTAAACAACAAGTTAAAGGCAACGATGTAAATTAACTGAATTACGACTATTTTAATAAATAAATTCCAGGCGGGATGCTGGGCCAATGTCCCTATTGCGCCATATGAATATTGAAAGGGCAAATATTGAGCAATCTTTTTAAGCAAGCTGGGATAAAAATTAGCTGGAAAGGCATTTCCAGCCAGTACAAGCAAAATAGCTTCTTTAAAAGTAGTAATCCCCCAAATGCTGTAGGTATAAAAAGAAAAAGTTCCGAGTACCAGCTCAAGTTCAAAGTATAAAAAATAACCTAAAATAGCTGTTACGAGAACCATTAATATGGTGCTAAATGCAATTTTAAAATCCAAGAACCAGAAAAAGATTAACATATCAACGACACCAATTATGGCAAATTTGACTAGTGAATAACCTATTCCTTCCCATAGTAATTGCGTTGAAATAGATAGTGGCTTAAGAAGATCGATTGCAATATCTCCGGAACGTACTTTATCGTTAAGTTCATAGCTAGTCTTAGGAAACAAAACTGTTAAAATTTGCATTAACACTAAATAACTAATTGTTTCTTGAAATTCACGATTTGGTTTACCAATCAGAACTGCTTTCCATAAAAAATACTGGACAGTGGTGGATATTAGTATGGAAAAAAGCCAAAACAAGAGAGCATATTTCGATGCTAAACCTTTTTTGACACCAATTTTTACTAACATTAATCTATACTTCATTAGCACACCTCCTGTTTGGTTAGGTGTGCTAGCAAGTACTCTAACTTGTTATTTTTAACCTCAATGCTATCGACTTCGACACTCGCCGTAATCATAGACAAAGTGGACTTAAGCTCTTCCTGCATTATGCCTGTAAGTTGATACGATCCGTTTTCTAATCGGTTAATCGTAGGCCATTTTGCAGTAATTGCTTCACTTAAAGACTTTTTGCTAGTAAATGTCACGGTTGAAGGCACGTCAAGTTTGGCCAACTCTTTGCTACTTTTATCTAATACCAGCTGGCCATGACTTAAGATTAGCGTTCTTGAACAAACCTTTTCGACCTCATCAAGATCATGTGAAGTAAAAATAATTGTTTTATTGGTCAATTTTTGTAAAAACTGTGTGATACTATTTTTCGATAAAACATCAAGCCCAATTGTCGGCTCATCTAAAATAATTAAATCTGGATCATGAATAAGGGCCGCAATAAATTCAGCTTTCATCCGTTGTCCCAGACTAAGCGTGCGCACTGGTTGCAATAAAAAATCAGTCGCATCTAACATTTCAGCTAGATTTTTCACTCGTTTATCAAAAATCTCTTCCGGCACTTGATAAATCTCACGATTTAACTTGAATGTGTCCATTGCCGGTAAATCCCAACGGAGTTGGCTTCTTTGGCCGAAAACAACTCCGATTTTTTGTGCATTTTTTTGTCTATTAGTTAGTGGATCCATGTCAAAAGTTCTGACACTTCCACTACTTGGCTGTAAAATGCCTAAAATCAGCTTAATTAGGGTCGATTTACCAGACCCATTCAAACCAACTAAGCCAAGGTGTTCGCCCTGCTTGAGTTGAAAATTAATATTTTGAAGTGCAACAAAATCACGATACTCTTTATGAAATAATTTTGTTGCTTTCACTTTTTTATATCGTTTTACCAAGCTTTTGGTTTCTATTATCATTATGTCTCCGCTCTTAATATCAGCGATAGCATTTCCCCAAATAAACTATCAGTATCTATCTTTGAGCCAGTCATAAAAAGTCATAGTTAATTATATACTTTTTTAATAATTAAAGCATTTTTTAATCTGTTGTATAAAAATAGGTTTGGTGTCAGCCAATAGGTGTCCTTTTTACTTTGAAAATAATGCCAAAACAAAGATAAGGACTATCACCAAGATATCTGCAAACTTCATCTTCTCTTTTAGGAAAATGTCGCCAAAAATCACACTGTAAAGAGAAGTCATGTTTAAAAAGATCCACGCAATGCTGGAGTTAGGCGAAGAGGTTGCCAAAGTATAGGTTACTTGCGCAAGAAGGGTTAAAACGGCGCGACTACCATAAATAAGGAAAACTCTACCTGTTAAGTTTTCACCATTAATTTTGAGGGAATGGTTTTTATAGATAAAAGTAATTAAGGAAATTAAGCAGCGAACATAGATTGTCATAATCGTAAAAAAGACCAAATCAATTGGCTTAATTAATCCTTTAGTCAAAAAAGGCGAAAATGCCGCTTGCGCAATTAGCAGTGGCGCAATAACTGTAAATGTCTTCGCCAAGTTTTTCAAATCCAAATTATCTTTGCGCTGTTCAAAGGCAATATAAATGACAACTATGATAGTTGAGATGATCGAAACTAAGTAAGAAGATTTACTGAAGTAGCCCATTGTCAGCAAAATTGCCAACGGAATAAACAAATCAGTAATTTTACTTAGGATAACCGATTGCATGATAGTTACTTTTTTAAAGACATAACTATAACCATATGCCACTATTTGTGCTAAAAAAGCATACAAAAATACCCTAATTAAGTAATTGTTTGTAATGCGTGGACTGGGGTAATTATGCAATATAACCAGCAACATAAAAGTTACTAAAACTGAACTACAAATATTATTTAAAAAGTTAACATCAATTGAGCTTTGTTTGCGATAACCCATTTGGTAACGGTCAATCACGGAAATTATCCCGCGTGAAAAAGATGAAATAGTAGCAAAAATAATCAACCATAGATTGCTAGCAAGCATAAATGCCTCCATGTCACCATGTAAGAAATACAGTTTGAAATTATTATTTATATTATAGTCCACTATTAAAAACAGAAAATATTTATAATTTAAAAAACTAATAAACCATGTTTTGCTTACACTGATTTATTAGTTTTTTAGCTTGAATTATATTACTTATGCTTTACTATATGCCAGGCCCCGCTTTAATCTCTTCCAAAAGCTGGTATCTTCAGTTTGTAATATTACTCCTTGATAGATTTTACTAATATATGCTGTTAAACCAACAATACTTACTATTAAAATTACCAGCGACAAAATAACTTCTATATTACCAACATGACCATTAATTATACGAATTGGCATCATGAATGAGGAAAAGAATGGCACGTAAGATAATACTTGCGGCAGAATTTGCTCTGGATTAGAAATAAATGCAAACGACAGAAAAAATGCAATCAAAGAAAGCATCGCAGTACTTTGCGCGGCCTTTGAAGAATCTTCAGGTTTAGCTACTAAAGCTCCTGAAAAAGCTGCTAATATCGTATAAATAATTACACCAAGAATCAGGAAAATGAGATTGACATTTACCAAATTGCCCAAAATTTTATTTATTACTACCTGATTGTTATGCATGAAAGAAGCCGTAATTTTTGCATGCAATGCCCAGCGGTAAGTTGCCCAGCCGCCAACAATATAGATTAAGAGTTGAGTAATAATTACGGCGAAAATACCCAAAATTTTGCCTAAAAAGTATTTTGCAGCAGTTGTACTGGAAAAAATGATTTCCATAATCTTCGTGCCCTTTTCAGAAGCTATTTCTTGAGCTGTAATGCTACTGTAGGAAGCCAAAATCATGTAAACGACCATAATCACAATGATTAAAGACAACATTTTTACCGATTTATCTCCCTGATGATTTTTCTGGAGTACTTCGCGATATTTTGGCTGCTGCTGTAAGGCTTTAAATTGACTGGGCGCCAATTGCGCTTGCTGCAAATTAAGCTGACTCTGCAAGACTTGTAAATAGCTTTTTACTTTGGGTTTCAATTCATCATCAATAGGTGACGCTCCGTGATAAACTGCCTTAACCTGATTTTTTTGCATTTCAAATACCAAGTAGCCATCAACCTTTTCTTTTTTGACGGCCTCTTTAGCAGATTCAACGGTTTTAATTTTAGCATCAACGTATTTGCCATTGTTTTTAATAAAGTTTTGGCGAACTTGCTCATTGGAACTGATAACTGCAATCTGACTGTCTGGATCAGAATTAGCACCGATAGCTCCTCCTAAAACGCCACAACCAATTATGAAAAATGGACTCAGAATCAAAAGCAGAAAAGACCAAGACTTAACTTGATGCCAATAAGTTTGCAGCGTTATGGTCCATAATTTATTCATGTTGTTCACCAGCTTCCATTCTGAATATTTCGTCAAGTGTTGGCGGTTGCTGACGGAACTCTTCAACATATTCGCCATTTGTCAATGCGTCAAAGACTTCAGGACCACTATTTTCATCGTCAATCCGTAAAAGATATTGACCATGTGCTTTCTTTTCTACTTTTTTAACGTGAGGCAGCTGCTGCAATTCTGCAAGCGACTTAGTTGTTTTGCAGTAAATTTCCGTTTTACCAAATGAGTCACGAACGGCATCAACTGTACCACTTAAAACAACTTGCCCTTTTTTCAACATAATTAAACTATCGCAAATTTCTTCAACATTTGACATATCGTGACTGGAGAAGATAATTGTTGCATTTTTCTTTTTTGCTTCTAAGATTGCGTTTTTGAGCAAATCTGCGTTTACCGGATCCAAACCACTAAAAGGCTCATCTAAAATAATTAATTGGGGCTGATGAATCAAAGTACAAATTAACTGTACCTTCTGCTGATTACCTTTCGAAAGTGTTTTTATTTTGTCGCTTTTCTTGCCCTGAACCTCAAAGCGTTTCAGCCAATCATCGATTTGCGGTTTTATCTCTTTTGCTGGGCGGCTTTTTAGCTCCGCCAAATAAACAATTTGTTGCTCAATAGTCATTTTAGGTAGTAAACTGCGTTCTTCCGGCAAGTAGCCTACCGTATCAAAAGTTTTTTCAGTAATGGGCTGATCTTCCCAGGAAATTTTTCCGTCGTAATGAAGAAAATTTAAAATGCTGTGAAAAGTGGTGGTTTTCCCTGCACCATTTTGACCAATCAAACCCATAATTTCACCAGGCTGAATGGTAAAGTTAACATCTTGAAGCGCTGGAAAAGTATCAAACTTTTTACTTAAATGTTCTACTTTTAGCATAGCTCCCTCCTTTGTTTTAATAATAATATAATCAAACTTTACTATATTGATTCGTGTAAAAGCAATAATTTTCTAATTTAATCAGACTAAAAGTAACAATGTTGGTCATAATCTGTCATTTAACTAAGTCTTAACTCAAAATAAAAGGCTAATAAATCATGTTAGCTAGACATTAATTTATTAGCCTATTAAAATTTGTAATCAAAATATTTTTATTGGAAGTTTGAAATTGCCTGTGCAATAGGTACTTCGCCATTGGCCAAGTCAAAGTCTTTTCGATGCAGCTTATCTTTCTCGATAATTTCTGCAATTACTTCTGCTACATCTGCTCGGGTAATTGTTATTGCAGAAGCGGGCGCTGTTATGTGTTGTGCTATTTTGACTTTTCCAGTTGCTGCAGTGTTGAGTAACCTAGCTGGCCGCAAAACTGTATAATCTAATGAACTGTGGTAAAGCCATTGGTCGGCATAGTATTTAGCAGCATAATAATAGCTTTGTGGCTCTACTGCTGGAGCATGATCTGACCAAAAGCTACGGTCATCTGACTTAATCGAACTAACCATAATAAAGCGCTGAATGTTTGTTTTTTCAGCTGCATTAATTGCCTTAACTGCTCCATCAAGGTCAATCATCATAGTTGCATCAGCACCAGTTTTTCCACCTGATCCGGCAGAAAAAACCACAATGTCAACCGTTTGCATCACTTGTTCTAGTTGCTTTTGCGGTTTTGTTAAATCAACAAAAGCAGTTGCAATTCCTTGTTCTTGATAAGTCTTCTCCTGTTCAACCGACCGCAAGCCTGCAATAACTTCACAGCTTTGGCTCTTTTGTAAAATATGAACTAATTGTTGCCCAATTTGTCCGTGTGCACCTATTACTAGTACTTTCATCTTCAATCACTCCAATTTTGCTAGTTTTACAATTAATTATCGCAATTTTTAGTCTAAACAACTAGCTGAAATTTAAAAAGCTTCTAACTAATATAGTTAGAAGCTTTTTTATCCTTAAAATATCAAAATTCAGCAATTATAAATCTGCCAAAGTCTTCTTTTTTGGAGCATCCTTAGGGCTATTAGCATCGTTTTCCTTATAACCAAAGAAGTAAGTTAAAGCAAAGGCGGCAATAATAGTCACAATTGATGCAATCCAGAAGTTTAACAAGTTATTAGGATTGCCCTGTCCAGCCTTAGGAACAAATGATGGGAAACCGATTAAACTACCGGTAAAACCATACATATCAACTTTGAGCAAACCATTAACTAAACCACCAATAGCTGCACCGATACTTGAGGTCATAAATACACGACCGTATTTCAAGTTAACACCATACATTGCAGGTTCAGTGATACCAACTGCTGCAGAGATAGCTGCACTCATCGATAATCCCTTTAGTTCAGGATTATGCTTAGTCTTAAACCAAACTGCAAGTGCACCAGCACCTTGAGCAACCATTGTAATTGAGATGATGCCGTTTAAGACACTGTGTCCTGTTGCAGCAATGTCGTTAGCAATTAACGGAATTACTGCCCAGTGCAGACCGAAAATAACCAGTATTTGATATAGTCCACCAATAATCAAACCAGATAATGCAGTGTTAACTGTGAGTAACCATTGCAATACTCCGGCAATACCTTCTGAAATAAAGGAAATAACTGGACCAACAATAATTAAGACTGTCATTCCGACTAAAAAGATTTCTACTAATGGTGTAAAAATTTGTCTCAATGTAACTGGCATCCATTTTTTAATCCAAGGTTCAATTTTTGCTGCCATCCAAGCTGCAAAAATCATTGGGAAAATAGAATAAGTATATTGTGGAATATGAATTGGAATACCAAAGAAGTTAGCGTTAATACCAACACCTGCTAGGAAATAGCTAAACTTCCCACTGGCATATATTTTTACCAAGTCAGGATAAATCAAAAAGCCACCGATTAATGAAACAATGACAGGATTTGATCCCAGCTTTTGAGCTGCAGTAAAACCAACAATTATTGGTAAGAAATAAAAGGCTGCATCCCCCATTGAATTAATAATCGTGTAAGTTGGTGATGCTGTCGACATATGACAAAAGTTAGTCAAGATATTGAGAATACCTTTTAACATTCCGCTCGCTGCCAAGAGTCCAATTACGGGCATCATTGAGCCAGTAATAACACCAATCAATTGGAAAAAGGCATTTTTGATTTTGCCACCAAAACTTAAATCTTGGTTATCCTGTTCGCTATTGTTGCTATCAGCTGCTTCTTGGCCTTGCCCCGCATATTGCGGTCCCAAAATCCTAATGACCTCATCATAAACATCATCAACAGTTTGTCCGATTACTACCTGATATTGATTATTGGCACGAGCAACGTCCAGAACTCCGCTAATTTGGTTAACCTGATCATCATCAGGAATGCTGTCATCTTTCAAAGAAAAACGTAATCGCGTAAAGCAGTGAATTACGCTTTTTATATTATCGCTTCCACCAATAGCTTCAACTACCTCTCGCGCAGTTACCTGATACTTATTTTCTTTAGCGTTAGCAGTTGGTTTGGTCTTAGTGTCCTCTTTTAAAGTGACTTCTGCTGCCACTTGACCAGCATCAATTTTGCCTAGTTGGACGTCAATACTACTCAGAATTTCTGCAGTATTAGTTACTGCAACAACTACTACATCATCTTTTCCAGCGGCTTTGATTGCAGCAAGGTCCATTGTTCCAATTTTTTGACCTGCTTCAACCTCATCTCCAGCTGCTACCTCGGCTGAAAATGGTTTACCTTCTAATTCAACTGTATCAATTCCCAAGTGAATTAGTACTTCCATGCCAGTAGCTGTTTTAAAGCCAATCGCATGTTTTGTGTCAGCAACCATCATAATTTTGCCCGTTACCGGTGAAACAAGCTGTGTTTTCTCTGGCTTAACTGCAAATCCTTCACCCAATGTTTTTTGAGCAAAAACTGGATCATCAACTCCGCTGAGATTAATGACTTCACCACTTATGGGAGCCAATAAGTTCTCTTTTTTCATAATTTAAACTCCTTCAATAACTTTGTATCCTTTTGAAATCGCTTTCCAAGAAATTATATTACTTGTATAGACAAGTGTCAAATTTTTGTTTATTATTTGTTTAATTATTAGTCTTACTTTGAACTAATAATTTGTCTAGATAGGTTAAAATAGTAAAGAAGGTGCTATGATTAAGTATAAAAAAACGAGGATTACTGATAATGACAGCCAAATATTTGCAAATTGCTGCGGACTTAACTAATAAAATTAAACATGGTCAATACAAGGCTGGCGAACTCTTACCAAGTGAACCAGTTCTCTCAGAATTATATGGAGTTTCACGTGAAACTACTAGAAAGGCACTTGCCGAGTTAATGTCTGCGGGCCTAATTCAAAAGCTTAGAGGCAAGGGATCGGTTGTACTTGACCGTGCAAGATTTGCATTCCCAGTTTCAAACATTGAAACTTTTGACGAGCTCAATAAGCAAGAACAAATGCACGCAACTACAGAAATTTTGCAATTTAGCAACACTAAAATGCCATCATCTATTACCGATCAGCTAGATATAACTGAGCCTGCATCAACTTTTGTTGAGCGATTGCGTTCGATCAATCATGAACCAGTTGTTATTGATCAAGACTATATTTTAAAAAAATATGTTCCGCACCTTACAATTGAGCAAGCACAAAAATCTCTCTACTCCTATTTCGAGCGCGACTTAGGACTAGAAATTGATTACGCAACTAAGACAATTACAGTTGAACCAGCTGATAAAAAAGTAATCCAAAGTTTGCAGCTAGAAGACACCAATCTGGTTGTAGTTGTACGCAGTTTAACCTATCTAAAAGACACATCATTTTTTCAATACACAGTTTCTCTGCATCGTCCCGATAAATTTAAGTTTGTCGACTTTGCACGTAGAAAGGCACAACACGGGAGAATTATTTTATGAGTTTTGAGGACAAAGTTATCTATCAGATTTATCCAAAATCTTTTTATGATAGTAACGGCGACGGTTTAGGGGATTTAAGAGGTATCATCCAAAAGATTCCATACCTGAAAAGACTAAATATTGACATGATATGGTTTAGTCCTTTTTTTGTTTCCCCCCAAAACGATAATGGCTATGATATTGCCGACTATTATGCAATTGATCCTAGATTTGGAACAATGGACGACTTCGATGAATTGGTTAAAAAGCTAGCAGAGAACCATATCGATGTGATGCTTGATATGGTTCTAAATCACTGTTCAACAGAGCATCCTTGGTTTCAAAAAGCATTAGCTGGCGACGAATACTATCAAAAGTTTTTCTATCTTCGTGATCCAAAGCCTGATGGTAGTTTACCTAATAACTGGACTTCCAAGTTCGGTGGTCCAGCTTGGGCACCATTTGGAGACACAGGCAAATACTACCTTCACTTATATGATCAAACACAAGCAGATCTAGACTGGCATAACCCTGAAGTAAGAAAGGAACTATTTAAAATGGTTAACTTCTGGCGTGATAAGGGTGTCAAAGGTTTTCGCTTTGATGTAATTAACGTTATTGGTAAGGACGAAGACCTAAAAGACGCACCAGAAAATGTTGCAAGCAAGTTAATGTATACTGACAAGCCAATTGTTCACCAGTACCTGAAAGAATTAAATCAAAGTACCTTTGGACAAATGCCTGATTCAATTACGGTTGGCGAAATGTCTTCAACTTCCATTCCTAATTCTGTAGCTTATACAAATAAGGATAACCACGAACTATCAATGGTCTTTACCTTCCATCACTTGAAGGTAGATTATGAGAATGGGCAAAAGTGGACTAAGGTTCCTTTTGATTTTGCTGCTCTCAAGAAATTACTCAATGACTGGCAATTAGGAATGAGTCAAGGCGGCGGGTGGAATGCCCTCTTTTGGAATAATCATGATCAACCTTGGGCTTTGAGCCGCTTCGGTGATCCAATTCACTACCGTGAAAAATCTGCAGAAATGCTAGCAACCGTGATGCACTTATTACGCGGAACGCCATACATTTATCAAGGCGAAGAAATTGGAATGATTGATCCTAATTATGAGCAAATATCCGATTATGTTGATGTTGAAACACATAATGCGTATCACGAGCTGAAAAAGCATGGCGTAAGTGAACAAGATGCGCTGGCAATTATTCAAGCCAAGTCACGCGATAACAGTAGAACACCAATGCACTGGGATAGCGGTCCTAATGCCGGGTTTACTACTGGTACACCTTGGCTGAAGCCTAAAGACCAGGAGCGAATAAATGTCGCAGCAGAACTAGACCACGGAGAAATTTTTTCCTATTATCAAAAATTGATTTACTTGCGTAAGCAGCTTCCAATTATTGCTAAAGGCAGCTATCAACCAGTTGATTTGGATCATCCGCAAGTTTTCGTTTATCGCCGCGATTATAATGGCCAAACATTATTAGTTATTAACAACTTTTACGGTCACCCTGTTACCTATCAATTGCCTGAAGCTTTCCAAGGACAAAAGGCAGAAACACTGATTACTAATTATGAGCAAAATATTACCGAAGTACCTAATGCGCTCAATTTACAACCATATGAAGCAATTGCATTACTAATTTAGCTGTAGAACTTAAAAAGTGCCCATGGTCTTGTTACAATAGCGTTAGAGGCAACGTCCTATCTTATAAGGATAGGAGGCGGTTCTAATGGATCTAGCTAGATTATTTATACAATTTTTCCTTGATTTAACTAGAGAACTAATAGTTTTCTTAGCTAAAAAACGCTAGCTAAACGGAAAGAGGAAAAAAGAAGTAGGTTGCCTTCCTTCTTTAATAATTAGCACGCAAAAAAGCTCTATTATCGGGATAGAGCTTTTTGTGTGATTCCAATGGAATCGCTAAATTATTTATACACACTTATTCTAGCATGGATTTGTACAAAAATTTCGAAATCAAAGCCAAAGTAGTGAAGCAATCACCCAGAAATTGCTCTGCCAAGGTTGCTATCATGGTCTTCATTTCACTTCTCAATTAATCCAAAAGCAGTCATGCCTTGGATTACTTATATATAATCATTTAGTCACATTTTCATCTTCTAGCGACTTAACACCATTTTTATAAACGCGATTTTCATTGATCTTCATTTTAGCAACTATATCTGCCCCCAAGTCACTACCTAGCATCTCAGAAATGCCTAATAAGAAGATTGCCACATCTGCCAGTTCTTCATCAATATTATCTTTATCATGCTTCAAATAAGCTTGAAAAAGTTCATTAACTTCACCATATAAACACAATAATTCAAATTTGATATCAGTCGTATTAAAACCATGATTTTCTTTATTCTCAACAACTTTTTTCTGCAGTTCTTTTGTATCAATAATCATCTTGGCACCTTTTCTTTTAACCTAATTTTTACTGCTTGATGCATCGGTATTTAGCCAATACATTCTGCCATCATCGGTTCGAGTTAAAAGATGATTTTCGACTAAATCTCGTCTCCTGGTGACATAATCAGAAATATACTTCATCAAAATTAGGTTTACTTCTTGTTCAGAATACTTTTTGGTAGGTTCAAATTTTGTCGCTAAATACTGCAGAATTAGGAAGCGATTTTTAGCTTTGGCAGGCCACGTCTTAACAACTCCATTGTCGTCAAGATAACGTGCTATTATTTCTTTATTTTCCATCATTTGATTTCCCATTATTCAATTTAAACGGCAATTTTTATTAGTTTATTATCTCATACATCAGATATACATGAAAATAAAATTAAAAAAGACTCTATTTCTAAATAGAGTCTTTTCTTTGCTATTTTATTAAGTTCTAAACTATTTTATAGTCTTTATCACTAGGTATAATTGCTTGATTATTATTAATCGGAACTAAATTCAATTTATCATTATACACTGCAAGTATTTCATCATCTGCTTCCGCAAATGGTTCCTCTTTATAGTGCGGTAAAGTATAGAACTTAGTCTGATTCAAGGCGCTATAGTCGGTCAAGTCTTCTGCCAGAGTTGCATCGTCCATAATACCGCAGTATTCGATGTCCGGTGCCATAATGATTGCACCAGCAGACTCTCCTATATATGGAGTTCCAGAATCAATTTTTTCATTAATCAGTGGCAGCAATTCCTTTTTCTTTAGTTCTTGTAACAGATAAAATGTATTACCACCTGTTACAAAAAACATCTCGGCGTCTTTTACTTTATTAGTGGCTATATCTACTGATTCATTTGTAACATCGAATTTATCAACTACATAGCCTAACTCTTCCAGAAGCTGTTTTTCTTCGTCAACATATTCTGTATATTCTTCTACATCACTAGCAGTTGGAATAAAAAGGATTGTCTTAGTCTTGATTTTATTATGTTGAACAAATGTCTTAAATTGTTCGGCCACGTTTGCAAAGTAAGAGGCTAAAAATATTTTTTTCATGCTTTCTCCTAGTCAATATGCTAACTATCCCTATATCTAATCGCTTTTAATTATAAAGTTTATTAAATAGATCCTCAAGATTAATCCGTTCAGTCGAATACTAAATAGCTGTCCTCATTTTTTCACTGATGCTTAGGTTTTATACAAGTGCGTTTCATTAGTAATTACTATATTAACCGTGCTAGACTCAAGTTGTATAAACAGTACGTTATTTTTTACTATATGAGGTTAAGAATAATGAATAAAAATAAGGAGAAATTATTATTAGTTGGTGTTTTGACCACCATTGGTCTATTAAGCGCTAGCCCACAGATTGCAAAAGCTGATCAGCTTGCAGCTTCTCACTTAGCGGCCAGCAATGTAACTAAGTCAACAAAAGCTGCTGAATCTGTAGCTAATCAACAACCAAGTACATCTGATGACAGCAGTTCATCGATGCCGTCAGTTCCACCTGCTAGCAATTCATCAACTACTGATAACAATGAACCTGCTAGTAATGCAAATCAGTCTGACATGCCTCCTGCAATTACACATGATGAAAATGAACAGCAAAGGATTGCTACAAAAGCCAATTTAATATCATCTGACATTAATGGTGCCCATCTTACATATGATCCTGATCAAGGAGTTGCTACTATTTCTGGTAATGTAACAGCTGCTAGTAATGATGTGCCTAGATCAATTAGTCAATTCTTTCTCACTAATAAACCTAAAAAGATCGTTATCGACGGACCTTTAACTATCAAAGGATCTGCCGCTGGTCTTTTCAGTGATTTAAACGACTTAGAAGAGTTTGAAGGTTTATCTAACTTTGACACAAGCCAAGTTACGAATATGGCTTCTATGTTCTCTAATGATAAAAATTTAAGAAGTCTAGATTTGAGTAGCTTTAATACTAGTAATGTAATTGATATGAACAAGCTTTTTAAGTCTTGTTCTGCCTTAACAAATCTCGATGTTAGCTCGTTTAATACAGCAAAGGTTAAAGACATGAGCACCATGTTCAATCTTTGCACAAGCTTAACCAACTTAAATCTGAATAATTTTGATACTAAAAATGTTGAAAACATGAATTCTATGTTTTATGCCTGTCGAAACTTGTCGTCTCTGAGCATTAGTAACTTCAATACAGCAAAGGTAACGGACATGACTGCTATGTTTGGCATGTGCTTTAAATTATCAAATTTAAATGTTGCTAGCTTTGATACCAGCAACGTTAAGCAAGCTGTGGGCATGTTTTTATATTGTATGAGCTTGAACCAATTAGATGTTAGCCACTTCAACACTAGTAATATTACTAGCACAAACGGAATGTTTGCCTTTTGCACCAATTTAACAAAGATAGATGTTAGTCACTTTAACACGGACCAGGTAACTGACATGATGGAAATGTTTTCAGGAGATAGCAGCTTAACCAGCCTTGATATCAGTAATTTCAATATGGACTCTGTTACCAGTAGCGATAATATGCTAAATGGACTGACAGGCTTAAATTACTTAAAACTAGGTGCTAAAAATTCTCTATCAAATACTGGCTTAGATACGCCCGGAATCTGGGTTAACGTCGGTGATGGTACAACAGAGCATCCTCAAGCACTTAAAGATAAGCGTTGGACATCTCCACAACTTTTAACTAACTATAATCCGGCTAAAGACGCCGATGCCTATGTTAGATACAATGCGGCTGTTATTACACATTATCAAGACCAAGAGGGCAACCAATTAGCACCTAATGATGTACAAACTGGTGGATTAAACACTCCATACACCACAAAGCCGAAAGATATTACTGGCTACACTTTAGCAGAAACTCCTGCTAATGCCAGCGGTAGCTTTGCAGATAACACTATAACTGATGTTGTTTATCTCTACAAAAAAGCTCCTACCAAGCCACCAGTAAATCCTGTTGTCCCAAGTAAAGCTGCTAATGTAATTGTTCACTATCAAGATGAAGATGGTAATTCTCTTACTTCCGACATTGTTTTAAGTGGTAACGTTGGTGATGGGTATACTACTGATGCAAAAGAATTTACTGGGTATCACCTAAAAAGTCGGCCTACTAATGCCACCGGCTTCTTTAGTACACAGGCTCAAGATGTCACCTATATTTACGCAAAAGATAGTAATACTCCTGCCGAAAATATGCCTGTCAACGACAACCATCATGGTAAAAACCCTACTAAACCGCAAACAACTAATCATCTACGGCCTCAATCACCTCAAAGCCCTTCAAAACAGCATTTAACTAATAATCATGTTGCCATACCAAAGTCACCTACTGGTCATCAAGCTAGCAACAAATTACCACAAACGGGTAAAAACCAAACGCAAAATCTACTGACTATTCTTGCTGGTCTTCTGTCCGCAACATTTGCAGCTGTATCTGGTTGGTTCATTCACAGACATAAAGAAAACTAATTAAACACTCTATGAAAAATCTGGGAAATGTAATTTCTCAGATTTTTTGTGTTCAATATCAAGAAAAGCGACTGCCACCTTCTATGTATGCCTTAGATTATTACCTGGGGAATAGTAACAGTCCATATCAAATAGAATCAGAATGGGAATGTAAAATAATATTGTGATGCTTCTCTTTGTTATCTCTATATATCTTGAAAAACTGGATCTTCACTATCACGCATTGCTTGCACATTTTGCTGTTTAAAATAGATACGATTGGCATTGTTATACATAACATCTTCAAGTTCCGATTCCGTAAAGATGTCCGTTTCTTCTAACCAAGTAGCTAAATTGTGGTACAAATTAAATGTTGATGACCATGGTGAATCAGTGCCCCAAAAAATACGCTTAGCACCAAGAACCTTTTTAGCTAATGCAACGTCCTTTTGGCACCGTGGAAATGGGAAAGTCGTTTCTTTTTCAATATCTTGAATTGCTGAAATTTCGGTGGCGATGTTTTCATATGGCTCCCACTGTTCCAAAGCATTTTCCAAACGATTCAAGTGGTCTGCATTAGGGAATGATAAATGGCAAACAACAAAGTCTAATTTAGGATAGCGACGAGCCAAGTTAACAATTGCTTCAGGTTCGTAGCTGAATTGAGTGTAATCACCGTAGTCAACTGTGATGACGAAGCCTGGATAGTCAGCAAAGAAATGGAAAAGCTTACCTAGTTCTGATGAAGTATCTAAACGGAATGGATGATGATATCCGTGTAAACCTCCACCTTGGCTAATTTCTAATTTAATTGCTCTAAAGCCTAAGTCTTCTACGTGACGTCTAACAATTTCCATCGCGTCATCAGCAAATGGGTCAACAGAAAAAGCTGCAATAAATTTATCAGGATATTTCTTTGCTGCTTGATAAGAGTAATAGTTCTGGAAGCCATATAGACTGCCCTGAAGCAAAACTGCTTTTTCAACTTCATTATCTTCCATAACCTTTAGAGCTGATTCTGCAGTGAAATCATGGTCGCCCCAGCCTTCAGGTATTAGATTAAGAAACATTCCGTTGTCCCAAATCGCTTTACCATTGCCTAAAGGTGTCATTCGGCCCTTAGCAGATAATCCTGCAAGTGAACGTACTAAATGTAAATGCCCGTCTATTTTTTTCATTCTATTTCCTCCTTGTAATTAGTATTCATATAAAAAGGAATTATACTTCATCTATATTTAGCAATCAAAAATACCTAGCAATGTTCAATTCACGCTAGGTATTTTAATATCCTATTTAAGATGTTCTGGAGTATGAAGCTACTAAAAGCAATTGGTTTATAGAGCTTGTAGCTACTCCCTCAAGTGTAATTACCAGACTTGTACCCGCTTATCCGGATCAAGCCACATACCGTCACCTTCTTTAACATTGAAAGCTTGATAAAACTCATCTTGACATTGGGCCTGCACATTTGCTCGAGCCTGGGAAAGAGCATGAACATCAGAAGCGGCGATTAATTTCCAAAATTCAGGCTTAGCGTTTGTTGCCCAAATTCGCGCATAGTTTTCAAACAAGGTTTTAGCGTCTCCACCTTCTTGCTCATTAGCCGCAACGGCCACTGTTAGACCACCCTGATCACCAATATTTTCTGAAACTGTTAATTTACCATTGATTTTGCTTGTACCAACTTCAACGCCATCAAACAGCTTAATTTCAGCTTTGATTCTTTTATTAAATTCAGCCTGGTCTTCGTCAGTCCACCAGTTTTTCATATTACCCAACTCATCAAACTGCGAGCCGTTGTTGTCAAACGCATGCGAAATTTCATGTCCTACAACTGTACCAAAACCACCATAATTAGCTGCACGATCCTGATGTAGGTCATAAAAAGGCTTTTGGAGTAAAAGTGCTGGGAAAGTAATGTCATTACTTTGCGGATTATAGCAAGCATTTGGTTCTACCGCCGACATCATCCAAAGTGATTGATCAACCGGTCTGTTGATATCCGCAAAGTTATCCTTAAGTTTAATTTGACTATTTGCTTTAACATTACTATATAAACTGCCGCCTTCTGTAGCTGGCGTTACTTTGAACTCGTCATAAAATCTTTGAACATGCTCTGGATAACCGATTTTTAAGACTAAAGTGTCTAGCTTCTTTAGCGCCTTTTTCTTAGTTGTATCTGACAGCCAAGAATTCTTTTTTAAATGATCTTGGTAAACCGCAATCATATTTTTAACGACTTTAGTAGCATCGGCTTTGGCTTCAGCACCTAAGTATTTTTCGCCATAGTATTGGCCAATGACATCTCCAAATAATCTGACCGTCTCATCATAAGCAAAGCGCTCATCTGCATCTAAAGAATCTACTCCGTACATTGCTTTTCTTAGTGGTAATTGGGCCTTTCTAAATTCACGTGACAAATATCCAGCTGCTTGATTAATAAAATACCCGATTAGCCAGCCTTTTAATTCAGCAAAATGTTCTTCATTAAACAATTCATCAAATTTATCTAAATAGCCTGGTTCAGTAACATTAACTTTCTTAGCGGCTTCAAGTCCGGTTTCTTTCAGCACAGCAGCTAAATGAATATTTTTACTATGATTTTCAAATTCTGTCACACTCATTGGATGATATATATTTTCAATCTCAGAATTATATTCTGCTGATTGATAAACCTGCGCCAAACGCTGGTCCAGCGTAACTGCTCCTGCGGCGTATTGCTCAGCTTTATCCTGCTGAACGCCACTCATTACCAGCAAATTAACGGTTTGCTTTTGCCAAACATCAAGCAAGTTAGCGGTTTTTTCATTACCGTAATAACTGGTATCGGACAAAATCAAATTTTGCCGGTAAAAAGTGACAATATTTAGTTGTGCATCCTTAAAATCTGGTTCCACTTCGAATTTAAATGGCAAGTTGTCGGCTAGCAACAAATTCGCCAAGTTCTTATTGATATCTGCTAAATTGTCGAGTCCGGTTAAAAAGGTCAAGTCTTCCTTAATTGGAGCAGCGCCGTCATCAGCTCTTTTTTCTTCATCTTCAGCTACCCGGTAAAATTCAACTGCTTTGTTAAAGTTCTTAACTCCGGGAACTGGGCTTTTACCAACAACAAAAGCAGCAAAATCCTTCAATAGATATTTACGCGTTTGTTTATCTGCTATATCAAAACTACTAATCCACGGCTGACCTGCAGGAAAAGGGTTCTCTTGTAACCATTTTGAATTTACAGCCAAGTAAAGGTTATCTTGCTCACGGATATTTACATCAGGTTTAGTAGAATCACCAAAACCACCACGAATATTAAATTTAATCATTTGTTTTCCTCCTCTAATTTAATCTTTTTCTTATACAGATAATACCTTCAAGGAGTGAGACAAGTTAAAAAATGTCATATATGAAACAATATTTTTTCGTATGGTGTTTTTTTAAACTTTATAACGATTTACCGAAGACACTAAAAAGCGTATTTGAATTCTAAATATCAAATACACCTTTTTTAATTCCTTCCATATTTATCAAAAAAACCTTTCACATCTTTACTATACTCCGGCATGCCCAACGAACTAATGTGATCAATTGCCCTTCGAGCCTTATTTAAATACTCATCCTTTCTTTCATAGTGATAATTCACTATATTTTTAAGTATAAAAATGCAGTTTTTATAAAAAAACAAGTTCGGCTTAGTACTAATTTGATCAGCTGCTTGAATAAAAAATTCTGTTTCTTTATATCTATTTTCCTCAATACACATAAATAAAATGTTAATCACTATTGCTAATATTGTTTCTTGAACATTCGAATTCCCCGAATAGCGAAATTGTGTAATTACTCGCCGACTTATTAACAAATTGTTATCAAGATCATAAAGTGTCATAAAGTTACAATATAGAGCCAATTTACTTTCGTCAAAATCAGAAATATTAAAAATCTTTTCTTTCAACTCAATTTTATCTTTTTCATCAAGATTTTCTACGTTATGATTACCAACTAAGGCTATAACTGCATTTATAAATAACAACTGATCTTCTTTATCAGCTATTTCGCTATTTGCAATAACATTTTTAATATCCTTAAGCTGATCCTTATCATTATGATAAAACGCTTCATTCATTGCCTCGCCAATATCTCTGTTTTCGTCATATCTTACTTTATCTTCTTGACTAAGCTTGCCAAAAAATTCCCACAATTTAATGTTATTAGCACGCAATAATTCAATCAAATCCTCAGCTGTAATTCTATGCTGATCTTTTTCAACTTTTGAATAATATGATGTACTAATCGTATTACCAGCCCATTCTTTTTGTGTTTTCGAGCTCTCAATTCGATATTGCTTTAGCAATTGTCCTATTGTCATTAGTGCTCCTCCTTAATTTCATTCAAATTTGGCGTTTAACATTCAAATGTGACATTTTTGATAATCCTTATTATATCCAAGTTATAACTTAATATATATAAAATTTTATTTAGGAGTTATAAATTATGGACATTTTTATAAAGAATAAGGATTATAGAAAATTTACAATTGCCAGTTTTTTATCTGGTGCAGGCAATATTTTGTTTTACTTAGCACTTATTACTTATGCAAGTAAATTAAGAAATTACGCCTTGGCTATTTCATTGATTTCAATTTCAGAATCAGTACCTCAAATTTTTCAAGTTCTTAGTGGATATTTAGCTGACCGTACAAAAAACAAATTCAAGTTAATGGTTTGGTTAGCCGTTATACGCTTTGGACTCTATCTAATCGTCGGCTTACTTTTCGCTAGTGGTTTTGCTGGCTGGAACCTAGTTTTAGCTGTTATTGGCATTAACTTAGTGTCAGATATTGCCGGTTCATACTCTGGTGGCCTTCAAATGCCTCTAATTGTTAACATTGTTGGAAATGATGAAGTTGCTGAAGCTGAAGGATTTGTTAGTGGAATCAACGGTATTATCAATATGATTGCACAATTCATTGGCTCTGGTTTATTACTTTTCATGTCTTATTCAAGCCTAGCAATCTTCAATGCCTTAACATTTCTAGCAGCAGGTGTCCTTTTTGCCAGCGTCGGTCGCAATTATTACAAGACTCGTCCTCAAGAAGAAACTGCTTCAGTTAATGAAGAGGGATTCTTTAAAACAATTGCTTTATCATTCAAACAAGTAAAAAAAGCAAAGGGATTATTGTCGGTCGTTCTAGTAATTGCCTTACTAAATGGAGTCTTAGGAACAATTGAGCCTTTAATTTCAATCGTAATCGCTGGTAATAAGTCTTCTATGGTCATTGGAACTTACAGTTTCACGATTGCCCTAATAGGAGGTGTAATGACTGCTGGTATGGCACTTGGTAGTATTGTAGGCACAAAATTATTCAAGAAAATGTCATTATTCACTATCGCAATTATTTCAACAGTTCTAAGTATCGCAGTTATTGGTACAATGCTTATTAAAAATATTTTTATTTGCCTACCTATCATGGCAAGCCTTGCAGTATTTATTGGTACAGCTAGCCCTAAATTAACACAGTGGCTTGTTGAAGCCGTTGATCAAAATATTTTGTCATCAACTATGGGAATGCTTAACACTATTTTAGTTGTGACTGTACCAGTTGTGACAACTATTTTTACTACAATTACTGCTTCGCTCGGTATTACTATCGCATTAACACTATTATGTGTAACTTGTTTAATTGTTTTGGTAACAATAGTAAAGGTAGTTTATTCTACTAATAAAAAAGAAGCTGCTAATGCGGCATAACTAGAAATAACTTCATTTTACAATTTACCCATTATTATTTATTCTTAAAAAACAAAAATAGCCACAAAATTGAGAATATAAACTAAATAAATTTGTGGGTCACCTAAAACTTCCCGATTTTGCAAACTGAAAATACAGCCTTCCTGGGAGTTTAAATTGTCATAAGTTTCTTTCTTGTTTGCGTAATATACTGCTGTCAAAATAACTAATATTAATCTCAATAAAATCATAGTATGATCGCCACTAGCGGTAGTTATCCCCCCTAAATTTTGAGCTTCAACAACTAGCACAAAGGGATCATGAATAGAACCAAGTGCCCATTAACAAAATGCTTTTCTTTGCTTTGCGTGTAATAGTAAAATTTGCTTTAAAACAAGCTCGACACAATGCATCAATGCTAATTGGGATCAAAAAAATAAGTAAATTTTGTCTTTAATTTTTATCGTAAATAAAAAACCGATAAATTATCGTTTTGAGAAACGTAATTTATTGGTTTTTGTCTTTTTATAACTATTTATTTAAGTGTCAGCAAATAATTATATCCCTTAGCAAAAGCTATATTGTTTGCCAAGCGGTTTCCTGTATTACTATAGCCAGTAAACTTGAAAGCTAAATATTTTGCTTTTTTGACCAGCGCTTTGTCTACTTGCCATTCAATTGGCAAAACTTGAAGCGATTGCAAATGTGCAACATCTGTTATTTCTTTAGTAGCCACTGCCTTTTTAGATGCATTCAGTAATACCAATTCTGCTTTATTAATTAAAACAGGAGCAGCCAGGCCATAATTAGTTAAATTAACTTGATAGTCAATACTCTTCTCATCTGCTTGATAGCTAATATCTTTAACTGCTAATCGGTAACCCAGATAATCCCTAATATATTCATACCAAGAACGGCTTATTTCATTATCATTAGTGTCTTTAAACCATGATTTTTGATACGGTAATTTATATTGCTCTAAAAGAGTTGGTGTTACTAATTGCCGTTTCCAAGAACTCAAAGAATAGTCCTTGCCATCTTCTTTGTAATTATGAGCTATACTCAATGAAGTAAAATGATCAACTGCAAGGCGGTGAGCAATCAGTGGTGCAGAAATTAACTGACCGTTATTGTCTGATGCATTGGCAGAACCCCAAATCATTTCACCGTCAACCGGTACAGTCTGAGATTGTTCTGCCATCGCCTTCCATTCAGCAGAATTAGGATCTGCACCTGCGGTATTCCACTCGTGAGGGCGACCAATCAAGTAATCATCATGAAATCCAACTCTTTGCCAGTCAGAACTCTGCGGATCAATATTCCGCGACTTGATGTTGTAATATCTGACTTGGATAAATAAGTCTTTAGGGGTATTAGCTAATAATGCCTGCAGAATTGCTTTTTCATTCATGCGACTGCGTGCTCCGCTGTCCCATTCCCCCCAAGCTCCAATAAATCCAGCTTGTAAATTAGCTATTTGATCGCGATGCTGAGCAATCCAAGGAGCTAGCTGCTTAATATGTGCAACCACTTGCTCAGTTGTAGGTTCCTGAGATTTGGGATGAGCATCATCCCAAATATATGCAAAACGTAATACAGCCTGTAAATGGTTTTGCTTTAACTTTTTGAAATATTGATTCATATTATTAAAGGCAGTTTTATCTAGTGGCTTATTTTTATAATCAGTCAGATAAAAATATACTTGTGCAAGTCGCGGATTATCATCAGCAAATGTAGCTGTCGCATTTTTCATTTGCGCTATTCCTGTTTTATCCGCATTGCCCCATAGTCCCATGCCGGTTTTAACATTTAAATTTAACTCTAACCGAAAGCCGCGATCGGTATTGTTTGCCATTTCTTGATTTTGCTGCTCGGTTAAGGGCTTTTCATCATATCCAGTAACGGCTACAGCCTTTACTGAAGATAAACTTTGCTGGCTTTGTAAAAGAAACAGTCCTAAAAATACAGCTATTAAAGTTGATTTTTTAAATACTTTTTTCATGATGATCCCCTCAGTCATAATTTAAACCAGTTGATGCCATCTGCCCACTGACACTCATTAGCCAGACGTGCCGTACTACCATTAGTGGCAAGTAATTTAACGCCGACTTTGTCAGGCTGTTCAGATTTAGTCAATGGAATAACTGTAGTTACTTCTCGGTTAGTTTGTAAAGCACTTTTTTCCACGAAAGCTTTACCAATAATATTCTGTTGTTGATCTGCAGCAAATAACTCTATTTTCTGCAAAGCCAGAGGAGCGGCAAAACCGGTATTCTTCAGTGTGAGATAAACGGCAGCATTTAAAGTGGAGTTATAACTTATTTGTTTAACTTCTAAACGGTAGCCTAAATAATCACGTAAATATTCAAAATAATTACGTTCAATTGTCTGATTCTTTTGGTTCAAAAACCATGATTTTTGATAAGGCCAGTTCTTTTTATCTAGTAAATCTGGCGTAACAGGGACATGTTTCCAATATTCAAATGAGCCCATTTGAGGAAATTTTAGACCCTCGGGTTTGCCAGTTCTTTTTAATTCATTTTCTAAAGTCACATTATAATATGAATTAGTTTTTATCTCATGGTAATTATGTGCAATACTTAAGGTAGTAAAATGATTTTCAACCATTCTTTGTGTGGTCAATTCAGGATCTACGTATTTTGTTTTTAAATACATAGGATTGGCAAATAGCCAGATACTTTCGCCATCAACAATTGTTTTTTTTGAATCTCTTATTAATTGTTGATACTCATTTGAATCATAATTTTTACCCGCTGTGTTCCACTCATGTCCAATGCCAATTAAAAAGTCATCATGAAAACCAATTCGTTGTTCATTCTCTTTTTCAGCAGCACCTATATTGCGATTTTTTATATTTAAGTAACGTACCTGTACAGTTAGATCCTGAGGAGAATTTAACAGCAAACTATGCAGAATTGCTGATTCATCAGTTGTTTCTCGAGCATGGGCAGACCATTCCCCCCAAGGTCCAATAATGCCTGCCTGCAAAGCATGAATTTGCTGGCGATGTTCCTGGAGCCAGCCAGATAATTGCTCCAAATGTTGCTGTATTCTCTGCAAACTAGGAGCCTGTCTATAAGGTCTTTTATCTTCAGAAATATAAGCAAAACGAAGTAATGCTTTTAAATTTAATTTAGCCAGCTCCTCAAAAAATGCACTCATGTGGTCAAAAGCTTGTGCATCTAAAGGGGCATGCTGGTAACCAGTTAAGTAAAAATAGACTTGTACTATTTGTGGCTGATCATCTGTATACAGTGATGCTTCTCTTTTTAACGCGGAAATAGCATCTTCCTTCGCATATTCATATATGCTTTTACCCGTTTTTACATCCAAATAAACTTCAAAGCGAAAACCACGATCAGGATTTGTGAGTAAAATCTTCGTTTGATCTCCACTTAACTGCTCAGGATAATAATTTTCCATTTTTTCCTCCCAAACTAATTACCAGTACTTTCTCGCAAAATTAGTTCAACTTCCAGTAGCGTAGTAGCAGCACGCGACTTATTCTCTAATATATCTTCTCTAATTAAATGGACAGCAGTTGTACCTAGGTCCTTTTCCGGAACTGAAACTGATGATAATCTTGGAATATAATATTTGGACATTTGAATATTATCGAATCCAATAATATGGTAATCTTCAGGAGCACGAAAGCCTTTTGTGTACAATTCTCTCATTATTCCGATTGCTATTTGGTCATTTCCAGCCAAAATTCCCTTAGGAAAAATAGGTAATTGGACAATTTGTTTGCCAGCTTGAACCCCATCTTCAATACTCCAACCAGAAGTACTGATTGAGCATTCATCCTGATCATGCAGCTTCATCCACTCTCGGTAACAATTTAAACGAACTTCACCTTTTGCCTGAGTTTTTTCTCCTTGCAAGTTAGTCATATAACGCGGACCGCCAACATATACGATATTAGTTTGAGCAAACTTTTCAAGCTGTGCTAAAGCTTCTTTTACCCCAGCAGTTAAATTAGCATTAACTAGTTTTACTGAGTTACTTTTATATCTTGCCTCAATAATTACAATATTAGAGTTCAATTTTTTTAATTCAGTAATGGCTGATTCGGATAAACTACCAATAACAATTACGCCGTCCCAATAATATAATCTGTCCCAAAATGAACTGTCCAAAGATTTATTCAAATAGTAGATCGAACTTAACGTCATTTTCTCTTTTTTAAGTTCTTCAATAATCCCCTGCTTTATTTGCTGATAATATGTATATTCTGCTACTTGGTCTAAATTCATAGTTGTCAGCACGCCAATGACGGGACTCTTTTTACTTTTATTTTTTGTATGATAATTCAACTTTTTAGTGGCTGCCAAAACTTTTATACGCGTTTGATCAGTTACACTTAGGGAAGTGTCATTATTTAAGATTCGTGAAACTGTACCAGCCGAAACACCTGCCAATTGAGCTACCTGTCTGATATTAGCCATTTTATTTTATCTTCTCATCTTTCATATTTGGTTATTATACAGGTGCTATTAAAATTTGTTTTAAAAATATAAACTTTAGAACCTGATAATCTAAACATAATCTGCTATTACAGCATTTTTTGCAATTATGCTATCAAATATTCTTTTGTAAATCAAAGAAAATACGGTTGTATCACTATTGTCAATCCATCCGCGTTTTCTCAATTTACCTGCTTATTTTTGCAACAGGCTTTTTTCAGCAGATAATCTGACTATATTTAAATTTCTATGTTTTATGCAACAATTTTTAAATTGAATAAAATAATAGCCAATACTAGAACAAACCAAGTTGCTCTAGTAGAGTTCATATGTTTACGATCTAGCAGCCAATAAATAAAGGCAACTAGTAAAACTGGCAACAATGATGGCATTATCTGATTAAAAATATCCTGCAACTTCATTGAAACTTTTCCAGCTCTAAAGATTAACGGGATTTTTAAAGTAATAACAGTTGGAATCAAAGCTCCTACAACCGTCACTCCTAGCAGGGTTGCTGAGTCAGTCAATGCGTTAAGCTTAGAACTCATTGAAGTAACTAGGTTGACCCCTTGTTTATAGGCAAATGGCATCCAAGTATAAGACCAAATGTAGATAATACCTAATGCAACCATCCATAAAATAGCACCAAACGGGTTACCTTTAAGAGCCATATATGATGCAATCGCACCAAAAATAGTGGATTGAACGGTACCTAATAAGGTGTCACCTACAGCAGCAAATGGTCCCATAAGGCCAGTTTTAACACCTCTTATACCATCAACTGAATCAATACCCTCTTTTTCTTCTAGGGCAATGTCGACACCTTGGATAATGGAGCCCATATGCGGACTGGTATTAAAGTACTCAGACTGCACACGCATCATTTTCTTCATATCTTCAGGCTTATCACCATATAACTTACGTAAAATTGGCATTTGTGAACCAACATAGCCTGGAGCCATCATAGTTTCGTAGTTCCAGCTTAGTGCAGAGGTAAAAATCCAGCGTAAATTAGCGCTACGAATATCTTTTTTAGTTAACTTATGACTCTGCGTTGTCGGAGTTTTTTCTGTAGTATTATTCTTCATCACCTGTAATTACTCCTTTATCATCAACACTCATTTCAGCAGCTTTTTCTGTATTTAACCCATTACCGCTACCAGACTGGTTTTTATCATGAATAATAGAATTATAATGATTAATGGCAAAGCCGACTCCGACAAGTGCAACACCAAGCATCGGTATGTTTAAATAAGCAGCGGCTACAAAGCCAAAAATCATATATGCACCAAATTTTTTAATAGGCAAATAATGCATTAAGATAGCAATACCAACTGCTGGTAACATGCTTCCGGCAGATTTTAATCCACCCATTAACCACTGTGGCATATAGTTCAGTACATTTTTGACAAATGCTTCGCCAAAAATCAACACTAACAGTACAGGAACTGATCTTGAAAGCCCCCACGGAATAGCGCCATAAAGACTATTTCGTACAACAGCTTTATCATCGTTACGATCGATTGCCTTATCTATTCTGTGTGCAAAGTAGGTATTAGTAAAACGAGCCAAAATATCAAGTTGCACCATCAATAGACCAACTGGAATAGCAACACCAATACCATAGTTAATGCCTTTTCCTGAAATATGCGCAATTGCAGTACCTATGATTGCTCCAGTGGCATAATCAGGAATCGAAGCACCACCAAAAGTACCGACACCTAATATCATTAACTGCAATGTTGCTCCTACGGCCAAACCTAATTTCACATCACCAACAATTAGTCCTGCAATTAATCCAGCATTAACTGGGTTACCAAAACCGATACCAACTGTGATAATTTCATTGATTTGGAAGAAAGCAAACAAAGACAGCAAAATTATTTGAACTACACTCAATGAATTCATTATTATTTCTCCATCCGTTTATTTAATTCAGACATAAAGTCTTCTCTAGGGTCGTTCGGTACCATCTGGTGATAAAGCTTTACTCCCCGAGCATCAAGTTCCTTAAAAGCCTTTATTTCTTCGTCATTAACTCCCACACTCTTGAATAGTTGCAGTCTGCCCTCACCACTTGGCAAATTACCAACATTAACTTCTTTAATCGGTACTCCTGCTTCGACCATTTCAACCAGAGCCTCTGGTTCACGAGTAATAATAAATATTTTTTGGTCCGCATAGCGTCCTTGAACAATATTGTTACTTGCACGATCTGGTGGCAAAATACTTAAAGCTGCTTGAGTGGGACGAGCTAATTTTAAAGCTGTTTTTTCCAAGTCATCTTTAGATACTTTGTCGCCAACGACCATTAAGCGCTCTGCACCTAATTGCCCAGTCCATACACGAGCCACCTGACCATGAATCAAACGGCTATCAACTCTCACATTAACCAATTGCACGATTTTTCACCCCTTTTTGTTAACGCTTACATTAATTTACAACAAAATTATAGTTTATATATTTTGTTTTGTAAACATATTTTTTTTTACTAAACAAGATTGACATTGAATTGTTTTATTAATAAGCTAATCTTAAATATCTATTATTAAAGAAAGTGTAACGGTATGATTACAGTTCAACGATCAAAAAGTAATATTTCAATGGGCAAGCCTACAACTGTAATAGTTAATGGTTTAAGAGTAGGAAGTATTGCAGCTGGCTATGCTTTAAAATTAAATTTAAAAAAAGGGGACACGCTACAACTGGCTCAAGACGGACTAAATCGCTCAGCAAAAATGATTATTAATAATACTGACGCTCATTATAAAGTTATTCCGAACCCAAAGTCTGCACTCTTAATAGCTTTCATGATTGCTGCTTTATTATTAATTCCGCCTATGATTAAAAGCTATGTACCTTTTTCACAAAATGCTTCAGCAGCTATTATCTTTTTAGTATTTTTACTTATTGAATTAATTTTTAATTTCCGGAGTGGTCTGGTTATTGAAGAAATTAAATAAAGATGCTACCCCAAAATTCAGTTAATGATTTTATAGACAGACAAAAACAGCCAAGTAATAACTTGGCCGTTTTTCATAATCTTGTTTATTCATTAACTCGATTCAAAGCTTTGTGGTCACACAAATAAGAAATAAGGTTTCTAGACGCTTCTTTAGCTGTCTCCGTTCTAGCCTCTAAAGTTCCAGTACCTGCATGAGGAGCTAGAACCACGTTGTCTAATTCACATAAAGTTTGTGGAACTTGTGGTTCAGTTTCATAAACATCTAGTCCGGCTCCAGCTATCTCTCCATTTTTTAGCGCTGATATCAAATCATCTTGGTTAATTAATTGTCCACGCGCAGCATTAATAATATAAGCAGTCTTTTTCATTTGCTTAAACACTTTCGAATTAAAGACGCCAGTTGTTGAAGGTAAAGCTGGCGCATGGAGTGTAATAACATCTGATGTTTTAACTAGCGTATCAAAGTCGACGTAGCTAACATGCTCCGCTTTTTCAACCTCAGACGCTAATTGATGTCTGTTATGATAAATGACTTTCATCCCAAATACTTGAGCATATTTAGCAACTTCAGAACCAATTCGCCCCATACCATAAATACCAAGTGTTTTTCCTTGAAGTCCTGTTCCCATATTTTCTGGTTTAGAAACATTGACCCATTTTCCTTGGCGAATATTTTTATCATAAAAATGCAGCCGCCTTACAGTTGCTAATAATAGGGCAAATGTCATCTCAGCAGTTGGAACCAGAACACTCTTAGGGCAATTCGCAACAACAATTCCCTTTTGCTTAGCATAATCAATATCAATGTGGTCATATCCTACACCACTAGCTGTAATGATTTTTAGGTTAGCTCCCGCATCTATTAGCTCTCGGTCACCTTTCATCCCAATGAGTATTAAGCCTTCGTATTCAGATAAATGTGCTAAAACCCATTTTCTAGTCTCATGTTCAGGCGCATGAACCACTTCAAAATTTTCTTTTAATTCTGTTAATCCTGCTTCTGGAATAATGCCAGTCACCAAAATTTTTGCTTTATTCATCTTTATTATCCCTTTTAATAGCTAAAAATTATTAATAACTATTATTATAGCAATTACAATGTTTTGTGAAGCAATAGATCTTGCTATAGCCGATTTTAGCCTTACCAAGCTTGGCTTATAACCTTCATATATTGTGATGACACCCCCTTAGCCAAAATATAATTAACAGTAGTTAAGAACTGGAAAAATGCAAAAGGACCAATTCCTGCAATAAAGCTGGAATTAGTCCTTCAATAAAATTTGTTACTTATCAACCCGCAGTGCACGCGACAATCGTTCAAGTAGATAAACAACTGGAACTTGTGATGTTAAGTTGATTGTTTCACCGATTATTTTGAATTCTAAGTGATACGCAAAGTTCAAATCCGATAAGCCTGCAATGGTATTATCTTCATTATTAGTGATGCTGACAATTGTCGCACCTTCTTGCTTAAAACTTTTTACTTGGTCAATTGTTGGTTGACCCTCACCGCTGACTGATAAAACTATTACAGTCTTGTTTTTAAAACGATCGCGGCTTAATTCAACCGGGTAGTATGGATCATCAATCGAAAATGCGTTACGCCCATTATTAACAAATTGACGCGCACCATAATCACACAAGTCACCAGATGAACCAATTCCAAAAAAGACGAAATCTGTCGTTTTTCTAGCAATTTCTTGAAAAGTAACAATTTTTTGATCGTAATCTGCTAAAAAAGCTTGCGAAAAGTAATATTGTGCCTGATAAGTGATATCATCAACCACTTTATTTCTGTTCAGCTCTTCTTTAATTTCGTTTTGCAAATCATAGTAATGCTGATAGCCCAGTGCTTCTAAAGTACGGACAACAGAAGCCGGTGAAACACCTAATATACTTGCTAACTCACGCAGAGTTATCTCTGTTATTTGTTTTTTATTCGCAACAACATAATTATATATTTTTAGCTGCGTTGCTGTTAGCTTCTGCCTTGTCTGCACTTCTACTCCTACCTAATACTATTGCTTTGCTGCTTCTTGCTCTTCTTTTAATTTAGCACGATCCATGCTTCTGAAGAAGCCATAGTAAATTAATGTATCCATAACAATATTAAACAATTGCATTATACCACCCGAGATGTGCCCAGTGGATAGAATACCAGATAAAATTGCTGGTGTTGTCCAAGGAGGATAGATTCCGATTGTTTTAGCAACCCAGCCTAGCTTCATTGCAGTGTATGTTGCAATAATGTTGGCAATTGGAGCCAAAATAAATGGAATAATAATCCGATAGTTTAATACAATAGGTGTTCCAAAGACAATTGGCTCATTGATATTAAAAATTGACGGACCAATAGCAAGTTTACCTAGTGCCTTCATTTCTTTGTCTTTAGCAAAGAAGGTCATCAAGATAACAAAGCCTAATGTAGCACCACAGCCTCCAATTCTAACAAAGTTATCAAAGAAAGTTTTGGTAACAATGTTTGGAATAGCCTGATGAGCTTTAAGTGCTGAAGCATTAGCAGCCAGCGCTGCATACATAATCGGGTCAATGATACCTGAAATTGCGTTGGCACCATGAATACCGAAGAACCAAAGCGTACATACCACTAGCTCAATAACAATTGCACCACCTAAACTATTGGTTACCTTGCTCATTGGGTCCTGTAGGAAGAAAGTAATTACGTTTGGAATGCTCTTCATCGGTGTTGCTTCAACACCAATCCTAATTAGCCAAACTACAAATAAAGAAATTGCACCCGGAACCAGTGCCGCAAATGAATTGCTTACAGCTGGTGGAACTGTATCTGGCATCTTAAAAACCAAATTCTTGTGCATTAACCAAACATACAAATCAGTTACAAACAAACCAACTAGTAGGGCTGTAAAAAGACCAGATGAGTCAAACTGTTTTAACGGAATTAATAGTCCGCCGTCTTTTCCAATTTGCATTGGAATCGTTAAGATAAATGCACTTATTGCAACGATCATTGCTGAAAATGCATCAATGTTTTGGTAACTTTTCGCCAAACTATAGGAAATCCCAGCTACGGCTATTAAACCCATAATATTAAACGAGGCATTTGTCACATATTGCACAACAGTTGACCAATTAGGGCCAAAAATATGGGCCATAAAGTCTAAATAGCCCTTTACTGGAAACTGACCAATAATCATAAAGATTGAACCAATGATGATCATTGGCACAGCTGCAGTCATCCCGTCTCTTAATGCGACCATGTGCCTAGCACTTGATATTCTATTAAAAAGTGGAATTAGCTTCTCGTTGAGAAAGTTATTCTCTTTTTTCTCCGACATTTTATTCACTCCTACTGCTTATTTATAATTGCACCAATTTGCAATCGCTTACAGATAAATATTAGCATTTTGTTTCAAAAAGTCAATATTTTTATGAAACATGTTTCATTTTTAACATTAAAAAATTGCCAGCTTACATCAAGGTACAAAACTTACAGACATAATAATGTTGTGCTTTGCAAAATGAAAAATTATTGGATTACTCATCTAAAAGTCTACCTAAGAGTTTTTGTACGGAACAGGGGCAAAAATGTGTTCCGTAGCGTGTGCATAATTCTGTTTTACGCAAAAAAATTAACCTTAATTTATCTGCCTAAAATTACTGATAAATCAAGGTTAATTACTTTAAATGATTCTTCTAAATGCTGACTAGAGGATTCGAACCTCCGACCTCATCATTACTAGTGACGTGCTCTGCCAACTGAGCTAAGTCAGCATTGTCAACTCGACAACGATATTTATTAAAACATATTAGCTTGGTTTGCGCAAGTATTTTTTACGATTTTCTATACCTTACCACATTATTTTTGCTCAGTAGTAACAGAATGTAAGATATCATGTCATGCAAATTTTGGCAAGAAAAAAGCGCAGAAAGCAAAAATCGCTTGTTGCAATAGTTGCTTCTGCACTAATTAATCTTATTGATGAGTTTGGCGCTCAATGATTCGCCTAATACACCTTCATGACTAGTGCTATGCCAATCCCTATAAAAGCTAAAGCTAAAACCACTCCGCTCCATAGAGCCAATGGTAGAAAGGTAGACGTGCTTTTATTTCCACGCTGCTTAGTATCCTTAAAAGCCTTATAAACAGCATATATTTCCCAAATCCCAAGCAGGATTCCTACAACACCTGTAAGTTGTTCCATCATCTTATTTTCTCCGTTATAATTATTAGTAACCGACAATCTCAATCCAACTATAGGATAAAATTCTTTATACTTTCAGTATTACTAAATGTTGCTAATAGTTATAGCACATAAAGAGTAAAGGTAAATATTTTTTCAATAAATATCTCAAACTTAATTTTCTATACTTTACCAAAAAATACCTCTCTTTTAACACTTTTTAAGTGTATAATATTAACTATTGTTTTTTCAAAGGAGTGAGATAATGGTAGATATATCACCGATTAGTGCTCAACTACCTTGGATATTACGCCTAGTAATAGCTTCCTTATGTGGTGCTTTAATCGGCTACGAACGTGCAATTCAGAGAAAAAGTGCAGGGGTCAGAACCCACATTGTAGTAGCTTTTTCTTCTGCGTTATTTATGATTCTTTCTAAATATGGGTTTGCTGACTTGATGAAAATTTCCGGGATGGAATATGATGCTTCTCGTATAGCTGCACAAATAGTTTCTGGTATTTCATTTATTGGTGCAGGAACTATTTTAGTTAAGAAAAGTCAGATTTCCGGTTTGACAACCGCTGCCGGTGTTTGGGCAACAGCTGCAATCGGCATGGCGATTGGTTCCGGGTTATACTTTTTGGGCATTATTGCTACTGCGATTCTCTTCATAGTTCAAATGATTTTCCATGATGATACTATAATTAATAAAATCATCATGCATATTCGCTTCAACATTCAAATCGAAGCGGTCAACAAACATGGCATTTTGAAGACAATCGAAAAAGAATTATCGGCCAATCATGTTGAAAATGTGTCAGTTAAAATTTTATACGTTAGCGACGAAAAAATAATTTTCTTCGTTGATGGCATTATCAATAATAATATTGATGAAAATAACATTATTATGGCATTACGCAAATATCCTGACATTAAACGAATTAGCTACACTAGCTTAGGCAAATAATGTCTGAAAAATAAGTAGTAGCGCTAACTAGCTGGCTGCTTATTTTTTTGTACTAAAAAACTAAATCAACTACAATAATACTTAATTACAAATTTCAAGTTCTAGAAAGGGGTATTTTCATGTCTGGATCTCTTGATTACTTACGCTGGCGTGGTGACCTCAGTTATAAAGAACGCCGCTTTAATAGTATCGATGCTGCACTGCTAGCGTCCATTGTTTACCTTCCCGCAGACGCTTCTGCTGTCGGGCATACATTATCTGATGTGGCAACAAAACTGCGTGCGCTGCCCTCTTTTCAACATCAGATGCACTCCGAAACTGCAGCTGAAATTATTCTCCTGCCTGATAGTCCACGAATTGGTGGAATGAAAATTCTGGATTGGACAGATAGATTAGAAAAAGCACCTTATCCGTTACAATTTAATGCTGCCACATTTCTCATTGATGATACTTCAGTTGCTATTGCCTTTCGTGGAACCGACGGTTCAATGATTGGCTGGAACGAAGATATGCGTATGAACTACTTATCCGAGATTTATGGCCAAGGAGTCGCAGCCAAATATCTTGAAGAAATTGCCGAAAAGTTTCCGGATAAACAAATTTATCTTATTGGGCACTCAAAGGGAGGCAATTTTGCCCAGTATGCATTAAGTGCCGTTGCTCCAGAAATTCAAGATCGTGTAATTGCAGCATTTAGCTTTGACGGTCCTGGCTTTTTCCGCAAGGTTTATACTACTCCAGGTTTTGTACGTGCAATGCCTAAGATGAAAACTTATATCCCCCAAGGATCGATTTTTGGGGCAATGCTAGATCATCCAGAGCGAACTCTCGTCGTAAAAAGTACTGCAGCAATGCGTAATCAACATGATCCAAGACGTTGGTCAGTCGGCCGCGATAGTTTTACTCTCGCTGATGGCTTAACAGCTAGCAGCCGCGTCATCCGCCATGCCTTAATTAACTTCAACAATTCAATTCCAGACGAAAAACGGAATGAAACCTTTTCCGATTTGTTTGAAGCATTTGAGAACTCAGATATTGAAGAATTACACCAATTAACCAATAACAAATTGGTTGGAACTTATCGTCTTAGCCGCGTCTTCATGACTTTGGAACCAGAAGAGCGTAAACTAATTACCCAAATTTTTACTAATATTTGGAATTCATTTAAAGATAGTGTTAATCTGCCGCTCTTAACTAGTAATTATGAACTTTATCCTAAAAGTAATGATTCAAGTAAAGCACCTGTATTCTACGAATTTTATGACTCAGATGAGCCTAATTTAGAATTACCAGATGAAATAAAAAAGAAACTGCGTTAGCAAATTGTTTCATGTGTAACAAAAAAAGATGACTGGAAGTGAATAACTTCCAGTCATCTTTTTTATTCAGTTATTTTTTCATATTTTCTTTAACGTCATCAACTTTGTCCTTGACGTTATCAGTTGCTTCTTGTGCCTTATCCTTAACGTCGCCTGCTGCTTGTTGCATCTTGCCCTTAAGTTCTTTAGCTTTACCAGCAACTTTATCTTTTAAACCTTTGTCAGCCATAATTATCGATCCTTTCACAAAAAACTACTGCTAATTAACTATTTACACCTTCATAGTACAAGCTTCGCTGTTTAAAGTCACACAATACGCTTTATTTTTTGCTAACAAAAAAGCCATGAGCTATTCATTAATAGTTCGTGGCTTATATTATTTAATACTACCCTGGTTGATCATGACTATAATCCAAGTTGGAAAAGCGATTATAAGGTTTGGAGAACATCAATTTAATCGTGCCACGACTACCTGACCGGTTTTTCTCAATGATTACTTCAACTTCACCATTGTCATCCTCAGCTCCGACTGCTTCATGATCTTCACTACTGCCTTCCTCATTTTCTTCGCGGTAATAATCATCCCGGTATAAAAATGAAACAATATCGGCATCCTGCTCAATAGAGCCAGATTCACGAATATCTGATAAAACCGGTCTTTTATCCTGACGCTGTTCAACAGAACGTGATAATTGCGATAGTGCAATTACAGGAACGTGCAATTCTTTAGCCAATTTTTTCAATTGACGTGAAATTGCAGAAACTTCTTGTTGACGCGATTCACTACGCGGTCCTTCAATTAGCTGTAAGTAGTCAATTACAATTAAGCCAAGATTTCCTTTTTCTTTGGCAAGACGGCGTGCTTGTGCCCTAATTTCACTCATCTTAATTCCGGGTGTATCGTCAATGTAGATGCTGGCATTAGCCAGTGAACCAGAAGCAACAATTAACTTGCGCCATTCTTCTTCATCAAGCTGCCCCGTTCTCAGGTGCTGCGAATTAATCAATCCTTCTGAAGCAAGCATTCTCTGTACCAGCTGTTCGCCGCTCATTTCTAGTGAAAAGACGGCGACCGTTTTATCAGTATGAAGGCCGACGTATTGGGCCACATTCATTGCAAAAGCAGTTTTACCAACACCTGGCCGAGCGGCAAGAATAATCAGCTCATCAGCGTGAAAACCAGTGGTCATTTTATCTAGCTCAATAAAGCCTGTGGGCAAGCCCGTGACCATCGACCCATCTTCAGGAATATTATTAATTTCCTCAATTGCAGCATTAACAATATCCTTGATTTCCCGAAAACCATTTGCGTTGTTTTCGGAGGAGACATTCATAATCTCGCTTTCGGCGTCATCCAAAATATCAGTGACATCGTCCGAATCCTGCATTGCGTTAGAAATGATTTTTTGACTGGCAGAAATCAGGTGCCGTAAGAGTGCCTTCCGGTGCACAATTTTGGCATAGTAGCTAACGTGTGCAGCTGTCGGGGTAGCAATTGCTAGTTCCGAAACATAAGCAATTCCACCAATATCATCTAGTTGATTTTTCTTTGTTAATTCATCCTGCAAGGTTAACGGATCAATTGCATCTCCGCGATCCGAAAGGTCCAACATTGCCTGAAAGATTAGTTGATTGGCCTTTTTGTAAAAATCACTCGACTGAACTTCAGAGCTTGCATCCGCAATTGCTTCAGGGTCAATAAAAATCGCACCTAAAACAGCTTTTTCTGCTTCATCATCATGCGGTATTTGTTGTGAGACAATATTATCCATTAATCATGACCACTTCTTTAAAATAGTTTAACCAGCGTCTTAATCTTGTTCTGTGATGTGTACGCGAATTTTGCCTTCTACGCCCTTAAAAAGTTTAACAGGTACATTTGTGTAGCCTAATGTTTTAATCGGCTCAGAAAGGACTAATTTACGCTTATCGACCTTAACACCAAATTGTTGTTCTAAGCCTTCAACAATTTTCTTACTGGAAATTGAACCGAATAAACGTGAATCGGCACCAGCTTTTGACTTAAAATTAACGACTGTTTCGTCTTTATCAAGAACAGCCTTAACCTTTTCAGCTTCAGCCTTTTCACTTTCGTAAGCAGCTTTTTCATTGGCTTCAACGCGTTCTAAAGTATGCATATTCGCTTTATTAGCTGCCTTAGCTAAGCCGCGCTTTAATAAAAAGTTTTGAGCATAGCCATCTGGAACTTCTTTAACTTCTCCGCGTTTTCCACGGCCTTTGACGTCTTTAGTAAAAATAACTTTCATTTTTCTGCTCTCCTTTATTCATTTTCTTTCTCATAAGTATCAACTGCATCACGTAGCTTTTCAAGTGCTTCTTGTACAGTGACATTTTTAATTTGTGTTGCTGCATTAGACAAATGTCCGCCGCCGCCTAATTTTTCCATGATTACTTGTACATTAATGTCGCCCATTGAACGTGCAGAAATACCTATCATGTCTTTGGCACGGCGAGTTATCGCAAAACTAGCTTCAACATTTTCTAGGTCTAATGCAGTATCTGCTGCCTGCGCCGTGATAATAGGATCAACAATTTTGTTATCATCCCCGCACAAAACAGCCATTTCTGGTCCAATCATTTTTAGACTGCTGACCAATCGTGTCCGCTGCAAGAAACTATCAATGTCTTCTTTCAATAGTTCACTTACTCCAACCGAACTAGCTCCAATTGAGCGTAAATAACTAGCAGCATCGAAAGTTCTTGTACCTGTACGTAACGAAAATTCACGTGAATCAACCGTAATTCCCGCAAGCATTGCAGTTGCTTCAATATCAGTCAATACTCGCTGACCGGAATTAGGCTGTTGGTATTCTACCATTTCGGTAACCAGCTCACAGGCTGATGAAGCATACGGCTCAACATAAGTTAACATTGGATTTTCAGGGAATTCTTCGCCGCGCCGGTGGTGATCAATAACAATAATCCGGTTCCTTAAGCGATCATATAGCTCTTTTGAATATGTAATTGAGTATTTTGAGTGATCAACCATAACTAGCATAGATTTGTCGGTCAGGCTTTCTAAAGCTGTTTCTGGTGAAATAAACATTTCTTGATCATCTTGGGTTTGTTGCATTTTGGCAACTAGCCGACCCACATCATAATTAGTTTTATTAACATCTAGAACAAAATTAGCTTTGACATCATGTAGACGCGCGATTTTAACAACGCCGATGCCACTACCAACAGAGTCCATATCTGGGTTAGCATGTCCAACAACGAAAACCCGATCAGCCTCCTTGAAAAGCTCACTAATTGCCTGGGAAACCATCCGTGCTCTGACCCTAGTCCGCTTCTCCATTGGATTTGACTTGCCACCATAGAATTTAGCGGCACTACCTGGCTGACTCAAAACTACCTGGTCACCACCACGGCCAAGGGCTAAGTCAAGGTTGGACTGTGCCTGATCAGCTAGCTCAGTTATTAGGCTACTACCATAAGCAATCCCGATTGATAAGGTCAACGGGGTATTGTTACGACTAGTCTCTAAACGAAGTTTATCAAGAACTGAGAACCTGTCTTGTTCCATTTGCGTCAAATCCTGCGTATGTAGTAAAAGCAAGAAATGGTCTTCATCAATTCGCTTGAGGTAGGCATGATATTTTTTAGCATAATCACTTAGTGTATTTTGCACATAAGAGCTTGTGGTTGTCAGCTCTTGATCATGCATCGTTTCACTTAATTCATCGTAGTTATCAATAAAAATCTGTCCAACTGCCAGCAATTCGTTATTATATTTTTGCTCAATTTTGGCGTAGCGTGTTATGTCTAATAAATAAATAACCCCAAGATTGTCCTGAACAACCATTTCAAATTGGTGATTATCCCAATTAACAACTTGGTTTTCCGCTGTTTTAGCTTTTAGTGAATCATCAATTAATTTATCTAAATCTGGATCAACCGACTTAATCGTATGACCAACTAAGTCATCATCTTTTAAATAAAGCTGTAAATAGGGGTTTACCCACTGAATCTGCCTGTCTTTGTCATAAAGTAAAATCCCAAGCGGCATTTTAATCATTGCCTCTTGTTCACTGCGCTTAATCCGATAGGACAAACTGACAGCAAAGTTATTGGCATTACCAGCGAGGATATAAGCGCCATAAACGATGCAGACAACAGTTAGGATAAAAATCACTACCATCGCCAGTCCAAATAACGGATTCATAATCATTGCCACGATACTGCCTAAAAAAGACAAGGCGAGGATAATCACAACCGCAGCTGTTAAGCGCGAATCTTTAATAAAAGCAGGAAATTCAAGCTTACGTAAAAAATCTTTCATGTAAGATCCTTCCTAAATTAATGTATAGTACATCAGTATTATTATACCTTGGTTTTACTTGATAAGAAACCTTTGCCTCATTCTTCTAGATGATTGCATATAGCAAATACGGAAAGTTAAACTTTCCGTATTTGTTGTTTGACCTTACTATGTCCAATTACTTAAGCTCTAGTACCCGATGGCACTTTTCGGCAACATGACTATCGTGAGTAACAACGATAACTGTTTTACCAGCATCATTAAGTTCGAGGAGGAGCTTGATAATTTCATCACGATTTTTACTATCCAAAGAGCCAGTCGGCTCGTCTGCTAATACCAGTTCACTTGGTTTAATGATTGCTCTTGCAACAGCTACTCTTTGTTGCTGACCACCTGATAGTTCATAAATTTTACTGTTCAAGTATTCTGATAGTCCTACTTTTTGGAGTGCAGCGGTAATGATTTCCGTTTTTTCTTTTTTACTTTGCTTGACGTACTTTAATGCTAAGAGCAAATTTTGTAAGACCGTATCTTCTTCAATTAAGGCAAAATTTTGGAAAAGGTAACTAATTTTTTCCCTGATAATCTTTTGGGCTAGTCTACTATTAGGCTTAATGTTGGTATACTGCTCAAATTGATAATCACCATCATCAACTTTATCAATTAGTCCTAAAATATTGAGCAATGTGCTTTTGCCAGAACCACTTGGACCTATAATTGCGACCATCTCATTCTGGTCAATCTGCAAATTAAAGTTAGCAAACACCGTTTTGTTTTCAAATTTTTTAGTGATATTTTTCAATTCGATCATGATAACCCTCCTTTAAGTAAGAACGACAAGTCACGCGCTTCCACATGCTGGACCACTAAGCTAAATACTAATATGTCCGCTAGCATCATTAAAACTGCTAAAAGTATTGGAATTAGTGATACTTTAAAACAAATTAATGTAATTACTTCACCTAGTCCTAGACCAAGCAGTATCAATGTTTCTGCTCGATAACGGTCAAATTTGCGATAGCCCAACAGGCGCAGAACTGATAGCTTCTTTTGCTGATTAGAAATTACATAAAGAAGTAAAAAGATAGTCGCAAATAAGTTAATACCAAAAATAATAAGTAAAACAACGATAACTACTTGCAAGCCCTTGTAAGCAGAATCCGAACTAGTTGCCAAAATCTGATTTAGAGACACAAACTTCATCTGCAATCGTTTGACCTGCGGTTCTTTGCTTGTCTTTTTTAATAACTCACTAGTTTGAGGGGTGTCTTCAATCTTAATTGGACTTGTCTTATCTGTATTACTTAGGGCTATTGATTGCCAGAAAGTCAAATTATGGTCCTCAACAACCTCAATAATTGGATTGGTAAAACTCTTTTTTAGTCGAACATTATAAGTGATTGGCTGTACATCTTCATGGTAATACTTAATCTTTATCTTAAGTTGTTGAGGGTTTATTTTGCCCTGTTGAGCACTGCTTAGATTGTTATAGCTGTAATTTTGAAGAAAATATTTTATTTCTTGCGGATGTTTTTGATACTTAGAAGGAACAAGAAAAGCATGCTGAGTTGTATCTAAATATCTTTTTAATTCTGGCAATTTTGCTCTAATAAAGTTGCGGTTGACTGACATCAAATCGTATTTTTGTTCCGGTTTCTTATTTGCTTCATTTTTTGGTAAAACATTTTTGGTTGAGTAAGAACCACTTTCTACATAATAAACGCCCTTGTTCTGAGCCATTTTACTAAACCAAGCAGCCATCGTTTTAGTTGTCTCTTTTTCATCAGTAATAAATACCGGGCCAACACTATTAACAGTTTTTAGTTTGCCTTCTTTAGCCCATTCCTGTTGTAACTGGTAGCTTGCCACAGCTTCGCTAATCTCCGTTGACATATTAATCAACAAGAATGTTGAAACAACGCTCATCAAGATTTTTATTATCAAGGCAAGACTGATACCGTAACCAAAATGAAACTTTCCTTTTAATAAATCCCCGATAGATATACGTTTAATTATTAAATAAGTAACAGAATTAGCTAATAAATACAGGAATAAAATTAGTGCTTGCACTAGAATACATGTCAAAATAAAGCCATTTGGTCGGTATGAAAAAATCAGAAGAGTTGTAAGATTAATAATGATTGATGTTACAACAATCATTATTATCCCCTGCTTGATCATTGCTAGAAAAATGTCCTTGTTTTTCCAGCCATTCAATTTTTTAATCCCAATTGAACTTGATTGTGAAATCGGGTAATAAACGTTAACTAGAATAAAGACTAGACTTGCTAGAACAAAAATGAAACTTAAAACCCAGATTTCCCTTGTAAAATATACTTGTTTTCGTCCTATTGTTTGTTTTAGGAGTTGATCACGTGAAACTCCGTAAAATTGAGAGAATTGCTTAAGAAGTTCTTTTCGATTAGATTTTCCCGGAATAATCGTGTAGACTCCATCGACTGTTTTTTTGTTCTTAAAGTATCGTGTCATACTTTGTAAGACAATCTTGTTACCCTTAACAAAAACAGGAATTTTCCCTTTTTGCTTAGCACTGTTAGTTTTGAAACTTGCATAGAAGTCTTGATCATTTTGTAAATCAACTTTATCTAATCGAAAAGACGCAACTGGAAAGGAAGTAGGACTAGCAATCACTGATTTTTCAACTACATTATTTTGTTCCCTGGTAGTCAAAATAACAGATATATCGTACTTCCGAGAAAGTTCTTTAAAAAAGCTAATCTGACTGTCAGGATTAACTGAACTATCTTGCAAGTATATTTGAAAAGAATCACTTGTTTCTCCCATTTTAGCTATCTGGTCATAATCACGTGATTGATAGAAATTAATAACCATCATGTAGGTTAAAATGTTAACAATAGCTAGACAGGCAAGAACTATTTTTTTCATAAGAATCTCCATAAAAAATAAGCATAGCTGACAGGTAATCAACTACGCTTACAATTACTTAGATAGAACGTTAATATACATCCTAGTAATAAGATTAACCCTGTGGCTGATACCTTGAGGTACTATGTACGTGCTGCATTACCACATAATGATAGCTTATACTACAGTACTTAAGGTTCATTTTATCGTATGCTTTCTTTTTTACTAATATATTTTTTATTATTAATTAATTTTTAAAATATAAAAAGTCTCAAAAACACTAAGCTTCTGAGACTTTTCAATTTTTTAAGCATTAAAAACCCTCTAGCCAAAACTTAATCTGGTTAAAGGGTTCAAAACTATTTATTTTAGTCTTCAGTAACGAATGGCAACAAGCCCATAATGCGAGCTCTTTCGATTGCCTTAGCTACCTTACGTTGGTTCTTAGCGCTGGTGCCAGTGACACGACGTGGTAAGATTTTACCTCTTTCAGAGATAAAACGTTTCAACAGATCAACGTCCTTGTAGTCAACGTAATCAATATGGTTGGCTGCGATAAAGTCAACCTTACGACGACGGTGGCCGCCACCTCTTCTTTGTTGAGCCATATCCTCGATCCTTTCTTAGAAATTAGAATGGAAGATCATCATCAGAGATATCAATTGTATCACCCGAACCAGCAAACGGATCCTGCATAGAATCTGGCTGATTACCTACTGGGCTATTCTGATTAGATGTTCCCATATTTTGCGGATTATTGGTATTTGAATTACCAAAGTTTCCGTTGTCAGTTGGTGTAAATCCACCATTTTGACTACGGGCTTCACGTTCTTTGCGTGATTCAAGCAATGCGAAGTTGTCTACGACGACTTCAGTTACATACACTCTTTGCCCATCATTATTATCGTAACTTCTGGTTTGAATTCGGCCGTCAATACCAACAAGCGAACCTTTAGATGTAAAATTGCAGAAGTTTTCTGCTGATTTTCTCCAAATGACACAGCTGATAAAATCCGCACCTCTCTCGCCTTGAGCATTGGTATATTGACGATCAACAGCAAGAGTAAACGTAGCAACCGAGATTCCACTCCCAGTAGTACGTAATTCAGGATCACGTGTTAAACGGCCAACAAGTACAACTCGATTAATCATACTTCAGGTCCTTCCTTTCCTAAATCACGAAAACGATAAAGTTTTTGTTTTATTATCCAACTTTAACAGTCATTGAACGTAAAACAGCAGTGTCAATTTTAGACAAACGGTCAAATTCATTAACTGCATCAGCGTTTTCTGCAGTGAAAATCATAATGTGATAAATTCCCTCACGATATTTATTGATTTCATATGCGAAATGACGCTTTTCCCAGTCTTTTGACTCAACCATCGTACCACCGTTATCGGCAATAACCTTATCATAGTTTTCAACTAAAGCTTTCTTTGATTCTTCATCAATATCAGGCTTGATAATGTAAGTTATTTCATACTTAGTAGTTGTCATTACTAGTGCACCTCCTTTTGGACTAAATGGTTCTTGCTAAAAATCAAGAACAAGGAGTAATTCTTTTTTATTACTCGCAATCTCTAATTCTAGCACAGAAACAAAAAATTACCAAACTATCTTCACGTGATCCTCCGAGAATTTTGTATTCTCATAATAGTAAATACGTAAGACAATCTGATAATTTTTATTTGTTTTTATTAATTATTTTCTTCAGTTGGTGTCTCAGTTTCTTCTGCATCGCCAACTTCTTGATCTGCTTCGGCTGGAACAACAGCAAGACTAGCTACTTTACTGTTGTCGCCAACTTTAATCAAGCGAACACCAATTGTGCTACGGCCAGTTTGAGAAACATTATCAACCTTGAAACGAATCATAATTCCATCGTCCGTAATGACCATAATGTCCTGTGTTCCATCGATTACAGTTACACCAGAAAGTGGTCCATTCTTTTCTGTAACATTAGCGGTCTTAATTCCTTTACCGCCACGTCCTTTAGTTGGATATTCACTAGCTGAGGTGCGTTTACCATAACCTTTTTCAGAAATAACAAGAACTTCATCGCTATCCTTAACAACACCAGAACCAACAACATAATCATTTTCACGTAAGTTAATTCCGCGTACACCAGCAGCAGTTCGGCCCATTGAACGAACCGCTGACTCGTTGAAGCGAACAGCATAGCCTAGATGGGTTCCAATCAAGACATCTTGTTTGCCATCAGTTGTCAAAACATTGCTCAATTCATCCCCATCACGCAAAGTTAACGCAATTAAACCGCTATTCCTAATATTAGCAAATTCACTAACACTAGTGCGCTTTACTGTTCCCATCTTGGTAATGAAGAAGAGATATTGATCATTAGCATCTTCTGCAACATTGATAATGGTCTGGATCTTCTCACCTTTTTCAAGCTGAAGTAAGTTAACTACTGGCAACCCCTTCGCTGTTCGACCAAATTCTGGAATTTCGTAGGCTTTCTTCGAGTAGACTTTTCCCTTGTTAGTAAAGAATAGGAGCATATCGTGGGTACTTGAGTAAATCAACTTTTCAATAAAGTCGCCGTCCTTAATACCCATTCCTTTGATGCCTTTACCACCACGGTTTTGTGTCTTAAATTCGTTAATTAACATCCGTTTGATGTAGCCGCTGTGTGTCAAAGTTAATAAAACGTCTTGTTTTTCAATTAGATCTTCATCTTCAATTGAAATGACTTCACCTTCACCAATCTTGGTCCGACGCTCATCACCAAACCGCTTTTCAATATCAAGCAGTTCTTCATAGATGATTTCGTTAATTCGCTCTGGCTTAGCTAAGATATCCTTGTAATCGTCAATCTTAACCTTTAATTCGTTGTATTCAGCTTCAACTTTGTCACGTTCTAATCCAGTCAAACGAACCAGACGCATGTCCAAAATAGCTTGTGACTGCTTGTCGTCTAAGCCGAAACGACTAATTAAGGCAGCCTTAGCAATATCACTTGATTCACTTTGACGAATAATATGAACAATTTCATCAATATGGTCAAGAGCAATCTTCAAACCTTCTAGAATGTGTGCTCTTGCCTCAGCCTTAGCTAAGTCAAACTTAGTTCTGCGTGTAACGACGTCTTCTTGATGCTTCAAGTAGTATTGCAGCATCTCTTTAAGACTAAGGAAATGTGGCGCACCATCAACGATTGCAACCATGTTCATTCCAAAGTTAGCCTGCATTTGAGTTAGCTTAAATAAATTGTTCAAGATAACACTTGCACTAGCATCACGACGAACGTCGATTGTGATTCTCATCCCAGACTGGTCGGATTCATCACGAACACCGGTAATCCCATCTATTGTCTTAGAACGAGCTAGATCAGCAATTTTCTTAACCAATTCAGCCTTATTTACCAAGTAAGGAATTTCGGTTACAACAATTCGTTCACGACCACTTTTTTCAGTTTCAATTGTTGTATTTGCTCTAACAACAATGTTGCCTCGTCCTGATTCATAGGCCCGGTAAATTCCACCACGGCCCATAATGGTACCACCAGTTGGGAAATCTGGACCTGGAATTGCCTTCATCAGTTCTTTAGTTGAAACATCTGGATTATCCATCAGCATATGAATGCCTTGAATAACTTCTGCAAGATTATGTGGTGGAATGTTGGTTGTCATTCCGACAGCAATTCCACTGGTTCCGTTAACTAAAAGATTAGGAATTCTGGCTGGTAAAACAACCGGCTCGTTTTCTTCATCATCATAGTTACGTTGCCAATCAATCGTATTTTTGTTGATATCGCGCAACATTTCAACGGCAATTTTACTCATCCGCGCCTCGGTATAACGCATTGCGGCTGGTTCATCACCGTCGACAGAACCAAAGTTACCGTGGCCATCAACCAACATGTACCGATAACTGAAGTCCTGAGCCATATGTGCCATAGCCAAGTAAATTGAGGAATCTCCGTGTGGGTGGAACTTACCCATAACTTCTCCAACAATTCTGGCAGATTTCTTAAATGGTTTATCTGGTGTAACGCCCAGTTCGCTCATTCCATAAAGAATACGACGTTGAACCGGCTTCAAGCCATCGCGCACATCAGGCAAGGCCCGAGCCACAATAACTGACATCGCATAGTCCAAAAACGAACTGTTCATCACATTGGTCAAATCGACATTTCTAATTCTGTGATCTTGACTTTGATTGTCGTTATCCATTTAAACCTCCTAAGCATCCAAATTCTCAACATATTTAGCATTATTTTCAATAAAGCTTCGTCTTGGTGCAACTTCATTACCCATCAAAAGTTCAAAAACTTCATCAACGTTTTTGGCATATTCTGGGCTAACACGATCAAGACGTCTATTTTCAGGATTCATTGTTGTATCCCACAACTGGTCAGCATCCATTTCACCCAATCCCTTGTACCGTTGAACGATTGGTTTTGGACTAGGTTGCAAACTACCTAAGTAGTCGTGCAACTCTTCATCGGTATCAAGATACTTAATCACCTTCCCCTGACGAACTTGATATAGAGGCGGACGTGCAATATAAACATAGCCCTTATCAATCATTGGACGCATGTAGTTGTAAACCAGCGTTAATAACAGGGTTCTAATGTGTGCACCATCGACATCGGCATCCGTCATGATGATTAATTTGTGATAACGAGACTTTGAAACGTCAAAATCTGCACCAAAACCTGTTCCCAAAGCGGTAAACAGTGAACGAATTTCTTCGTTAGCCAAAATTCGGTCCATTGAAGCTTTTTCAACGTTTAATATTTTTCCTCGAATTGGCAAAATAGCTTGTGTTAAACGAGAACGACCTTGCTTTGCAGAACCACCGGCTGAGTTACCCTCAACGATAAATAATTCTGAAATACTTGGATCGTTACTTGTATTATCTGCTAACTTACCAGGTAAATTGGCAATTTCCAGCCCAGATTTCTTTCTCGTAACTTCACGTGCTCTTTTGGCAGCAGTTCTGGCTCTTTCAGCCAATTGCGCTTTTTCAACAATCTTGCGTCCTACCTGCGGATTTTCCATCAAAAACGAGGTGAATGTTTCTGAAAAAGCACGGTCTACAGCTGTTCTAGCATCGGAGTTACCAAGCTTAGTCTTGGTTTGCCCCTCAAATTGCGGATTCGGGTGCTTAACTGAAACAATCGCTGTCATCCCTTCACGAATGTCCTCACCTGACAAGTTATCATCATTATCTTTTAACAACTTAGTCTTGTGCGCATAGTCATTAACTACACGGGTTAAAGCGGTCTTAAAGCCCGCTTCATGCATCCCACCTTCATAAGTGTGAATGTTGTTAGCAAAGGTCATTAAAGTTGTTTTATAGCCTTGCGTATATTGCAACGAAACTTCGACATTAATGTCATTAAAGTCCCCTTCAACATATATCGGTTTATCAAACAAAACCTCTGTGTCGCGATTCAAAAATGAAACATATTCTTGAATACCACCTTCATAGTGATAAACGTCTGTTTCTGCACTGTCCTTACGCTTATCCGTAAAGGTTAATTTTAGACCCTTGTTTAAAAAGGCAAGTTCGCGAATTCTGTTCTTTAAGATTTGATCATCAAAAGACGTGGTTTCAGTGAAAATATCAGGATCTGGATAAAAATGAACAATTGTACCATGCTCTGAAAGTGGAACCGAACCTGTCATTTTCATTTCATGGTCTACGCGTCCATGGTTAAAGTCGATATAGTACTTTTTGCCATCACGCATTGTTGTAACATCAAGCTTTGTAGATAAAGCGTTAACTACTGAAGCCCCAACACCATGCAAACCACCAGAAACCTTATATCCGCCACCGCCGAATTTACCACCGGCATGAAGAACTGTAAAAACAGTTTCAAGCGCAGGACGACCAGTCTTCTTTTCAATATCGACTGGAATACCACGTCCATCATCTTGAACGGTAACACTACCATCTTCGTTGATGGTAACTTCGATTTTTGTCGCAAAACCTGCTAAACTTTCATCGATTCCGTTATCAATTATTTCCCAAACTAAGTGATGAAGGCCTTGAGAGCTAGTCGAGCCAATATACATACCGGGCCGTTTACGAACAGCTTCAAGTCCACCTAATACTTGAATCTGACTGGCATCATACTTATCGGCTTCTTTTTCATATTTTTCTATTTGATTGAGGTCTTCGTTATTTTTGTCTGCCATTCATTTTCCCCTCTTCTAAATAAATCTCTCCAGATTTAATTCGGTATACCTTTGGCTTCTTAATTATTTCCCAGGAAATACCCTCAAGATCTGTTGTTGTAATAAAAGTTTGTGTCTTGCCGTGGATATAGTTAAGTAAGGCACTTTGGCGACTATGATCTAGTTCACTCATTACATCGTCAAGTAAAAGTAATGGATATTCACTAGTCAGATGGTGAACTAGCTGGATTTCAGCGAGTTTAACACTCAAAGCAATCGTACGCTGCTGTCCTTGCGACCCATATAAATGTGCATCCTTACCATCCAATTCAAATTCGATGTCATCCCGATGTGGGCCACTTAAAGTTGTCTTCTTAAGCAGCTCCATTTGCTTGTTTTTCTGAAAACTAGCAAGCAATTTTTGATAAACAATTTCTACGTCATCGTCCTCTGTTATATCCCTAACTGAAGGTCGATAATTAATCTTAAGTTTTTCATTGCTAGAACTAATGCTCGTGTATGCGTTTTGCGCGTAATGATCTAAGAATTTCAAAAATTTGAATCTGCGCACAATCACTTCAGCTGCAACGCCTGCAAGTTGATCTGATAAAACATCTAAAAACAAGATGTCATGCGCAGCTCCACTTGCCAACTGTTTCAGGTAATTGTTTTTTTGCTGCAAGACTTGCTTATATTTACCAGCAAAATACAAATATTCCGCATTAATCTGACCGAATTCTTGATCCATAAACCGGCGCCTTAATGAAGGCGCACCTTTGATTAAATCAAGATCTTCTGGTGAAAACAAAATGGCGTTTAGTTGTCCGACATATTTGGATAACTTAGCCTGTTCCACTCGATTAATCCAGACCTTCTTACCTTTTTTGCTTAGTAAAACACGCAACGAGACATCAATTTGGCTCTTGTATACATGACCAGAAATATTTGCAAAATCTTTGCCAAAAGCAATCAGCTCTTTATCACTACTCGTCCTATGCGATCGTGTTAATGCTAAAAAATAGATTGCTTCAAGTAGATTAGTTTTTCCTTGTGCATTTTGCCCAATAAAAATATTGACATTAGGATCAAAATCAACATCGAGCTGTTCTAAATTGCGATAATTTTGCGCAATAAAATGCTTGAGATACATTAAAATTACCGAAACTGATATGTTTCGTGGTCAACCTCAATCTGATCGCCGGGTCTAATTTTTTTACCACGCCGATTTTCTTTTGCTCCGTTAAATAGCACAGGATTATCTTGCAGATACCATTTGGCCTGACCACCAGAGGAAATAATACTCTCCTCCTTCAAAAATTGACTAAGAGTGACATACTCACCCTTTACCTTAAATTCCTTGATAATATCCACCTTCATCACTTTAATTACTATAGTTAGTATAGGCTTTTGGGACCCAAAATACAACTTCAAACGCAATATAACGCCCTAGAAACGTTTTTTTCTCAAATAAAGACATCACGGCAGTTGACACCAAAAATAAAAGAACAGCCTTTTTGGCTTGTTTTTGAAAAAATGGGCAAAGAAAAAGCCATCGACCGATGACTTTTTCTTTTTATTTAGTCTAAATAATTTCTTAGAAAGTTCTAACTGGTGTAATTAATTGAACAAAATCAATTTCGTCCTTATCTGGGTTAACAGTAAACGGACGTAATGGTTGGGTGAAGTCCATTACTACTGCATCAGTAACAGATGCACGCAAAGCGTCACGTAAATAGTCTGGGTTGAAGGAGATCTTTAAGTTCTTACCTTCAAGCTTTTTGAAGCTAACATCTTCTTCAACGTTACCAATTTCAGCGGACTCACCTGACAATTTAGCAGTTTGGTTTTCAGTGTCTAGGGTCAAATCAACCACGTTATTACGGCCAGCATGTGTCAACAAACTTGCTCGATCAAGCGCACTGGATAATTCAGCCAAATCAAATTCAACTGTTGTTGTACTCTCGGTTGGAATTAAGCGCTCAGTGTCAGGGTAGCTACCCTCAAGTAAGCGTGAATAGAATAAAATGTTGCCAATTTCAAACAGTACTTGATTTTCACCAGGACAAACTTTAATTTCTGGATCTGTTTCGCCAATAATACGAGCTAGTTCTAGCAAACTTTTTCCTGGGATAATCAAATCTGTCTTAACTTGCGGACCATTTTCCAAAGTTAAGGCACGACTCGAAAGACGGTGCGAATCTGTTGCAACAGCATAAATTTTATCAGAACTAAAGTTGAAATGAACTCCAGTTAAGACGAGACGACTTTCTTGAGTAGCAACCGCAAACTGAGTTTCATTAATAATTTCACGGAATGTTTTTCCAGAAATGACAAAAGAGGACTCGTCAGCAATTTCCGGTAATCTTGGATAGTTATTTGCATCAAGACCGTTAATTATGAATTCACTATTTTCAGAAATAATTTGAGTTTGGAAACTGTCTTTTACTTCTAAAGAAAATTCCTTACCAGGTAAGCGTCTAATAATTTCGCTGAAGAAACGGGCAGGTAAAACCACTGATCCAGTAGATTCGACTGTTAAGTCTTCACTGACAGGAATATGAATTTCAATTGAAATTTCAGTATCACTACCAGTTAGGATTAATTCATCTTCAGTTAGGTTGAGTTTAATTCCGCTTAATATTGGAATTGTTGCACGTGAAGAAATAGCATGCATTACATTGTTTAGATTGTCGACAAAGAGATTGCGATTTACGGCAAATTTCATTTGTTACCTCCTGAGTTTGTGTCTGTTTTATTTATATTAATTATATATTTAATTAAGTAGTATTAGTAGGTCCTGTGTTTTCTGTTGAAAAACATTAACAGCCCTAAAATAACGTAATCGTGACGGTTAAGAAAATGTGTACAAAAGCAAAAGTTTTCCACATTTCACTATTGAATTAGTGGTCAAGCATTTGCTTCAAATCGAACACTGCAGTCTTAATATCAGAATCAGTTTTAATTTCGCGACTGATCTTTTCGCAGGCATGCATCACAGTCGTATGATCTTTGCCACCAAATTCTTGACCTATTTTAGGTAAACTTGAATCGGTTAGCTCCCGCGAAAGGTACATTGCAATTTGGCGCGGTACCACTATTTGGCGGACCCGCTTTTTTCCTTTCAACTCATAAGTTGAGGTTTGGAAATAATTGGCAACAACTTCCTGAATTTTAGAAATTTGCAATCCCTGATTCTTTTGGACTAACTTCAAATCGGCTAAAGCTTCTCGTGCTAAGTTTACATTGATGTCTTCATGTTCAATCGTTGCGTGTGCCTGGACTTTAACTAGAGCTCCTTCGAGTTCTCTAATGTTGGTGTCAACCTGAGAGGCAATATAGTCAAGTGTACTGTCATCGATTGTCAGATTTTCGGCTTCAGCTTTTTTGCGTAAAATTGCAATTCGCGTCTCCAGATCAGGTGGCGTAATTTCAACTTGTAAGCCCCAAGTAAACCGTGAAACCAGCCTTTCTGATAAATCAGGAATTTCGGTTGGTAACCGGTCACTAGTCATGACAATTTGCTTTTGATCATTATATAAGGTTTCAAATGTATGGAAGAATTCTTCTTGAATACCTTCTTTTTTAGCAAAAAACTGAATATCATCAACTAGCAATAAGTCGCAGGTTCGATATTTCTCACGAAATTGATCTTGCGTCTTATTTTTGATCGAATTAATGAAATCGTTGACGAAGGTTTCACTTTGAATATAAACGACTTTCGCATTTGGTCGCTCAGCTAACATTTGATGACCAATCGCTTGCATCAAGTGCGTTTTACCAAGACCAACGCCACCAAAGATAAATAGAGGATTGTAAAAACTACCTGGACTATCGGCAACTGCTAAGGCAGCACCGGCAGCCAACTTGTTTCCTTCACCTTGAACAAAATTATCAAAAGTATATTTGTCGTTTAGCTTAAGGTTACGGACAAATGTATTATCGCTTGAGGGTTGAATTCTATCTTGCGTAATTTGTGCTTGAGGCTTAGGGGTTACTATCCGTTCGCTACTAGTGTCGCCTTCAATTTGAAAAACGGGAATTACCTCAATATTAGCGTACCCGTACGCAGATTGAATTAACTCTGATGCTAGATTTTTTTCCCAATACCCCTTGGTTACCGGATTTTGGACGGCAATTTTTAATTCATGAGTATTTTTGTCATAAGAAATAGGCTTAGTATTTTTAAACCAAGCATTGTATGCAACCTCGTTAAAGCGTGCACGCATTTCTTCATTAAAATGTTGCCAAAATTGATTGATATCAAACAAAATAAGTCCTCCCGATAACGTTAAGCAAAACTTATTTTACCATTTAATAAAAATGTTTTCCACAAGTGAATAATAATAATCCAAAAGTCACAAGTTGTGGATTATTTTTTGCTTGAAATACACAAAATTTAGGAAAGTGATGTAAAAACTTTAGTAATATACAACCAAGCATGTGGATATTTTTTATTGCAGTAGCAGATGATTAACCGATAATGATATCGAAATATCCACATGCTGTGAATAAGTTTTTAGACAAGTTGGGGACTGTGCATAAATCTGTGCAAAGTTCTGTGCTTGTCTTTCTGTGGATAAAAAACTCAACAAAATTTTAAACAGGTAAAGTTCGTGTTATGAGAAAACTTTACCTCTGAGCAGTGAAACATTTTCGCTTTTGTCATGACATATTATTTGCAGCAAAAAGTGTGTATAAAAAGAGCATCCCAAATG